>CAWDPR010000011.1:412500-514207 GCA_963804305.1 uncultured Acidimicrobiaceae bacterium | reverse complement strand
GACGCGGTGAAGTTGAACCTGTTCTTCGAGCGATTCCTGTCCCCGGCGCGTGACGGCCCCCCGGACATCGACGTCGACATCGAGTCCGGTCGGCGCGAAGAGGTGATCCAGTTTTCGTCTACGAGCGCTACGACCGGCGCCACGCGGCCCAGGTGGCCGCGGTCATCACGTACCGACCGCGCTCGGCGCTGCGCGACGTGGCGCGCGCCTTCGGTTACAACGAGGAACAGGCCAACGCGCTACGTGACAGCGTCGATCGCCACACCATGACCGCGAGTCCCGACGTGCCCGAGCTCGTCACGACCATGGCGAGCCAGATGCTCAATCGTCCGCGACACCTGGGCATCCATTCGGCCGGGATGGTGCTGTGCGATCGACCGGTGATCGAGGATCTGCCGGTCGAGTGGGGTCGCATGCCCGGGCGCACGGTCCTGCAGTGGGACAAGGACGACTGCGCGGCGATCGGTCTCGTGAAGTTCGACCTGCTGGGCCTCGGCATGCTCGACGCGCTGCACCGCTGCGTCAAGCAGGTGGAGTCCTTCTACGACGTGACGATCGACCTCGGGGCGCTGCCCCAAGAGGACGCGGTCTACGACCTCTTGTGCGAGGCCGACACCGTCGGCGTCTTCCAGGTGGAGTCGCGCGCGCAGATGGCGACGCTGCCGCGCATCCAGCCGCGCACGTTCTATGACATCGTGATCGAGGTGGCGATCATTGGTCCCGGCCGATCCAGGGCAACGCCATCAACCCCTACATCCGTCGTCGTCGCGGTGACGAGCCGGTCGTGTACCTGCACCCGCGACTCGAGCCGATCCTTCGGCGCACGCTCGGCGTCCCACTCTTCCAGGAGCAACTGATGGAGATGGCCGTCGCGGTCGCCGGCTTCTCGCCGGCCGAGGCCGACGAACTGCGCCAGGCCATGGCCGCCGAGCGCTCGGAGTTGCATGATGAAACTAAAGAGCCGCTTCTATTCGGGCATGGCCGAGAACGGCATCACCGGTTCGGCGGCCGATCAACTCTTCGACGCGTTGGCCGCGTTTTCCAACTTCGGATTCCCCGAGTCGCACGCGGTCTCGTTCGCACACCTCGTCTACTGCTCGGCGTGGCTGAAGGTGCACTACCCGGCGGCGTTCCTCGTGTCGATGCTGAACGCCCAGCCGCTCGGTTTCTGGTCCTCCCAGAGTTGGTGGCCGACGCGCAGCGCCACGGCGTGCGCGTGCGACGACCCGACGTGAACCGCTCGGGCATCGGGGCCTCGCTCGAGGGCGATCCCGACGATCCCGACGTGCGACTCGGTCTGGGGGACCTACGCACTATCGGCGAAGAGTTGGCGACGCGCGTTGTCGAGGGCGCTCCGTGGTGCGACTCTTCAGACCTCGTGCGTCGCGCTGGCCTGCAGCAACACCACCTCGAGGTGTTCGCTGCGGCCGGTGCACTCGACTCGTTTGGCGCGACTCGCCGTGCGCTCGCGTGGTCGGCCGGTGCGGCCGCGCAGGGCACCCTCGATCGATTGCCCGGCGTGGTGACCGGTCTCAAAGCACCAGCACTTCCGACGACGAGCGAGATGGAACGGGTTGCCGATGACATGTGGTCGATGGGACTGACGCCGAGGCCACGGCGATTGCGTTGGTGCGCGATTATCTCAACGAGCGCGGCGTGACGCGCGCTGACGCATTGATTGGCGCCGAGGGTTCGCGGGTGCTCGTCGCCGGGGTAGTGACGCACCGCCAACATCCGGAAACCGCGAACGGCGCGGTCTTCATCAACCTGGAGGACGAAACGGGCCACGTCAACGTAATCTTCTCCAAGGGTGCGTGGGCTCGCTGGTCTGTCGTCGCTCGAAAGTCACCGGCGTTGATAATTCGCGGCACGCTGCAGCGCGGACAGGGGACCTTGGCGCTCACGGCCGAATCCGTCGAGTCACTGCGACTCGGCGCTGCCGTCCGTCACGCGACTGGCACTAAAGGCATCTTCCGAAGCCTGAGTGCGGGTTCAAGTCGGGCCTCCGACACCAACAATCTCCGATACCCTCATCCCGATCTCCCCGTAGAGGACATTGAGCGTCGGCGCGCCGTTCATGGTGACCTCCAAGTGGTCCGGAAAGACGCTGAGTCCGGTCACCATCTCTTCGACCAGGTGTCGCCGTTCGCGCTGCTCTGAGGACTCCCAGAACGCCGTTGCGTCGAGTCCTCCCAGGGTGCGTACGACCTCTTCGAAGCGAGCGTTCGGATCATTCTCAGTTTGACGCTCACCGGTCTCCTCGGCGGCCTGCATCCGGGCCGCCTCGATCGAGGCCGCGAGTCGTGACTCCTCGTCGTGGAACCCCTCGGCGCTGATCTGGCCGGCGTAGAAGAGTTGGAGGAGTTGGCGGCGTTGGTCGGCGAGTGTCTCCAGGGACACCGGGAGTGCTGCCCGGCGGGTCCGTCGTGCGCTCGCGCGCAGCGACCGGCCCCCTCCGGACAGCCGCTCACGGATCGCCCCCTGGAGTTCCTCGTCGTGACCCAGCAGCGTCATCCCGAGTACCACACCCCGAGCGAGTCCCTTCGTGCTGCGCACCGGTTGAGCACAACCCTGGCCCCGGTGACGACACGCGTAGTGCCGGGAGCCCTTGCCGTTCTGCATGATCGCCATGCGCTTGCCACACAGTCCGCAGCGCACACGACCCGAGAGGACATCACCGGCAGGTTGCACGCCCTTGGGGACCGCGCGCTGGGCCGCGGCGAAGAGTTCCGGGGTGACCAAAGGCTCGTGAAAGCCCTTGAACCACTGGTGATTGTGCAAGACCTCGCCCAGGTAGATGCGTGAGGTGAGGATGGTGTAGACGGTCGAGTACTTGATGGCGGTGCGCTCTTCGATGCTGCGGTAACTGTGGCGATCGGCGCGCAGTTGGAAGACTTCGCGCACGCGTGACGCGTCGTCGTTGGGGACCAAGAGTCCGTCGATCAGGTCGTAGCCGGTCTTGGGTCGATTGATCCAGCGGCCCTCTTTGATGGCGCGCTCGTTGCCCATGCGCACGTTCTCCGAGAGCTGCTCGCGAAAGTACTGCGCGAAGGACCCCAGCACGTTGTAGAACATGCGCCCGGCGGCCGAGGAGAGATCGAGGTTCTCCGAGACCGAGTGCAACGAGACTCCCGACTCGCCGAACTTGTCGGCGAGCAGGATCAGGTCACCTAAGTTGCGCGAGAGCCGGTCGAGTCGCCACACGAGCACGTGGCGCACGTGACCGGCCTCAATCGCTGCCAGCAGTTGCTGGAGACCCGGTCGCAGCATGTCCTTGCCCGAGCGCCCGGGATCGGTAAGGATCGTCACGTCCCCGAGATCGCGCAGCATTGCATAGGCGCGAAGTTTGTCGGCCTGTCCCACGATCGAGAAGCCCTCTTCGGCCTGCTCCTCGGTCGAGACGCGACAGTAGGCGATGGTCAACACGTGGCCCCCTTGGGATCAGATGTCTGGCTCTCTCCGGACCAACGGATTATGACCCATGCAGTTTGCGGGTGCTGTGATACAGGGAACGCACCCGATGTTGGCGAGATAGCGTCACATTGGTGTTGACTGTTCAATTAATTGCATCGTCTGATCACTCGATGACCGGGTCAATAGTCCTTGCCGTCATGGCACTCCTCGCCGTGATTGAGTTGTACGTCTCAATTGCCAATCCTTGGAAACTTATGGACAAGTTCTACAACTTCGGCTGCAAGTACTACAGGATTGGTCAAATGCGTCAAGGTATCTGGGGCATAGCAAAGACTCCTGTGCAATTTCGGATCTTCACAGGCATCGCGACGGCATTACTCGCAACCCTTTGCATCTGTTTCTCCATCCTCCTCTATTAGGGCCAGGTTGACGTCCAGGGGTTGAGTCGCCAATCGGAGAATGTGCATGTCGGTCCAGAGTCGACTAGTGATTCGACCGCCGGGCAATTGCCTTCCGCCACCAGAGCAAGCCCAGAATTCTGAGGCTCATGAGGCCGAGCAGGCACCAGAAACCAACTATTGGACCCCATAACATGGCGCTAAGACCGAATCCAAAGACGGCGACTCCAAGTAGATCCCATTTGTACGTACGACGACTTTTTGGGTCAACGTGTCGTCCGCGCGCCATCACGTTCCATCTTCGCACGAAAGTCTCTTCGTCATAGACCGATCGTCATTTCCACCGATTCAATCGCCACTCGGAGATTGTGCAGGTCGGCCCTTCGACACCGATCAAGAGAATGTCGCCAACCAATCATGACCGTAGCCGAGCTATCCGTTTGAATTGCAGAAACCGCCGTCGTGACACGAACTAGTCGAGCAAGGGTGTTCCGCCCGTGTGGGCGTGACGCCACTGCGCCCAACGCGGGGCAGAACTATGTTCTTCACGTGAGCACGATCGAATACTTGCGGGTAACCCAAATCGAAGAAACGGGTCCTTGCGACGAGCTATTCCGTGAGTACATTTCATGGTGGCAAGAACAGATGTGGTCGGTTCATGGCAAGAGTTACGACGACGCACTCATCGAACAGGCCCATTTGGATTTCCGAGGGGAATGGCCCAAGATGTTAAACGATCCGGGTCGGCTCTACCTCGTGAGGGTCGAAGGAACTCCGGTAGGAGTAGTCGGTCTCAAGCCGGTCTCTGGATCAGAGGCGGAAATTAAGCGAATGTATTTGCGGGCTGAGTGCCGAGGAGTTGGTATCGCGGAGGGTCTGCTCAAGATCGTCCTCAGTGATGCACGACGCGAAGGTTTTGCGACGGTTCGGCTCGACTCGTTCGATTTCATGACGGGCGCTCACCGCCTCTACCGGAAAGTGGGTTTCCGGGACTCTGAACCGTTCGCAGATTTCGAAGGTTCGGATGACCCTGACTTGATTGCCATGCGACTGTTCATGAGACTTGAGTTAGCTTCGCACTAACTGACTCGGAGTTGAGGTTGCCAGAGAAGGGTGGCACGCGGGTCACATCGGGCCGCCGACGTTCATTCGTCACGCTTCTTGAGTCGCCAGTCGGAGAACGTGTAGGTCAGTCCTTTGAGACCAATACTCCATCGACGCAAACATGTACTCATTGGTTCGTGCATTTAGGGAGCCATTCGGCCAGTATTGGCCCATGACCGATCAGGAGATGAGTTGATGAAAGACAAAGTAATGACCGCCGACGCCCCGGTATCCCCATTTTTCAGCCAGGCGGTGAAAGGGGCGGGTCTCATCTTCGTATCCGGCCAATCCGGTCTAGAACCGTACACGGGACAACTTGCTGGACCGACAATCGGCGAGCAGACACACCAAAGCTTGAAGAACGTAAAGGTGATTCTTGAGGCGGCGGGAAGTTCAATGGAAAAGATCGTCAGTGCCACATTCATCCTGCGCAATCCAGAGGACTTTGCAGGCATGAATGCTGTTTGGGACTCATGGTTTCATGATGACCCGCCTGCGCGCCAAGGTGCCCAACTGCCTGTGGACACGAACGGCCTTCTCGTGTCAATTGCGGTCGTCGCCTTGGAGTAGTTCGTTCTTAACTGTTCTGTTACCACCCAGTCACTCGAAGTCGACCCCGCGTTTCCAATTCTCGATCCGCCAGTCGGAGAACGTGTAGGTCGGCCCTCCGACACCAAGTAGTACAAGATAACTAGCGATGTTGTACAATACAGGTGTGACGAAAATCTCTGTTAGCAAAGCGCGCGAAAAGTTGTCTGAGGTCGTTGAGATGTCGCAGTCCGAACCGGTCGAGCTGGAGCACTACGGTCGACGCGCGGCAATCTTGATCAGTCCCGAACTGTACGACGGGATGCTCGAAGCGTACGAAGAGTCGCAAGACATTGCGGCGTTCGACCTGGCGATGGCCGAAACCGGCGACAACATTCCGTGGGAGCAAGTAAAGAGTGATCTCGGCTGGTCGTGAGCGACTACCGGATTGAACTCCGTCCAGCGGCACTTCGCGAGCTTCGCAGAATTGATCGCTCGAGGCAGCCCCGAATTCAAGGGGCGATTTCGCTCTTAGCGAAGGATCCTCGCCCTCCAGCGTCGAGGCCGCTCCGCGGACGCGAAGGCTATCGACTCCGGGTCGGGGACTATCGCATTATCTACACGATCAACGATGGAGTCCTTTTGATTGTGGTCGTCACCATCGGGCATCGACGAGACGTATATCGGTGAGTCGCATGACGAAGAAACGCCGAATCTTTGACCCGTCGTCATCGTCCAAGATTGGGCTCAGTGTCTTTGATCCTCGATTGTTTGTTCGCGCGGTTTGAACGCCTCATACATCGCTTGGAAATCATCGTCTCCGTGGCCAAGGTCAATGGTTCTGTCCATGCACTTAAGGAGTGCACTCGGGAACGATGTGTCCAAACCAACGTCTTCGGCTGTTTGGATGAGTTGCCTGACCCACGAGGCGTGGGTGTACATCGTTGCATGTCCTGCCGGGTAGATCCCTGACTCGACCCCTTTCGTGATCCACCCAACGGTGTTCTCATTGAACAGACCGCGCGCGTAAACCAGGAGATCCGAAAGTGCAACCGACTCCGCTGCGCACAGCGCCAGTGAGTGGTAGACAACGGCATAGCTCCCGTAGAACATCTCGAGCATTGCCAAGTCGAGAGCGTTCGCTTTCCCGACTTCTGCGCCCACGAAGACGGATTGACCGGCCAGAACTTGAAGTAGTGAATGATTTTGCTCGTACGCCTTGGCGGAGCCGGCGTAAAGGATCTGCGCATCGGGTGCGCCAATTCTGGATGGAAACACAGTAATCACGCCGTCAAGGTAGACAATTTCGTGCGTGTCGGCCCACGCAGCGAGCAGACGGGCCGCTTCTGGAGTGCCAGTCGTCAATTGAATGAGCACTTTCCCACTCAGGGCAGCTTCCGTCTCCGGATTGCGCAGCAGCGAAATCGCGTCTTCGTAGGTAAGGAGGCAGAGAACGATCACGTCGCTGTTCGTGCAGGCATCCAACAAAGATGGAGCAATGGTGGCAGAGTCCTTGAACTTGTTCGCCTTTTCGGTTGAGCGGTTCCACACGGTCACGGGGTAACCACTCGCCACCAACGCTTGCGCCAAGGAGGATCCCATCAGTCCCAACCCGACCACCGAAACGGAGTCTTCTGTAACGGCCATGTCTGAGACTATCTAGCCGGCGAAGCGATTCGGACCATTGATCAGGCGCCAGTGCAAGGTGGCAGAACTGTTGCGTCGGACCTCCGACACCAGTAATTTACTGGTACGTTAAGTCCGATTTCGGTTCAAGATAAGTCCGGTGGTTAGTACCCACAACTGCTCGACCAGCAGTTGAGATCCCTCAAGCAGTTGTCTGGCCGCGGTCCGATTCGCTACGGAGCCACTTGGCAGGCGGGGGGTAGACGAACCTCGCAATCGTTGCCGAAACCCACCCAATCATCCAGCCACCGAAGACGCACCAAATCAACGTCATTCGGTGGCTCGACTCCGTCGCCGCCATGACGCTCAAGAGGATTGTCCAAGCAACAGCACATCCAATCGCGTAAACGGCGTAACTACGATGATGCTTCTCCACGTACGAATGAACGTTTTCCATGTCACACCGTCTCTTCAGATCCCAGTGCCCCTCACTAGAGGCCGCCTTCACGGCCTACCACAGTCCTCGGCGGACGAGTGTTGAAACCAGGGTGCGAGGTTGCAGAACTGATGCGTCGAGACTTCGACTCTCGGCATCAGAAGCAGGGTCGATTTATTACGTTCAATCCGACTCGTCCGAATTCAGGTATTCGTCGAGTGCCTCGATCTGTGTCTTTGCCCACAATGTGCGTTCGTGTTCCGGACCAAGGCTCGTCGTCAATGTTCTGTGGACGCGTTCAAGAATGCCTTTCGCCTCTGCGTAGTGGCCCAAGAAACCCAACGCGAGAGCGAGTCGGCCTTCATCAAAGGCGATTTCAATTTCATTGTCGCCCTTGGCGCGTTGAACGCTTTGAATCTGCGCCTCCCACAGCAATCTTTCCTCATCGAATCGTCCCAATTTGTGCAACAGGTCGCAGACAAGAATGCGGGCTCTTCGACTCTGCTTGCTGTCAATACCGTGCCGAGCGATGGCGCCGTCGAGGGTTGACTTGAGGCTCTCGAGCCAACCTTCCGGGTCGTCACCTTCGGCCATCTTGGACTGCAGCTTCCAGATGATCTTGTCGCGCCGTTCTGAAAGCCCCACGTCGAGATTCTTAGCATTGCTGAAACGACGTCGCGTTGATGAAGACCCGAGTGGCCCACTGAACCTGTACTTGTACGATTCGGACGTGACACGACAACCTCCCGTCCCGAAGGGTTGGAGATTTCCCTTGAAAGAGAAAGAATCGAGCGACTACTTTCCTGGGGTTGACAACATTGTGTGGTTCGGACAACCGCCGAAGCCTTCCTCGACATATGTGCATCCGACAATCTCACTTTCGAGAAACCGCCCTCTGACCGACAATCCGATCAGCGAAGTCGTCGAATTTCACGCTTCCGTGGCCGTTGTCCCGTTTCTCGAACTCGTGCCCGCAAGGCAATGGCTTATGGAAGTAGTAATGCCAGAGGTTCACAGTTGGCTGAGCGTGCAGCGAGACCTCTCGCCATCACCGGGAGGTGCCAACTGGGCAGATTGGTATTGGCCGAGTATGAGCAGGCGGATTCATCCCGCGTTCTAAACCAGCTCGATGACCGTGAATCGTCACATTGATCGCCACGGCCGCACATGCGAATCGCACGAAGGACCACGGAATGCTGCGATTCTCGGCTCGCTGGATACAATTTCCGCGGGAGGAATGGTGAAATTACTTCTCACATCGGGCGGAATCACGAACGCGAGCATTCAAGAGGCGCTCGTCGACCTCCTGGGAAAGCCAATCGCAGAGTCCAGTGCACTTGTCATCCCCACCGCGAGTTATGCCTTTCCGGGCGGCGCACACAGTGCATGGAAGATCATCAGTGGACGAGCGACGTCGCCCCTATGCGAGTTGGGCTGGAAGTCCTTGGGAGTGCTCGAGCTCACTGCGCTGCCCAGCATCGACGAAGGGATCTGGGTTCCCGCGGTAAAGGAGACGGACGCTTTGCTGGTCGGTGGGGGCGATCCGCTGTACCTGTGCCGCTGGATGCGCCAGTCCGGTCTCGCCGATCTGTTCTCGTCGTTGCGTGACGTGGTCTACGTCGGAGTGAGTGCGGGAAGTCTCGTCCTCGGCTCGTACGTCGGACATACTGACGGGGAGCCGACCACCGACGATGACCGGATGCTTGATCTGGTTGACTTCTCCATGTTCCCGCACGTCGATCACGAACAGATGCCGGAACATTCCATGGCCAACGCCGAGAAGTGGGCCGCCGGTTTGCCAGTGGCGACCTACGCAATGGATGATCAGACCGCGATCAAAGTGATCGACGGCACTGTCGACGTCGTGTCAGAGGGTCACTGGAAGCGCTTCACTGCCGAGAGTCGGTGACGCTACCTTCGACGATCGGGCCCCACTCCGAATGAGTCGTGCCAATGCCACGTTGCAGACTTGTCCGGTCGAACCTCAGCGGACTATCCCCTGACACGGGCTCTGTGCGAGGTTGACACGTCTCGATTTAAGAAGGCAGCGGCATAAGCGTCAACTTCAAAGCGATCAGGAGCATTACAACACCGATACCGGAGTCGAGTAGCCGCCACGTAGCAGGACGCGACATCAATCGAGACGCAAATCTTGCTCCAAAGCCCAGGCCAGAAAACCACACGAGAGAGCTCACCGACGCCCCGATCGCAAACAACCACCGTCCGTGTCCGTACTGGTTGCCAATGGAGCCGAGTAGGAGGACCGTGTCGAGGTAAACGTGAGGATTCAAGAACGTGAAGGCCAACGTTGTCGAGACAACGGCCCTGAGGGCGGGCCTGTTCACCTCGGATGGAAGCAGAACTCCTGGTCGAAGGGCTCGCCAGAACGACCGCAGCGCGAAGAGCAACAGGTAGGCAACGCCTATCCAACGCAGGATCTGAAGCGCCCAATGCGCAGAACGGACAACGCTACCAATGCCAGCGATGCCAAGGACGATCAGAACGGCGTCTGACACCGAACAAATCAAGACAATGAGGCCGACGTACTGTCGAGAAAGTCCCATTCGGAGCACGTAGGCGTTCTGTGCCCCGATTGCGATGATGAGCGAGAGTCCGGCAAACAAGCCAGCGAATACCGGAGCCATGGTCAAATCATCGCACGCCGGTGCCGTGCATCATTGTTCCAACCACGTATTGATTCGCAAATCGAATGGGCAGTAGTAGGTCATCTGAGCGAACTTGTCGGCACAGCCTGCCGGACGCAGATTGCAGCGTGCACGCTCATAGCCGAATATCGTTGGCCCATTGGCAAATCGACTTCGGCGGCATCCCAACACTCATAATCTTGACTCCAAGTTGGGGCATCAATTTCAAGTACATGGAGTACTCAATGGTTGACAAACTCCGCGTGGCCCTGGAAGTTGGACCGAAGAAGAAGAGGGTCGTTGCGTACGCCCCTGATTGGCCCGGTCTCGAGCGTGGGGCGAAAACCGAGGAAGCGGCCATCGACAGACTGATGTCGTACGTACCGCGCTACGCGAAGGTGGCCAAGTTGGCCCGGTTAGGTTCGCGGTTGACGAGTGCCGACGGCATCGACGTCGTTGAACGCTACGAAGGTATTGGATCCACGGACTTTTGGGGAATCTCCTTCGCGTTTTCGGACCTCGATAGACGGGCCATGACAGCGAGTGAACTCAAACACGACTTGCGTCTGATGCGCGCGTGCTGGGCGGTCTTCGACGGTGTCCGCGCGAAGGTGTCGCCAGAGATGAAGAAGGGGCCGCGTGGCGGTGGTCGAGACCGCGATCGAATCGTTCTTCACACCTTCGGTGTCGAGCAGGATTGGGCATCCAAACTCGGCATTCACATGCCGAAGGGAATCGTGGTAACCGATGGTGAAGGACTTCAAGAATTTCGAGACGAGTACTGTGCGGCAATTCAGACGTTCCACGCCCAAGACAAGATGGCGCGGACCTGGCCGCTGCGCTTCCTGATTCGCCACACCGCATTTCATACGTTGGACCACGCCTGGGAAATGGAGGACAACGATCTGACGTTTCGGGAGAGTTCGCCTTAGTCCGTCCTTTGACCGTTCACGGGTTCAGAACCGTCACGTCGGGCATCGGACACCAGCACGAAGTTGCGAGAAAGACTCTGCGACACGTGGTCCGGCGTCGTCGACAATGGACGTACGTGACGGAGCAACCTGCGAGATGGTCAAAGTCGATGACTATCTCCGACAATTTGGGCAGGCCCGTCGACGAAGGTGTCGACGGGACGTTGCGTCACTTGGTCGAATTTGCCTGATCCAGCGCGGAAAGAAGATCTTGCGGACTCGATACGTCGTAAAAGGCGAATGATGGCGCCCGACCTCGCGCAAAGTACTCGAATCCGGTGTTCCCGTACATCGCTGACATCCGCGTACCCGATGACTGTCCGAATATCACCGACACGTGACGGCCGTCACGCTTCTTCGAGACCTCAGTTGGTGCGGTGCCGAGTGGAAAGTCTGCCATCGACGTCGCACCCGTGGCGATGAGGGCTCGCTGTTTTGTAATGCCGTACGCGGTGCCCAGTTTTCTGCGTCGTTTGACAATGAAACGACCAAACACGATGTACAGCCCCATCGCCACGAAGGGGATTCCCCAGAGCTTGAAGAAGATGGGGCCGCCGCTTCTGAACGCGGCTGACTCCCAGAAGAACGCGAAGCCCGCCCACATGATGCTGAAGGGAATCAGAAACGCATCGGCGCCGGTGAAGCGGACGTTCGGGTCCGGTCGTCCACTCCACAGCAGGAGTTCGCCCGGTCTCAGGTAAGGAGAAAGTTGGGCGGATGGACTGTTGCCGGCTGACGACCCTGAGGACATGGACACTCGACGAGTGTAGGTTGACGATCGAGGCCAATGAGGTTTGGTAGGCCTCGTGGTGCGATCTCGATTCCTAGATCGAGACCCCGTGACGCTTCCACCGATGCTTCCTTCTCCGGGTTCAACGTTGTCACTACTTGGCCAGAAGAATAGACAACTCAACTGACCACCTTGTCTTGCGCGGTTCGACCGCAGGGTCAGTCCAGAAGGCTTCATAGCGGCACGCGAATTCGTCTCCTTTGGGGACGGTACGACGCTCAAGTTCCAAGCCATGCTCGCGCACCCAATCTTGCAACGCCTGGTTCGCTCGTCGGGCATGGTCTTTGTAGGTCATGGTCGCGTAACTCCCGGCAGGCGTCGAACCTGCTTGGAGACTCGAAAGATGAATCGGCGCAGGTCCAGTGGTGAAGTAGCCAGCCTCGAGGTCCATCAGACCTTCCATGTCGACAACGTACAGCCGCAAGAAGCCGTAGCCGACGGTCTCGATGCCGAGGTCCTTAATCTCGGAACGCACCTCCGACAGAAGCCGGTCTCGGACTGACAACATCCCTCGGAACGGCGTCACGACACGAATCCCCACGTAGGGGCGTGCGGACCGCTTCTCCACACGTGCCGGTTCGACGATCTCCACTTCGGTGACGTTACAAGACCGTGTCGTGTCGCGATCGATGGGGTTCACACGATGAAGATCGAGCCCCACGTGGGTGACGACAATCCACTGCACCGTCGCGGTAACTAATGTGAAGTCCATCGACGTGCAAGCGAGAGGAACCTCATGTCCCCATCGAAGCAAAGAATCCCGTACTTCCCACCATCAGAGATGGATGAAGCGATGCTGGAAGTGATGAAGCGCTGCGCCCAAGAGGGCACGCCCCGTCCGGAGAGCTCAGCAATTCGCGCCCACTCCCCGGCGGCGTTCTGGGCCTTCGATCAGGCTTGGGAGAGACTTTTTCGCAACGGTGTCGTCGATCATGAGGTCAAGGAGCTGTGCCGCGTGTACGTGTCGCGGTCAGTCAAATGCGAATACTGCGGCAATCAACGAAGCGAAGCAGCCCGCTCGACCGGTCTGTCAGAAGGAAAGCTCGATGAACTTATGAATTTTGAGACGTCGGGTCGCTACTCTGAACGCGAGCGTGCCGCTCTCGCGTATGCCGAGGCCATCACGTGGCGACTCGATCCTGACGACGGTTTTTGGGTCCGACTGTATTCGCACTTCTCGGAGGAAGAAGTGGTCGAAATGGGATGCTTCATAGCGCTGACGATGGGGCAACAGAGTTGGATTCGCCTTTTGAACATCGATCACAGTCAGGTGATGGCCGAGACGACGGCGTCACTCGTACGAGCATCGACCGTCGACTCGAACGACGAACGCGACGCGATCGTTCTGTAGCGGTTTTCGAAGACGCGCTTATCGCTTCACTTGCAGTGCCGCTTTGATATCTCTGGACGAGCGTTCTATCGTGACAAGATGATTCGCACGTCGAAGCAGTTGCATTCGCGCGGCGTTGCAGAACCGGACAGAGAATTGTCGGTGGGCAATCGGAATTCAAGAGCGCGCTCTCGAGCGGTCGCGGCTGTTGCGGTGACGGTCGCGTTCGTCACGGTCTTGCCGTTCGTGGTGGACGCCTACGCCAGTGCGTCGCACGCTTCTTTGAACACGCCAAGCGGGCTGCTCGTGCGGCAATTGAACGGGAAGCCGTTCGGTGTGCGCACGGCGGTCCGCGTGCTGACCTTCGACGGTTCGAACTTCTCGCTCGAGTCAGACCTCGCAAACCACGAAGTCGACGGCGGCTTGGAGACGCCGAGCTCCATGTGTCGGAGCACCGTCGGATGCGTCGCCGCGGTAAACGGCGACTACTACGACGTGACGCCTAAAGGCCAACCCGATCCCGGTGACGAGGTCGGGGGAGTCATACAAGACTGTGTTCTCCTTCATACGCCAGAGATTTCCCATCAACAGGTGAGCCTCGACGGGCAAGATGTCGGAGAGAATCTCGACTGGAGCATCAATGTCAACGTCAATGGCGTGAATGTTCCGATCTCGTCAGTGAACCAGGAACTGCCGATGAAGTACCCCGCGGTGAATCTGCCCCTTGCGGGCAACCTGCTCTTCACGGCTCCGTACGCACTGCGGACGCCATCCTCGCCGAATCGACTGACGTACGAGTTCACTCAGCTCGGTGCGACCACGGGGACGGCGACGACCACTATTCCCACGACAACGACGAGCACGGTATCGTCGCCGACCGTCACCACAGGTCCAACGACCACGACGACGACGTTGCCCACGATCTTTGCGCCCTTGAGCCCCACCACCATCAATGCTTCGACCGAACTGGAGCTCGTGGCTCACACGGCTGACGCCGTGAGGGTACGAGCCGGCGACGTGGACATCTCCGTGCCTGTCGGATCATCGTTCGCGTCGCTTCAAGTGGGGGACACCGTCAACATGACCACCACTTCTACGGGAGGGTGCGACAACATCGGCGGTCATCCAATCCTTCTTGATCACGGGACTGCGCTGCCATTGAGCGCGGCTGATCTGTATATGAGACAGAAGTACGCCCGGACGGTGATCGGCTGGACCGCATCGAATCAGACCATCATCCTGATTGTCGGCGGCACTGACGACAAGTCGGGTGCCACGGGTCACCAATTGATTGGTCTTCTCCGGTCGCTTCATGTCGTCACGGCCCTCAACCTCGATGGCGGTGACTCGACCTCTCTCTACGCGAATGGTCGTCTCTACTATCACGCCAGAAATGGCGAGAGGCCAGTCTCAACCGCACTACTCGTGGTTCGAAAGCCGTAGACCCCAATGCCGTATTGACAATCCGCCCTATCAAGTGAAGGTCTCTGATACAGGGCACGTCCCCGTAGGGCTTGCTAATCAGTCAAAGGTTGAGCCGTGCACGTCGAGCGAACATCAACAGCGTTCCCTCATTTGAAGCGGGAGCATCCTTGCAGAGGTGCGACGAACGATTAGGTTGCAGGTGGGTTTAGTCGAATCATGAAAGGGCAACATGTCATTTTCAGAGTATTGGTGCAATGTCACATCTCGGCCCTCCACTGCAAACGAACGTCACCGAGTTCTGCGAACCTCGCTGGCGACCATCTTGCTCGCACTCTCCGGTTCCCTGCTTCTTGCGGTTCAGCCGGCGTTTGCGCAGGGCAATGCGAACTTCGTCGGTCGATGGCAAATTTCTGGTGGCTATCTGGGGATAACGATCAAGAGCGAAAACCGAGCAACGGGTGCGTGTACCGGCATCACCGCGAGCTCGCTCTATCACCTGATCGGCTGTCACGTGACCGGCAACAGATATGTCTTCACGATCACCGAAGGTTCGAGCTATCGGTCACGAAATGTCGGCACGATCACCGGGAACCGCATCGTCGGAAATTTCAAGGATACGAATGGAACGAATGTGCAATACACGGGTGTCAGATAGGTGCGCCGGGGAATTCGGTGTTGTTCGTTGAAATAGTTCCTTCGTCGAACGGACGCGGCGCCGAGCGACGCGCACGCGAGACGGACACTATGCGATAGGCCGTCGCCGCCACTACAGCGAGTAGGACAAGGAAGAACGAGTCAGAAAGCGGGCTCAACCAACCCCGTCCGGCAAACCGTACGCTCGGCCCGTGGGGGACCCACCAAAACGGGGCCGCCCAGAAGACCACCGCAACCACGAGCGCCCACCACTCACCGTGAACCGGTCGATCGGGAGCCAGCGCGAGCCACGCGATCAAGAGGACCACCCATATGAAGTGGTGCGACCACGATACGGGTGAGGCCATGGACTCGACCGACTCGATGACGAGCAAGCCCAGGAGCGGAGAGATCTCTCTGTACGCTCGGACCGCGATGAAGAGTCCGGACACTGAGATCAACGCGACCAAGGTAAACATCGTCGTGGTGCTGATGGTGTGACCCACGAGTCGATCAGCGACGCCCACGACACCTTGATTGCCCACCCACGGCAACCACCCCGCTCCGTTCGGCCTCCAGACGTCGTGCGACCAATAGGTCCACGATGCTCTCGGGGTGAGCAGCGCGGAAAGGGCTCCGGCGCCGATGAAGGCGCCAACGGCCCGCAACCACGATCCGCGTTGTCTCGTGAAGAGCAGATAGGGAATGAGGATGAGCGGTGTGAGCTTGATCGCTGCGGCGACGCCCACGAGGTAGCCACGTCGTGGGACCGGGACGAGCGTCATATCCGCAATGACCGCGAGCGCTAAGAGGATGTTCACCTGTCCGAGAAGGAAGGTCTCGCGGACCGGGTCAAGTAGTCCGACCGGAGTGACGAGAGCCATCGCCCACCATGTGGCGGAACGTCGATCGAGTGTGGGACACGTGACCCGTAGGGCGATGAAGAGGAGACCGACGAGCGCTGCGAGACTCAGGCCCGAAAAGAGGACCTGATCGACGTGGACCGGGAGGTGCGACAACGGCGAGAAGAGGACTGCCGCGAACGGTGGATACGTGAAGCCCAAGTGCGTCGGTGGGTACACCACGCGATAAAGGTCGGGCCGATAAGCGTGTGCGCCTCCCAACAGATAGGTACCGAGGTCAATCATTCGATGGGAGATTGCTAACACGGCCACACCAACTGCCGCGACACACGTCGAGATGACGGGCCAAAACCACCCGCGTGACTGTGCCACACGATCAAGGAGACCCGTCAACTTCGACTGACGCAAGGCGAGGAGGA
The DNA here is from genome assembly GCA_963804305.1 of uncultured Acidimicrobiaceae bacterium. GTDB lineage: Bacteria > Actinomycetota > Acidimicrobiia > Acidimicrobiales > RAAP-2 > RAAP-2. The sequence goes on along the minus strand of CAWDPR010000011.1, from coordinate 497,625 downwards.
TTTCTTCTGACCGTGGGCGTCCACTCGGAGACAAGGACGGTGCCATCGTGCGTGACTCTAATCCCTTGACGACTCGACGAACTAGCGAAGGCCAATTCATGCGACGCCCGTTTTCATGGACATCGGAGCACGGCCGTGACGTGCACCCCGCATTGGTCGATTCGGGAAACTCAGGATTTTCTCACCAATTCTGGGACGATGTCATCCTTCGCTTTGTTAAGTTGCCTCGTCCCAGGTCTTGCTGGTCTCGCGACCACCGGATCAGAAAGTTGACGGGCGTTTGACTCATCTGCGAAGTTCACTGTCGCGCCGCTCCCGGTCGCGGCGTCTCCAGATGGTGTTCGCTGCGTCGGGATGCATTGCCTTGTTGGCAATGTCGTGGTTCGTCGATCACCCAACCGTCCTCACATTCACGACGCACTACGACTACGACTTCGCGGATCTGTTTGGGCGACTGCGAAATCTGCACACGCTCGAACAGACGGGCAACGTCTACGTGCCGTTCGGCACCTTCGCCTTCACGTACCCGCCTGGCGCGATCTTGCTGTTCTGGCCCATCTTGTGGGTGCCCGCGTCACACTTGGCACTCCTGTGGAACGTGGCCACGCTCGTCGCCCTCGCGGGTGCCATAGCTGGCGTACTCCACTATCTCTTTGATCGCACTCTGCTTCTCACCATGGGCACCGCCGCGTGGTCGTCAGTCATCTGTGCCGTCGTTTTCCCGCCCATCGCGGAGTGTCTGACGTGGGGTCAGACCGCGACGTTCATTGTGTTCATGGTGGTGCTCGACTTCTTGGTCCTACGCGGGCCCGCCAAAGGCGTCCTCGTTGGGGTGGCGACGGCGTTGAAGCTCTATCCGGGCCTCTTCATCGTGGCCTGGTTGCTGCGCAGGGAGTGGCGCGCTGCCTTTACTGCCATGGGTACTTTCGCCCTCATCACCGGACTGGCGTGTCTCATGTGGCCCAAAAGCGCCGAAACCTTCATAACGAAGGTAATGATCGGGGGAGAGGACTTCCAGCGTCTCACCGGGGAGGGGAACGCCCTCAAGAACTCGAGCGTCGCCGCGGTCTTTTCGCGGCCGCCTTTCCATTCGGGTCTTCTCAACTCTGACGAAAAACTGGCCGTTTCGGCCGTCGTGCTCATTGTCGGTCTCATTGCCGCACACCGGCTTTGGCGACGATCACTCGAACTGAGCGCTGTGGTCGTCCTCTTGATCGTGAGTGTCGTCGGCGCACCAATTGCGTGGGACCACTACTTCGCGTTCGCACCCCTGCTGTTCCTCATGCCCGTGGAGCTCGGTTGGAACTGTTCGCTCGCTCGTACGTCGTTGGTGGCGGGGATCCTCATGCTCGTCCCCTGGTTCATCTTTCGTCAACCAGGTGAACAGACGGCCTGGAGCGCGATCTACGCGTTCATCGCGAGGAATGCACTCACCTTCGCAGCCATGTCAGTGGTTCTCGTTTCTTTCGCGGACCCGACAAGAGTTGGCTCGCGTCGACGTGTGGTCAATGCATCAGAACCACTTGAAGATTGACTCGATGGACCGGCCCACGAACCCTGGAAGACCTGGCCCTTCTTCTTGGACGGTTGTGAGCCTTCGTGCGAACGGCCCCGTTCTGGGATAAGAATGTGCGTCGCGCTGCTAGCCCTCAGGTTGAAGGTCTCGTGCACGCCGACGAGTGAGAGGTCGACTATGCAGAAGGTGACTTTGCTCTTCAAGTGCCATCCCGGAATGGGCGCGGTGTTGTTGGACGCGTTCAGCACATCGCTCGGCGACACGCGAGCGTTCGACGGATGTCGCTCCGTGGAGACGTTCGTGGACAGTGACAACCCCGACACCATCTTGTTGATTGAAGAGTGGGACTCCAGAGCTCAGCAAGAGGCGTACCTCACGTGGCGAGTGGAGACCGGCATGTTGGATCTGCTCGCTCCGCTCCTGGCCGATCCTTTCGAGATGCACTACCTCGAAGCACATCCGGCGTAGTCGTCACGTGCGATTGTCGTCACCGGGCTTGTGGTCACGTTAGGGGGTTTTCATGGAATCCACTGATCCTCACGATGTGGACCTCGAGTGGGAGCAAGTGAGTGTCGACGCCCAGGATCCTCACGCGTTGGGACTGTGGTGGCAGAAAGCTCTGGGTTGGGTGGTCGTAGACGAGTCGACGGACGTCGTTGAGATCCGCCCGACGCCCGATCGACTTCCCGGTCTGTTGTTCATCCGAGTGCCGGAGAAGAAGTCCGGCAAGAATCGACTCCATCTTGACTTTCGTCCCGTTGACCGCGACCGGGAGGTCGATCGCCTTATGGCACTCGGAGCGACGCGCGTCGACATCGGACAGGGAGAGGTGTCGTGGGTCGTACTCGCCGATCCAGAAGGCAATGAGTTCTGCGTACTCACGGGTCGCTCCAGAAGCTAGCTGACCGGGTTCCACGACCTCGTCGCGATCAACGACGAAGTCAGTTCTGTGAGGAATAGGGTTCGATTATGAAGTTCCGTCCGTATTTCACGAGTGACGAGCTGCGTGCGATGTATCAGGGCAACCGGGGCAACGCCACCGCTCGACGGTTCGCGCGAGTTTGGTCGATGATCTTCGGTCTGGGACTCGCTCCTCGTCGTTGGGTGACGCTCGAGGTCACGGGACGCCGCACCGGAGTGCCCGTTCAATTCCCACTCGGTATGGCCACCGCCGACGGGAATTCGTACTTGGTGTCCATGCTGGGGGAGGACTGCAACTGGGTGAAGAACGTTCGAGCGGCCAACGGCGACGTGATCATTCGACATCGCCACGCCCGCGCATGCCACCTGCAAGAGGTCGACATCCCCGAGCGCGCGCCCATCATCAAGCGCTACTTGCAACAAGTGCCTGGCGCCCGTCCACACATCGCGGTCGATCGCAATGCCGACATCGCCGAATTCGAAGGAATCGCTTCGACGGTGCCCGTCTTCTTGATCACCACGGCGGTCTCGCATCGATGAGACGCAGACGCAGCGTGGTGGTCCTGGCCTTCGCCCTGGCCGTCAGTTCGATCTCGTTGGCCGGCTGCTCGCACAGTTCATTGAGCGCGACTTGCACGATGAAGCAGCTGCTCTCGATCGAGGGTAAGGGCTATCTCAAGCTCCCTCCCTCGCACGACAACGACGTCGGTCGTGGGCGCATTCCCGATTCGACCCCCGACGCAGATCTCGATGCCGGACAGCGAGCCGCGCTCTGCAAGATCTACAAGAGTGAAGGACATTTGCCGGGTTGACGCCTACCGTCCCAACCAACGCGGACCGCGTGAATCGTTGCGCGGCTGAACTAACGTGTGGCCACACGATTGGAGCCGGGTGTCTGCTGCGAGTCAAGAGATTGACGCCATCATCGCAAAGTCCAATGATTGGCGAGGCGAGATGTTGGCGCGTCTTCGCGGGATAATTCTGAGCTCGAACTCCTCGATCATCGAGGAAGTGAAGTGGAAGAAACCGTCCAAGCCCGAGGGAGTTGCCGTGTGGTACCTCAACGGCAACGTCTGCGTGTGCGATCTACTCAAGAATGCCGTGCGCTTGACGTTCCCCAAAGGCGCACTGGTCACAGACCCAAAAGGGCTCTTCAACACCCGCTTGGACAGCAAGGGTGTCCGGGCGATCGACTTCCGGGAGGGCGAACGAGTTCCCGTCGTCGCCTTGCGATCGATCGTGCGTGAGGCGGCGACCCTGAACGTGAAGAAGTCTCGCTAGAGCTGCAGCGAACGCGTCATCGTAGTGGCAGCACCACGCGTGCGGTCGCACACGGAACTGTCTGGACCGGGTGGGGAAGTGGATTATGAGGCTTGAAGCGTCGCGATGAGGTCTTCGAGTTGATCGAAGCTCGTCTGCATGCCTCGCGAGTCGCCCTGGAAGTGATCGCCGAGGTGTGATCGATCCTTGAATAGAAGGATGTCGGTCATCGTCGTGACGCCATCGACTTCGCTCAAGGTCATCGTCTCGATTGCTTCGTCGTCGGGCCAGCCCTCGAAGCGCCACGTGGCGACGAGGCGCTTCGGCGGGTCGAGCTCCAGGAATGTCCCGCGAAAGACACACTCGTACCCATTCGGCGCGTACCAGGCGTAGTGATAGTCGCCGCCCACGCGCAGGTCGATCTCGCAAATGTGCAACGGCTCGGGGTCGGGACTGAAGTGACGGCGGACGTGCTCGGGTTTGGTCATGGCGTCAAAGACGAGGGTCATCGGCGCGTCGAACGACCGCTGGGTCTTGACCTCGCAGTCGCTGACGATCTCCGTCGTGGCCGAGCCGTGTCGGTTCTTCTTCATGAGTCACTCTTTTCTGTTGTCCCTTGGTCTGTGATCGCGCGTTGAAGGTCGGTTAGGTAGCTTTCGAGGCGATCTAGGCGCCCGTTCATCATCCGCTCGTACTTGGCCGACCACTCGTGCAGTGGTCGAAGTCGCTCAGGATTCAAGCGATAGAGCCGTTGGCGTCCCGCGGCGCGGCACTGCACGAGGCCGACTTGTCCGAGCACCCGGAGGTGCTTGGACGTCTGAGGTTGTGAGATGCCGATTTCGTCAACGATCGCACCGACTGACAACTCACCCCCGACCAAGACGTCGAGAATCTCACGTCGATGTTCTTCAGCGATGGCAGTAAAGACATCGACGGGGGCAGGGGATCGGGTCACGCGATCATCATATTCCTATCTAGGAATATGTCAAGTCGCTCGGGGCGGGCGAACCAGCAGCCGATCGACCGAGGTCTGCACGAAGCCGGCGCCGCAGTAGAGCGCTCGAGCTCCCTCGCTGGAAAAACCAACCTTGATCCGCTTGGCGCCTCTGTCGCTCAATCGGGCGACGCCGTTGGTCAAGAGGACCCGCGCCAAGCCACGGCGTTGATAGTCGTCCTCCACGCGCATGGGTTCGAGGAGTCCCACGCCGGTTCGCTCGTCGAACCAGAACAGCGCGTAGCCGGCAACCGTTCCTTCGCTGTCCTCGACCGCCAGGTCGAGAGCCGGTTCATACAGCGAGCACTCGTTCAACCGCGCCTCTATCGACGCACCGTTGCGCTTGATCATCGGATGAGGCGTGCCAGGTCGTTGGCTGCGATCGACCAACCTGAAGCCCTCGCTGCGTTCGACAGATGGTCGCAGTGCGGCGTCCATCCACGTGGTGCCAGACAATTCCTCGTCGAACGCGAAGTCGTCGTGCAGGGCCAATTGTGTCAACTCCGTGTCGTCCTCGTGTACGAGTAGCTCGAACGGACCCTCGTGCAGGCGGCGAGCGACGTCCATCGTCGCGGCCCACACGTCAGCCACGAGCGTTGACCCTGGCAGGGTGAACACGTCGACCTGCCAGCTCTCGCCCGACGCGGTGAGTCCGGCCGCCGCGACGGGGCCAGCGTCGTCGAACCAAACCGGTAGCGCCACCTCGTCCGTGATGCGTGGGCGGCCGTGCCACCACTGCACGTCAGCTGCCTCCCACATACCGGCCAGCGGATCGGCAAGGCGCGCACGTTGCAGAACGACGGTCGTCGCACGGAGCCGATCGAGGCCGCTCAGCATTTCAATCTGCTCGGTCATGCCCGGAGCGTAGTGGGACCGGCCCTCGCGGTTCTGTCAACGTGGACGCCTAACCTTCACGCGTGGCCGTTGGATCGAACCTTTCGCGACTCGACGGCTATCCCTTCGAGGTGCGTTACAGCGAGGGAGCGCACGAGCGCGCACAGGTGTCAGCCGATTTGGCGGCCGACGCCTATCACTACTTCTCGGGCCTGTTCTCCCAGGTCACGCCCGATATCGCTCTCATCGTGGCGAACCGGACGGACTGGTCTGGTCGCGCGCCCTACGGCTTGCCGTTCTTCAGAGACGACGAGCATGAGTTGCGCCCCGGCATCATCTTGATGCCCGCCGGCACGAGTGACTTCTGGTCGGGCATCGTCGAAGATCTCCGTCGTGCTTCACCGCGCGGATACTCGAAAGTGCGTACGACCTACGGCGACGGCGCGGGCGGTGTCGACCTACAGCCGTTCTTCGACCTCGTGACGATCCACGAACTGGGACACGCGTTCGAGGTGCTGGGAGATTTGCGGCTCCCCACGTTCTGGCTCAGCGAGATCTTCGTCAACCTGGCTCTTCACGCGTTCGTCGCCACCCAACGTCCGTCGAGTCTGCCCACCCTCGAGGTGCTCTCGACGGTTGGCGCCGCCAGTCGAAACCTCGCGACGCGGATGCGCCGTGATGGGTACAGCACGCTCGAGGAGCTACAAGCTCACTACACGGGTGGTGACGACTCCATGGACCCGCTGAACTATGTCTGGTACCAGTATCGCTGGCAGCGGCTCGCGGCAAAGATGTTCGCGAGCGACGGCCGTGAAGGACTCGTTCGATTCTGGCAGTGCTTCCACGCGTGCGACCGCGTACGGGGGGATGTGACCGCAGCTTCGCTGGCGCCGCTGCTCACGAGCGAGGTGAGCGCCACGCTGGGCCGGGCGATCCGTGACTGGCACTAGACGCCGCGGGCCGGTTCGACCGTCAACTTGACGGCCCCTGGACCAGAGCGGCGAGTTGATCCACAACATCGAGAAGCGGAACTGACGTCTCAATCTCGACTGTCGCCGAAGCACGCAGGCGAGGTTCGATCGTCGCCACGTACTCGGCGATCTGCTGGCGCTCCTCGCGTCTGTTGCCGTAGGGATTGTTCGCCCTCGTCGCCACGCGCTCTAACAACACCTCCAGGGGAGCGCTGAGAAGGACGATGTGATCGAAGAACGGATAGAACGAACCCTGATTCGTCTTGCAGCCGGCGACAAAGAGTGGCGTCGTGCGCGGCGTCGAAAGAAGGTCTCGCATGACGCCTTCGCGCCACACCCAGTCGAGCGTGCCATCGGGGAGCGTTTCCCAACGACTCCACTCGTCCGTGTCGGTGTCCACCGTCACGAAGCCCTTCTCCGCGAGCAGGCGCAGCGCAGTGGACTTACCTGTTCCCGACATTCCCGTCACGAGGACTCGTTGCACAGGGAAAGCGTATGAGGTCGATCGCAGATCCCCTTGACCTACTTTCAATCGACTGGACCACATGGTCCAATACTGTGAAGCATCAATGGACTGTGTGGTCCATACCTCTACGATCGGTCGCGTGGTTGAACGTTCGAAGTTGACTGCGAAAGGATCGGCCACGCGCGAGCGCATCGTGCTTCGAGCCGCCCAATTGGTCCAAGAGCGAGGCGTGGATGCCACGAGTCTGGACGACATTCGCGCGGTCACGTCGACGAGTAAGAGTCAACTCTTCCATTACTTCCCAGGGGGAAAGGGAGACCTCATCGCAGCGGTCATCACGCATCAGGCGGAGCGGACCTTCACCGCCCAGCGCCCTTTCCTCGACCAACTGGACTCCTGGGATGCGTGGGAAGGCTGGCGTCGACTCGTGCTGGACCACTACGTTTCCCAAACCTTCTGGGGCTGTCCGATCAGTGCGTTGGCGAGAGAGCTCATCGGTCGTGACGACGATGCGGCGAGACTCGCGACCGCGTACTTGAACCAGTGGCGTGGACTTCTCTTCAATGGCCTCCTTCGCATGCGCGACGCCGGTGCTCTCAAGGCCTTCGCCAGTCCTGATGCGCTTTCGCTCTCAACCTTCGCGTCGCTCCAAGGGGGGCTTTTCCTCACCCAGACCAGCAAGTCGATTCGTCCGCTGGAAGCGGCACTGGATGGGGCACTCACAGTGCTGCACGCTGCCGCCGCACCATGACATGATCGTTTCGCCGCAGACGTCGTCCCCAGGATCGCCGGCGCCGGTAATCTCACATCGTGAGCGTTGAACGAGTTCCTGGCGGCGTCGTCCACAAACTGCCGTCGGATCTGCGCACTGCCCTGCTGGCCAATGCACCGGCGCTCGGCGCCTGGAAGGACATCACGCCGCTCGCTCGAAATGAGTTCATCTGTTGGGTGGAAGACGCCAAACAGGCAGTGACCCGTCAGCGGCGCATTCGACGAACCCAGGAGGAACTCGAAGTGGGTCAACGTCGCCCCTGTTGTTGGCCCGGTTGCAAACATCGCGAACGTACTGCAAGAGTTGCCAAAGTGAGCTGACGCTCCGGTAGTCACCGCGCGAACATTGGAGATCCATGGTCTTTCGGGTTGGCAATATCACCTTTGACTGCGATGACGTCATGACGATGGCGCGATTTTGGTCGGCCGTGACGGGTCGGGCGATCGATGAGAGAAGCAGCGACGACTTTGCGTCCATTGGCGGCACCGACACGAGCCGAAATGAACCGGCTTGGTACTTCAACAAGGTCAGTGAACCGAAACGCTCGAAGAACCGCGTGCATCTTGATCTCATCAACCCCGATCCTTCCGCGGTCGATTCGTTACTCGAGCTCGGGGCGAGCGTCGTGCAGCGAATCGACTGGGGATTCCACGGCTGGACGGTGCTCGAGGACCCCGAGGGCAATGAGTTCTGCGTGGCGACCAAAGCATTTGAGGATCGACCCGCGAGCGATTGACTCACTTTCTGGCCACGAAGGGTCAGATTTCGGGCGCGGACGTGTATTTTGATGGCACTCGAAAACCGACGGGACCCTCTTGACCGCCTCACTCGAACGCGCGAACTACAAAATGACCTTCGCGGTCCTCGTCGTCGGCGTGACCGCCTACGCACTCTTGCAATCGCTGGTGATTCCGGCCCTCACCACGATTCAGTCGGTGATGCACACCAATCAGAACACGGTGACGTGGGTGATCACGGCCTACCTGCTTTCGGCATCGATCTTTACGCCGATCATGGGCCGTCTGGGCGACATGATCGGCAAGGAACACGTCCTGATCGCGACGCTGGTGGCGCTCTCCGTCGGGTCGATCGTCGCTGCCGTGGCCCATTCAATCACCGTCTTGATCATCGGGCGCGTCGTGCAGGGAGTCGGCGGCGGCGTGATGCCACTCTCCTTCGGCATCATTCGCGACGAGTTCCCCAAGGAGAAGCTTCCCTCGGCCATCGGGACGATCGCGGCGATGACCGCCGTCGGTGGTGGCGCGGGATTGGTCATTGGCGGTCCGATCATCTCCAGTTTGGGCTTTCACTGGCTGTTCTGGATCCCCCTCATCATGACGAGCGTCGCGGCGCTGTTCACCTATCTGTTCGTCCCCGAGTCGCCCGTGCGCACGAAGGGCCGGATCAGTTGGTGGGCCGCGATCGCGCTGTCCGCGTGGCTCGTCGCAATTCTGCTCGGTGTGAGTGAAGCTCCGATTTGGGGGTGGGGTTCACCGCGCGTGATTGCACTCCTCGTCGCGTCGGCGGTGCTCATCGCGGTGTGGATCAAGGTCGAGACGACGGTCGCCGCTCCTCTGATCGACATGAAGATGATGCGCCGCCCGGCAGTGTGGACGAACAACCTGGTCTCCTTCATCTTCGGTGTCGGCCTCTATTCGGCCATGGCTTTCCTCCCGGAGTTCCTCCAGACACCACGAAGCGCGGGCTACGGATTCGGGGCCAGCACGGTCGTGTCGGGTCTCTATCTCTTGCCGATGACGCTCGGCATGTTCGTCCTGGGTCTCTATTCGGGCAAGATCGCGGCTCGATACGGCTCGAAGTTCGCCGTCATCCTCGGCTCGGCGATCTCGTGTCTCGGCTACGTGGTGCTCGCCTTCGCCCACGACGCCACGTGGGAGATCTACATCGCCAGTGCCTGTCTGGGCGTGGGGCTCGGACTCGCTTTCTCCGCGATGTCCAATCTGATCGTCCTCGCGGTGCCGCCCGCGCAGACCGGTGTCGCCAGTGGCATGAACGCGAACATCCGAACCATCGGCGGTGCCGTCGGGGCCGGCGTCATGTCGAGCATCGTCACGTCCACACTGCTGCGAAGCGGACTGCCCGCCGAGTCGGGCTACGCGCACGGATTCCTGTTCCTCGCCGTCATCACGATGTTCGCCGTCGTCGCGGCGGCACTCATCCCCACGGCCGTTCCCGATGGACAGGTCCATTTGGCACACGCGGAGTTGGCCATCGTGCCCGGGGGCACGATCACCGAAGGCTGACGCTGTCGTCCGTCGCGGAGAGCCGGCCATTGCGTCAGGTCGGCCCAGGCGGTACCTTCGACGAGGGAAGGCGTTCGCAGCGTGCACGGACGCGACGTCACAGGGGAGTGACCGTGATCGCAAGCAAGCGAGTGGCCGTTGGGGCCGCGGTGGTGGGCGTCCTACTCGCCGCGAACGCGGGCTTCGCTGGCGCGGCGCCCCACGAGGCGACTGGTTCTTGGCCCTATCCCAACGGCAATCTGGCCAATACGCGAGTGGCGAGCGACTCGACGATCACGATCACCAACGTGCGAACGCTGCGCAAGGTCTGGTCGTTCCACCTCACCGGCAAGGCCGCCAAGAGTCTCCAGCATCTGGGCTCGCTCGCGGCGACACCCGTCGTCGTGCACGGCGTCGTGTACGTCCAGGATCTCTACTCCAACGTCTACGCCCTCTCCCTCTCGAACGGCTCGCTGCTGTGGAAGTACTACGTCGACAAGCCCGAACTCAGTGGACCGGGACCCAACGGGGTCGCCGTCGCGAACGGCGTCGTGTTCGGCTTCACTCCGACCCACGCCTTCGCGCTGAACGCGGTGAACGGTCACGTCCTGTGGGTCGATCGGCACCTTCTGAAGAAGGGCCAAGGCACCTTCGGTATCCAGCCGACCGTCGCCAATGGCGTCGAATTCGCGGCGAGCCAGTACGGCGACGCGCCCGGCGGCGGCGTCCTGCTCGCCCTCAACGCGAAGAGTGGGCACCTGCTCTGGACGTTCAACACGGTGAAGACTCCCGACCAGGGCATCATCTCACTCGGCGTGGGAGCGGGCGGTGCGTGGGAGACGCCGCTCGTGGGCACCGACGGCTCGGTGACCTTCGGCACGGGCAATCCCTATCAGCAACTCTCGAACGCGATCACGAGTCCCCAGCGACTCCTCTACACCGACAGTGACGTGAACCTCGACGTTCGCACGGGCAAGCTGCGATGGTACTTCCAGGCCGTGCCCAACGACTTCAAGGACTTCGACCTGCAGACCTCGCCGATCTCGACGACCGTCGCGAGTCGGCCGGTGATCGTCGCGAGCGGCAAGATGGGCATCGTCTACGAGCTTGACGCCACGACTGGTCACCTGCTCTGGCAGACGCCCGTCGGCGTGCACAACGGTCACGACGGCGACTCGCTCGGCCTCTTGAATCATAACCAGACTCTCAAGGTCCCCTTCACGTACGAGCCCGGTTCACTGGGCGGCGTGTTGACCAACCTCGCCGTGGCGGGCAACAGCGTCTACCTGGACACGATCAACCTCGCACTTCGCTACACGAGTACGTCCCAGGTCGTGGGCGTCGTGCCCAAGCACGTCAAGGAGTCGGGTGAGATCGAGGCGCTCAATCTCACGACCGGCAAGGTCCAGTGGGACGACAAGGTCGCCCAACTCCCACTCGGCGCCGCAACGGTCGTGAACAACCTGCTCGTCACGACGCTCTACACCGGTCGAGCTGTTGGCGATCAATCGCGCCACCGGGGCGGTCGTGCTGCGACTACGGCTCCCGACGACGACCAACAGCGCCCTCGCCATCGCGGGCAACACGATCATCGTCCCCGCCGGAGGACTCAAGTCCGCCACGCGACACGGCGGTTCACCCCAGATCGTGGCGTACCGGCTCCCGTAGCGAGCGCGGTCCGCTACATTCGCTCAATGGATAGTGCGTTCGCCCAACGATTCACCAACGAATGGCTCGAAGCCTGGAACTCGCACGACATCGAGTCGATCCTCAGTCACTTTCACGACGACGTCGTCTTCTCGTCGCCGCTGGCGCAACGAATCATCGACTCTTCGAATGGTTACGTTCGCGGCAAGGACGATCTGCGCGCGTACTGGACCGAGGGACTCCGGCGCAACGCGGACCTGCGCTTCACGTTGGAGGGCATCTACGCCGGTGTCGACACACTCGTCATCAACTATCGCAACCAGACTGGTCAGCGCGTCTGTGAGGTCCTCGTCTTTAACGGGTCACTCGTCATCGAAGGTCACGGCACCTACGAGCCCTCGTAGCGGCGGGTGCTCGCTCCTCACGTTCGCCTGGTCGCGACGAGCACGGGAATCGTGCGCTCCGTGCGGGTCTGATACTCCGCGTAGGGAGGATAGGCCGCGACGGCCCGCTCCACCACAGCGCCCGCTCGTCGCCGGTCGCCTCGTGGACGTCGACGTCGAAGGGCTCGGGGCCGTCCTGGATCCGCACCGACGACGGCGCGGCCTTGATGTTGAAGTACCACACGGGGTGCGTGGGGGCTCCGCCCTGGGAGGCGACGAGGGCGTAGGCGCCATCATGTTCCACGCGCATGAGTGGCGTCTTTCGAATGCTCCCGGACCGGTTGCCACGTGTCGTGACCACGATGATCGGCATCCCCGTGTCGAGCAGCGTGTTGGCCTCGGTCCCGCCCGACGCCTCGTACGTCGCCACCTGATTGCGGACCCACTCTGAGGGGCTCGGTTCGTAGGTACCTTCAAGTGACATGGTGTCGTCTCCTCGCGAGTTGCGGTTACTGGCGATGAGCGTATCGGCCCAGATCGCTACCCGAGCAACGCGCCGACGACTTTGTTAGGGTTCGAAAAAACGGGGAGGCGCGATGCCAGAGTTTCCGACCATCACCCATGTCGCATTGACCGTGCGCGACCTCACAACGAGTGTTCCCTGGTATCGGCGGCTCTTCGATGCCGCGCCCGTGCTCGATGAGGACACCGGCGCGTTCCATCACGTGGTCTGGCTCGTCGGTGGCACGACCCTCGTCGGCCTGCACGAGTTTCCCGACCTCGACGATGCATCGGCGTTCAACGAACGGCGACTGGGTCTTGACCACCTCGCGTTCCAGTGCGCTAACCGCGCCGAGCTCGAATCCTGGGAGTCGCGACTCGACGAACTCGGCATCGCGCACGGTCCCATCGTGGACGCCCGTTACGGATCAGGTCTGTCGTTTCGCGACCCCGACAACATCGCGCTCGAGTTCTTCGCGCCACCGTCGTGAGCGTCGCCCTCGATTCACTGTCCTCTGGCGACGTCGAGCGAGCGTCGTAGTGGAGTTCCGAATCGCACTCGCCGTCACGGTCGAGGGGTCGCGACGCGACGTCTTTAACGTGCTGCGAACGACCGAGGGACAGCGGGCCTTCTGGACGACGGACTGCGACGTTCGCGACGCCGACGCACGATTCGGGTTCCTGCAGGCACCCGTCGATTTGGTCGTCACCGTGTCGCTCGTCGAGGACGCACTCGTGTCGATGACCGTCACGTCAGGCTTTCCCGGTTGGGTTGGCTCAACGTGGCAGTGGTCGCTCAGCGCCTCGCCCGACGACGACGACTTGACGGTGGTGCAGTTTCGCCACTTCGGCTTCGAGTCGGGCCACGGCGAGGACGCCGTGGCCTACACCGCACAGACCTGGGCCATGATCCTCGAGCGCCTCGCTCGCTATATGAAGAGTGGTGTCGCGGACCCTTTCTTTACCAACGTGGCGACCTAGCCGTTACACCTAAGGTCCTTCGCGCATCGAGACGACGCTATTGTCGAAAGACCTTTTGCGAACCTCCTGAGGAGCTTCATGGCCATTGACTTCACGCTCTCCCCGGAACACGAAGAGATCCGCTCTCGCGTCCGCGACTTCATCCAGGGCACGGTCATTCCGGCGGTGACCCGTCGCGAGGACGTCGAGGAGTCCCTCTCGCGTCGCGAGTACTTGGCGACGATCCTGGACTTGCGCGAACAGGCCAAGGGTCTCGGACTTTGGCTGCCACACATGCCCGAGGAGTGGGGCGGCATGGGCCTTGGTCACGTGGCGCTCGCCATGGTGCAAGCGGAAGCGGGCAAGACGCGTGTCGGCCCCTGGGTACTGAATTGCATGGCCCCCGATGAGGGCAACATGCACACGTTGCTGCACTGGGCGAATGACGACCAGAAGGAGCGCTACCTGCGTCCCCTGTGCGAGGGACGTGTCATGTCGTGTTTCGCGATGACCGAGCCCGAGGTCGCCGGCTCGGATCCCACCTTGATTCAAACCAACGCGGTACGCGACGGCGACGAGTGGATCATCAACGGACACAAGTGGTTCATCTCGAACGCCCGCCGCGCGCAGTTCGCGATCCTCATCGCCCGCACGGAGTTGGACGTCCCGGAGGGCTCGTCGGGTGCGACGACCGCCTTTATCATCGACATTCCCTCCCAGGGTTGGAACGACGTACGCGAAGTCGAGACGATGCACGGCTCCACCGGTCACAGCGAGATCGTGATCACCGATCTACGCGTGAGTGACGCCCAGATCCTCGGGGGACGAGGGAACGGCCATCGCCTGGGCCAGGCCCGACTCGGACCGGCCCGACTCGCGCACTGCATGCGATGGATCGCCCAAGCCGAGACGGCCCTGGACATGATGGTCGATCGATCAATCCATCGCTACTCACACGGCTCCACGCTGGCCGAGAAGCAGGGTGTGCAGTGGATGATCGCGGATTCGGCGGTGGAGTTGTACCAGTGCAAACTCATGGTCCTGCACGCCGCGTACAAGATCGATCGCGGCGAGGACTTCCGCACGGAGGTCTCGATGACCAAGCACTTCGTCGCCAACAGTCTCAATCGCATCATCGACCGCGCGATCCAGGTTCACGGCGCGCTGGGCTACTCCACGGACACACCGCTCGCGAACATGCTGCAGCACGCGCGCTGGGCGCGCCTCGCCGACGGAGCCGACGAGATCCATCAGATGCGCATCGCCGAGAGGACGATCGCCGCCTACCAGGACAGTGGGTCCACGGCGTCGGCGACCGGCGGACTGCCGATCTGACGTTGCTACATTCGTAGGAGGTCGGCGTCGCCGACTGGTGACGAGTAGCGAAGGAGACGTCTATGACGGACGAGGACATCTTGGCGAGGATCAATGCACTCGTCGACGAGGAGAACGCCCTGCGCGCCCACGAGACCCCCGAAGACGTCGAACGACTCGCTTCGATTGAAGTGGCCCTCGACCAATGTTGGGACCTCCTTCGCCAGCGTCGCGCATTGCGAGAGTTCGGGCGTGACCCGAGTGAGGCCCACCTACGCAATTCTGAGGTCGTCGAGAACTACGAGCAGTAGCGCAGCGCCGAACTGCCATCGATTAACGCTTACCGCCAGCGGCGACAAGAGCATCGCACCGCGCCCGACGAGAACTATTCGCCGGTGTCGCGTGTGACGAGTTCCACGTAGATATCGAGATGTCCCACGTGGCGGGCGTACTCCTGTAGGAGATGGAAGAGAATGCGCTCCAGCGTTGCCGGCTCGTCACCGGCCCAGCGCTCACCGGGAGCCCCGACTTCGTCGAGGTCGTGTCGTCGCACGATCTCGTTGGTGACCTCACCTCGACGACGTAGTCCCTCGAGAAGCGTCGATCGAGTGTCCTCGGCGGACGTCGCGAATCGGTCGCCTACTCGGTCACTCCAGGGTGCGGCAACCTCGCGACCCTCGAATCCCCACTCCAGCCACCGCATCTCGACAAACGTCAGGTGCTTGACCAGTCCCAGTGGCGTCCACTGCGAGGGAAGGATGCTCTCGTCGAGATCGTCGTCGGAACATTGCGCGACCTTCTCGATGACGCGTTCTCGAAAGAAGGTCAGGTAGTCGAGAAACAGTTCAGCGCGAGGGCGTGGCGCGCCCGTCGGTGAGGGGAGTTCCATCGGGCCAGACTAGGACGACCCGGTGAGGCGGCGAGTCTGCAAACGTCGCCGGCCGTACGCTGGTGGGCATGGGTAGCCAGGGACGCCGACGACGAACGACGGGCGAGTCTCCGCACGTCCCCATCGAGTCCACGCCACCGGTGATGTGGCCCGAAGAGGGGAGTGGTTTCGAAGCCGACCCCTTCAGTCCGGCCGGAATGTCCCAACAGATCTGGCGCGCGACCGGCTTTCGTTCGCAGCGCCCACTGGTACGCCGGCTGATTCAGGTGGTCGCCCTGCTCGTGGCGCTCGCCTTCATCGCGGCCCAAGTCGCCCACTGACGAAGCTCAGTGATAGCCACACGGCGCAGGGTTGAGGTAGGGAGCAATGGATGGACCGTTGCCCCCCTGGGTCATATGCGCGACGAGCGGTCGAGCGTTGCCCGTCGCGACGAATGACGACACACTGAGCGTCTGAGCCAGGGTGTAGTCGAGGAACGCCGTCGTCGTGGCCGCGACGACCGCGAAGGCACCGTGGTCCTCACCATCGAACGGTGGCAGGTGGTGGGCGTGCAAGAGTTCGAGGAACCATTTGTCGTTCTGGTGGATGGTGGCGTAGAGCTCGCGCCCCTCTTCGGGGGCGTTGCACTGGTCGCGTGCGCTCTGGACGAGCAGCATCGGCGGTCTGGTCGGCTGGGCGCTATAGGGCGCCGTGCCGTGCGTCGATCCCGAAAAGATCATCGTGGCCCGGATCATCAAACCTTGACGAAGCCGGGCGTACGGGACACCCTGAGGGTCTCGACCATTCGAGTCCGCGAGGAGGGCCACGGCGTCCGCGCCGTCGGAGTGCCCGGCGAGGGCGACCTCGTTCGGTGCCACCAGGCCGTGCACGAGTGGGCAACTCGCCGCCAGGGTCGCCGAGTCGGCCAGGAGCTGACGGATCACGAATGCCATGTCGGCCGGCTCATTGACCAGGTCCGCCTCGGTGTCGACCCGCTGACGTCGCACTTCGGCGCTGTTCTCATCGGGGAAGATCGGCGCTGCGACGACGAAGCCCCGTTGGGCCCATCGCTCCAAGAGCGTGGCGTAGATCCCCGGCGTGACGTCGTACCCGTGCGCGAAGACGACCAGAGGATAACCAAACGTCGGGGCCGGCGGCGCGTTCGTCGTCTCGGGCTGGCTCGACCGCAGGAGCGTGGGATAGCGGATTTCGGTGACGATGGTGCGTTGTCGCGCCAGCACCGTCGGCGGCGACGTCGCGTAGTCCAGTACGTTGCGCGAACGATCGACGAACGTGCAGCGCGTCACGCCCACGCCGTAGGAAGGCGTTACGTCGTTCTCGTGCGCCCCAAGCCCCCCAGCCGCGGGTGCCACGACGAGAGAGGCCACGATGCTCATCGAGCCGACAGAGAGAGCCAGGCGGCGCGAGTAGCGCACGGTGCGAAGCTTCACGTGACCGATGGATCGAGCAGTGGCGGGTCGCACGCCCGCGAACGCGGTGGTCACCCGAATCACCGTACCGGACCGAATTGTCGCCTATCACGTGCGCGGACGTGACAGCGCCTCCCTTACGCTTCGTGGATGTTCGAAGTATCCAACGAGCGTTTTGAGGAACTCGCCAGTGAAGCGCTCGCGTCGCTGCCCGCGTCGCTCTCCTCGCGCATGGACAACGTGGTCATCATCGTCGAAGACGAAGCCCCGGGGAGGAACCTGTTCGGTCTCTATCAGGGAATACCGCTCACGAAGCGCGGGGTGCAGAGCTACAACGGCGTGATGCCCGATCGCATCACGCTCTATCAGACGACGATCTGTCGAGTCTGTGCGAACGAGGAGGACGTCAGGGCGCAGGTGCGAAAGACCGTCATCCACGAGATCGCCCATCACTTTGGCATCAGTGACCCGCGGCTCGTCGAACTCGGATGGGCCTGATCCTCGACGCAGCTCAGGACAGCTTGGCGACCCCTTTGCTCACGAGCGACGTGAACTCGGTGACAGCCACCGAGGGGAAACTCCCTTCGAGAAAGGCCGCCACGACGCTGCCCTTGCGCACGATCGTGTAGTCGTAGTGCAACGTGCCGCGTACGTCGGTGTCGGTCATGGCGTAGGTCGAACTGGCGTTGCCGAAGTGCGTGAAGGACATGGGAGCGACGGTGCCGTTGACCATGACCCCATTGACGACGCCGTCGGTCACGTGGCACGAGTTGATCTGGGCGATGATCTTCTTGTAGGCCGTCTTGACATTGGCGTACGTCGCGATCTTCTCGTCGAAGAGCGGCAGGTGGTCGACCGTGCCGAGGAAGTAGGCCTGCGACGCGTGGGTCTGAACGACGCCCGCCGGCTCGAGGAGGTCGTGCAGGCAGCCGAGCCCGGAGTCGGTCGTGCTGCTGGCGGTCCAGCCGACCGGCATTTGGCGCAACGTGAGCAACTCCGACGACAGTTTGCTCGCGGAGATCGAACTGGCGACACTGACGCCCGGCGCGAGCCCGACGGCGCCCGCCGTGACCAACACTGCGAGCAGTAGAGACCTTCGTCGCACGCCAACCCCCTCCGCGGATACGTCCTTCGTACCGATGATAACGAGAGGGCGAGCGTTGCGGTCAGCTCGTAGTGGTCATCTTGACAGTGGGGAGCGTCCGGCGAAGAATGGCACGATGAGCACGATGAAGGACCTGGACCGGTTGGCGCTCGCGCTGCCCGAGACGCAGAAGGAGTTGCGCGATGACGACCGTCCGACGTACCTCATCGCGGGGAAGCTCTTCTGCTTTCACCGGGTACCGCGCAAGGACGCGCTCGACGTCACCGGCGAACGTCTCGACGACGTCTTGGCCTTCCGACTCGCCGATGAGGAGATGAAGGCGATGTGGCTCTCGGACGAGCGCTCCATCTTCTTCACCACCGATCACTTCAACGGCCATCCGTGGATCTTGCTTCGAATCAGAGACTTGGCGCAGGTCGACACGGACGAGCTGGGAGAACTGGTGAGTGACGCGTGGCTCGCGAGGGCGCCTGCGCGGCTCGCGAAGTCCTGGCTCGCCGGACAGAGTTCGTAATACGACATTCGACCACTGCGACCTCACTCGTGGAGGTAGACGGCCATATCCCAGCTTCCCGTGAATTCGTAGTCGCAGAGTGACTCGGTGAGCGAACACATCACCCGGAGGACCTCGCTCGCTTGGGCGTCGTGCGGGACGTTCAACAAGAGCCCCCGGGTGTTGTGGTCCTGTTTGATCGTGAAGGGAGCGCCACCCAGCATGAGCGCCACCCGTTCCGCCCCGAGCCGACTCCGCGAATGCAACACGCCGAGCGTCGAGGGCTGCACGACGCCCTTGCGCGGCGAGGACGTGACGAAGGAGGCCACCGTCACACCCTTGTTGAGCCACAGTCCGAAGTAGTTCACCTTCATGTCGGGGACGTCCTCTTCGACGAGTGGCGTCACGTTGCACCACCCGCGCCCGTCACTCACCGAGGCGATCGCCGCCTGGGCATCGTCGCGGTCGACGGAAAAACGCATGTGCGTCGGGGTCGCCAACGCGAATCAGATCTTTCGCGTGTCGCGCTGGTAGACACGCACCGCAAGAGCCGTCGTGACCACGGTCCACACGGCGATGACGATCCACGCCTGTGCGGGCCAGCCCCCGCCCCCGAGCGCCGTCTTGCCCGCGATGACGAGCCAGTACGAGGGAAGACACTTGACGACCGAGAAGAGGAAGCCACTAGTCACCAACGGTCCGTACGCGCCGCCGAGGAGTGCGAAGAGTGAGGTCGTGCCTCCGATCGCCGGACCGAGGGAGTCCGTCGTGAGCCAGTGTCCGAGCATGATCCCAAGGACGGAGAACGGGATCAGGCCGACGAGCAACAGCCCGATCATGACGGACCACTGGGAGAACGAGAGGTGCACGCCCACGCTCGAGCCGGCGACGAAGAGGACGATCATGCTCAAGATCGCCATCAGGTAGCCGCAGAATATCTTCGCCGCGAAGTACGACCAGGTCGGCAGGGGAGTGATGCGTAGCTGTCGGGTCCAGCCGACCTGTCGCTCCGCGGCGATGCGCGCGCCGCTCGAGATCACCGCGACCATCGTGCCCCACGCCACCATGCCGGTCATGTAGTACAGCGGGAAGGGGATGCCGACGATCGTGGCGTTCTTGTGCGGCCCCGCCACGGTCAAGAACAGAATCAGCGGAAAGGCGAGCGAGAAGAGGAGGAATCGACGATTCCGGTAGGTGCGGATGACCTCGTAACGGAGATAGGTGAGCTGGTTCACGCGACGACCTCGTCGTCATCGTCCTCGGTCAACTCGAGGAACGCCTCTTCGAGTCCGGCGCCGCGGACCTCGATGTCGTGAACGTCGGGGTAGCGACCAAGGAGTTCGCGCAGCGTTGCGTCGGAGTCTGCGCAGTTGAGCGTCACCGCGTCGCCGCGTCGCTCCGCGCCCGTGACGCCGCTCAGTGCCCGAAGTTCCTCCACCCCAACCCCGGGCAACGTCGCGCGAACGATACGCCCCCCGACCGTGGCCTTGATCTCGGTGGGCGCGCCGTCCGCCACGATCCGACCGTTCGCGATGAGGATGACCCTGTCGGCGTAGGCATCGGCCTCCTCGAGGTAGTGGGTGGCGAACACGACGGTCTTGCCTCGAGCGGCGAAGGCCCTCATGGCCGTCCAGAAGGTTCGACGGCCCTCCACGTCAAGGGCGACGGTCGGCTCGTCCAGCACCAGCAGTTCGGCGTCGGCGACGAGGGCCAAGGCGAATCGGACGCGTTGGGTCTCGCCACCGGAGAGTTTGCGCGTCATGCGACTGGCGAAGGCGTCGGCCCCCGAGATGCGCAGTGCCTCATCCACGTCCAATGGCGAAGGGTACAGTGCGGCCATCATCGAGACCAGTTCTCGGACACTCAGGTAGTCGATGAGCGAGCCGGTTTGGGTCATCGCACCGATGAGACCCCGGTGGACCGCGTCGGCTGGGGTGTGACCGAAGAGTGAGACGCTGCCGGCGTCAGGGGTCGTCAGACCGATCATCATGTCGATGGTCGTTGACTTGCCGGCCCCGTTGGGTCCGAGCAGCGCCACCGTCGTGCCGCGCTCCATCTCGAAGGAGATCCCGCGCACCGCGCGGACCTTGCCAAACGACTTCGCGAGATGCTCCACGACGATGCGATGAGCCAGGTCGGACTCTCCCGGTTGGTTCATGACGGTTCTCGAGTGCCTGGAGTGGGCGAAGGGCGTGCAGTGATGCCCCCAAGTTAATCGACGCACTCGCGTCCACCTTCGGCGAGTCGGTCGGCGCAGCCTCGCTTGTGGGCACTCGCGATGTAGTTTGGGGCGCATGGTGAAGCGATTCTTCGAACTGCTTGGCCTCGTGACGATGGGCGTCGGGGTGTGGTTGGTCGTCTCCAATCAGAGCAAGAACAACGCCTGTAACGCTATCGAGGGCCGGTACCGAGGTCTCGGCATGAGTCCCGAGTGTTCACACATCGTCTATACGTATTTCTCCGGCTTCGTCCTGCTCGCACTGGGCGCGATGGTCGCCATCTTCGGACTCCTCTCCACGAGGAAGTCAAAGAAGCGCCGTCCGAAGAGCTCGCCCTCGAAGGCGTCGACCTACGTGTGGAAGAGCCCCGTCACGGATAAAGGCCCGAAGGCCTGAGCCGACTAGCGAACGAGTTCGACGACGGGGATGACGCGCGTCGTCAACGTTTCGTACTCAGCGAAGTTCGCAAATCGCGCCGCCATGATGGCGTAGAGCCGGTTGCGCTCTTCGAGCGATACTGGCACGGCGGTCGCCTCGTAGGTCTCGGTGCCGAGTTCGACGCTCACCTTGTCGTTCGCCTTGATGTTGTGGAACCAGTCGGGGTGCTTGTGCGCACCGGCGTACGAAGCGAAGACGTAGATCTTCCCGTCTTCCTCGAGGTACATCATCGGGTTCACGCGGTCGGCTCCCGACTTGGCACCCTTGGTGTGCAGCAGCAATACGGGTGCACCTTCGAACTGCCCACCGACGACACCATCATTCGCGCGGAACTCTTCGATGACCGTCTTGTTCCAATCGTTCACTGCCTTCGTGGCCTCAGCCCCTGCGTCACTCATCTGATCTCCTTGTTGGCTATCTCCCGATAACACCATAGAGAATGAATCGCGGGGTGACGCCTAGGCGACGCGGGAGCGAAGCAGTGCTTCGGTCTCCTCGGCACTGAGGGGCATGCCGAGGTGGTATCCCTGAGCGAGGTTGCAATCGAGGTCTCGAAGCGATGGCACCTGTTCTGGCTGTTCCACGCCTTCGGCGATCGGCAACAGTCCGAGCGTGTGAGCCAACTGGACAATGGCCGGGGTCAAGCTGGCTCGGCCCGAGTCGATCTTGATGTTGGCGACATTCGAGACGAACGAACGGTCGACCTTCAAGATGTCGATGGGCAGTTGCTCGAGGTGCGAGAAGGACGAGTAACCCGTCCCGAAGTCGTCCACGGCGATGCGAAGTCCGAGGGACTTGAGCGAATTCAGGTTGCGCACCGTCGACTCGAGGTCGCGCATCAAGGCGCTTTCTGTGATCTCGATGATGAGACAGGTCGGATCGAAGCCCGTTTCGAGCAGCGACAGGCTGACGCTGTCACGGATGGCACTGTCGGCCAGTTCGCGCGCGGAGAGATTGACGCTCATGAGCAGCTGGGGCGAGGCGAGACCCTCGTTCTGCCAGAGCCGGGCCTGCGTGCACGCCTGGGTCAAGACGAAGCGATCGATGAGATGGATGAGACCGATCTCCTCGGCGAAGGGTACGAAGGCAATCGGCGGCAGCAGGCCCTGCGTCGGGTGCTGCCAGCGCACGAGCGCCTCGAAGCCGACGATGGCTCCCGAACCGAGATCGAAGATCGGTTGGTAGTGGAGCCGCATCTCGTTCTCCAGGACCGCGCGGCGCAGGTCGGCCTCCAGTTCGAGCCGTTCGACGACCGCCACGTGCATCTGGTCTTGGAACTCCTCGTATCGGTCCTTGCCCTTGCCCTTGGCCCGGTACATCGCGAGGTCCGCGTTGCGCAGCAACTGGTCGCTCGTGTAATCGCGGATGCCAAAGGTGATGCCGATGCTGACCGTCGTCGTGATCTCTTGGTCGCCGATCGTGATCGGCTCGCGCAGCGACCTCATGATCCGTTGGGCGAGGCCAATGACCTCGCCTCGATTCGAGATGTTCTCGACCAGGATGGCGAACTCGTCGCCGCCGAGGCGGGCCGCGGTGTCGGCACGTCGAAGGATGGTCACCAGGTTGGCAGCGACCGCCTTCAACAGTTCGTCACCGGCGGCGTGGCCGAGACTGTCGTTGATCGTCTTGAAGTTGTCGATGTCGAGGAACATGACGGCGACGAGCCGGTTGCTGCGTTCCGCACGGGCGATGGCCTGATTGACCCGGTCCTGGAAGAGTGCGCGATTTGCGAGTCCCGTGAGCGCGTCGTGGAAGGCGAGATGCGCGAGATCGTTCTCGAGGCGCTTCTGTTCAGTGATGTCGCTGAAGCTCCAGACGCGTCCGACGATCGCCCCCGAGACGAACTGGGGCTTCGAGTACCGATGGAAGACCCGGCCGTCGATGAACTCGACGGTGTCCGAGCTCTCCGCTTCGGGTTGTGCGTACAGTTCGTCGACCCTCGCGACGAACGCGTCGGGATCGACGAGTTGGTCGAGGACGAATTCGATGAGTCGCACGTCATCACGAGCCGCGACCAGTCGGGTCGGCAACTTCCACATCTCAGCAAACTGACTGTTGAAGCTCGTGATCTTGCGGTCGGCACTCACGACGAGGACGCCGTCGGCGGTGGACTCCAAGGTGGCGTTCAACAAGGAGAACGTCTCTCGAAGTTCACGAAGCGTGTTCTGCAACTCCATCTCCGCCGAGACGCGCTCGGTGACGTCGTGCGCCGTTACGACGAGCCCTCCGACCGTCGGATCGTCTACCAGACTCACGATCGAGAGTTCGAATGACGTCATCTCGCGGCTGGCGCGTCGATGGAGCCGCACCGCCTGCACGACCGGCTGCGCGGCACTGGATCCACGAAGAGCCCGGTCGATGGCGGAGCGAAGCGCGCCGTGGTCGCTGTCGGCAACGATCGAGGAAAGCGGCTGGCCTTCGATCGCCTCGGGGTCGTGTCCGAGCATCCTCGTCATCGCTCCCGAGACCGACTGGACGACACCCGTCGGCGAGATCAGCATCATGATCGTGGTGGCGTTATGGACGAGCGAGCGAAAACGCGCCACGTCGTCACCGGCCAATTCAAAGCGTCGCCGTTCAGTGAGGTCGCGAATGCTGAAGAGGACGGCGCCCTCTTCCAACCAGCCCACCGGTGTCCCGATGAGTTCGATCAATCTCCAGTTCTCACCAATCTTCGCGCGGATCTCGAGGGGGCTGCCGATCTGCTTCCCCTGTACCGTCTCGAGTGATCGCAGCACGATCTCGAGGTCGTCGGGATGCACGAGGTCGATCGCGGAGGTTCCCAGGGCCGCCGACAGTGGCTGTCCGAAGAGCTGCTCGGCGAGGGCATTCGCCCACAACACGTTGGCGCGCCCGTCGAGCACCACGACGATCTCGGGGAAGGCGCCGAGCAACCGCGCCAGGTCGTGGTCGGAGACCGTCACGGCGAACTCCGTGCGCCGGATCGACGTGTGTCGAGACCCGACGACCTAGACCTCTCCAAAGGAGGTTCGAGCAAATGCATGCAATGCACCGTAATGCACAGATTTCAAGTTCTCGCGCATCGTCCCTGATCGTTGGCTTGCTCGGCGCGCGCTCGTCGCCTGTGCACAATTGCCTGTCGACATCGTGCTCGACGTGCGACACGATGGCACGTGGTGAAGAAATCCGCATAGATACTGTGCGTTCGCGACCACGTCGTCACTCGCATTCGACAGCGTTCGCCAAGAGCGAACGACGACACGCCGCATGTGCGACCCGCGAGACGCGGCTGACCCGCAGATTCGTGGCCGAGTGTTGCCTGATTGTTGAGAACCTGTTGACAATGCTGGGAGGGGGTCGACCTACCGTAGTCAAGTGACCGACCTCTCCGAACGTCTACCGGCCACGAGCCGAGGGCAATCTGAACGGCGGTCGCGCGCGACAAAACGCAGCCAGACGACCGAAAGACGACTGAAGAGCAGACTGTCCGCGCAGCCTCCGTCGTGGGACGACCTCCTCGAGGCGCTGCCCGACGGGACCGCCCTGCACGATGGTCACGGCGTGATCCACAGCGTCAATCGACTCTTGTGTGAGATGACCGGGTACGAGCCCCGCGACCTGGTCGGGCGCAGCATTCACCTCCTCGTCCCCGAGAACAGTCGCAAAGCGAAGAAGGGCGATCGGGGCCCCGGTCCCGCCAACAGCGTGGGGACCCCTCACCCCGAGCTATCGATGCGTTGCCGGGACGGTCGCCTCATTCCCGTCGAGGTCAGCCGTTCGCACCTCGCGCTCGACAGTGGATCGTGGGTCGTCGCGGCAATCCGCGACGTGAGCGCACAGCGCGATATGGAGAAGGCGCGAACGGACGCCGAACTTCGATTTCGCATGGCGTTCGAGAACAACATGGCGCCCATGACCTTCACCGATGCCGACGACAAGATCATCGCGATCAACGACGCGTTCTGTGAGATGGTCGGCTTCACGAAGGAGGAGTTACTCGGTTGCGACTCGACGCCGTTCACCTATCCCGACGACGTCGGCATCACCGAGGGCACCCTTCAACGGCTCATCGACGGCGAGGTCGAGCAGGAGCGATACGTGAAGCGCTACCTGCGCAAAGACGGTCGCGTCATCGACGTCGAGGTCAGTCGGTCGCCCGCGAGGGACGAGCTCGGCAATATCTTGTACTTCGTCTTCTCGGAACGCGACATCACCGAGGAGCGTGCGCTCGCGGCCCAGCTCTCGCACCAAGCGCTCCACGACCCACTGACTGGTCTCGCGAACAGAGCGCTCTTCGAGGACCGCCTCTCCCAAGCGCACGG
Organism: uncultured Acidimicrobiaceae bacterium; assembly: GCA_963804305.1. GTDB lineage: Bacteria > Actinomycetota > Acidimicrobiia > Acidimicrobiales > RAAP-2 > RAAP-2. The sequence goes on along the minus strand of CAWDPR010000011.1, from coordinate 472,007 downwards.
ACGGGTCGTGCGCCAAGGCGGAATCGGCGCGGTCCTGCTCATCGACCTCGACGACTTCAAGGGCGTCAACGACACGCATGGACACTTCGTCGGCGACCAACTCCTGACGGCCGTCGCGAACCGCCTCGAGCAGGTGACGCGCACGGCGGACACCCTTTGTCGATTCGGGGGTGACGAGTTCTTGTACTTGGCCGAAGGACTCGTTGCTCCTCGAGAGGCCGAGGAATTGGCCGACCGACTCCTGAAGGTGATCTGCGAACCCTTCACGATCAACGGGTCGCAGATCGAACAGCACGCGAGCATCGGCATAGTGATCTGGGACGCCACGTGCCAGAGCTTCACCGAGACGATTCAAAACGTCGACGCCGCCCTCTACGAGGCCAAACGAAACGTCCGTGGCCACCACGTGGTCTTCACGCCCACCATGCACCAGCAAGCAGTGAGCCGCTTCGCGCTGGTGCAGGAGCTGCGCCACGCCTTTCAGGCGAACGAACTCGTCATGCACTATCAGCCGATCGTCGATCTCGCCTCGCGTCAAGTCATTGGCTTCGAGGCGCTCATGCGATGGCATCACGTCGTAAAGGGGTGGGTCCCGCCCAAGGTGTTCATCGAGCTAGCCGAGCAGAGCGACCTCATTGTCGAGTTGGGATCGTTCGCGTTGCGCGAGGCCGTCAGGGCGGCCAGCGCCTGGAACCTGAACGACGCCACGTCGACGCGCCCCTTCGTGACCGTCAATCTCTCGGCGCATCAATTCCTCGATCCCGGCCTCGTGCCCACGATCAAGGGCCTCTTGCTCGAGAGCGGCCTCGCGCCGTCGTGTCTCATTCTCGAGATCACCGAGAGTGTCGCCCTCATCGACATCGCCGAGACGATGTCGGTGCTCGAGCACCTGAGCACGCTCGGGGTAGGCCTCGCGCTCGACGACTTTGGCACGGGCTTCTCGTCGCTGTCGTATCTTGCCGCACTCAGCCCGCGGATCATCAAGATCGACCAGTCGTTCATTCGGCCGTCGCACGAGAGCAGCCGAAACGACACGCTCCTCGAGGCGATCATCTCGCTTGGACAGAAGCTCAGCACGACCATGTTGGCCGAGGGCATCGAGAACGAGGGTCAGTTCGAGCGCCTGCGCCGTCTCGGCTGCGAACTCGGTCAAGGGTTCTTGTTCTCCGCCGCGGTGCCGAGTGACCTCGTCCAGGCGATGATCGGCGAGGTCTTCGCCTCCTGAGGACCCTTCGCGGTCGAAGGTCACGATCGCGGTGCGTTCTAGACTTCGCCAATGCTGGTTGACGGAGACCTCACATTTCGAAACGGTGACATCGCGAGCGCTGCCTCCCAGGTGGAGAAGGCCGGGTACGACGGTGCGTGGGCGGCGGAGACCGGACACGATCCACTGCTGATCGCGGCGGGAGCGGCTGCGGCAACGACCACGTTGGAGATCGGCACGGGCATCGTCGTGGCCTTCGGGCGAAGTCCCATGATCACCGCGACGATGGCGAACGACGTGCAGTTGTTGTCCCAGGGCCGCCTCCTGCTCGGACTTGGGTCCCAGATCAAGCCACACATCGAGAAGCGCTATTCCATGCCGTGGTCCCACCCGGCACCACGGATGCGCGAGTACGTGCTCGCGATGCGTGCCATCTGGTCGTGTTGGAACGAAGGCGAGCCGTTGAACTTTCGAGGGGAGTTCTATCGCCACACGTTGATGACCCCGTTCTTCAATCCCGGACCGAACCCCTACGGCGCACCGAAGGTCTACCTCGCCGCGGTGGGTGAACTCATGACCGAAGTGGCGGGCGAGGTCGCGGACGGCCTGCTCGTGCACCCCTTCACCACCGAGCGCTACTTGCGCGAGGTCACCTTGCCGGCCCTCGAGCGCGGTCTCGCCAAGTCGGGACGCTCGCTTGACGGATTCCCCGTGTCGCTCTCCGGCCTGATCGCCACCGGTGACTCCGATGCCGCACTGCGCGACGCGATCACGAAGGTCCGTGGTCAGATCGCCTTCTACGGTTCCACACCGGCGTACCGGGGCGTGCTCGAACTGCACGGCTGGGGTGCGCTGCAGTCCACGCTCAACGATCTCTCGCGCCAGGGGGAGTGGGTGAAGATGGGTGAGTTGATCGATGACCACGTGCTCAACGCCTTCAGCGTCGTCGGTCATCCCGAGGAGGCCGGACGCGAGGTACTGCGCCGCTTCGACGACGTCATTCACCGATTCGGTCTCTACGCGCCCTACGCACTCGACCACGTGTCGCGTCAAGAGGTCGTCTCGACGCTTCGCCGCTGAGCGACAATCCTCAATTTTCGACCCTTTCAAAACTAAGGTCGAGAAGTGAGTTGGAATGAGGAGCCGGGTTCATGGGAGTCAACGCAAGACATCCTTGAATTCCTGGGCTTCGCCGGGGTGGAGACCACCCGCGACCAACTGGCTCGCCTGCATCGACGGCGTTTGATCAACGAGCCGTTCCACGACCCCGGGAGCGCCCGCGGATCGCTCGCGCGCTACCCGGCAGGGACGGCCGAACGGATGCTACGCATCTCGCGCCTACGCACCAGCACCAAACAGCTCGACGAACTGGCGTGGCGCCTGTGGTGGGAGGGCTTCGACGTCGAACCGGATCTGATTCGCACCTACCTCTTGAAGCGGGCCACTCGCTGGGATGAGCAGTTGCGAGAGATTCGAGCGGTGGCGGCGGCCGAGGAGACCCAAGAGGTCGTCAAGGGCGAGCGCGACGTGCTCGAGGAGGTGTTCTTCCAACACCTCAAAGCCGGTCCCGCGATGGCGTCGGCCCGCAAGCGACTCGGGCGCGGTTCTGAGCTGTACTCGGAGTTCACGTCGCTCCTCATCGATCTCATGAACGGCGACCTCACGCTCGTCGAGGACGGTGAGGTCGGACTCTTCGAGCGCGACGTGGCGGGCCTCGCGCCGGCGCGTTTCGACGACGTGCGCCGCGCGGGTGACGTCGCACTCACGATGATGCGCGAGAGCATGGACGAACCGTTCATCCAACTCGTGGGGACCCTCGACGACAAGGAGATCGCCAACGCGCGACCGGTCGCACTGCGGCTCCTCGGGCTGATCGCCGATATGGGCTCCATCGTCCAGGAGGTCTTTGGCGGTTCGGGACACGGTCGCGACAACGTGGGCAAGAGTCTGATCGCCATGGCCGAGAGCTCCGAGGAGCAAGTCCTCGCACTGCTCCTGACCTCATCATTCTTGAAAGATGACCGCGTCCGCGAGTCGCTGCCCGAACTTTCGCCACCGGTACCCGCTTCCCCGGCTATCTCCTTCCTTGATTTCCTACGACTGCGCTATCTCTCCGTCGAGGTGCCCGGCTTCGTGTCGCTCCTCTCGCCCCCGCTAGTCCGCGAGGCGTTCGCGTCGCCCGAAGGGGCGCAGCGATGGCGTGACCGCTTCGACGAATACTGGCTGAGTCACTTCTTCGAGTTGCAAGAGGCGATGGCGCTTCGGCCCGATCTCTTCGCCGAGGAGCCGCTCGAACCCGAGTCGGAAATGAGAATTGAAGTCGAAGCTAAAAAAAAAAATCTAAAATGAGGTCCTGGACAGGCGAATGCAGTCGCGCATTCACTGACTGGTACGGCCCGACACGGGTCTATCGTGCCTCGCCGCTTCGTGACGAGAGTGAAGGCACGGACCACGAATTGGTTTACGGGCCGACCTCCTACGAATAGGACCGGCGAGTCGTTCCACCTGCTCGAAAGGGTTGCCTAGACGCGCCCGAGTTGTTCTGACGTGGAGTGCGCCCGACTGTGGCAGGCCTTGCAGAGGAATTGGCAGTTCGAGATCTCGTCGTCGCCGCCGGCGTCGAGCGGCTTCTTGTGGTGGAACTCCTTGGCGGGGAGCCGACAGTGGCCGTAGTGCGGACACCAACTCGCGGTGCATTCACAGGTCCCGCGCGCGCGCTGGCGCGCGAGGCGCTGTACCGATTCAGAAAACGTCACGAGCACCTCCTTCGTGTCATTCTTCGCACCTTGACGAGTACCCATCGTACTGGCGACCTGTCGGGCGGAAACCAACGGGCCGAGGGGTCCAGTCACAGCGGGAACGACGTGCCCACCATCGCCGACGCCTCGTCGAAGGGAACGGCTGGCGAGAAGAGGAATCCCTGTCCGAGCGAACAGTGCAGTTCGCGGAGCCGTTGGAGTTGAGCCTCGGTCTCAATGCCCTCGGCGAGCATCGTCATGCCGAGGTTGTGACCCAGGGTCACGATCGTCTCGAGAAGACGATCGCTGTGGATGCTCACCACCGCCGGGCGAACGAAGCTCTGATCGACCTTGATGACCATCGGATTGAGGAGCGCGAGGTACGAGAGCGAGGAGAACCCCGTGCCGAAGTCGTCGAGGGCGACACCGATGCCAAGGTTGGTGAGTTGTTCGATCATCTTCAGCGTGTCGTTCACCTCGATCAGCGCCACGCCTTCGGTGATCTCGATGATGAGACGATCCGCCGGGAGCTGACCGGCGTCGAGCGCGCCCTTCACCACGTCCATCAGTCCGGCGTCGTGGAATTGGCGAGCCGAGAGGTTGACACTGACGTAGGGCTCGTCCTGGGGTTTGGCGAGCTTCCTCCAAGCGCTGGCCGCCCTGATCGACTCGTTGAGCGCGAAGGCGCCGAGCTCCAAGATCAGGTCACTCTGCTCGGCCAACGGGATGAAGACGCTCGGCGGCACCCAGCCCCGATCCGCGTGATGCCACCGCATGAGGGCCTCGAAGCCGACGACCTCGCCGGACGACAGGCGGACGATCGGCTGATAGTGCATCGCCATATCGTGCGCCGGAATGGCCTGGCGCAATTGCTGCACGAGGGAGAAGCGATTGACCACTTGGTTGTGCATGCCCGGTACGTAGACGAAGTGACGGCCCTTGCCAATTCGCTTCGCCTCGTACAGGGCGACGTCGACGTCGCGCACGACCTCGGCGACATCGACACTGCTCGAGTCCCACACCACGACACCGAGGCTGGCGCGCTGTTCGAGTTGCAGGCCCGAGATGAGAAAGGGCGCTTCGAACTGCGACAGGAACCGCTGCGCGATGATCTCGGCCTCTTCCGGTCCGCTGATCGCTTCGGCGAGGTACAAGAACTCGTCGCCCCCGAAGCGACAGAGTGTGTCGGTCGAGCGGGCGACGCGTTCGAGTCGTCGAGCCACGTCACTGAGGAGTTGGTCGCCGACCAGGTGACCGTAGGTGTCGTTGACGCCCTTGAAGTCGTCGAGGTCGAGCAAGAGGAGTGCACTGTGGCCGCCCTGGCGCATCACTCGAGAGTGGGCTTGCGAGAGTCGATCGTCGAAGAGCGCACGGTTCGCGAGGCCCGTGAGCGGGTCGTGAAGCGCCTGGTGGGAGAGTTGCGCGGTCAGCTTGCGCTCTTCGGTGATGTCGCGTTCGGAGATGATGAAGTACAAGGTGTTGCCGGCCTCGTCGCGGGCCGGCGACTTCGAGACTTCCGCGACGATCAGCCGTCCGTCGGAGTGGAGGTAGCGCTTCACGTACCTCACCTGGCGGATCTCGTCGTGAAGGAATCGGTCGTGGGATGCTTCGGTGATCCCCACGTCATCGGGATGGGTGAAGTGTTTGGAGTCCAAGCCGATCAACTGCTCGCGAGTTCGGCCCATCATGGTGCAGAACGCGTCATTGGCGGCGATGATGCAGTCCTGGAGGTCGGTGAAGACCATCGGCGCCATATTGTCCTCGAAGGCCAAGCGGAAGTGCTGCTCGGCTTCGATGCGCGCCTGTTCGGCCTCGCGCTGCGCGGTGTTGTCGCGGATCGAGCCGATCGTCCACTGACGGCCCCCGATCGCGATCGGGGACAGGGCAAAGTCGACCGGGAGTTCGCTCCCGTCCTTTCGCAGGACCGTGAGGTTTCGGTCGTTCCAAATGAGGCGGCGCTCGGGGTCGCGGATGTATTCGCGCCGAGCCTCTCCCTCCATAGGACGTAGCTGGGGCGGCACCAGCAGCATGACGTTTTGACCGACGAGTTCCTGGCGGGTGTAGCCGGTCAACTGTGCGAGCTCGTCGTTGACGTACTGCATGACCCCGGCGGCGTCGATGAGTGCGGTGCCGTCGGGCAGCGCCTCGATCAGGCTTTGCCAGGACAGTGAGTGCTCGTCGAGAGAACTCACCGTCTTCCGGCGTTCATCTACCGCCACCACCGACATTTTTGCTGTGCATTACGTGAATTCTGGCACAGCACCGTGAACGACCGGGCCACCTCGCACTATCTCTTGACCGATCGCCGTCGTCGTGGGCGGCTTCGTCGCAGAAAACCGTCGGATCGTCCTTACAGCGTGTGTCCTAATTGGACCCACCGGTTCGCCTTGACCAACTGAACTAAGTGGCTCAGCGGTGCTTGCTCACCGTCCGACTTCCCAGACAATGATTCGTCTGAGTACTCGGTTCCGACCCAAGGCCCTCATCGCGTTGACATGATGGTTGTGCGGGTGACGATCGGCTCTTCCCGCGTGCTTCGCGGTGCAGACCCCAGTGGGATCAGGCTGTGGAAAGAAGCAAAGCTGGCGTTGGGTTCAACAGAGTCACTTCGGAGGGCTCTTTGGGTTGCCAACGGGCCAGGTTGATGGCCGCATTGAGGTCGCGGTCGATGACCAGCCCACAGACCTCACACGAGTAGGTCCGCGCCGACAGGTCGAGGTCCTTTCTGACCTCGCCACATCCGGAGCACGTCTTGGAACTCGGGAAGAACCTATCGGCCACTCGAACCTCGACGCAGTGCCACCTGGCCTTGTAGAGGATCTGACGAGAGAGTTCTCCCATGGCGGCGTCGGAGATGGACTTCGCCAGGTGTCGGTTCCTCACCATCCCCGCGACGTTGAGGTCCTCGATCACGAGGACCTGGCATCGGTCAACCAGGGCCCTGGAGGCCTGGTGGACGAGATGTCGTCGGATGTTGACGACCTTGCGATGGATCTTGGCGAGTCGGGACCGCGCTCGTTGGCGGCCTTTGGACCCCGGTGTGGTTCTGGCCAGGGCCCGGTTGGTCGCCTTGAGCGACGCGTGCGCTTGCTTCAGTGTTTTCACCCCCTCGAATCGCTCGAAGGGAACACCGTTCGCGTCGGCGGCGACGCAGAGGGAGATAATTCCTCGGTCGACCCCGACGGGGACGGCGTGACGGGTGGTGCGACTGCGCTCGGCCTGGTGGAACTGCGCAGCCACGCCGGTCAGGGAGATAGTCCAACGACCGGCGCGCTCGGAGAGGGTGGCCGAGTAGATGTGAAAACGACCGGCGTTGATCATGCGACGGACCTTGCGGGTAGGACCGAAGAGCTTCACCGATCCGATCTTGGGTAGGCGGAGGTGCGCGGGATCGGTGAAGCGGATGGGCTGGCTCGAGGGCACCCGATCTGGCGTCGCCCGGTTGCGCAGGCGAAAGCGCGGCGTCACCTTCCCCTTGGCCTGGAAGCGGGGGAACCCGACGGGCCTTACACTTCGCTCGCCTCGTCGCGACGCAGTGAAGTTTTCGAGGGCCCGGGCGGCGTCCACCGAAGCGCACTCGAAGACATCACCGGGCAGTTCGTGGCGCCAGGCGAGGCCCCGAGTCCCGTCGTCGTTGACCAACGAGTCCTCGAGCTCCCCGTTCTTCCAGGCGTTGAACTCATTGATGAAAGAGAAAGTCGTCCAGGAAAGCGAAGGGGTTGACGGTTCGGGTGAATCTCCACTTTCGGAGTGAGCTTCTCGCTCGGTCGATCTGGTGCCCAGGTTGGCCTTGACTCGTGCCAGGTGGTGGTTCACGGTGTAGCGGCGCGCGCCGGCGCATTTGGCGAAGATGATCCCCTGCTCGAGGTTCGGGTCGAGAGCGAACTGGAACGTGACGGCGCGAGAGAGCACCTGTCCCGTGTGCGAAAGCGTTGGAGTCGTGCGTGAGGCCACGACACGCAGTATTGGGACGAGGTGTGACACTCGGATCGCGCAATAATCAGCGAAGTGAGCCCGGTCCAGGAATCGGCCGCGCACGACAATTCCGCGAGCGACTGAGTTGATTCGTGCAACGGGCGCGACGATGAGTTCGGGGCACAATGAGGGGTATGGAACTTCGGACCGAACGTCTCATGCTTCGAGAGTTCCGGCTCGACGACGAAGTCGCAGTTCACCGCTATGGCTCAGACGAAGAAGTGACCCGGTATCTAACGTGGGGACCAAACTCGCCGGCTGACACCACGGCGTATCTCAAGAAGGTCGTTCGCGAGGCGGACCGAGAGTCCCGAACCTCATTCACCCTCGCCGTTGCAACTCTCGACGATGAGCTGATCGGCGTCGCCAACCTCACGACTACCGACACGCAGTCGACAGGCGAACTTGGCTACGTCCTTTCGCGGGAATCGTGGGGGCATGGCTACGCCACCGAAGTGGCGCGACGACTCATCGTCTTCGGATTCAACGAACTGGGACTTCGCCGCATAACGGCGACCTGTCATCCCCACAACTTCGCGTCAGCGCGAGTCTTGGAGAAGGCGGGGCTGCACTTCGAAGGGACACTACGAGACCACCTCCGAGTTCGCGAAGGGTGGCGACGCTTCGCCGTCGCGGCCAGCGACGAAGGTGCTGTCCACTCGGTCTGAAGAGCTCCTCCGCGTCCGCTCAACGGGGTCGTCCTTTGCGGTGCCGCCTACGAGTTCAGCACTGCGCCCGAAGGACCTCGCTGATGGAGGCGACGTGCAGCCATCCGGTGGCCGAGGTCACGGTGTTCTCGAAGCAGCGCGCCAGACGTCGCCGTCGCACGAGGTGGCCGTGGGCCACCTCGACCCGCCAGGCGTGGCGGATGGGGCGAAAGACCTTGGCGCCGTGCTCGTTGCGCGGCGGCTCGTCCCACCCAACCCGTCGCACCTCGCAATTGAACTTCACCGACAATCGCGTGGCGGCGGACCGCGCCGTGCCGCGGTCCACGAGCACCAGTTCCAGCCGTTCGTCGGCACCGGCTCGGGTGAGGTCGTCGAGTATCTGCTCGACGGCGCTCGCCTCGGACGTCGAAGCGGGAACGACTCTCACGCACAGCGGTAGACCCGTGACGTCCACGCAGACAATGCGCTTGGCACCGTTGGTCCGGCCGTAGGGGCCGCCCTGGTTGTGGAAAGTGGCGCCACCGTTCGACGCGCCTCGTGCGAGGTGGGTATCGATGACGACCATCGAGGGCCGCGGTTCGCTTCGACCGAGGGCGACGCGCGACGAGGCGTGTAGCGCGGTAAGAACACGGGTCCACGTTCCATTGCTCGACCACCGACGAAACTGGGACCAGATTCTGGTCCACGGTCCGAACTCCTCAGGCAGGTAGCGCCATTGGCACCCGGTGTGCGAGATGTAGAGCATCGCGTCGACGACGCGGCGAAGGTCGGCTCCATGTTTCGGGCCCCGTTTGGAGGAATGCACCAGTAGGGGTTCGAGGAGATTCCACTGGGCGTCGGTTAGGTCACTTGAGTAGGCCACGACTCGATCGTGCTGGTCGCGGCAATTGGGGCACTCGCCAAATAGAACACAGCCTCTTAGTATGGGCAACGATGGGGCATCGGTCGTTACTCGTCCGCGTTGCGTGCGTTGGCTCGGCGCTGCTGGCGTCAACGCTCGTGGTCGTCGGACTCGCGTTGTGCACGTCGGGCAGCGCCGCCAGTGCCGCGAGTGCGTCGCCTGGGTGCGGAACGAGTGCGGTACCGGGGTCGCATACACTCACGCTCAAGATCGCCGGCCACCAACGCGTCGTCATCGTCCACGTTCCCTCGGGTTATCGATCCTCGACACCGGTCGCCCTGGTCCTCAATCTGCACGGCTCAGGTTCGACCGCCGCCGCGCAGGAGAAGTTCTCGGGCATGGACGCCACCTCGGATGAACACACCTTCCTCGTCGCGTATCCCCAAGGACTCATCGTCTCGGGCACCGGGTTCGATTGGAACGTTCCCGGCGTGCCGCTCGTGGGGGGCTCGTACCCGCCGTCGGACGCGGCGAACGACGTCAAGTTCCTGGTGGACTTGGTCGGCGACTTGGAGTCGACGTACTGCGTCAACCACGACGAGGTCTACGCCACGGGGATGTCGGGCGGAGGACGAATGACGAGCCAGTTGGCCTGTGACGCGTCGAGTGTCTTCGCGGCGGTCGCACCGGTCGCCGGACTGCGCCGCGCGACGCCGTGTCCCACGACCCGGTCTGTCGCGGTGATCGCCTTCCACGGGATCGCCGACCCGGTCGATCCCTACGAAGGTCACGGTGAGGCGTACTGGACCTATTCGGTACCCGACGCGGCGTCGCTCTGGGCCAGTCAGGACGGATGTTCTGCAACCCCGAACGTTACGAAGCACAAGCACTACACGTACACCGGCTACTCCCGGTGCAAGGGCGGCGCCGACGTCGAGCTGTATTCACTCAAGGGCGAGGGACACGAGTGGCCGGGAGGACCGACGATGCCCGCCTTCATCACGAGCGCTCTCGGACCCCAGTCCAACGCGGTCAACGCCGACGAGGTCATGTGGTCGTTCTTCATGAAGCACCCGCTCGGAGCCGCCCACTAGCGAGCGGCGTTGTCAGCCCTCGGGTGATTTAGGTTCGTCTTCGGGATGCTCGGCGAGATACTCCTCGTCGCTCTCGACGTCAGGGTGCTCGCGTACCCACTGCGCGTGATGCGGGTTGTGCGGGTCGAGGAGGTCGTCGGCGGTATCCGAGACGAACTCGCGATTCACGATCTCCTGGGTGCTCGCCTCGTTCGAGAGCAGTGGTTGTGGCGACACCTCGTGCAGACTCACGAGCTTTTCATCGAGCGACTCAGGTGACGGCACGTACGTGAGCGATCGGGTCTGCCCGCGACGCCTGGTCAACGTCGCAGCCAGGATCACTACGACCAGTACGACGACGATCAAGATGACGTAACCCACGACCAAACCCCCCGACCTCTCACGCCGCTCGCTCACGTTGCGGCGGCTCCTAGCGAAGAAGCATACCGAGCCGTCACCAACGACCACTTCTCGATCGGCTCAATCGGCACGGGAACGGTGCGCGATTGCTGGCAATGTCGGTCGTAGTTACTACCATGATGACAACACAAGGAGCAACGTGTCCCAGGTGCTACTCACGGCGTTCAGCAATCGGCTTGACGCGGTGCAACTCGCCCACGAGGCAATCGCGCAGCTCCACGGCGAAGGCGTCTCGTCGGCGTTACACCTCCTGGACCGCGACTCGCCACCCGACATCGATTCGACGACGCTGGTCGTCAGCCTCGGGGGCGACGGCACCTTTCTGCAGTCGGCTCGATTGGCCCATGGATTCCACGCACGCGTCCTCGCGGTCAACCTCGGACGAGTCGGCTTCTTGTTGAACGTTCCTTCGAGCGAGCTCGTGGCGGACGCGATGAAGGCCCTCGATGGGGGTGACGAGGTCAAGCGCCTCGCGCTGCGAATCTCGGTGTCGGGCAGCGACGTCGAAGCGTTCGCCCTCAACGAGGTGGTCGTCGAGCGCGCCAGCGCGGGTCATATGGTTCGACTCCGCACCTACGTCAACGATGACGAGTACCTGACCTATTCGGCCGACGGCGTCATGGTCTCGACCCCGACCGGGAGCACGGGCTACAACTTCTCCGCCGGGGGACCGGTGGTCGAAGCCACGCTGCCCGTGATGATCCTCACGCCGGTCGCGCCGCACTTCACCATCGACCGCTCCATCGTCGTCGGACACGACAAGGTGATTCGCTTGATGGCCGACGACAAGCCGGCCATCATCGTCGCCGACGGTCGGATGATCGGTTCACTCGAGGCTGGACAGTCGGTGGAAGTGCGTCAAAGCCCGATGCCCGTGCGCGTCGTGGCGACGCGAAGTTTCGATCTCGCCTTTCGCTTGCACGAAGGTCTCCGAGAGGGACATGCCTAAGTCGCAGCTCGTCGAGTTGTACGCGCACGGACTCGGCGTCATTCAAGAGGCACGGCTGGAGTTTGGCGCCGGGTTCAACGTGCTCACCGGAGAGACCGGTGCCGGCAAGACCCTGCTGCTCGGTGCACTCCAACTCTGTCTCGGCGCCGACGCGTCGATCAGCCGTGACGTCGCGGCACCGGACATGCGGGCCGCTGCCGTCTTCAGTCTTGACGACGATCGCGAAGTGGTGCTCGAACGCGAGGTGACGGCCTCGGGTCGGCTTCGCAGTGCTGTTGACGGTGTGCCCAGCAGCGCCGAGGCGCTGCGGACGTTCGCGCAGGATTTGATCGTCATCCATGGTCAGCACGACTCACTCACCTTGCGCAGTAGCGCGGCGATCGTGAAGATCGTGGACGAGAGCGGGGGAGTGTCCACGGAGGAACTGATCGCCACCCGACACGCTCTCGGAGAGGCGCGGCGCCTTCGCGACTCACTGGGTGGTGACGTCGGCACGCGCGAGCGCGAACTCGACTTCCTGGAGTTTCAGATCGGCGAACTCGAAGCGGCGTCGGTCTCTGGCGCCGCAGAACTCGACGACACGCTGAGCGAACTTACTCGATTGACTGATCTGCGCGAGGGCCAGGTCGCCATCCTCGCGGTGATGGAGCAACTCGACGGCGACACCGACGCCTCGGTGCTGACCCAGTTCGCCCACGCCCTGAACGCGGTGCCGGGTGGTGAAGCCTACGACGGCGCGCGTTCGATTCTTCGAAGCGCCCTCGAGCTCGCGCGAGAGGGAGTACACGAACTCGCCGAGCTCGCCGATCCCGAGGCCTACGACCCGAGCTTGCTCGCATCCCTCGAAGAGCGCGCCACCCTCCTGCAGCAACTGGCGCGCAAGTACGGTGGCTCCCTGGAGGCGGCGCTGGCGACGCTGGAGGAGTTGCGTGCACGACGACAGTCCCACCTCGGTGCGACCGCGCGCGGTGCCGAGCTCGATCAAGAGATCGTCGCGCTGGCTACCAGGGAGAACGCGCTCGCCAAAGAGGCGCGACGGGCCCGCGAAGAGGCGGCCGTCGCGCTCACCCGAGCCGTCGCACGCCAGTTGCCGCGCGTTGCACTCGCGCACGCCAAACTGCGCATTGAGGTCGACGGTGACGACGGCTCATCCATGCAGGTCCTCTTCACGCCCAATCCCGGCCAACCCGAAGGGACGCTCCAGTCACTCGCGAGTGGTGGCGAGCTCAGTCGCGTGCTCCTCGCCCTCTCACTCGAGACCGCACACGAAGACGTGGTGACCGTCTTTGACGAAGTCGACGCTGGCATCGGTGGTCAGGTCGCCCAGCAGATAGGCGAGTGTCTTCGCGAAGTGGGTCAACGACAACAGGTCTTGGCCGTCACCCATCTCGCCTCCGTCGCCGCCAAGGCCGATCATCATCTCGTCATCGAGAAGACGGTTCGCAAGAATCAGGTCTATACCACTGTTCGCGTCGTGCGTGGCGACGAACGAGTTGACGAGATCGCTCGAATGCTCGCGGGTGACACGATTACCCCCGAGTCGCGGTCATTGGCCCAGCAGATGCTCGAAACACCGCGTTAATAGTTCTGAACTGTCGCACGCCATCGCTATGCTGGGGTTCCGTGGAAGCGGCGGTTTACGAATGACCAAATTCGTCTTTGTAACAGGTGGTGTTTCGAGTTCTCTCGGAAAGGGTCTCACGGCCTCGTCGCTCGGCCGACTCCTCAAATCTCGTGGCCTCAAGGTCACCATGTGCAAACTCGATCCCTACCTCAACGTCGACCCCGGCACCATGAATCCCGGCGAGCACGGCGAGGTGTTCGTGACCGACGACGGCGGCGAGACGGACCTCGACCTCGGGCACTACGAGCGCTTCATCGATGAGTCGTTGTCCAAGATGTCCAACACGACGACCGGGTCGGTGTACTCGAACGTGATCGCCAAGGAACGACGGGGTGACTATTTGGGCAAGACGGTCCAGGTCATTCCCCACATCACCGATGAGATCAAGGAGCGGGTGCGTCGTCTCGGAACCCTCGGGGCAGACGTGGTCATCGTGGAGATCGGCGGGACCGTCGGCGACATCGAGATCGTGCCGTTCATCGAGTCGATCCGCCAGTTCCGTCGCGACGCCGGTCGCGACAACGTCTGCTACGTCCACCTGACCCTGGTGCCCTACCTCGCACCCTCGGGCGAACAGAAGACCAAGCCGACCCAGCACTCGGTCACCGAACTGCGCTCACGTGGTATTCAGCCCGACGTCATCGTCTGTCGCAGCGACCAACCGCTCTCGGACGGACTCAAGCGCAAGATCTCGCTGCTCTGCGACGTGCCGATGAGTGCGGTCATCTCGGCCGTTGACGCGCCGAGCATCTACGACATCCCGATCACGATGCACAACGAGGGTCTCGACACGATGGTCTGCAACACGCTGGGCATCGACCTCGAAGCCCATCCCATCGATCTGAGCGCATGGAGCGACGTCGTTCGTCGTGTACACAGCACGACCAAGACACTTCGAATCGGTGTCATTGGCAAGTACGTCACGATGCCCGACGCCTACCTCTCCGTCGGGGAGTCGATCCGACACGCCGGCTTCGCGGTCGGTGCGAAGACCGTCATCGAGTGGCTTGAGGCCGAGCGCGTGCCCTCCGAGATCGACTCCGAACGAATCCGTCAGCTCGACGGCATCGTGGTACCCGGTGGCTTTGGCGAACGTGGTGTTGAAGGAATGATCGCCGCGGCGCGCATCGCACGAGAGCACGACATCCCGTACTTGGGCCTTTGTCTCGGCATGCAGGTGATGGTCGTGGAGTTCGCGCGACACTGCCTGGGTCTGAGCGACGCCCACTCAACCGAGATATCGATCAGCACGTCCGCGCCGGTGATTGCCCTGATGGCCGAGCAAATGGACGTCACCGACCTCGGCGGCACGATGCGCCTCGGCGCCTGCCCCGCGATGCTCGACGAGGGGTCGGTCGTCGCCGAGCTCTATGGAACGACCGTCGTCTCCGAACGCCACCGTCACCGCTACGAGTTCAACTCGCGTTATCGCGCACAGTTCGAGGCGGCCGGCATGCGTTGTTCGGGGACCTCACCCGATGGTCGACTCGTCGAGTTCACCGAGATCGCCGATCACTCGTTCTACGTCGGCACCCAGGCCCACCCCGAGTTCAAATCGCGACCGGATCGCCCCCACCCCTTGTTCCTCGGTCTCGTGAAGGCAGCGGCCGCTCGCGCGGAGGGCCGTGAACCACACATCATCGATCCGGAATCCGTCGACGCCACGCTGTGAGTGACTCGTTCCACGTCGTTGGGACCACGCCATTGCTCAGTTCACACGTCTTCAATGTGGAACGTCGAGTCATCGCCCATGACGACACGACCTTCGAACGCGACGTCGTCACCCATCGAGGGGCGGTCGCCATGCTCGCCATCAACGAACGTGGCGAGATCGGACTCATACGCCAGTACCGCGCACCGTTCGATCGATTCTGCTGGGAGATTCCGGCGGGCACCCTCGACGTACCCGGCGAGGACGTCCTCGTCGCGGCGCAGCGTGAACTGAGGGAGGAGTTGGGCTGCGAGGCCGACGACTGGACGTTGCTCGGCACCTTCATGACCTCGCCCGGTTGGTCCAATCAACTCATGCACATCTTCGAGGCCCGTTCACTGCACGACGTGGCGCGCGACCCGGCCGGTCCAGAAGAGACCAGTTCCTCGGTGCGTTGGTTCGCACCCGACGAACTGCGAGAGACTCTTCGAGGTGAACCGGCGATCGACAACACCATGGCCGTCGCGCTCAATCGCGTCTTCGGGACGTTCTTTGACGGCCTCTGAGCGCTACTTGGAGGAGTATCTCCAGTGGCTCACCATCGAGAAGGGCCGCAGTCGCGCCACGATCGAGGCCTACCGCCGCGACATCCTGCGGTTGTTGACGTGGATGGACGCGCACCACCTCGACGTCGACTCGGTCGCTGAAGGGGACCTCGAGCAGTACTGCAACACCCTTCGTCGTCAACGACGGGCCGAAAGTTCGATCGCGCGCGGCGTCGCGTCGATACGTGGTTGGTTCGGGTTCCTCCTCGTCGAGGGCCACGTGGCGCTCGACCCGAGCGCGCGACTGAAGGGTGGACGTCGCGGACGCACGTTGCCCAAACCACTGGGCGAAGACGAGGTCGCGTCGCTCATCGACTCGATCGGCCGAGCAACGCCCAGTGACGTGCGCGACCGCGCCCTGTTGGAACTCCTCTACGGAACAGGCGCGCGGGTGTCGGAGGTCGTGGGGATCGGGCTTGGCGACCTCGACTTCGACGAGGAGTTGATCCTGCTCACGGGCAAGGGCTCCAAACAGCGCCTCGTGCCAATGGGGACTTCGTTGAAGAATGCCCTTAACGAGTACCTCGGTCCGGGGGGCCGTTCGTCGTTCCCCGACGCGCGCAAAGACTCGCAGCTCTTCCTCAATGCGCGAGGGGGCACGCTCTCGCGTCAGGGTATCGACCTCATCATCGACAAGCGCGCGCTCGACGTCGGCATCGAGCGTTCTCGCATCAGCGCCCACGTGTTTCGCCATAGTTGCGCCACCCACATGCTGGCGCACGGCGCCGATATCCGTGTCGTCCAGGAGCTACTCGGTCACGTCTCGATCTCCACGACCCAGATCTACACCGCGGTCGCGGTAACGTCACTCAAGCGCGAATATCAGAATGCGCACCCGCGCGCCCACGACTAGAGGATTCGATGTTCCATACCTATTACTTCTATATCGCGCTCATCCCCTCGGTGATCCTGCACGAAGTGAGTCATGGCTGGGTCGCGAACTACTTCGGCGACCCGACGGCGAAGAACGCGCACCGCCTCACCCTCAACCCGCTAGCGCACATCGATCCCTTCGGCACCGTGTTGTTGCCCGCGCTCCTGCTGTTGGTGGGCTTCCCTCCCTTTGGCTACGCCAAACCGGTGCCGGTCAATATCTCACGTCTTCGCAAACCGCGCCAACAGTCCCTCTACGTCTCACTGGCGGGGCCGGCGGTGAACATCGTGCTTTCAGCGATCGGGTTACTGATGTGTGCGCACTCGGGCGTCACCGTTTCGAACGGCTTCGTCTACGGTGACTCGACGCTCTTCAACATCGGTTTCGCCCTGGGCATCTCGAATCTCCTGCTGGCGGCCTTCAACCTCTTGCCGATCCCGCCACTCGACGGCTCAGCGGTCATCGAACGCTTCGTCCCCAACAAGCACCTGGGCCGGTACTACCAACTGCGAGCACGCGCCTTGCCGCTCGTGATGCTCTTCGTCATCTTGAGTGAGTACGTCTTTCACTTCGGCGACACGTTCTTCGGTGACCTCGAGAACTGGTGGCTCAGCCTTATCTAGAGCAGGCCCATGGCGCTGGCGGCCCGTCGATACACGGGTCCGGCGACGTCGCAGGCCCGTTCGGCACCTCGAGCGGCGACGCGACGAAGTCCGTCGGGGTCGGACATCAGTTCGCGGTAGCGCTGCTGCACCGGGGCCAGTGACTCGACCACGAGGGTCGTCAGGTCACCCTTGAGGTCGCCGTAGCGGGTGTAACGGCTGGCCACGTCGAGCGGCGACTCACCGCTGAAGCTGGCGAAGATCTCGAGCAGGTTGCTCACGCCGGGCTTCGTGTCCCAGTCGAAGCGAACGTCGTTGTCGGTGTCGGTGACGGCCTTCTTGATCTTCTTGTCGATCTCGTCGGGGGAGTCGGTCACGAAGATCGAACCGAGCGGACTCGAGATCGACTTGGACATCTTGCGCGTTGGTTCTTGAAGGTCCATCACGCGCGCGGCCACCTTGGGTTGGACGCCGACCGGCACCACGAACGTCTCGCCGTAGCGATTGTTGAATCGTTCCGCGATCACCCTCGTGAGTTCCAGGTGCTGGCGCTGGTCGTCACCGACGGGTACCTCGGCCGTCTCGTAGAGGAGGATGTCACCCGCCATCAGGACCGGGTAGGTCAAGAGGCCCACGCGGTAGCCGTGCTTGCGCGATGACTTCTCCTTGAACTGGGTCATGCGACTGAGTTCCCCGTAGGTGGCGACGCACTCGAGGAGCCAGTTCATCTGGGCGTGGTAGGGCACGTTGCTCTGGAGGAAGATCGAGCAGACGTCGGGGTCGAGTCCGGCCGCGAGGTACGTCGCGATGAGCTCGAGCGTCTGTTCGCGAAGGGTCACTGGATCGATCTCGAGGGTCAGCGCGTGCAGGTCGACCACGCAGTAGTAGGCGTCGGGGTTCTGCGCCTCGACCCACTGCTTCAGGGCGCCGAGATAGTTGCCAATGTGCAAAGTGCCCGACGGCTGCATACCCGAGAGAATTCTCATCGCGCAATTCTACGAGACGGCCGCGAAGCGACGGGCCAGTAGTCTTGCTCCGTGACCTTCGTCGTGACGACGCCGTCCTTCAGCGGCCCCGTGGAGCTGCTCCTCCAACTCATCAGCACCCACGACCTCGACATCCTCGACGTGCCGCTCGCTCCCATCGTGGACGCCTTCGTCGCCACCCTGCACGACGACGCGGTCACCCTGGACGTCGCCGAACTCTCGGAGTTCGTGCTGATCGCAGCAATATTGCTCGAGATGAAGAGCCGGAGCCTCCTGCCCGGGCGCGACGGCACCGAGCCCGACGAAGAGTTCATTGGCTGGGAGGAGCGTGACGTCCTGCTCGCGCGTCTGCTCGAACTTCGTACGTACAGCGCGCTCGCCGACGCCTTCGTGTCGCTCTTCGAACGCGCGAGTCGGGCCTACCCGCGCCTACGTGGCATCGACGACGGTTTCGAGGTCACCCCGCCGGACCTGCTCGCCGGGGTCACCATCGCCCAACTGGCCGGCGCCTACCTGCGCGGCATCGAAGAGAAGCCCGTGCCGGTCATCCGTCTCAACCACGTCACCGTCGACGCGGTGTCGGTCGCCGAGACCGTGGTATCGCTCTCGCAACGACTGCCGTCAATGGGCCGGCTGTCCTTTCGCACGCTGACCGAGGGCCTCGGGAGTCGCATCGAGGTGATCGTGCACTTCTTGGCGCTGCTCGAACTCTGCAAGCTCGGCCTCGTGGAACTGGGCCAGGGCTCGACCTTCGGCGACGTCCAGATCGCGTGGCTCGACGAAGGAAGCGACTTCGACATCGGGAGGGTGGACAGTTATGAGGGATGAGTACTCACTCGAGCAGAAACTCGAGGCGATGCTGACCGTCGCGCTCGAGCCGATCTCGGCCGAGGAGCTGGCCGACGTGGTCGACGCCGACAGCGACGACGTCACCGCGACACTGCGCGAGCTGCGTAGCGAGTTCGTCCGCGAGCGTCGCGGATTCCAACTGGCCGAACTGGCCAGTGGCTGGGTCCTGCAGTCGTCGCCCGACGTGGCGCCCTGGGTCGCGAAGTTCGCCAACCGTGACGTCTCGCACCGGCTCAGTTCCGCGGCGCTCGAGACGCTGGCGATCATCGCCTACCGCCAGCCCATCTCGCGCGCCCAGATCACGGCCCTTCGTGGCGTGAACGTCGACGGGGTGTCGCGTCTGCTCGAACAGCGCGGTTACATCGAAGAGGTCGGACGAGCCGGCGGACCGGGACAGCCGATCCTCTACGGCACGACCGAGCTGTTCCTCGATCGCATGGCGCTCGCCACCTTGAGCGACCTGCCGCCGATCGAGGAGTTCATGCCCCCCATCGAGACGGCGAACCAACTGGTCGACGAGATGAACTTCGAGGTCGACGAAAGCACCGAGGTCTCGTAGTTGGACGAGGGCGAGCGGCTGCAAAAGACATTGGCGCGGGCGGGATTCGGCTCTCGACGGGCCTGTGAGATCCTCATCGCCGAAGGGCGCGTCACGATCGACGGACGCGTCGCCGAACTCGGCAATCGTGTCGATCCCGATGCGCAGGTGATCTGCGTCGACGGCTCGCTGGCCCCGACAGCCCAAAACACGGTGTACTACCTCTTGAACAAGCCCGACGGCGTGGTGACCACGGCCTCGGATCCCCAGGGACGTACGACCGTGCTCAACCTGGTCGAGAGTCCGGTGCGGATCTTCCCCGTCGGACGACTCGACATGAACACCGAAGGGCTGCTCATCTTGACCAACGACGGTCGCCTGGCCCACCTGCTCACGCACCCAAGTTCGGGCATCGCCAAGGAGTACCTCGCGCGCGTCGAGGGCGATCCCTCGCCGGCCGCCATTCGCCGTTTGCGCGACGGGGTCGAACTCGAGGACGGCATGACCAGTCCGGCTCAGATCAGCCGCGTCAGTGAAGGGTTGCTGCGCATCGTGATCCACGAGGGTCGCAATCGCCAGGTACGACGGATGTGCGCCGCGGTCGGTCACGACGTCACGCGACTCGTGCGCACGCGTATCGGTCCCATCCAGGATGCGACGCTGTCACCCGGCTCGTCGCGACAGCTCTCGCTCGCCGAAGTGCGTCGCTTGATGGAGGCAGTTGGTATGACCGACGCCATCGCCTCTACGATGCCTGCATGAGATCGGCACAGTTACAGGGACTTCGTGGCGCGACCACGTGCCCGTCGGACACGTCCGAGGAGATCGCCCGCGCCACCCAGGAGCTCCTGCGCGCCATGATGGATCGCAACGATCTCTCGCACGACGACGTGGTGAGCGTCATCTTCACGACGACGACCGACCTGACGTCGGCGTTCCCGGCGACCGGCGCGCGTGACATCGGCTTTGGCGATATTGCGCTGCTGTGCGCCAGCGAGATCAACGTTCCCGGCTCGATGCCGCACTGCGTGAGGATCTTGATGCACGTCTACACCACCAGGTCCCGCACCGAACTTCGTCACGTGTACTTGAGAGACGCCCAAGGCCTGCGTGATGACCTCCCCGAGTAGCCGTCGAGCTCACGTCGTCGGTCTCGGACTGATCGGCGCGTCGGTAGCGCTCGCCCTTCGTGACACCGGGTGGAGCGTGTCGGGTGTCGACCTCGACGAATCGATCACGGATAGCGCGCTGTCGTCGGGAGTGATCACCGACACGAAAATGACGCCCGACCTCGACCTCGTGGTCATCGCGGTGCCGGCCGGAGTCGTGGCGAAGGTCGCCCTCGAGATCCTGGCAACACTCGAGCGCCCCTCGCTCATCGTCACCGACGTCGCCGGGGTGAAGGGTTCCATCGTCGACCTGGTGCCCGATCCGCGATTCCTCGGCGGCCACCCCATGGCCGGTTCGGAACTGCGTGGCCTCTCGGGAGCGCGGGCGGACCTGTTCGCGGGAAGCACCTGGGTACTCACACCCACCGAGCGCACGTCGGCCGAGGCCTACAGCGTCCTGCACGGCGTTCTACGCGAAATTGGTGCGAACGTGGTCGCGATCAGCGCCAACGATCACGATCGTCTCGTCGCCGTCGCGAGTCACGTCCCGCACCTCCTCGCCGGATCACTCATGAACGAGGCGAGCCAGGTCGCGGAGCAGGACGCGGTGCTGCTTCAACTCGCGGCCGGTGGTTTTCGCGACATGACCCGCGTCGCGGCCGGTGACCCAGCGATCTGGCCCGACATACTCTTTGAGAACCGCGAGGCCGTCGCCCAGAGTCTGGCGTCGCTCGAGGGACGACTGCGAGGTTTACGCGAAGCGCTGCTCGAGAACGGGCGTGACGTCATTTTCGACAGCCTGCTGAGCGCCGCGAGCGCTCGCCGACAGCTCCCCGGACGCGCGCTCAGTTCCGACGACCTCGCCTACCTGCGCGTCAAGGTGAGCGACGAACCGGGTGTCCTCGCCAAGGTCACGATGGCGGCGTCCGAATTGCTGGTGAACATCTACGACATCGAGATCGCGCACGGAATCGAGGGAGTGGGCGGCACGCTGCTGCTCGCCGTCGACGCCCAACAGACCCAACTGTTCGGCGACGCCCTGAGCGAACTTGGCTTCCAGGTGGTGCGCGAACGGTGAGCGAGGTTCGCGTCGAACACGCCGACGTCCTCGCGGGGTCGCTCCGGGTACCGGGTGACAAGAGCACCTCGCATCGCGCTCTGATGATCAGTGCGCTCGCCGATGGCGAGAGCACGATCGTCGGACTCTCCCCAGGACTCGACGTGGCGGCGACCAGTGCGATCATGGAACAGCTGGGTGCGCTGCGACGTGACCACGACGGCGTCACGTCCATCACCGGCCCGCGCGACGGACTGCGAGCCAGTGCCGACGCGCTCGACTGCGAGAACTCCGGCACGACGATGCGCCTCTTGAGCGGCATCGTGAGTGGCGTCGAGGGGACCCACCAACTCATTGGTGACCCGTCACTCTCGACGCGACCGATGGACCGTGTCGCGGCACCGCTTTCTCTGATGGGAGCCTCGATCAAGGGTCAGGGCCCGCGATGCGTCGCGCCGTTACTCATCGAAGGTTCGCGCGAACTACGAGGTGTCACCTACGAGGTGCCGATGGCGAGCGCGCAGGTCAAGTCGGCGATCCTTTTCGCGGCCTTGTGCGCATCGGGGCCCACGACGGTCGTGGAGAAGGTCCGAACCCGTCCGACGACTGAGATGATGCTGTCACGATCGGGTATCGGCGTCGTCAGCGTGGACGACCGTGAGGGACGCAGCGTCACCGTGCATCCCGGTCGTCCGGTGGCGACGTCGTGGGCCGTGCCGGGCGACCCCTCCCAAGCGGCCTTCTTCGCCGTGTTGGGATGCATTCATCCCCACGCCGTCATCGAGATCCTCGACATCGACAACGCTCCCGAGCGTGTCGGGTTCCTCGGGGTCTTGCAACGGATGGGTGCGACCATGAGTGTGCGCAGCGCAGGCGCGAGCGCCACGCTCGCCGTGCGCAGCTCAGAACTAATGGCCACCGAGGTGCACGCGAAGGAGATCCCCTCCGTCGACGAAGTGCCGGTGCTCGTCGTGGCCGCCGCGGCGGCGACGGGGGTGAGCGTCTTTCGCGACATGGGCGAGCTTCGCCTGAAGGAGTCCGACCGCTTCGAAGGGTCCCTGTCACTCGCCGCGAAGCTGGGCTGTCACGCCTGGTCCGAGGGCGACGACCTGTTCGTCGAGGGACTGGGCGACGCCGGTCGCTTCGCCGACTTCGCGTTGGACGCGACACTCGATCACCGCATGGTCATGGCGAGTGCGGTCGCGGGTTGTGCCGGTTCGGGGGCGTCGATCCTCTCGGCCGACACGGTGTCCTCGAGCTACCCCGGTTTCTTCGACGACCTGCGGGGCCTCGAATGAGCGACCTGGTCATCGCCATCGACGGACCGGCCGGTTCGGGCAAGTCGAGCGTCGCTCGCGCGGTCGCGCGAGAGCTCGGTTGGTCCTTCCTCGACACGGGTGCCATGTATCGAGCCGTCACCCTCGAGGCCCTCGCCGGTGGCATCGACGTGCACGACGCCGACGCGGTGTCGCGCGTCGCCGAATCGGCCACCCTGACGACGCTGCCGCGTGTGACGGTCAACGGCCGCGACGTCGAGGACGAGATCCGCTCCGACGAGATCAACGTCGCGGTCTCGGTGGTCGCGGCCAATCCTCGGGTCCGCGCCGCGATGGTCTCGCGCCAACGCGACCTCGCGGCGGCCCAGCCCGTCGGCACCGTCGTCGAAGGTCGTGACATCACGACCGTGGTGTTCCCCGACGCGTCCGTGAAGATCTTCCTCACGGCGTCGCTCGACGAGCGAGCCCGACGACGGGGGGAGGAGGGAGTGGACTCGGTCGCGCGACGCGACCAGGCCGACTCCACACGCGCCGCCTCGCCGCTTCGTCAGGCCGATGACGCCATCGTGCTAGACACGACTGGTCGCGACGTCGACGACGTCGCTCGGGAGATTGTGCAATGGCTGAAGAAGAACGTCTCCAACTGAGCGAGGCGCGAACCCTGACGTACCGCGTCTGTGCGGGGATCGTCGCGGTGGTCTCGAAACTGCTCTTTCGACCGACCGTCACGGGGGCGCAGAACATTCCGCTCACGGGGCCAGTGCTGATCGCGCCGATACACCGTTCGAACGTCGATTTCGCCCTCACGTTGTTCATCTCCAAGCGCAAGGTCTTCTTCATGGCGAAGGACTCGCTCTTCAAGGTGCCGGTCCTCGGTCCGCTCATCACCCACCTCGGCGCGTTCCCCGTGAAGCGCGGCACGGCCGACCGCGAGTCGATGACGCTGTCTGAACAGGTGCTGCGTCAGGGTCACGCCCTCGTGCTCTTCCCCGAGGGGACCCGTCAGGAGGGTCGCGACGTCGCGCCACTGCACGACGGGGCGATGTTCGTCGCGGCGCGCACCGGAGCGACGATCGTGCCCGTGGGCATCGGTGGCAGTGACCGGGCCATGCCCAAGGGCGCGAAACTACCCCGGTTCGCCAGGATTCGTATCGTGGTCGGCTCGCCCATCGCGCCACCGTCCTCCGAAGGTCGCGTCGCGCGCTCGGCCGTCGCGGCCAAGAGCGAGGAGCTTCGCGCGGCGCTCGAGGCGGTGTACCACGAGAGCCTCAACGGCTGATCAGCGTTCGCGCCACCAGGTGCCAAAGACGACCCTCGCGTAGCGAAAGCCGTACATCCAGGTCTTGCCCTTCTTCGTCTCACCGGAGTTGCGTTCGTGCCAGACGGTAGGCACCTCGCTCACGCGCCAGCCCCGCTTGAGACAGGTGATCAGCAGTTCGGACGTCTGATACTGCTGTTGACGCAGTCGGTCGACGACGTCGGCGAGCATCGTCACGCGCAGCGCGCGGTAACCCGTTGACGTGTCGGTCAAGTTCGACTTGGTCATCCGGTTCATGATGAAGGCGAAAAAGCGCACGCCGGTCTTGCGGATGCTGTCCGAGGTGTGATCGACGCCGAGGACCCGACTGCCGAGCACGAAGTCGGTCGAGTCGTTGAGCAGGGGCGCGAGGATCTGGGGGATCTCGGCGGGGTCGTTCTGTCCGTCGGCGTCCAGGGTCACGACGTACTTGACGCCCTTGTTGACGCAGTAGCGGTACGTGACCTGCAGCGCGACGCCGTGGCCGAGGTTCACCGGGAACTCGATGACGAGCACGCCCGGGAACGAGCGCGCGATCTCGGCGGTCCGGTCCTCACCGCCGTCGACGACCACGAGGACCGTGTAGGGCTCGCCGTTGATCGAGGTGGGCATCTTCTCGAGGACGCCGCCGATGTTGCCCTCTTCCTCGTAGGCGCAGACCGAGACCACGATCGCCTCGGGCGTGGCGCCGGGGTGCTCGCTCTCCAGGCGTGCGAGGGCCTGGGTGATGGCGTAGTGGCGCAGATTCTGCGATCGACGTTGCTCTAGATCGTCGTTGACCATGGTGCTCCAAGAACGCGGCGCACGGGCGCCGCCGGTGCGGGGCCGTCCCTACGACCTCGTGGTACGAAGAATCTCACCGGCCAAGGTTAGTCAATCGAGCCCGAGGGCAGCGATTTAGCGGCTCGCGGCCGAGAGTACTTCCGCGGCGGTGAACTTTCGGTCGGCTTCGCCGTCGAAGGACGATGCCTCGGGGGTCTGGAGGACGACGTCGAGCAGCGCCGACATCGTCTTGAGCATCTCGCGCAGTTCCGGGGGAGGCGGGAAGTACTCGTCCTCGACGGTTACCGACGCCACCGTCACGCCGTTCGTGGGGTCGAGCAGTTCGAGGACTTCGTTGACCAGTGACTCGGGTGCCGACGCACCCGCGGTAACCGCGACCACGCCACTCAGGTCGTCGGGCAGCTCGAAGGCGCCATTCACGCGAAGCACGCGCGGACAGCCGACGGCTTCGGCGACCTTGGTGAGCGCCACGGTGTTCGACGAATTCGCCGATCCGATGACGATGACCGCGTCGGCGCTCGCCGCGATGGTGCGCAGCGCCGCCTGGCGATTGGTGGTGGCGAAACAGAGATCACTGCGGTTGGGCATCCAGATCTCGGGGAACTTCTCCTCGGCATATTCGCGCAGGTCCTGCCACTCGTCCAGGCTGAGCGTGGTCTGGCTGAGCAGGGCGAGAGGGCCCTGCATCGCCCCGAGTTCGTCGATGTCGTTGGTCGTCTCGATCAGGTGCACCGAGTCCGGCGCGACGGCCATCGTGCCCACCGCCTCCTCGTGGCCCTGGTGGCCGACGTAGAGCACGGTGTAGCCCTTGCGGGCGCGCACCTTGAGTTCATGATGGACCTTGGTGACGAGCGGGCAGACCGCGTCGATGACCGTGCCGCCCGACGCCCGCGCGGCGTCGATGACCTCGGGCGGGGAGCCGTGCGCGCTCAACATGACCGGCGCACCGGGTGGCACCAACGTCACGTCGTCGATGAAGACGACCCCGAGGGACTTGAAGTAGTCCACGACGAACTGGTTGTGGACGATCTCGTGGTAACAAAAGACGGGAGGAGCGAAGACGCGGGTCATCCAGTCGAGTGCCTTGATGGCCTTCTCCACGCCGGCACAAAAGCCTCGAGGGGCGGCGAGCACGACCTTGTCAACATTCACAGCATCCAGCCTAGTTACGGACTTTCTCGAATCCTCGTAGGCTGGACCCGTGTCGGGCGCGCGAATCTCCTCAATTTCACTGGAATCACCGGCCTCGAGCGTGGATCTGGCCGTCGGCGACGAGCTCGTGAGTGTCAACGGCCGCGAGCCGAGCGACATCATCGAATACCAACAGTTGATCGACGGACGCGTGGTCACCCTGGTCGTCCGCCGTGAGGGCGAAACCCTGGCGCGAAAGGTGACCATCCACAAGGACGAGGGTCAGCCACTTGGGCTCAGCATCGACTCCGCGGTCTTTGACCGTATCCGCACCTGCGACAACCACTGCTCTTTCTGCTTCATCTATCAGCTGCCCAAGGGCATGCGCCGCTCCCTCTACGTCAAGGACGACGACTTTCGTCTGTCCTTCCTCTACGGGAACTACACGACACTGACGCGATTCACCGAATTCGACCTCGAACGGGTGATCGACGAGGGTCTTTCGCCGCTCTACGTGTCGATCCACACGACCGACCCGGAACTGCGCGCCGAGATGCTGCGCAATCCCCGGGGTGCGACCAGTCTGCGCTGGCTGAGCGAACTGCTTCGCGCGGGCATTGAAGTGCACGCCCAGGTCGTCGTCTGTCCCGGTGTCAACGACGCGCAGCACCTCGAGCGAACGCTCCACGACGTGATCTCGCTCTATCCCGAGCTCACGTCGGTGGCGCTCGTGCCGGTCGGGGTGAGCGCCTTCTCCGACGAGAAGACCATGCGCCCGCACACGAAGGACGAGGCCCGCGACGTGGTGAGCCTCGCCGAACGGTTCCAGGAGCTCACCTCGGAGATCCTCGGGCGCGTCAGCGTCTTCGCGAGTGACGAGTTCTACCTCGTCGCCGGGCTCACGCCACCCTCGGCGACCAAGTTCGAGAGTCTCGATCAAGCCGAGAACGGGATCGGCCTCGTCGCCGCCTTCGTCCAGAGCTTCGTCGAGCAGACCTACATGGACAAATTGGGGACGGGCTTCTTCCAGTCGGTGGACGGCGCACCGGCGCTCGGGTACCGTGCGCCGCGCGGGGGAGAGAGCGAACCTCGCCACGGCGACGACGTCCTGGTCGTCACGGGCGAGTACGCCGCACCCATCCTTCGGCGCATGTTCGACGAGCACGGCTTCGCCGACGTGCGCATCCTCTGCGTCGAGAACCGGTTCTTCGGCGGCAACATCAAGGTCGCCGGCCTGCTGACGGGACAAGACCTCATCAACGCCCTCGTCGACGTGCCAGCCGAGACCGTCGTCCTGCTGCCCGACGTCTGTCTCTCCGAAGGACGATTCCTTGACGGACTCTCGCTCGACGATCTCCCTCGCCCGGTCATGGTCGTCGCCACCACGGGACAGGACCTGCGCGCGACGCTCGCGGCGGTGCGCGCGAAGGGGCTCGTCACGTCATGACCAAACCACAAGTCGTCATCGTCGGTCGGCCCAACGTCGGCAAGAGTTCACTCGTGAACCGTCTCGCGGGCAAGCGCGTCGCGGTCGTGGAGGAACACCGGGGCGTCACGCGCGACCGCAAGGCCGTGGAAGTCGAATGGGGTGGACTGACCTTTGACGTCGTCGACACCGGAGGCTGGCTCGAGGCCGGCGACACGCTCGAGGCCAAGGTCTCCCAGCAGGCCGAGGCGGCGCTCGCGAGCGCCGACCTCGTGCTGCTCGTCGTCGACGTGACGACCGGCATGGTCGACGAGGACACCCACGCCGCGAACTGGGCGCTGCGAAGTGGCCGGCCGCTCTTGTTGGTCGTGAACAAGGTGGACGACGCGCAACACGAGGCGAGCAGTTGGGAGTTCCTCGGACTGGGCGCCGGCGATCCCCATACGGTGAGCGCCCAGCACGGTCGAGGGACCGGGGACCTGCTCGACGAGATCGTGCGTCGACTGGGCGAGGAACGGCTCATCGAAGAGGTGGCGGACGCGGACGACGACGGCGCGCTTCGCGTCGCGATCGTCGGGCGACCCAACGTCGGCAAGTCCACGCTCTTCAACCAACTCATCGGCGAAGAGCGCTCGGTCGTGCACGACATGCCCGGCACGACGCGCGACGCGATCGACACCCTCGTCCAGACCGACGTCGGACTGATTCGATTCATCGACACCGCAGGCATGCGCCGTCGGGCCAAGACCGAGGCCGGCCTCGAGACCTACGCCGTCTTGCGGAGCCTCGACGCCCTCGACCGCTCCGACATCGCCATCCTCGTCATCGACGCGACACTCGGTGCCACCGGTCAGGACCAGCGACTCGCCGAACGGATATCGGCCGCTGGCTGTCCGTCACTGGTCGTGCTCAACAAATGGGAACTCGTGCCCGTCGACGAGCGCGACGCCGTCCTCGCCACCGTGGGGGAGAAACTCGCCTTCCTGGGCGACGCGCCGGTGATGAAGACCACCGCGACGTCGGGCAAGGGCGTGCACCGCATCCTGCCGGCGCTGTCCGTCGCGGCCGCTGACTACGGCAAGCGCGTGCCCACCGGGGCACTCAACCGTGCGATCCGCGACCTGCAGATCAAACAGCCCGCGCCGACCGGCAAGATTCGCTACGCGGTCCAGGGCGCGACGGAACCCCCGACCTTCACACTGTTCATCGCGGGAAAGTTGCCTTCCACCTATCTGCGCTACGTCGAGCGTTCGTTGCGAGAACGTTTCTCACTCGGCTCCTCGCCGCTGCGAGTACGGGTTCGGATTGAATAGTGACCAAGTGGTGTGAGACGTGCGATCGGCCGGTCGACGGCGATCGCTGTGAAGTGTGCGGCAACGAGATCGCTGAAGTCGTGCGTGAACCGATTCCCTGGCGTTGGCGTTTCTTCATCGTGGCCACGGTGATCTACGTCATCTGGCGCATCTATCAGTTAGTTTCGTGGCTAAGTCACTAGGAGATTGTTCATGCCCATCTATGCCCTCGGCGATCGAACCCCCACGATCCACACCGACGCCTTCATCCACCCAGACGCCGTCATCATCGGCGACGTCCACGTCGGCGCCCATTCATCGGTCTGGCCGAGCGCGGTCCTGCGTGGCGACTACGGCACCGTGATCGTCGGCGAACGAACGTCGATCCAGGACGGCGCCATCATCCACGCGGTACCCGACTACCCGACGGTCATCGGCGACGACTGCGTGATCGGTCACCTCGCGCACCTCGAGGGCTGCGTGATCGAGGACCGCGCGCTGGTGGGCAGCGGCTCGATCGTGCTCCACCAGGCGGTCGTGCACTCGGGCGCCACCGTCGGCGCCGGGGCGGTCGTGCGCAATCGAATGGACGTGCCGGCGAACGCGCTCGCGGTCGGGGTCCCCGCCACGATCAAACTCGACGTGAGTGGCGAAGAGTCCATCGTCGAGAACGCGGCGTCCTATGTCGCCAACGCCGCTCGCTACAAGAGGGACCTTCGACCGCTCTAGGCGTTGGAGATCGCCACGAGTCGCTCCAGGGCCAGTTGCGCTCGACCGTCGAGGACACTGCGCGCGGCGGCGTCGAAGCCGTCGCGCACGTTGTCGACCTGGCCCGACACCATCAGGGCCAGACCCGCGTTGGCACAGGCCACGTCGAAGACCGGTCCCGGCTCGCCGGCCAAGAACGACCGCATGGCGAGGACGTTGGCCTCGACGTCACCGCCGCGGATCGCCGCCACGTCGTGGCGACGTCCGAGTTCCGCGCCGGCATCGAGGCGCTCGACCACGGCCGATCCGGGCGTGATCACGTGCAGGGTGGAAGGCGCGCCGAGCGACAGCTCGTCGAGTCCGTCGTCGGCGTGGACCAAGATCGCGTAGTCGATGCCCCTCGCGACGAGCACCTGGGCCATGGAGTCGAGCAGCGCCGACTGGGCGACGCCGATGAGCGAGCGACGCACGAGTGCCGGATTCGCCAGGGGGCCTAAGACGTTGAAGATCGTGCGAAAGCCGAGCGCCCTGCGGATCGGCGTGAGGTACCCGAGTCCGTGGTGGAACGTGGGTGCGAACAGGAATCCGATGCCCGCCTCCTCCACGCAGGCACGAACGATCTCTTCGGGCGCGTCGAGGCGCACGCCGAGGGCCTCGAGGACGTCAGCGGAGCCGACCGACGAGGATGCGGCGCGGTTCCCGTGTTTGGCGACCTTGACGCCGCTGCCCGCCACGGCCAGTGAGGCCATCGTCGAGATGTTGACCGTGTGCAGCTGGTCCCCTCCGGTGCCGACGATGTCGATCGCGTCGAGGCCGATGTCGAAGGTGGCGGCCGAGTCGATCATGGCGTCGATGAAGCCCGTCATCTCCTCGGCGGTCTCGCCCTTGGCGGTGAGCGCCGTGAGGAAACTCGCGATGAGCACGCCCTCCACTTGACCGTCGAGGATCTGCGCCAGGGCGTCACGGGCCTGCGCCCGTTCGAGGTTCGTGCCACGCACGAGCGGGTTCAGGACCTCACTGGAAAACGATCCCGTCATCGTGGTCCGTTGGCTCGTGACATAGAGCAAAGTTAGTCGTGAGGGAACATTCCTTTGGCACAACTACGATTCGGTGATGGCGGCGACGTACCTCGACGAGATTCTCGCGCACCATCGCGCCCGGGCGAACGCCGATCCGAGGTCGTGGCGCGACCGACCAGAGGTCCACTATCGAGGCCCCTCCATGCTCGAGGCGCTGGCCAATCAGATGAATGACTGCGTGAAGGTCATCGCCGAAGTCAAGCGGCGTTCGCCGAGCAAGGGATGGCTCAACGAGAACCTTGACGTCGCGGCACTCGCGAGCGAGTACTTCGCCGGCGGCGCGACCGCGATCTCGGTACTCACGGACACCGAGCACTTCTCCGGCGCCGTCGAGGACCTCGCGACCGTCGCCGCGACGGTGCCGCTTCCCTTGCTGCGCAAAGACTTCACGGTGAGCGAGAACGACGTCCTTGACGCCGCGGAGATGGGTGCGAGCGCGGTCCTCTTGATCGTGTCGGCGCTCGACGACCACGAACTCGTCTCCTTCTTGACCCTGGCCCACGAGGTGGGCATTGACGCACTGGTGGAGGTGCACGACCGCGACGAGGCGTCGCGCGCACTCGACGCGGGGGCGCGCATCCTCGGCGTCAACCAGCGCGACCTGCACACCTTTGACGTCGACCGCGACCGCGCCGCGAGCGTCATCGACTCGGTGCCGTCGTCGGTGATCACGGTCTGTGAGTCGGGTCTTCGAACGAGCGAGGACGTCGTACGGGCGGCGAACGCCGGCTTCGACGCCGTCTTGGTGGGCGAGACCTTCGTGACGTCCGAGAACATTGTCGAGACCGTGCACTCCTTCAGTCGCGTGCGCCTGGTGTCTCGTGGCTGAGCACGCACCCTCGTTCATCAAGATCTGTGGCGTCACCACGCTCGGCGACGCCAACGCGATCATCGACGCCGGGGCCAGCGCCTTGGGACTGATCCTGGCGAAGTCACCACGCCAGCTCACCGTCGACCGTGCGCTGGCGATCGCGACGGCGACCAAGGGCCGCATCGTGCGGACCGCGGTCTTCAACGAAGACGATGACGAGGTCATCCTCGAGGCCGTCGACGTCCTCGACGTCGACGCCGTCCAACTACACGGCCCGTTGAGCGAGGCGCTTCGCGATGCGCTGCGCGAACGCGGCGTCACGATCGTCAAGGCTCTCTCGATCGGCAGTGAGGAGTTCTTTGACTTTGACGAGAGCGACGTCGACATGGTGCACATCGACGGCGCCCGACCGGGCAGCGGACAGGCCCACTCGTGGGACGAACTGCTCACGCGGCCCTTTCGCGTGCCGGTCATCGCCGCCGGGGGCCTGCGTCCCGACTCGGTCGCGCACGTGATCACCTTCACGCACGTCTGGGGCGTGGATACGGCGAGCGGGGTCGAGTCGTCGCCGGGCATCAAGGACCGAGAACTCGTGAAGCGTTTCGTGCACAACGCGGCGACCGCCTTCGAGCAGGAGCGGCCGTCGTGAGTCCACAGGCCTTCATGTCCGATCCCGACGCCACGGGACGATTCGGCGACTTCGGCGGTCGCTTCGTGCCCGAGGCCCTGATGCCGGCCTGCCTCGAGCTCGAGTACGCCTTCGTGGACGCGTGGCACGACCCCGCGTTCGTGGACGAGTATCGACTGGTGCTTCGTGAGTTCGCGGGGCGCCCGACGCCGGTCACGCCCCTCTCGCGACTTTCGCAACGACTCGGCATCCGCCTCTACGCCAAGCGCGAAGACCTCGCGCACACCGGCTCGCACAAGATCAACAACGTCATTGGACAGACCCTGCTCACGAAGCGGATGGGCAAGCGGCGCGTCATCGCCGAGACCGGTGCCGGCCAGCACGGCGTGGCGACCGCGACCGCCGCCGCGCGCCTCGGTCTCGAGTGCACGGTCTTCATGGGCGAGGTCGACACGAAACGACAGGTGCTCAACGTCTTTCGCATGGAGCTGCTCGGCTCGAAGGTCGTGCCCGTGACCTCGGGCAGCCGCACGCTCAAAGACGCCGTGAACGAGGCGATGCGCGAGTGGGTGACCTGCGTCGCCGACACGCACTACTGCATCGGATCGGTGATGGGGCCACATCCCTTCCCCTGGATCGTCCGCGAGTTCCAGAGCATCATCGGCCACGAGGCGGCCGAGCAGCTTCGTGAACTCGGCGTCGGCACGCCCGACATGGTCGTGGCGTGCGTGGGCGGCGGGTCCAACGCCGCGGGCGTCTTCGCCGGCTTCGCCAACGATTCGACGCGACTCGTCGGCATCGAGGCGGCCGGTGGTTCCGCCGTGGGCAAGGGATCACCGGGCGTACTGCACGGCATGCGCTCGCTCATCATGCAAGACGAGTTCGGACAGATCGAAGAGGCGACGTCGATCTCGGCGGGACTGGACTATCCGGGCATCGGACCAGAGCACGCCTATCTCGCCGACAGTGGACGCGCCGAGTATCACGCCATCGGCGACGAGGACGTCATCGCCGCGTTGCAGTTGCTCAGCGAGATGGAGGGGATCATCCCCGCCCTCGAAACGGCGCACGCGGTCGCGTGGATCGCACGAGAGGCCGGCCAATCGATCCCGCTGGGCGCCTCGGTCCTGCTGAATCTCTCAGGTCGCGGCGACAAGGACGTGGCCCAGGTGAAGTCGATCCTCGACGGCACGCCGTGAAGTCACTCGAAACGAAGCTGCGAGCCCTGCGCGCCAGCGGGCGTAAGGCGCTGGTCCCGTACTTCATGGGTGGACTCACCCCAGATTGGACGCGCCACGTGGAGGCGGCGGTCCTCGCCGGTGCCGACGCCGTGGAGATCGGCATCCCGTTCTCGGACCCGATGATGGACGGCCCCGTGGTGCAAGAGGCGGCGCTTCGCTCGCTCGCGGCGGGTACGACCTTCGACTCGATCTCGAGTGACCTCGAGCACGTCAACGTCGGCGTGCCCCTCATCGCGATGACGTACTACAACATCTTCTTGCATAACGGACTCGAACGGGCCGCGGGGCAGCTCGCGAACTCGGGCATCACGGGGGCCATCGTGCCGGACCTGTCGCTCGAGGAGACGACCGAGTGGCGCGACGCCTGCGACGAGGTGGACGTCGCGACCGTATTGCTCGTCGCGCCGTCGACCCCGCCCGATCGAGTGGTCCGTCTCGCGCGGGCCTCCCAGGGATTCGTCTACGCCTCGGCGCGGATGGCGGTCACGGGGCGTAGCGAGGGCGATGGGGAAGGGGGCCGCGTCGTCGCCTCCATCCGTGACGTGGCGGACATCCCGGCCTACATCGGCATCGGCATTGGAACGCCCGACCAGGCTCGCGCCGCGACCACCGTGAGCGACGGAGCGATCGTCGGCTCCGCGCTCGTCCAGGTACTCCTCGACGGTGGTGGTGTGCCCGACGTCGAACGCTTCATCGGCGCCTTTCGAACGGCAATCGACGGCTGAGCCTTTCCGTACGGTGTATATACGTTCGCACCGGACCGGACGCTTCGAGAGGGCACGATTTGCAAGGAAACGCCGCCGCGCTTGTGAACGTCTTCACGAGATTGGACCGATTCCATCGCGCATTCGCTTGAGTCGGGGGTGTTTAATCGTTCTGAACCGTCAACCCGGCGGTTCGCAATGAACCTACTGGGGGGAATTACATGGAACAAAGAGTTGCGGACCCTGGTCCGCTAGGACTCGCCGCATTCGCCATGACCACGTTCTGCCTTAGTGCCGCCAATGCCAACCTCTGGCATGGTGGGGGAGCGGCAGCGGCTTTAGCGCTGGCACTCGTCTACGGTGGCACGGCTCAGTTCGCTGCCGGTATGTGGGAATTCGTACGCAAGAACACTTTTGGTGCTCTCGCGTTCACCTCATACGGCGCGTTCTGGATCAGCTTCTACGTGTTGCTGAAGATTCCAGCAATCGCGGCGGGCGAAGACACGGTGGCGATATTCCTGCTGGGTTGGACCATCTTCACGGCCTACATGACCATCGCGGCCATGAAGACCAACATGGCGGTTCTGTCAGTTTTCGTGGCCTTGACGGCGACCTTCGTCTTCTTGACCATCGGGAACTGGGGCGCCACGGCCCACACCGGCATGATCAAGGTCGGCGGCTGGCTCGGCCTCTTAACGGCGTTGCTCGCCTGGTACGCCTCGGCGGCCGGCGTCATCAACGACACTCACGGGAAAGTGGTACTACCGGTCGGTCCTTTGGGCTAACCTCGGTGTCACTGGTGGCATGCCACCGGACCCAACCGCCAACAGCGCCCCAGCCAACAGGCTCGGGCGCTGTTGGCATTCTGGGCCGAGAAAAACTACTCTCGGCTTCAACGTCAACTGCATTCAACTTTCAGTTCGTGATTCACACCATTCACACCAGAGCAAGGACCGACCATGACCGAAGCAAAACTTGAAGCGTGGCATGACGAGACGCGGAGCTTCGCACCAAGTGCGGAGTTCGCCGCGCAAGCCAACGCGCAGCCCTCGATTTATGACGACGCGGCGGCCGACCCCGCAGCGTGGTGGCGCACGCAGGCCGACCGCCTGACGTGGACCACGACACCGACCAAGACCCTCGAGTGGGATCTGCCTTTCGCCAAGTGGTTCAGCGACGGAACGCTGAACGCGTCCTACAACGCGGTCGACCGTCACGTCGAAGCCGGCAAGGGCGACAAGGTCGCCTTCCACTGGATCGCCGATGCCGAGGGCGAGTCGCGTACGATCACTTACGCGCAGTTGCAGAAGCTCGTGGCCCAGGCGGCGAACGCCCTCACCGAACTCGGCGTGAAGACCGGCGACCGAGTCGCCGTGTACATGCCCATGATCCCCGAAGCGGTCGTGACGATGCTCGCGATCGTTCGACTCGGCGCGGTGCACTCGGTCGTCTTCGCCGGCTTCTCCGCCGAGGCGTTGTCGAGTCGCATCCTCGACTCGGACTGCCAGTTCGTCGTGACCGCGGACGGCGCGTTCCGACGTGGTGCACCGAGTCCGTTAAAGCCGGCCGTCGACGAGGCGCTCGAGTCCTGTCCCAACGTGAAGGCCGTCCTCGTCGTTCGACGCACCGGCGGCGACGTCGGCTGGAAGGACGGACGTGACCACTGGTGGCACGAGGTCGTCGATCGTCAGAGCGATGAGCACGCGTACGAATCGTTCCCGGCCGAGCACACGATGTTCATCATGTACACGTCGGGCACGACAGCGAAGCCCAAGGGCATCTTCCACACGACGGGCGGTTACCTCACACACGTGTCGACGACGCACCACTACATCTTTGACGTGAAACCCGAGACCGACATCTGCTGGACGGCCGCGGACATCGGATGGATCACCGGTCACAGCTACATCGTCTACGGCCCGCTCATCAACGGCGTCACCCAGGTGATGTACGAAGGGCTGCCGGACTCGGGCGGCAAGGACCGATGGTGGAAGATCATCGAGCAGAACAAGGTGACGATCCTCTACACCGCACCGACGACGATCCGCACGCTCATGAAGTGGGGCGAGGAGTTCCCGAAGAGCCACGACCTCTCGAGTCTTCGCCTCCTCGGCACGGTCGGCGAGCCGATCAACCCCGAGGCGTGGATCTGGTATCGAAACAACATCGGATCAGGCAAGACCCCCATCGTCGACACCTGGTGGCAGACCGAGACCGGTGGCATCTTGATCACCCCGTTGCCCGGCATCACCGCGACCAAGCCCGGCGCCGCGATGACGCCGTTCCCGGGCATCAGCGCGGACATCGTCGACAACGACGGTGCGTCGGTGGGCAACGGTGAAGGCGGCTACCTCGTCTTGACCCAGCCGTGGCCGGGCATGACGCGCGGCATCTATGGCGACCCGGAGCGATTCAAGGAGACCTACTGGAGTCGATTTCCGGGCAAGTACTTCGCCGGCGACGGAGCCAAGCGAGACCACGATGGCGACTTCTGGCTGCTGGGTCGCATTGACGACGTCATGAACATCTCCGGTCACCGACTTTCGACGACCGAAGTCGAACACGCGCTGGTGGGACACCCCGCCGTCGCCGAAGCGGCCGTGGTCGGCGCGTCGGACCCGACGACCGGTCAAGCCATCGTCGCCTTCGTCACCCTTCGGCTCTCCGCCGACGACGCGTCGAAGGATCAGTCGGCCATCGTCGAGGATTTGCGCAACCACGTCGCCAAGGTGATCGGCCCGATTGCGAAGCCGCGACAGATCATCCTCACGCCGGAACTGCCCAAGACTCGATCGGGCAAGATCATGCGTCGACTGCTGCGCGACGTCGCCGAGGAGCGCGAACTCGGTGACGTGACGACGTTGACAGATCCCACCGTCGTGAACCAGATCGCCCAACTCATGGAGACCGAGTCGGGCAGCGACGACTGAGTAGCGACCAACGCGACGGCGCCCACTGCGCCGTCGCGTTGGTGAGCACGTGCGCAGCGACGTTCGATCACGCGTAGTGAAAGTTTCCTCCTGCTGACGACAAGTACTTAGTAACGAGCACCGTCGTTGACGATGCAGTCACGAGGGCTACGTCAAGAGGAGAGAACATGAGCAATGACACCAGCACGGGCGACGTGCACGAGGACCACGGACATCGCGACGGACCACGTTTCGCGCCGCGTCGACCACGGCTCCTCAGTTGGCTGCTCCTGATGGTGACCGTGCTCGTCGTGGTCGCGGTCGGCTTCATTGGTGTCATCCTCGGGCACTCGAACAGTCCTTCGCGCAATACCGTCACGGTGACAGGTTCGGGCACCGTGCAGGGCACACCTGACACCATCAACTTTCAAATCGGCGTGAGTACGATCAACGCACTCGCGACGACGGCGCTCACCAATAACAACCTCAGGGTCCAAGCTCTCGAACGAGCATTGAAAGAGAACGGGGTGACGGCCAAGGAGATGCAGACGTCGGGTCTCGACATCTACGAGAACACGAACAACCAGGGAACGGTCACGGGCTTCACGGTCACCGACACCCTCAGCGTCACGATGCACAAAGTGAAGCGCGCCGGCGAGGCGATCGACGCGGCCGCCAGGGTCGCCGGCAATGGCGTCGTACTCAACGGTGTCTCCTTCACCATCACCAACGACTCCAAACTGCTCCAGGCGGCTCGC
The DNA here is from genome assembly GCA_963804305.1 of uncultured Acidimicrobiaceae bacterium. GTDB lineage: Bacteria > Actinomycetota > Acidimicrobiia > Acidimicrobiales > RAAP-2 > RAAP-2. Next base: position 434,200 of record CAWDPR010000011.1, on the reverse strand, counting down.
ATCCGCGCGATGGACAACGCACGACTGGCCGCCGGTCAACTGGCGAAGGCCGGTGACACGCACGTGACCGGCATCGTGAAGATCACCGACCAGGAGAACCAGAGCTCGGGCATCTACTACCCGACGTCATTCGCCGCCGGCACCGCGCTCAAGTCCGCGGTCCCACTGCAGACCGGGAGTCAGCCCGTGAACGTGCAGGTGACCGTCATCTACTCATTGAGCAGCTGACCTCGGCTCGAGCGTCGACCTAAGAATCGAAGCCGAGACCGAAGAGGTCGATGAGCTTCAGCCATAGATTTCGCCGCCCCTCATGTTCGTCGGCGTACTTGATGGCTGACTGGGTGATCTTGATGAAGAGCCACTTGAAGGGTTCTGGAGGGAAGGGCATCGGCTTCTTGCGGACCATCTCGAGCCGGGTCCGATCGGTGTCGAGCCCGTCGAGCAAGTCGAGCATCGTCGCGGCGCCAAAGCGCGTCGACGCCACGCCGAGGCCGGTGTAGCCGAGCACGTAGGCCACCTTCCCCTCGTGCGAGGTTCCCCAGAACGGCGAGAAGCGGGTGCACGTGTCGATCGCCCCGCCCCAGGCGTGCGTGAACTTGATGCCGGCGAGTTGGGGAAAGGTCTTCAAGAAGTGGCCGGCCAACGTCGCGTAGGTCTCGGAGTTGAACTCGTACTCGCGTCGGACCTTCCCGCGGAAGTTGTAGATCGTGTCGTAGCCACCCCAGAGAATGCTGTTGTCACTCGTGAGCCGGTAGTAGTGGAACTGGTTCCCAGAGTCGGCGATGCCTTCACGGTCGGACCACCCGATGCTCTCGAGCTGCTCGGCGCTCAACGGCTCGGTCACCATCACGTAGTCATAGACCGGCACCACGTACTTGCGGTTCTTTCGAAGGAGCGACGGGAAGACGTTCGTGCCGAGGGCCACCCGAGCGGCCGTCACCGCGCCGTAGGGGGTGTGCACCCGCACGGCGTCGTGCAGGTCCTCGAGCCACTCGACCTTGGAGTTCTCGAAAATCTGCACCCCGAGGGCGATGCAGGCCCGTTCGAGGCCCCAGACCAGTCGTGCGGGGTCCACGAGCGCTGTGCCGTCGTGGTCGAAGAGTGCCCCCACGTACGACGGTGAGTGCACGCGCGCCTGCACTTCCTCCTGACTGAGGACCTCGACCGTGTCGCCCATCGCGTTTCTGCGTTCGGCCTGTTCGGCCATGCCGCGGAACTGCCACGGGGCGACCGCCACCTGCAGTTCGCCGGTTCGTTCGAAATCGCATTCAATGTTGTAGCGGCGTATCGTCGCCTCGATCTCGTCGAGGTTCTCTCGCCCGAGTCGCTGGATGAGCTCGATCTCATCGGGGAATCGACGAACGCCGTTCAGGTAACCGTGCGTCAATGAGGCCGAGCAGAAGCCACCGTTGCGCCCGGAGGCTCCGGCGCCGGTCTCGTACTGTTCCACGACGACGACCTTGCGGTCCGGGTCACGTTCTTTGGCGAGTAGCGCGGTCCACAGTCCGGTGTAGCCGGCGCCCACGACACAGAGATCGGCTCCGATGTCGCCAATCAGCGCCGAATGAGGCGCCGGTTCCATCGGGTCTGAATCGAGCCACCACAGTTCGGGCTGCACGTCGGCGAGGTGTCGCAGAACGAAGGGATCCTTCTTGTCCATACTGTGTCCAACCAGCGGCTGGAATCACCCTCTCTCGGCCTTACCTTTTCGCCATAGTCGACGTCGACCCAGCGTCCCCCAGCCCTGTTGGCCGGCTTCAACGAGACAATTCTACCGGTTGGGCGTTATTCGGTGAATGACCACAGGTTCGAGGTTCAAGGGCGACGCGCGAGGACTCGTTAGGCTTCTCCAGCGAAAAGCGAAACGAGGAACCTATGCGCATAGCCAACCTGGATGGTCGAGCGACGATCGTGACCGACCAAGGAACGATTGACGTGGCGACGGCTTCGAATGGAGCATTCTCGGCTTCGATCGACAAGTGTCTGAGCCAACTCGAGACGCTCAGAGCGTGGTTCCAAGCGGCCTCGCCACAGCCCTCCACGACCACGACGCCGGACGAACTACAGAGCAGTCCCAAACTCGGTCCCATCGTCACGCCGAGCCAGGTGTTCGCAATCGGGCTCAACTATCGCCAACACGCCGCCGAGACCGGGATGGACGTACCCACGACGCCCATGGTGTTCACGAAGTTCCCGTCGGCGGTCTGTGGACCCAACGCGGACGTTCCCGTACCTGGTCCCATGACCGACTACGAGGCCGAACTCGTCGTCGTGATCGGTGCCAACGCGCGCAACGTCTCCGAGGCGGACGCCTTCTCGGTGGTGGCTGGCTACTGCGTCGGGCAGGACTACTCGGAACGGGGATGGCAGCGGAAGGACTCGCCGCCGCAGTTCTCCCTCGCGAAGTCATTCACCAATTTCGCGCCAATCGGACCGTGGCTCACGACCCTCGACGAACTGAAGGACCCGAACGACCTCGCGATTGGATCGGAGCTCAACGGCGAGACGATGCAGGCATCACGGACGAGTGACCTGGTGTTCTCGGTCCCGCAGTTGATCGCCTATCTCTCGTCGGTCTGTGAATTGAGGCGTGGCGACCTCATCTTCACCGGTACGCCCCAGGGTGTGGGCCAGGCACGCACGCCCCCCGTCTTTTTGAAGCCCGGTGACGAAGTCATCACCACCATCGAAGGACTTGGTCGAATGCGCAACCACGCGACGGCGCCCTAGGCGTTCAACCGCAGCGCGACATCAACGTCGGGAGAGCCATGCAACGTGACGGGACAGCGTGAAGCGCGTGGCGATCGTCGGGTCGGGCGGCGCCGGCAAATCGACGTTCGCGCGGGCGCTCACGCTTCGCACGGGTCTGCCGCTCGTGCACCTCGATCATCTCTACTGGAGTCCCGGCTGGGTGGTGACGCCGAGCGACGAGTGGCGTGTCGTTCTAGAGGAGGCTTTGGGGGGCGACGCGTGGATTGCCGATGGCAACTACGCGCGAACCTACGACGTTCGCTTCGCGAGGGCCGACACGATCATCGTTCTCGCGCCCTCGAGATGGCGCTGCGCGACCAGGGTGCTGAAACGGACCTTCACCAACTACGGGCGCAGCGTGCAGGCGCCGGACTGTCCAGAGCGATTCGACTTCAAGTTCCTGCGCTGGGTCTGGCGTTACCCGACGGACAGTCGCCCGCAGCTGGATGCGGCCATCCGTGAACACGGCGCGGACGCGTCGCTGATCGAGTTGACGACGTCGCGACAAGTGCAACGCTTTTTGGAAGCTCTAGGTCCCGACACATCGATCACGCATCACTGAAGTTCGTCGATCAACGAGCGCGCGACACGTCCGATCGCGTCGTCGATGACGGCAGGATCGACCCGGCTATCGTCGAGCGCGCGGGTGAAGACGGCGACCGCATACGCTTCGCCGTCAGGCAGCGTCACGACTCCGGCCTCGTTGCGCACCACGCCAATGAGTGCTCCACTCTTGGCGGCCACAGTGACCGCCCCGCCAAATCCGGACGCGATCCGATTCCGCGTCAACTGTCGACCCATCACCTGACGGACGTTGCGACATGCAACGGCATCGCCCGCTCGATCGGTCCAGATCGCCTGCAGCATCGTCACCACTTCGAAGGCGGTCGTGCGCGTTCCCTGCGTCGGATTGAGTGCGCGACTCTGCCTGATGCGCCGCATGATCTCCTCCGCGGACGGTGCGCCATCGACTTTCGGGTCGTGGGCCGCGAGTTGCTCGTAGTCATCGAATCCGGCCTCACGACCGACATCCGCGAGCATCTGATTGAGGTCGCTCGTGATGAGCGTGCTCACCAAGCCAAGTTCGCGGGTCGTGCGATTGACTGCATCGAGCCCACCCAACGAAATCAGTTCGTCGGTCGCGACGTTGTCGCTAATCGTCATCATCGCAACCACGAGATCACGTACGGAGATGCGGACCTCATCATGCATGAGCGACATGCCGGTCGGTCCCGGAGTCCGCGTTCCACGAGGGACAGTTCGCACTTCAGTACCATCGATTCGCCCTCGTGCGATCAGATTCTCGATCGTCAACGCCACCTGGATCTTCATGACGGAGGCGGGAGTGACCAGTTCGTTCTCGTTGAAACCGATCCCGCGAGCGGTCCCGATCGGCGCGGCGTAGGCGTTGGCGCGCAGTCCAATCTCCTCGAGATACACGCAGTGATCCACACCTCAACGATAGGAATGTTCTGCTCAGATAAATTCCCGCCCCAGGGAGTTATCACACATGGATCTATCAGGGGTCCGAGTCGCCCCATAGGAGAATGCCACCGACGGGTCACCGGCCGACGTTGAACGTCGAACGTTCTTGGCGCTCGAGAAGTGCGGCGTCGCTTCGTGGCTACGCTTTCGTCTCGTGGCCAACCAATCGCTCGATGACGCCCGACGACTCGTCGATGATGCCTCGTCAGTCGTCGTCATCACCGGCGCTGGAATCTCGACGGCGTCTGGGATACCCGACTTCCGTGGCCCGGAGGGCGTGTGGACCAAGGATCCCAACGCCGAACGCCTTTCCAACATCGACGTCTTCATGTCGTCACCAGAGGTACGGCGTACATCATGGCAACGGCTGCTCGAAGTTGATGCAAGCCCACCTCGACCGAACCCGGCGCACCGGGTGTTGGTGGATTTCGAAGAGTCCGGAAAGCTCAAGGCGATCGTCACTCAGAACATCGACGGATTGCACATAGCGGCGGGCTCTGACCCGAGACTTGTCTTTGAGGTACACGGAAACACCCGCACGACTCGCTGCCTTAAGTGCGAGGCCGAGACGCCGACCCGTCTGATCCTTGAGAGAGTGCGAGCCGGTGACCTCGATCCACGTTGTGACGTACTCATAGGCGGAGCGTTGTGCGGTGGCATCCTCAAGACTGTCGTCGTCAGTTTCGGCCAACCTCTACCACGTGAGGAATTTGCGCAAGCCGAGTTGTTAGCCAAAAGGTGTGAACTCTTGATCTGCGTGGGCTCGACCTTGATGGTACGTCCCGTCTCGGACCTTGTCCCCAAAGCATTGACGCGTGGCGTTCGGCTCCTCATCATCAATGCGGAACCCACGCCCTATGACATGGACGCTGAGGTCGTTGAACGGGGTGACATAACCTCAGTGCTCGGACCGATCTTGGGTGCACCGGTGATCAATTGACCATGTTTCGGCGTCACCGAGGGCCGACACGGTGCGATGGCGCCGTGAACCTCCCGGCTCTCGATGAAGAAGGTGCTGGCGTCGAACACGCATACCGAGTGATCTCAGAGGCGTCCCTGAATTCCATAACGATGGTCCTCGATCCAGAGCCCGCGATCGCGTGCGCCCAATTGTCGTCCGTGGACCTTTTCGACGTCCTCGTGGCGTACCTCGTGTTCGCTCATGATCAACGTCGCAGCGCAATCCCACCGGCGATAGCCCGCGGCGTCGCACTGCGGCACGCCCGTCGCATTTCGGGTGAGTACTTTCGCCAACAATCAGACTCAATGCGCGCGATCCGAACCTTCGTCGAGGTCACTCGCCGCTACCCTCGCGAGTCGTTGGAACTGGCGTTGGGACCCGTAAGCTTCTCCAACACCGTGTGGACGACCGAGATGGCCGACACCGACATCCTTGGTGACCTAACAGGTGAGGTGTACGTCGGAGCCAGGATCCTGAATGCGATGCCGCGGTCCGCGTACCTCATGAGCCGCGTGCGCAGCCGCAACGAACTGAACCCAGCGCAGCGACAGCTCGCCGGTGAGTTGAGCGAATCGTGGGCCGGCACGCTCACGGAGCTAATCGACACCGTGTTGGGGCTGCGCCCAACCTGAATCTCTCGACCGGCGGATTACTCGAAGTCCCATCTAGTCCGGCTCCATGTCGACCGGGATAAACCATGAGTTAAGACGACGACGTTGGGGTAATCCCTCATTGCTACCGTGAGTAATCCAGTCTTAAGTTCTCGATGAAGATAAGTCTGAACATTGCTAGGGCCGGAATCATGGCACTTGCTGATCAATTCGCCAATCGACACTTGGGCTTCGTCAATCCTGCGATTTATCGCCTCGCAAGGAGTTCGAAATACCACGACGCATTTCACGACGTGGTGGCTGATTCGGCGAACACCGCCAAGTTCCAACACGGAATCATCACCGGTTACCGGGCAGGTAGAGGTTGGGATCCGGTGACCGGCTGGGGCAGCCCAGTTGCCAATGTACTTGTACCGTTGCTCGCCCAATACTCGTCCCCAGGTTGAGCGGCGAATTTCATGGTCGGGCTGGGGAGATTTGAACTCCCGATCTCTCGGCCCCCAGCCGAGCGCTCTAGACCAAACTAAGCCACAGCCCGCGAAGTAGAAATTCTAGTCGTTGGACCTCTAGGCGCTGGCTGGGCGATGCGCGCCGTGCGACTGATCGGGATGGGTCAGCCACGCTCGCGCCTCACAGAGGAAAGCAATACTCTCTCCGGTCGCCTTCGCCCGCAACGCGTCAAGGATTCGCTCATCGAGCGCTTCGAGCAATTCATCAACCGCCATACACAACCACCTTTCCTTAACCGCCCGCGACGGCCGTCACTATTTCGATCACCGATTCATCGATAACGGGAGTGACCTCCCAATCGGCTCGCCGGATTATTTCCCCGTCGATCGCCACCGCGATGCCGCGAGGTTCAATGCCAAGTCGCGTCAGGAGGTCACGCACGGACTCAGGCACGTGTTCCTGGTCGACGCCGTTGAGTGTGATCATGCCCGTTCCAAGAATCGCACGGCCTCGAGCGCCGCGAGCGGGGCCAGCGTGACGCCGTGACGAAAATGGCCCGACGACCAGGCCCAGCGTCCGCCTCTGAGGACTTCGAAGAACGGACGAAGGTCCTCACTCGCCGGTCGATTGCCCTCTCGCGTCTCGAGGACCGACGCGGTCTCGAGCGCGGGGATCACGTCGAGCGCGTCGCGCAGTAGCCGCTGCATCTCGCCGACCTGGGCTCCGGCTTCGCCGCGCTCTTCTGATGACGCACCGAGCACGTTGTAGCCACCGGGTCGAGAGACCATGTAGACGGTGCTCCCACGGATGAACGAACGGATCATGGGCTGCGAACTGCGGTCGATGCCGCGCACGCGCACCGTGATGCCGTGCACCGGGCGCACGACGTGCTGTCCCGAGGTCAGTGCGCCGTCGGGGAGGGCGTTCGCGCCCGTGGCGATGATGCCGAGGTCAGCGCTGAAGGTGTCCGACGCCGTCGTCGCCGTCGCCCGCGTGCCGTCGTCGCACACGGTGAGCACGGTCTCTCGCACGACAGTGACGCCGAGTTGTTCGTTGGCGGCGATGAGCAGCGTCACCGCTTGGTCCGGATCGATCCACGCGTCGCCGTCGACGAGGAGGCCCTCTTCGATCCGACCGCTGACGCCATCGAACATGTCGGGGCTCGAATCGCGTCGAACTCGTTGAGGGATGGCGCCAAACTCTCCCGCCACGTGGGCGAACTGCTCCACGAGGCGCCGATCACTGCCGTCCCATCCAAGGAGCAGGGTGCCGCGTTGGCCAATGGTCAACGTCTGGCCGATCAGCGCCTCCAGGTCGGTGGCGACGTCGCGCCACGCACCGAGCGCTCCCTTTTGGAGTTGAAAGTTCTCCTGCTCGCCGGGACCGATCTCGGCGACCGGGGCGATCATGCCCGCCGCGGCCCACGTGGCACCTCGACCCGGTGCCGGGTCGAACAGCGTCACGGCTGCGCCGCGTTGGGCCAGGCGAAAGGCGCTCGCGAGTCCAATGACACCGCCACCGACTACGAGAGCACTCTTCTGGGCTGCGCACACGCCACCAGCGTAGGGCGTCGACGTGCGTTGACTTTTCAGTATGATTGGTGCGGGTCAGCGTTGCCCCGTAAGGAAACGCTATGACAAAGACTCTCTACGACCCCTCTTTCGAACATGACGCCTGCGGCGTGGGCATGGTCGCGGACCTGACCGCGCGCCCGACGAACGAAACCATCCTCGACGCACTGACCATCCTCGAGAATCTTGAACATCGAGGTGCGTCGGGTTCGGACGTCGACTCGGGTGACGGTGCCGGCATCCTCATCCAGATGCCCGATTCATTCATCCGCACCAAGTTCGACGACGTGCCCGAATCCGGTGCCTACGGCATCGCGTTCTGGATGATCCCGAAGGACGAAGACCTCGTCGTCGTCCGCTCGACCATCGACGAGGAGCTGGCCCGGGTGGGACTCGTTTCTCGGGGGTGGCGCGAGGTGCCCGTCGACTCGACCCTCCTCGGCGCCGCGTCGCTCGCCTCGGAGCCGACCTTCGTGCAGCAGTTGATCGTTCGCAGCCATGCACAGCCCGCGCCGGACATCGAGCGCGCGCTCTACTGCGCCCGCAAGGTGCTCGAGCATCGCCTGCCCATCTACGCGTCGTCGTGCTCGCCCCACGTGCTCATCTACAAGGGGATGCTCACGTCGCTCCAATTGCGCCACTACTTCGACGACCTACGCGATCCCGCGCTGATCTCAGCCATCGCGGTCGTCCACAGTCGCTTCTCGACCAACGTCCTGCCGCGCTGGGACCTCGCCCAGCCCTTTCGCTACATCGCGCACAACGGTGAGATCAACACGGTGCGCGGCAACCGAAATTGGATGACGGCGCGCGAGACGACGCTCGAGAGCGACCTGCTCCCTCTGCCCATCAAGGAGCTCACCCCACTCATCACCGACGACATGAGCGACTCCGCGAGTTTCGACGAAGTGGTCGAACTCCTCGTCCAAGCTGGCCGCACGCTGCCGCACGCCATCTTGATGATGATCCCCGAAGCGTGGGAACGTTCGACGTTCATGAGCGAGTCGCGCCGTGACTTCTACCGCTACCACGCCGGGCTCATGGAGCCTTGGGACGGTCCCGCGTCGGTGACCTTCTGCGACGGCAAGATCGTCGGCGCCGTCCTCGACCGCAACGGCCTGCGACCGGCGCGCTACTGGGTCACCAAGGACCAGCGCGTCATCTTCGCCAGTGAGGTCGGCGTGTTGCCGATCGATCCATCCAACATCGAGCGCAAGGGCCGGCTCCAGCCCGGACGGGTCTTTCTCGTCGACATCGAGGAGGGACGCATCATCGACGACGAGGAGCTGAAGAGCACGCTGGCGAGCAAGGAGCCCTACGGCGAGTGGCTCGACGCCCAGCAATTCTCCCTCGACGAGATCGAGGCGCCGACGATGTTGACCCCGAGCCACGCCACGGTCGTCAAACAGCAGCGCAACTTCGGCTACAGCGAAGAAGACCTCCGCCTCATCATGCGCCAGATGGCCCAAGCCGGGGAAGAGCCCATCGGCTCGATGGGCTCCGACACAACGCTCCCGGCGCTCTCGCAACTCCCTCGGCCGCTCTTCGACTACTTCACCCAACTCTTCGCCCAGGTGACCAACCCGCCGCTCGACGCCATCCGCGAGGAACTGGTCACCTCGACGCGCGTCACGATCGGCGGCGAAGAGAACCTGCTGACCGAGACCGCGCTGCACGCGCACCAAATCGTGCTCCCGTCGCCGGTGCTGAGCATCGACGAGTTGGCCAAGATCCGCTACATCGAAGAATCGGACAAGCTGCGGGGCTTTCACACGACGGTGATCGATGGGCTGTTCCGAGCCAGCGGTCCCGATTCCGCGGGGGAGCGACTCGCCCAAGCGGTCGAAGAGGTCTGCTACCTCGTCGTCACCGCGGTGCGCGAAGGCGCCAACATCGTCATCCTCTCGGACCGCAATTCGACCGCCAGCTACGCGGCGATCCCCAGCCTCTTGTTGGCGTCGGCCGTGCACCACCGATTGGTGGACGAACACCTGCGAACCAGTGCCGCGCTGATCATGGAGGTCGGCGACGTCCGCGAGGTCCACCACGTCTCGCTGCTCCTCGGGTTCGGCGCCTCGGCGGTCTGTCCGTACCTGGCCTACGAATCGATCGACGCGCTGATCGAAGAGGGTGAACTGGTCGGTCTCAGTGCGTTCGAGGCCCGCTACAAGTACGGCAAGGCGCTCAACAAGGGCATCGTCAAGACGATGTCGAAGATGGGCGTCAGCACGGTCGCGAGCTACGTCGGCTCCCAGCTCTTCGAGGCGGTCGGGATCTCCGACACGGTGCTCTCGGCCTACTTCCCGGGATTTCGTTCGCGCATCGGCGGCATCACCCTCGAGCACATCGCGGCGAGCGTGCTCACGCTGCACGCCAGCGCGTACCACCCGCGACCGGGCGAACTGGTAGAGCTGCGCAACAACGGCGAGTACCAGTGGCGTCGTGAGGGCGAACTTCATCTCTTCAACCCCCGCACCGTGCAAAAGCTCCAACACGCGACGCGCGAGAAGCGCTTCGACATCTTCAAGGAGTACACGAAACTCGTCGACGACCAGTCCAAGGGCCTCGTGACGCTGCGCGGTCTGATGGAGCTGGTCCCGAGCGCCACGCCGTTGCCACTCGACGAGGTGGAGAGCGCTGCGTCGATCATCAAGCGCTTCAGCACCGGCGCCATGTCCTATGGTTCGATCTCCGAAGAGGCGCACACGACGCTCGCCATCGCGATGAACCGGATCGGTGGCAAGTCCAACACCGGCGAAGGCGGCGAGGACGAGGACCGCTACGACACCTCCGATCCGCGTCACAATCGACGCTCGGCGATCAAGCAGGTCGCCTCGGGCCGCTTCGGGGTGACGAGTCGTTACCTGGTCAACGCCGACGACATCCAGATCAAGATGGCCCAGGGCGCCAAGCCCGGCGAGGGCGGCCAGCTGCCCGGCACGAAGGTCTACCCGTGGATCGCCAAGACCCGACACTCGACACCCGGCGTCGGACTGATCTCGCCGCCGCCGCACCACGACATCTACTCGATCGAGGACCTGGCCCAGTTGATCTACGACCTGAAGAACGCGAACGACCAGGCTCGCATCCACGTGAAGTTGGTCAGCGAACAGGGCGTGGGCACGATCGCCGCCGGCGTCGCCAAGGCTCACGCCGATGTGATCTTGATCTCGGGACACGACGGCGGCACGGGCGCCGCGCCGCTGACCTCGCTCAAGCACGCCGGTACGCCGTGGGAACTGGGTCTCGCCGAGACGCACCAGACCCTCGCGGCCAACGGCCTTCGCTCGCGCGTGGTGGTGCAGGTCGACGGCCAGCTCAAGACCGGGCGCGACGTCGTCGTCGCTGCCCTGCTCGGTGCCGAGGAGTTCGGCTTCGCCACGGCACCCCTCGTCGTCGCCGGATGCGTCATGATGCGCGTCTGTCACCTCGACACGTGCCCGGTAGGCATCGCGACCCAGAACCCCGTGCTACGCGAACGTTTCACCGGCCAGCCCGAGTTCGTCGAGAACTTCTTCGAGTTCATCGCCGAGGAGGTCCGCGAGTACCTCGCCCTGATGGGCGCCCGTACGCTCGAGGAGGTCATCGGAGACGCGTCGAGGCTGTCGGTCACCGACCACGTCGACGAACGCAGCGACCTCGACCTCTCGGCGCTGCTGGTCACCGTCGCGCCAGAGCAGCGTCATCAGAGCCTCAAGCAGGAGCACGGCCTTGACGGTGCTCTCGACTGGCACTTCCTGAGCGACGCGGTCACCGCCGCGGAGAAGTCCCGGCCCTTCCGCTACGCGACGGCGATTCGCAACGTCAACCGAGCCGTGGGGACCCTCACCGGCAGCGCCATCACGAGGTCACTGGGTGCGCGAGAACTGGACGACGACCTCATCGAGATCGACCTCGACGGCTCGTCGGGGCAGAGCCTCGGCGCCTTCATCCCGCGCGGGATGACGCTTCGACTCACCGGCGACGCCAACGACTACGCCGGCAAGGGCCTGTCAGGCGGACGCATCATCATCAAGCCGTTCCCCGAGGCCACCTTCGCGAGCGACACCAACATCATCGCGGGCAACGTCATCGGCTACGGCGCGACCGCCGGCGAGATCTTCATCAGCGGTGTGGTGGGGGAGCGTTGCGGCGTACGAAACTCCGGCGCCACGATCGTGGTCGAAGGTACCGGTGACCACGCCGGTGAGTACATGACCGGCGGCGTCGTGGTCATCCTGGGCAGCGTCGGACGCAACCTCGCGGCCGGCATGTCGGGCGGCACGCTCTATCTCTACGACCCGAACCAGGGTGTCTACGACCACCTGAGCGCCGGCGTCTACGAGATCGACCCGCTCGAATTCGAGGACGACGAACGACTCCACGCGATCCTCACTCGCTTCGTCGACGAGACGAAGTCGGTGAAGGCGACCCGGATCCTGCGTGACTGGCGCGTCGAACGAATGCACTTCGTGCGCATCGAGACCTCGGAGTATCAGCGCGTGCGTGACGAGATGCGCAATGGGTAAGGTCACCGGTTTCCTCGAGTATCCCCGCCAGGGTCCCGCGCACCGCCCGGTACCGGTGCGGCTGCGTGACTGGCGCGAGGTCTACGAACCCCAGAGCGACGACGAGGTCCAAGTCCAGGGCGCACGCTGCATGGACTGCGGCATCCCGTTCTGCATGCAGGGCTGCCCGCTGGGCAATCGCATCCCCACCTTCAACGACCACGTCTATCGCTCGCAGTGGTCGCTCGCCGCCGAACAGCTCTTCGACACCAACAACTTCCCCGAGTTCACGGGGCGGCTCTGCCCCGCTCCGTGTGAATCAGCGTGCGTGCTCGGCATCGCGGACAAGCCGGTCACCATCGAACGTATCGAGTACGAGGTCGCCGAACACGCCTTCGCCCACGGCTTTGACGTCGCCCACTCGACGACCGTTCGAACCGGCAAGCGGGTCGCGGTCGTTGGTTCAGGTCCGGCCGGCCTCGCCGCCGCCGCGCAACTCGCGAGCGTGGGCCACGAGGTGCACGTCTTCGAACGAAGTGACGCGATCGGCGGGCTCCTGCGTTACGGCATCCCCGAGTTCAAACTCGAGAAGTCGGTGCTCGATCGCCGACTCGAGGTCATGGCGAACAACGGAGTGACCTTTCACCCGGGGGTGACGATCGGTGAGTCCGCGACGACGCTCGACTCGCTGCGCCAGGAGTTCGACGCGGTGCTGCTCGCGATCGGCTCGACGCGGCCACGGCTGATCCCGGCACCGGGAGCGCACCTCGACGGCGTCTATCCGGCCATGACCTTTCTCGAAGCGGCCAACCGCGCCGTGCGCGACGGCGTGACGTCACCGATCGACGCCAAGGACCGTCACGTGATCATCCTCGGCGGCGGCGATACCGGCGCCGACTGCCTCGGCACGGTGCACCGACAGGGCGCGGCCTCGGTCGTGCAGATCGAGATCCTCGATCGTCCGCCCGACGAGCGGCCCAATGACCAACCTTGGCCCACGATGGCACGGCTCTTCAAGACCTCACCGGCCCACGAGGAAGGTGGGGAACGACGGTTCTCCACCGAGACATTGGCGTTCCTCGGGGTCGACGCGGTCACCGAGATCACGGTGCGTGACGCCTCGAGCGGCGAGTCACACTCGATGCCCGCGCACCTGGTGCTGATCGCCGCCGGCTTCGTCGGTCCCGAACTCGACGACCTCGCCCTGGCCTCGGACCCATTCGTGACCCCGCGGGCCACGCTCTCGGTCGACGAGCGGTGGCGACTCGCGCTCGATGGCCCCGCGCCGGTCTTCGCCTGCGGCGACGCCGTGCGCGGACAGAGCCTGATCGTGTGGGCCATCGCTGAGGGCCGAAGCGCCGCGGCGGCCATCGACGAAGCACTCATGGAGGTCCCCACTGTGCTCCCGGCCCCCGTGGCTCCCTACGGCGTCTCCTGGTAAGTGTCGGGCGCACGCCCGAGAGTTTGTAGCATCGTCCCAACGACGGAAGAGGGGGAACCGTGCAAAGCACGATGCAAGACGCGCCACTGCTCATCAGAGACATCGTTCGACACGGCGAGAGTGTCTACGCGGAGAAGAAGGTCTTCACCGTGTCGCCCGACGGGGTCGAGGAGGCGACATTCCTCCAGGTCGCCAAGCGGGCCGAGCGCCTCGCGGCGGCGCTCGCCAAGCTCGGCGTCGAGCCGGGCGACCGAGTCGCCACGTTCATGTGGAACAACCAGGCGCACATGGAGGCGTACATCGCGGTTCCCTGCATGGGAGCGGTCCTGCACACCCTCAACATCCGACTCTTCCCCGAACAACTGGCCTTCATCATCAACCACGCCGAGGACCGGGTCATCATCGTCGACTCGAACCTCGTGCCGGCGCTGGCAAAGGTGCGCGATCAGATCCCCACGGTCGAGCACATCATCGTCCACGGCGCCGACGAGACGGGACTGCTGGGCGACACCATCGACTACGAGACGTTCCTCATGTCCGAGAAGACCGGCTTCCAGTGGCCCACCCTCGACGAACGTTCCGCCGCCATCATGTGCTACACCTCGGGCACGACGGGCAACCCCAAGGGCGTCGTCTACTCGCATCGCTCGACCTGGCTGCACTCCATGGCGTCAACGACCGCGAACTCCGTCGGCTTCTCCGAGCGCGACCGTTGTCTCGTGATCGTGCCGATGTTCCACGCGAACGCGTGGGGCGCGGTCTACACCGGGCTGTTCGCCGGTACCGAGCTGATCATGCCCCAGATGCTCCTGCAGGGCGAGCCCCTCGTCAAGATGATCCGCGAGCTGCGACCGACGATCTCGCTCGGCGTGCCGGCGATCTGGAACGACGTGCTGCGCGCGGCCGCGGCCGACCCCGAGGCCGACCTCTCGAGTTTGCGTGGCGTGCTCGCCGGCGGTTCGGCGGTCCCGCGCGTCATGATCGAGGCCTTCCGTGACCGCTACGGCATCGACATGATCCAGGGCTGGGGCATGACCGAGACCAGCCCACTGGCGGCGGTCTCCATACCTCCCGCGGGTACACCTCGCGACCAGGAGATTGACTATCGGGTGAAGGCCGGACGCGTGGTCGCGGGGGTGGAGATCCGTATCACCGGCGACGACGGCACCGTCCTCGAGAAGGACGGCAAGTCGGTGGGCGAGATCGAGATCCGCGGTCCGTGGATCACCGCGTCGTACTACGGCGTGGACGACCCCGAGAAGTTCCACGACGGCTGGCTGCGCACCGGCGACATCGGCACGATCGACGCCGAAGGCTTCTTGACCGTCAGCGACCGGACCAAGGACGTCATCAAGTCCGGCGGCGAGTGGATCAGCTCGGTGGAACTCGAGGGTGCGGTGATGGCCCACCCGGCCGTCTTCGAGGCGGCGGTCGTCGCGGTGCCCGACGATCGCTGGCAGGAGCGACCGTTGTGCTGCGTGGTGCTTCGACCCGATCAAGGCGTCAGTGCCGAAGAGCTCCGTGACTTCCTCTCGACGAAGGTGGCGAAGTGGTGGCTGCCCGAACGTTGGGCCTTCATCGAGAGCGTCCCCAAGACCAGCGTCGGCAAGTTCGACAAGAAGGTCCTTCGCGCGCAGTACGGCGCCGGTGAACTCGACTACGCCAATCTCGACGAGTGACGTCCTTCGACGAGCTAGCCGACGAGGTCGCGGCGGTGGAGAGTCGCGTCGCTGACGCCATCTTCGACTCGGTGCGTGCGCAGATGCGCGACGACGACGCCGAGGCCGCGAAGGAACTCGAGCGGAGACTCTCCAAGGTCCGTCGCAGCCTCCAGAAAGCTGAGCACCTCCTTCGAGGTGCCAGCGAGGACTAAACCCAGGCGTTCAGTTCGTCGATCACCAGGCGAAGGTTCACGTAGTTGCGACCATCGAAGCTGAACGAGATCGTCTGTTCGTCCTCGAGGACGTACCCGGCCCCCGCCGCGAAACGGGGAACGGCGGTGGCGAGTTCGGCCAATTGATCGGGCGTCGGTGCGCGTTTGACCGTCACGAACGCCCGATCGCCTCGCACCTCGAAGCGCACGTAGTTCGAGAAGAAGTGCTCGATCTCCGCGACCGCGTCCTCGACCGACGAGCAGATCCGCACCAGGCAGAGGTCCGGTTCGTTGATGTAGTTTCCCGCCACGATCGCCCCTTCGACGAAGGAACGCCACTGCGACCAGAAGGTGCCGTCAGGGGTGTCGACGAGCACGACCGGCGCCGGTGACGTCTTGCCGGTGTGCAGCAGCGTGAGCACCTCGAAGGCCTCGTCCATCGTCCCGAGTCCGCCGGGGAAGATGGCGAAGGCGTTCGAGGGGCGTGTCATCGCGACCTTGCGGGTGAAGAAGTACTGCATCGCGACCAGCATCGTCTCGGCGTCGATGTAGGGATTGGCGAACTGCTCGAAGGGAAGTTCGATGTTGACGCCGAGGGTGTGTGAACGTCCGGCGCCCTTGGCGGAGGCTTCCATGATGCCCGGACCGGCTCCGGACACGATCATCCAGTTGCGTTCGGCCATCGCCGCGCCCAGTTGGCGGGCCATCTCTAACAGCGTCGCGTCGATGTTCGTGCGAGCCGAACCGAACACGGCCAGCTTCGGTACGTCGCGCCAGGCCGAGAACATGGCCGACGCCTCGACGAGTTCGTCGAGCGCGTTGACCGCGACGCGCAGGTCGCTGATGTCGCCATCGACGGTCGCCAACTGGACGAAGCGGACCAACAGGCCGCGCAGGACGTCGATGCGCTCGGGTGAGAGGGGCGACTGACGTTGGAGGTCGTCCAGGAACGCTTCAATCAATTCGTCCATGGCTACAGCGTCTGATAGAGGGTGCTGCGTTGCACGAGTGGCCGACCTAGGGGCTCCACGAGTGCCTCGAGCGTGTCGACGTCCATCTCCTGGCCGTGGGTCGCACCGGCCGCGCGCGAGATGTTCTCGTCCATCAGCGTGCCGCCCACGTCATTCGCTCCGGCCTGGAGGATCCGACGAGATCCCTCGATGCCCATCTTCACCCAGCTGACCTGGATGTTGTCGATGAGCGTGGCGTAGTGCAGTCGCGCGACCGCGTGCATCAGCACCGCTTCGCGGAACGTCGGGCCGCGACGGGCGCGGCCCTTCAAGAAGATGGGCGTCGCCATGTGCACGAAGGGCAGCGGCACGAACTCCGTGAAGCCACCGGTCTCCTTTTGGAGTTCTCGCGTGCGCAGCAGGTGCGTCGCCCAACTGTCGACTCCTTCGACGGCGCCGAACATGATCGTGATGTTCGAGCGCAATCCGACGCTGTGCGCGGCGCGATGGACATCGAGCCACTGCTGAGAGTTGATCTTGTCCGGACAGAGTTCGACGCGGATGTCGTCGTCGAGGATCTCGGCCGCCGTGCCGGGGAGGGTCTTCAAGCCGGCGTCCTTCAGACGGGTGAGATAGGCGGCGAGGTCGACCTCGGAGCGACGAGCGCCCTCGAAGACCTCGAGTGCGCTGAAAGCGTGGATGTGGATCCTCGGCGAGCCGGCGCGCACCGCCGCGACGACGTCGATGTAGTAGTCGCCGTCGAACTTGGGATGGATGCCGCCCTGGAGACAGACCTCCGTCGCGCCCTTCGCCTCGGCTTCGCGCACTCGCTCGCTGATCTCGTCGAGCGTCAAGAGGTAGGGGTCGCCACGGAGGTTGAGCGACAGCGGTCCCTTGGAGAAGGCACAGAATCGGCACTTGAACGTGCAGACGTTCGTGTAGTTGATATTGCGATTGATGACGAACGTGACGTCGTCACCGACGAGGTCGCGACGAAGGTTATCCGCGAGGTCGACGACCGCATTGAAGTCAGCCCCTCGGGCGTTGAAGAGTGTGATCAGCTCCTCGCGGTCCAAGTCGTAGCCGGGGACGTAGCGAGCGAGGAGCGAGGACACGGCCGTCGTGCGCGCATGCGACGTGGGCGCGGGAGGAGGGGTCTCGTCCGAACCCGACGCCCACGTGTCGTTTCGTGCGAGGAACGAAGAATCGGCGTGCGACAACACGTACGGTCGCACCTTCGCGTCAAGGTATCCACGGTCGCCCTCGATGAACTCGGGGTAGACCGTGAGACGAGGTTCGAGGTTGAACCCTCGTTCGTCACATTCGCGAGCCAGCGCCGCCACCGCGGGCCACGCGCGCTCGGGATTGACGTGATCGGCGGTTACCGGCGAGATGCCACCGAAGTCGTCGATGCCAAAGGCCAGCAGTCGTGTGGGGTCGTCACTCAGGTTGGGCGGCGCCTGCAAGTGGATCGTGTCGGGCAGGACGAGACGCGCCACGGCGATCGTCCAGTGGAACTCCTCGTCCGACGCGGGCGGCTCCTTCGCCATGGCCGTTCGGGGCTTGGGCAGGAAGTTCTGGATGATGACCTCTTGGACGTGCCCGAACTCCTCGTGCGACGCGGCGATCGCCTCGAGGGTCGCGAGACGTTCGACGCGCGTCTCGCCAATGCCCACGAGCAGTCCGGTGGTGAAGGGGATACGCAGTTCGCCCGCGAAGCGAAGGGTGTCGAGACGTCGCTGCGGCTCCTTGTCGGGGGCCAGGCGGTGCGCCGCCAGGTCCGCGATCGACTCGATCATCATCCCTTGGGAGGCGGCGACCGTGCGCAGCTGGGCCAACTCGTTGCGATAGAGCGCCCCGGCGTTGGCGTGGGGGAGGAGACCCGTGCTCTCGAGCACCATCTGCGCCGCGTTCGCGACGTAGTCGACGGTTGATTGGTATCCGCGGGCCGCGAGCCATCGCGCCGCTTCGTCGTAGCGAAGCTCGGGGCGCTCGCCCAGCGTGAAGAGTGCCTCGGTGCAACCGGCGTCACGTCCTGCTTGAGCGACGGCCATCACTTCATCGAGGGTCATGTACGGCGAGTCGACGTGCGCCGGCGCTTGGGCGAACGTGCAGTAACCGCATCGATCGCGACAGAGTTTGGTCAACGGGATGAAGACCTTGGGTGAGTAGGTGACGACCCAACCGTGCGCGTCGCGCGCCTTGGCGAACGCGTGGTGCGCGAGCTCGTCGAGCGGGGTGTTGAGCAGATCGCGGTCGGTGGCGGTTTCCCGCAGCGTCGTCATCGCGCCATCCTATGTCGCGAGGTTAAGAAGTCGTCACACGAAACGTGCGTCGTTGACGCCCGGACGAAGCACGACGTGCCGAGGTCCCTACTTCGCACCTTGCTGCTTCTGCGCCACCGTCTTGAGCAAATCCTCGTACGAGGCGACGAACGCCGCCACGCCATCGATTTCAAGTTTCTCGGTGGCGGCGGAGAGCGAGATGTCTGCCGGGAGTTGGTCAATCGCTGACGCCAATTCTCGGGTGCTCGTCTCGTTGAGCAACTTCGAGCTCTTGAAGTCGCCGTGATCGAGGACGGCCGCCATGGTGGCGTCAGGCATCGTATTCACCGTCTCATCCGCCACGATCGTGTCGACGTAGAGGAGGTCGGGGTAGTCCGGGTTCTTCGTCGACGTCGAGGCCCAGAGCGGTCGTTGCACCTGCGCGCCCGCCTTGAGGAGCGCCTGAGCGCGGTCCGAGGCCATACGCCGCAGGTACAGCTCGTAGGCGCCGGCGGCCTGCGCGTTGGCGATCTGGCCACGCAGCGCGTCGCCCTCGGGCAGTTGCGGGTCGAGCAGCACGTCGACGCGCGACAAGAAGAACGAGGCGACGCTCGCGATCGAGGCGATGTCACTTCGACGCGTGAGGGCGAGTTCCAGCCCCTCCATCCACGCGGTGATCACCTCGTTGTAGCGATCCAGCGAGAAAATGAGGGTCACGTTCACGTTGATGCCGGCGCCGAGGACCTCGGTGATCGCGGGCAGGCCCTCCTTCGTGGCGGGGATCTTGATCATGACGTTCGGGCGGCCGACTTCCGCCGCGAGGCGCTTCGCCGCGGTCACGGTGGCGACCGTGTCACGAGCGAGTCGCGGGGAGACCTCGAGTGAGACGAAGCCGTCGCAGTAACGACGAGCGCCTCCGGCGAACTGGGCGATGGAGAGGGTGTTGACCTCGGCGAGCACGTCGCAGGCGTCACGCACGTCGCGCACGGCGATCTCCTCGAAGAGAACTTCGGGGTCGATGTCCTTCTTGCCTTCCAACTGCTCGTCGTACGCCGAGGACGTCGCCAGCGTCTTCTGGAAGATCGACGGGTTCGAGGTCACCCCGCGCACGCCCTCTTCGACCAGCCCAGCCAAGGTGCCGTCGTTCAACCAGTCGCGACGGATGTTGTCGATCCAGGGACTCTGCCCGTAGTGGTCGAAGAGTTCACTGAGCTTCGTGTCCGCCGCCCACTTCGCTTCTTGCTTCTCGGTCCGCCGCCGGTCGAGATAGAGTCCGAGTCCCAAACCGCTCATTGCTCGCCTCCCAATACATCATGTACGTGTGCAACCACGGTAGCGGCGGTCATGTTGAAGTAGTCCATGACGTACGCGCTCGGGGCCGACATCCCGAAACTGTCGATGCCGATCGCCTCGTCGACGTACTTCGACCAGCCCAGCGTGGCACCGGCTTCGAGCGACACCGAAGGGATCGAGCGTCGCAGGACGCCGTTGCGGTAGTCGAGCGGTTGTGCGTCGAAGCAGCGCCAGCAGGGGAGGGCCACGACCCGCGTCACGATGTTCTCCTTCGCCAACTCGTCGCTGGCGCTCAGTACCACGCCCACCTCAGAACCGGTGGCGACGAGGGTAAAGACCGCGTCGTCGTGCTCGCGTACGACGTAGCCGCCGCGACGGGCACCGGCGGCGGACGCCTTCGCGTCCTCTTCGGAGAACACCGGCATGTCCTGACGCGACAACACCATCGCGGTGGGTGCGGGCTCCTTCGCACTGAGGTACTCCTCCACGAGGTCGAGCGTCTCGTTGGCGTCTGACGGCCGTACGACGTGCAGGTTGGGCATGGCGCGAAGCGCCATCAGGTGCTCGACGGGTTCGTGCGTCGGGCCGTCCTCGCCGACACCCACCGAGTCGTGCGTGTAGACGAACATGACACCGGCTTCGCTCAGTGCCGCGAGTCGGACCGCGGGACGCGCGTAGTCACTGAAGACGAAGAACGTCGAGCCGAGTGGTCGTAGACCTCCGTGACAGGCCTGCCCCGTCAACGTGGCACTCATCGCGAACTCGCGGATCCCGTAGTGGAACTGTCGCCCGCTCGGATTGGCCGCGCTCTGCACCGTCAACTTCGAGAGGATCATCCCGGTGTTGTCGGTCAAGTCGGCCGAGCCGGCGGTGATGCCCGGTGTCTGGACGGCGTAGACGTCCATCGCTCGCTGCATCGCCTTGCGCGTGGCGACCTTCGAACCGGCCTCGAACAATTCGGCCTTCGTCGTGATGGTCGCCGCCCCATCGTCGTCGAGCTGCTCGAGGAACTTGACCCCCTTGGCGCCGGCCGCACTGACGCGCGCCTCCCACGCGACACGAGCCTGTCGCTGCTCACCCAAGGTCTCGAGCACCTGGCTCGGCACCTCGGCGTCGAAGTGGAATGCCTCGTCGGGCACGCCGAGCAACTTCTTGGCTTCGCTGATGTTCGCCGCGCTGAAGGGTGAACCGTGGGCTTCGCGGGTGTCCATCATCTCGGGTGAAGGGAACCCGATGTGCGAGCGCACGACAAAAAAAAAAAAAAAAAAAAAAAAAAAAAAAAAAAAAAAAAAAAAAAAAAAAAAAAAAAAAAAAAAAAAAAAAAAAAAAAAAAAAAAAAAAAAAAAAAAAAAAAAAAAAAAAAAAAAAAAAAAAAAAAAAAAAAAAAAAAAAAAAAAAAAAAAAAAAAAAAAAAAAAAAAAAAAAAAAAAAAAAAAAAAAAAAAAAAAAAAAAAAAAAAAAAAAAAAAAAAAAAAAAAAAAAAAAAAAAAAAAAAAAAAAAAAAAAAAAAAAAAAAAAAAAAAAAAAAAAAAAAAAAAAAAAAAAAAAAAAAAAAAAAAAAAA
>CAWDPR010000011.1:0-407500 GCA_963804305.1 uncultured Acidimicrobiaceae bacterium | reverse complement strand
ATACTCAAAACTAATTATAACCCATATAAAACAACACCTAACCCATCAATACCAAATAACACACACAATCTACCTCCAACACAAAAACAAACACCACATCCATCAACAAAAATATAACCAACCACACTCAACAATAACACCAACACCACCAAAAACAAAAAAAACTAACAAAAAACATACCAAAAAAACAACAAACTAATTAATAATCTACACCCACCAATCCATAAATCTCAAAATCAACACACAATACAAACCAAAAAAATCAAACACACACAAATAAACAAACACCATATCACACTCACCAACCCTCAATCTCTTCCAACAACTCAAACATCAAAATATACACAAATACATTCATCCTACATCACTTCAAACTTAAACAAAACTCTTACCTATTCAAATTTAACGATCTCCAAACTCTACCTCAACTCACCCACCACCATCTATAATAAAATTCACTCTTACATAACACTATAAAAATCAAACATATCAACATAAAAAAAAACATCACCCAAAACACACCAACAAAATTAACCTTCATATACATCAACAACAAAATTCTTCACCATCCCCCTCACACAATAACACCTTCGCCCAACATTGTGACATCTAAACATCACACTCACAATCCAAACTCCTCGTAACGCAACAAACATAACAAAACACTCACCGCACCTGAGATACACTACTACCGCGTATTCTCGGGATCCTATTCTCCGAAATATATACTAGATTCTATGGCGAAAACAAATACACTCTTTGCACCTTTGTGATCTCTAGTGCACCGTCAATGTACTACAACACTACCATAATACACTGAAGCAGTAACAAACGACATCACTCGTCATGCACCCAAATTGTTATCAATATCACAATACAACACCCTAACCAAACCATACAACTTTACAAATCAAAAAACCCAAACAACTTCAATAACAAACATAAACTTAAAACTCTTAAACATTCACATCCATACCTTTCAAAAACAACACACAATAACAATCAAAACCCACCACCATAAACTAAATCCACAATCTACACCACCCCACACTCACCAACATCATCACAATCAAACACAATCAACACACACTTAATCCCATTACATCTTAAACACCACCAAATAATCAATCATAAAACCTTCAACACCATACACCACCATCACATTACAATAACCCAACTACCCAAAAAATCACCACATCAATCAACACCTCACATCAAAATAACCTCACCTTTATAACAACACAACAACACCAACAATATTCCACACACCCTAATACAAACCCAACAAATAAAAATACTACAACATACCCAACTCTCAAATCATCACATAATATTACAACCTTAAATTTCCTTACACATAACCCCACTCATCAAACACCAACATAAACAAACAAACCATTAAAATACTCTACCCACTATCACAATAAATACCAATCCATTCAAAACAAAACACAAATATCAACACCATCCTTACACTACTTATTAAAAAAACCTCAAACCCAACTTACAATTAACATAACCAAACTTAAACATATCAATCAAATTCAAAATAAAATCAACCCACACACTTCAAAAT
Source organism: uncultured Acidimicrobiaceae bacterium (assembly GCA_963804305.1). Taxonomy (GTDB): domain Bacteria; phylum Actinomycetota; class Acidimicrobiia; order Acidimicrobiales; family RAAP-2; genus RAAP-2. Next base: position 405,924 of record CAWDPR010000011.1, on the reverse strand, counting down.
AAACAAACACCTCCAACAATTACTTCAAACTCTAATAATAATAACCAACCACCTAATCAAACCACACATAATCATCCACATCTAACAAAACCAAAAACAACAAAACACACACAATAAAATACTTCACCATCACATCCATCACAACCAAACAAACCTTCCCACAACAATTCAACAACATAACAAAACAAAACACCATTCTTCCACATAACCCAATCAAACAATCCCCTCACCAATCCCATAACCAAAACAATAAAACAAATTTTTATCAAACATAATAATAAACAACAACATATCATCCTTATAAAAAAAAACAAACCCCAACAAAATCATATACCACACTTCTTAAAAATAAACACCACCCACCTCTATCAACCAAACAACAAAAACCTCAAATATACAACCACTCAAACTCACTATCCAAAATACACACCAAATCCATCTCCTTAAACAAAAACCAAAAATATTCCAAAAACACATCAAACACAAAATAAAACTATTAAATAAAAAAAAACTCAATAACAAATAAACTCAATAATTAAATAAAATCAACCCTATAACACCCCCAACACCACCCCTATACAAAACCATACCCTATACTCAACACAACATTTTCCAATCAAACAAACCCCTTCATAACCACCATCAACTAATAACTTTTTCTATAAAACACTAAACACACACATCACCAAAACCCACAAAACCACCAATATGACCCAAATGCATCTTACCTAGCTGCTACTCATCCTCTCATCACACTCTCTCCCACTATGAATCTACCTCTTCCTCATCCCCTCAGCCCTCTTCTCCTATTACTCTCTCCTTCCTATTCTGTTCCCTTCTAGAGCCTCATACTTGAAGACTCCAAACCCTCCCCACTCTTACCATCTCCCAATCTCCTTCAACATATCTATCTCATCCCTCTCCTACCCAAATCTCAGCATCTTTTCTTCATACATATTATCTACACCACCCTACAATCAAACCTAGACCCAAACCACCTAGTAACCTCCCTTTATACATATATCTCTACCTTCCCACTCTGCAACTCTTACACCTCTTAATGCTATACTCACTTAAATCTTACTATCTTTCCTCAAAACCTATTATCACTTCACCTTCTTCTAAGCTACACTCCCCTTCATCCGCCATGCCATTAATATCTTCTACACCACCATCTATCATCTCACCTAGTTCCTCAACACCTTCTTCTTCTCTCCCTATCATTATCTCAATATACCAAAAACTCCTCCAACCTCACCTTCCAATACCTCTTCAAACACTACCATCTCTACTAACCCCTTCATCTCTTCAAACTCAATCCTCATCTCTAACTCATACTCAATACCCTATTCTCCAAAACCTTCAAAACCTACCTCAAAAAAAAAATCTTCTACACCATCTCCAAAAAACAACTCTTATCTCACTGACACCTATCACCACTCTATCCATTATCATCCCTCTCTACTATCCCAAAATCCCCTCCATACATTTACAACTACTCTATCCATTATCACCTACAATTCCTATACAACCTTTTACAATATTAAAAAACTATAGTGATACAATTCTCTTACTACTTAATCTTCTCTTAAATATAATATCTCTACTTACTCCATTCATCTACTTATATCTTCACTCAACTACTATATCTTCAAATCCCTCTCTCATAACTACTTAACTATTACCATACCACCATCCTACCCCTCACATTATCCTCAAACCTATGCTAAACCCCTAAACTCTCCTACTCAATATTTCTCTAACATCAATCTCTCATCCTATACACTCTTTCTTCTACCTCCCTTCATGCTTTACCATCTCCCTCTATACTCTCTTCTTATCTAATAACTCCTCTATCTCCTCACCCAATACCTACTCCATACTTTCCAATACCAATACAATCTTATTTTCCTATCTACTCTCAAACCTACCCACATAAATCCTATCTATCCCCTCATCCACCTCCATCTCCTCCTACTACATCTTACTACCTACCCTCATACATCTAATATTTTTATCTACCTCTATTTACTCCCTCATACTCATAAACAAACCTCTCATATACTATTAAACCACTTACCATAAACCTACCATTCTTTAACACTTCACCCCTAATATACTCTCTATCTATCTTAACACCCTTCATCATCTACTTACCCCTTAATAATTCATACATCACCTTATACTCATCTCCAAAAAACTCTTTCACCTTATCTTAACCCTTCTCATCTCTTTTTTACCTTTCCTCTCTTCTTGCTCGCGCGCGCGTGCTGAACAGCAAGACCGACTATTACGAGACGAGCCGAACCCCCGCCGTCGCCCGATGCCTTCAAGATCTGAACGCCGGCAAGATCGCCTTCTGGTTCCTCGCGATCTTCTTTGGCGGCGCGCTGATCATGGTCGCGTGCGGCATCACCCTGCACTAGGAAGTCGCGCATTCGGAAGGCTCAAAATGCCTCCAAAAAGTGGCCCAAAAACGCATGTCCGCACCGGACAGGAGGTCACGAGAACGGACATGAGCCGTTGAGACCGATTTTGTCCGCACTCTTCCGCTAAGTGATTCTCTCAACTCTACTATTCTGCATCGCACTACGCAAAAATTCTTCGTTAAGAGCGGACGACTTACGCGGGCGTACACTACGCGCAAAAATCATCGTTAAACTAAGCCTCGCTGCTGTCGCCAGACACCGCGTGTACGATGCGATCCGTGTACGCTTTTCCGAACGTATGAAGGCACTACGACAATGCACCCTCGTGCATCTACACTATGCGCGTGAGGAGAGTTTCGTTCTGTCGCGAGCGAGAGCCGAGACAAATAAACGACAAATCCGACAGAACGGCCATCGGCCCGCAACGCCTTGCCCCGCTTACAAGATCGCGCCGCCGACCGGCAATTCGCTGCGACAACAAAAGGCCCCCGACAAAACGACAAAACCGGCAAGCTCCGGCAGAGGTCTCGACGCTGTTTCCTCTCGCCGATGCACGCATCTGAGATGACGCCCGCGCGATCCATGATGCTGCAACCTGTTGCACGATAACTCGCATGACTACACGCAATTCCCATTGACCACGCGCAGGTGCGAAGCACGTTCAAGATGCAACCTCCGCACCCCCGCATCCGCATGGCAACAGCCGTCTATCTCTAAGAACCACTCGCACGCGCCCTCGCTCTTGCCCGCGCCTGTCGAACTGATGCGCTACGGCCTGCGCAACATCTACGACGAACTCGTCTCCGCCTTCGTCACCGTCGCCGAAGCCCTGACTGCTGAACTCGCCACCGCCAAGACGACATGGTCTGTCAGCTCATGCCGAAGCGGCGAGCCTGAGCATGCAGACCGCGCTCTTGTTCCAGTTCTTCGTCGCCGACCGCGCGCATGAGCTGTCTGCCGCCACCGTCTATCCCTAGCGCGTCGAAGCGTTTCTGCACGCCGATCCGTATCTGCTCGCCAGCGCCATGCAGAAGGCGATACGGCGCTAGGCGACACCGCCATCGCACGTCGCGCCGGTCATCAGCTCTACACGCTCTACCGCGCCCGTCTGTGGCGCAGGCTCGCGTCGTGGCGTTGGAGGACATCGGCATCGGCGACGTGACCGTCGCGGCCGAGCTGGTTGCGATCTCCACCATGCCCGCCGCGCGCCGCTTGCTCCGTGGCGATATTCCGGCACTCGACATCGCGCTCATGCGAGCCTGCGGAGCAGCTAAGGACAGAACCGGCGATCATCTCGCCTCCATCGTCTGCCGCGAGCCGATCCCGAACATGGACCGCGTGGCGCTCAGAACCACTTCGCCGAATGCGCTGCTCGCGATGATCGCGTCCTCCGATTTGCCGTGTGAGCGCCGCTTGCGCGCGGCCGTCATCGCCAGCGGCCGATCCGAAAATATCCATGCACCCTCGTGCAGCAAACATCGCCGCCGTGTTCGACGTGCTGCACGAGCTGCGCACACCGCCTTTGCTGATCCTCGCCAGCGAAGCCTATGCCGCCCGTCAGCGCGATGCGCTTCCCGTGCTCGTTCCCTTCGCCGCTGTTCTTCATGCACCCGTTGCATGGATCGCGTCGTTGCCCACGATCTTCCGCCAACCGAGTTGATCCGCACGTTGCCGAGCTACAGCCTCGATCCCGTCAACACGAGGATCGGCAAACGCGCCGTCGAGCTGTGGCTGAGATCGTATCTCGCAAAGCCGCAATGGCTCCCGCGACAGGTCGCGGCCTGCTTGTGAATGCCGAGAGTGCGCTTGCGACGGACCTTGAGCTGGCCGCTTGATCAACGTCGGGCGCGACGTCTCGGCGATCGCCTCGCGCATCGCGGCCTCGAGGACGTCGAGGTCGTTGGCCTGGTCGCCGACGTCGATGACGTGCCATCCGTAGGCCGCGAAGCGCTCGGAGGCGTCATCGACATAGGCGAGTTCCGTCGCACCGTCGATCGTGATGTGGTTGTTGTCGTAGAACACCGTGAGGCGGTCGAGCGCGAGTGAGCCGGCGAGCGACGCCGCCTCGTGACTGACGCCCTCTTCGAAGCAGCCGTCGCCCGCGATCACCCACGTGCGATGATCCACGAGGTCGCTGCCGAAGTCAGTTCGCAGAATCCGTTCCGCGATCGCCATGCCGACGCCGTTGGCGATTCCTTGACCGAGGGGTCCGGTCGTGACCTCGACCGTGGGGGCGACGCCGCGCTCGGGGTGACCGGGCGTGCGCGAGTGCGGTTGGCGAAAGGCGCGAAGGTCGTCAACGCTGAGGTCATAACCGAACTCGTGGGCGAGCGCGTACTGCAAGATGCAGGCGTGCCCGTTGCTCAAGATGAATCGGTCGCGGTCGCTCCACAGGGGGTCCGTCGGGTCGTGACGCATCACGCGTCCCCACAGCGTGACACCGAGCGGTGCGAGCGCCATCGCGGTGCCGCTGTGGCCCGATTTGGCCTGGGCGGGGGCGTCCATGGCCACCGCGATGATCTCGCGAATGACCTTTCCTTCGAGGTCCGTTGCGCCGTGGAACATGGTGTCTGTCATGGCTATGAGAGTAGTGAATCGTTGCGCGCGAGCGAGCGAAGTGTTGCCGGTATCCTCTGGCCATGGCCCTGCAAGTACCGCCGAACTGCGACCTGACGCTCGGTCTGACGTGTCTCGCAAAACGTGACGACTACTCGACGGTGTGGCGGATGCGCGTCGATGAGCGATTCCTCAATCCGGCCGGCCTCGTCCAAGGCGGATTCCTCTCGGCGATGATGGACTCCGCGATGGGCGCCTCGGCGGTGCTGAGCGTCGCGGGACGAAAGGTGTTCGTAGCGAACACCGAGATGAAGACTTCCTTCCTGCGCCCGGTGCGCGCCGGAGCACAACTCACCTGCACCGCGACGGTCTTGAAGCCCGGGTCCGTGGTGGCCTTCCTCGGCGCGCAGATCGTCGACGAGGAAGAACAGCTCGTCGCAACGGGTAGTTCCACCTACCTGATCAAGGAACGTCAAGGGTAGGGTGGGGACATGAAAAGGGCCGCCTGGCGCAAGATTGTCCGTGGATCGAACATCCAGCGCGATCTCGAAGAGATCAAGGACCTGGCCGTCCAATACATCAAGGAAGAGACGGTCCAACCACTGAAGGACCTCGGTCGCTTCGTCGCGTGGGGTACCGCCGGAAGCGTCCTGGTGGGCTTTGGTGTGACGCTCATGCTGCTCGGCGCGCTGCGCTTCCTCCAAGAGCAGTTTCCCGTCCTCGACGGCACGCTGTCGTGGTTGCCGTACCTGATCGTCGTGGTCTTGGCGGCCCTCGTCGTCGCGCTCACGATCTGGCGGATTCTGAGCGGGACCGCGAAGAAGAGGATCAAGGACACCAAGTGAAGCCGACGGTCCGCGTGCAGTCCGAGACTCGGCGCCGGCTTGAGGCGTCAATACGTGCGCTCCTGCCCAGCGAGAGCGAACTCAATGAACTGACGCCCTCGAAGAACACGACGGTCTCAGCCGTTGGTGTCGGAGGCATCATGACCGGGTACGTCTGGGGGCGCTACCGCGGCCGCCAGATTCGCAAACGCCGCAAGAAGTGATGTTACGTCGACTGTTCAACGTGGCGACCGCGAGCGCCGTGGCGAAGGCGTGGGAGACCAAGTCCAAGAAGTGGCTGGGCGTCGCCGGGGCGCTCGTGCTCTTCCGCTTCCTCGACACGCGAGCCGCGCGCAAGCCGGCGTCGAAGAAGTCCACTACGTGAGCGCCGCCGAACTGAAGCTCGGCGAGCGGGTGATGTTGATCGACGCGAAGGATCGTCACTACCTCATCACCTTGCGCGCTGACGCCGAGTTCCACACACACGCCGGCATCGTCCAGCACAACGACATCATTGGCTCCCTCGAGGGTTCGCTCATCCGTGGCAGCACCGAGCGCAGCTTCTTGGTGCTGCGCCCGACGCTGTCCGACGTCGTGTTGAAGATGCCGCGGGGGGCGCAGGTGATCTACCCCAAGGACCTCGGGGCGATCTTGCTCCAGGCCGACATCGGACCGGGCATGCGCGTGCTCGAAGCCGGCGTTGGTTCAGGCGCGCTCTCGATGACCCTGCTGCGAGCCGGTGCGCTGATCACGGGGTACGAACTGCGTGAGGACTTCGCCCAGCAGGCGAAAAAGAACGTCCACGACATGCTCGGCACCGACGTGGCCTACGACGTCCAGATCCGCGACGTCACCCACGGCATCGACGAGGTCGACCTCGATCGAATCGTCCTCGACATGCCCGAACCGTGGGACGTGGTCAAACACGCCGAAGGTGCGCTGCGGCCCGGCGGTATTTTGCTCTGCTACCTGCCGACCATCAACCAGACCCAGCTGCTGCGCGAGACCCTTCGCCACCACTCATTCGGGCTCGAGGAGACCGTGGAGGTCCTTCGTCGCACGTGGCACATCGATGGCCGTTCGGTGCGCCCCGATCATCGGATGGTCGCGCACACCGGCTTTCTCACGTCGGCGCGACGGCTGGTTCGTCGCCTAGAAGGCGATTAGTCGCTCTCGATGAAGATGCACTCGCCCGGGCACTCCTCGGAGGCCTCGGTGACCGCGTCCTCCATACCCGCGGGCACCACCGCGACGCCCTCGGCACCGCCGGGAGCACTCTTCACGTCGGCGCCCTCCTTCACGTAGGCGAGGCCGTCGTCGAGCAGCGTGAACACCGAGGGACAAATCTCTTCGCAGAGTCCGTCTCCGGTGCACAAGTCCTGGTCGATCCAAACCTTCATGAACGTGCCCTCCGTGGTGCGATGTGTCCTGTAACACTAGCGGGGGAGTCGGATTCCTCGTGACTTCCACAAGTGCGTCTCGCTCCCCTAGGGTGAAGTTATGGACCGTTCCACGCCGTTCGCTGACGACGACAACTCGCTGAACGACGACCAGGTCGTCGTCGCCTCGCCGCGCGACTCTTCGCTCGGCGACGTCGAGCAGGCCACCCGGCGCATCGAGATGCTCGAGGAGAAACTGCTCGAGGCCCGGGGACAACTCGCCCAGAGTCGCTCGAACAATGAGAAGCTCACGATCACCATCCAACAGACTCGCGACCAGATCGCCGCCCTGCGCGATGAGGTCGAGAAACTCACGCAGCCGCCAGCGGTCTACGGCACGTTCATCGACTTCAACGAGGACGGGACCGTCGACATCTTCGCGTCCGGGCGAAAGATGCGCGTCGCGCTGCATCCGGGGCTCGACCCGGGCCAGATCGACCGCGGCAACGAGGTCGTGCTCAACGAGTCCTTCACCGTCATCGGCGTACGCGAGTCCGACGGACAGGGCGAGGTCGTCACCGTCAAGGAGGTCCTCGACGAGCGCCGAGTGCTCGTCTATGGACGTGCCGATGAGGAAAGGGTCGTGGACCTCGCCGATTCGCTCTCGGACGTCAAGCTGCGCAGCGGTGACGCGTTACTGCTCGACCTGCGTAGCAACCTCCTCGTTGAGAAGTTGCTACGTCAAGAGGCCGAGGAGTTAATCCTCGAAGAGGTTCCCGACATCACCTACGCCGACGTCGGCGGCCTCGACGCGCAGATCGAGGCGATCACCGACGCGGTGGAGCTGCCGTACCTGCATCGCGCGCTCTTCAACGACTACGACCTACCCGCACCCAAGGGCATCCTGCTCTACGGGCCGCCCGGGTGTGGCAAGACCCTCATCGCCAAAGCCGTCGCGAACTCGCTGAGCCAGAAGGTCGCCGAACTGACCGGCAATCGAAACGTCCGCTCGTACTTCTTGAACATCAAGGGACCCGAGTTGCTGAACAAGTACGTCGGCGAGACCGAGCGACAGATCCGGGTCGTCTTCCAGCGCGCCCGCGAGAAGGCCGAAGAGGGCGTCCCGGTCATCATCTTCTTCGACGAGATGGACTCGCTCTTTCGCACGCGCGGCACCGGCATCAGTTCGGACATGGAGTCGACCATCGTGCCCCAGTTGCTGGCGGAGATCGACGGCGTCGAATCGCTGCGTGACGTCATCGTGATCGGCGCCACGAACCGCGAGGACCTCATCGACCCCGCGATCTTGCGTCCCGGTCGACTCGACGTGAAGATCAAGATCGAGCGGCCCGACGAGACGGCGGCGGCCCAGATCTTCTCGCGCTACCTGCACGCGGAACTGCCGATCGACGACGCGTCCATCCGCGACCTCGGCGGGGGCGACCGCGCCAAGGCGATCCAGGTGATGATCGAAGAGACCGTGGCGGACATGTACCGCGTGCACGACGAGAACCGCTTCCTCGAGGTGACCTATCAGGGAGGGGACAAGGAGGTCCTCTACTTCAAGGATTTCGCGAGCGGCGCCATGATCGAGAACATCGTGCGTCGCGCGAAGAAGCTCGCGGTGAAGCGCGAGATCGCCGGCAAGGGTCGGGGACTGACGGGCGAGGACCTCATCCAGTCGATCCGCCAGGAGTACCGCGAGAACGAAGACCTCCCCAACACCACCAACCCCGACGACTGGGCTCGGGTGTCGGGGAAGAAGGGCGAACGGATCATCTTCATCCGCACGCTCGTCAACCGCGAAGAGACCGACGTCAAGGGCGGTCGCTCGATTCAACACGTCGGCACCGGCCAGTATCTCTAAGGCGATGTCCGTCGCGAAGGTCCTTGGGATCGAGACCGAATACGGCATCGCCGGCGGACCCGAGTTCGACCAGATCGTGGCCTCGAGCATCATCGTGAACGCCTACGCCCAGCAAGGGCGCACGCGGATCAACTGGGACTTCGAAGGGGAGACCCCCGACATGGACGCGCGCGGCCTGCCCGACCTCACGTCCTACGCCCCGGTCGTGGAGACCCACCTCGCCAATACGGTCCTGACCAACGGCGCGCGACTCTACGTCGACCACGCCCACCCCGAGTACTCCTCGCCGGAGTGCCGCACGCCCCTCGAGGCGACGCTCTACGACGTCGCCGGTGAAGAGGTGATGCGTCGTGCCCTCCTCGTGGCGAACGAGATGCTCGACGCGCACCAGGCGATCACGCTCTACAAGAACAACTCCGACGGCAAGGGCAACTCCTACGGCACGCACGAGAACTACCTCGTGGCGCGCGAGGTCGAGTTCGCCCAGGTCGTGCGCGCGATGGTCCCGCACTTCGTGTCGCGTCAGATCATCGTGGGTGCCGGCAAGGTGGGGGCGGAGACCGAAGCGGGTTTGGAGAGTGACCCGGCGTTCCAGCTCAGTTCGCGCTCGGAGTTCTTCGAAGAGGTGGTCGGACTCGAGACGACGCTGAAGCGTCCCATCATCAACACCCGCGACGAGCCGCACAGCGACGCCGAGCGTTTTCGCCGACTCCACGTGATCATCGGCGACGCCAACATGAGCCAGGTCGCGACGTTCGTGAAGCTCGGATCGACCGCCCTGTTGCTCGCCGCACTCGAAGAGGACGGCCTCGCACGTTTCGCGAGCATGCCCCGGTACCCGGTCGCCGCCGTGCGGGCCTTCGCGCTCGATACGACGCTTCGAACGGCCGTGGTGTGCGAGGACGACCGCACCCGCACAGCCTGGGACTTCCAGGACGAACTGTGGACGCTGGCCAGCGATTTCGTGGAGCGACACGGCGCGAGTTCGGTCGCCACTCCCGACGAGGTCGCGATGATCTTGACCCAGTGGCGTGAACTCCTCGACGGCGTGCGCGACGACCACCAGGCGGTGGCGGACCGGGTCGACTGGGTCGCCAAGCTGCGTATGGTCAACGGCTATCGGGAGCGTCACGGTCTCGCCCACGGTGACGCGCGACTGCGCGCCATCGACCTCCAGTACCACGACCTGCGCGCCGAGCGCTCGTTGTCCCAACGAGTTGGTCTTCGCGAACTGCACTCGGAGGAGAACGTTCGTGAAGCCGTTCACAACCCTCCGGCGTCGACCCGGGCCTACTTTCGCGGCCAGTGCGTCGCGCGGTACCCCGATGAGATCGTGGCCGCCAACTGGGATTCGGTCGTCTTCGACGTCGGTGAGGGTCCGTTGCAACGCGTCCCGATGTTGGATCCGTTGAGGGGTACCAAAGAACTCACCGAAGAGTTGCTAGAAACGAGTGCGACGGCACAAGCGCTTCTCGACGCACTAGACAGGTAGAACAGACGTATGACAGAACAAGAGCGAATCCAAAAACAGCGCACCGAGCGCGCGAGCGAGACGGCTCCCGACGTGTCGGTTGACGCCACCAAGGGCGACCAACTGAAGGCGGACCTCGACGACCTGCTCGACGAGATCGACGAAGTGCTCGAAGAGAACGCCGAGGAGTTCGTTCGCAACTACGTCCAAAAGGGCGGCGAGTAGATGGGTTTACCGTTGTTCAGCGCCTCGGACGATCCGGGGCCTTCGTTCTTCCACTTCGCCGAGGGCGCCGGGTTGACGACGCCTCCGGTTCCCGGTTCGGCCATGACCCCACACGCCACCACCGTCATCGCTGTGCGCTACGACGCGGGCGTCGTCATGGTGGGGGACCGCCAAGCAACGGGGAACTACATCGCGAGTCGCGACGTTCGAAAGATCGAACCGGCCGACCGCTACACGGGGATCGCCATCTCGGGCGGGGCGGCACGCGGCATCGAGTTCATCCGTATGGCGCAGCTCTCCTTCGAGCACTACGAGAAGATGACCGACACCGCCCTCAGTCTCGAGGGTAAGGCGAACTACCTTTCGCCCATCATCCAGCGGAACAATCTCACGTCACCCCTCTTCGTCCTGCCGCTGCTCGCGGGATGGGATTCGAGCCAGCTGGCCGGGCGGATCTTCGAGTACGACGGCGCCGGCGGCTGCTACGAACGGCTCGACTTCGCCACGATCGGATCGGGCACACCCTTCGCCGAGAACACGCTTCGCCTCGGCTTCAGCGCCGATCTCGACCGCGACGCCGCGCTCACCCTCGGCGCGCTCGCTCTGTACGAGGCGGGCGACAACGATCCGAGCACCGGAGGACCGGACTTCGTGCGCAACATCTATCCGATGATGGTGACCATCTCGGCGGACGGCTTCCAGGAACTCGACAACGAGGACGTGGGCGAGCGATTCCGCGTGATCAACGAACGTCGCACCCAGTCCGGTGGCGTCGCGGGCGGGTCACTGCGATGAGCAACTACTTCTACGTCGCGCCCGAGCAACTGATCCGTGACCGCGCCGAGTTCGCCCAGAAGGGCATCGCGCGAGGACGTTCGATCGTGGGGGCCATCTTCGAGACCGGTGTCGTGATGGTGGCGGAGAACCCCTCCGCCTCGCTCTTCAAGATCTCCGAGGTCTACGACCGCATCGCCTTCGCGGGCGTGGGCAAGTACAACGAGTTCGACCGGCTGCGCGAGGCCGGCATCCGGTGGGCCGACGGCACCGGGTTCACCTATTCGAGGGGCGACGTCGACGCGAGGGCGCTGGCGAACTACTACGCCCAGCACCTCGGCGACATGTTCACCGAGGGCCAGAAGCCCCTGGAGGTCGAGATCCTCGTCGCGCAGCTGGGCAACCGCACCCGGCCCACGAAGCTCTACCGCATCGCCTACGAAGGGACGATCTCCGACGAGCCGCGCTTCGCGGTGCTGGGCGGCGACGCCGAGACGATCAAGGCCCGTTTCGCGGCGTCCGAGGACGCGCTCGAGCCGCTCAACACCACGTTGAAGAACGCGGTGGCGGCCCTCGCCGGACCGGACCGGACGATCGAGGTGAGCGACCTCGAGGTCGGCATCCTCGAGGACCGCGGCGATCGGCGAACGTTCCTTCGACTCAACGACGACCAGGTCAGCGAGCTCCTTCGCTGAGGAATCGGCAAGGGTCACGTCATGCTGCGACGCATCTACGGCATCGAGACTGAGTACGGGATCACCTTCTCACTGCGCGGGCAGCGACGGTTGAGCCCCGACGAGGTCTCGCGCTTCCTCTTTCGAAAGGTCGTCGCGTGGGGACGATCGAGCAACGTGTTCTTGGAGAATGGCAGCCGTCTGTACCTCGACGTCGGTAGCCACCCCGAGTACGCGACGGCCGAATGCGACTCATTGCGCGACGCCGTAGCCCAGGACAAGGCGGGCGAGTCGATCCTGCGTGAACTCGTCGAGTACGCGCAGGGCCAGCTGAGCGACGAGGGTATCCGCGGCGACATCTACCTGTTCAAGAACAACACCGACTCGACCGGCAACTCCTACGGCTGTCACGAGAACTACTGCATCGAGCGCATCGATGACCTGACTCGCCTCGAGCAGGTCTTCATCCCGTACCTGATCAGTCGTCAGATCTTCACCGGCGCCGGCAAGGTGGTGACCAACGCGAAGGGCACGCAGTACTCGATGAGCCAGCGCGCCGAGCACATCTGGGAGGCCATCTCCTCGGCGACGACGAGGTCGCGGCCGATCATCAACACGCGCGACGAGCCGCACGCCGATCCCGAGAAGTACCGCCGACTGCACGTCATCGTGGGCGACTCCAACATGAGTGAGTTCGCGACCTACCTCAAACTCGGCACGGCGGCCGTCGTGCTGGCGATGATCGAAGATCGCAACACCGTGCTGCGCGACTACAACATGGCCTCACCCATCAACGCGCTGCGTGACATCTCCTACGACCTGTGGAGCAAGGAGCCGGTGAAGCTGAGTAACGGCCGCGACCTGACGGCGCTCGAGATCCAAGACGACCTGTGCGAACGCGCCGAACTGTTCCTCCAGACCCACGCCCTGCCCGATGACCAGGTGCACGCTGTCACGCTCTGGCGCGAGGTCATCGAGCAGTACCGCAACGATCCCATGGGCCTGGCGGACCGTGTCGACTGGATCGCGAAGTTACAGATCATCGAGCGTGAACGCGAGCGGTCGGGCGCCGACCTGAGCGACCCGAAGATCGCGCTGATCGATCTGCTCTATCACGACACGAGTTTCGAGCGCGGACTCTACTATCGTCGCCAGGCCCGGGGTCACTACCGACGGATGGTGAGCGACGACGACGTGGCGACGGCTACGCACACACCGCCGCCCACGACGAGAGCGCACATGCGCGGCACCTTCATCAAGGCGGCCAAGGAGTGGCGCCGCGACTACACGGTCGACTGGGTGCACCTCAAGCTCAACGACGAGATGCAACGCACTGTGTTGTTGAAGGATCCGTTCAAGAGCACCGACGATCGCTTCCAGAAACTCCTCCTCTCTCTCGAGCGTCACGGGTGACGCGACTAAACTTCCAGAGTGCCTGACGAGACCCCCATGGAGCCGGTGGCACTCCTCACGAGCGATGAGCCGCCCACAAACCCGGTCGCGCCCGTCGTGCGCAAACATCGACGTCGTGCGCTCATCGAATGGGCGGCCATCATCATCGTCGCGGTGCTCGTGTCGTTTCTCCTACGGACTTTCGCCTTCCAGACCTTCTTCATTCCGTCGGGTTCGATGGAGCCGACCTTGCAGGTCGGCGATCGCATCATCGTGAACAAACTGAGCGTGACCTTCGGCACGATCCACATTGGCGACATCGTGGTCTTCAAGGCGCCGCCGGCCGAGAACTGCGGCGAGCCGGTCACCGACCTCGTCAAGCGCGTCATCGGACTGCCGGGCGACCATCTCACGTCCAAGGGCAACACGATCTACGTCAACGGCAAGGTCCTTCACGAGAACTGGCCCCACACCGAGCCGCTCGGCCAGGCGATCGGACACGTCACCGTGCCCAAGAACTCGTACTTCATGATGGGCGACAATCACTCGGACTCCTGTGACAGCCGCATGTGGGGAACCGTCCCGCGCAGCGACATCATCGGCAAGGCCTTCGTGAGAATCTGGCCCCTGAAGCGAATTGGGTTTATCTAAACCCGCCTCTACAATGGATTGATGTTCCTCAGTCCCGTCAAGGTTCTTGTGATTGTGGCGGTGGTGCTGCTCTTGATGGGCCCGGACAAACTGCCCGAGGTGGCCCACCGACTGGGTTCGAGTTGGCGGGCCCTCAAGCGCCTCCAGGAGCGAGTGGAGTCGGAGGTCCGTGAAGCGATCCCGGACCTGCCGAGCACCGGGGACATCGCTCGCATCGTGCGCAGCCCCGTCAACCTGCTCAACCAACTCTCCGACCAAGTCGACGCCCGTGAAGCCGCTGAACAGAAGAAGACCTCGACGAGCGACCCGGTCGCGGCCGAGCCGCCACCGCTCATCACACCTCCGAACCGTCCCGCCGTCGTGCGCACGGAGAATCCGACGCTACCTCCCGATCCGTCGCTGAATTAGGTAGACGTGTCGCGCTTTTCCAAAGCCCAATCCGGCATGACGCTGGCTGAGCACCTGGCCGAGATCCGCCACCGATTCCTCGTCTGCACGATCACGGTGTCGGTCCTCGGCGTCGTGGCCTTCATCTTCTATCCCCACATCATCGATTTCCTTCAAGAGCCGTACTGCGCCGCGCGCAGCGCCGCGCACAAGGGCTGTCAGTTCCTGGTGACGAACCCCCTCGACGGTCTGACGCTGCGCATCAAGATCGGCTTCTTCGGTGGTCTCCTCGCTGGATCGCCGGTGCTCTTCTGGCAATTGTGGCGCTTTATCACGCCCGGGCTGAAGGCTCGCGAACGACGCTACGCGGTGCCGTTCGTCGTCTGTTCGCTCGTCTTCTTCGTAGCCGGCATGGCCGTCGCATACGTCAGCTTCGCTCACGCGATCCAGTTCCTCGAGTCCATAGGCGGCAAGACCCTATTGACCGAGTACAACCCCAATCAATATCTCACGCTGTTCCTCTTGATGATGTTCATCTTCGGGGTCACGTTCGAGTTCCCGGTCGTCCTCGTCGCCATGGAACTCGTGGGTGTCGTCACGCCCAAACAACTCCTGCACTACTGGCGTTACGCACTCATTGGCATCACCGTCGCGTCCGCGGTCTTCACGCCGAGCGGCGACCCGCTGTCGATGATGGCGCTCGCCATACCGCTCACGATCTTCTACTTCTTGGCCATCGGCGTGGGTAAGTTGCTCAAGAAGTGAGCGACGGCGACTACCGGCACGGGTTCCTGAGCAACCTCGCCTTCGGGCTCGATCGCTTCCAGGTCGAAGCGATCGACGCCGTCGACGAACACGTCAACGTCTTGGTGAGTGCCCCGACCGGTTCAGGTAAGACCCTCATCGCCAACTACGCGATCGGACGCATCCTCGAACGAGGGGAGCGGGCCTTCTACACCACGCCGCTCAAGGCTCTCTCCAATCAGAAGTACAACGAGCTCAGCGCCCTCTACGGCGAACGACGGGTCGGACTGCTCACGGGTGACATCTCGCTCAACGCGCACGCGGACATCGTGGTCATGACGACCGAAGTGCTTCGCAACATGCTCTTGACGGAGTCCGACCAGTTGCGGACCCTCGGACTCGTGATCCTCGACGAAGTCCACTACCTGCAAGATCCCTTTCGCGGGGGAGTGTGGGAGGAGGTCATCATCCTCACCCCGTCAGCGGTGCGCTTCGTCGCGTTGTCGGCGACGGTTGGCAACGCGGACTTCATCGGCGAGTGGTTCGCCGAGGTTCGAGGCCCGACCGCAATCATCGTCGAGAGGGATCGACCGATCCAACTGCACAACCACCTGGCGGTCGTGCGCCGCGGACAGACCGGGGCCGACATCGTCGACCTCCTCGACGGACAACGACTTTCGGACGAGGCGCGCCGGATCGATAACCAGATGAAGGCGACGCGCAAGTTCCGACCCGGTCCCCGCTGGAAAGGACCGCATTCGAGCGCGCCGCCGGCACCGTTTCGAGCACCGCGTCGAAGCGAACTCCTCATGGCCCTCGAGCGCGAGGACCTCTTACCGGTCATCGTCTTCATCTTCTCTCGAGCGGCCTGTGACGACGCGGCCCACCAGTGCCGACGCGACGGACTGATGTTCACGACGCCCGACGAGCGCAGGGAGATCGAGGCAATCGCGCAGGCCCGGCTGACGGGCTTCAGCGACGAGGACCTCAAGGCGCTCGAGTACGACGACTTCATCGACTGTGTTCGCCGCGGCCTCGCGATGCATCACGCCGGCATGGTGCCGGCCTTTCGCGAGATCGTCGAAGCGTGTTTCGAACTCAATCTGCTCGGGGTGGTCTTCGCGACCGAGACGTTGGCCCTCGGCGTCAACATGCCGGCGCGTTCCGTCGCGCTCGAGAAGTTCTCCAAATACTCCGACGCCGGTCGCAAGTTCCTCACGAGCGCCGAGTACTCCCAGATGACCGGTCGCGCCGGCCGGCGGGGACTCGATGACGAGGGTCACGCCATTGTCTGCTTCGCGACCGAAGTCGCCTTGGCGGACGTCGGCCGTGTCGCCACGGCGCCTCCCTCGGACCTGCACTCCTCGTTTCGACCGACGTACAACTTCACGGCGAACCTCATCAACCACTTCGAGTACGACACGGCGCTCGAGGTCGTGCAGCGCTCCTTCGCGCAGTTCGAGGCGGACCATCGACCGGCCGGCAACAAGCGACCGCTCGGCGACCAGATGGTCGCTCGCCACCACGTCCTCGAAGAGCTCGGGTACGCCGATGGATGGAAGCTGACACCCCAGGGTCAGCTGTTGCGATCGATCTATCACGAGTGCGACCTGCTCATTGCGGAGTCGATCACGCTCGGCGTCTTCGAGGGCCTCGAGCCGGCTCAACTCGCGGGACTCCTGTCCTGCTTCGTCTTCGAGTCGAAGCGGGCCAGCCGACTGCCCAACGCCTCTCGACAGGTCACCACGAAGAAGAAACGGGTGTTGAACGACCGCCTCGGCCAACAACGCCGGGGGAGCCTGAACGATCGGATGGCCGAGATCGCTCTGGCGTCACTCTCGCTCCAAGAGATCGAGAATCGCTACAAGGTTCCCACCGCCAAGGAGCCCGACGGCAAGTTCGCCACGACGATCGCCGCCTGGGCCCGTGGAGCGTCGCTCGGGACCGTCTTGGACCTCGCCGACGTCGAGATCGGACAGACCTCGCCGGGCGACTTCGTGCGAAACGCCAAGCAGGTGGCCGACCTCTGCGAGCAATTGGCGCGCATGAGCGACCAGACGAGTGTCGCCCAGGTCGCGGGCCAGGCCCGTGACGCCGTCCTTCGAAGCGTCGTGGCCGGTTCGTCGAGTGTCCACCCTCGGACCTGATTTCGCCCCTAACCTCGATATTCCATGCATTCCTATGTCGCCGAAGAGTTCACCGACGCCGAAACCGCCATCCTTCGGCGCTACTTCACGAATCTCGAAGGACCGGTCTTCGCCCTCGTCAACCTTCCCGAGGTCGTCAAGGGCGCACTCTTCGCGCGTTACTCGCGGTCGTCGAAGAGCCTTCGTCGCCTGTTCCTCGATGAGTTCGTCGGTGACCTCGACCTGACCGGGGACGCCTCGATCGACGCGACCGTCGGACTCGACCGCGCCGATGAGCTCTACCAGCGGATCTTCTACGAGTACGGCGACGACTCGGTTGCACAACTCGGTGGCGTGCACCTCGCCTGTGAGCAGGCGAGCAACGTGTTGACGAAGGTCCTCGAATGGGGACGACTGATGAGCTACCTCGAGCAGTCGACGCGTTACCTCGGCTACGACAAGCGTCTGGACAACGGTCACTACCGGTTCTATCGTGACCACGACGTACTCGAGTCGCGCTTCGGCGCTCGCTACGTCGGCGAGATGGACCGGATGTTCGACACCTACGCCGAACTGCTGCCGGTCCTCACCGAGTGGCTCGCCAAGAAATATCCCAAGACCCCCGACGACACGGACTTCGTCTATCGCCAGGCGATCCGAGCCAAGGCCCTTGACGCCACGCGCGGTCTGCTGCCGGCGAGCGCCCTCTCCAACCTCGGCATCTACGCCTCGGGCCAGGCCTACGAGTCGTTGCTCTTGCACATGCGCGCGCACCCGCTCCCCGAGGTCCGGATCTACGCACAGTTGATGCTCGATGAACTGGTGAAGGTCATCCCATCGTTCCTTCGACGACTCGACGTGCCCGATCGCGGTGTCGCGTGGTCGAGTTATATGGCGAACACCAAGAGCGCGACGCGCGACCTCCTCGACTCGATGTGGACGAAGCTCGAAGAGGACGAACCGGTCGAGCAGGTTTCGCTCGTCGCCTACGACCCCGAGGGCGAGACGCGCGTCCTCGAAGCGATCATCTTTGGCAACTCGACGATGTCCCACGACGAAGCGCGACTGCGCGTGAGCTCCATGCCGCCCGACGACCGGGCGGCGCTCCTCTCGACGTACGTCGGCGAGCGAAAGAACCGACGCCACCGTCCCGGGAGGGCGTTCGAGCGCACCGACTACCGCTTCGAACTCGTCACCGACTACGGCGCATTTCGCGACCTGCAACGCCACCGTCTGCTCACCATCGAGTGGCAGCCGCTCACGACCGATCTGGGCTTTGACGTCCCTGAGGTGATTCGAGAGGCCGGTCTCGCGCAGCGCTACGAAGAGTCGCTGTGGCGTTCCGCCGACCTCTATCGGGACATGCGCGAGGAGTTCCCCGAGCAGGCGCAGTACTGCGTCGCCCTGGCCTTTCGGATCCGTTACGTGATGCAGATGAACGCCCGCGAGGCGATGCACCTGATCGAACTGCGCTCCGGTCCCCAGGGCCATCCGAGTTACCGTCGAGTGGCCCAGGAGATGGCGCGGCTCATACGTGAGGTCGCGGGACACCACGCGATCGCGGACGCCATGAAATATGTCGATTTCTCCGATACGGACCTCGAACGACTCGAAGCCGAACGCAACGCCGAGCGAAATCGCCTGAATCGCTAGGTTTTTACATCTTTAGCCATTGTTTATTCCAATTGGCGTCATTTGCCCTCTAAAAGGCTCTACACTTCCAGCGCTACAGAAGAGGAATTTATGGCAAGTGATGGAAATAGTGATGAGGTATTTGACGAGGAAGAGCTCGCCGAAGGCTTTGACGAAGAGATTATTGGTGAGGAAGACCTAGAGGACGTCATCGACGTTGAAGACGTCGAGGATGTCGAAGACGTCGAGGATGTCCTGGACGTCGAAGCCGATGACGTGGTCGACGTTGACGACGTGGAAGACGTCGAGGATGACGATGTGGTGGCCGCCGTGGTGGTGGTCGAGGATGACGACGTCGTGGACGACGCCGACATCGAATTGGCGCTTGACGAGGTGCTGGCTGAGACGATTCGCCGCACCTCCACGCCCGAGGACGACGAAGAGATTCCCGGCGAGGTGGACACGCTCGTCGACCCCGCCGAGACGATCCTGCCCAAGCAGGACGACGAGTTCCGATGCAGTTCGTGTCGACTACTGAAGAAGATGAGCCAACTCTCCAACCGCGACCAGATGCTCTGTCGCGACTGTGTTTGACGACACCGTGACGCGCCACGCGCCGCAGTGACCGCTGCGATGAACGTCGAGCAAGCGACGGAGACGACCGACGAACTGCTGGCGCTCTGGGAGCACGCGTGCAAACGGCTGCTCAGTCATCGTGGGGGAGTGGAACTGTACTCGTCGATTCGACGTGACGCACCCTCGGGAAGCTTGCTCGAGACGCTCGTCGACCTCGGCCACGTGTGGACCATCGACGCCGATGGTCGACTTCTCGGCTTCGCCGTGGTTCGCGAGCACGTCATCGAAGAGATATTCGTCGAGCAGTCCAGCCGTCGTCAGCGAGTCGCGACGACGCTGCTCGAGGCGCTGGTGTTGTCGTCGGCCGCGCCCAAGGACGGTTTCGCGCTACCCGGCGACCGAGGGATGAAGTCGCTCTACGAATCCTTCGGTTGGAAGGCGCGCCTGCTTACGATGCGTGGCGAGTAGGCGGGCGACGCGTCGTCGGACGACGCGGTAGTCGAGTCGGCGGCGGTGGCGGCGGTACCTTCATGCCGAGCAGCTTGGCCAACTCCGGGATCGCGCCGGCGTTGTGGATCGCGACGGCCTTGCACGACTCGTCGTCGGGGATGCCGAGCGGCTTGACGTTTCGTCGGATCGAGGTGTCGACCGTCAGGGCGACGATCTCCTTCCAGAGCGTCGGATCCTGCTCCGCGGTCAACGCCTCGGAGGTGATCGTCACGACTTTGTGCGCAATTTCTGCACTGACGCGCGTGGACATGTCGGGAGGCCGTGCGACCAACGTGAGCGCCTCTTTGACGTTGCCCGACGAGATGGCCGCTTCGAGCTTCTCGTTCCACTGCGTACGCAAGTGCTCGAGGCGGGCGGTGAGCGCGGTTTGCAGCTCTTTGAGCTGCGCTCGCGCCTCCTCATCGAGTGACACGGTCTTGGCCGAGGTGACGACGGCCCGCAAGTCGCGCAGGCGCAGTTCGCGGCCGGCCCCGATGGCGCCCGCGGCCCGGTCCTTCCAGAGGGCGACGGTCGTCTTACCCAGGAGATCTTCGGCGATGCGGTCGATCGTCGCCGCGTCGATGGTCGGTCGACCCTGGGCCGTGGCGTTCTTGTTCTGCTCCGCGACGGCGGCCCGCACTGAGGGCATACCGCCTCGAAGAAGCTGCTCCGCGACGGGTAGCTGCTCGGGCGAGAGTGTCGCCAACAGTGCGTTGCGGTGCGTCGTCGTCATGGGCGGTTGCGCCGGACCGGCGGGACGCTCGGGGCGTGGGGGACGAGCCCCGCGCGTCGGGCGATCGGATCGAGGTCCGCGTGACGGCCGTTCGCCTTCAGTGGCCGAGGAGCCCCTCTCGGAGGGTCCGCGCCCCGGTCGCTTGGCGCGATCGGGGCGAGGCGCTGCGCCTTCGCCGCCCGAGCTTTCGGCCCGTCCTGGGCCATTCTCGCGACGACCAGGACTCGCTTCTCGGCGACCGGGGCCGCCGTCGCGGCGGCTCGGGCCACCTTCACGGCGGCCATCAGCACCGTCGCGACGTGGACCACCACGGCCCTTGGGTGCATAGGTGACGACGACGTCGGGTCCCTGTTTCGCACTCGGGATCAGTTCGATGCGTTCGTTGCGAGGATCGACCGGCGAGGCCGTCTTTGGTGCCATCACCGAAAGGATCTCGATGCCCTCCATGTACTGCTCGACGTCAGCGCGATAGACGTTGCCGACCACGGGGCCGCCAGGAACGAGTGACGCGTTCAGCACGCCCTTTGGAAGTTTGGCGCCAGCGGCACGCCATGTGGCGACGTCGCCGTTCAGGCTCGTGATTTCGATCTCAATACGACGCGACATAGGGTCTCCAATCTAGCCGTTCCCCTGAAAACAAACATTTCGGTCGTATTTAGGTCAAATTTAGTTTGAGTGCCTAGCATGAACCCATGACAGATGAGCCTCATGACGGGTCCGAGCCGACACCCAGTGCGTCGCCAGCCGAACACTCCGTCGAAGAGGTAGCGAACGCTGAGGCGTCGCCCGTCGATGATCCGAACGTGCACACCAATCCGGTCATCGACGACGCACCCGCGATTGTCGACAACGCGAGCACGCCGCCTCCGATCGAGCCCACGTATGTCGCGCCAACGATCGTCGACGCCGTACCGCTCGCGTCACAGCCATCAGCGGCCCCGGCGAAGCGAACTCTCTGGTCAACTCGCCTTTCTCTGCTCCTCGTCGCGGCCCTCGTGGGCGGATTAGCCGGCCACTACGCCTCGAACTCCTCGTCGACGAGTGGGGGAGTGACGATCGACGCCGTCACCAACAAACCAGGCGCGGCCTACCTGCCCAATGGCATGAGCATCCCGAAACTGATCGACAAAGCACTCCCGTCGATCGTGTCGATCGACGTGAAGGGTTCGGGCCAAGAGGACCAAGGCACGGGCATGATCATCACCAAGGACGGCCTCGTCGTCACGAACAACCACGTGATCGCGGCCGCCGTGAGCAGTGGCACCATCACGGTGACACGCTCTGGATCGACCAAAGCACTCCCGGCGACGTTGATCGGCACGAATCCGATCGATGACGTCGCCCTGATCCGTATCAATAACGTTTCAGGGCTGACGCCGGTGACCTTCGGCAACTCCAATGGTCTCCAGGTCGGTGACGCGGTCGTCGCCATCGGCAACGCGCTCGGACTCGCCGCCGGCACGCCGACCGTGACCTCGGGCATCGTCTCGGCGCTCGGTCGCACCGTCACCGCCGGAGGCGCGACCACGAGCGAGACACTCAACAACATGATCCAAACCGACGCGGCCATCAATCCCGGTAACTCGGGTGGCCCGCTCCTCGATTCGAGCGGCGACGTGGTCGGGATGAATACCGCGGTCGCGGGCACCTTGCCCGACGGCACCAGCGCCCAGAACATCGGATTCGCCATTCCCGACGCGACGATCGAATCGCTGTTGAAGCAGCTGAAGGCGGGCGAGAGCGTCGTGAATCACGGAGCGTTCATCGGCGTGGAGATCACGACGGAGACGGCGTCGCTCAAGGCCGAGTACCACTTCAGCGTCTCCACCGGCGCCGTGGTGATGAGCGTCATCTCCGGTACGGGCGCCGCCGCGGCCGGTGTGAAGCAAGGCGACATCATCGTCGGGATTAACAACACGACGATCGGTGGCGCTCAGGACGTCAGCAGCGTCACGTCCTCCCTGCGTCCCGGTGACGTCATCACGCTGCACATTGTGCGCGGCTCAAAACATCTTGACCTCAAGGTAACCCTCGGGACCGAGCCGAAGGGCTAGGCCAACGTCGCCAGTCCGCCGTCCACGGGCAGGACCGCACCGGTGATGTAGCTGGCGGCGGGGGAGGCAAGGAAGATCGCCGCGCCGGCCATGTCCGACGGTTGGCCAATGCGCTTCATCGGTGCCGCCTTGGCGATGTCGTCGCCGAACTGCTCGAGCGTCGCACGCATCATCTTGGATGGGAACGGTCCAGGCGCGATGGCGTTGACGGTCACCTTGGGCGCCATCTCCTTGGCGAGGTGACGAGTCAATTGGTGTACCGCGGCCTTCGACGCGGAGTACGCGAACGTGTTCATCCCGGGCACCCGAAGACCGTCGATGGAACCGATGTTGATGACCCGTGACGGCGCGTCCTGACCTCCGTGGGCCTCGAGGAGCGAACGCAGCGCCTTGGTGAGGTGAAAGAGACCCTTCACGTTGAGCGACAGCACACGTTCCCACGCCGCCTCGTCGTACTCACTCATCGGAGCACCCCACGTCGCGCCAGCATTGTTCACCAGCACGTCGAGATGGTCCTCGCGCGACGCGATCTCACCGGCCAATCGGATGCACTCCGCTTCGGTGGAGAGGTTCGCTGGCAGGGCGATGCAGGTCCCGACGGCGCTGAGTTCCTTGGCCAACGCCTCACAGACGTCCGCCTTGCGCGACGAGATGTACACCTTGGCCCCGGCGTCGACGAATCCGCGCACCATCATCTCGCCGATGCCGCTGCTGCCGCCCGTCACGAGTACGACCTTGTCCTTTACGTCAAAGAGTGAGTTCATGAGGGCAGTGTAAGCCAAACCGGCTGTCGGAGTCAGTGGGGAAGGGGACTAGCGAAGGACACGTATCGGCGAATCGGTGACGGTGTTGAACTCCGTGACACTCTGACCGGCCGAATTGGCCACGTAGGCATCGTGTCCCGTGATCGCGATGCCATAGGGAGCGTCGAAGCCGTACGACGTTCCCTTGATCACCCGCACCGCCCCAGTGACGATATTGAACTCAGTGACGTTCGTCCCATTCGTTATGAAGGCACTATGACCGGCGATAGCGATCGCACCGGGAACCTCGAAGTCGGAGGGCTTTCCGGTGATCACTTGCACGATGGCGCCGGTCTTGGTGACGAGTTCGGTCACGCCGGTGCCGTTACTCACGAACGTGTCGGGACCGACCATGGCGATGACGTCGGGCTCTAGCAAGTCCGACGATGAATTCGTCCATTTCCCCACCAGCGCTCCGGTGACGACATTGAATTCGGTGACGCTGGAGCCGCCCAGGTTCGCAACGAACGCGACATCACCCGAGATGGCGATGTGAATCGGTGCGTAGAACCCGTACGACTTGGCACGCAGCACTCGCACGAGTGCGCCGGTATCGGTATTGAACTGCGTGACGGAACCACCCGTATCGTTCGTGACCAATGCGTCGTGCCCGTCGACGATGATGTCACTGCCGCCCGGCGAGCTGAAATCGTACGACTTGGCGCTCAATACCCGAACGAGCGCACCAGTACCCGTGTTGAACTCGGTAACCCGTGCCCCACGTGTGTTGGTCACGAACGCGTCATCGCCCGAAACGGCGATACTGCCTGGGAAATCGAACCGATACCTCTTTCCACCGATCACCCGCACGAGTTTTCTGGTCACCACATTGAACTCGGTGACGGTGTTCCCGTTCCCGTTCGTCACGAAGGCGTCGCCACCGCTGACAGCGATATTTGCGGGGCCGTTGAACTTGAAGATCGGACTAGCCGATGGCGTGTGATTCGAACCTTTGGCCAACGTGAGGGCAATAGCAAGGACACCGCCCACGGCGGCGAAGGCGATGAGCAGCGTTATGAGCGATCGAACAGCGCGCATTGTCTTACCTCGTCGTCCTAGTGTCGCTCACCGTGCGTTCGACCGATGGTATGCAGTTGCTCGACGTCCCGTGAAGCAGAAGTGAACACTTGATCCTCGGACCGCAAGGCAACGCGCGGACGGGGGAGTTCGGGATGGAGTTCGTGCGCGATGGTGAGGGCCTCATCAGCGTCATGAGCGTGCACAAGGACTTGACTCATGCCACGAAATGGATCTCCCCAAATCACTCGAAAAATGACGGGATTCAAATGTGAACTAGTTGTTGACGCGTAGATTCGTAACGGCGACGCTGACGACGTCGGTCTGAGGAGCTGCGATGTACTGAGCATGGATTGACCAGACGCCATTGTCAGGGAAGTTGAAGGCACACTCGGCTTGGCTCTTGCTGATCCACTGGAAGTGACACACCAGATTGGAATCGTTCTTGTCAGCCGGTGCGACCGCGAACATGCGAACTAACCCGGTAGCCGATCCTGGCAACACGTCAACAATCACGTTGAACGGACCATTGCTTGCCGACGCCGGCGCCGAATTATCGCTGTAGTCGAAGGAGAGCACGACTTTATTGGGGTTGGAGGAGTCAGCCGATGCCGGAATCGCAATGATTCCCACCGTAGAAGCCACCAAGAGGGCAGCACAAAGGAGCCGACGCATGGGACACACTATAACAGTCAATTCTATGTATAAGGCCGATAATGTACGTTATGTAAAGTCCGAACGAAATTCACACACGGTTTCACGAGCGTCGCGTGTTCGAGTGTTCCCCTGCCTCGAATCGCCAGGCAAACAAAGTAGTTTCGTTGTGCACATGCCAAGTCATCTCACGCTTTCCCCCAAGCAATTCCTCCTCGCGCTCGGTCTCGTTGCCGTTGGCGGCGGTGTCGGCACCATGTTGCGTGATCTGCTCACCAAAGTCGATCCGACGAAGGTGTTGACGCACAGCTCCAACGTGGGATCCGTGAGTTGGATCGACGCCGTCCCGTGGATGCTGTTGGCGATCAATACGCTCGGCGTGTTCGTCGCGACCGACCTTCTGCGTCGTCGACTCCATCACCGAGATCCCAATAGTCCCTTGCGTTTGCTGATGATTACCGGGTTTCTCGGCGGCCTGACGAGCTATTCGGGCCTCTTTGTCGATTTGGCCACCCTCTGGCACCTCTCTATAGGCGGATGTCTTTTGACGGCCGTAGGAGCGATCCTGGCGGGTGTTTTTGCTGGGTGGCTCGGACTGGGTCGAAAGCGCCGATCTGTATGACACTTTTGTTAATTTCGATCTTCGGCGCACTGGGCTGTTGCGTCCGCTACGTCTTCGAGTACCTCGTGCGTCGAAACCACCCGACAAGTCGGCCATGGGCCACCGTCGCCGCGAATGCCCTCGGCACCGGCATCGCCGGCTACGCCGCGTATCGCCTCGTCGGATCTGCCGACGCACATTTACACGCCATCGTTCTTACGGGATTCTGCGGGGGATTGACAACATTCTCATCGGCGCTCGCGGTGCCCGTCATACTTCAGCGTGAACACCACAGGGGATACTCAGTCGCGCTCATCACTGTCACTCCCCTTCTTTGTTCAGGCATGTTCGTACTGGGAATGTCGCTCGCTCATTAGAGACGGCTCGATTGAAGCGAGTTGAGCCACTCCCCCATCTGTTGGTGTGCGGGTTCACGCCGGCCCTCCGACACCAACATTCTCCGGTACCTTCAGTCCCACTTCGGAGAGCAGCACGTTGATCGACGGACTGCCGACCACCTTGACTTCCAAGTGATTGGGAAACACCTTTATGAACTCCACCAGGTTCTCGACCAGGACTCTACGTTCGCGCTCGTCAGCCTCCGCCCACACTGCGTCCATGTCGAGGTCAGCGAGGATGCGCGCGACCTCCTCAAATCGAACTTCTAGATCGCTCTTGATTCGCTCCTCGTGGCCCTCTAGTGCCATTTGTTGACGAACAGCCTCAATTGAGGTGGCGATCCGAGCCTCCTCACGGTGGAATCCGTCCATGCTGATCTTCTCGGCGTAGTAGAGGCCGAGGAGTTTGTCCCGCTGTTCATCGAGGGTCTTCAAGGTCTTCGCTGGTGCTGCCCGTCGGGTCCGGCGCGGCGTCCCCGCCGCGTCCGGGCCCCCACCGGCCAGCCGCCGTCGAATGGCCCTTCGCAGACTCTCGTCGTGACCAACGAGTCGAAGTCCCACGACCGCAGCTCGCGCCAACCCGAGATTGCTTCGTGACGGCTGAGGACAACCTTGACCTCGATGACGACATTTGAAGGTCAGATGACCCTTGCCGTTTTGGGCCACGACCATCTTTCGGTTGCACATTCCACACACGACTCGACCCGAGAGAGGATCACTCGACTGACGAACACCCTTGGCGGTGCCCCGGTGCGCCTTCTGCCACTCTTCTTCGCTCACGAGCGGTTCATGCACGCCGGGGTACCACGTGCCCTTGCGCAACGTCTCTCCGCGATAGATGCGCGAGTCCAGAATCGACTTCACGGTCGAGTAGTTGAAGCCGGTCCGCTCCTCGATCACGCGATAGGAGCGTCGTTCACCACGGAGTCGAAAGCACTCGACCACGAGCGGCGCATCGACATTCGGCACCAGGAGTTTGTCGATCATGTCGTAGCCGGTCTTTGGTCGATTGGGCCAGCGTCCTTCCTTCACCACTCGGTCGAGGCCCATGCTGACGTTCTCCGAGAGCGCCTCGCGGTAGTACTCGGCTTGACCGCCCATCATCGAGAAGAACCACCGGCCCGCAGGCGTCGAGAGATCGAGATTCTCACAGACCGAGTGCAAAATGACGCCGTGCTTGTCGAAGAGGTCACGTATCGCCATGAGGTCACGCAGACTTCGTGAGAGCCGGTCGAGTTTCCACACGATGACGTGGGCGGCGTGGCCCGCCTCAACCGCTGCGAGCAACTGCTGGACGCCAGGTCGCACCAAGTTCTTGCCCGAGATGCCGGGATCGGAGATAACGGTGATCTCGCCAAGATCGTGCAGACTCGAATAGGCCCGGAGTTTGTCCGTCTGGCCCTCGATCGACCAGCCCTCCTCCGCTTGTTCTTCCGTCGAGACTCGGCAGTACGCCAGAGTTAGCACGCAGACCTCCTTTGGGTCCTAGGTTCTTGTTCACAATACGCAGCGCAATTGACACCAGCACTGAGGCAACGCCGTCGAAGTCGGGTGGCGGCATCACAGCAGTTCCAGACTTCGACGCTTCTGCCAGATGCGATAGTCCGTCGAGACGTGCGTCTCCTTGGCGTAACGCCCGAGGTAGTCCTTTAGGACTTCGAGCAATTCGGCTTCGGAGTGGCAGTCGCTCAACGCACCGAAGCGGGCCACGTAGCCAACGAACGCCGGCATCATCTTTGCCAGTTCGCCTCGCTGCTTGCCTCCGTAGGTGCGCTCGATGCCTATCGCGTCGTCACGAATCCGTGCACGCTGCACGTCCTCCCACTCCGGGGCCACGGGCCACCTAGAGCGCGTGTGGTCGCCGGTCGGTACGCGATACGAGAGCCACGTCGTCAGGTAGGCCCACAGTGCGCCCGTGGCGTCGAGCACCTCGTCGGGATCGTCGAGACCGAACTCGCGCAACGCTCCACGCAGTA
Organism: uncultured Acidimicrobiaceae bacterium; assembly: GCA_963804305.1. Classification (GTDB taxonomy): domain Bacteria; phylum Actinomycetota; class Acidimicrobiia; order Acidimicrobiales; family RAAP-2; genus RAAP-2. Next base: position 377,492 of record CAWDPR010000011.1, on the reverse strand, counting down.
CTTCGAACTCAATTCGCAACACGTCGCGGCTGGGGTCGTAGGACTCGTTCCACATCTCTCGCCAGTACTGAGCGCCAGATTTGAGCAGTTCGTTCGTCTTGTTGTAGAGGCGAGCGTCAACGGTCCCGGACGACCGCTTACCGAATTGCAGCCCGCTGAGCGTGCCATCCTCCTCGAACGTGCCAAGGTCCGACGCACGACAGACGAAGCGTCTGCGATCTTCGCCCGAGAGGTTCCATCCTTGGAAGTCTGCGAAGAGGTCGATGCGACTGGCTTGCAACTTCACGAGGCCACACTCATCTTCGAGTAGATCGCGGAAGCCCTGGACCGCCGCGCGCACTCCGACCCCGTGGAGGAACTCCGCTTTGGGTTGAACACGAAAGGTAGGGACGCTCAGGCTCGGTGTGATTCCAATACGGCCGTAGGGATGCGTGAGGCAGTAGCGGTGTTTCCCCCAGGCGTGGGGTGCCATGAGCATTTCCAAGGCTCCAAATTGGAAGGGGGGGCTGCCGTCGAGCGCTTGCGCGTCGGCGCGAGAGGATTCGAGCCGTGCGAGGAGAGCGTCCGGGAGTGGCGCGCGTCCGGTGAAGTAGATCGCGTCTACTCCGGAGGCCACTTCATTGAGAATCGGTACTCGCATAGTTGCGAGTATACCAACGACCCTGTTACATCACGTGTGTTTCTTGGGCGTCCGTCCGACCTTGACCTGCGCCCCGGCCCAGTAGGCCTTGGGGTCGATCGTGATGCCCGGCATTTGGTAGACGTCTGGGTGGGAGCCGGTCATCTTGCGGAAGCGCGCGACCTTGCGCCAGATCGTCGACTTGTGCATCCCGAACTCTTCGAGGCCCTCGAAGCCGCCGTAGAGATGCCACATGACCCAGAATCCGATCATGTCCTCCACGATTTGGGTGCCGACCGGCAACAGCGCGACGCCCACTTTCTGTTTGACGAAGGGAGGTATTCGACGGTCGACCGCTTTGACGTAGGCGTTCCAAGCCTTCTTGGCGATGCCTTGGCCCTCAGGAGTCTCCATCGGGTCGGATCGAAAGTCATCTTCCATACTCGCAGTGTAGCGAGTACAAGTATCACAAAGGTTCATGCGGTCGAGTTGAAATGCAGTGATAGCAGCCGTCCACAACGTTGTCGGAGTTGTACCACTCGTGGTTTCCGCAGTCTCCGCGGCCTTTACGAGGTAATCCGAGCCACAGCGGTCCTATGACGCGGAGTTTGGTGCGCCAGCGATAGCGACCCTTAGTTCGCCGACCTTGATCTCTTGTCATCCGATGGATTCTCCATAATCATTGATTGGTGACCCCAGGGTACCGATGCAGTTTGCGGGTGCTGTGATACAGGGGACGCACCCTGACTTCGCCGCTAACCCGTTGCGTTATTGCGAAACGCCTTTGACACGAGCAAGTTGATCGAGAGCGAATATAGTCTGGTCGTCGCTGTCGCCAAGGATCTTCAAACGGATGTCATAGACCCTCTGAAGATTCATTTCGGCCTCTTGGTACTCACCTGTCAGGCCGAAATTATTCGCAAGTGCTTGATAAGCAAACGCCGTCATAAGGTTTTCTTCACCGTTGTTGCGCCTCATAACCTCAAGGTTCTCGAAACGCAGTCGACGCGCTTCCAAGAACGAATCGTTATTCTCCAAGTGATTTGCGAGAACTCGGCGAGCGTTCTCAGTTCGAACACTATCTGGGCCAGATTTCGCTAACTCTGTTGCCAGATGGTCTTCAAGTCTCGATTGCCACCACTCGGCGCTCTTACCTTTGGCAAGTCGCTCCAAAATCCAATAACGGAACCTATTGTTCGCCACGGTTACTGATTTCCTCCGGCTCACTATTCGGGCTAACTCGCTCCTGATGATTGTCAATCAACGTTAGGGCCATTTACATGTTGCCAGCAATTCAAGCGCCAGTCGGAGAATGTGTAGGTCGGCCCGCCAACGCTAACCAGCTCACCAAAGAGCGCCACATTAATTTCGACGGGCAACATTGTTTCCCGTTCAAGGTAATTGCGACAATCGAAATAAGTGTCGAAGATTCCGTCTTCAATTTCAATGTAACTGCTATGGTTACATCAAGAAAACGAAAGGGGCTCCATGCCAAAACTTCACTACGACACACTCCTGATGCGACGCGAGGGACTGACAAGAGACTTGCCACCGGGCGATAACGACGACCTGCGCTGGGTGACCAACTCTGCCACCCTTGTCTTCGGAGAGCAAGATGCAGTGCTTGTTGACACGTTTGCGACGGTCGCTCAGAATGAAGTCCTTATTGCGTGGGTTAAGAAGCACAATCGACGGCTCACCCATCTATATCTCACGCATGGCCACGGAGATCACGTCTACGGCATCGGCCAGTTGCTCGAAGCTTTCCCAAGCGCACGGGCCGTCGGAACGGCAGGCACGCTCGTCGAGGCGAAGATCCAAGCGGGCGACGAGTATCGTGACGGATTCTGGGGCAAGCTGTTTCCCGGTCAGATTCCGGTAGCGGTACTTCCGGAAGTACTTGAGGACGACTATCTGACCCTAGAGGGTCACCGACTTGTGATCATTCCAACCGGTCACACTGACACCGAGGGCACGACGAGCCTTTGGGTGCCCGACATCCGCCTCGTTGTCGCTGGAGACGTGGTTTATAACGAAACCCATATGTACATGGCTGAAACCACGCCCGCATCACGAATGGAGTGGATTGAGTCACTCGAAAAGATCAAGTCGCTCGACCCCATCAACGTCGTGGCGGGTCACAAGTTTCCGGAACGCACTGACGACCCCATCATCATCGACGATTCAATTCAGTACGTGCGCGACTTCATTGAAGCCGAGCGCACGAGCACGACAGCGCTAGAACTCTACGCAATGATGCTGGAACGCCATCCTCGGCGCGCGAACCCTGGATCATTGTGGGGAGCGGCCAAGCGCGTGAAAGATGCTCCCGTAGCGCTCCGGGTTCCTAGTTGAGCGCGAACAGCCGACTGACTATCGCGGTTCACGCACTGGCGTGGGTTGCACTTCACTCCCAGTTGAGCGATTCGCCCGCAACCTCTGTCGGCGTCGCCGCAAGTGTCGGAACCAATGCGGTCGTCGTTCGCCGTTTGCTCGGTGAACTGCGCGATGCGGGACTCGTCGAATCCCATCGAGGGAAACCCGCGGGTTGGACTTTGAGTCGCCCGGCGACCGAAATCACGCTCCTCGATATCAAGACCGCCCTCGATGACGGTCCGGCCTACGCGCTGCACGTCTCACAGCCGTCAAAGGACTGCCCGATTGGACTCAGCATCAAGCCAGCTCTTTCTGGCATCTACGACGCGGCGGAGAAGGCGGCTAACGACCAACTTGCGCTCGTCACCCTCCAAATGGCGCTCGACGGTTTTCTCACTCGCTCACAACGAGCTAAGCCAGATTTGCTCGTTCGATTCGCTAAGGCCTTGCACCCCGGATCTTGATGGCTCATCCCATTTCGCGGAACAAGAGTTGGAGGATCGCGCAGGTCAGGACTGCTCGCCAAGCTTCTCCAACAAAGTGGTAAGGGCGACTGTCTCTGCGGTGGTGAGACCGCGCGGAAGAACGAGGCATCCTTTGGAATGGGGTATGCAGCTCGCAGCCCAGGTCGACGAACTGCGTGCTGGTGGGAGCAAAGTGGAGACCATCTTCCCGAACGAAGAATCCCTTGACGCTTTCGGTGCCAACATGATGGATCCGTTGACGCGTCCGCCCGCCGCACAAGCTGGCTACGACCAAGGAAGAGCATTGGCCGAACAACTAAAGGAATTTTGGTGCTGACGACCTCGACGCGACGTAAGTGGTTGTGGACACTGGCGGCAGCAGCGACACTGCTCTGCGCCATGGGATTCATTTTGACCGCTGGCGTGCAGGTTGCCACGGCGTCAAGCAGCGTGTCGACGTGCGCCGACAACCAACTCGCCGTTGCGGTCGCCTCATCGAGCGGTGCTTACTTCGCCGCCGGCAATGTCGGCATACCTTTCGTCGTCATCAACGTGAGCAAGACGACCTGCACCTTGACTGGCTATCCAAAGCTCACCACGTACCCCGCTGCGTACAAGGGACACAAGGTCAAGGTCGTGGACGGAGGAGGCATGATCTTCGTGGCGGTGCGACCAAGAGTCGTGACAATACGTGCCGGTGCGACCGCTTCGTTCGGACTCGACTACGGCGATGCCTACGATCAACAAGATCCGAACGCCGGTCCGTGCATGACACGGCAAATGCAAGTCTTCTTACCCACTCGATCGCAGCCCTACTCACAGCCCTTCACGACGACAGTCAACGTGAACTTTTGCTATGCCGGATTCAAGTTTGAGGCCACTTCGATCGAGGGCGGGCCGATCGCCCGACTGGGCTAACAGGTCTGGACGTCGAATCTGCCCTTCGACGAAGTGTCGGTCCGCCCGCCGACGACACGCTCCATTCGGCGTGCACGGTGGTGCGGTGGTGTTTACTCCCCTGCTGACAATGCTTAAAACTTATCTACAGCGCGTCGATGTCGAGACGCGAAGAAAATAATTCGTGAGATTGCGTGCAAAGAGCATGTACGTTCGACCCTGGTACGTCGCGACAGAGCCCGAACCGACTCCCAGTGGACCGCCTCGAGCGAGCATGTGACCTGTCGATGGATCGAGACATTCGGTTGGTCCCTGACCTCCGGAGTCGACCGACCAGATCACTCCGTCCCCGGTATACAGCGAGGTGTCGGCGGCGTAGCCTCCGTGCGCCGCGGTGGGAACAAGTCGCTCACCTTGGTAGTAGCGAACGGTGGCGGACTTCGTGTCGAGGTTGTCGGTCGCTATCCACACGCCTGTAGAAGTCGTGGCGAGCGGACCGCCCGTCGCGCCAGGAAGTAACCGTCGTGCGACGCTTCGACCCGAAGTGGCGTCGTAGACGGTCACGAATTGACGCGACCCGACCGATCCCAGGATGTCAATGAACGCACCGTTCCCACTGGGTGTCAGTGCGCTCACGGCGTAACTCACCGGGACCTGTGCCAAGACGCGACCGGACTCGGGATCGAGGCGCACGAGCGCCGTACGGGTCGCGACCCACAGCGTCGTGCCGGCCACCGTCACCTGGAGCGTGCGGCCGGGAAGCAAGAAGGCACGCTCCTCGCGCAAGCTCGACGGGTCAATCTTGTAGAGCACACGCCCTTGGGCGGGCGCGGGGATGTCAAAGGCGTATTGGCCCGCGGCCCACCAAAGGGCACCGTCACCGTAGGCCTCACTCGTCGGGTTCGGGAACCGGGCCACAGCCGCGATGCGCCACGTCTTCAGGTCGATCCGAATGAGGTCGTCGACCGCTTTTGATCGGTCGAACGTTCCGACGACGAAGATCGAATCGTCCCCCTCCCCCACCAGGCTCGGGTTCGATCCATCGGTGTCCAGTTGGAGCGTTCGACTGACGGAGAAGAGAGCGGCCGAATTTGGGGGTGTCGCGGACGAGCTGGCACTTGAAGAAGCAGTCGGAGTGCAAAGGGCTGACAGCATCGTGACTACGAGTGTCGCGACCCACCAGGTGATTCGACGCACACGTACCGCCAGTCTCTCGTCAACTTCAAAATACAGCAACGTTCGACTCGTATGTCGAGCACGCTTCGTCTGTCGTCCGCGACGTATTCCTTGGCCCCTCGATGGACGTGCGAACTTAGGCGCCCTTCAGCATGAGACAGAATGGATGACCTACGGGGTCCAGGAATACTCTGAAACTCTCCCCGGGCTGATACTCATGCTTTCGAGCGCCGATACTGAGGACGTGGCGCTCTCCTTCGTCGAGACTGTCAACTTCAAAGTCCAGATGGATCTGTTTCGACACGGTCCCGCCAGGCCACGTAGGGGCCACGTAGTTCTCGACTCGTTGAAAGCTCAACGTCGGGAGGGAGTCGTGCACCAAATCGACATCTGCGACTTCGTCTGGGGCGATACCGGGCCGAGTCTCTATCGCAAGTCCAGTCAGGGCGGAGTAGAACGTTGCCAGCTCCAGTGGGTCGGGACAGTCGAGCAAGATGAGGCGCAGTCGCGGAAAATTCATAGGGGTACGTTATGTCGCGTCTCGATGCACAAACCAGCCGACGATTCTCTCCTTTGCGATCGACATTTCATTCCACTATCTCGCACGAACGCTCGAGCGAAAGTGGTCCCTTCCGCTCGTTCACGCCCAGTGACGCCGAAGCAGTCATCGCACCAAGTCCGCTTCGAGGATGTCAGTCGCAGACGTCGCCAGTCGGACGTCGTGCGAGTCGCTTGTACATCGGCACCCTTGGATCAGGTGACACGGTCGTGAAACCAGTCACACCCGTCGCGCGTCCCCTCGCGCGCGCTGACAGAATTGTTGTGTGAATCTCGCTGACGTGGAGAAACTGCTGGCAGAACGCGAAGGGGTTCGCCGAAGCGATCGAGACGGACAACTGCCCGAGTGGCGTTACCACGGACGACTGATCGCACGCCAGCTGGACGACGTTCACTTGGTTGTCCGTATCGACTTCGACTTTCGTCGATCACTGATGCAATCTGACCCCGATACCTTCAGCATCCCCAACCGCTACGCGAAGCACATGATGGTCGTCGCCGACTTCGTGATGGGTGACGAGGACGCAATCGAAGATGTGCTGGACAACGCGTGGCAACTCCAGCGCAGCGCTGACTAGAGCACACGTGGCGACGACCGCGGCACCGACAGGCGCGCGTAAGTAAGTCATTCGACGCGGATCCAGGAACTTCTTCCTCGACAGTAAGGACCGAAAATCGACCGACTTATCTCGTCCTACTGCCTGTTCGTGGTGACCGTGACCGAATTCATCGACGCCGACGATGTTTTGATGGTCACGTGGACCGAACAATGCTGCTGAAGGAAGTGCGCTGCGATGCGTGCGCGCTCCATGGCGAGTGCCTGGTTGCCCGTTGCGTGACCCAATACCGTGACGGTTGCGCCAGCGATGAGTTTCTTGGCGAGTGCCACGAGCGACCTCTTGGCACTTGGGCTCAACGCGCTGACCGTCGTCGCGAACGAAACCGTGACCGGCGCCGGTCGTGACGGGAGCGCCCAGGCGACGTCGGTGGCCGAGGATGAAGTGGGGGCATAGGTGTTGTCGCCAGCACGCGACGCGGTAACGACGCACGTCCCCGGGGTACTCGCTCGCAGCACGTTCCCGGAGAGCTGGCAGCCGTCGGCGGTCCCGTTCGATACGGAGTACGACACGGCGCCTATGCCTGAGCCGCCACTCGTCTCCAAGGTCAGTGCCGTCCCCACGCGGCCCGAGGTGGTCGTAAGGAGAAGCGGTGCTTGCGGCGTCTTTGCGGTCGCGAGGAATATGGGGTCCGTTTCGAAAGTCAACGTGATTGACCCCGCTTCGGTGGCGGTCCCAACAAGAGTGATGCCATTTGATGTGATGGCATAGACCACGTCGCCGGTGACAATGCTGGGGTCGGTGATCGTCATGGATATGGGCGACGTGGACGAGGGCGATGAACCCGAGGGGGACTCCCAGGTCACGGCAAAGCCCAGGACGTAGGTCTGACCAGTCGGCAAGTCAGCGTTGAGCGCCGCAGTGTTCGTGAGTGGGTAGGTGCTCACAGTCGTACCAGTGGGCAGCGCGCCCGCCGGCACCGTGATCACCGTCGTGGCGCCACCTTCACTTGACGTCAACGTCGTCGCTGCGCTGGCCACTGTCTTCACTGACGTCGGCGTACCGAAGTCACTTGATGGGAGTGAACTCGGGGGGGGCGCGTTGGTCGGGCCGGACGTCGGGGTCTGTCCGCCGCCGCCACTGGACCCACTGCCTGAGCCGCCGCTGCCCCCTGATCCCCCGCTGCCGCCACTGCCGCCGGATCCTCCACTTCCGCCCGATCCGCCTGCGCTGCCACCACAGTTGCCGCCGGTGTCGCCACCATTGCCGCCGGAGTCGCTATTCTCCAAGCCCACGGTCATGACGTTCGACGGTGGCGCGCAATATTCGCCGCCCGCATACGTTGCCTGCACGGTGTCCACGGGTAGTTCCTCGGGCGCGATCGCGCACCCGGCCTCGAAGAGCCACGCGCCATTTTGGTTCTGACCGAAGGCGGTCCAATTGCCGTTGGTCGTGCACGTGCCGCCCGCACTATCGGTCACCGTGGCGACACCGGTCGGCGTGAAGTACACGGGTGAGATGAGCGTGACGGAATAGCTATTGCCGGTCCCGTACGGTTGCGGATCGCCACCGAGCGAGAGCTCCGCGATTGAGTAGCCCGCGAGGTTGCCGGCGTAGTCCGTGCCGACGTAGAGACCGAGCGCCGTCCCCAGGTCTGACGTCGTCGAGGTCTGGGTGCACGTGTTGGTGTAGACATCCAGACCGTTGACCTCGTCAGGACCGGTCCAACTGGTCCCGGTCTCGCAACTGGAATTGCTCGCACTGACGTCAACGAAGCCGGTCGGGGCTGGTTGACCATGGGGAATCGAGAGCGTCGACGTCACGGTATTGGTGTAGGTGGAGCCACCGCTGGCGACGAATGGGGTCGAGGTAATGGTGAGCGCCGACACGGTGAGCTGATTTGACGTCCCGAAGGGATAGTCCGACCCGTTGTAGGTCGCGGTAACCAGATCGCCCGGTTGAAAGAAGCCGACGATCCCGCAGAAACTCTCGTACAGTTCGCTGGAGTAGCCGTCGGGGCCCTCGTCGGTCCAGCTCGACGCGGTACAGGTACCGGCGCCCGGATTGCCCATTCCGCCCGTGTCGTGGTCGTTCACGGTAACGGTTCCCGTGGGCGCGGGTGAGCCAACGGGAACGTACGCGGCGACGCCATAAGACGTATTCGAATCTCCCTCGTCCCCGAAGAGCACAAGTTGCGACGAGAAGCTCGCTCCGGACGCCAAGTAGTCCGGTCCGTCGTAAAGCGCCGTCACGTACCCCTGAAACGGGCCAGTCGACGTGATCACACAATGCGACGAATAGACATCGACGCTCGCCTGGACGACTGGTCCGGTCCAGAGCGAGGCATCACAACTGTCGCCGTTGGCGTCGCTCGGTTGCACGTCACCCGAAGGCGCCGGGGCGCCATGGGGTACGCCGAGTGTGACGGTCACGGTGCTCGAGTAGCTCCCCGTGCTGCCTTGGGGAAGTGTCCCCGACATCGTCATCGAGTCCGCGATCGTTGTCGTGTTGGACACGGTGGTGGAGTAGTCCGATCCGGTGTACGCCGCGGTGGCAGTGGTTCCGGCCGGCTCGCTACTGGTGATGTCGCAGTCCCCTTCGAAGACCTCCCCACCCGCGCCGTCCGAACCGTCGTCGGTCCACGTACTGGTCGCACACGTGGCGTGCAGATCGTCCGTCACGGTCACGGTTCCCGTGGGCGCGACGTTGACGGGCGTGTCAAGGAATGCCTCGTATGAAGTGCCTTGACCCGCAGTCGTGAATCCTGAGAGGGTGAGGGAGGCCGAGTTCGTTGTCGCGCCCGCAGTCACCGACGCCGCGGCGAAACTCGCGCTGACCATCAGTGCTGACACGGCAACGATCCGAAAGGTCGACAGTCGCCAAAGGTGCCCCGCTCTACGCAAGGTCGTCTCGATGTGGACCTTCGACGTCGACTGTGGCATAGCTAACTCGTTCCCGTCTTCGATTCCGCACTCCGGATTCGACCTGGCCGAACTCGGAGCCTGTCGATGACTGTTCATCTGATGGTGATCAATTCGTCCTCGGTGTCGCCGACAATATGCATAACATTCTCACAAATCTGATTGACCTGGTGAGTCAGGTCGACAGTACTGCCTACATCAACACCTCACGTTGGATCGCTGGATAGGTCTTGCCGAAGAACTTTGACGGCCGTCGCCGCAGCATTCTCAGCTGCGAGGCGGGCGTCCTTGGCCAACCGGAACAGTGCGGGAACGCGATTTAGGTGTCGCACGAAGAATCTGGCCAACTGACTCCAATTGATCGTGCCGTCATTGTTGATGAGGCCAAGTACGTCGTTGCCCAGACTGAGATCAGTCGCCCGGTCGCTAAACGCGCGGAAGACCGACCAAGGGATGTGATGGCGTTCACAGGTCTCGGCGATCGCAGCCGTCTCCATGTCCAGTGCGATGACGCCGATTGAACGCAGGCGGGCGATGGCATAAAGGTCGGTGATCAACTCGTCGGACGTCCACATGGTGCCTTTGGGTACTCCCCCACCAAGCTGGATGGGCCGGTACTCCAGTCCGGTCACACCGTTCACGACGACTTCTGGGCGTACCACCTCACCAATGGTCGCCCCTTCGTCGACGGCTCCAGTGATGCCGACCACGAGAACGCGCTCAATCTCCATCGCCTCGAGAACACGCTCAAGACCTTCGGTGGCGAGCACCGTACCGATGCCCGTGACGAAGGCCACGACCGGGCGCTCGCCAAGTGTTCCGACGTACGCCTCGAGCGATCCGATGTCAGCCCTCGTGAGTGACAGATTGCGTCTAAGAGGTTTAATCTCCATCGGCATCGCACAGACGAAGGCGATGTACTTCACGCGACACCATCTGTGACGGACATCCAACGCGGCCCGCTCGTCGCCCAATGTACGTGCTCGACACGGGCATGGCTCATGTGTCCGACACGCTTCACTCGGGCAGCATCCACGACACCATGCAGGGGAACTCCGCACGCCACGCGTGAGCGCCGTGCGCCAGTTCCCTCTCGTTGATCGTCACGGCGGCACCGCTGTCACGCAGGGCGTCCGCCCACCGTGTCATGTTCTCCTGGAAGAAGGGTTCCAACGTCCCAGCGAACAGGTAGAACCGCGGCAGTGGTTCGGGCAGTACATCCTTTGGCTTGTAGCCCCCACCCGGTGATCCGGCAATGACGGCACCGAAGATCTCTGGATGACGGATCCCGAGCGCCAGCGCCAACTCTGCGCCAGCGGAGTAGCCGAATACCGCGGTTCGCGCCGCGGGAAGGGCGACGCCCAGATGTGACGACAGCCAACCTCGAACGTCGTTGACGAAGAACTCCTCGTGCGCCGCGAAGCGCTCCGCATCGAACACCGGCGAGTATTCGCTGAGCCGAAGCGACTCGTCATCGGACCCGTGTACGCCGACGATCACCGTGGAAGGTGCACCGACCGTCTCGAGCACACTTCCCCACCTCGAGATTGTCTGTCCGTCACCAGCAAATACCACCAATCGAGGTGGATCCGCAGGGACGTACACCGTGACCTGGCGACCCCCGTCATATCCCGGCAGGGTTTCAGTGAGAAAGGTGCCCGCGGTCAACTCTCAGAGACCTTGCAGGGGACCTGAAATCGAAGCGCTTCGTACTTCGCAGACACATCGTTCATGACGGCTCCTTGAACACCGAGAATTACTTGATCGTTGCTCCGAAATTGGAAGTTATCAGTGACGGGCACAATGGGGTGCGACCGATGGTGTCGATCGTGCGGGTAATTCCGATTGGAGTGATGACAGTATCGAGTAGAGGAGCGACGATGAAGAAAGAGTTTCGAGTCAAACTGCTGAGGAGCGCACTTGGGGTGAGTTTGCTCACTTTGGTGCTCGTAGGGACATCAGTTGTTGCGTCCGCGAGCGGCCCCAGTTCACCAGCGACGCCTATCGCCCGCGCACTCCTTGACCGGGCGATCATCCCAACGAACGCCACGTTGGTGCATCCGTCCACGTCGGTGGTTTGTCAGTGCGCGGGCACACCGGACGTGAAGTACCTCGTCACCATGCACCGTTACTACGTCGTTCCCGGTTCGCCTTCTTCGGTGGAAGCGTTCCTCGCCGCACACGTTCCGAAGGGTGGCACGGAGGGTGGTAAGGGTTTCAGCGGCGCCACACTCTGGAACACCACGGTCTTTCCCGCGGATGGGCCACACGTGTACGTCCGGCAACTCGCCTACACCATGACGTCACGGAACTCCTCGTCAACGTGGCTTCGCGTCGACTCCCAAGTCGTCTGGGTCCCGTCCCGCGCCTCGTCGCAGTTCATCACCCAGGCCGTGTCCGCGACGGCGACCGGTTACAAGAGTGTCGCGCTCGATGGATCGAGTGGTCCCTTCACGGTTCGCGTCACCGGAGGTCGATTGCGTGCGCTGATTCGAGCGCTGAACGCGCTACCACTCGGTCCGCAAAATGGCTGCATGGAGGAGCTCACCGGATTCTCTCTCACGATCACGTTGAATGACGGAGCCTCGGTGTTGGTCTCCAACGGGTCCTGTGGTGGACCGTCCGAGTACGTGTCGACCGTGAAGGGCGGCGTCAGCGGACATGGTTACTCGCTCTCGGACACTTCATGCTCACTCATCAAACAAGTGACGTCACTCTTTGGTGGTGCCTCGGTCAACGGCACTCGTGAGGCATTGCGCGCCTGCGAGACCTGGATCAAGCACCCCGTCGCGTAGCGAAATGATTCTGGGTCGGCCCGATCTTCAAGTCCTACTAGTTTCAATCTCAAGGTCGTGAGTGGACCAAGACGTCGTGGGTGCACGACCGATTCATTGGGATACTCAGCACTAAGGTGATCGCCGCACGAGTGGCGGCCGAGAAAGGGGCTGTTCGTGGACGTTCGAAGTTTGGGTGCCAGCGGCTTGAACGTTTCTGCCCTGGGGCTCGGGTGCATGGGTCTCAATCATCATCGGGGCAATACCGCGAGCCGCGCGGAGATGGTCGCTCTCGTGCGCTCGGCAGTGGACCTCGGCGTCACCTTTTTCGATACGGCGCAGGTTTACGGACCGTTCACCAACGAAGAACTCGTGGGCGAAGCCCTCGCGCCTGTGCGCGAACGAGTCGTGATCGCCACGAAATTCGGACTGACTGACGAGCAAGGTAACGCAACCCTCTCGAGTCAGCCCGAACTCATCCGACGCAGCGTGGAAGGCTCGTTAAGCCGACTAGGCGTGGACGCGATCGACCTCCTCTATCAGCACCGCGTGGATCCACGAACGCCGATCGAAGAGGTGGCCGGCGCCGTTCGCGACTTGATAGCCGAAGGAAAGGTCCGGCACTTCGGATTGAGCGAGGCCGGTGCGGAGACGATCCGGAGCGCGAACGCGGTCCAGCCGGTGACGGCCGTTCAATCTGAGTATTCGCTCTGGTACCGACAACCCGAACGCGAGGTGTTGCCGACGTGCGAGCAGTTGAACATCGGGTTCGTACCATTCAGTCCGTTAGGACGGGGATTCCTCACTGGCACGATCGACGCGTCGACAACGTTCTCGGAGTCTGACAACCGGACGCAAAGTCCTCAGTTCACGGTGGAAGCACGTGAGGCGAATCAAACGGTCGTCGATTTGCTGCACTCGTTTGCGATGGCCAAGGGCGGCACGCCGGCCCAGGTTGCTCTCGCCTGGTTGCTCGCACAGCGACCATGGATCGTTCCGATCCCGGGCACCACCAAGAGACAACGTCTCGTGGAGAACCTCGGTGCCGCCGACCTCGCGCTTACCAACGACGAGCTCGGCGCCATCACCGAGGCAATCTCGGCGGTTGACGTCGTTGGCAACAGATACGCGGAGAATCTCGAACGGATGACCGGTCTCTAGCTGGGTTCCTTCGACGGCGATGACGAGTTGCTCCGTCGCGGTCACGGGGGAATTGCAAACGTTTCGACCCGTTCACGATGGACTGCGTCAGTGTGGGTGTATCCATCTGACACCGAGGAGCACTATGCGAAATTGGTCTCACCTGCCGCCGATCGAACTCTTGCCCGTCCCGCCGGGACGCGAGTTTGACACATTCCACGTACGCCCACTTCGACGTCAGACACTCAATTTCGAGTTGAGGCGTGAGTCACACGTGGAGTCGGGACCCACATCCGTCGCCCGGAACGACACCTAAGGACGTACCACCTCGCGTGACCCGGTCGTCGTGGCCGCGAGTCGTCGCCGGAAGTTCTCAATGAATTGCGTCCGACGAATCACCCGCGACCCGTGCGACACGTATATTGTCAGCATGAGGCGATTCAACTCAGCGATCGTTGGCGGCGTCATCGTGCTGACATTGCTCATCCCCAACCTCGCTCTCGCCGTCGGCGCCGCCTCGACGGTCCGCACGGTTTCCCGGTGCACCTACGACCAGCTCCAGGTCGCCACCACGTGGGGCACCGGCGACCTGGCCGGGCACTACGGCGTTCCGTTCCTGATCGTGAACGTCGGACACACGTCGTGCTACCTCGAGGGATACGCCACGCTGCGTTTCGATGCCCCGGTCAAACACCACATCACCGTCGATCACGTCTCGGGTGCCTACGCCACCGTCAAGCCCCGTCGCGTGGTCATCGCCCCCGGTGGCATTGCGACCTTCGGGCTGACCATCGGCGAAGCGTCGAATCAGGGCGACACCCACGTCGCGGCGTGCACGGTCAGCGACGTCTACACCGCCCTGCCCGTCGCCGGGTTCAACGAGAACTACGAGAACAGCATGGAGTTCAATATCTGTTTCGCCGACTACCAGGTAGGCATCACCGCGATCGAACCGGGGCCGCTGCCCAAGCCCGCCTAGGGATCGTCAAGGACACCTCGTCGGGTTGCCTACGCAACCTGAGGAAATACTTCGTGTGGCTCAATTCACAATTCTCCGGCCTCGCGGGTAACGGTCGCTGTACACTTTCCAACAATTCGTCGGGGGGCGTAAAGCTGTTCCGTCGGGTTATACGAAGGAGGGCCCCATGAGCATTCGTTGGTAATTCTCAAGGAAAACGAATTCAACGACTGCCGTGCGAGACCACGTGTCTTGGCACGGCTTTCGTTTTCTGGCTGTCGCCGCCAAGAACGCGGCCCCATTTCCTCGACCTAGCTCGTCACTCTTCCCATCTCCACGGGTCCTCGTCACTCGTCGACGCACCACTTTCTGCTCGGCTCACGACGCGCTGAACGGGCTGGTGACGACGGTGAAATCGCTTGTCACACTTGTTCGCTCGGTAGTAGGTTCTCCTCACCGGACCTCGACAATGAACCGGCGGCAGAGAAAGTGAAGCAATGGGAAAAGTAGTTGAGATTTCAGTTTTCAAGCCCCAGCACGGCAAGGCGAAGGAATTCCTTGACGGCTACGCGGATGTCAAGAAGATCTTCCTCGACGCCGGTGTCTCGTCGGTGCAGATCCTCGCCGGCAGCTCGGGCAAGGACGTTGGCAACATCGTCGTCATCCAAACCTTCAAGAGTCCCTCCGACGCCGGTGCCGTGAACGAGAAGTTGGGCGACAACAGCGGACTTCACGAATGGATGGACGACCACGCGCACGTCGGCATCGCCGAGTTGGTCTCACACGACGTCTACGAGATTCTCGAAGACTAGGAAGTTCTAACTTGACACTGACTCGCGGGCACTAACGAACGAGTCGGGGGCCAATCTTGAGGAAATGACGGTGGCCGTGTGCGCTCTTTGGTCGATGTTGGACACCATCAGCGAACACGGCCCTGTCAAGTCGGCGTAGTGCGGGAATCCCAGGGATAACCAACAACGTCACCGCCGCCCCAATGATGGCGAGTCCCACGCGGAGTCCCGTCGTGTGAATCAGGATCGTCATCACGAGTGACCCGAGCGCCATGCCGGCCACCTCTCCCGCCTCCAGCGCGCCCATGACCCGACCGAGTTTCTCGTTGGGGACACGGTGCTGCAGGACGGTGATTGCGTTCACGTCAACAACGGAGTTGGCGGCGCCGATCAACCACATTGAGACCAGGGCCGCTCCCAGGTCCGGGAACAGCGCGATGAGGAGCAGGGGTGCCGCCCACACCATGACGCCCAGACCGAAATCGGTGGCCATTCGGGCCCGCGACACCAGCATGAGCGCGATGAAGCCCCCTATGAGACCGCCGATGCCCAGCATCGACTCCATCAGACCAAGACCGGAGCTCCCGATATGCAGGAGATGCAACGCGATGGTCACCGTGAACACGGCCGACGCGCCGGCCACGACGCACTGCAACATGTAGAGGATGACGAGGGTCAGCACGTCGCGATCGTGCGCGATGATCCGAAAACCCTGCTCGGCACGGACGAGGAAGCTCTGCCCCTTCAGCAGCTCGTCGTTGGTCGTCACGCCCTGGAGGGCCACCAACTCCGCGGAGCGCTCCTCGGGTCGGGGCGGACGTATCGACGAGAGGAGGAGCGCCGACCAAACGAAGGTGGCGGCGTCAAAGGCGAACGCGACGGTGACGTTCGAGAAGGCGAGGAGGAAACCGGCCAGCGCCGGGCCGGCGAAGAATCCGACGCTCTCGATCGTGCTCGACACCACATTGGCGCCCGCGATTTCGTCGGACTCTCGGGCGAGCGACGGGAGGATTGACGCCTGGGCCGGTCGAAACGCCGAACCGGCCAATCCGACCAGGACGATGATCGCGAAGACCGCCCACCGCGACGCGTGCACGCCGACGAGAATCGCGGCGCCCGTGACGAGGGACATCCGTGTGAGGTCCGAGACCACCATGACCCGTTTGCGGTCGAACTGATCGGCGAACGTCGAGGTGAAGGGCGCCGCCGTCGCGATTGCGAGGTAGCGCACGAAGGCGAGCACTCCCACGGCGGTCGGGCCCCCGTGCAAGAACGCGTACACCACAGCGCTGAGGGTGAACACACCGTCACCAATAAGCGATCCGGCGAAGGCGTAGAAGATCTTGCGAAGTGCACGATTGCCCAGGACATCCGCCATCGCCTTCTTGGACGACTTCAACTCCTCGCCGATGACGCTCACTGCTCTCCCCTGGTCACACCGACTGAGTTGCCTGCCACTGCGTGCGAACTGCCCCAGCGACTACGCAACCGCATGGGCGACATAGTAGCGAGTGTTCGCCGCCTCGGTCATTTGGCGCGTCGGGCGGCTCAGACCGCTGGGTCGTACATGAGTTCGCGCACCTCTTGCGCGCAGCGACAGGCGGCGGCGATGCGTGCCGCCCACTCCAACGCCTCGTCATGCGAAGGGACATCGACGATCGAGAAACCGCCGAGGAAGACCTTGCTCTGCGGGTCCGCACCTTCGTCGACGGAACCGTCGATCGCCACGACGCTCGCACGTTGAGTATGGATGCCACCGCCAAATATCCACACGCCCGCGTCCTGGGCCGCTTGGACCACGTCGTGAGCGGCCCTGCCCACTTCCTCCATATCCTCGTCGGGGATATGTTCCATCGCGCCATCATCAAATGAGATCAAGTACCGGGTCATCGGCAATCCTCCTTGTCGTCATGGGTCGCCACGTCGCGCCAAGTCTAAACAACGGACGTCGTCGCACGGCAGCGTCGTCTGACAGGAGGCAACGCGCTGCTTGAATGACGACATGCGCGATGACGTCCGCAAGGCGCTCGATATCAACGAGACCTCAACCATGGAATACCGTACGGTGGACATCACCACGATTGGTCGACGATCGCGAACACCCCGTCGCATTGAGATCTGCTTCTACCGCTACGGCGACGCCATCTATTTGAGCGGCATTCCGAGTCCACGGGTTCGCGACTGGCTCGCGAACCTGGAGAGCACGCCAGAGTTCACGTTTCATCTGAAACACCACGTCCACGCCGACCTGCCGGCGGTCGCGACGGTGATCAGCGAAACGCACGAACGACGACGCATCATGGCCACGTTCGTTGATGAGTTCAACCTTCGCCATGGCCCCAACAGCGAATGGCCGAAGGCGGTGCTCGAGGAGTGGGTGGAGCGTAGTCCTCTGGCGAAGGTCGAGTTCATCGAAGAGAGTTGAGCTGATGACGACGTCGCCTCAACCGGCCCGTTGCACGAGTATGTCGAGGTCTCGTTCGGCGTAGCGATTGTGTTCCCATTCCTCGTCGAGGATGACGTGGAGGCAGTGCAGGACGGTGCGCGGCACCTGGGGATGGCCCGGCGTCGACGGTGGGATGCACAGTCGTTCCAGGTCGATCGCCTGCAGTGACGAGAACGTTGCCGCCACTTGCTCGATCCGTCCTTCACGCACCGTGAGCACTTGGTCGAGTGTGGGTGTCGCCGTGAGGTCCAGTCCGAGGCTCGCGGGATCGCTGAGGAAGGGGCCGGCGAGACCCCACGGGTGATAGGAGTGCGGGTCCCCCATGATCATCCGCCCGTGCCAGCAGTCCGTCGCCATGATCAGGTGACGCAACGTCTCGACGAAGCTCCACTCTTCGTTGACCCGTTCGTGGAGCCACGGCGCCGGGAGTTCCCTGGCCCGCGCGACCGTTGCCGTCCACTTCGATTGGACCAGCGTCCACGCCTCCTCCAGGTTCTTCGGATCGGTCGAACGCAGGAGCACGCGTCCGGGTGAGCGTCGGTCCAGTTCCGCCTCGATGAAGGGCAGGACCTCCACGCCGTTGACTCGCAGACCGCGGACGTCCCCTGAGATGTCGGCGTTGACGAACCACCCGTCGGTGATGACAGCGTTCTCGAAGTCCGGTCCGTGCAGTCGAGCGCCGGAGAAGTCTGATCCCTCGATTCGAGGTGGCGGCACACCGGGTGTCGACTCGTTCATGCTTCGCCTCCCATCACGTCACGGTGAGTAACGACGAGACTACGGCGCGCGAGACAGCGCGGGCCACCCTGAAATGCCAGACTGCAACCATGGATGAACAACTCTGGACCGACGTCGATCGTTACCTGACCTCCCAGTTGGTGCCCGACGACGAAGTACTCGCTCACGCCCTCGCGGCGAGCGACGCGGGCGCACTCCCACCGATCAGCGTGGCGCCCAATCAAGGCAAGCTCCTCACGTTGCTCGCCACGATGATGGGGGCCACTCGAATACTCGAGATCGGCACGCTCGGCGGCTACAGCACGATCTGGCTCGCCCGCGCGCTGCCACGCAACGGGTCGCTCGTCTCCTTGGAGCTGGAGCCACACCACGCGGACGTCGCGCGCGCCAACCTCGCCTTTGCGGGCCTCGACTCCCTCGTGCAGATCCTCGTAGGCCCGGCCACGAAGTCGTTGCAACAACTGATCGACGACGGGACTTCGCCCTTCGACTTCATTTTCATCGACGCGGACAAGGAGGGCTATCCGGAGTACCTGGCCCTGTCACTCCAGCTCGCGCGGCCCGGGACCGTCATCGTGGCGGACAACATCGTTCGAGGCGGCGAGGTGATCGACCCCCACAGCGCGGACACCCGGGTGCAGGGTGTGCGCACCTTCCTCGAACTCGCGGCCGGCAACGTGCACCTCGACGGCACGGCAGTACAGACGGTCGGCAGCAAGGGGCACGACGGCTTCGCGCTCCTGCTCGTCAAGGCACCGTGACCAACGCGACATCCTGGTCACGCGTCTGGCGTTCACGCTCAGTTCGACGAACAGACTTCCTTGAACGGTGGTAGTCGGACGGTTTGACCAACGGCGACGTGAAAGTAGCGGACGTTCAAGGGCCAGCGAAGTGCCGAACGTCCGTGCACGGTGATGTAGTAGTTGCCCGGCAAGACCCACCACGAGAAGTGCGTTGGCTTGGTCTTTGCTTCGGTGGCGGTGCTCATCGCCGGCGTGCCTTTCGCGTAGAACAGGGAGATCGTCACCTGACCCCTGTAGCTGGCGTGCGAAGGACAGTGCTCGATGAGTCCGTTGATGACGCCCTGGTACGAATTCGCCCCACTGGGTACGCTGAGCGCGGGGATCAGGAATGAAGCGGCCGTCATGGTCGCGGTGACGACGATTCGCCGGAAACCTTGCATGGCACCACCTGACTCCGCTCCCGACCCACGCTACGCGACGCGGCGACCTCAACGTTGCTCGAGGGCGCTCAGGGTTCGGTGTGACCTGAGATGGAAAGGATGTTGCCGTCGAGGTCGCAGAACCAGGCCACGAGGTCACCACCAGGGGCGTGCCATATGTCGAGTTCGTCCTGATCGAGACCTTCGTACCGATTGAACCTGACACCCGCGTCGCGAAGCTTGGCGACCAGCGACGCGACGTTCTTCGACGTCCAACCTGCGATGGTGAAAGGTTGAGGACGCAGGTCGACGACGGGCGTCAGTCGAAGCGTCGTCGCGTTCGCCCTGACCACGAGGGCGAACTGGTCCTCGTGGACCAACGTCAGACCGAGCCGGTCGACGTAGAACTCTCTCGCCGTGGCCAGGTCCGAGACCGGGATGAATCCAACGAAGTCAGCGCTCTCGAGCATCGACTGATCGTACTGGCGAAGCGACCTAGGGGATCCAGTACCGGCGCCACGTCAACTGGTCGTCAACGGCGAGGCCCGTCTCGTCGAGCACTCCCCCGTTGCGCTCAATCGCGGCGATCGAGCCGACGTTCGAATCGCTGCAGTACATCAGTACCGGACCTACTCCTTCGGCGCGCGCGATGATCAGTGCCTGACGCAATATCTCGGTGGCGTAGCCTCGCCGCCGGTACTCCGGGCGCACGTAGTAGCCAATATGGCCACCCTGGGTGGCGAAGAAGTCGTTGAGTTCGAAGCGTATCGACGTTCGTCCCACGATCTCACCGCCCACGTCCGCAGCGAGTTGGACGCCGCGCACCACGTACTTCGAGTGGTAAAGACCAGCGCGCTGATCGTCGATTGCGTTGAGGAACTCCTCCCACGGTGTGTCGTCGTCGAAGCCGAGCAGCATGTGCGAACCTTCCGCGACGGCGACCATGTGGGCACTTCGCGCCGCTGACTCGTCGGCCTTCGTGTAAGGACGCAGGCGAAGATTCATGTGGACGAGGTTAACCAACCACGTCGTTGTGGACCGCGCCAGCGGCGAGCGCTCAGAGTTTGATCGGACCCTGCTCGGACTCCGTGAGTTCCGAGAAGTCGGTTTGGGTGTGCGGCGTATTCGTCATGAGCATCGAGATGACCAGTCCGACGAGGAGCACGCCTCCGGCGGCGTAGGGAGCCGAGATCGTCGGCTCGGTCACCTTGTAGATCGAACCGAAGATCGCGCCGACGGTCACCGCGATCCCCACCGCGCACGCGAAGTACAGGGCCACCGACTTGCCGCGGTCGCGCAGT
Organism: uncultured Acidimicrobiaceae bacterium; assembly: GCA_963804305.1. Classification (GTDB taxonomy): domain Bacteria; phylum Actinomycetota; class Acidimicrobiia; order Acidimicrobiales; family RAAP-2; genus RAAP-2. The sequence goes on along the minus strand of CAWDPR010000011.1, from coordinate 356,614 downwards.
CCCACGAGCGCGCCGATGGAGATGAGCAGGTAGATGACCGCGATGGCGAAGCCACCGTAGGTCGAGAGCCAGCTGAACATCGCGAAGTAGTGCGGGTAGCCGGTGATCGCGAAGAGTGACGTCGTGACGGTCAGGGTGATCGAGAGTGCGTAGATGAAGAGGACGAAGTTGCTCGCGCCGATCGGTGTGCCCTTGCTCGAGATCTTCGCGAGCGGCTGGGGCAGGCTGTGGTCACGCGCCATCGCGAAGATGCCGCGTGACGCCGACACCGCACAGCCAATCAGCACCGCGATCATGTCGAAGATGACCACCAGTTCCACGACGCGTCGCATGAGCACCGAGCCGTACCCGCCAGCGGAACTCGGTCCGGCCAGCGTGAACAGTGGCGCGGCGGCGTTCTTGCCAAAGGATCCGAGGTTGAAGTGGAAACCCGACATCTGCGAGAAGGTCGCGATGATGTAGAACCCGGCGATGGCGAGCACCGACAGCAGGACCGCACGAGGGATGTCGCGCTTGGGGTGCTCGGTCTCCTCGCCCAGGTTGGCGGAGGTCTCGAACCCCGTGAAGAGCAGCACCCCGTAGAGGACACCGAAGAGCACGCCGCTCCAGTGCGTGGGCGAACTGTTCGGTGAGAAGCCCGTGACGATGTGGTGGATGCCGCCGCTCTTGGCGATCACGAAGATCGAGTACACGAAGACGACCGACAGTGAGATCATCGCCAGGGTCAACTGCATCCGCGTGGACAGCGTCACCCCGAAGAACATGACGACGGCGACGAGCAGGAACAACAAGATGTCCCACACGAGCTGCGGGAACGGTTGGACGTTGAACTCCGACAGGATCGTGTCGTGGATCGTGCCACCGATCATCGGCAGGATGGCCGAGCCGAGGGCCACCATGCCGGTGTAGTACAGCCAGCCCGCCGCGGTACCCACCTTGGTGCCGAGTCCGTCGGTGACGTAGTCATAAAGCGACCCGGCGGCCTGGATCTTGCGGGTGTACTCCGCCACGATCCAGCCCAGTCCGACCACACCGATCGCCGCGATCAGGACCGAGAGCGACGCCGCGTTGCCCGCACCACGCCCCGACGCGTTCATGCCGACCAGCAGTGGCACGAGGAACGCAATGGAGAACACCGGACCCATTAGTCCAATCGACTGTGCGACCGCGTCCTTCAGTGTGAGTTTCTTCTTGCCGCCCAGCGTCTTGGTTGCGACGTCGCTCATGGTCCCCCGATTCAGAGCCGCCCCATCCGTAGAGGCAACCGCAAGAATGTACGGACTCAAACGACCTTTGTCAAGAATGATGCTGGTGATTTTCTTCTAAACGGCGTCGGCGCGTCGGCGAAACCATGCGGGGCACGACCAAAGGTGCGACGCGACGAGTGTCTCAGGCCCGCTTCGAGAGATACGCCGCGGCGCGCTCCACCAGCCAACGGAACGTCGGGTCGGGCTTATCGAGGAGCTCGGGGTGCCACTGGACGCACAGCACGTCGTGACCCGGGAGTTCCACGGCTTCAACGACACCGTCGGGTGCCATCGCGGACACCACCAAGTCGTTGCCCAGTACCGCGAGGGTCTGATGGTGCAGCGAGTTCACGCCGATCGACGACGGGTACAACGTGGAGAGCAGCGTGCCGGGGACGACGTTGACCTCGTGGGTGCGTTCGCGTCCGTCGGTGTCCCACTGGGGATGACCGGCGCCGTCGTCGAGTTCGACGTGCTGGTTGAGCGTGCCGCCGTAGTAGACGTTGGCGAGTTGCGCACCACGACAGATGGCGAGTACCGGCATCTCGAGTCGGCGAGCCTCTCGCAGGAGCGCCAACTCCCATTCGTCGCGGTCCGGCTCGATGGCGCCCAGGTTCTCGTCGGCGTGATGACCGTAGCGATCAGGTTCGACGTCCGCTCCCCCGCTCAAGATCAATCCATCGAGTCGTTCGAGGACCCCGACGACGTCGGCGTCGCGCGTGAGCTCGACGGGCAGTCCGCCCGCGGCGGCCACTGACGCCGGGTAATCCGAGAAGTGCAGATCGAACTTCAGCTCGTACATGGCCTTGGGGACGTTGTTCGCCAGCGCTGACGCGGGCCAGCGGCGCCCCGACATGCCAATAAGCGGTTTGCCCATCCCCCCATACTAGGAAGCGACCCGTGACGATGGCGGGCACTATCGTTTGGCGCCAAACGAGTACTGTGGCAACGCAAAGGGGGTTCCATGTCGCCAGCCACACCCGAGGTCGACATCACGTCGCACGACACCTACGTGAACGGCATCCCCCGGGAGGTCTTCGCCGACCTGCGCGCCCACGACCCCGTCGCGTGGACCCAAGAGAGTGACGGCGGACGCGGATTCTGGAGCCTCACCAAGTACGAGGACGTGCTCTACGCGAGCCGTCACACCGAGCTCTTCTCCAGTCGCCAGGGCATCCGCTTGGAGGACATGGACGAGGAGGAGACCGAAGCCCGTCGAACGATGATGGAGATGGACTCGCCCGAGCACACCCGACTCCGCCGGATCGTCGCGCGACCGTTCACGCCCCGCGCCGTGGCGGACTACGAGAGCGCCGTGCGCGACCTGGCGAAGGAAGTGCTGGCCAACCTGAACGGACGAACCGAGTTCGACTTCGTGAAGGACATCGCTCGTGAACTACCCATGCGAATGCTCGGACGACTGCTCGGCCTCCCCGACGAGGACCTTGATTGGCTCGTCAGCAAGGGCGATGCGCTGATCGGCAACTCAGACCCTGACTTCACCGACTACGTCGTCGACCAGACCGACACGAGCGCGTACCGGCTGCTGCCCTTTCGCAGTCCGGTCGCCATCGAGCTGTTCGAGTACGCCCAGTTGGCGCTCGAACAGCGCCGCGTCACGCCGACCGACGACGTCCTTAGCGCACTGCTGGCGCCGACCAAGGACGGCGACACGCTCGACGATCCGACGTTGAAGAACTTCTTCGCGCTCATGGTGGCCGCCGGCAACGACACCACCCGTTACACGATGACCGCCGGAGCGCAGGTCTTCATCGAGCGCCCTGAGGTCTTCGCGGCAATACCCCAGATGGACGAGGCGCACGTCAAACTCCTCGTGGACGAGGTCCTGCGCTGGGCGACGACCACGATGCACTTTCGCCGGACGGTCGTCGAGGACACCGAACTACGCGGGCAGACGTTGAAGAAGGGCGACAAGGTCGTCCTCTGGTACGTCTCGGCCAACTTCGACGAGGATCAGTTCCCCGACGCGGCGACGTTCATCCCCGACCGATCACCGAACGACCACGTCGCCTTCGGACTCCACAGCGCGCACCTCTGCCTGGGCGCGCATCTCGCACGGCTGGAACTGCGGGTCATGTTCGAAGAGATGGCCAAAGCGTGGACCTCGATCGAGGCCAACGGTCCGAGCGAGCGATTCCGCTCCAACTTCATCAGTGGCACCAAGCGACTGCCGGTGAAGGTCGCCTGGCGCTAGAGGAACGGGAGATACTCGCGCATCTCCCAATCGGTCGTCGCACCGGTGAAGCGGTCCCACTCCGTGCGCTTCACCGCCACGTGCTGGGCCACGATCTGCTCGCCGACGGCCCGCACGAGTTCCTGGTCGGCTTCGAGGGCGTCGAGGGCAGCGCTCAGTGAGGGCGGCACGCCCACCGTGGCGTCAATCGTGTCGAGTCCGTTGCCCCCTTCGGCCGGACCGAGTTCGAGCTTGTTGACGTAACCGAGACGCGCCGCCTGCAAGACGGCCGCCATCGCGGTGTGCACGACCGCGGCCCCGTCGCTCAGTCGATGCTCGAGTCGAGAGCCCTCACCGCGCTCGGGCGGGATGCGCACGGTCGCGCCTCGGTGGTCGTAACCCCAGTTGGCCCAGTACCCACTGAGCGACGCCGGACGCAGCCGCTTGTACGCGTTGACGTTGGGCGCACACAGTCCCGCGAGCGACTGGTGGTGCGCGAGCATGCCCGCGACAGCCTGACGCGCCACGAGCGAGACGCCGTCGGGCATGGAGGGGTCGTGCATCGCGTTCTCCCCCGCCTCGTCGCGCAGCGAGATGTTGAAGTGCAGACCTGATCCGCCGCGGTCCGACAGGGGCTTACCCATGAAGGTGAGGAGCAGCCCGAGGCGGTGCGCCACCTCACGCGCGAGCACCTTGAAGAGGAAGCCCTCGTCGGCGGCTCGCAGCGCGTCGCTGTAGCGCAGCGTGAACTCGAACTGTGGTGAATCGTATTCGGAGTTCACTGACTCGAGTGGAATCTCCGCGTCGCGGCACGCCGCCCAGATGGCGTCGAGCAGGCCATGCGGGTCGACCGACGGACCCGTGCCGTAGACGTAGGCCCCGGGCGTGTCGATCGGACGCCACCCACCCGAGCCATCGGGCTCGAAGATGTACGCCTCGAACTCCATGCCGACGAACGGGCTGTAGCCGAGCGCCTCCCAGTCGGCGATCGCGCGACGAAGGGCGTGGCGCGGTGCGACGTCGAAGGGTTCGCCGAGGCGCATGAGGTCCGCGACGACGACCCGAGTGCCCGGCTCCCAGCCCGGCCGGATGTCGTCGAGCGCGTAGGTGGCGTCAAAGTCGGGCAGACCTTCGTTCCAGTGCGAACCCGGGGTCTCGGGCGTCATCCCCCGGTCGTAGCCGAGCGCCCAGGTCCCGGTGCAGTGACGAACGCCATGGTCGGCCAACTCGGCCGGTACGTACTTGCCCCTCGCCAGTCCGAGGTGATCGGGCCACAGCACGCGCAGGCGGTTGTACTCACTGGACATCTTGCCCCCCTAAGGATTCCGATGGAAAAGTAGCACTTGGCGCAGTGCCACTCTCCCAGCAACTTACTAGGGTGGACCACAACGTTTAGATACAAACGACTCTGGGAGCGACGTGGAATATCGAAGGATTCTCCTCGACGGCTACCCGACGGACGTCGTTCTCGAGGGCGACACCTTGGTCGCGCGCGATGGACGACGCGTCGAGGCGGCCGCGGCGACACACTTGCCACCGGTCTCGCCCACGAAGATCCTCTGCTGTCACCTCAACCACATCTCTCGGGTCCGCGAGTTCGGGGTGTCGCTGCCGCCCGCCCCGACCTACTTCCAAAAGCCCGTCTCCGCGCTGAACGCCCACAACGCAGCGGTCGTTCGCCCCTCGAACTGCAAGTACCTCAACTACGAGGGCGAGATCGCCATCGTGATCGGTCGCTCGGCACGCAACATCTCGGTCGACGACGCGGCAAATTACATCGCGGGCTACACCGTCGCCAACGACTACGGACTACACGACTTTCGCGACACCGACGCCGGCTCCATGTTGCGCGTGAAGGGGGCCGACACGCTGTGCCCCATCGGTCCTGGACTCGTGACCGGTTGGGACTTCCACAACAAGTCAATGCGCACGAGCGTGAACGGCGACGTTCGCCAGGACGGTTCGACCGACGAGATGGCCTGGGACATGCACTACCTCGTCGCCGACCTCGCGCGCCTCATCACACTCGTGCCGGGCGACGTCATCCTGTCGGGCACACCCGCGATCTCGCGCCCCGTGGAGCCCGGCGACGTGGTCACCGTCGAGGTCGAAGGACTCGGCGCGTTGACCAATCACATCGTCGAAGGTCCCACGCCCGTGAGCGGCGAAGTCGGCGCGCAGCCCACCGAGACCGAAGAGGTCCTCTCCACGGCGCTCGGCGCCGAATGGCCGTTGCGCGGTCAGCGACGTCCGAATCCCACCTCACGTGAGGAGTTGCCGTTCCCCTCCATCCACCCAAGGTTCCAGTCGTGAGCTCGCTTCGGGTGGACGTCGACGGCGTGAGCGTCTCGCCGGACCACTACATCAACGGTCAACGCGTCGCATCGACTCGTACCTTTGACGATCGCTCGCCGCTCGACTGGACTTGGAAGCTGGCGGACGTCGCGCGAGGTACCGCGACCGAGGCCGATCTCGCCGTGACGGCCGCGCGCGACGCGTTTCCCGCGTGGGCGGCGCTCTCGGTCTCCGAGCGCGGTGCCTACCTCGATCGACTGGCCGACCTCATCGACCGCGACGTCGAGAAGATCGCCCACGTCGAGTGCCTCGACATGGCGATGCTCGAGGAGAGCCTGAAGCTGCGCGTCATCGGCCGCGGTGCGCGCAACTTTCGCGCCTACGCAGAACTGGCCCGCAACTACTCCCCACGGCGCTGGTCGTCCAACGGCACACAGAACACGGTGCTGCGTATGCCAGCGGGCGTGACTGTCGTCATCACTCCCTGGAACGCGCCGTTCATGCTCTCGACCTGGAAGTGCGCGCCGGCGCTCGCGGCCGGTAACACGGTCATCCTCAAACCGGCGGAATGGTCACCACTCAGCTGTTCGATGCTGATGGACCTCGTCGACGAGGCCGGCTTCCCGCCGGGCGTGTTCAACGTCGTCCAGGGCTTCGGTGAAGAGGTCGGCGCGGCGCTCGTGGCTGACCCCCGGGTTCGACGGATCTCCTTCACCGGTTCGCCCGAGACCGGTCGACTCATCGGCGAGGCCGCAGCCCAGAACCTCGTGCCCTTCACCGCCGAGCTCGGCGGCAAGGGGCCCTTCATGGTCTTCGCCGACGCCGACCTCGAGGCCGCGGCACAGAAGGCCGCGGTCATGTACGACGACGCCGGTCAGGTCTGCCTGGCGGGCACCCGACTCTTGATCGAATCGTCGATCCGTGACGAGTTCGTCGCGCTCTTCGAAGCCGCCACGAAACGACACGTGTTGGGCGACAGCCGCGACCCGGCGACGACCATTTCACCGCTCATCCACCCCGAACACCTGCTGCGCGTCGGCGCCTTCGTGCAACGCGCTCGCAACAACGGCGACACCGTCGTGTTCGGTGGCGACCTCCAGCGCGACGACGGCCTCTGGTACGAACCGACGTTGATCGAACCCAAGTCCAACGAGTCCGAGATCGTGCAACGAGAGGTCTTCGGACCGGTGCTCACCATCCAGACCTTCGCCGACGAACGCGAAGCGCTCAACCTGGCCAACTCGACCCCCTACGGACTGTCCGCGGTCATCTACACGAGCAGCGAGGAGCGGGCCGAACGACTCGGCGCCCAACTTCGCGCCGGCACGATCTGGGTGAACTGCTTCCTGGTGCGCGACCTCACGGCGCCCTTTGGCGGCACCGGCATCAGCGGCATCGGTCGCGAGGGCGGTGACTACGCCCTCGATTTCTACTCCGACCTCAAGACGTTGCAAATCAAGGAAGGGACGACCCATGGGTGAGATCGTCGGCGCGGGACTCCTCGCGCACGTACCGACCATCGTGCTGCCCGACGACATTCGTCGCGAGCTCAACGATGGCAATGAGAGCACGCTGCACTCGGGCCTGCACCGACTGCGCCGAGAGGTCTTTGACGAACTGAAGCCCGACCTCGTGCTCGTCTTTGACAGCCACTGGTTCACCACCGTCGAATTCGTCGTCACCGCGGCCGAGCGGCGAATTGGCTTCTTCACGAGCGACGAACTCCCGCGCGGCATGTCGAGTGTCCCCTACGACATGCCGGGCAACCCCGACTTCGCGCGCCTCGTCGGAAAGATCGCCGACGAAACCGACGAGTGCTGGATCACGCCGATCGACAACGAACACCTCCCCGTCACCTACGCCACGCTCAACTTCCTCCCGTTCCTTCAGGGCGGCGAAGCGTGGGCCTCCATCGGCGTCTGTCAGACGGCCGAGAATCGCGACTTCGAGACGGTCGGCAAGGTGGTCGCCGAGGCGGTTCGCCAGAGCGACCTTCGCGTCGTACTGATCGCGTCGGGGGCCCTCAGCCACACGTTCCACACGCTGCGCACGCTGCGCGATCACGAGGCCGCGCCCGAGGAGCATATCTTCTCTGACCAGGCACGACAGTGGGATCACCGCGTCATCGACGCGCTGGTTCGTGGTGACCACGCCCAAGTCGTGGGCGAGATGGACCAATTCATGACGGTCCGACCAGAAGGTCACTTCGCTCACTATCAGATGATGGTCCACGCGCTCGGCGGCGCGCAGTGCCACGCGCCGGGTCGGATGTACTCAGCGTACGAGAACTCCATCGGGACCGGTCAGGTCCACATCTGGTTCGATCGACCGGCCGAGGGCTGGACTAAACAGTACCAATGACATTCCAGGGTCTCCCCTTCCCGCGCACGAGTTCCGGCGACGCGTCGATCCTGCCACCGCCACCGTGGCACTACTCGGGCGACCTGTTGACGGTCGAGTACCGCACCGACCCCGCCAACGTGCGCGCCGTGCTCCCACCCGACGTCGAACTGGCCCACGACGATGAGGACCCCGGTGCCGTCGCCTTCATCTGGGCCGACTGGCAGAGTTGCGGTGACGACCGCGCGGAGTTGCTGGACCCGATTCGCTCCCAGTACAAGGAGTCATTCGTCGTCGTGCGCTGTCGTTACGACGGACAGCTCTTCAGCCGCTGCGTCTTCATCTGGGTCGACAAGGACTTCGCCCTCGTGCGCGGGTACCTCCAGGGCTACCCGAAGAAGCTCGGCTCGATCCACCAGACCCGTCCGGTGAGCGTGGGTAGCGCCGGTCCGCGCCTCGAAGCCGGGGGCCGCTTCGGCATGACCCTGGCCGCGGGCGACCGACGTCTCGCGAACGCGACCGTGACGCTCGAAGAGCCCGCCGCGTCCAACGGCTTCGTGAACGGCCACGCCATGTTGCACCATCGATGGTTCCCCCGCATCGAACTCGATGGCATCGACTCGATGGACGAAGTCGTCACGATGGCCGGCGTGAACCTCGACCTCGGCCCCGTCTGGAAGGGCACCGCGACGCTCGAGCTCTTCGACTCCCCCACGGAGGAGTTGGCCCGACTCGCGCCCCGAGAGATCATCGGCGGCTACTTCCGCTCCGTCGGCACCACCTTCGCCGGCGGCACGACGCTGCGCACGAGCCGATGAGCCGTCGCATCAGTTCTGAGTCGCCGGCCGTCGTGCTCCAGGCGGAGAAGGACATCAAGGCTCGCCTCAAGGGTCAGCACTTCGACTTCACCGCGATGAGCGCCGTCTCCAACGTCTATCGAGCGGGGACGGCCGTGCGCAACCACATGGAGCGCACGGTGCTCGCCGAGTACGACCTCAGCTGGGTCGCCTTCACGGTGCTGTGGGTCCTGTGGATCTGGGACACCCAGGAGACCGGCCACGTCGCCGACGAGGCCGGCGTCACCAAGGGGACCTTGACCGGCGTCATCAAGACCTTGCAGACTCGCAAGTTGATTCGACGCCTCCCCCACAAGGACGACCGGCGACGGGTCTCGATCGAACTCACGACGTCGGGCGAACACCTCATCGAAGCGCTGTTCCCGAAGTTCAATCAGCACGAACGCGTCGCCGTGGCGACGCTCTCAGCGAGTGAGCAGCGCGAACTGGCCCGACTCTTGCGCAAGGTCACGCACGGCGTCTCCTCGTCGCCCGTCGAGTGATCTCGCGATTGCAACTGAACTGAACCTCAGATCGAGACAACGCCGAGTTCAGCGATGGCCGTGTTCGCCGCACGACGTAGGGCTCGAAGGGACGATACCCATTCGCGCGAAAGGCTAGCGACGTCGGCGGCTGGTGTCACCGAGCAGCACACGCTGCGCTCGCCAGATGGTCCGTTGGAGCCGGTTAAACCCCTTCGGCGCTCGGACGCTGAAGCGGTAGATCACTTCCTCGCGAAGCGATCGCTTCGTCAACGCGGCCGTGCGACGTCCTCGGTGGGGATCAAGTGGCGTGCGGCGCGGGCTTCGTCGACGCGCGACACGGGCGTCGTCTGCGGCGCCAAGTGCAATGCCGCGGGATCGTCGAGCGCTCGTTGGGCGATGTGCTCAACGGCTTCGGCGAGCGCCTCGAGAGTTTGCAGACTCTCGGTCTCGGTCGGCTCGAACATGAGCGCCTCTTCGACGATCAACGGGAAGTAGACCGTCGGCGAGTGGAATCCCTCTTCGAGCAGGGCCTTCGCGACGTCGAGACCGCGCACGCCGTACTTGTTCTTCAGTGACGTCGCCGTGAGGACGCACTCGTGCATGCACACGCGGTCGTAGGCGGCGGGAAGCGTGTCGCGCAGGCGGTGTCGCAGCCAGTTCGCATTCAACACCGCGTGCTGGGCGACCCTCGTGAGGCCGTCGCCGCCGTGGACGTCGATGTAGGCCAGCGCGCGCGCGAGCACCATGGCGTTGCCGTGCCAGCCGTGCACGCGGCCGATGGAGCGCGGCGGCTTCACCCAGGCGTAGGAGCCGTCGCCCTGGCGCGTCGCCTTGGGACCGGGCAAGAACTCGACGAGGCGCTTCGAGACCGCGACCGGTCCGGCGCCCGGACCGCCGCCGCCGTGGGGCGTCGCGAAGGTCTTGTGCAGGTTCATGTGCACGATGTCAAAGCCCATGTCGCCCGGTCGCACGACCCCGAGGATGGCGTTGAGGTTCGCGCCGTCGTAGTAGAGAAGACCGCCGACGTCGTGCACGGCGGCCGCGATCTCGGTGATCTCCTCCTCGAAGAGTCCGAGCGTGTTCGGATTGGTCAGCATGATGCCGGCGACGTCGGGACCGAGTGCGGCCTTCAATAGTTCGAGGTCGACGAGTCCACGCTCGTTGGACGGGATCGTCGTGACCTCGTAGCCGCCGAGGGTCACTGACGCGGGGTTCGTGCCGTGCGCGGAGTCGGGGATGAGTATCCTCGTGCGCGCCTCACCGTTGGCGCTGTGATATGCACGCATGAGCAAGAGCCCGGTCAACTCACCCGCGGCGCCCGCGGCGGGCTGGAGCGTGGCGGCGGCCATGCCGGTCACCGCACAGAGCTTCTCCTCGAGGGTCGCGAGCAGTTCGAGCCAACCCTGGGTCAGCGCAGCCGGCGCACCCGGGTGCACCGAGTTCAACCCGGGATCGTTGGCGACCGCGTCGCAGAACTTCGGGTTGTACTTCATCGTGCACGAACCGAGTGGGTACATGCCGAGGTCGACGGAGAACTGGCGATGAGAGAGTCGGGTGAAGTGCGCGACCAGGTCACGCTCGGACACTTCGGCGATGTCGACGACCAACCGGTTCAGATGGGTCGCGGGCACGAGTTCGTCGAGTGCGGTCGCGGGGACGCCGGTGGTCCGCAGTTGATAGGCCGAACGACCAGGGACCGACATCTCGAAGAGCGTCGGTTCGGTGGCGTGACCGAGCAACGGCGCCGAGGAGGCCTTCCCGCCCGAGAGCGCGCGGCTCATTCGCCGACCGCCTTTCGAAGAATCTCGACGTAGTGATCGAGCTCGTCCTTCGTGCGGCGCTCGGTAACGGTGACGAGCAGGACGTTGTCGATGTCGTGGTCGATCGATGGGTCCTCCCCCGACGTCAGGGCCGCGACCGCGACGCCGCCGAGCACGCCGTCACCGGCCATGGTCAGCAGTACCGAGGAGGCGTCACGAGTGAGGCGCACGGCGAACTCGCGGAAGAACGGCTGGGTGGAGACCGCCTCGACGCCGTCGATCGCGACCAGTTGGTCGAAGAGGTAATGGGCACCCTGCGCGCAGCGCGTCGCGATCTCGCGAAGTCCCTGCGTGCCGAGCCAGCCCAGTTGGATCGCGGCGGTGACCGCCATCAGGGTCTGATTGGTGCAGACGTTCGACGTCGCCTTCTCGCGGCGGATGTCCTGTTCGCGCGCGCGAAGGGTGGTGACGAAGGAACGGCGGTCGTTGGAGTCGACGGTCTCGCCGACGATGCGACCGGGCAGCCGTCGCGTCTGGGCTTCGGTGCAGGCGAAGAGCCCGAGAAACGGTCCGCCGAAGGCGAGTGGCGTCCCGAAGGGCTGGCCCTCGCCCACGAAGATGTCGGCGCCCCACTGACCGGCCGTCTTGAGGACGCCGGCCGCGACGGGGTCGGCGCCGAGGATGAACAGCGCGTCGTTCGACACGGCGAGTGACTTCGCCTCGGTCATGTCCTCTAAGACCCCGAGGTAGTTCGGATAGGCGGCGACGATGGCGCCCGCGCCGGTGGCGTCGACGCTCCCCCAGTCGGTGACGCCGTCGACGAGCGGTGCGATCACGAGTTCGTGGCCCGTCCCGCGCGCGAAGGTCGCGGCGACCTCGCGCCAGTGCGGGTGCACCCCGGCGCTGAGCACCATCTTCTGTCGACCGGTCGCGCCCGATGCCATGTTGAGCCCCTCGACCAGTCCGGTCGCCGCGTCGTAGAGCGAGGCGTTGGGAATCGGCAAGCCGCTCAGCCGCGAGATCAACGTCTGGTATTCGAAGATGGCCTGCAGGACGCCCTGGGCGACCTCGGGCTGGTAGGGCGTGTAGGCGGTCACGAACTCCGAACGTCCCGCGAGCATCTTCACGACGGCCGGGACCTCATGGTCGTAGACGCCCGCACCGGCGAAGCACGTCATCTCGGTCGCCTTGGCGAGGTTGGCCGAGGTGTACTGCGTGAACAGCGCCGCCACGTCGGGTTCGCTCATACCCCGAGACAGGTCCAGACCCTGGGTCAGTCGCACGGCCGGTGGGATATGGGCGAAGAGCTGTTCCATCGAGTCCATGCCCAGGAAAGCGAGCATCTCGTCGACTTCGGCGCTCGTGTGCGGGAGGTAGTCGGCCATCTCACTTTGCCTTTCGAACGAACGGGAGCGGCGTGATCGTCGCGGAGATCTCACGCCCGCGAAGGGCGACCGTCGCGGGGGTATTGACGTCGGGCGCATTAGCCAGCAGACCCATGCCGATGCCGCACTGCAATACCGGCGAGAAGTTCCCCGAGGACAACGTGCCCACACTCTCCCCGTCGATCAGCACGTCGCCGCCGTCGCGCAACGGCTGACGACCCTCGACGATGAGACCGGTCAGCAGTCGAGCGGGACCGCGTTGACGTTCCTCCTCGACGGCCGGGCGACCTCGGAAGGTCTCCTTGTCCCAACCGAGCACCCAGCCGAGCTTGGCTTCGAGCGTGGTCGACGAGAGCGTGAGTTCATGACCGTAGAGCGGCAGCGCGGCCTCGAGGCGCAGCGTGTCGCGCGCGCCGAGTCCGGCCGGCGTGATGTCCGCCGCGACGAGTCGCGCGAGCAGCTCCTCCGCCGCCTCGTTGGGAACCGCGATCTCGAGACCCTCTTCGCCGGTGTAGCCGGTGCCGGCCACTCGAACCTCGACGCCGTCGTAGTCGAACCTGGTCACGCGGAACCGGCCCACCTCGGCGAAGCTCTGGTCGACGGCGGCGACCTTCGCGCGCGCGTTCGGGCCTTGGACGGCGAGGATGCAGCGTTCACTGGTCACGTCGACGCCCGGCAGCGCCTCGGTGACACCCGACGTGTTGGACGCGTTAGGCATGACGTCGAACTCGTCGTCGCCGACCCACCAGACGATGATGTCGTCGACGACGAAGCCGTCGTGGTTCAAAAGGTGCGTGTACTGCGCGCGGCCCGGCTCGACCTTTCGCAGGTCGTTCGTGAGCGTCGCCTGAAGGATGTCGAACATCCCCGGTCCGTCACAGCGCACGGTGCCGAGGTGGCTGACGTCAAAGACGACCGCGTCGTGGCGGCACGCGAGGTGCTCCGCGACGGTGCCCGTGGCGTACTGCAGCGGCATCTCCCAGCCACCGAACGGCACGATCTTGGCCCCCAGTGCGACGTGTGCGTCATACAAAAAAGGGCGTCGATCGGTCACGTCAGCCACTCTACGCTGCGAAAGTATCGAGAGTTCCCAGACCGTGTTGTTCGAGCAACGCGACGAAGTCGCGTTGGTAGACGACCAGCAGTTGCACCTCGGGGTAGAGCTCACGGAACAGCCGGACCTTCTGATTCTTCTTCGTCACGAGTCGCTGCTCGAGCACCGTGAGCTCGATGAAGAGCTTCAGGTCGGGCAAGTAGAAGTCCGGACGAAAGCCGCGTACGGGCACGCCGAACTCGTCCCACGCCAACGGGAACTCGACCGGTTCGTAGGTCCAGTTGAAGTCGTAGAGGTTGAGCAGACGAGCGAAGGCCCGTTCACTGGGGTGCGCGAACTGGTCCTGGGGCACAGGTTCGAGACAAGGGTGCCCACGGCGCGAGGCGTCGTGCGGCGATGGTTCGCTCACGCCGTACGGGACTCCCTCTCCGACGTTGCGAGCTGGTTCTGGCGGATGGTGGTCGTGAGTTCGGCGACCACGTTCGCCATGGGGATGATGTTGAAGACGCCCTGGCCCCCGCGAAGCAGGTCCACGAGGTCGCCGTCGTCGTGTGCGAGCACCGAGCCGGCGTCACTCAAGACGAGACTGGCTGAGGCGAGGTCGGCGCCGAGCGAGTTGCGAAGACATTCGACGGCCTGGCGGGCGCGATTGAGCGAGACGCCCGAGGTCAACAGCGACTTAATGACCTTGACCTCCAAGAGGTCGGAGTAGGCGTAGGAGCGCTTGGAGCCGCTGCCGTTGGCCGGCGTGATCGAGGGCGTCACGAGATCGGTTCGCGCCCAGTAGTCCAACTGACGGTACGTCACGCCGGTGAGGCGACAGACCATCGGGCCACTAAATCCATTCTTCAAGGAATCTGTCATTGTCGTTTCCTCCCGACCGAGGCCTGTCCAGACTAACCCGACGGACTACACGAGTGTAGTTTCCTGTTGTCTCAATCCACAAATAAATCTGGACGTCCGAGCGACGGCGACGACGCTTCGGCGTGCAAACGCGGTGGAATACGGCCCGCGCGCCGCGCGAGGAACCCCGCGCGCACGGCGTCACGGATCGCCTCGGCCATCATGACCGGGTCCAGTGCTCGGTTGATCGCGGACGCGGCCAACACCCCGTCACAGCCCAGTTCCATGGCGAGCGCGGCGTCCGAGGCGGTGCCGACCCCCGCGTCAAGCAGGACCGGCACGCCCACGCGTTCGGCGATCATCGAGATGGCGTGGGGGTTTCGCACGCCGAGACCCGAGCCAATCGGCGAGCCGAGGGGCATAACCGCGACGCAGCCGACCTGTTCGAGACGCTGGGCGACGACCGGATCGTCCGACGTGTAGGCCCACACCTCGAACCCGGCGCGGACCAACGCGTCAGCGGCCAGGAGCGTCTCGGTGGTGTCGGGCAGCAACGTCGCGTCCTCACCGATGACCTCGAGCTTGACGGCGTTCGTCTCGAACGCCTCGCGGGCCAGTTCGGCCACCTTGATGGCCTCGGCCGCGCTGAAACAGCCGGCGGTGTTGGGCAGGAGCGAGAAGTTGAGGCGCCCGAGCAGGTCGTAGATCGAGCCTTCGACGTTGGGGTCGACACGTCGCAGCGCCACGGTCGCGATCGACGCCTCGGACACGACGAGCGAGGCGCTCAGGACGTCCATCGAGCGGAATCCGCCCGTCCCGACGACGAGCCTGGAGGTCGAACTGAGCGACCCGACGGTGAAGAGATCTCCCACGGTTCCAGCGTACTAACCGATTGAGCGCCATTAGTAGGGTTGAGTAGGTGCAACCCCTCACCGTGCTGACCATCGCCGGCTCGGACTCTGGTGGCGGAGCGGGCATCCAGGCCGACCTGAGGACCTTGAGCGCCTTCTCGCTGCACACGACGACGGCCGTCACGGCCGTCACGGCCCAGAACACCATGGGCGTCGACGCCGTGGAGGCGATCGACCCCGAGATGGTCGTCGCGCAGGTCCGTAGCGTCGTCGCCGACTTCGAGGTCGCCGCGGTCAAGACGGGCATGCTCGCCTCCCCCGCGACGATCGAACGGGTCGCCGACCTCGCCCGCGACGGTCTCTTGACCCACCTCGTCGTCGACCCGGTGCTCGTGAGCTCGAGCGGGCACGCACTCATGGCGAGCGGTGGCGTCGAGGCGTACCGCGAAGCACTTCTCCCCTTCGCCGAGATCGTGACGCCGAACCTGCGCGAGGCGTCACTGCTCTGTGACGTCGACGTCAGGGACGTGAAGAGTCACGACGACATGGTCGCCCTCGCCTACGCCGTGCTCGCCTGGGGCCCGAGTTACGCGCTCGTGAAGGGCGGCCACTTCGCGGAGGCGTCGCTCACCGAGACGCGCGCGCCCGACATCTTGGTCTGCCAGGACGAAGTGTTCCTCTTCGACGCGGCGCGCGTGGACACCCGCAACGATCACGGCACGGGCTGTTCGCTCTCGGCCGCCATCGCCGCCGGACTCGCGCTCCAACGAAGCGTGCCCGACGCCACGCGCGACGCGAAGTCCTTCGTGCTCGCGGCCCTCACGAGCGCCGCGACCTGGACACTGGGCTCGGGCCACGGGCCCATCGATCACCTGGGTTGGAACGAATGAGCGACCAGCCCAAGGCCCCCCTCACGACGACGACCAGTATCTGGCCGGCCGCCGCGGTCCTCCTCTTGGCGGTCGCCATGCTGCTCGTGTTCATGGTCATCAACTTGGCGTCGGATCAGACGGTGACCAAGACCAAGACGACGATTCCCGTCGTCGTCGGAGGCCTTAACATCGCCTCGTCGTCGTCCGCGCTCGACTATTGCAAGAGCCAGTCCGAGATCCCCACGAACATCGACGACGGCTTCATCGTGCCCGTCGGCACCAAGAGCCTCAAGGGCGGCAACACCCCCAACCTGGGCGCCGGCGACTTCGACTGTTACCAACCGCTCTCGTCACCAACCAATTCGGGGTCCTTGTTGGCCTTCTACTCGTCGGAGCTGGTCGCGCGCGGATGGGACGTCTTCTCGCACGGCGCGAGCAACGGTGCGCCCCAGACCCTCTTCCAGAAAGCGGGGAACGACGGGTTCTACTGGGTCATCGGCGTGACCGTCACCAAGAGCGCCCACGACCTCGTCGACTGGACCTTCAGGATCTACCAGAACTCCGAGACGATCTAGACCAGTACCGGCGCGGGAACGTGTTGCTCCTGGCAGGCCCACGACCAGAACGCGAAGTTGAGCGGATAGATCACGTAGCCGATCCTCGTCGCCGAGGAGACGCACATCATGGTGAAGAAGACGACCGCGAGGATCGCCAGCACCTTGGAGAGCGTCAACGGCCAATGCCGCTGCACGTACTTCGCCAGGAAGTAGCCACCGACGAGAAACGTCAACGGCGCCAAGATGTGGCCGAGCGGCGACCACAGAGTGGTCAAGATATGTCCCGGCAGGGCACTCGCCGCCGGGGACGTGACCCCCGTCAAGCCGAGGGGGAAGGCGAAGACGTTCGACATGAAGGCCCAGGGCGCGTTGATCGCGAAGGGAACGACGGTCACGGCCACGATGGCGGCGCACCAACCGGCCACGTGCCACCACGCGGTACGGTTCTTCGAATCGCGCGCGACCAGCAACGCACCGAGCGCCATCGGCCACGCCGTCAGTTTCATCGCCGCAGCGAGCCCCAGGCTCACCCCCGCGAGATTGTTCTGTCGTCGCTGCAGCGCGACGACGCCGAGCAACGACAACGCGAGGATCGGCATGTCGTCGCCACCGGTCGAGAGGAAGAGCGCGCCCGTGGGCAACGCCAAGAGGACCTGGGCCACGCGGATCTTCTTCTCGCCCGACGCGCGCAACAGTCCGAGTGCGAGGCAGCTCGCCAGGAGGGTCAACAGTGACATCGCGATGCGCGGGTCGGTCAGGCCCTTGCTCTTATGGGTCTCGGCCGACGGCAGTCCGAAGATGCCCATCAGGGGGAAGTACGGGAAGAACGACTCGTAGGCCGGCAGCCCGTGCAGCGGGTCGACCAGTTTCCCGTCCTTGTAGTACGCCGGATAGGGACTCTTCCCGTCCTTCAGGTTGTCGCCGGCGCGGTTGATGACACCGATCTCGGGTTGCGCCACCCGCCAGCGGGCCTCGAGTCCGAGGGGGATCGCGACCGATCCGATCAGTACCAGTCCGAGGAGCGCCACGCGCACCATCGACGTGCGCTGGATCCGCCAACGCGAGAGCACGAACGCGAGGCAGGCGCACGCGGCGTAGGGGGCGGTCACGAGGTAGCCCCACTGCCACTGCGCACCCTCGCGCGAGGTCAGGCCGAGACCGAGGGCGAAGACCGACGAGAGCGCGTAGAGGTACGCGTCGCTGCGCAGCCCGCCCAGCGCCCCCCACCACGAAATGAAGCGAGTGCGCGCAGTCATCAGCTGCGTCAACATTGGGGCGATTCTACCGGGGTACCCGTCGGCTCAACGGAAACCTTTCAGTCGTCAACGGCGAGGTCGAGGCGCCGGATCGGCATGTAAGTGACCGGCGGGAGGTCCGCGGTGAGGAAGTGCACGATGATCCGGCGGCTCTCCTTGGGGCGCTCCTTCAAGAGCGCGTGCGATGTGCCCGGCACGATCGAGAGTTGGGCCCCGGGAATCGATTCGTACATCGAGCAGGTGTGCGCGAGGGTCGCGACGTCGTCGTCACCGGCCATGACGAGCACCGGCACGCGGATCGTGGCGAGGTCATCGGGCGTCAAGTTCGGCTCGCTGTAGGTCATGATGCGCGTCTTCTCCTCGACGGCGGCCGCGTGGTCCGCTCCGTCGGGCGAGTGTTCGCCGAATCGCGCGGCCCACTGGGCGAACTCCTCACTGTCGGTGTCGAAGCCCGGCATGGGCATCAACCCGTCGTAGTGGTAGTTGGCGCCGATCACCACGACGCGATGCAAGAGGTCCGGTCGGCGCATCGCCACGAGCAGCGCGACGTTGCCGCCGTCGCTGTGTCCGACGAGGTGGACCCGTCGATCGAGGTACTCGAGGAACGCGATCGTCTCGTCGGCCATCGCGCTGTAGGAGAACGGGGCCTCGGTGTCGGCCGTTCGACCGTGACCGCGACGATCGAACGCCGCGACGCGAAAGTGCGCCGAGAGGGGACGGCCGAGTTTGCGCAAGAGACTCTCGCTGCTACTCATGCCGCCGTGCAGCAGCACGATGGTACGGCCCTTGCGTTTGGGAACCCGGGCCCAGGTGGGGTGGCCCTGCAACGAGATGACGGTCACCTTGGTCATGGTAGGCGAGGTCGCGCGTCGAGCCCAATAGAGTTGACCGATGCGCGCGTTCGTGGTGAGTGAGGTCGATGAGCAGTTCTCGATGGGCGTCCGCGACGTCGACGCTGTCGCACGCGACGAAGGTGACGTCCTCGTCGCCGTTGAGTACAGCGGCATCAACTTCAAGGACACGATGGTCGCCGCCCCGAAGAGTCGGGTGCGACGCGTCGCGACGTTGACCGGCGGCGTCGACGCGGCGGGCACCGTCGTGTCCTCGACGCTCGCGCACCTCCCCGTCGGCACGCGCGTCGCGGCGCACGGCGGACCGCTCGGGGTGTCACGCGACGGAGGCTTCGCGCAGTTCGTCTACGTCCCCGAGCGCTACCTCTCTCCCCTGCCCGACGCCATCTCCACGCGCGACGCGATGATCATCGGCACGGCCGGTTTCACGTCGATGGAGAGCATCCTCGCCCTCGAGGACCACGGCCTTCGACCCGGTGGCGAGGTCCTCGTCACGGGAGCGACCGGCGGGGTGGGCTCGCACGCGGTGGCCTATCTCGCGGCACGCGGCTACCAGGTCGTCGCGTCCACGGGCTCGCAGGACGAGGCGCAGTGGCTCCACGAACGTGGCGCCACGCGCGTGGTCGGTCGAGACGAAGTGAGCGACCAGCCGAACCGAGTGCTCGGTTCCGAGTTGTGGGACGGGGCGATCGACTGCGTGGGCGGTGCGACGTTGGCGCAGGTACTTCGCTCGTTGCGCTACGGGGCGGCGGTCGCCGCGAGCGGCTTGGTCGCGAACGCGGAGCTCGCCACGACCGTCTATCCGTTCATCACCCGATCGGTGTCACTGCTCGGCATCGACAGCGTCGAGGCGTCGGTCGAGACCCGCGAACGCGTCTGGTCGGCACTGGGCGCGCTGATCCCTTCGCTCGACCTGGCCCCGCTCGTCGACCGCGAGGTGGCCCTCGAAGGGCTGAGCGACGCACTCGAGGACGTTCGACGCGGCACGAGCCGCGGACGGATACTCGTGCGCACCGATCAGTAGAAAGGGCTCACCCAGATCTTGCCGTTGTCACACGGCTGTACCGGGTAGGGCGCCGTGATCGGCACCGTCGATCCACCCGCCGCGAACTGGATGTTCAGCGTCAGTGCGTTGTCGCACTGCGTGTTCGCGGTCGCGACCGATGAGTAGGCCAGCGAGAAGTTCGTGACCGAACCCTGGTGCAACACCAACTGCGACGGTGCGCGGTTGGCCTTGGGGGCCGAGAACGACAGTGCGTTGCCCGCCGACGGCACGTTCACGAGATTGACCGGCAGCAGTGCACCGGCCTTGTCCTGGAGGGTGATGATCGGCCAACCGGTCTCCACGCAGGTGCCCGGTGACGTCTTGGTCAACGTGACGCTCGCGTAGACGGTGCCCGCGGCGCCCTCTCCCTCGTTGTACAGACCGTTGAAGGCACTCCCTTGACAGGTCGCCGCGGTGATCGTCGACGTCGTCGTGGTGCTACTCGGCGCCGACGTCGTGGTGGTCGTGACGTGCGCGAGCGTCGTGGTCGTCGTGGTCGTCGTCGTGTGGCGGCTCAACGTGAAGATCGCGGCGAAGGCAATGAAGATCGCGACGGAGATTAACCCACGTCTCACTGACCGAAGTCCTCGGGCCGAATGGTGTCGAGGAACTCTCGAAGTTCAGCCACGAGGTCCGCTTCATTCGCCGGCTCGTCGTCATCGTCGTCGTCATCGTCATCGACGTCGAGCTCCATGATCTTGCCTTCGGCGGCCATCAGGTCGTCATGCACGAGGATTGGCGCACCGACGCGAAGCGCCAGCGCCACGGCGTCACTCGGACGCGCACTGACGTTGATCTCCTCGTGGTCGCGCAAGAGTCGAAGGTTCGCGTAGAAGGTGTTGTCGCGCAGTTCGATGATCTCGGCGGCGAACAGCTGAGCGCCGAGCGCGATGATGACGTTGCCGAGCAGGTCATGGGACATTGGCCTCGGCGCTTTCACGCCCTGGAGCGCGTAGGCAATCGCCGTCGCCTCGGGAGCCCCGATGAAGATCGGGAGCACTCGCGAACCGGTCACCTCTTCGAGGAGCAGCAGTGGTGTCGACGATCCCACATCGACCCGTACCGCTCGAAGGACGACCTCAACCATGAGGACAGCCTAGACCGCGACCCGTCGTTTTTTTACGTCTAGCGACCGAGGTAGTCCGACAGTGCGCGCTCATAGAGCAGCGCGCGCAGTGCCGCCACCTCGCCGGCGAGGTCGGCCGTGACCGCGTGCGCCTGCTCGCTGGAGAGTCCACTCCCCCTCGATCGAAGCGGCGCGCTGAGGTCGTCCAAGAGTCCGATCTCGCGTTCGGCCACGCGACGAACCGATCCGAGGAGACGGATGTCCAGCCCGCGTTCGAGGAGCGCATTGACGGTGTTCGCCACTCGCACGTCACTCTCGCTGAAGGACAACTCGGAGCCGACCTTGACGGGCGCGAGGAGTCCCAGCGCGTGCAACTGGTGCAACACCGATGAGGAGAGTCCGGTGACGCCGACGAACTCCGACGTGGTGAGGTACTTCGTCGAAGGTTCCGCCGATACTTCGCTCGTCGTCGACGATGACGAGGGCACCTCAACCGTCGTCGACTCTTCGTCGTGCGCTGGCACGACGGTCAACGTGGGTCGCGCGCCCGACGTCGGTGCCGGCGCGGGGATCGACACGACGTTCGACACTGCGTCGCGCGCCGCGTGGCGCGGTGTCGTCGCGACGGGTACGTCCTTCAAGAGTCCCTGTTCGATGAGGCGCAGACGAACGACGCGAAGCGGCACGAACTCTTCTTGGGCCAAGCGGATCGCCTCGCGCAGGCACTCGACGTCGCGTTCGGAGTACAGGCGATAGCCCTTGCGGCTGCGACTCGGCTGCACGAGGCCCTTGTCTTCGTAGTAGCGGATCTTCGAGAGTTCGATATCAGGGAAGTACTTGCGAAGTTGGGTGTGAACCTCTCCAATGCGCATGATGCCCTGATTGCCATTCATCGCGTCGCCTCCCAAAAGACAAGCTTGAATTTCCCGATCTGCACCTCGTCGGCCGAGTGCAGCGTGGTCTCTTCGACCCGAGTTCCATTGACGTACGTGCCGTTGAGCGAGTTGAGGTCACGAAGCGTGATGCGTCCACTCGCGGTGCGCGTGAAGATCGCGTGATGGCGCGACACCGACACGTCGTCCAAGAGCAGGTCGCTGTTCTCGTGACGCCCGACCGACGTGATCTCACCCTTCAGTTCGATGCGCGTGCCGGCCTCTTGTCCCGCGGCGATCACCAACTCGTCACCGTGTTCACCGTTCGGTCCCCGAGTCGTGCCCGGGTGCAGAGCTTCGGCGGCGCTGACGACCGGCACGGCGACGGTTTCGGGAGAGTTCGCGTCGTGTTGTGGGGCTCCGCACGACCAACAGAAGTTCGCGTTGGCGTTCAGGATTTCTCCACATCGACGGCAGTTCATCGGCTTCACACTAGTTAACTTCGCGAAGCGACGTCAGGGTCAGTTATTCGTGAGGGTCTCGTAGCCCGCCGCGTCGAGCAGCGCGTCGAACTCGGCGCTGCTCGTCGTCGTGATCTCACAGATCCAACCGTCGCCGTAGGGGTCGGAGTTGACGAACTCCGGTGACGTCGACAACGTGTCGTTCACCGCGCTGACGGTTCCACTCACGGGCGAATAGATCTCCGACACCGACTTGGTCGACTCGACCTCACCGAGCGCGGCGTGCGCGGCGAGCACGGTGCCGACCTTGGGCAAGTCGACGAAGACCACGTCACCGAGTGCGTCCTGGGCGTAATCGGTGATGCCGATGCGAACGACGTCGCCGTTGGCCTTCGCCCATTCGTGGTCGTTGGAGTATCGCAGGTCAGTGGGAATCAACATGGCGCAAACTTACAAGATTTGACGGGCCTCTCGGCCGGTGCGCAGCGCGCGCAACGCCGGCTTCACGTAGCCGGCGAGGACGATCCACGAGAGCGTGAGTCCCATGATCCCGATCACCCACGTGACGTCACGGATCGGATGTTGCCACGCACTCAGCGCACCGTGGTGGGGGTTGGTCGTCAACAGGAACAGCGGGTAGGTCGTCATCAGGGCAAACGTGGAGACCTTCCCCCACCACAGCACGTCGATGCGCGCGGCGCCGAGTGAGGCCAGCACGATCGTCAGGATCGACACGATCAGCTCGCGCGCCAGGGTCACCAATGCGAACCACCACGGCACGCCACCGGCCGCCGCGACGCAGAGCAGTCCGCTGATGACGAGTACGCGGTCGGCGACGGGATCGATGACCTTGCCCACGTTCGACACTTGGTGCCAACGTCGTGCGACGAATCCGTCAATCCAGTCGGTCGCGCCCATCGTCGCCAAGAGCCACGCCGCGATCGCGCGATGGTTCGTGTCGAAGAGCAGCCAGATGAACAGCGGGAGCAGCGCGAGACGGATGGCGGTGATCAGGTTCGGCCACGTCAGCCAACCGGCATCGCCATCCTCGTCCGCACTCACCACCGCAGCGTATTACTACGCGATGGTGATGGACTCGTCCAGGTAGACATCCTGTACGGCATTCACGAGCGCCGCGCCGTCGCTGATCGGACGCTGGAAGGCCTTTCGTCCGAGGATCAGACCCTGCCCACCGGCGCGCTTGTTGATGACCGCGGTACGCACCGCGCCGGCGAGGTCGTTGTCGCCTTGGGACTCCCCACCGGAGTTGATGAGACCGATGCGACCGGCGTAGCAGTTGACGACCTGCCAACGCGTCAGGTCGATGGGGTTGTCGGTCGTCAACGTCGAATAGACCAGTGGACTGGTCTTTCCGAACTTGACGGCGTTGTAGCCGCCGTTGTTGACGGGTTGCTTCTGCTTGATGATGTCGGCCTCGATCGTGACGCCGAGGTGGTTGGCCTGGCCGGTCAGGTCGGCACTGAGGTGATAATCGACGCCGTCCTTGACGAAAGCGTCATTTCGCAGGTACGTCCAGAGCACGGTGAACATGCCGAGTCGATGCGCCTCGGCGAAGGCCTTGCCGATCTCTTCGATCTGGCGGATCGAGCCCTCGGAGCCGAAGTAGATGGTGGCGCCGATACCGACGGCGCCGAGGTCCGAGGCCTGCTGGGCCGACGCGAAGAGCCGCTCGTCGTAGCTGTTGGGGTAGCGCAGCAGGTCGTTGTGGTTGATCTTCACGATGAACGGGATCCGGTGCACGTAGCGACGCGACACCGAGCCCAGCGTCCCGAGGGTCGACGCAATGGCGTTGCACCCCGCCTCGATCGCGAGGTCACAGAGACGCGCCGGGTCGAAGTATTCGGGATTGGGTGAGAACGAAGCGGCCGCGGAGTGCTCGATGCCCTGGTCGACGGGGAGGATCGAGACGTACCCGGTGCCCCCGAGGCGACCGTGGCCGTAAAGGGTGCCGAGGTTGCGCAGCACGGTGGGCGAACGGTCGCTCAACGTGAAGACGTCATTGATGTAGTTGGGGCTCGGCAGGGTCAGGAGTTCCTTGGGGAACGCGGTGGCCGTGTGGTCGAGCAGTGATGAGGCTTCGTCACCGAGGAGGGAGGCAATGTCCATGCGTCAAGGTTACAAGATGCGCTCGCGGCCTCTTTCGTGGACCCGGGCCCTCGGTTCGACATCGCGATCGCCGTTTCGGTCAGACTTCGTCCATGGACTTCGACTACCGATCATCGCTGCTTCGACGAGTGCGCGCCGTCCACTCGCTCTACTACGAGGCGTGCGCGACCATGTCGCTCGAACAGGTCAACCTCGTCGCCGATACCCGCGCGCTGCCCATTGCCTTCTCCCTCGTCCATCAGGTCCTGATCGAGGACGGCAGCGCCGTGTTCGTGGGCGGCCCGATGCCCCTCTACGACGAGGGGTGGGCGTCGCGACTCGGTCTCGCGGTCAACGACCCGGGCAAGGAGAAGAGCGTCGAGGAGATGATGCACCAGCGCATTGGCGACTACGGCGCGTTCCTCGAGTTCCAGCGACTGGTCTTCACGGCGACCGAGACCTTCATCTCGACCATCGACCCCTCGACGTTCGCCGACGTCATCGTGACCCACCCCTACGGACCCACCATTGCGCACACGTTCTCCGCGCGCGTCGGTGGCGAAGGTGGCATCTCGCGAAGTGACGCGATCGAGTGTTGGATCTACCAGCACGCGCTTCGCCACATGGGCGAGATCGAACACGCGAGGGCCCTCGTGGGCCTCTCGGGCATGACCTCGTAGCACTAACCTCGCGACAACGACTTCATTTGGGGGGATGCATGGCGCAGGTTCAGGGAACGACCACGGACAAATTCTCGGGTCTCATCGACGTCTTGGAGAAGAACCTCGAGAGCGGTGCCGACCTCGGTGCCTCGATCGCCATCTACCACCAGGGCGAACTCGTCGCCGACCTCTGGGGAGGGTACACCGACGAGTCGAAGTCGACGCCGTGGCAACGCGACACGATCGTCAACGTGTGGTCGACGACCAAGACGATGACGTTCCTGGTCGCGTTGATGCTGAGCGACCGCGGTGAACTGGACTTCAACGCGAAAGTGGCGAGGTACTGGCCGGAGTTCGCGGCCAACGGCAAAGAGGACATTGAAGTGCGCCACCTGATGAACCACTGCGCCGGACTCTCGGGATGGCAGGAACCGATCAAGGCCGAGCAGTTGGCCGATTGGGAGTTGGCGACGAGTCTGCTCGCCGCTCAGAAGCCGTGGTGGGACGACCGCACGAAGACGGGCTACCACGCGGTTAGTCAAGGATTCCTCATCGGCGAGGTCGTGCGTCGTATCACCGGCACGACCATCGGTCAGTTCTTCAAGAGCGAGGTGGCCGACGTACTTGACGCCGACTTCTTCATCGGACTGCCCGAATCCGAGGAGGGTCGCGTCAGTGTCGTCATCCCCCCGCCGCCCGAGGATTTCGGTGACGCCGCGCCCGACTCCATCGCGGTGCGAACGCTGACCTCTCCCCCGGTGGACGCCACGATGCCCTCACAACGTTGGTGGCGCGCGGCCGAGATACCGGCCGCCAACGGCCACGGCAATGCCCGCTCGGTCGCCACCGTCCAACAGATCATGGCGAACAACGGGCACGCCAACGGTCACCGCTTCTTCTCCGAGAAGACTGGCGACATGGTCTTCGTGCCCCAGGTCGGCGGCGTGGACATGGTCCTCGGGATGAACCTCAACTTCGGCCTTGGCTACGGACTGGCGAGCCCGGACGTGCCCCTCGGTCCACACGGCTGCTACTGGGGAGGGTACGGAGGCTCGGTCATCATCATGGATCAGGACGTCGACCTCACGATCGCCTACATGATGAACAAGATGCAAGTGGGGCTGGTGGGCGACACCCGCGGCACCGACATCGCCCTCGTGGCCGCGATGGCCGCGCTCAGTTAGTCGGCGCTCTTCTTCTTTGACACCGGGGTCGTGCGGCGCTTGCGGTTCTTTCGCGGTGCGACCGAGCCGAGTTCGCCCAGTCGAGCCTTGGCGTCGTAGGCGTCGGGTTCAGCGATCACGACGCGCGCGAAGAGCTCGCGGGCCGAGGTCGTGTCGCCGGCGCGGTCGAAGATGTCAGCCAGCGCGTACCAGAGACGCACGTGTCGATAGGACGGATTGCGCAACTGTTTCGTCGCGCCCGCTTTGGTCAAAAGCTCGATCGCCTCGGCGTACTGGCGTTGGTCGGCGAGAGCCGAGGCCATGACGATGCGCCCCTCGGCCAGCACCTCGGCCGTCGGTTCGCTTTCCTCGAGTTCGGCGAAGGTCTTCTCCACGGCGCGGTAGCGATGGTTCGCACGGTCACAGTCCATGACGAGTGGCAGGTGTTCGGCGTCGCCCGTGATGGTGAAATGTGCACGCAGATGGATCTTTGCCATGTTCCATCGCTCGGCGCGGTAGGCGGCCAGTCCGGTCAGTTCGCGCACCGGGGCTACACCGGGCACGGCGTCGGCGACGATGCGGCCCAGTCGCAGTGCCTCCTCGTAACGCTTGCGGTCGTAGGCCTCGGCGGCGCGCGTCAACGTGATGACCATCTTCTCGCGCATGTAGGAGGTGCCGATGAAGGCCTTGCGCACGTCGGCGGCGATGTCGCCGGGCAGCGCGTACTTGACCTTCGGCTTCGCCTTGGCGGCGGGCGCGGGCGCGCTCGGGCGTACATCCTGCACCCAGGTCGACATCTGGTCGGGCTTGCGCCCGGTGCTCGGCGTGACCTCCATGGCCTGACCGGTCGAGGAGATGTGGGCGCCACCCTTTCGAGCGACGCCGCCCCAACCCTTGGACTTGCCGAAGGCGTCGGCCTTCGAGCGCTCGATCTCCTCGGGGGTCAGTTCACGCGGACGCCGGTCGGGCCGTCCGCTCGGCGCGCGGCGAGGGCCGTTGCGAGAGTCGGGTCGTGCGCCGCGCGGCGCCAGACTGGGTCGGCGATCGCGGCTGTCGCGGTCGTCACGTCGATCGGGTCGTGGTCCGCGCGAGCTCGACGAGGAGCTCGCGCGTGGTGTTCGGTCGTCGCGAGCGCCACGCGACTCGTAGGAGCGGTTACCGGGGCGATCGTTGCGAGGAGCTCGCGCGTCGCGGTCGTAACGGGCGTTCGGGCGAGTTGGGCGAGTTGGGGCGCCGTCGCGCCCGGCACTGTTTGGTCGCGGACGTCGTGGTGCGTCCGAGCGATCACGGGTCTCGACGTCATCGCGGTCATAGCGACGGGCCGGGCGTTCACCCGCGACACCTCGATCGTTCGCACCGGACCGTGGCGGACGAGGTGAGCGCCGAGGGTCGCTCTGAGACCGGTCGATCCGACGTTCGGCACCGTCGCGGGGCGCACGGCCATCGTCGCGCCCGCGGGCTGGACGCCCGGGGGACGCGCCACGCGGTGCTCGACTCTGTGCATCCCTCGACGACAGACGTTGGCCGCCCGTTTTCGCAGCTGGGCGCCGCGAGGAGGAAGGGGCGCCGGCGCCACCAGGGGCGCGACGGGGCGTGGGATTTCGGGCGGGCACCTTGCAATGCTACTAAAGGCCAGGAAGAGGCGAATCCGGTGCGTTGCGAGCTGGACGATGCGGCGACGTGCAGCGAACGCCGAACCGGGACCGTTCGTCAGGCGTTGGTGGGTTCGAGTGACGCCTGCAGGGGAATGTCCCGATTGAGCGTGTTGTCGACGACCCACGGCGACCACGCGAAGCGCCTATGGCCGACCAGCTCGCTCGATCCGGGCTTCCACTGCAAGCCAACGGGCGCGAGCAGCGCGACGCCCTTGGCCGGGTTAGTGGGCGCCGCGAAGTCCAACGGACCCAACATGCCGTCGTAACGCACGTCCTTCAGCGCCGCGGCGACCGCCGCGCGGTCGTGAGGGTTCGACACCTTCTTGAGCGCCTCGATCACGACCTCGAACAGCGCGTAGGTGGACCCGAGAGACTGGACCCACTGCTGATTCGTCGTCGACTGATACTGGGCAGCAAAGGAGTGAGCCGTCAAACCGTCGAGCGACGATTGATAGGGCGCGTTGGGCGTGAACCAACCGTCGATCGCCACGTTGTTCACGAGGCCGGCGAGGCCGTAGACGTCGTTCGGGAACGTCGCACCCCTGGCCGCCGTTGCCAACTTCGGTCGCCACCCCTGTTGGCTCGCGGCTCGCCAGAGGGTGTCGAAGTCCCGGGGCAGCGCGCAGTCGACGAAGAAGTCGCACGGTTTTCCGTTGGAGCCACTTTGAAACGACGAGACCATGGAAGTGAAGTCACCGGTGAGATCGGTGTAGGCACCGCCGTCGACGTACGTCCAGGGCGTGACCTTCTTCACGAACCGCTCGAAGGTCGAGGGCCACGTGGCGCGAAAGGCCGAACCTTCGAGGTCGCTCGGGAACATACCGGCGTAGACGGGACTCGCGCCGGTTCGTCCAAGGATCCTCTCCCACATGGGCGCAAAACATTGCACGTACTGTTCGATCCCGTAGAAGAACATGCTGCAGAACTCCGGCGTCGTGCCCACGGCGTTGCCGAGCGTGCCGATCGAGTTGCCCGCGAAGCCGCCCCACCACGTCTCCCACGCGCAGGCCGTGGAGAGGCACGGCACGCCCGCCCCTTCGCAGAGCACACTCACCGGGATTGTGGTCTCGGCGGGCGAACTCGTGACGATGATGTCGACGCCGTTCAATTGGATCAATTCCGTCGCGACCAGCGCGGCCGTCGCGGGATCGGAGCGACTGTCCTTCACGAATATCTGAACGTCGTACCTCGTCGAACCGACCGTGATGCCCTTCGCGAACGGGCCCGTTGAGCGAACGAGGCTCAGCACGAACCGGTCCGGCACCGCGAAGTCGGCCAAGGGGCCGGTCGCGGGCGTGACGTAGCCAATCTTGATCGTCGGAACCTTGACCGCGGCACCCGCCGGTGATGATCGCTCGAGGGCGGCGACCCCGCCGGCCCACGTGGCGGCGCCGAGCGCCTTGAGCGCGAGTCGACGTCCGAACTCCACGCTTTGCCACCCACGAAGCGGGCGTTGGCGGGTACCGCGCTCCACGGGTTGACCGTCCCCCACTCAGTGCCTCCTCGATCGCGCTTCGGAGTTGGTGTCACATTAGGTCCGCAGCGCTGCGTGCAAAGTTCAGCCGTCGAGCGCGAGGTGATTGAATACCCTGGTAGTCGGCGGCAATCGTCGACGAAATTAAAGGATGTGCCCATGGGTCAAGACGAGAGCGTACGTCGGAGTGACCCTTCGATAGACGACGGGTCCTAGATGTCGATTATCGCGTCACGCGCCACCAAGGTCGAGGCGTCCGCGACCCAGGGCCAGCTCTACGAACCGGCCATCGGCTTCGTCATCACTGGTGTCATGGCGGCCGGCAAGTCGACCGTCGCCGAACTACTCGCCCAGCACTTTGAACGTGGCGTGCACGTGCGTGGTGACCTCTTTCGAAGGATGATCGTCACAGGACGTGACCCGATCTCACCCGAACTCGGCGACGAGGCGTTACGGCAACTCGACCTTCGACAGCGACTCGCCGCGAGCGCCGCCAACGATTACTGGCGTGACGACTTCACTGTCGTCCTCCAGGACATCTACGCCGGTCCGGCGCTCGCCAACGTGATCGGTCGACTCGAGATCACTCCGCTCTACGTCGTCGTGCTCAATCCCCGTCCCGAGGTCGTCGCAGCCCGCGAGGCGCAACGCACGAAGACCGGTTACGGGGAGTGGGACGTCGCGCAGTTCTGTGCTGACTTCATCGACCAGACCGCGCACGTGGGGCTCTGGCTCGATACGTCGGACCAGACGCCCGAAGAGACAGTCGAAGAGATCTTGCAGCGACGCTATGACGCGCGGGTGCGATGACGCCCACGACTTAGATCCTTGGTCGACTGAACGAGAAGACTCTCGTCATGACTATCGAGGTCACCAGGAAGGCGAGACCCACGAGAAACACGACGCCCGACGATGTCATTGCGGCGACGACGAACAGCAATGCCGCGGCACTGCGCAAGTACGCGGCGGTGAGACACCGTATCCAGAGGCGACGAAAGTACGCGGTCCCCGCTCTCTCTCGAACCCGCTTTGCGATTCGAAATCGGTTATACGCCGAACCCGAGGTGACGAGCGCGATGACGGTGAAGTAAAGGTCCACCATTGAAAGGTAAACGACAACACCAAACAAACTCTTCGCGCAATCGGGTTGCGCACGAGAACCGAGCCGTCAACTCTTCCACCTACAGGCGCTGCTGCCGGTGGTCTGCGTGTTGGCGAGAACCAGCATCACTGAGTGCTCGAACCACGCGAATCGGTACGTCACTCGAACCTCAACCGGACCCGAAATCCACGATCCGCCAGAACGTGGCTGGCAACTGAACGAGAACTGCCACGCCACGGGCAGGGAATTTCCGCCCGACAATGCGAAGGGGTGGAACGCGTTGCCAATCATGAGTCCGTGGGAATCCTGCGCGCACTCCCTGACGTAACCCTTGATGTGGACGCACGGCATCAGCGGGTCGACGACCACGGGTGGATCGGCATAGACCTTGGGGTGCAGTGCAAGCACACTCACGCCGAATGGCCCGGTGTTGGACAGCGGCGTCGCGAGGCTCACCTTCACCACGCGCGAAGGGCTCAGGGGTCCCGAATCCTCCCAGCTGGGTCGAATGGAGAGTGGCTGATAGCGGCTCGCGGCCACGTAGAGCACGACGAGCAACACGGCCAAACCGCCAAGTATGAAGCGCCATACGGTTGTCCGCCTCGACCGGGCCACGGTGGGAGGCGTCAAAGTGACTGCTGGCGCGTCGCGCAGTACGTCGCTTGGCGGCTCGGGATCCATCCATGCCACCGTATCGCCACGCACTCGCTCGACAACGATCTCCGAGGTCGAAGCGGCCCATCGACTGACCCTTGAGCGTCCTAGGGCGAGCACGAACATCAATCTCCAAGCCCTCGGCCGATTGGTACCGGCCAGCGGCGCCACCAGTGGATGATCGCGTCGAGGTCTGGGTATCTTTGACAGTGGCGGAGTCGAGAGGCGCTGCGACGGACCGAGTCCGCCACGCTCGATTTCCTGCACATCGTGAAGGGCGCCCCCGACTGAGGAGGCATCGATGGCAAAGTCCGCAACCACTTGGGGCGTCGGCGATTACCCACGCATGGCCGCAGTGCTGGAACCGGTGTCGGTGGCCGCGGTCGCCAGCGTTCCCATCACACCGGGAATGCGGGTGCTCGACGTCGCGTCGGGTACCGGGAACGCGTCGCTGCTGTCAGCCACTAAGGGGGCGATCGTCACGGGCGTCGACATAGAGCCAAGACTCATCGAGATGGCTGAAGAGCGAGCCGTCGCGGCCGGCGTGGACGTTCACTGGTTAGTGGGCGACTGCGAGCGACTCCCGGTTCCCGAGGCATCAGCCGACGTCGTGTTCTCGATCTTCGGCGTGATGTACGCGTCCGACCACCTCGCAGCAGCCCGCGAACTCGATCGGGTCACCTCGAACGGTGGAAGCGTTGTCCTGGCGTCGTGGCAACCGGGAAGTTTCGTGCCGGCGATGGGTTCGGTGCTCGGCTCGTTCCTCCCTCGTCCCGCACCGGCCACTGGGCCGCCCAGTCGATGGGGCGATATCGATAGCCTTCGCGACATTCTGCGACCCACGAACCTGAGACTGGAAAGCACGAGTACGGGTCGGGTGTCGCTGGTGTTTCCCAACGCCTCCGACGGCGCGTCGTTCCTGATCGAAACGGCCGGGCACGTCGTCGCTGAGCAGGACAGGCTGATGGCCACCGGCACGTGGGCGACACTTCGACATGAACTCACGAAGTTCATCCTGGAACGGTGCGAATGGAGCGACGGCTCCATTGCGCTGGGTCTTGACTACCTTCTCGCCACTGCGCGCAAGGAGTAGCACCGAACGGTGCGGTCGCTTCAATTATCAGTGCGTGAACGCCAGCGAACCCCGGGTGTGGTTCTGGTGAAGCTGACGTTGACCGATCCAGCCAATTCCGGCATACGACGCGAAGAACCCCCACCAAAGGGTGGGGGTTCTTCAAG
Source organism: uncultured Acidimicrobiaceae bacterium (assembly GCA_963804305.1). Lineage (GTDB taxonomy): Bacteria > Actinomycetota > Acidimicrobiia > Acidimicrobiales > RAAP-2 > RAAP-2. The sequence goes on along the minus strand of CAWDPR010000011.1, from coordinate 324,289 downwards.
AAATCCCGGCGGCGACCTACTCTCCCAGGGGGGGACCCCCAAGTACCATCGGCGCTGGTGGGCTTGACTGCTGTGTTCGGAATGGGAACAGGTATATCTCCACCGCCATAACCACCGGAAACTGTGCGCTCGACCTCTCTCGAGATCAGAGCCGGCGTCAACCGACCCTTGAGCGTCCTAGAACGAGCACGAACATCAAACTCCAAGCCCTCGGCCGATTAGTACCGGTCAGCTGAATGCATTACTGCACTTACACTTCCGGCCTATCAACGTGGTCGTCTGGCCACGGGCCTTACCTGGTTAACCCAGTGAGTGAATTTATCTTGAAACGGGCTTCGCACTTAGATGCTTTCAGCGCTTATCCCACCCGAAGGTCGCAAAACAGCCATGCCCTTGGCAGGACAACTGTCACACGAGAGCTTCGTTCGTCCCGGTCCTCTCGTACTAGGGACAACCTTTCTCAATTCACTTACGGCTGCATCGGATAGGGACCGAACTGTCTCACGACGTTCTGAACCCAGCTCGCGTACCGCTTTAATGGGCGAACAGCCCAACCCTTGGGACCGGCTTCAGCCCCAGGATGCGACGAGCCGACATCGAGGTGCCAAACCTTCCCGTCGATATGGACTCTTGGGGAAGATAAGCCTGTTATCCCCGGCGTACCTTTTATCCGTTGAGCGACGGCGCTTCCACAAGCGACCGCCGGATCACTATGCCCTACTTTCGTACCTGCTCGACCTGTAAGTCTCGCAGTCAAGCTCCCTTGTGTCATTGCACTCAACAGCTGATTGCCAACCAGCTTGAGGGAACCTTTGGGCGCCTCCGTTACATTTTAGGAGGCGACCGCCCCAGTCAAACTACCCGCCTGACGCTGTTCCTGATCCAGATTATGGACCAAGGTTAGGGTTCCGGCGCAGAAAGGCTGGTATTTCAACATTGACTCCACGCTGACTAGCGCCAACGCTTCAAAGTCTCCCAGCTATCCTACACAAACTGAACCAAAACCCAACATCAAGTTGTAGTAAAGGTGCACGGGGTCTTTCCGTCCTGATGCAGCTAACGAGCATCTTTACTCGTACTTCAATTTCGCCGGGTCTCTAGTTGAGACAGTTGGGAAGTCGTTACGCCATTCGTGCAGGTCGGAACTTACCCGACAAGGAATTTCGCTACCTTAGGACCGTTATAGTTACGGCCGCCGTTTACTGGGGCTTAGGTTCTCAGCTTCGCCTTACGGCTAACCGATCCCCGTAACCTTCCAGCACCGGGCAGGCGTCAGAGCGTATACGGCGTCTTACGACTTAGCACGCTCCTGTGTTTTTGGTAAACAGTCGCTCCCCACAATTCTCTGCGACCCTCTCGCGCTTCAGACGTAAAGTCCTACACGCTAATAGGGCCATCCTTCTCCCGAAGTTACGGATGTATTTTGCCGAGTTCCTTAACTAGAGTTCTCCCGATCGCCTTGGTATTCTCTACCCATCCACCTGTGTCGGTTTGGGGTACGGGCGCCATGTCAACTCGCTAGAAGATTTTCTTGGGAGCATGGAATCAGTGACTTCGCCTATTGGCTCGGCATCGTGTCTCAGGCATATGAGGTGCGGATTTGCCTACACCTCGCCCTACGCACTTACCCCAGGACAACCAACGCCTGGGCTCACCTATCCTCCTCCGTCCCTCCTTCGCTAACCGCCGCGGGATTGGTCAGTTCGACCCGAAGGTCAGCCCCTTAGTACTCCCACTTTGGTTTGGACGTGTACATGGCGGTACAGGAATATCAACCTGTTGTGCATCGACTACGCCTCTCGGCCTCGCCTTAGCTCCCGACTTACCCTGGGGGGATTAGCCTTCCCCAGGAACCCTTGGATTTACGGCGGAGGGGTTTCTCACCCCTCTCTCGCTACTCATACCAGCATTCTCACTCGAATACGCTCCACGTAGGTTTACACCTCCGCTTCACCGCAAATTCGACGCTCCCCTACCACTACGCAAATAAATGCGCAATTCTAAGCTTCGGCTCTGGACTTGAGCCCCGTTACATTGTCCGCGCAAGACCACTCGACCAGTGAGCTATTACGCACTCTTTAAAGGATGGCTGCTTCTAAGCCAACCTTCTGGCTGTCTGAGCGTTCTCACATCGTTTTCCACTTAGTCCAGAATTTGGGGCCTTAGCTGTAGATCTGGGCTGTTTCCCTCTCGACCAACGAAGCTCATCCCCCGTGGTCTCACTGCCAGTCTCTGGAGCATCGGCATTCGGAGTTTGGTTGGGGTCAGTAAGCTTGTAGGCCCCCTAGCCCATCCAGTGCTCTACCTCCGATGCTGAACGACTGACGCTGCACCTAAATGCATTTCGGGGAGAACCAGCTATCACCGAGTTTGATTGGCCTTTCACCCCTTACCACAGGTCATCCCCCCCATTTTCAACTGAGGTGGGTTCGGTCCTCCACGGGGTTTTACCCCCGCTTCAACCTGCCCATGGCAAGCTCACTCGGCTTCGGGTCTGCAGCACGCGACTGATCGCCCTATTCAGACTCGCTTTCGCTTCGGCTACCCCTCCCGGGTTAACCTCGCCACGTACCACAACTCGCTGGCTCATTCTTCAAAAGGCACGCTATCGAGGCCACAGCGTCGTAACGCTATGACGACTCTCTAACTGATTGTAAATCAACGGTTTCAGGTTCTATTTCACTCCCCTCCCGGGGTACTTTTCACCTTTCCCTCACGGTACTTGTTCACTATCGGTCGTCTATGAGTACTTAGCCTTATCAGATGGTCCTGACAGATTCACGCCGGCTTTCCCGGATCCGGCGTTACTCGGGTGTTCACTCAGAGATCTCAACGTTTCGCGTACGGGACTGTTACCCTCTTTCGTTTACCTTTCCAGGTAATTCTGCTACGTATCAATTTTGTAACTCTGTGAAGGTTGCTGGTTCCTTCTAGTAAATCCCACAACCCCGAACTGGCAACGCCCAGTGCTTTAACACCAGCTCGGTTTAGGCTCTTCCCGTTTCGCTCGCCGCTACTCAGGGAGTCACTTTTGTTTTCCTCTCCTCGGGTTACTGAGATGTTTCAATTCACCCGGTTCCCTCTACCCGCCCTATATATTCAGGCGGGAGTTACACCCCATAACGGGTGCAAGGTTTTCCTATTCGGACACCCATGGATCAAAGCTCGGTAGACAGCTCCCCATGGTTTATCGCAGTCGCCCACGTCCTTCTTCGGCTTTAGACGCCAAGGCATCCACCGTTGACTCTTTGTAGCTTGGAGAAATTGATATTTTTAGATATATAGATGCTCGTGCTCGTTCTAGAATTCTCAAAGATCAGCGCTACGACGCTCTACCGATCGAGCAATCTCCGCTCAATCAGGATCATCGTGGAATGAGAGGCCCCACTGTCGGGCATCATTCAAGGAGCAATGTGTCGCTCCTCCAAAACGGAAGACGAGAGTCCAGACCTACGTAGCAGTCACCTGACAGGACCAGTGCGAAGTACAAGTACAAGTACCTGTGCTTGGGACTGGTATCCCCAGTGGTATGACCACGTAGCCGACTAACCAGCATTCAACTCGGTAGCTGTCTGTCCCTTGTGGACAGATGTGCTCCTTAGAAAGGAGGTGATCCAGCCGCACCTTCCGGTACGGCTACCTTGTTACGACTTAACCCCAATCACTGACCCCACCTTCGACGGCTCCTTCCTTGCGGTTAGGCCACCGGCTTCGGGTGTTGCCAACTTTCGTGGTTTGACGGGCGGTGTGTACAAGGCCCGGGAACGTATTCACCCCGGCAGTGCTGATCCGGGATTACTAGCAACTCCAACTTCATGCAGGCGAGTTGCAGCCTGCAATCTGAACTGAGAGCGGTTTTAGGGATTGGCTCCACCTCGCGGTTTAGCAGCCCTCTGTACCGCCCATTGTAGCATGTGTGCAGCCCTAGACGTAAGGGGCATGATGACTTGACGTCGTCCCCACCTTCCTCCGAGTTGACCCCGGCAGTCTTCTACGAGTCCCCACCATTACGTGCTGGCAACATAGAACAAGGGTTGCGCTCGTTGCGGGACTTAACCCAACATCTCACGACACGAGCTGACGACAGCCATGCACCACCTGTGCTGAGCCCCGAAGGACACCACATCTCTGTGGCTTTTCCCAGCATGTCAAATCTAGGTAAGGTTTTTCGCGTTGCATCGAATTAAGCCACATGCTCCGCTGCTTGTGCGGGCCCCCGTCAATTTCTTTGAGTTTTAGTCTTGCGACCGTACTCCCCAGGCGGGGCACTTAATGCGTTAGCTGCGGCGCGGAAACCGTTGAAAAGTCCCCACACCTAGTGCCCACCGTTTACGGCGTGGACTACCAGGGTATCTAATCCTGTTCGCTCCCCACGCTTTCGCTCCTCAGCGTCAGTATTGGCCCAGATCACCGCCTTCGCTACTGGTGTTCCTCCTGATATCTGCGCATTCCACCGCTACACCAGGAATTCCGTGATCCCCTACCAAACTCTAGTCACAACAGTTTCGGGTGGCGGCCCCAGGTTGAGCCTGGGGGTTTAACACCCGACTTGTCGAACCGCCTACGAGCTCTTTACGCCCAATAAATCCGAATAACGCTCGCACCCTATGTATCACCGCGGCTGCTGGCACATAGTTGGCCGGTGCTTCTTCTACAGGTACCGTCACAATCGTTCCTGTCGAAAGAGGTTTACAACTCAGAAAGCCTTCGTCCCTCACGCGGCGTTGCTGCGTCAGACTTTCGTCCATTGCGCAAGATTCCCCACTGCTGCCTCCCGTAGGAGTCTGGACCGTGTCTCAGTTCCAGTGTGGCTGATCGTCCTCTCAGACCAGCTATCCGTCGTAGCCTTGGTGGGCCGTTACCCCGCCAACAAGCTGATGGACCGCGAGCCCCTCCCAAAGCGAAAAAACATTTCTTTCATCGATCATGCGATCATTGAAAGACATCCGGTATTAGCACCGGTTTCCCGGTGTTATCCCAGTCTTCGGGGCAGGTTGCTCACGTGATACTCACCCGTTCGCCACTAAATAGTTCGGAGCAAGCTCCTTGTATTCCGTTCGACTTGCATGTGTTAAGCACGCCGCCAGCGTTCATTCTGAGCCAGAATCAAACTCTCCATCAAGATTTTTCAAGGACCGAAATCCTTTACGAATCAGAGAGCCAGATGAGTGACTCTAATACTCATCTGACGACAACGAGTGTCCACGGGGTGGTCTCGTTGCCTACTGCAATACTTCTTTTGACGAACGACGCGTCCTGTTAGATCAGTCCATCGTCGCCCGTACTGGCTTTTGGCTCTCGTTCTTCCGTTTTCAAGGAGCGACGACACACGTGAGCGAACTCAGCGGTGTGACGTACACCATCTCGGGATTTCTCCGTTGATTCCGCAACCGAATTACCCCGGTCACAGGGATGCCTACCTTATCAGCGCCGTCTGCCAAGGTGCAAATCGCACCCGGCCGCGGTCTCTGCGGTGGGATAACCAGACTAGCCGATGCTCGATCGCGATGTGCACCATTTGAGCGAGCAACTTCAGACATCGACCTACAGAAAATCGAGAACCGTCGTGGGCGCTCTCGGGGGCTGCGGGCGGACATGCTCGTGCGTCGTTCGCCACCGCCCTACGCTCCCCTAGGGAGGTGCCATGAAGAAACAACGACCGCTCGTACCCTACGAGCGCCCCATGGCGCTTCGGCGAACGTTCTTCGCCGTCGTCGTGGTGCTCGGCGCACTCTTCCTGGTCAGGGAGCTCACGTCAACCTCGTCGGACGCGCGCGCCCAACTCTCCGCGCAACGCCTGGCGACGTCCATGGGAAACGCACTGTTGCACGTTCGCCAAATGACCATCTCGGTCGCGAGCCAGTCCGGCGAATCGGCGGGCGGCACCATGAGTGTCGAGCACGACGGCGACTATCAGTATGCGGGTCAGATCGCACTCGACCCGTTGCTCACCGGTGAGGTGCGTGACGTGGGAGGGACCTTCTACTTCCGGTTCAGCCGGGCGGCCATCTACCAAATCCTGACGACCAGTCCCCTGCCCCTGGCGGCCAATCCGGCGCAGGCCGATGCCGCGGCCGTCGCGAATCGCTGGTTCACGACGACCAATGGTCTGCCCACGCCGAGCGGAGCCCCCGCGATGCCCACGAACGTTCACGACCTCTTCTCATCCTTGGGCATCACTCATTGGACAAGGTTCCACAAACAGCGACCGACCTCCAATCAGGGCGTCAACGTCATCCCACTGCAGACCGGTGACGTCACGTGGTTCGTTCCACTGTCCGGCAACCCTCTGCCCAATGCGGCTTCGCTGTACCTTTCGACGGTGCAACAGGTTCTCTTGCCGATCCTCGCCGGCGTTCCGACCGTTGACATCAGCTACCAGCGCGTGACAATCGCGACCCCTACCAATTTGGCACCCGTCTCTCCGGCCTTCGCGTCACTTTGGAATCAACTGTCGTCCCAACAGGAACTTGTCGACATGAGTCCGTACGCGCTGCTCTGGATGGCCTTCTCACCTCATCGCTGACCCAGGCAAACCACGCGTCACGACGCGCAGGCGTACTCCACGAACGCACTCAACGTGCCGATGAGTCGCATCTCGTCGATGGTGCGAGCGCGAGAGTTCAAGAGTTCTTCCGTGCAGACGAGAAATGCGAGGCATCGCGCACGACTGATCGCGACGTTCAAGCGGTTGCGCGAGAACAAGAACTCGGGGCCGCGCGGCATGTCCTCCCCCGAGGACGTGGTCATCGTGAAGAACACGACGGGGGCTTCGCGACCCTGGAACTTGTCGACCGTGCCGACCTGCACGTCGCGAAGTCCGGGCGTGCGATCGAAGTTGTGACGCAGCAGACGAACCTGATCGTTGTAGGGAGCGACCACCATGAAGTCCTCGGCGCGGAGTAGCTCGGTGTGGCCCTCTTGGTTGACCCACGGCGTGCCGATCATCTTCTCAATCTCGGCGACCACGATGGCGGACTCCTCTTCGGACTCCGTTGCGCGATCCTCGTGGCGCGCGCGTAGCCACCGCAGTCCGGTGCCGAACTGTGTCGACTGTTGCGCGCACGACTCGTGGCTCGTCAAACGACCTTCGTAGATCTGCTGGGAGATGAATCGACAGACGTCGGGGTGCATGCGACGGGTCTCAGAGAGGAAGACGCCCTCGGTGTCGGGCAGGGTCGCGTGACCGCCCAGGATGTGCTCGAGCACGCTCGCCCCCGAGCCGTCGGGATGTTCGGCCTGGGAGACCTGACTCAGCTGCAGCGGATCGCCCAGCAGCACGAGGTTTCGTGCGGCGTTCGCCGAGGCGATGGCGTCGGCGAGCGCCAATTGGCCGGCCTCGTCGATTACGAGCACGTCAACGGGATAGGGACGCATCCCCGGACGGGCCCAGAGCCACGTCGTGCCGGCGACGAGGTTGTACAACGCGTTCTCCGCCGCGTCACCCTTCTTCGTGTATTTCACACCGGGAAGGGCATCTGACTTTGGCTTGTCGCCGTGGCGGTGGGCCCGCAGGAGGTCGAGGCGCCCCTTCTCGGCGAAGACGTTGTACGTGGCGAGGAAGAGGTTGTCGATGGCGGCGTGACTCATCGCGGTGATGCCGACACGTCTGCCGGCGCTGATCAGTTCGTAGATGATGTGCGAGCCGCTGTAGGTCTTACCGGTGCCCGGTGGTCCCTGGACGGCGACGTAGCTGTCGTCGAGGTGATCGATCCACGTGAGCGTGGCCGAGAGGTCATCGCTGAACACCCCGCCCATCGGACCGCAGCCCGGCTCGAATCGAGGTCCCTCGCGCGCCAAGAGCGCCTTCGACACCGGACTCACCGGATCGGCGTCATCAGGAGTGACGACCTGCTCGGCGAGATGGAAGAGCACCCCCGGCTTCGGATCGGGTCGGATGTAGTCATCGACGCAGATCACCGACGGCATGGCGCCCGACTCGTCGAAGCTCTCCTTCCAGCGAAGTCGGAGTTGGCGCTCGTCGAGATCGATCTTGGGTACGTAGGCGAAGCCCCGTTCGACACCGACGCCGGTGAAGAGCACGTTGCGCTTCTTCGGGTCGGCGAAGGTCGTACTCACGGGCTGGGCCGGCCACGTGAAGACTGCGTCCTTGCCGGGCACACCGCGGCTCACGATGTCCTCGAAGGCCACGAACTGAAGGTTGGCGATGAAATCGGGGTCGCCGTAGAGCTTGGCGAAGTCCGACGCCGCTTCGGCGAACTTCGGTTCGATGTTCGCACTTCGTTCCCGTCGCCAGTAATTGAGGAGGTCACTCAAGAGATGCTCGGGGCTGTCATCACCGAACTTCTTGAGCGCTTCGACGAGGCCGTCGGTGTCGAGTTCGTGGTCGGGCTCTTCGAGTACCGCGTCGCGCCAATGTGACCCATCTGGTCGGTGCTCGAGCAGCCAGTCGCGCAGCGCCATGGTGGCGGCGACGTCGTCCTCGTTGTAGCGCGCGATCGCGTCAAGCAACAGCGGATCCTTGGTCGTCATGTACAGGTCGTATTCGACGACCGCACCGGCGCCTTGCTCGATCCCGCCTTGACGGACGAAACCGGTGAGGTGCTCGAGCGATTTCAGTCCGTACGACTCGGTGCCGACCTGAAATGCGTTCTTCGCGACGACGTACAGGTCCACGAAGAGGCCGGTCTCGACGAGGGACGTGAAGAGGTTCTCGCTCTCGGTGCCGCGCGTGAGCCGGTCCATCGACGACTTCTCGGTGTGGTTGTAGTGATACACGTGCATCGCCGGATAGGCGGCCCGACGCGCCGCGAAGAACTCGACCAGCCCCTTGATCATCACCGCCTGCTCGTCGAGGTCGTGCGCCCATCGTGCGTCGTAGGTCCATTGGCCGACTTCGTCGCGGTAGTAGAGACCGGCCAGGAAGAAGAGATCGCTCTGCGCCGTCCAGAACGGATGCCCCTCGAAATCGAAGAAGACGTCGCCGTCGTCGCGCTGGGGCAAGAGGTCAAAGCCGTGGCCGAAGACGGGGTCGTCACTCGCCTCCACCAATTCATAGGCCGGCGGCTCCGAGGGGCGCGAGCGTGACGTCACTTGCAGCGAGGCCTGACGACTGAGTCGAGCGAGGCTCTCCTCGTGCAGCTCGGGCACCGGGTCACGTCGCGTCGAGAGTTCGACGACCGTGCGCACGCCGTCCGCTTCGAGCGCCAGCCATTCGGGCCGTCGGATGTTCGCCACGTAGACGAGCGAATCCTCCTCTCGCCACCGTGCGTCACAGACCTGATTGAACTCGCAGTAGTCGCAGTGGTTGCACGGTTCGGGCCGCGTCCCTTCGATCTTGTCGCGATTGAGGAGGTCGGCCAGCTGACGACGGAGGCGCCGCCAGTACGGTCGGAACTGCTCCACGCGGAGCGACTCTTGGAGCCCCGAGCCGAGCCACAGGTGCATCTCTCGAGGCGGTGCCCCGGTCAGGTCTTCGAGGGCGTCGGCGTAGAAGCAGAGTTGGAGCACGTGGCCGGGCTTTCCCTCCACGCGCGTGAGTTTGGCGTCGACCGGCTCGTAGCCGCAGTAGCCGTCGACGGGATTCTTCACGCGCACGAGGAAGTCCGCGATGCCGCGGATGCCTTCGTGGACGAAGGGCATCTGGTAGATGACGTCGTAGCCGCGGTCCATCGGATTGCCGATCCTCGCCACCCACTGGAGGAACGTCTCGTCGGGGTTGCGACCGGGGACCTGGTACACCGATCGGCCGTCATTCTCCATCTCCATCAGGCAATTGCGTTCGTGTGTCGCGCCCTTCTCGATCAGGAGATCGGCGAGCGAACCCAACGGCTGGGGTTCGACGTGCAGGACGCCCGCGTCAACCTGATTTCGCAACGAGAGGAAGTGCGCACATTCCAACCACGCCGTGATCTTCGACGGGGTTATCAGACGTTCGACCATTCATCCTCACTGTAGGTTTCTGCGGGGTACCACCGGTTCCACTGTGACCGGTTCGTGTGACACCTCGTCGGACGATGGATGTCAGAGGCGCGTCGAGGCGTTCGCCCGGGCTTCGTCGAGTTGGCGACGTTGGGCGCCGGCGGCCTCGGGCCCCGACGCCCCCGGAGAGCGACGACGACCGAGCGCGACGCCCGGCTCGAAAAGTCCGGCGAACCGGGCGAGGTTTGCGTCATCGCGCACCACGTCGGCGAACGGGCGCGACGTCGTGACGGCCTCGCCCACCAGGCGGCCGACCTGCTCGTGGGCCTGGCGAAACGGGAGTCCCTCCTTCACCAGTTCCTCCGCGATGTCGATGGCGACCAGGAACTCATCGCTCGCGGCGGCCGACGCCGTCGACTCGTTGAAGGTCAATGAACCGTACGCGCCGCGAAGAGCGACGAGCACCAGGAGCACCTGGCGAACCGAGTCGAAGAGCGGTTCCTTGTCCTCTTGCAGATCGCGGTTGTAAGTAAGTGGCAGTCCCTTCAGCGTCACCAAGAGGCCCGTCAGGTTGCCGACCAGTCGTCCGCTCTTGCCCCGTGCCAACTCCGCGACGTCGCTGTTCTTCTTCTGGGGCAACATCGAGGAGCCGGTCGTGAAGTCATCACCGAGCGTCGCGAAATTGAACTCCGCGCTCGTCCAGAGCACGAGTTCCTCGCCCATGCGAGAGAGGTGCACGCCGAGCAGCGCGATGTCGAACAGCGTCTCGGCCACGAAGTCCCGGTCGCTCACGGCATCCATCGAGTTGGTGAAGGCTCCGTCGAATCCGAGGACCTCCGCCGCGACCGCGGGATCGATCGCGAGCGACGTGCCGGCCAGGGCGCCCGCACCGAGCGGCGAGACGTTCATGCGGTCGCGCGCGTCGAGAAGGCGGTCGACGTCGCGTAGGAGCGACCAGCCATGAGCACCGAGGTGGTGACTGAGCAGCACCGGTTGGGCCCGTTGCAGGTGGGTGTAGCCCGGCAGCTGCGCTCCTTCGTAGCGGTCGCTCAGGTCCACGAGGCCGTCCACCAGGTTGAGCGTTGAGAGTGCGACCTCGGTGAGCGCGTCGCGCGTGAAGAGACGAAGGGTCGTCGCGACCTGGTCGTTGCGGCTCCGCGCGGTGTGGAGCTTCGCCCCGACGTCGCCGGCGAGTTCGGTGACCCGACGTTCGATCGCGGTGTGGATGTCCTCGTCACTCGATGACACGACGAAGCGGCCGCCTTCGATCTCGTCGCCCACGTTGTCGAGGGCCGCCATGAGCAACAGGCACTCGTCATCGCTGAGTAGACCCGCCGCGGCGAGGCCCTGGACGTGGGCCTTGGAGCCGAGGATGTCGTGCGCGTAGAGGACGTGATCGAACGAGTAACTCTCCGAGAGTTCCCACATGGTCGCGTCCATGCTCGACGAGAAGCGACCACTCCAGAGCGTCATGGCGCGGGCGGAGTGGCGTTCTTCGCGCCTTGACGGGCGGCCCACGTCTTCACGCCCAGGCCGTAGATCCTGATGAAGCCTTCGGAGTCGGCGTGGCGGAACGTGTCGGCGGCGTCGTAGGTGGCGAGTCCGTAGTCGTAGAGCGCCTCGGGACTTCGCCGTCCGACCACGCGCATGAGTCCGGGCGCCTCGAAGCGCAAACGGACGTCACCGGTGACGTGGCGCTGCGTGTCGGCGATGAAGGCGTCGAGCGCTTCTTTGAGCGGCGAGAACCACATACCGTCGTAGACCAGTTCGGACCAGCGCGTTTCGAGTCGCCCCTTCTCGTGGGCCACGTCGCGCTCGAGCACGAGGTCCTCCAAGTCGGCGTGCGCGCTGATGAGCGCCAACGCCGCGGGACACTCGTACACCTCGCGGCTCTTGATGCCGACGCGCCGATTCTCCACCATGTCGAGTCGACCAAATCCCGTCGCGCCCGCGCGAGCGTTAAGGACCTGGATCAGGTCCGCGAGCGGCATGTCAACGCCGTCGAGCGCCACGGGAACACCGGCGCGGAAACTGACCGTCAATTCCACCGGCTCGAGATTGGTGACCCTCGTCAAGGTGTAGGGCTCTTCGGGCGGTGCGTCCCACGGATCCTCGATGGCCCCGCATTCGATGGCGCGTCCCCACAGGTTCTCGTCGATCGAGTAGATCTTCTCCTTCGTCGCTTTGATCGGAATGTCCCATTTCATTGCGTAGTCGACCGAATCGGCGCGGGTCATCCCCCAGTTGCGAGCCGGTGCGAGCACTTCGAGGTCGGGTGCGAGCGCGTGGGTGCCGACCTCGAAACGGACCTGGTCGTTGCCCTTGCCCGTGCAGCCGTGGGCGACGGCCTGCGCCTTGAACTTGCGAGCTTGGTCGACGAGGTGGCGCACGATCACGGGCCGAGACAACGCCGACACCAACGGGTACTTGTTCTCGTAGCGGGCGTTGGCGAGGATCGCCTTGGCGCAGAACTCCTCGGCCATCTCACGTCGCGCGTCGACCAATACGAAGTCAACAGCGCCCGCGGCGAGCGCCCGGTCACGAATGTCGTCGAAACTCTCCGAGCTGTCGACGTCTTGACCGACGTTGACGAGGACACCCACGACTTCGACGCCCCACTCTTCGATCATCCAGCGAATGGCGACCGAGGTGTCGAGTCCCCCGCTGTAGGCGAGTACCACGCGCTTGGTCATTGGATCTTGCCCTTCTTCATCGACGAATTGGAGTCCTCGAGTCCGGCCAGCGCGCGAAACTCTGACGCGAGCGACATGCCGCCGCGCTTCTCGTCGGCGATGACGAGCACGGTGTCGTCACCGGCCACACTGCCGAGCACTCCTTCGAGGGAACTTCGATCGAGCGCCGACGCCACCACGTGGGCGCACCCAGGTGGTGTGCGCACGACGACGAGGTTCTCGGAACTCTCGACCGAGACGACCCACTCCCCCATCATTCGACGAAGGTGGTCGAGCGGTGCGTGGGTGAAGTTCGACGCGGTCGCCGTCACGATTCGGCGCACGCCGTTCTCGTCGCGGACCTTGATCGTGCCCAGTTCTTGCAGGTCGCGTGTCACCGTCGCCTGCGTGGCCGAGATGCCCTCGGATTGCAGACGCGTCACCAACTGAGCGGCCGTCGAAATACGCTCGCGCTCAATCAGTTCACCGATCCGGTGCTGTCGTTGCGTCTTGGTCATTGATTCTCCCCTTTTATCCAACGTAAAACGCCGATCATCGCTGAACGACGGTGAAACACTTGACGCCACACGAGTGACTGTGCGCTATCGAGCACGGCGTTGGTCACTTCGTCGCCGCGGTGTGCCGGCAGACAGTGCAGCAGGACCGTGCGCTTCTTCGCCAGCGCCAGCAGTTTCTCGTCGACGCGAAAATCCGACAGGTCGCGTCGGCGCTGTTCGGTCTCCGCTTCCATACCCATGGATACCCACGCGTCGGTGTAGATGACGTCCGCCTTTTTCACGGCCTCGCTCGCTGAGTCGGTGAGACGAAGGGTTCCTGGACCCTTCAGCGCTCTCGGGTCCTCGGGCCCACCCTTGGTCAGTTGGTAACCCTTCGGTGCACCTACGGTCACGTTGACGCCGAGTCGCAAGAGGGCGACCGCGAGCGACCGCGTCACGTTCGTGGCGTCCCCGACGTAGGCGACCTCGAGCCCCGCGAGGCCGTGCACGTCGCCCTTGGCGAACTGGTCCGCGATCGTCAGCACGTCGGCGACGGCTTGGGTCGGGTGCGCCGCTCCGCTCAAGAGGTTGATCAACGACATGCGGTCGATCGACGCGGCGCGCATCCGCTCGAAGATGGCGTGATTGCGCACCCGCAGACCGGCGATGGCGAACATCTCGGCGAGGGTCCTCGCAATGTCTTCAGCACACTCGCGACTGTCGATCCCGACCTCGTCATCGCTGAAGAACGTCGCGAAGCCTCCGAGTTCGTGCACGGCGACCGAACTCGATGCCCGGGTGCGAAGGCTCGGACGTTCGAAGACGAGCGCGACCCCCTGGCCCTTCAATGTCTCGTCGTCGAACGGTGAACGCGCGAGTTCGTAGATGACGTCGAGGTCGGCGTCGCTCAACTGATCGATCGTGATGAAGTGTCGAATCATCGCACTACCTCCGTCGTGGGGTTCGTTCTCGCCAGCGCGCCCGCCAGCGCGTGGGGCCGTGTACCGTTCGCGATCAACACCGACGTCGCGCCGCCTTCGAGGGCGTCGAGCGCAGCCAGGCCCTTGGGACGCATGCCGTCGCGCGCCGAACCTGACGAGACCAGTTCGACGAGTTGCGTCGCGGTTACCGTCTCGAGACCGGTCGTCGCATCGTCGGGGTCGCGACGCAACTGGTCAACGTCACTGAGAAGGACCAGCATCGCGCCGAGCGAACTCGCGACGGCGCCGGCGGCCGTGTCGGCGTTGCAGTTGAGGAGGCCTCCGTGGTCGTCGACCGCGATCGAGTTCATGACCGGCGTGAAGTTTTCGCGCCAGAGGGCCGTGATGACCTCGGCACGGACCTTGGGCACGGCGGCGACTCGGCCCCAGACGTCGCCCAGCGGCGCAGCCGACAGGACCGAGCCGTCCGGGCCGGAGAGTCCGACACTCACGAGTCCGTGGTGGTTGAAGGATGACACGACGGCCAGGTTGACCTCACTGAGGGCCATCGCGACGTAGCGCATGGTCGCCTCGTCGGTCACGCGGAGCCCGTTGTTGAAGTGTCCTTCGAGGCCCACGTCGGCGAGGAGCGTCTGTATCTGCGGTCCCCCGCCGTGCACGACGACGACCTCGACGCCCTCGTCGTGTAACTCGGCGATGTCGGCGGCGAGGTCGACGAGCACCGGCGACGTCGGCTCCAGTGAGTCGAGCGCGTGGCCGCCGACCTTGACGACGAGGGACCTCACGGCGTCACGCCCGAGAGCGGAAGGCCGAGCGTTTCGTCGCGACCAGTCGCCACGTTCCACGCTTGGATGGCTTGACCGGCCGCGCCCTTGATGAGATTGTCGAGCGAACTCATCGCAACCAACCAACCGGTTCGACGATCGACCCGAGCGCTCACGAAACAGAGGTTGCTGCCCACGGGATCCTTCAACGTCGGAGGCTCATCAGTGACGACCACGAAGGCGTCGTTCGCGTACACGTCGCGCAAGACGTCGAGCGCTCCCCGAGTGGTCAGCGCGGCGTCACTCAGTTGCCCGTACGCGGTGACGAGCATCCCGCGACTCGTCGCGACGAGGTGCGGCGTGAAGATGACCTCTGCTTCGAGTTCCTGCTGAATCTCGATGGTGTGGCGGTGCGTCAAAAGACCGTAGGCCTCGGCGTTGCCGGCGAGACGCGAGAAGTGCAATCGATCGCTCGTCGCTCGACCGGCCCCGGACGTACCGCTCAGGGCGTTGATGATGATGCCGGTGCGATCGATGAGTCCGGCGTCGAGGAACGGTCCCAGTGCCAGAGCGCTCGCCGTCGGGTAGCAGCCCGGTGCGGCGATCAGCGTGGCGCCGACGAGTTCGCTGCGGTGACGCTCGACGAGTCCGTAGACCGAGCGACCGAGAAGGTGGGGCGCGTCGTGCTCGTGCGCGTACCACTCGGAGTAGTCCTCGACTCGCTTCAAACGAAAGTCGGCACCGAGGTCGACCACCGTCGTGCCTCGCTCGACCAGCTCGGGGACAATGTGCTGGCTGTGACCGTGCGGGAGCGCCACGAAGACGACGTCGAGTTCTGTCGACGCCAGATCATCGACCTTGGTGAACTCCGTCGACGGGTACAGCGCCGCCAGCGCCGGTACGAACTCCCCAATACGCTTGCCGGCGTTGGAGTCCCCGGTCGCGAGCACGACCTCGAGATCAGGGTGGGACGCGCAGAGCCGCAGCAACTCCGATCCGGCGTACCCGGTGGCACCAACTACTCCAACACGCATAATGACATTTTATGCACATGGAGACATAAAAACGCAAGTATTACAGGCGGGCACTAGACTTTTTCTCATGTCGCGACGAGGTTGGGCCCTATTTTTGGCGATGGCCGTCATCTGGGGCATCCCCTACCTCTTGATTCGCGTGGCCGTCCGCCATCTCGATCCCGGCGTCATGGTGTTCCTGCGTACTGGTCCGGCGGCCCTGTTGTTGCTGCCGATCGTCATCGTGCGAGGAGAGTTTGGGGTCTTGGTGCGGAACTTCAAATGGATCGCGGCCTTCGCCATCGTCGAATTCGGCATCCCGTGGTATTTCATGGCGACGGCCGAACGTCACATCTCGAGTTCGCTCACGAGTCTGCTGATCTGTTGCGTGCCGTTGTTGGCCGTGCTGGTGCAACGACTACGACGGACCGAAGAGCACATCTCACGTCAGCGCTACCTCGGACTGGGCATCGGGGCACTCGGTGTGGCGCTGCTCGTGGGCCTTGACCTCAAGGGTGGTTCACTGAAGTGGATCGCGATGATGATGATCGTCGTGCTCGGTTACTGCGTCGGACCGATCCTGCTCGCCACGAAGCTCGCCCGCGTGCCGGGCGTCGCCGTCGTGGCGGGCGCGACGTCCCTCGTCGCGCTCTGCTGGCTCCCGTGGGCCATGGTGCACTGGCCGCACCACATCTCGGGCGAGACCTTCAGCTGCATGGCGGTGCTCTCGGTCGTGTGCACCGCGACGGCGTTCCTGGTCTTCTTCGAGTTGGTGAAAGAGGTCGGTTCGTCGCGCTCGGTCGTCGTCACGTACTTCAACACCGCCATCGCGGTCGTCCTGGGCGTCATTGGCCTCCACGAGGCCCTGACGTCGGGGATCATCTTCGGCTTCCCGCTCGTCCTCGTTGGTTGCATCTTCGCCACCAGTCCACCCAAGACGACGGTCGAACCGAGCGAACGAGCGTCCGAAGCTGAGGCCGAGCTAGCCGGAGAATTCGGCCGAGACCTGGACCACGTCGTCGACCAACAGCCAGAGTGATCCGGGCGCGTACGCGAGGGTCACCTCGTGTCCGCTCTCGACCGGACCGTGGTGTACGACCGTCACCGCGGTGACCGGGGCGTCCACGACCTCGCTGACCGCCTGCCACACCGCCGCGTTGTTCACGTGGCCCACGACGTCAAGATCGGCTCGGCGAAGCGGCCATGGTCGCCTCAGCGCGTCGGGCGCCACGACCGGCTTCGAGACCCGGCCCGAGACCTTGCGATCACGGATCGCGTCACCGTAGACCTCGAAGAACTCCGGCCTGATCCGCACGGGATGACCCGACGGGTCGATCGGCACCCAGAGCGCCACCGCCTCGATCACTAATCGACCGTCGATCGAGATGTTCGTTCGTCGTTCCGCCCACGCGGCGCCGACCCCGCCGCACCACGTCGTGAGGGCGAGTCGCTCCTTGTAGCGGGGCCAGCGGCCACCGTCGGCCACCCGAAGGGCGGTGCGTCGTACGACCCACGTATCGGTGGACTCGACACCGGTGTCGTCCCAGTCGTCCGTGGCGATGTCCTGGAGCATGCGCGCGATGCCGTCCAGGCGGAGATAGGCGTTCGCGTCGGCGTCGCCGAGGCGTACCGAGAACTCGCCGTTGAAGCGTCGTCCCTCGTCAGCGAGGGGTACGAATTCGATCACCCTGGCAAACTACCCTTCGCCACGCCGGGGCTAGCGCAGCGTCGCGCCGAGCGAGGTGGCCGCGGCGATCAACTCGTTGCGAGCACTCGCCACCTCGCCCTCGCTGAGCGTGTGTTCCGAAGAACTGAAACGCACGCGGTAGGCGAGACTGCGTGCCCCCTCGGGCAGCGAACTCCCCTCGTAGACGTCGAAGAGTTCGACCCGTTCCACGAGCGGCGACGCCTCGCGAAGCGCACGCGCCAGGTCCTGGGCGTGCATGGTTCGCGGCGTGACCAGCGCGAGATCGACCGTCGCGCTCGGATACTTGCTTGGGACCGCGGCGAACTCACCTCGTCGCGTCGCCTTCGCGCGGTCGCACAGCGCGTCGAAGTCGATGTTGAGGACGCCCAGTCGTCGCGGTGCCGAGCTCGAAAGCACCGACTCGACCAGGTCGCTGTCAACCTCGCCCACGTAGCCGAGGACCGCGCCCGAGGTCCGGTCCACCAGTGCGCCACAGCGTGTCGGGTGAAGACCCTTGGGAGGGTGCTCGCTCGTGCGCACGACGACGTCATCGAGGCCTAGTCGCTCGGCGAACGTCGCCCAGAGCGCGACCGCCGTCGTGGCGTCATCGTGCTCGCGGCCAAGGACGATGGTGACGCGCTCGTTCTCCTCGGGCAGCGCCAGTTCGATCGAACCGCCGGCGCCGCCACGGGTGAGTCGAGGCGCCTCGGCGACGTCCGGGTGAGAGAAAATGTTGCCGATCTCCGCGACGACCACGTCGCCGGTGCCGCGTTCATAGTTGCGCGCCCAGGTCCGCACGAGACCGCTCAGCAATGTCGCACGCAACACCGACTCGTCGGCGGCCAAGGGATTGGTGATCCGCACGCGCGCGACGCCGCGGTGCAGCACGTCGAACTCCGCGTCACTGACGAGCGTTGCCGTCCAACATTCGATGGCACCGAGGTCGACGATGATGTCACGGACCCGACGACGCAGTTTCTGACGCGCAGTGAGACCGCCCGGCTCGGGCCACGTGGGGGTGCGGCGAGGGATCCGGCGATAGCCGTAGAGACGGGCCACTTCCTCAATCACGTCGGCTCGACCGGCCGCCCCGTTTCGGATGTCGGGTCGCGACGTCGGCGCCACGACCTGCAAGGCGTCACCGTCGGCGCTGACCTCGAAATTAAGACCGCGCAATAGTGTCGCCGCTTCGTCAATGGCAATGGACACGCCGAGGAGCCGCTCGATGTCGGGTGAGGTCACCGAGATCGTCGGTGACGATGGCGTCTCGCCTCGGACGTCGAGTGGATCGGCCAACCATTCGAGGTCTGGACAACTCTCTCGGAGCACGGCCACGAACCGCGCGGCCGCGCGCAGAGCCAACTCCGGGTCGACGCCGCGCTCGAATCGATTGGACGCCTCGCTGCGAAGACCATGACGCTTTGAACTTCGTGCCACGCTCATCGGATCGAAGTACGCCGCCTCCAAGAGCACGTCGGTGGTCGTCGCGCTGATTTCACTCGATGCGCCGCCCATGATGCCCGCCAGGCCGAGCACGGTGTCGTCGCCGTCGACGATCACGCAGTCCTCGCCGGTGTCACCAAGTCCCCGGCCCATCTGCGCCAAGGCTCGCGCGACACCGTCGAGCGTCTCGAGCGTCTCGCCGGGGCGGGCGCGGCGCGCGCGTAACGTCCGCTTCGCGACGTGGGCGGCGTCGTAGGGGTGGGTCGGCTGACCGAGTTCGAGCATGACGAGATTTGACGCGTCAACGACGTTCGAGATCGGTCGCTGCCCGGCGCTCAGGAGTCGCGCCGCGACCCACCGCGGCGAGGGCCCCACCGTGACGCGGCGCAACGCCGAGACCGTGAGACGTCCGCAGAGATCGGGGGCATCGATGCCCGCGCCCGCGTACGAGTCGGTCGCCACCTTCGAGTTGGTCTGGGCGAGGGTCGGCTGGGTCAGCGGTCGGCCAAGGCGCGTCGCCAGGTCGCGCGCCACGCCCATCACGGACCATCCGTCTGGTCGATTCCCCTCGACCGTGATGTCAAAGACGACGTCGGGCGTGATATCGAGCGCCTCGAGCAGAGGCGTGCCCACGATCGGATCGATGAGGTTGTCGAGGAGCATCAGACCGGAATGGTCGTCGCCGAGGCGCAACTCCGTCGCCGAGCAGAGCATGCCGTTCGAGGTCACTCCGCGCATCGTGCGTCGGGTGATCTCGAAATTGCCCGGCAAGACCGCACCGATCGGTGCGAGGGGCACGTGGTCTCCCACCGAGATGTTCATCGCGCCACAGACGATCTCGAGCGGACCATCGCTCGCGTCCACGACGACGAGACGAACGCGGTCGGCACCCTCGATCGCGCGGATCTCATCGATGCGCGCGACGACGACGTCGTCCAATCCTTCGCCGACGTGTTCGATGCCCTCGACGACGAGCCCGAGGTCATCAAGGATCTCGCGCAACTCGTCGGTCGACTCGGGCAGGTCGACGAACTCGCGGAGCCACGAGAGGGAGATCTTCACGAGAACTGCTCCAGGAATCGCGTGTCGTTTTCGATAAGCGCGCGCATGTCGCCGAGTTCGTGTCGCATCTGAGCGCAGCGATCGATGCCAAAGCCGAAGGCGAATCCGCTCCACTCGTCACTGTCGATGCCGACCGCCGCCAGAACCGCGGGATCGACGACCCCGCAGCCGCCGAGTTCGATCCATCCAGTGTGCGAACAGGTGCGACATCCTTCGCCGCGACAGATCGTGCACGTGACCTCGAACTCCGCCGATGGTTCGGTGAAGGGGAAATAACCGGGCCGCAGACGTGACTCGATGTCGGGTCCGAAGTACGCCCGGGTGAAGGTCTCGATGACCCCGGCTAAATCGGCGAACGCAATGCCGCGATCAATGACCAGTCCCTCGATCTGGTGGAAGGTCGCGAGGTGGCGAGGGTCGGGCGTGTCGCGGCGATAACAGCGCCCGGGCATGACCGAATGAATGGGCAGCGTGTTGTGAGCGACCGCCTCTTCCATCAGGTGAATCTGCGTGGGCGACGTGTGCGTTCGCAGCACGACGGTCTCGGGTTCGCCGAGGTCGACGTAGAAGGTGTCCCACATCCCGCGCGCGGGGTGCGCCGGCGGGATGTTCAGGGCTTCGAAGTTGTACCAGTCGCTCTCGACCTCGGGACCTTCGGCCACCGTGAAACCCATGGCGACGAAGACGTCTTCGAGTTCGCGCTGGGTGATGGCGACCAGATTCGGGTGACCGACCGACGCGGGCCACGTGACGGTGCTCACGACGACGTCGCCCAGGTCCAGGCGGTCCTGAGCGAGCACTTCAACGCGAGCCAGGGCGCGGAGCTCTTCGCGACGGTCCTCGAGTGCGCCCTCGACGACGCGACGGGCCTCTTGCAGTCTCGCCCCGGCCTCCTTGCGGTCCTCGGGGGCGAGCACACCGAGGGACTTCTGCAACGTCGAGAGGATCGAACGCCGTCCGGTGATGCTCGCTTCGCTCTCGCGAAGTTCCTCGATGGTCGCCAGGTCGGTGATCGTCGCGAGCAGTTGCGCCGTCTGCTCAGCGAGGTTGTCGAGAGGTGAGGTGGTCATGACGATTAAAGGCTAGGTGGTGGCGACGGGGTGCTGGCGTTCCCGCTGCCAGAGCGCCTCGAACGCGATGAGTGACGCTGCGACGCCGGCGTTGAGTGACTCGCTCTGCCCGGCCATCGGAATCGTGATGGAGCGCTCACAGGCGGCGATTTCATCGGCGCTGAGTCCATCGGCCTCGTTGCCGATGACCACCACCGTCGGGGTCAAGAACGACACGTCGCGGTAGCTCGTGGTCCCTCGAACGACGGTGGCGAATGTCTGAGCGCCCAATCCAGCGAAGTGCGTCAGCGTGGCCTCCAGCGGGGCCACGCACACGTCGAGGTGAAAGATCGAACCGGCGGTGGCCCGCAGCGTCTTGGGGTTATAGGGATCGACCGATTGTCCCGTGAAGATGACCGCGGTCACCCCGGCCGCGTCGGCCGATCGGATGATCGTGCCGGCGTTTCCCGGGTCCTTCAGGTCGTGCGCCACCAAGATCAGCCCCTCGCACGCAACGGCGGCGACTTCGCGCGGCGCGAAGCGTACGGACGCTAGGACCGGTTGAGGCGTTCGCGCGTCAGCGACTTTGGCGAGGACGCCGGGCTCGAGGGTGAAGAGTCGCACGCCGAGGTCACTGGCGCGCAGCACCAGCGCGGCCAACGCCGGTGACGACGCCTCGCCCGCGTCCAGGTAGATCGCCTCGAACGCGGCACCGCTCTCCAGGGCGGCGAACACGAGGTCCGGTCCTTCGATGACGCAGGCGCCTTCACTCCAGCGCAGTGAACGCTTCTGGATGAGTCGACGAAGTCGACGCACTCGTTGGTGCGACGACCCCAACTGCTCGATCAGGGCGACTACTTCGTGAGCGCGGCGCCAGCCTGGGCGACGATCGCCGCGAAGGCGGCGCTGTCGTTCACGGCCAGGTCCGCCAAGATACGGCGGTCGACTTCGATGCCCGCGGCGTTCAGCCCGGCGATGAAGCGGCTGTAGCTCATGCCGTGTGCCCGGGTGCCCGCGTTGATGCGCTGGATCCAGAGACGACGCATGTCGCCCTTGCGTGCCCGGCGGTCGCGGAAGGCGTAGACGCCCGAGTGCTGGACGGCCTGGTTCGCGGAGCGAAAGGTCCGGCTCCGGTCACCGTAGTAACCCTTGGCCTCTTCCAGGATCGCCTTGTGGTGCTTCTTGGCGTTAACCGCCCTCTTTACGCGTGCCATAAATTTCCTTCTCTCGTCTCGAACTCTCTACAGACCCATAAGGCGCTTGGTCTTCTTCTCCAACGCCTTGGGCAGGTCAGTCTCACGTCCGAGGCGCCGAGCGCGCACGGACGACTTCTTCTCCATGAGGTGGCCACGAAACGCCTTGCGTCGACGCAGTTTCCCGCTGCCGGTCACTTTGATTCGCTTCTTGGCACCACTGTCAGTCTTCATCTTCGGCATTTCAGCCCTCCTCTGCGTTCGCTTCCACCGAAATACTCGGTGCGGTTACTTCTTGTGCTGCGACCTTCGGGCTCTCGGCCACTTTGGGCTTCGCCTTCTTCTCCGGTCCTAGGACCATGATCATGTTGCGACCATCGAGCTTCGCGGCCGATTCGACCTTGGCGACGTCCTCGAGCTTCTCGACGATCCGATCGAGGATCTTCTTGCCGAGCTCGGGATGCGCTGACTCGCGTCCACGAAACATGATGGTGACCTTCACCTTGTGACCTTCGTTCAGGAACTTCTCCACGAGCCGGGTCTTGGTGTCGAAGTCCCCCGGACCGATTTTCGGTCGGTACTTCATCTCCTTGACGCCCACGTTGAGGGTCTTTCGACGCGATTCCTTGGCCTTTTGCGCCTCGTCGAACTTGAACTTCCCGTAGTCCATGATGCGACAGACGGGCGGCTGCGCCGTCGGCGCAATCTCTACAAGGTCGAGGTCGAGGCTTCGGGCCAACGCCAATGCTTCGCGGGTTGCCATCACGCCACGTTGGTTTCCCTCGTTGTCGATCAGGCGAACCGTGTCTACGCGAATACGTTCATTGACGCGGTGGTCTCCAGGCACTGTTGCGATAACTCTCTCCTTGCTCTTCGTGACGCCTCGATGGCGCCACCACGGCAAGCGGGTCGCAAAACTCCTGGGAACCCGGCGCACAATGGTGGCCAGGTGGACGTTGGCACTGCCAACCTCACTTGCTGAACTGCCCAAGTACTTTAGCAGACGGCGTTCATCGCCGAAATGGTTCGGTAAATGGCCGGTGCCACGACGACAAATCAGCCCGGCGCGATACCTTACTGGGATGACTGATGAGCACGCTGAGGCATCCTTCGACGAATCAGAGGAGATCGCGTACCTGCGAGCGACGCCCGTCGAGACGGTCTTGGGTAACCATTTCTTCGTGCTCTTGCAGTTGGCGGCTCTCCAGTTGAGCGCCACACCGCCCAACCTGGCCGGTGCGCAGTTGGTCATCGATACGATCGCGGCGATGCTCCATGCCGGCGGCACCCGACTCGGCGAGCACGTCGAGCTCTACAAGAACGCCTTGGCCGAAGTCCAGCAGCTCTACGTGCGCGCGGCGACCACCCCCGCCGCGGCGCCCGACGAAGGCTAAGCGACCTCGTCGGCGAGGGCGAAACTGAAGTTGAGCGCGAGCCCGCCGAGCGAACTCTTCGACGTCGTCATCGATCCGCCGAGTCCCTCCGCGATGTCGGCCATGATGCTCATGCCGAGTCCCGAGCCCCCGGTCTCACGAGATCGCGACTCGTCGAAGCGGCGAAAGCGCTGAGGACGCACGCCGTACTCGGGGAGACCCGAGCCTGCGTCCTCGATGACGAGCACGGCATTGTGACCCTCGCGGCGCAGGTGTACTCGCACCGCGACGTCCTTTGACGTATGACGGATGATGTTCGAGAACGAGTTCGTGATCAGCCGGTCGATCAGGTCTTCGCGTCCGTGGATCGTGAGGCCCGTGGCGATGTCGTGGGTGAGCGCCCGTTCGGGATGGTCGTTCTCGAACTCTTGGGTGCGCGCACGCACGAGCGTGCTCAGCTCGACCAGTTGGTTGAGGTGTTGTGGCGCTTCTCTCGCCTCGGCCGAGAGGAGGAGGTCGGCGACCAGGGAGTCCATCCGGTCCACCTCGCGACGTACGCGCTCGACCGCGCGGGTGCGTTGCTCGTCGGTGAGCGCGGGATTGGTGAGCAGTTCGTTGTAACCCTTGATGACCGTGAGCGGCGTGCGCAGTTCGTGCGACGCGTCACCGACGAACTGTTGCATCGCCTCGACGCTGCGCGACTCGATGGCGATGCGCTGGTGCAGGGCCACGACCATGGTGGCGAGCGCCGCCTGGAGTTCGCGGACGTCGCGGCTCCCGACGCTCGGAGGGATCTGTCCCTGTTCGTCACCCTTGGCGACGTCACTGGCGTAGCCGATGAGCCGCTCCATCGTGCTGAGGTCCTTGCGCATGACGAGTCGGGCGAGCACCATCATCACCAACGCCACGAGCAGACCGGTCAGGGCGACCTCTCGGATCAGTTGCTGGCTCTGTTTGGAGATCTGCGACGTCGAGCCCGCGACCATGAGGTAGTCGCCGCCGCCGATGTAGACCGACCGAACGCGAAAGCCCGGCAGCGTCGCGAGCGCCGTGACGAACTTGAGCGACGCCTTCACGTCGGCGAGCGTCGGTTTCTTTCGAAGCGGCACGAAGCCCGAGTTCACCTGCACGACGCCACCCGAGGGGTCGATGACGTCCAGCGTGAGGTCGTACGTGTTGGCCTGCACGACGTTGAGGGCGTTGCTCAGTGCCGCGGTCGGATCACCCTTGCCGCTGCGGATGACGACGTTGATCTTGTCGTTGAGCACCGTGTACTGCGAGCGGGTGCTCGCCTCCACGGCGAACCAACCCACCGTGAGGGCCACCAGGGTGGTGAGGACGATCAGGAGGATCGTCAGGCGAGTGGCAATCTTCACTTTCCCGCGGTCCAGGTGACGAGCTTGAAGCCCACGCCCCGAACGGTGGTGATCGGCGCGAAGTCACCCTTGTGGATCTTTCGGCGCAGGTAGGAGATGTACGTGTCGAGCACCGAGGTCTCGGAGTCGAAGTCGATGTTCCACACCTCGCGTAAGAGGAGCTCGCGCGTCACCAGGCGGTCCTTGCGCTCGAGGAGCACCTCGAGGAGCCGGAACTCGGTCGCCGACAGTGTCACCGGCTCGTCGTTGACGCTGATCTCGTGCGTGTCGACGTTCATGACGATGGGTCCGGCGCTCAGCACCAGGTCGTCGACGACCTCCGCGTTGGCGCGGCGCAGGATCGCCGAGATTCGCAACAGGATCTCTTCGAGGCTGAAGGGTTTGCGCACGTAGTCGTCGGCGCCAAACCGCAGGCCCTTGGCGACGTCGACCGGCGAATCGCGGGCCGAGAGCATGAGGACCGGCGTCTGGGTGTCGTGTTCACGCAGCTTCGCCAGGAACTCAAAACCGTCCATGGTGGGCATGTTGATGTCGACGATGCACAGGTCGGCGTTGTGGCGTCGCAGGAGGTCGAGAGCCTCGGCCCCGTTCGAAGCGACCTCGGTCTGGTAGCCCGCGATCTCCATGGCGTCGCGCAACAGGTCGCGCACGCCCGGTTCGTCGTCAACTATCAAAATTGTGGTCATCGCTCACCTCGCATGGAATGAGCGTACCGCCCCACTTCTGCCCACTCACGAGGAGATTTCGGCCTCGGGGACTTCACAGCGAAAAAACAAGTACCTCACAGTCTTTTCAAAATCTCGATTTCTACAGTTGGGACCGTTCCTTTGAAAGGGGTCCATATGAAGAAGTTCCGTACACGAGGCGTTGTGGCAGTAGCCATGATTGCGGCCATGGGTATCAGTACCCCTGCGATCGCATTCGGCGCAAGCTCTTCGCCAGCATCAAACTCGACGCACATTGCCCTGTCGGCACACACGGACGGTCCGTGGAAGGCCTACCGCAAGCAAGAGAGCGCCTACTTGGCACAGCTGAAGGTCATCAACAGGACGTTCCAGGCGACCGTGAGCGTGGCTCGCAAAGAGTACTGGGCGGCCATCAAGGCCTCCAAGGGCTCCTCGGACCGTGCCGCCGCTCGTGAGGCCGCGCGTGCCGCGTTGACCCTCTCGATCGCCAACGCCATGAGTGCACGTTCCACCGCGCTCGTCAACCTCGGTGCGCCTCCCGCGCCTCCGGCCGGTGGCGCTGACTCCGCGTGGATCACGTCGCTGCACGGCATCAACGAGACGTACCGCCTGGCAGTCGCCGCTGCGGACGCCGCGTTCGCCGCTGCGTTCCCTTCGGCGACCACCGCTCCTGAGCGTGCGGTCGTTCGTGCCACCTTGGACCTGGCCGTTGCCAACGCCGAGGTTGCTCGTGCGGCAGCGTTGGTAGCCCTCGGCCCGCCGCCGGCGCCAACACCGACGACGACCACGACCACGGTTCCTCCCACGACCACGACGACGGTCCCCGCCACCACGACGACGACCACCGCCTAGTCCCTGCATCTCCCTATCGGCGCGCTGTCCTCCGGGACAGCGCGCCGATCCCTTTTGGTCCCTCTTTCGGCGACGCCCGAGGTCCGACCGCGACGTACTCAACACGGTTCTCACATTGGAAATTCACCGTATTCACAGGATTCTCAAAGGTTCGCTCAGTACGATTTGGGTATTCCATTGAAAGGTTCACGATGAAAGGTTCCGCTGTTCGCACGGTGGCCTCATTAGCGCTCATGGCGACGCTCGCGATCGGGGCGCCGCTCGCCTCGGGAGCGTCGACCGTCGCGGCGACCACGACCTCCACCACCACCACGACGACACCGGCCATCACGACCTTGAAGCAGTACCGAGCGGCCGAGAAGGTCTATCTGGCCAAGCTGAAGGTGATCAACGCCACCTTCGTCGCCGCGGTCAACGTCGCCAAGGCCAACTACGCCGCCACGATCTCGGTCGCCACCAACTCCGCGGAACGGATCAGTGCCCGCGCGACCCTGCGCCTCGCAATCGCCAACGCGACCATCGCGCGCGCCGGTGCGTTAATTGAGTTGGGGGCCGCCCCCGTGAAGCCCAAGCCGCACAAATAGGCAAGGACGCGAACGCGTCAGACGGTCTCTATCGCACGGGCTTCGTCGTGGCCGACGTGCCCGACCGACCTCTCGGCACGGACCCTCGCCCCCACGTCAATGCTGCGCGTGCCGTCAGCGATATCCACGCAGTGAAAACCGAGCGTGACGCCATCGTCGGTTCGAAGTACGCCAAGACCGCGCGACGCGTCGAATGACTCGATGGTCCCGCGAACCTCCACTACGAGCCCAGCGATCCCTGCTGCAGGATCGACACCATCTCGAGGGCGGTGAGGGCCGCCTCGCGTCCCTTGTTGCTTTCGTCAGCGCGCGAGCGCTCACGCGCCTGGGCGAACGTCTCGGTCGTCAAGACGCCAAAGACGACCGGGACGCGGGTGCTCAACTGCACGTCCTGCACGCCGCGTGCGCACTCCCCCGACACGATCTCGTAGTGGCTCGTCTCTCCTCGCACGACCGCGCCGAGGGTGATCACGGCGTCGACGGGCCGTCCCCCGTCCGCGTACGCGAGCGCCAGCAAGGGAAGTTCGAAGGCGCCCGGGACCCAACCGACTGAGATGTCGCTCCGGTCCACCCCGGCCTCGCGAAGCGCGCCAAGCGCGCCCTCCAGCAGTCGAAGGGTGATCCCGCCGTTGAAACGACTGCAAGCGATGCCGATGCGAACGCCTCGACCGAGTGGTTCGCCCTCTAGGTGCTCGCCCACGTGGACCCGAAGGGCCTCGAGCGCTTTGGGGTCGAGTTCGGTGTCCTCACTCGAGGCCATCGAGTCCCCCGAGCATGTGGCCCATGCGCTCACGCTTGGTGCGCAGGTAGTCGATGTTGAACGCCGTGGGGTTGGTCTCGAGCGGCACGCGTTCGACGATGTTGAGGCCGAATCCCTCGAGACCGCCGCGCTTGCTCGGGTTGTTGGTGAGCAGACGCATCGAGGTGACCCCGAGGTCCACCAGGATCTGCGCCCCGATGCCGTACTCACGCGAGTCGACCGGTAGGCCCAATTCGATGTTGGCGTCCACGGTGTCGCGACCGTCCTCCTGGAGTGCGTAGGCCTGGATCTTGTGCGCCAGTCCAATACCGCGACCTTCGTGACCGCGCAGGTACACGACCACACCCGCGCCCTCAGCCGCCACCTTGGCGAGGGCCGTCTGGAGTTGTGGTCCACAGTCACAGCGCAGCGAGGTGAACACGTCACCGGTCAGGCACTCTGAGTGCACGCGCACGAGGACGTCCGGCGTCGTCGAGATGTCGCCGTAGACGAGTGCCATGTGCTGCTCTCCGTTGAGGACGCTCTCGAAGACGAACGCCTGGAACTGGCCGAACTCGGTCGGCAGGGAGGCTTCGGCGATTCGTCGCACCAGCTTCTCTGAGTGGCTCCGGTACCGAATGAGGTCGGCGATCGAAATGATCGGGAGCCCGTGCTTGGCGGCGAATGCCTCGAGCTCGGGCAAGCGGGCCATGTCGGACTTGTCGGCGGTGACGATCTCACACAGCACGCCCGAGGGGTACTTCCCCGCGAGCCGACAGAGGTCCACGGTCGCCTCGGTGTGCCCGGCCCGCTTCAAGACGCCACCTTCGCGGTAGCGCAGCGGGAAGATGTGACCCGGTCGGTTGAGGTCGTTCGCCCGCGTCGCGGGATCGATGAGGGCGCGAATCGTCGCCGCGCGGTCACTGGCCGAGATGCCGGT
The DNA here is from genome assembly GCA_963804305.1 of uncultured Acidimicrobiaceae bacterium. Lineage (GTDB taxonomy): Bacteria > Actinomycetota > Acidimicrobiia > Acidimicrobiales > RAAP-2 > RAAP-2. Next base: position 295,536 of record CAWDPR010000011.1, on the reverse strand, counting down.
CGTCGTGCCGTGGCGGTAGTCGACGGTCACTGTGAAGGCGGTGCGCTGGGCCTCGGTGTTCGCCACGACCATGAGTGGCAGGTCCAGCTCGTCGGCCCGCGAGGACTCCAGGGGCACGCAGAACACCCCCGACGTGTATTCGAGATAGAACGCCATGCTCTCGGGCGTGACGTCCTGGGCCGGCATGACGAGGTCGCCCTCGTTCTCGCGATCCTCGTCATCCACGACGACGACCATGCCGCCTCTGCGCAACTGCGCAATGGCTTCTTCGATCGTTGACAGCGCCATCAGACCTCCACGTCTATTCGAATATCTTCCCCCACCTGGCGCACGTCGACGATTCGACCACGGCGAAGTGCTGCAATCGTTGGGGTTGAGAGACCCGCCAGGGCGCCCAGCGTACCGGTCGAGCCGCCAAAGCTCGCCGATTGGTACCAGACCACGTGGTTCACCAGGCCGGCGTCCAGGAATTCGCTGGCCGTCGACGGCCCGCCCTCGACGAGCAATTGGAGCACGTCGTGTTGGGCGATCTCGTCGAGCACGTGGCCGAGGTCGCCGGTCAGTTCGAGACACGGTCGGACCTTGGCCCCCTCGGGTGCGGCACCGAGCACCACGCGCAGCGGCTCGAGCACGAGGTCGCCGAGTCGCGCAGTCAGTGCCGGGTCGTCGCTGCGGACCGTCCCCGCACCGACCAGCACTGCCTGACTCTGGGCGCGAAGCACGTGGGCGTCGCGGCGGGCCTCCTCGCCGGTGATCCACTGGCTCGATCCGTCCGCCATGGCGACGATGCCGTCGAGGGTGCTCGCCACCTTCAGTACGACGTAGGGACGTCCGGTGACGCGGTGCCATATATATGGCGCCAGTTGCGCTCGGACCGCCTCCTCCTCGATGCCGACTTCCACGTCGACACCCGACGCCTTCAACAGTTCGATCCCCGATCCCGAGACGCGCGGGTCGGGATCGATGGTGCCGACGATGACCTTGGCGATGCCGGCCGCGATGATGGCCTCGGCGCACGGTCCGGTGCGTCCCTGATGCGAACAGGGTTCGAGTGTCACCACCATCGTCGCGCCCCGGGCCTGTTCGCCCGCTCGGCGCAGCGCCTCGACCTCGGCGTGGGACTCGCCCGGCACTTGGGTGTGACCCTCGCTCAACACGACGCCCCGATCGCTGACGACGAGCGCTCCGACCCACGGATTCGGTGGGGACAGGTACCGCGCCTTGTCGCCGGCGCCCATTGCCATCGTCATCAACTCGCTATTGGAGAACCTCATGCACGGCCGCTTCGCGCGGCGACGCGAAGGGCGTGGGCCGCTTCGAGTGGATCGGGTCGACTGAACACCGCCGAGCCCGCGACCAGGACGTTGGCGCCCGCCTCGACGGCGATAGGTGCCGTCTCGACATCGATGCCGCCGTCGACCTCGATGTCGAGGGCCAGTTCGTTCGCGTCGACCTCGCGACGGGCTTCGTTGACCTTGCCCATCACGTCGCCGATGAACGACTGACCGCCGAAACCCGGAAAGACCGTCATCAAGAGGAGGAGGTCGATGTCACCGAGGAAGGGCGCGACCGCCATGAAGGGGGTATCGGGATTGGCCGCGAGTCCGACACGCAGGCCGAGCGAGCGTGCCTCTTCGATCAGTGAGCGTGTCCCGCCCACCTCCACGTGCACCGTGCAGCCGTCGGCCCCGGCGTTCTTGAACGCTTCGAGGTAGCGCCCCGGTTCGCTCATCATGAGGTGACAGTCGAAGAATCGCGCACTGTAGCGGCGCAGCGACTTCACCACGGGAGGCCCGATGGAGACGTTCGGCACGAAATGTCCGTCCATGACGTCCACGTGCAACCAGTCCGTCTCGGCGTCCACGTCACGCACGGCGTCCGCGAGCGAACCGAAATCGGCGCTCAGAATTGAAGGTGCGATGCGTAGGGCTCCCGAAGGTCCTGCGTCGATCAGCGTCACGAGAGCAGCCTAGGCGCGCGCAGAATGCTCAACCCCACATGGTCGAGCGTTCATCGAGCCTCGCGCCTGACCACCACGCGAGGGCGTCCATCGACGACTTCCCCTCCGGACGCACCTTCAGTAGTTCGAGCGCACCATCCAACGTACCCAACACGACACGATCGCCCCGTCGCGCCACGTGACCGACGGGCCTCTCGGGGTCGTCCTCGCGCCGGGCCGATTCAATCAACAGCCGGCGACCGTCGACGAAGGTGAAGGCCCGACCGAGACGCACGATGCGCAGCAATTGGTCACTCGTCAGGGATGGCTGCAGGTGGAAGTCCTCCTTCGAGAGTTTCGCCGCGTAGAGGACCTCGCCGGACTGGGGCGTGGCCTGGGACAACAGTGACGGCGACGCCAACACCTCCACGAGCGCCTCGGCACCCACCACGGAGAGTTCGCCCAAGAGCGTCGCCAGTGTCTTGTCGCCGACGGTGACGCGCCGCTCCAGATGGACGGGGCCGGTGTCGAGTTCGACCTCGAGGGTCATGACGCTGACGCCGGTCTCTGCGTCACCGGCCAGGATCGCGCGCTCGACGGGAGCGGCACCGCGCCAACGCGGCAACAAGGAGAAGTGCACGTTCAGCATGGGTAGGCGCTCGAGGAGCGGACCCGGGATCAGCGCACCGTACGCCACGACGATCCCTCGTTCGAGCGAGAGGCCTTCGAGGTCACTCAGTCGATGTGCCACGCGAAGCCCAAGCGACTCCGCCGCGACCTTGACCGGACTCGCCGAGAGGTGGCCGCCGCGACCGCGACGACGGTCCGGTCTGGTGATCACTATGTCGACGTCGTGGCCCGCCTCGACGAGGGCGCGCAGCGTCGGTACGGCAGCCTCGGGCGTACCGAGGAACGCGACGCGCATTTACTCACCCAGCAGTAGGTGCAATCCGTCGGGATCGGAACTCGACACCTCGAGACTTCGCTGGCGCAGGATCTTCTTCGCCTCGCGACGTTGATCGGCGTCGAGTCGTTCGATGAGCAACACGCCATCGAGGTGATCCATCTCGTGCTGGAAGATCCGTCCTTCGAACTCGTCCGTTTGGATGTCGATCTCATTGCCGTCGAGGTCGTAGCCGACCAGGTGCACGGCGTTCGCGCGCGTGATCTCCCAACTGAGCCCAGGGACCGAGAGGCATCCCTCTTCGTAGGTCCACTCACCGTCGGTCTCGATGATCCTGGGGTTGACGACCACGAAGGGACCGTCACCCTTGTCGTAGACGAAGAGCCGCTTCTGCACGCCGACCTGGTTCGCCGCGAGACCGACGCCGGGCGCCTCGTTCATCGTCTCGATCATGGTCTGGGCCAAGGCGGCGATCTTCCCGTCGATGTTCTCGACGTCGGTCGTCACCAGGTTCAGCACTGGGTCGCCGTACGTTCGTATCGGAAGGGTCGTCACTCCCCCACTTTACCGCTCGGACTTCGCGCGAGAACCCTGTTCGGGGCTACTGCACCGCCACGCGAAGACGTCCGCTCGGACGGTTCGCCGCGCGAAGGGCGTCGCTCAACGTCGCGACGTCGCGCGCGCGGACGAGGAAACCTCCCTCGGAGTGGTGCACCGTCACGTCGATCAGCTGCTCGACGAACTGCTGGGCACCGTCACCTGTGACCTCGGCCTGCGCACCGTACGGTGCGAGACCGAGCAGCTTGGCCGTCTCGATCTCGTCGGCGATGAGATCATCGAATCGCGCGTGCACCAGCGCCTCCACGACGGGATCGTCACGGCGTCGTGTCTGGAGTAGGACGTCACCGCGACGATCGCTTCGCGACCCGACCAGACGTCCGGCCTTGGCGACCGCGGTGATCGCACTTCGCCGTGCGGACGCTCGCGGCGCGAGGAGGTACTGATCGAAGTCCACGAAGATGACGGTGCCGCATCGGCGCACGCGCTGCCAGACCGCTTCGGTGCCGACGACGACCCTCGCGAGTGGTGCGTCGATGTCGAGGGTGGCCGTCACCTCGCTGACGTCCCGGTTCAGTTGCGCGGCGACGTCGCGCGCGAGCGTCGTCACGCCGGCGCGTATCGGCTTCAAGTTCGTGGCCGTGCAGCTTCGACAGAAGTTGGCGCGACGTTCATGTCGATCGCGACACGTCAATTGGCCGTCGACGATCTCCTCCCCCTGGCCACAGGTCGCGCACCGCGCCAACTCCCCGCACTTCTGGCAGGCCACGAGTCGACCCGTGCCCAGTCGTTGGAGCAGCACCACGACCGCGACCTTCTCGGGTCCTTCGAGCGCGCGGTGCGCCGCGATCACCGCGTCGCGCGACAAGACGCCGTCGTGAGGGTCGCTCAGTCGACGATCGACGACCTCGACGCGCGGCCAACCGGCACTCGTGAGCCCCCACGGGCGAAACGGCTCGTCATTGATGAGCTCCGGTGACGGGAACGTCGACGTGCACCACAACGGCGCATCGTCTCGCCGGCAGCGTTCACGCAACATCGTCACCGCGTCCCACGTGGGCGCGGCCTGTGATCGATACGACTCATCGTCGGCGTCGACGACGACCGCGCCGCTGACCTTGGGCACGGCGGCGAGCGCGGCGCCGCGCGACCCCACGACGACCGGCCAGCCCGCACGCATCCGGTCCCACTGCGACTCACCCGACGCCACGGCGCAGCCCCGCTGTTCGAGTCGTCCGCGAAGGCGCTGCGCCCACGACTCGGTCGGCACCAGCACGAGCAGTGAACCCTCTCGCTCGCGACACGTCTCGTAGGCGTAGAGGATCAGGGCCAACGGATCGGTCGTGGGCGCGACCTCGAGGACCCCGGGCTCGACCGCGCTGACGCCGACCAGGGTGGACCGCGCCAGCGCCTCGGCGACGGGCGGCGTCGGGAGCGAGGTCACGAGATGCTTGGGCGAACTGGCGAGGAGGAAGCGACTGAGGGGGCTGTACCAGCGTTCGCTCGCCCACGTGAGGAGCGCCAGTAACGACGGCGGCGGCCCGAAGCCGAGCCACTTCGTCAACGCCTTGAGTTCGGCGGTCACCTCGGCGTCGCCGGTCACCCACGCGCGCACCGATCGGTGATTGAAGTCGACGCGCACGCGGTCACCGACGCCGACCTGCGCGGTCTTCTCCGTGACGAGATAGTCGAAGGGCCGATCGACCGCGGCCACCTCGGTGACGACGCGGACCGCGCGCTCGGCGCTCACCCTTAGAGCGACAGTTCGCGGCGCAGGTCGTCCACGCGGGGCGTCTGCTCCCAGGTGAATCCTTGATCGCTCCGTCCGAAGTGTCCGTAGGCGGCGGTGCGCTGGTACAGCGGACGACGCAGGTCCAGGTCGCGGATGATCGCCGCCGGTCGAAGGTCGAACAGGGCGTCGACGGCCTTGGCGATGGTGGCGCGGTCGACTCGTTCCGTGCCGAAGGTGTCGACCAGGACCGACACGGGGCGCGCCACGCCGATGGCGTAGGCCACCTGGACCTCGCAGCGTTCAGCGGCCCCTGACGCGACGACGTGCTTGGCGACCCAGCGAGCGGCGTAGGCACCGGAACGGTCGACCTTGGAAGGATCCTTGCCCGAGAAGGCCCCGCCGCCGTGGCGCGCCATCCCGCCGTAGGTGTCGACGATGATCTTGCGTCCGGTCAAACCGGTGTCGGCGTGTGGTCCGCCGAGGACGAACTTCCCCGAGGGATTGACGAACACGCGCATCGACGACGTGTCGAGGTCCGCGGGCAGCATCGGCATGATGACGTGCTCGAGCACGTGGTCCTTGATCGTCGTGAGCGAATCGATACCGTCCTCGTGCTGGGTCGAGATGAGCACCGTGTCGATCGCGACCGGACGTCCGTCCTCGTACGCGACGGTGACTTGGGTCTTGCCGTCGGGCCGCAGGTACGGCACGAGGCCGGAACGTCGAACCTGTGCGAGACGCATCGAGAGCCGGTGCGCGAGCCAGATCGGCAGCGGCATGAAGTCGTCATTGTCACTGCAGGCGTAGCCGAACATCATTCCCTGGTCGCCGGCGCCGAGCGAGTTCAGCGCGTCCTCAGCGCCACCGCCCGAGCGCTGCTCGAAGGCCACGTCGACGCCGTCGGCGATGTCGGGGCTCTGCTTGTCGAGTGACACGAGGATGCCGCAGCTGCGACCGTCGAAGCCCATGTCACCATCGTTGTAGCCGATGTCGGTGATGGTCTGGCGCGCCACCTGATTGATGTCGACGTAGGCACTCGTCGTGATCTCGCCCGCGACGACGCACAGTCCCGTCGTCAGCAGCGTCTCGCACGCGACGCGCGCCATGGGGTCCTGCGCGAGTATCGCGTCGAGCACCGCGTCTGAGACCTGGTCGGCGACCTTGTCGGGATGTCCTTCGGTCACCGACTCCGAGGTGAAGAGGGTGCGGTCGCTCATGGGGCTCCTTGCGATAGCAATGAAGCCACCCTAGCCAAGATGGCCATCGAAACGTCTTCTTTCGAGCGCAACGAGACCGTCTCGGCGACCTCGTCACGACCGAAGATCATGACCTCGTTCGTGGTGTGTCCGAAGCCGACCCCCGGCGCCGAGACGTCGTTCACGACCAGCAGGTCGACGCCCTTGGCGCGCAGTTTCTTCAGTGCGTTCTCGGTCACGTTGTTGGTCTCGGCCGCGAACCCCACGACGACCTGTCCCTCGCGACGCGTCGCGACGAGCTCGCTCAGGATGTCCGGCGTCATCTCGAGCGCCAGGGTCGGCACGCCGGCGTCCTTCTTCAGCTTCACGCTCGACGGCTGCACGGTGAAGTCCGTGACCGCGGCGGCCATGATGACGCAATCGGCCTTGGACGCGTGATCGATCATCGTGTCGTGCAGTTCGTGCGCACTCTCGACGCGCAGCACGTCGATTGACGACGCCACGTCGAGGGCCAGCGGGCGCTCGAGGGTGGTGACCAAGGTCACCTCCGCCCCGAGACGGCTCGCCACTTCGGCGAGCGCGTAGCCCTGACGGCCCGATGACCGGTTGGCGATGACGCGCACGGGGTCGATGGCCTCGCGCGTTCCGCCGGCGCTGATGAGCACGTGACGTCCGGTGAGCGGGCCCCGGTAGCCACCGCAAGATGCGCCGGACCAGTTCGAAGATCGCGCTCGGCTCGGCCATGCGCCCCACGCCGACGTCGCCGCCCGCGAGATGGCCGGCTTCGGGTTCGAGCACCAAGACGCCGCGGCGACGAAGCGTCGCGAGATTCTCTTGGACCGAAGGCTGCTGCCACATCTCGGTGTGCATCGCCGCGCACAACAGCACCGGCGCGTCGGTCGCGAGCAAGGTGGCGGTCAAGAGATCGTCGCCGAGTCCAATGGCGTAGCGGGCGATCAGGTGCGCGGTCGCGGGCGCCACGACGACGAGGTCGGCCGAACGACCGAGCGAGGTGTGAGGGATCGGCGTCGTCGGATCACCGTAGAGCGAGGTTCGCGCCGGCTCACTGGCCAGCGCCGAGAACGTGACCGTGCCCACGAAGCGCGTGGCGTCGGGGGTGAGCACGGGTGAGACGAAGTAGCCAGCGTCGCGAAGGAGCCGCAGCAGTTCAACGGACTTGTAGGCGGCGATCCCGCCGGCGACGCCTAGGACAATGTGGGGGGTGAGCGCCTTAGGCGTCGCGGAGCGCATCGGTGAAGGCGTCCAGGTCGTTGTTCGCGTCCTGGCGTGCCTCTTCGAGCGCGAGGGCCTGGAGCCGCTCGTCCTCGAGTTCCTCGGCAGTCGGACGGTGGAACTCGAGTTTGCCCTGGTACAGCTCTTCCATGGCGAGCGACAGCGACTTGTTCGAAAGGCTCGTCACCTGTGGCGGGATCAGCGCGCCGTGACCCGAACCGAGTCCGTTGTAGTACTCGTTGATCTCACGCGCGCGGATAGCCGACACCGCGACCAGCGTGAACTTCGAGTCACCGACCTTGTGCAGGAGGGTTTCGATGGGTGGATCGACGAGGGTGGGACGTTCGGCCATGGTTTTCAGTCCTTAATGGAGGGGGTTCGCCGTTGCTGGCGGAGTTCTTCCAGTATAGAGAGGATTTCGGCACTCGCTCGCTGCACGTCGTCGTTGACGATCACGTAGCGGGCGATCTTCTGGCCTCTCGCGAGCTCCTCGGGGGCGCTCGAGAGCCGGGTTGACACGTGTTCGTCGCTGTCGCCGCGCCCGCGAAGTCGCTCCTCGAGCTGTTGCATCGAGGGCGCCACGATGAGAAAGACGACCGACGCGGACGTCGTGTCAAGGACCTGCTCGGCCCCTTGCACCTCGATCTCGAGCAGCACCTCGGCATCGTCGGGCGCGTCAGGCCGCGGCGTCCCGTAGAGGTTGCCGTGGAACTCCGCCCACTCGAGGAACGCGTCGTCCTCGATGGCGCGCTCGAAGGTCGCACGATCGACGAAGTGATACTCGGTGCCGTCTTCGGTCGAACGAACCGGTCGCGTCGTCCAACTCTTGCTCAGCCACAACCTTTGGGTCGGCGTCGACGAGCGCCCGAGCGAGTGTGCCCTTGCCCACGCCCCCAGGACCGATGAGTACTGCGATGAATGGCTCAGCGGACAAGAGCCCGAAACAGTTCCGCGCGCTGCTTGGGTCCCAGCCCGCGGATACGCCGGGTCTTCGCGATGGACGCGTTGTTCATGATCCGCTCGGCCTTCACCTCGCCGATCGCGGGCAGGGCACTGATGAGGTCGTAGGCGCGCATCTGGGCCACGCACTCCTCGTGCGCCGCGAGGTCGAAGAGTTCCTCGAGGGAGAGCTCACCGGACTTGACCATGCGCTTCACTTCCGCGCGTCGACGGCGATTCGCGACGGCCAGGCGCGACGCTTCGACCCGCTGTTCCTGCGAGAGAGTCGGCGGCGTTGGTGTCACGAAGCCAGATTACTCCCCTCCCGAGATCTTTGTTCAGGCGAGTGCCGAGGCCAAATCGTCGCGCCATCGTTGCGCACTGTCACGTAGTGCTGAACGCTCGGGCCCGGCGTTCAGTACCGATCGTGCAACATTCACAAGCACGGTCCCCGCCGGGCAGCGCTCGAAGAGGCGCGCGACGTGTTGGGCCGTCGCGCCCTGTGCGCCGACTCCGGGGACGAGGTAGGGGCCCGCGAGCGTCGACAGGTCAAAGGACGGCGCGTCGCGCGTGGCTCCCAAGACCGCCCCGGTCGAACCGAGACCTTCCGCGCGCCGATTCATCTCCGCGACGGTGCGCAACACCATTGTCTCCACGGCCTCGTCGCCACTCGTGCGCGCGCTCTGGATCGCGCGACCTTCGTCATTGGACGTCGCGGCGAGCACGAAGACGCCTCGACCGGTCGACGACGCGAGTGAGAAGAACGGCGAGAGCGCGTCGAAGCCGACGTAGGGGCTAACGGTGACGGCGTCGACGCGCAGTGGCGAACGCTCCGCGAGCCACGCCTCGGCGTACCCCTCGTTCGTCGGTCGAAAGTCACCACGCTTGGCGTCGGCGACGACGAGCACGTCGGCCTCTCGGCACTCAGCGATGAGCCGCTCCAGCACCCGGTAGCCGTCGGACCCGAAACGCTCGAAGAACGCCACCTGCGGCTTGAGCGCGACCGCGACGCCGCGCACGGCGTCAAGGACGTTGAGCGCGCAGAACTCGAGTCCGTCGACGCTGTCACTGCGACCCCACGACTCGAGGAGCGTGGCGCTCGGATCGACGCCCACGCACAACGGCCCGAGGGAGCGAATGCGCTCCGGCAATCGAACGCCGAAGGTCTCATTCATGTGCCACTCCCTGTAGTTCGCGCACGGTGCGCACGTCATGACGCGCCATCCAGTGTTCAAGGCCGCGCGCGACGTTCCAGGGCGCGCGCGGATCGGCGAACGTGGCGGTGCCGACCTCGACCGCGTTCGCCCCGGCCATCAACATGGCCACGGCGTCCTCGCCGCTGCTCACACCGCCCACCCCGATGATCGCGGCGTTCGGGTACGCGCGGCGACAGTCAAAGACGCAGCGCAGCGACACGGGAAGGATGCCCGGTCCGCTCACGCCGCCCCCCACGTTGCCGAGCGTCGGCGCGACGTGCGTCGACGTCGATGGCCAGTCCGAGCAGGGTATTCACGAGGACCAGTGCGTCGGCGCCGGCGTCGAGCGCGGCGCCCGCAATCTCGATCAGGTCGGGCGTGTTCGGGCTCAGCTTCACCCAGAGCGGCAGGCCCGCCACCTTGGAGGCCGCCACGATGCTCGCGGTGGCCTGGGCCGAGTGCGCGAACATCGACGAACGGCTCTCGAGGTTGGGACAGCTCGCGTTCACCTCGAGGGCGATGACCTCCGCTCCGATCATGGCGGTCGCGGCGTCGGCGTACTCGTCGACCGTGCGCCCCCAGATCGAACCGACGACACGTGCCCCGCGTCGCACCAGTGCGGGCAGGTACTGTTCGCGCCAGGCCGACACCCCGGGCCCGGCGAGTCCCACGGCGTTGAGCATGTGGTCACCCACCGCTGCGACGCGCGGAGGGGCGTTGCCCTCCCAGGCGAAGGAGGCGAGTGACTTGGTCACGACCGCGCCCAGGGCGGCGAGGTCCCCGTAGCCGGCGAGTTCGTCGCCGTAGCCCGAGGTGCCCGCGGCGGTGAGGATCGGCGAGGACAACGTCACGGTGCCGACGCTCGTCGAGAGGTCGCTCACTGGTGCAACTCCTGAAGTGAGACGACGCGCCAGCCGTGGGCCCGGGTGTCGGCGATGCCCTTGGCCGCGGCGAACCCGGCCGCGAGCGTGGTGAGACACGAGACGGCGTGCACCACGCACGCGCCACGGATCAGTGCACCGTCCTCGTGCGCGCCGCTGCCCGAGGGCGTATTGATCACGAGGTTGACGTCGCCCGACGCGATCATCGAGACGGCGTCGACGCCCATCTCCGCCAGTCCGACCTTGCCCACCAAGGTGGCGACGGCCACGTCATGGGCGCGCAGGTACCCGGCGGTGCCGACCGTGGCGGCGAGGGTGAAGCCCAGGTCGCTCAGTAGTCGCGCCAGTTCGAGACCGGCGACCTTGTCGCGGTCCGCGAGCGACATGAAGACCTGGCCCTTGTCGGGCAGACGGGTGCCCGCCGCCAGTTGCGCCTTGGCGAAGGCGATCCCAAAACTCTCCCCCATGCCCATGACCTCGCCGGTGGAGCGCATCTCGGGACCGAGGATTGTGTCCACGCCGGGAAAGCGGCTGAAGGGAAGGACCGCCTCCTTCACCGAGACGAAGCTCGGGACCGGCGTCGCGCGTGGCACCACGCCGTCGTCGCGCAACGAGGCGAGCGACTGGCCCATCATCACGCGAACCGCGACCTGGGCGAGCGCCACCCCGGTCGCCTTCGCGACGAAAGGTACGGTGCGACTCGCGCGGGGATTGGCCTCCAACACGAAGACGGTCTCGTCCTTGACGGCGTACTGCACGTTGATCAGGCCCACCACGCCCAACGCCTCGGCGATCTGGTTCGTATAGGAGTGCAGGGTCGCGATGACGTCGTTGCTCAACGACTGGGGCGGCAGCGCGCAGGCCGAGTCGCCCGAGTGCACGCCCGCCTCTTCGACGTGCTCCATCACGCCCGCTATGAACACGTCGCCCGCCATGTCGCGCACCGCATCCACGTCGACTTCAATCGCGTCCTCGAGGAAGCTGTCGAGCAGGATCGGCCGGTTCTGCGAGACGCCGCCTTCTCGGGCCAATGATCCGTGGGCGCTCGTGAGGTCGTTCATGACGCGCGTCAGTGAGGCGTCGTCGTAGACGATCTCCATGGCGCGACCACCGAGCACGTAGCTCGGGCGCACGAGCACCGGGTAGCCGATCGTGCGCACGACCGCCTTCGCCTCGGCGAGGGTGAGGGCGACGTCGCCCGGGGGCTGGCGAAGTCCGAGCGATCGACAGATCGCCGACCACTGTTCGCGGTCCTCGGCGGCGTCGATCGCCGCGACCGGTGTGCCGAGAACCAGTTGCGGGTCGAGGGAGTGCGAAAGCTTGAGCGGCGTCTGACCACCGAGCGAGACGATGACGCCGAGTACTCGTGCCCCGTCGCTGCAGGCGGCCTGCTCGGCCGCGATGACCTCCGCGAGGTCCTCGGGCGTGAGCGGCTCGAAGTAGAGGCGGTCCGAGGTCGAATAGTCCGTGGACACGGTCTCGGGATTGCAGTTGACCATCACGGTCTCGTACCCCATCTCGTGCAGGACGATGGCGGCGTGCACGCAGCAGTAGTCGAACTCGATGCCCTGGCCAATCCGATTCGGTCCCGAACCGAGGATGATGACGCGGTCGCGCGGCGAGGAGAGGACCTCAGTGGTGTCCTCGTAGGTGCTGTAGTGGTAGGGCGTCGTCGCTTCGAATTCAGCGGCGCACGTGTCGACGGTCTTGAACGTCGTCACGACGCCCGCGGCGCGGCGCAGTGCCGCGACGTCGAGCGTGGTGCGACCAGTCAGATCGGCGATCTGCGGATCCGAGAACCCCCACTGCTTGTAGCGGCGCCAACCTCGCGCGTCGAGTGCGCCGACGTCGACGCCGCTGGCCAATTCGCGCTCACGTTCGACGATCTCGGCGAGCTGATGGATGAACCACGCGTCGATCTTGGTGCGCGCGACGACCTCGTCGATGGCGGCGCCGCGCCAGAGCAGTTCGTGCAGGGCGAAGAGTCGTTCCGGGGTCGCGACGACGCAGCTGTGCCACAGCGTCTCGAGGTCGAACTCGATGAACTCCGATTCGCGACCGAGCGCGAAGCCCGAGCGACCCTGTTCGAGTGAGCGCACGGCCTTCTGCAACGACTCAGCGAAGTTACGCCCGATCGCCATGACCTCACCAACCGACTGCATCCGGGTGCCGAGCTCGGGGGCCGCGCCGGGTAGTTTCTCGAACGCCCAGCGCGGGATCTTCGTCACGACGTAGTCGATCACCGGTTCGAAGCTCGAGGGCGTCACCTTGGTGATGTCGTTGCGGATCTCGTCGAGCGTGTAGCCCACGGCAAGGCGAGCGGCGATCTTGGCGATCGGGAATCCAGTCGCCTTGGACGCGAGCGCGCTCGATCGACTCACCCGCGGGTTCATCTCGATGACGAGACGTTCGCCCGACTCGGGATCGACCGCGAATTGGACGTTGGAACCGCCGGTCTCGACGCCGACGCGCCGCAGCACCGCGAACGCGTCGTCGCGCATGGCCTGGAACTCGACGTCGGACAGGGTTTGGATAGGCGCCACGGTGATCGAGTCACCCGTGTGCACGCCCATCGGATCGAAGTTCTCGATGCTGCAGATCACGACGCAGTTGTCGGCGACGTCACGCATGACCTCGAGCTCGAACTCCTTCCAACCCGCGATCGATTTCTCCACGAGAATCTCGCCAACCGGCGACGCCGCGATTCCCTCGGCGGCGAGTTGTCGAAAGTGCTCCTCGTCGTGCGCGATGCCGGTGCCCGCGCCTCCCAAGATGAAACTGGGGCGAATGATGATCGGCCAGCCGATCGTCGCGGCGATCTCGACCGCTTCCTCCAGCGAACGGGCGAAGCCCGATTCCGGGACGGCGAGACCGATGTCGGCCATCGCGGCCTTGAACAGCTCACGGTTCTCGGCGGTGGCGATCGCCTCGGGCCGCGCCCCGATCACCTCCACGCCGAGTCGGTCGGTCACCCCTCGTCGCACGAGCTCCATCGTGAGGTTGAGCGCCGTCTGCCCTCCGAGCGTGGGCAGGAGCGCGTCGGGCCGTTCGCGTTCGAGGATGTCGGTCAACACGTCCGCGTCCAGTGGTTCGATGTAGGTGACGTCGGCGGTCGCGGGATCGGTCATGATCGTCGCCGGGTTGGAATTGACGAGGATCACCTTGAACCCCTCCTCGCGCAGCACCTGACAGGCCTGGGTACCCGAGTAGTCGAACTCACAGGCCTGACCAATGACGATCGGTCCCGAACCGATGACCATGATGGAATGAATGTCCTCGCGCCGCGGCATCAGTGGGCCCCCGACGTGAGCAACGACTCGAAGCGGTCGAAGAGATAGCGCGCGTCGTGTGGTCCGGGCCCCGCTTCCGGGTGATACTGGACTGAGAAGCAGCGATCCTCGGTCGACGTGATGCCCTCGATGACCCCGTCATTGAGGTTGACGTGGCTGACCACGCCGCGCGCGAGCGAATCGGGCACCACGGCGTAATTGTGGTTCTGCGCCGTGATCTCCACTCGGCCCGTCGCGAGGTCGCTCACCGGGTGATTGCTGCCGTGATGACCGAAGGGCAGCTTGAAGGTCGCTCCGCCGAGCGCGGCGGCGAGCAGCTGGTGGCCGAGGCAGATGCCGAAGATCGGCACCGTACCGAGCAACTCCTCGAGCACGCGCACCTGCGCGCCAAGGGCCGCGGGGTCGCCCGGACCGTTCGAGAGGAAGACCCCGTCGGGTTCGAGGGCACGCACGTCACTGGCGCTGGTCGACGCCGGCACGACCGTGACGCGAAATCGTTGGGCGAGGTAGTGGACCATCGTGGTCTTGATGCCGTAGTCGAGCGCGACCACGTGCAGCGCGCCATCGCCACGCGTGTAGGGCGCGCGCGTCGACACCAGCGACACCAGGTCGAGGTCGTCGGTGCCGATGGCGCGCGCGGCCGCGTCGGCCACGATCGCCGGGTCGGCGTGGCCGAAGGCACCGGGCATCGCGCCGTGGGCGCGCAGGTACTTGGTGAGCCGGCGCGTGTCGACGCCCACGATCGCCGGCACGAGATGTTGGCGAAGGAAGCCTTCGAGCGGACCGACCGAGCGCCAGTTCGACGGAAGATGCGAGAGTTCGCGCACCACGATGCCGCTGCACCACGGATGCAGCGACTCGTCGTCGAGCGGCGTCACGCCGTAGTTGCCGATGTGCGGATAGGTGAAACTGATGATCTGCCCCGCGTAACTGGGATCGGTGATCACCTCTTGGTAGCCACTCAGGGCCGTATTGAAGACGAACTCGCCGCTCGTGATCCCTTCGTCGCTCAGGTAGCCAGCGGCCGTGCCTTCGAACGTGGTGCCGTCGGCAAGGACGAGAACCGAGGGGACGTCCTTCACGTCAACGTCCCTTCGTTGACGACGAGCCGGCCCTTCGCGATGGTCGCGCGGACCCGTCCGAGGAGTTCGCGACCGTCGTAGGGCGTATTCATGGACCGACTCGCCAGCTCGTCGCGGTGCACCGTCCAGCGCGTGCTCGGTGAGAACACGGTGAGGTTGGCGTCCTCGCCGACGGTGATCGAACCACCGTGGGCGCTGTGGCGGACCGGGGCGTCCTCACGTCGGAGCCGTGCGATCGCCGCCGGTCCGCGGCTCAACACGCGATAGAACAGCGCCGGGTCACACTGGGCCGCGCCGAGGGCTTCGTAGGTCAACGACGCCGCGTGTTCGAGACCGAGCATCCCCGCCGGTGCTTCGTCAAAGGGCAGGTCCTTCAACTCCGGCGCGTGCGGCGCGTGATCGCTCGCCACGGCGTCGACGTCACCACGTCGAAGAGCCGACACCAGGGCCGTCACGTCATCCTTCGTACGCAGCGGCGGGTGCACCTTGAACGCGGGGTCGTAACCAGCGCAGCACTCCTCGTCGAGCGTGAAGTGATGCGGCGCCACTTCGAAGGTGACGGGCAAGCCCTCGGCCCGAGCGGCGACGACCAACGCGATCGAACGTGCGGTCGAGAGGTGCAGGAAGTGCATCTCGGCGCCGGTCGCACGGACCAATTCGATGTCGCGCATCACCATCAGCTCCTCGGCGAGCGCCGGGCGTCCCGTGAGGCCGAGGCGCCCACTCAGCACACCCTCGTTCATCGTGCCGCCGCCGGCGAGCTGCTCATCCTCGCAGTGCTGCGCCAGTCGCACGCCGAGGGGTTTGGCGTAGCGCAGGGCCCGTCGCATGACTGAAGGGTCCTGGACCCCGACGCCGTCGTCGCTGAAGAGCCGCACGCCCAGCGCCGCCATCTCGGCCATCGGCGCCAGCGCCTCGCCTCGACGGCCCTGGGTGATGGCGCCCGCGACGCAGATGTCGAGCGGCGTGGTGGCGCCTCGAGCGAGCACGTAGGAGACCGCGGCGACGTTGTCGAGGCACGGTTCGGTGTTGGGCATCGCCACGAGTGCGCAGTATCCGCCGAGCGCGCCGGCGCGCGCTCCGCTCTCGATGTTCTCGGCCGCTTCGCGACCCGGTTCACGCAGATGCGTGTGCAGGTCGACGAAGCCGGGGCCGACCCAACAGTCACGTACGTCGACCTCGACGGCGTCACTCGGCGCGTCGATCGTCGGTCCGACGTCGGCGATCGTGCCGTCGATGATGAGGACGTCGCCGATCGAACTCGACGTCGGTCCCACGATGAGACCTTGGCGCAGGACGATGCTCATTTCGGCTCCCCCGATCCGGCCACGCTCAAGTACAGGACCGCCATGCGGATCGGCACACCGTTGGCGACCTGTTGTTCGACGATCGCGGCCGGCGCGTCAACGACGCGCGAATCGACCTCGACACCCCGGTTCATCGGACCGGGATGCATGATCAGTGTCTCGGGACGCATCGCCGCGAAGCGCTCGACCGTCAAGCCGTGCGTGAACGTGAACTCTTCGAGGCTCGGCACGAACGCCCCCGACCCTCGCTCCGCCTGGAGGCGGAGCAGTCCCACCACATCGGCCCAGTGGAGGGACGCATCGAAGTCGGTCGCGACGGTGACCGGCCACTGCTCGACGTCGTCGGGCAACAGCGTGCCCGGGGCGCAGACGCGAACCTCAGCGCCGAGCGTCGCGTACGCCGCGATGTCGCTTCGCGCGACCCGACTGTGACGGATGTCGCCCACGATCAGGATGCGCAGCCCCTCGAACAGTTCGCCGCCCGATTCAAGTCCCGTGGTCCCACGCCGCTCGCTCAGGACCTGGCGGATCGTGAAGGCGTCCAAGAGACCCTGGGTCGGGTGTTGGTGCTGTCCGTCACCGGCGTTGACGACGCGCACGTGAGGCACGTAGCGGCTCACCTGGAGCGCGGCGCCGCTGGAACGGTGACGAAGCACGACGGCGTCGATGCCCAGAGCGTCGATGGTCGCGATCGTGTCGCGAAGTGATTCACCCTTCTTCACGCTGCTCGACGCGACCGCGAGGGAGAGTACGTCGGCGCTCAGGCGCTTCGCGGCCGTCTCGAAGCTGAGTCGAGTTCGCGTCGACTCTTCGAAGAACAGTGAGGCGACGACGCGCCCCTTGAGCGCCGGCACCTTCTTGATCGTGCGGCGGTTGACCTCCACGAAGGACTCGGCGGTGTCGAGGACCTCAAGGATCGCCTCACGGCTCATCTCGTTGAGCGACAGGAGACTCTGGCCACGGATGGAGGTGATCACGCCTCGCCCCTCGTGCCGATCCACACACCGTCGAGGTTGGCGACGATGGCTTCGTCGATCGCGGTCGGGAGGTTCTTACCGACGAAGTCCGGCCGGATCGGCAGTTCACGGTGACCTCGATCGACGAGGACGCACAGTTGGACGGCGCGCGGCCGACCCCAGTCGGACAGGGCATTCAGTGCCGCACGGATCGTGCGACCCGTGAACAGGACGTCGTCGACCAGGACCACGGTTCGATCGGTCAGGTCGTGATCGATGCTCGTGTGCGAGGAGACCGGTACGGGATTGTGCGAGAGGTCGTCGCGGTAGAACGAGACGTCGAGGAGGCTGGCGTTGACCGGGGTGCCCGCGATCTCTGCGAGGTAGCCCGCGAGCGCGTTCGCAATCGGTGCGCCGCCACTTTGAAGGCCGATGATGCTGAGCGACTCCGTCGAGTGGTTGCGCTCGACGACTTCGTGGGCCATGCGGCGCAGGGCGCGCGCCACGTCATCGGCGCTCATGAGTTGACTCTTCGCAAGAAACGCCAGGCCGCGCGCGCGTGCCTGGCGTTCGTTCGTACTGCTCATCAGTCTCCTGTCGTACGAGCCTCACGGGACTCGCTTCACGACCGACTCACGTTGCCCGGGGGCGCGGAAAAGTCGTGCGGTGTGGGTGGTGCACGACCATCGTAGCCGCTGGAAGCGTTCGAACATCGACGCGCCACGCTGCGCTGGTCGATCGAGACGCGCGGTGGTGAGCGTTAAAATCCGGCCATGACCGGGTCGACGAGGGGCACATTCAAGATCAATCTCGGCCTCTTCCTCGCCGAACTGATCTGCATCCCGGCGTTCGTGTTCGAACTGGACCGCGCACTGGGCGGCAATACGCTCTCGTGGGCCTACGTCTTCGAATGGCCGCTCCTGGGCGGCTACGCCGTGTACATGTGGCGAAAGCTTCTCCAAGATGAGCGCGGCGAGCGGTCGCGCCCGAAGGTGGTGTTCGACGAGAACGACCCCGCACTCGACGCGTGGAACGCGTACCTCGCGAGCGTCCATCGCGCCGATCAGACCGATACGCCCGATCCGCCGCACTGAGAGTCCGGCGGCCAGCTGTCAGTGCACGCCCGACTGGCTCAGCAACGTCATCAGTTCGCTCTCGGCCGAGTGC
Source organism: uncultured Acidimicrobiaceae bacterium (assembly GCA_963804305.1). Taxonomy (GTDB): domain Bacteria; phylum Actinomycetota; class Acidimicrobiia; order Acidimicrobiales; family RAAP-2; genus RAAP-2. The sequence goes on along the minus strand of CAWDPR010000011.1, from coordinate 277,156 downwards.
TGACCGGCCCAGTTGGCGAGCGGATCGTCGGGGATGATCCACCTGAGCCGTCCCTCGGGGCTGACGATGAACATGTAGTCCGAGTGGATGCTCATCTTCGCCGTGGGCGCCATCGTCACGCCGATCCCGTAGGCGTTCCACACGGCGCGCACCGCGGGGAGCTTCCCGGTGACGAAGTAGAAGTCCTTCACTCGCGACAGTGCGTGGATGGCGATGAAGTGATTCACGTTGGCCAGGGTCTCATGGTAGGGATCGGCCGCGACCGCCACGATATCTAGTCGTGCGTTCGGTGAGAGTTCCGAGCGGACCTGTTTCAGCTGTGCCGCCAGCAGTGGACAGTCCGTCCAACACTCGGGGTCGAGGAACGTCAACAACGTGTAGTGACCTGCGTGTTCGCCCAGGGAATACGTCGCGCCGTGTTGATCGGTCAGGGTGAAATGCGGCGCCACGGTGTCGACCGAGGACGCGGGACCGTTCTGGGCCAAGAACAGTGTGCTCTCGGCCGAGGCGACGCTCGCCCATCCCATCGACACGACCGCGAAAAGGATCATCGACGACGCGAAGGACGCCAACACCGCCCCGGAACTGGATCGCATTTCGACGGGCAGGTGCCGGCGCAAGGGTGGCCCCGACGCGCGCGCGGGACTCGCGCACCACGCCAAGACGGCCAAGGGCAGCATCGAATTCACGTCGGTCGCGAGTCCACCCCAAAAGGGTGCGTCTTGGACCAGGACCCAGATGATGAGACAGCCAATCACGAACGTGCGCGTCGGCCAACGAAGTGAGCGTTCGTGGGCGAACCAGAGACCACCGGCGCACACGAGCAGCCACAGGATCACGACGACGTTGCTGCCACCCCCGAGTGTCCCCGCGACGTCGCCGAACTTCGTCACCAGCCATGACAGGGCACGCGGCTGAGCGGACTCGGTCATGGACTTGGTCATGGCCGTCAGCGCGTTCGCGTTACCTCCCTTCCAAAAGTCACGAGAGGGTAGGAACTGGACCACCGCACCCACGACGAGCAGCACGCTCAAACCTCGAAGGGTCCAGCGAGAGAACCGCTCGGTGAATACGTGCATCGGCGCCACGAGCCAGAGCCCCACCACCACATAGACCAGTGCGGCCCCGGGCCAACCGAAGAGGATCGAGTTCGAGCTCTGGAAGATCCCACCGGCGCCGTTGCCGACCAACCAGATCATCGAGGCCCAGGCCACCGAGACGCCCGCGGCGATTCGCCCAACGGTCGCGTTGGAGATGATGAGCAGCGCACCAATGCCCACCTGTATCCAGGCCGTTCCGACCGCCAACGCGATCGGGTGGTTGTTCCAGATGCCGATGCCGTCGAACATGAGGGCGTGGAGCCACGACGGCGTGCCGCTCGCGGCCGGGGCGACGACGCCGTTCGCGAGTCCGAGTGGCATCGACGCCTGGAATTGCAGTATGCCGTCGATCACCCAAATGATCCCGAACGAGATACGAAGGTACGAACGGCTTCGCGGCTCCGCGAGACCGGCCGCGGAAAGGTTGAACGTGTTCACCCGTCGGAGCAGGCTCGCGACGATGAGCAGCACCAGCGCCAAGGCGATGATCCACGACACGCTGGTCTCGAAGGCGTTGTGACGAAAGATCGAATTGACCAACGGATTCGTGAGCGAGAAGGATGAGCCACCCATGCCCGGCATCGTCGCAACTCCCTCTTCTAGCTAAGTACGATCTCGGCGATTGACGAGAGGACACCGTTCACGAATTTCGGCGAGGCATCGGTGGAATAGACCTTCGCCAATTCGACGGCCTCGTCGAGGATGACCGCCTTGGGCGGAGCCTCGTCCATCAGCATCTCGCCGATCGCGAGGGTCATGACCAATCGGTCCACCAGTGCGATGCGGTCGAGCGGCCAATCAATGGAGTACTGGCTGATGAGCTTGTTCGCCCGCTCGACGTTCAGTTCCGCGGACGTCAAGAGCGAGATGACGTAGTCGTCGGGAGCGAGCGGGAGACTCTCGACCACGACGAGTACCGGTCGGTCCTTTATCGAGGCCTCGTACATGATCTCGAGTGCGCGTTCGCGCGCGTGATGTCGACGAGTGCCGAGTTCGCTCACGCTACGCCCGGGTCATGTATTCGCCGGTTCGCGTGTCGACCTTGATGACCTCGCCGGGCCCGACGAACAACGGCACCTGCACCACGAGTCCGGTCTCGAGCGTCGCGGACTTGCGCGCGCCCGACACACGGTCACCCTGAATGCCCGGCTCGGTCTCGGTGATCGTCAGCTCCACCGACGCCGGGAGCTCCACCCCGATGATCTCGTCGTTGTGCAGGATGAGCATCGCCTTTCCGGTCTCCTTCAAGAAGTTGGCGGCGTCGCCCAAACTCTTGGACGAGACCGGCACCTGGTCGTAGGTCGACTGGTCCATGAAGATGTAGTCGTCGCCGTCGCGGTACAGGTACTGGGTGTCGCGCTTGTCCATGATGGCCTGTTCGAGTCGCTCGTCGGAGCGGTAGGTGCGTTCGATGACGGCACCGGAGCGGGCGTTACGCAGCTTGGTGCGTACGAACGCTCCCCCCTTGCCGGGCTTCACGTGCTGAAACTCGATCACCGTGAAGAGACCCTCGTCGATCTTTATGGTGATGCCATTTTTGATGTCGGAGGTTGATATTGCGGCCATGGGCGTGGGGACCTTTCGCGAATCGTGCGGAGCCCATTCTACGCGTCAGCCACGGGGGCCCAGGAACTACGACGTCGCGGTGAGTCGAGCCACGGCGTCGAACGCCAGCTCGTAGCTGGTGGCGCCAAAACCAGCGATCGATCCGTTGACCGATCCGGCCAACGTGCTCACGTGGCGAAACGGCTCGCGCGCAGCCGGATTCGACAGGTGCACCTCGATCTTGATGCCGTCGAACGTGTCCAGCGCATCGGCGAGCGCCCACGACGAGTGCGTCAGGGCCCCGGCGTTGATCACCACGGCCACCGAGGTACCGCGCGCCGAATGCACCGCCTCGATGAGGTCCCCTTCGAAATTCGACTGGACGTGGCGAACACTGAACCCGCCATCGCTCGCTAACTGGCGAAAGCGCGACACGTGCTCGTCCAACGTCTGCGTGCCGTAGACGTCGGGATTGCGTGATCCGAGGAGGTCGAGGTTCGGTCCCGACAACAGCAGTATCTCTTTGCTCATGGCTCTCCTTGAAAACGTTCTAGTACGTCACGCACCACCGCCGGGTCAATGCCGCGCACGGTCTCGAAGCCCTCGGCGCCGCCGAGGACGAAGGTGAGGTCGTGGTGCGCCTTCTTGTCGTGACGCATCGCCTCGAGCAACGTCGCTGTCGGATAGTTCGTCGGCACGCGAGTCTGAAGTCCGAATGCGCCCAGCACCTCGTCGTGTCGGACGACCTCGCTCTCGTCGACGCGACCGAGCGCGACCGCCAGGCGCGGGGCGAAGGCCAGACCTATGGCGACGGCCTCGCCGTGCCGCAGTTCATCGGCATCGCGTGCGAGTGCGACCTTCTCGAGCGCGTGCGCCAACGTGTGGCCGTAATTCAACAGAGCGCGACGGCCGCCTTCGCGTTCGTCGTCAGCCACGATCGCCGCCTTGAGCGACACCGACATCACGATGAGATCGTGGAACGACACGGCGGCCAACTCCGCCGCAAAGCCCCCTTCGAGGAGCCAGCATTTGGCGACCTCGCCGAGTCCAGCCAATCGTTCGCGTTCGGGCAACGTCAGCAACGTCGTGAAGTCGCACAGCACGCCGATCGGCTGATAGAAGGCACCGACCAAGTTCTTCCCCGCCGCGAGGTTGACACCGGTCTTGCCACCGATCGCCGCGTCCACCTGGCCGACGAGTGTCGTGGGTACTTGCACCAACGCGAGTCCCCGCAGATACGAGGCCGCGGCGAATCCGGCGAGGTCGGTCACCGCTCCCCCGCCGACACCGACGATCACGTCGTCGCGAGAGAGTTCCAGGTCAGCGAGCTGTTCGACGATCGACGTGAAACTGGCCAGCGTCTTGGCCGACTCTCCTTCGGGCACCGTCACGACGTGTTGCTCGATGCCACTTCGTAGGTCGAACCACGGCTGTTCGCGAAGCGCCGGCGAGGTCACCAGGACGCACGCCTTCGCCCGCGGCGCCCGCTCGGCGATCAACGACGCCAGTTCCGAGCGGGCGTCGTCGCTCAGGACCACGTCGTAGGAACGCTCCGCGAGATCGATCGGGACGATCACGTGCTGAGCGCCTTCGCTTCATCCATCACCGCGCGCGCGACGTCGTCGAGTGATCCACTCGCGTCGACGCGGGCCCTGGCGACCTCGCGGTACCAGGCGGTGCGTTCCCGGCGCATTCGAGCCAACGACTCTTCGGGGTCGAATCCCAGCAGCGGCCGGTCGACATCGCCCAGTCGCCCCAGGAGCACGTCATCGTCACAGTCGAGCCACACGGTCACCTCGCGCGCGAGCAGGGCGCGCGCCCTCGGTGTCGTCACGATGCCACCGCCCGTCGACACGACCCCACTGGACGCGAGCGCGTTCTCCAGAGCGTCGACCTCGTGCAGGCGGAACGACGGCTCGTCGTGCGTGCGTAGGAAGTCGGCGGGCGTGACGCCAGCGTGCGCCAAGAAGACCTCGTCAGTATCGAGTGCCTCGCAGTGCCAGTGTTCGGCGATCGCCTTGGCGACCGATGTCTTGCCGACGCCGGGAAGACCCACGAGCACGAGTCGAGCCACGGCTAGTCGCTTCGAGCGGCCGACGACGTCGATCCCAGATTCGCCACGTAGGACGCGTGATTTCGCACGAACTCCTCCACCGAGTCGCCCCCGAACTTGCGCACCGCCTCATTGGCCAAGACGAGGGCCAGCATCGACTCGGTGACGACGCCGAGTGCCGGTACGGCCGTCACGTCCGTGCGCTCCTTGAACGAGACCGCGGTCTCACCGGTCGCGACGTCGACCGTTTCGAGGACGGGCCGATTGAGGGTGGAGAGCGGCTTCATGGCCACCTTGGCGATGACGGGTGCGCCCGAGGTCATGCCGCCTTCGAGTCCACCGGCGTGGTCGGTGCGTCGGATGTAGCCACCACCGCGTTCGAAGTCCGCGTCGAGCGCGATGGCGTCGTGCGCCACGCTGCCGCGCTGGGAGGCCTGGGCGAATCCGTCGCCGATCTCGACCGCCTTCACCGCCTGGATGCTCATCAGCGCACCCGCGATCAGGCCATCGAGTTTGCGATCCCAGTGGACGTAACTGCCGAGACCGACCGGGACGCCGTAGGCGATTACCTCAACGATGCCGCCCAGGGAGTCGCCCTCTTTCGCGGCGGCCTTGATCTCGCCGATCATCGCCTCAGCGGCGTCGTCGTCGAAACAGCGCACCTCGCTCGCGTCGACCGTCTCGAGGTCCTCGGGGAGGGGGCGTCGCGAGCCGTCGGTCGCGGCGGCGCCGATGCGGATGACGTGGCTGACGATGTGCACGCCAATCGTGGCTAGGAGTGATTTCGCGAAGGTGCCCGCGGCGACGCGGGCGGTCGTCTCACGTGCGCTCGCGCGTTCGAGCACGTCGCGGGCGTCGTCGAAGTTGTACTTCTGCATGCCCGCGAGGTCCGCGTGGCCCGGTCGTGGCTTGGTCTGCTTCTCGCTCGGCGTTCCGGGAGCGGCGGACATCTCCTGCTCCCACTTGGGCCATTCGGAGTTGAGTATCTCGATGGCGACCGGTGAGCCAAGCGTGCGCCCGTGACGGATACCTCCGATGAGTCGAAGTTCGTCACGCTCGAAACGCATGCGCGGTCCGCGACCATAGCCAAGTCGTCGTCGGGCGAGTTCGTCGCCGATCTGCGCTTCAGTGATGGCGAGACCGGAGGGCAGGCCCTCGATGATGACACTGAGCGATGGTCCGTGGCTTTCGCCGGCCGTGAGAAAGCGCAACATCGCGCAATTCTAGGAGAACTGGCGAGCAGCTCAGTCCTTCGCGTAGAAGGGGTTCTCCCCCGAGGCGTGGTCGGTGACATCGATCACACCCGTGAGTTCGGGAATCGCCTCGATGAGGGATGTCTCGATGCCCTGGGACAACGTCATGCGGCTCATGGCGCAACCTTGGCATCCGCCCGAGAGCTTCACGTACGCGACCTTCTTCTCCTCGTCGAGCGCGATGAGGTCCGCGCGGCCGCCGTGCGACGCGATCGCGGGATTGATGGTCGACTCGAGGACGTCCATCGCCAGCACCGCCATGGGGCCGGTGACCCCGAGGGCGAGGATGTCGGCGGGAACGCCGGGATTGATCTCTTCGGGCGTGGGGACGTTGGGGTTCACGAGCACGAGCCCACCCCCACCTTCGTTCGCGAACTCCAGTCGGCTTCCGCGAAGGCGTTCGACGCTCTTCTCGGGGACGACGATGGTGACGCCGCCGTCGACGCCGACGGCCGCGCCTTCGGGCGCGTCGCCGCGATCAGAGAAGTAGAGGTCGTAGGAGTAGCCGGCGCCACGCGTACCGGTAACCTCGACGAAGAGGGCGAGCGTGTCACTCTGCTCCTCGTTGTTGAGTGCGTCGATGACGACGTTGCGCGCCTCGTCAGTGAGCGTGAGGACTTCAAAAGTTTGGACCGATGTCATGACGCCATTGTAGATGTGTCCCTCGCGGATGAACACACCATGTAGCCTTTCCGGCGTGACCTCGATACCACCTGACGCCCACGAATGGGTCAGTTTCGAGGACAACAAACGGCTTCGCACGTGGATGTTCGACGTCACCTTCCTCGAAAGCAACTGGACGTGCATCTTCGGGGCCGGGTGCCAGGGGGTCCTCACCGAGGCCACCCCCGAACTGGTCCAGGGATGCTGCAGCTACGGCGCGCACTTCACCGACGAGAAGGACCAGAAGCGCGTCGAGCGCGCCGCCAAGCGGCTCACCGACGACCAATGGCAGTTCAAGTCGAAGGGACGTGCGGGCACGACGCGGGTCAAGAAGAACGGCGAGATCGTCACCAAGCTCGTGCAGGACGCCTGCATCTTCCTCAACCGCCCCGACTTTCATCGTGGTCCCGGCTGCGCGCTGCACGTGATGGCCATCGACAACGAGGAGAGCTACATCCCCCTCAAACCCGAGGTCTGTTGGCAGCTCCCGTTACGTCGTGACGACGAAGTCGAAGACGACGGCCACGTCATCACCCGCATCGCGCAGTGGAACCGAAATCACTGGGGGGCGGGCGGCGACGACTTCCACTGGTGGTGCACCGAGGACCCGGCGGCCTTCGTCGGACAAGATCGCGTCGCCGACTCGATGGCCGAGGAACTCGTCGCCATGGTGGGCCAGAGCGTCTACGACCAACTCATGGCGTTCATGAACCGGCGCGCGGCGCAGCCCAAGGGCACACGACTTCCCCACCCGGTATTTCGTAAGAAGGACTAACCCTCAGCGGCGAGCGGGTCCTCTTCGTTGAATGACGTACGAGGCAGTGAGCCGAGGATCTCGTCGTAGCGGTCTTCCTCCGCCAGACACCACTCGGCGTGCACATCTTCTGGTGCGGCTCCGCACTCGACGCACGTGGTCGCGCGGGGTCCCGTAGAACGTTTGAGTTCGCGAGCTTCAACAAACCGACGATGGCGGCCTTTTTTCACGTCAACTCCTCACTGGCCGCGGGCCATAGCTGGCGGCGGCCGCAACTCAGGAGTACTGAGTTGAGTTTCCATGATACCAACTCGACCCTTGTGAAGAACCTTTATCATCAGGTTGTGAGCCCAGCCTTTGACCCCAATGACATGGTCCTTCGATTCCGGGAACGAGCGGACGCCGTAAAGCGAAGGGGTTTTCCACCGGTCGAGGGCCCGGAGCGTCAACGCTTCATCGAAGCGGCCAATCTCGACTTCCAGGACTTCGCGATGCTGGGCGACGCGGTCGCCACGATCGAGAACGGCATCCTTCGACTCGAGATCGACCTTCGGCCACCGGCGACTTAGGGCAGCGACGCCGTCGCGACGCGGGCCCTCGCCTCGGCGAACAGCGCGGCGCCACCGGCGAGCGTGGCGAGGGCTTGCGCGCGTGCCGTGGCACTCGACTCGGCGTCGTAGCACTCGTGCGCCGCGGTGGCGAAGCGCTGATAGGCCTTGTTGAGCAGCGTCGTCGCCTGCTGGTCGGGCGTGGGCAACGCCGCCTGCATCGCGCCGTCGTCGGAGAACAAGACTTGGCACACCGTGTGATAGTCGTTGCTCGACAGGTTGGGGTTGCGCAGGTCCTTCGCTGACGTCACCACGTCGCCGAAGAGCGAGGATGCGTTGGCCTTGAAGTTACTGTGCGCGACCCACCCCGACATCGCCTTGGCCTCGCTGACGGTGCCACACGCGCACAGCAGTAGTCCCGCGAGCGCCAGGACGACGATCCGACGTGTCACTGCACGACGACGAGGTGCATCTGACGTCGACCGCGGCGAAGCACGAAGTATCGATCGTGCAGCACACGCGTCGCGTCGAGCGGCTGCGCTCCGTCGACGCGGACGTTGTTGACGTAGACGCCGCCTTGGGAGAGGAACCTGCGGGCCTCGGACAGCGAGGCGGCCAGTAGGCAGCGCACGAGCAACTCCGCGACGTCGATGCCGTCGTGCAGTTCGGCGCGCGAACAGGTGGACGACGGCGCGTCGGCCACGATCTGCAACAACGTCGCTTCATCGAGGTCGGCGATCGACTCACTGAAGAGCGCGTCGCCGGCCGCTTCGGCGTTGCGCGCGGCCTCCTCGCCGTGCACCATCGCCACGATCGCGTTCGCGGCCGCGCGTTGAGCCCTTCGCTCCTGGGGCACGGTCTTCGTGGCCTCGTCGAGTTCGCGAATCGTCTCGTGATCGAGGAACGTGAAGTAGCGCAAGAGCGACGGCACCATCACGTCGTCGGAGTTCAGCAAGAACTGATGCAGCGCGAAGGGCGAGGTCATGGTGGCGTCGAGCCACACGTGCTCGTTGCCGCCCTCGGACTTGCCGAACTTCGTGCCGTCGCCGCGAAGCAACAACGGCGTCGTGACCCCGTAGGCCACGTGGCCCGCCGATTTGCGCACCAGCTCGGCGCCGACCGTGATATTGCCCCACTGGTCCGAGCCGCCGAGCTGCAGCGTGCAGTCGTGATCGAGGTTCAAGCGAAGGAAGTCGTACGCCTGCAGCAGCATGTAGGAGAACTCCGTGAAGGACAGTCCCACGTCGTCACGGTCGAGACGACTCTTCACGGTGTCCTTGGCGATCATCTGATTCACGGTGAAGTGCTTGCCCACGTCGCGCAAGAAGTCGGTTAATGAGATGGTCGTCAGCCAATCGGCGTTGTTCAATAACAGGGCCTGGGTCGGGCCGGCGCTCGGTGCGAAGTCGAGGAAACGCTCCAACTGGGCGCGAATGCCGACGAGATTGGCCTCGATCTGTTCGAGCGTCAGGAGCGGTCGCTCGACGGCCTTGAAACTGGGGTCGCCAATGAGGCCGGTACCGCCTCCGGCCAGGGCGATCGGGCGATTGCCCGCCATCTGCAGCCGGCGAAGCGTACAGATCTGCATCAGGTTGCCCAGGTGCATCGACGGCGCCGTCGGGTCGAAACCGATATAGGCCGTGACGCCGCCCGCGGAGAGGCGGTCGAGGATGACGTCATCGGTCGCCTGATGGACGAGACCTCGAAATTCCCAGTCGTCACGTAATTTCATTGGGTCAGTCTACGAGACGGCGTTTAGAGGATTGCGCTCGACGACGGCACGTGAGTCTGCAGCCACAGGACGAACGTCTGCCACGCGCCGGTGATCTCGAGCACGCCGATGACGATCAGGAGGATGCCGCCGATCTGGCCGATGACGCGTTGATGGCGACGCAGCCATCCTGACGCCGTCGCCATCCACTCGGTGGCCAGCGCCGCGACCACGAAGGGTATCCCGAGTCCGAGACAGTAGAACAGCGCGAGGATCGAACCGCGCACCGCCGTGGCCCCGGGCGACGTCGCTTCGAGACCCTGGATGGCGGCGAGCGTGGGACCGAGGCACGGGACCCAACCGAAACCGAAGAGGAAACCCAGGACGCCGGCACCGAGTATGGAAGCGCGAGGTAGGTGGTGGATGCGACGTTCCCGGTTGAGCCAGCGTGACGGCCACCATCCACCAAAGAACAGTCCGAGCAGGATCGTCACGATCCCAAAGACGATCGAGAGGATCCGCTCGTGTGACTTCAGATCGTGGCCGAGTCCCCCGAAGATGGCCCCGACACTGATGAAGACGATGGCGAAACCGATGATGAAGGCAATGGATCCAAGGACCGCCCGTCCCCGGCCGGAGCGTCCCTGCACCGATCCGGTCGCGCCGCCGAGGAAGGCGAGGTAGCCGGGCAGCAGAGGCAGCACGCACGGCGAGATGAACGAGATGAATCCGGCGGCGATGGCGATGGGAATCGCCGCGATCAGCGAACTGGGCAGCGTCGCGATCATCGAGCGCTCTCGAGGGTGTCGTGGACCGCTTGATTCCACTCGTCGTGCACCGCGACGTTGCGTTCGCGCGACGGCACCCGCGCCACGATCACGCTGAGACCTGACCTCGACAGTGCGTCATCGAGTGCCTCCCTCAACGCGCGCAGGCCGTCCACGGTGACGCTCGCGTGACCGAACGACCGGGCCACCGCTTCGAGGTCGTGGTGACGCGGCGTCCCAAAGAGCAGTTCGAAACGTTCCTCGTCGACGAGTGTTGCCTGGGGCAGGAACGAGAAGATGCCTCCACCTTGATTGTCAACAACGACGAGCGCGCACGAGCCACCCGCTTCACCCAAACCGTCGACGAGCCCCGAGACGTCGTGGAGCAACGTGATGTCACCAATGAGTCCGACGGCCTTCGACGTGGCGGCCACGCCCAGCGCCGTCGACACGACGCCGTCGATGCCGTTGACGCCACGATTCGCGTACGTGGGTGTGACGCGCGGTGGCGACCACCATTCGACGTCACGCACGGGCATCGACGACCCGATGACGAGGGCGACGTCGTGGTCGGTTGCCGCCCTCACCACGCAACGGGCCACGGTGATCTCGTGGAAATCGCCGCGCTCGTCGAGCGTGGCGAGGCACCGTGCGACCTTCGCACTCGCGTCGTTCCAGAACTCGAGGTACTCACCGTCGGCCTTCGGTTCGACCGCGGGATCGGGCAGACCCTTGAGGTGTTCGGTGACGAGTCGATCGGGGTCCGCGACGAAGCCGGCTCCGTCAAAGCCGATGGTGCGCACTCCCCACGTACGGAGTCGCTCCTGGAGCACCTTGGAGGCCACGAGGCCACCGAGTCGAACGACGACGTCGGGCCGCGCGTGCGCGGCGAACGTGTCATCGCGCAGCATCGCGTCGAAATAGGGCAACGTGGCGACCGCCGTGGCGTCACCGAGCACCACCCAGTTCATCGACTCACATGACCGCACGAACTCGGCGGTGACACCATGACCCGCGACGCAAAGGACTTTCACGGCGTCGAGGTCCGCGACGTCCGAGGTGTCCTCGCGCGCGTCGACGTGCGAATTCTTCCGCTCGGGTAGATCGAACGGTGCGCCGAGCAGCGGCTCAGTGAACGCGGCGTTCAGATGGACCGGACCGGGACCGGCGTCACGGTCGGTGGCGTCGCGCCAGAGTCGCGTGGCGAGAGGTCGCCAGGAGGATGCGTCGTCGTACCGGGCGACACCAGGGTCCTCGAAGCGGCGAACCATCGGGCCGTAGAGCTGAAACTGGTCGATCGTTTGCGGCGCACCCACGCCGTGCAACTCCGGAGGACGGTCGGCAGTGAGCACCAAGATCGGAACGAAGGCCTGCGATGCCTCGGCGACGCACGCGTGCAGTTCGGTCGCGGCGGTGCCACTCGTCACCACGATGGCGACCGGCCGCTGGGTGGCCATGGCGCGTCCGAGTGCGAAGAATCCGGCGCTGCGTTCATCGATGCGCACGTGCACGGCCAACTCGGCGCGACGGGCGCACGCGAGGGCGAGCGGCGTGGAGCGAGAACCGGGACACACGACGACGTCACGCAGTCCGAGGGCGATCCATTCGTCGAACAGCGTCGCCGCGAACGTCGCCTGGACCTCGCTCGGGCTCGGTACGCTCGGTTGCAATGTCACTCCTTGGTATCCAACGTCTCGGTTCGGGTCCGACGCTCGTCTGGCTGCACGGCTTCACCCAGACCAAGGATTCGGCACATCAGTTCCGCTCCATTCTGGCAGGAACGGCTGAACTGCTGACGATCGACCTACCGGGCCACGGCGAGAACGCCTCAATCGATGCGTCGCTGACCGAGACGGCTGACCTGCTCGCCGACGTGCTCCCTGAGGAGCCCTTCGTGCTGGGCGGTTACTCCTACGGAGCGCGCGTCGCGCTGCACTTCGCGCTCGCCCACGCGCAGCGTCTGAGCGGACTGGTGCTGCTCGGTGCGACGCGCGGCATCGAGGATCCCCTCGAGCGCGACGCCCGTCGCCGCCGCGACGAGGACCTGGCGGACCGGATCGAGGACATCGGGACCGAGGCGTTCCTCGACGAGTGGCTCGCCCAGCCAATGTTCTCGACGCTTCCCTCCGACCCGCTCGAACGTGGCGCGCGAAGCCGTGACCCGAAGGGCCTCGCGAACTCGCTGCGCCGGTCCGGCACCGGTACCCAGGCGTGGTTGGCGCCCGACCTTCACGCGCTGGCGACTCCGACGCTGACGCTCGCCGGGAGCCACGACGAGAAGTTCGCGCGCGAAGCCGTCGCCATCGCCGAAGGCGTGACGTCCGGGCAGAACGAGTTGGTCGCTGACGCGTCGCACGCCGCACACCTGGAACAACCCGAGCGCGTCGCGGCACTGGTGACGTCGTTCAGACGCCAACTCTGAGTACGAGCAACAGCGCGACGAGCGCTCCGAGTTGGAGTTGCGCGCGCGCCGAGTACTTGAGCATCGGCAACAGCTCACGTCCGTTCTTCGAAGAGAAGGCGAGTCGCACTGCCGGCACGTAGACGAGGATCGCCACGATGCCTACGACGACGTGTCCCGCGCCCGCCATGCCCACCGCGACGCCCGCGATGCACGCCGCGTACAGCCACGGTGCGCGCTGGCGGTCCATCCGCGCCGCCAAGGTCTTCTTCCCCGAGGAGCGATCGCCCTGCACGTCGCGCAGGTTGTTCGCTTCGAGCAACGCGCAGGCCATGAAGCCCGTCGCGACCCCGAGCCACCACGCTCGACCGGGGATCGTGAGGTGCTGCACGTACGCAGAACCGACGGTCGCGACGATGCCGAAGTAGATGAAGACGAAGAGCTCCCCGAACCCGTAGTAGCCGTAGGGTCGCGGCCCACCGGTGTAGAACCATCCCGCCGCCACCGCCGACACGCCGATGGGTATCAACCACCAGGTGGTGCGCGTCGCCAACCAGAGTCCGGCGACGCAGGCGAGGAAGAACCAGAGCAACGCCGCGTTGCGAACGGTCTTCGCGGCCACGAGCTTCGACGCCGTCAGTCGGAACGGCCCGACGCGCACCTCGTCGGTTCCGCGCACGCCGTCGGAGTAGTCGTTGGCGTAGTTGGTGCCGATCTGCAACGCGAGTGCGACGACCAGACACAGGACCGAGTTGCCCCAGTCGATGGTCGCGGGTCGCACGCTGGCGACCCCTACGACGACGGGCACCGCCGCCGCGGGCAGCGTGCGCGGGCGTGCCGCGAGCACCCATCGCTGAAGCGGCCCGGGAGCCGATGTCATGGACGCTTGGGAAACTTTGAGAAGTCTGGTTTACGGTGCTCGACGAAGGCGTTGCGGCCTTCCTGGCCCTCTTCGGTCATGTAGAACAGCATCGTGGCGTCGCCGGCCAACTGTTGGATGCCCGCCATGCCGTCCTCGGCCGCGTTGAAACCGGCCTTTAACATCCGAAGCGCGATCGGTGACAGGGTGAGGATCTGACGGCACCACGCGATGGTCTCGCCCTCGAGGTCCGCCACCGGTACGACGGTGTTGACGAGGCCCCATTCGAGGGCCTGTTGCGCGTCGTACTGACGGCAGAGGAACCAGACCTCCTTCGCGCGCTTGACGCCGATCGTGCGTGCGAGCAGCGACGAGCCGTATCCGCCGTCGAAGGAACCGACCTTGGGACCGGTCTGTCCGAAGCGCGCGTTGTCCGCCGCGATCGACAGGTCGCACACGAGGTGAAGGATGTGACCTCCACCGATCGCGTAGCCGGCGACCTGGGCGATCACCGGCTTGGGCAGCCGGCGGATCTGGATCTGCAGGTCCAGGACGTTGAGTCGACCGACACCCTGACGTGCCACGTCATCGTCGCCCATGTACCCGTCATCACCGCGGATCTTCTGATCCCCTCCCGAGCAGAACGCGTCGGGACCGGCGCCGCGCAAGATGATGACGCCCACCGCGATGTCGTCACGGGCCCGTTCGAAGGCGTCGGAGAGTTCGAAGAGCGTCTGGGGCCGAAAGGCGTTACGTCGCTCGGGACGGTTGATCGTAATGCGCGCGATCCCCTCGCCCACCTCGTAGATGATGTCGTCGAACTCCCCGAGGGTCTCGAACTGTGGCGGCGGCCACGAACGGAACTCCTCGACGGGATCGATGGGCGAACCTTGAATGACTGTCTCAGACATAGCGCCCACGCTACCGTCACTCAGACGGGAGCCATCAAGACGCCGGGCGTCGCGCGTTCGCCGGGACGTTGCTCGTGGCCCTCCAGCCTCTCGGCGAGCGTGGCGCGCACGCTCGCGTACGCGAGATCGTCGAATCGGTTGACCCGTTGGAGTGGGTCGTCGCTCAAGTCGTAGAGTTCGCCCTCGCTGCCGTCGTGCATCGTGCCCGCTCGGTACTCGGTGTACAGGTGTTCGTCGGTGACGACCGTGCGCACGTGCACGTCGATGCCGAAGAACGAGGAGTCCCACTCCGTGAAGGTCGCGTCGAAGGACCGCGCCCTCGCCTCGTCGTCGTTGAGCGGCAGGACCGACCCCTCCACGTAACCGGGCGCCGGCTTGCCCGCGACCTCGAGGAACGTCGCCGCCAGCGAGACGAGACTCACGGGCGCGTGGACGACGCTCGGTTCGGGCTTGCTGGAGAGCGCCGGACGCCAGATGAGCGGGAGTCGCATCAGCGCGTCGACGTGATACGGACCCTTGAACAGGAGTCCGAAGTCGCCCTGGAGTTCGCCGTGGTCGCTCGTGAAGATGACGTCGACGTCATCGCCCCAGCCCTTGGCGTCGATGCTCTTGAGTACGCGCCCGATCGCCTCGTCGATCAGCTCGACCTCGACGGCGTTGAGCGCGTTCACCTCGCGCACCTGGTCCGCGGTCATCGTCGCGGGCACCCAGGTGGCCGGCGCCTCGTAGTTGCTCACCACTCGCCCGTCGTACCATTCGCGCCAGTGTCGGGCCTTGACGTCGAGCAGCGCTTCACGCTCGGCGGCGCTCTCGGGGTAGTTCACCGGCAACGGAACCTCTCGCCACGGCACCCGGCCGATCTCCGCCTTCGGTGGATCCCACGGGTGATGCGGGTCAGGGAAACTCATCCAGCAGAACCAGTCACGATCGTCCGCCTGCTCCTCCAACCAGCGAATGGTGCGATCGGCGACCCAGTCGGTGTGATACCACTCTCGCGGCACGGCGTTGAATTTGACTTGGGGGGCGCCGGTGTCCCCGCCGCCGGCGCTGTTGACGTTGAACGAACGATCGACGACTTGATAGAACCCGCTGATGGCGTCGGCGTGCTGCTCGTTCATGTACTTGGCGTAGTGCAAGGGACCCATCACGCCGTGGGTGGCGAATTCGAGGTAGTCGAATCCTCGATGCACGCCGCGGCGACCGTCGAACCAGTCCTGTTCGATGGTCGGAATGCCGAGGTTCGCCAGAGCGTTCTCGGCGTAGAGACCGAAGGGATCCATGAACGGTTCGAAATGGGCCTTGCCGATGAGCGCCGTCGCGTAGCCCGCGTCGTGCAGGTTCTCGGCGACCGAGGGCGCGTCGATCGCCAACGGGACGCCGTTCATCCACGCGCCGTGCGTGCTCGGGAACTGTCCGGTCAGCATGGACGACCGCGACGGCATGCACACGACCGACGTCGGTTGGCACCGTTCGTAGCGCACGCCTTGCGCCGCCAACTTGTCCAGGACCGGCGTACGCGAGAGTTGACCGCCGTTCGCTCCGATCGTGTCGTAACGCTGCTGATCGGTCGTGATGAAGAGTATTCGTCGTCCCATGGCTACCCCTTTCGCGATTCGGCCTGTCGCTGTATCTCGTCGAGCGCGCCGATCGTCCCGCCGGCGATGAGCAGCGCCAGCGTGTCGGGCTCGGCGGTCGTCGAGTACACGCAAAGTGAATCGAACTGACCGATCTCGATCACGTCGATGACGCCGAGATGGAACGTGTAGAGCGGGGCGGTGATCCGATACGCGAAGCGGCGAATCGTCGAGTCGATGGTCATGATCTTCTCGGGGATCTGCATACCCGTGGCCGTCGTGATCACGCGAAGGTCACCGTCGATGGTGCACGAGACGATGCCGGGGAACCAGGTCGGAATGCTCTCGGGACGTCGCACGACGTCCCAGACGGCGTCGGCCGTCGCGGCGATTCGCCGTTCATGACGCAATGAGGCCACGTGGACCACCTCCGCGAACCACGCTAGTTCCTAGACATCTAGTCTGGTTTTGTGATCCCCCTGCTCGCGCTCGATTTCGAGCTCGGACCGGAACTCGAGTCTGCGATCCGCGACGCGATCGACACGAACTGCGCGTTCAGCGTCCTCGACCGACGTCTCTCACCACGACGTCGTGACGAAGAACTCGAACTGCTCGGCGCCACCCACGTCGTGGACGAACACGGGCGCACGGCGCGTCGAGGTGGTCGCCAGGTCGACGACGAGATCGGGCTCGTCATGCTCACCTCGGGCTCGAGCGGCGAACCCAAGGCCGTCGAACTGAGTTGGGAGGCACTGCGCGCCAGTGCGCGACTCACGCAGTCGACCCTTGGTGGTGACCCAGCGGCGGTGTGGTTCCCCTGCCTTCCCGCCTGTCACATCGGCGGATTGGCGGTGCTACTTCGCGCGGTGCTCGCAGACGCGTCGCTCCTGTGGGGTTCGCCCGACGACATCGAGGATGCGCCCTCTCGAGGGGCGACCCACATCGCGGTCGTGCGGCCGCAGTTACTGCGCTATGACCTCGGGCGCTATGAGAAAGTCCTGCTCGGAGGGGCGAAACCACCAGTCGCGCTGCCCGAGAACGTCATCGCGACCTGGGGCATGACCGAGACCGGATCGGGCGTGGTCTACGACGGCGTACCCCTCCCCGGCGTCGACGTCGCGAGCGTGCAGGGTGAACTCTGTGTCCGCACGCCCACGCTGTTTCGCTCCTATCGCACCTCACCACGGCCCCGTGTCGTCGGACCTGACGGCCGCGACCACTGGTTCCCGACGGGCGACGGTGGCGACGTGATCGATGGCGTCGTCTCGGTTCGAGGTCGACTCGGCTTCGTGATCAACACCGGCGGCGAGAAACTGTGGCCCGAGGAGCTCGAGGCAGCCCTCGGGCGTGTGCCGGGCGTGCGCGACGTCGCGGTGACCGGCGTCGAGGATCCGCAGTGGGGCGAGCGCGTGGTGGCGCTCGTCGTCGGTGACGGGACCGCGCTTGATGGACCCATCGCCGAGGCCGCGAGCGAGGCGATCGGTCCCTGGGCCAAGCCCAAGGAGGTCCGCTACGTCGCCGCGATCCCACGCACGGCCAACGGAAAAATCCGACGGCGCGAACTCGGACATCTCTACTGACGTCACCACGGTGACTACGCGGCTCTCACGTCACGTCGCTTGCGGACCCACAGGCGGACTGTTAGCGTTCGCAGTGCATACGTTGGTTGGGGAACTCGAACTCTTTAGCAGTGTCTCATTGAGGCACGTCCAGCCGCGTTGCTGAGGAGACGAGCACATGACATCTGCCACTTATGAACCCCAGCCCGAGGACCACTTCACTTTCGGCCTCTGGACGGTAGGCAACCCGGGACGCGACCCCTTCGGCGTCGAAGTGCGCGAACCGCTGGACCCGATCGACAGCGTCCACCATCTCGCCGACATCGGTGCGTACGGTGTCACGCTGCACGACAACGACCTGGTACCGGCCGACGCCTCGGCGTCGGACCGCGAAGTCATCTTGAAGAAGTTCCGCACGGCCCTCGACGCCACTGGCCTCAAGGTGCCCATGACGACGGTCAACCTCTTCACCCGTCCGATCTTCAAGGAGGGAGCGCTGACCGCGAACGACCCCGACGTTCGACGATTCGCCCTGGCCAAGGCGCTCGACGCCATCGACCTGGGCGCCGAACTCGGCGCGAACATCTTCGTGCTCTGGGGTGGCCGTGAGGGCACGGAGTCACACGCCGCCAAACCCGTCGCCGAAGCCCTCGATCGCCTGGCCGAGGCCATCAACACGATGACCTCCTACATCAGCGAGCGCAGCTACAACACGCGCATCGCGCTCGAGCCCAAGCCCAACGAGCCGCGTGGCGACATCCTCCTGCCGACCGTCGGTCACGCCCTCGCCTTCATCGAGAGCCTCGACGCTCCCGACTTGGTCGGTGTCAACCCGGAGTTCGCCCACGAGACCATGAGCGGACTCTCGTTCCACCACGGTGTCGCCCAAGCGCTGTGGGCCGGCAAGCTCTTCCATATCGACCTCAACGCGCAGCGGATCGGCCGCTTCGACCAAGACTTCCGCTTCGGCAGCGAAGAGGTCAAGGAAGCGTTCTACCTGGTCCAGCTCCTCGAGAGTTCCGGTTACGACGGCATGCGTCACTTCGACGCGCACCCCTACCGCACCGAAGGACCCGAGGGCGTGTGGGACTTCGCGCGCGGGTGCATCCGGACCTACCTGATCTTGAAGGAGAAGGCCAAGCGTTTCGACGCCGACCAGGACATCCAGGCGGCCCTTGCCGTCGCGCGCGTTCCGGACCTCGCGACGCCGACCGCCGTCGGCGACGGCTCGACGGGGGCCCTGCGCTCCTACGTCAAGACCCTCGATGAAGGTGCACTCGGTCGCGCCCACTACGGTCACGAGCATCTCGACCAATTGGTGACCGAGTTGCTCCTCGGTGTCCGATAACGACCGGCTGACGTGACGCTGGTCGCGGGCGTCGATTCGTCGACCAAGAGCACCAAAGTCGTCATCGTCGACGTCGACGACGGCACGATCGTCGCTTCGGCCACGGCGCGTCACCCCTCGACGTCGCCACCTCGCAGCGAGCAGGATCCCCAGACGTGGTGGCGCGCGCTCGCGAAGGCCTGGTCCGAGTGCGGTCGCGTGGCCGAGTCGGTCGACGCGGTCGCCATCGCGGCGCAACAACACGGCATGGTGGCGCTCGACGCCGACGGTACGCCCGTGCACCCGGCCAAACTCTGGAACGACGCCGAGTCCGCGCCCCAGGCGGCGGCACTCACCGACGTGCTCGGACCGGCGGAGTGGGCCCGACGCTGCGGCAGCGTCATCGGGCCGTCCTTCACGATCACCAAGTTGGCGTGGCTCCGCGAGACACACCCCGACGAATTCGTTCGGGTTCGCCGGGTCCTGCTACCTCATGAGTGGCTCACCTGGCAGCTCCTTGGTACGCCCGAGGAGGCCGTGGGCGACCGTGGCGACGCCTCGGGCACCGGTTGGTGGTCACCCAGCACCGGGTCAGTCGACGAGGGTCTCCTCGAACTGGTGGGCGCTCGTGTCGAATGGACACCCACCATCCTTGGCCCGAGTCAGCAGGCCGGTCACGCGGCGGCGCTCGCCCGCGGCGCTCTGGTCGGTCCCGGTACCGGTGACAACATGGGCGCGGCACTAGCGCTCGGACTGTTGCCCGGCGACGTCGCCATCTCCTTTGGCACGAGTGGCACCGTCTTCACCTCGTCGCGACAGGCCACCAACGACGTGACGGGAGAAGTGGCCGGGTTCGCCGACGCGGCCGGACGAAATCTTCCTCTGGTGTGCACGCTCAACGCCACCAAGGTCACCGAGTGGGCGGTCGGTCTCGCCGGAGGTCGCGCGAACGATCTCGACCGAATAGGCGCACTGGCACCGGCCGGTGCCAATGGCGTGGTGTTGGTCCCCTACCTTGACGGTGAGCGAACCCCTCTCCTGCCGAGCGCGACGGGGACGCTGTCGGGACTTCGCACGACGACGACGATCGCCGACATCGTGCGCGCGTCGGTCGAGGGTGTCATCTGCGGGCTCTTGGCCGGCGTCGACGCACTCGAACGCTGCGGCGTGGACACCAGCGGTCGCCTGCTCGCGGTCGGCGGTGGCGCCCGTTCGGCGCTCTATCGCCAAGTCCTCGCCGACCTCTCGTTGCGAGAGGTCGTGACCCCTGACCCCGCGGTCGACCGCGTCGCGGTCGGCGCGGCGGCACAGGCGGCCGGCGTCATTCGCGGCGAGAGCCCTGACCTCGTCGGGGCGCGCTGGGCGACGTCCGATCCGGTGGTCGTTCTCACGGAACCGAGGATCGACGCGCAGCTTTCGGAAGAGCTTCGCTCTCGCTACCGAGACGCCGCCGACCACGTGTCGCGCGCATCCTGACAGTCCGTCTGTTCACGAAGCAGAGCACACAGCGTGACTAACTGACGAGACCTCGACGGGCGACGGAGTCGATGGCGATGGCGGCCAACAGAACGAAGCCGGTGGCGATGTACTCGACCGACGCCGTGAGTTGGATAAGGGCCATGCCGTTGTAGATCACACCGATGACGAGGCCACCGACCATGGCGTCAATCATCTTGCCGCGGCCGCCGTACAGGCTGGTCCCGCCAATGACCGCTGCGGCGACCGAGTAGAGGACCAGGGTGCCGCCGGGGATGCCGTCCGAGATGCCGCCCAGCGTCGAGGCGTAGACGAGACCGGCGATACCGGCCGTCAGGCCGGTCAAGGAGAAGGCGAGGAGTCGATAGCGGTTCACCCTAACGCCGGCGCGCCGTGCGGCCTCGACGTTGCCACCGATCGCGTAGAGGTAGCGGCCGATCTTCGTCTTGGAGAGGATGAAGCTGAAGGCCGCCAGGACCACGACCACCACTGGTACGGCGTAGGGCATGCCCTCGATCGCGATGAACGAGCCCCGGTTCGCGTTGAAGATGAAGACGAGCACGACGGCCGAGACCAGGAGCGCAGCCATCTTGAGCAGGGTCTCGAGGAGGGGCACACTGTCAAGGCCGCTCGCGCGTCGACTTCGGTCCCGGTTGAAGACCAGGAATGACATGGCGCCCGCGACGGCCAGACTAAAGATCCACGTGAAGAGCGGCGACATGTTGACGTTCGCGATGTCGTGGAGAATGCCGCCATTGATCGGGATTGCGCCACCGGCGTTGTTCGCGTCGATCAAGTAGATCGCGACACCCTCGAAGATCAGGGACCCGCCGAGCGTCACGATAAACGAGGGGACCTTGAAGAAGATGGTGACCATGCCTTGGAGAGCCCCGATGGCGGTGGTGGTGAGAACGGCGAGTGGGAGAGCGATGTACCACGGCCAGTGGTACTGGACGTCGACGAGGATGACCGCGATCGCCGCTCCCACGGCGGTGATCCAGCCGACGGCGAGGTCGATGTCGCCGAGCAAGAGCAGCCAGATCTCGGCCATGCCCAAGAGCATGAAGGGTGTCGACTGAATGAAGAGGTTGGTGAGGTTCCCCGAGGAGAGGAACGCGCTACTGCGGTACTGGAAGTACGCGCCGAGGATGATGATGCCGATGATGATGGGCACCATGCCGCTGTCACCTTGGCGAATGGCCTTCAGACGCTTTCGCAGTTCACCCATCTCGGGTTCAATGGTTTCGCTGTCTGTTGAGGGAGGGGTCACCGACACGGTCGACATGGGCCGGGCCTTTCAGTTTGGAATTAGGAGGTGGTGGACAACGTGGGCGTGGCCCTCGTCAATCGACCAGTGGTAATGAGTTCGACCGCGCTCGCCGTGTCGTAATCCGACACGGGTCCACTGCTGACCAGAGTGCCGAGGTGCAACACGGCAATGCGGTCCGCCACTTCGAACACGTCGTTGAGGTTGTGCGAGATCACGAGCACCGCGATACCGCGGCCGGCCAGTGTCTTGATCAGGTTGAGCACGAGTGCCGTTTGGGACACGCCCAGAGCCGCCGTCGGTTCGTCCATGATCACCAATTGGGTGTCGCGCATGACGGCGCGCGCCACGGCGATCGCCTGACGTTGTCCGCCCGAGAGCGATCCCACCAACTGGCGTACCGACTGCACGGTGAAGACCGAGAGGTCTTTCAGCAGCTTCTTGGTCTCGATCTCCATGTCGATCTCGTTCAGGACACCGGCCTTGGTCGTTTCGTGACCTAGGTACATGTTTTGGACGATGTCGAGGTTGTCGCACAGGGCGAGGTCCTGGTACACCGTCGAGATACCGAGTTCGTCGGCATCACGTGGAGACCCGATGTGGACTTCCTTGCCCTTCCAGAAGATCTGACCACTGGTCGGCGTATAGATCCCGGCGATGGCCTTGATCAAGGTCGACTTGCCCGCGCCGTTGTCACCGATCAATGCCGTGACTTGACCCGCGGGCACATCGAGGTCGCAGTAGCGCAACGCTTCGACGGGGCCAAAGTGCTTGGTCAACCCTCGAAGGCTCAAAAGAGAGGTGTCCAGCGACGACGAAACCCCCGAGCCGCCGCTACCGGCGTGCCCCATTTCGGGCACGGCAGTACTCGGTGACTCGGGGGTGTTCGTCATGGCTGAATGTTACTTAATGCCGTACGTCGTGCAGTCTGCCGCGTAGGTCGGGATGCTCGAGTCGCCAGCAACCGTAGGTGCCGTGCTCAAGCAAACGTCCTTGGCCGTCAAGACCTTGTCGTGGATGATCGTCGACTCGACAGTCGAGGCGGTGACCCACTCAGGCGTCAGCAAGACCGAAGGAACATGCTTGAACGACGCGATGGTCGCTCCAGAGTCCGTGGTCGTGCCGTTCACGAGACCAGCAGGTGCCTTGATCTTCGCACGCAGGTAGATAGCCAAGGAAGCAGTCGCCTCAGCCTCGTCCCACGACGGCTTGTACACCGTTCCGCACTGGTAGCCGGAGATGATGTTGTCAATGCCGACAGGCGTCGCGTCTTGACCCGTGAAGGGGAAGACGTTCGGCTTCAGACCAGCAGCCTGGAGGTGCGCGATGATCGGCGCAGCGTTCTCGTCATTGGGCGTCACGACAGCGTTGATCTTCGGGTTGGCCGCGTAGGCACCTTCGAAGTCGGTCAACGCGACCGATGGCGTCCACGTGCCAACGCTCTCGAGGATGGTGTTCGACGA
Source organism: uncultured Acidimicrobiaceae bacterium (assembly GCA_963804305.1). Taxonomy (GTDB): domain Bacteria; phylum Actinomycetota; class Acidimicrobiia; order Acidimicrobiales; family RAAP-2; genus RAAP-2. The sequence continues at coordinate 253,925 of CAWDPR010000011.1, read as the reverse complement.
ACCCGACGTGGTGTTGTAACCAGCACCGTCGAGAACCTTGTCGTAGCCCTGAGCGAACAACGTGGCGTTGTTGTCAGTGGGCGCACCCTTCATGACGAAGACCGTCGCGTCCGAGACCTTCCAGCTCGTGATGCACGAGAGGAGGCCCTTTCCGATCAACGTTCCAACCGCCACGTTGTTGAAGGAGACGTAGTACGTACGAGCTCCACCCAACGTCAGACGGTCGTAGTCAATCACCTTGACGCCGCGAGCAACCGCGTACGCCTCAATGACCGCACCCGTCGTCGAGTCCAACGGCGTCAAAACGAGCACCTTGGCACCCTTGGCGATGTCAGCCTGCGCGTCGGTGTATTGCGTCTGGTCGCTACCAAGAGCGTTCTGAACGATGTACTGGCTCTTCTTGAGCCCAGCATCCGCGAACGCCTTCTTGAAGGCCGGTGCGTCAAAGTCAGCCCAACGAGCCGACGACACGGTGTCAGGCAGGATGACAGCGATGCTGCCCTTGCCCTTCGCGACGATTGGCTTCAGCAACTTCATGGTGGTGAAGTTTGCGTTGAACGTACTGTCCGATACGGTCTTCCCAGCAGCGGAACTCACGCTTGGCACCATTGCGACGACGATTCCGCCGACCAACGCTACGCAGGCAAGAGCCCTTCCTGTTTTGAATTTCATAGTCCCCCAACCCTTTAGAGGCATCAATTGATGCCCGATTTCAATTTCATTTCCTTCTTGTGAACATCCGGTGAAAAGCGATGCCGACAAGTGAAGATAGCATGACGAAACACCTCGGCGAGTTCAGGACTCGAAAAAAGTAGGGACGAAAGTCCCTACACTCTTTGGCTCTCGCGAAAGGGAGTCCGAGGTGCGATTTCGATCGCCCGCGTCCGTCGCATGAACGTTGCAGCTGCACTCGGCGCCACTCATTTGCATGACGTCAGGGAGGTTCGTCGGGACATCGAGCCCAATGATCGGCCGGCGACTGACATCAACCACTTTTTCACCGATTGAATGCAATCTCGCCGTCTAGCGCAGCGCGAGGACTGACTCCATGGTCGCCATGATCTCGACGGTCTCGCGAAGTGGCATGAGCGGACTCTCGAGCAGGCCGCTTCGCACGCAGCGCGCGACCTCGGCCGCTTCGTAGTGCAATCCGCGCCCCTGCGTGACGAATTCGAAGCGGCGCACCGAGCGGTCCGAGGCGATCAGCGAGAACGCACTGGGCGAGTAGAAGTCGCCCTCGATCTCGATGCGGCCCTTCGTTCCAGCGATTGCGGCCCGTGTCGAGGTCTTGGAGGCCATCGTGGCGTTCAGCAACGCGTGGGCGCCGTTGGCGTAGCCAAAGATCATCGAGTCGGACATGTCGACACCGGTAGGAGCCGGTTCGATCATCGCGACCATCTTCGTGGGCGGACCAAGCAACATTGACGCGAAGGAGACCGGGTAGACCCCGAGGTCGAGCATCGCTCCCCCGCCCAGATCGGGATTGAAGAACCGCGACGAGGGATCGTATACAAAGCGCTGGCCGTGGTCGGCCTCGACCGAGACGATCTCGCCAATCGAGCCGTCGGCGATGAGTTCGCGCAGAGCGATGATGTGTGGAAGGAACCGCGTCCACATCGCCTCCATCATGAAGACGTTCTTGCTGGTCGCGAGGTCCACGAGGGTTGACGCCTGCGCCGCGGTCACCGTGAACGCCTTCTCCACGAGCACCGGCTTGGAGCGCTCGAGCGCGAGCGTCGCGTTGTCGAAGTGCATGGGGTGCGGCGTCGCGACGTAGACCGCCTCCACGTCGGGATCGTCGACGAGCTCCTCGTACGAGGCGTATCGACCGGTGATGGCGAATTCGTCGGCGAATTCATTGGCGGACTCCATAGAACGCGAGCCGACCGCGACGGCCACGCCGCTCTCGATGAACGCCAGGTCACGCGCGAAGGTGTGCGCGATGCGACCGGTGCCGATAATTCCCCAACGTAGCGGTGCTGTCATGGTGACTACCCATCTCTGTGCGTCGACCTCTGTCGACACGCAGAGGCTATCGAAGCGCGGCGTCGAAGCACGCCGGCTAATCGCCAAGGGACGCCGTGGGGCCGCGAAGCGGTGACCTACGCTCGTGGCGTGCCCCGCGTCGCTCGCCCCCTGCCGCGACGCGCGGCGAAGACCTGACGATGCCAACCCACGATCAGATCGGCCTCTCCGCTCGATCGCTGACCGGCGAGTTCGTCGGCTGCGTCATGCTCATGATCGTCGTGGTGGGCTCGGGCCTCGCCGCGCAGTCACTCTCACCGGGGAACGTCGGCCTCGAATTACTCGAGAACGCGCTGGCCATTGGCGCCGGACTCTTCGCGATCATCAACGTCGTCGGTCCCGTGTCGGGCTCGCACCTCAATCCGATCGTTTCGTTGGTCGACGCCTGGTTCGGGGACTGCTCGTGGGCCCGAGCGGTCGCGTACATTCCCACCCAGATCGCTGGCTGCGTCGTCGGGACCGTGGTGGCCAACGTGATGTTCAGTCGGGCGTGGGTCTCGTGGTCGACGGACCACCGGGCCAGTGCCCCACACTTCCTCTCCGAGGTCGTCGCCACCACTGGACTTGTCTTGTTGATCTTCGCCCTCAAACGAAATGGACACCACGAACAGGGTGCCGCGGCGGTCGGTCTGTACGTGTTCGCCGCCTGTTTCGCAACCTCGTCGGCCACCTTCGCGAATCCCGCCGTCACGATCGCGCGGGCGTTCACGAACAGCTTCACCGGCATTGCGCCGAGTTCGTTGCCGCTCTACATTTCCGGCCAAGTCGTGGGCGGTGTCGCCGGAGCGTCATTGACGATGCTCCTTTATCCTCGACGACGTAGACCCACGACCTCTCGACGCGAGGAATGACATGCCCCGTCTGCGTGACGCGAAGGACCAACTCGGATCGCTCTATCTGGAGAGTCACGTCAACAACCCGGTCGAATGGTGGACCTGGGGCAACGACGCGCTCGACGAAGCACGACGACTGGATCGGCCGATCTTCTTGTCCGTCGGCTACGCCGCGTGCCACTGGTGTCACGTCATGGCGCACGAGTCGTTCGAGGACCCGGAGATCGCCCAGTTGCTCAACGATGACTTCATCGCCATAAAGGTCGATCGTGAAGAGCGGCCCGACGTGGACGCGATCTACATGGCAGCCACCCAACTGGTAAGCGGGCACGGCGGTTGGCCCATGTCGGTGTTCCTGCTCCCCGATGGTCGACCCTTCATGGCGGGTACCTACTATCCGCCCGTTGACCGACACGGGCAGGTGGGGTTCGGACGTCTCCTCAGCGCCATGCGCGACGCATGGCGCAACCAACGCGCGGCGGTCGAGGCGCAGGCGGAGCAACTGGCCACGTCGCTCGGTCGCGAGGTTCACTTCGTCGACCATCTCGCTCCCTTCAACGACGACATCGACCTCGCCGACGTGCGCCGTCGACTCCGTGACGAACTGGTGGCGCGCGTCGACCGTGACGGTGGGTTCGGTGCGGCGCCGAAGTTCCCGCGGCCGAGTTACGTCGAGGCGTTGCTGGGCTTTGACGACGAGCAGACTCGATCGACGATCGCACGCACCCTCGACGCGATGTCGCGACGCGGTCTCTACGACCACCTACGCGGCGGCTTCGCCCGCTACAGCGTCGACGCGGTCTGGCACGTGCCGCACTTCGAGAAGATGCTGAGCGATCAGGCCCTGCTCGCGCGCGCCTACGTTCGGGCCAACGCCGAGTTCGCCGGCGAAAGCGAGTGGCGCGCGGTGGCGATCGACACGCTGGAGTTCGTACTCAGCGACCTGGCGGTCACGGAGGGCTTCGCGTCGGCCCTCGACGCCGACGCCGGTGGCGTCGAGGGTTCGCACGTCACCTGGACCCCCCAGGAGGTCGGTGAGGCACTGCGCGAGGCGGGACAACTCGAACTCCTCGATGCGACACTCGCGCGCTGGCGCATCACGGCGCCCGGGGAGTTCGAAGGTCGCTCGATCCCCCGACTTGGCGAAGACGAACCGTTCACGACACCATCAAAGTTGCTCCCCGCGCGCGCGGCGCTGCGCGCGGCGCGAGCGGTGCGGACGCAACCGAGTCGAGACGAGAAGGTCATCCTCGAATGGAACGCGATGTTTGCGTCGGCGCTACTGCACAGCGGCGAGGCGCGTTTCGTCGACCGCGGTACGGCACTTTTGACGTCGTTGCGTCAGTCGCACTTCACGAACGGCACCTGGTGGCGCACCCAAGGTCGCCACGCCCACGCCGGCGCGAGCGATGTCGCGTGGATGATCGACGCGTCGATCGACGCCTACGAGGCGACGGGCGACGACTCGTGGCTGCGCGACGCGTCAAACGACGCGACGTACCTGCTCGCGCACTACTGGGACGGCGAGGTCCCCACGTCGCGACGTCCCGACGTCGGTCAGGGACTCTTCTCGATCAGTGACCTCGTCACGGACCTCGCCACGCGACCCAAGGAGATCTTCGATGGGGCGACACCGTCGAGCCACGCCGTGGCCTGTCGCGCCCTCGCGCGCCTCGCCCTCTGCCAGGGCGACAACGAGACACTGGCCGTCGCGCGGCGCCTCGTGACGCTGGCCGGTTCCCTGCTCGACGCGCACCCGAGCGCCGTGCCCGACCTCGTCGACGCGGCCGGCTTCGCGCTCGAGGGCGTCGAGATCGTCGTGCCCGGCCCCGAGAACGACCTCTCTCGCCTGGTGCGAACGCGTCGCCCGCGCCGCTCGGTCCTGGTCATTGGTCAGGGCACGTCGCCACTGCTCGAATCGCGCCGTGCCGGCCTCGCCTACGTCTGTCGCGGCGGTGTCTGTCAGCTTCCGCTCAGCGCCGTCGATGAACTTGAGGCCGCGTTGCGTAACCTTGAGGCCTGATGCCACTCTTCACTCGCGACCCCGCGGCGCGCGCCAACAAGCGGTTGGTGGAGCGCATGCCCCAGCGTCCGACCGTCGACCTCACGGGCGGCTCCACGATCTATGGACTCGTACTCGGATCCACCAACGAGACCACGACGGTGGTGGACCTCAAGTCCCAGGCCATCGTGCGTTGGCGCGTACCGTGGCCGGCCGACTACGTGACCGACCTCGCGGTCTTTGACGTGGTGGAGGGCCAACTCGCCCTCGACATCGAGCGCAACGACCTCGCCCAACCCGAAGCCGTGACCCTCGAAGACTTGCCTCGTCGACTCGGCACGTACCGGGGGCGTCGGGTGCGCGGGTGGCTCGAGCAGTTGGCCAGTCCGGCCGACGGCCCGCTTTTTGGTTTCCGAGGCCCGAGTGCGCCCTACTGGGAGTTCCGCGGCGAGCGTCCGAGCGTGGCGCTCATCGCGGCGGACCGCGGTCCCCAACTCCTTCGTCGCCACGACGACGGTTCGACCTGGGTCCGCTTCGGGTGGTTCGGCGACGACGTCTGGCTGTTGTGCGAGGACGCGCACGCGATTCGAACCATGGAGGCGACCCGCCGATCGTCGCTGGCCGGCAAGGACCTCGCGAGCGCGCTCGGCTTTCGCCCGATGTACGTGCTGACGACGCTGTCCAAGCCCATCGACGGCCACTGCTACAAGAGCTGCACCGGACTCTTGCCGAGGGGTTGATCGGGCGTTATTTGGGCAGTTTGCCCGACGCCAGCGATTCGGCCATCGCCCAGCCAAAGACCACGAGCCGGTCGCCCTTCTGGGGCTTGACGGAGGTGAAGAACGTCGAGACCCCTTCGGGGATCGGCCCCTTGGAGGCGGTGTAGTCGAGCCCCCCAACCGGTCCCGGCGAGACGGACATGATGAAGGTCTTGTCGTCGATCGACTTCTCGGAACCAAAACGCTTCGCGAGGCGCCGTCCCCACGCACGGTCCTCGCCGGTCGGCTTGTACCCGAGGCGCGGCACGACGTCCTCGAGTCCCGCGAAGGCCCGGTAGCCGTCGGGTGAGGTCAGTCGCGACCCTAAGAGCACGTCCTCGTCGGGGAAGGCCAGCAACGCCCGGCGGAACTGGTCGTGCAAGATCGCCTTGAGCGTCTGGTCGGACTTCGCGTTGCGGTCGACGAGCAAGAGGCCCACGAGCAGCGACGGCGTGCCACCGATTCGTTCGAGCGTGCAGAACGAGTACCCGCGCAGCTTGTTCCCCTCACGTACCTGCGTGACCAAGACCCAGTCTTCGCGCTGCTTCGAGAGGAAGCCAATGTCGAAATTGGGCTCCCGGTCGACGCACAGATCGGCCATCTCGGCGAGTTCTGCGTCGCTGAGGGCGGTGGTGTCCTTCGTAGTGACGTTCATTGCCATAGGTAGCCATTCTACGACGATTTGGCGAAGCGTTCGACCGGCTACGCCTTGATGACGTTTCTCCCGAATTCCGAACGGAGATCGGCCACCACGCCCGCGATGTTGACGTTGAATTCGGGGCCGAGTTTGAACGCCTTGCCGGCGTCGCCGGTCTCGACGATCACGGGCGAACGGCCCGGATAACGCGAGAGAATCTCACGCAGGCTCGCAATGGACGTCTGGGTGAGGTCCTCGGGGCGCAGCGCCAGTCGAAGCTCCTCGTTGCCCCGTTCGATGGTGAGCAGTTCGACGTCGAGCGCGCTGAATCGCAACTCCTCCTCGTAGCCCGGGCGGACCTTCATCAAGACGATGTTGTCCTTGGCGAGGAACCCGCTGAACTTCTCGAAGTTGTTCGCCGAGAAGTTGATCTCCATCGAACCACCGAGGTCTTCGAGGATCACGCGGGCGTACTGCTTACCCATCTTGGTGGTACGGATCTGTACCTCGGCCAAGATGCCCCCGACGGTGACCGCCTTGCCGGTGCGCGCGAGGTCCTCGCCGCGTTCGCGGATCGAGATGATCGTGCCGTCGGTCTTCGTCGCGAGGGTCGCCTCGACCTCGTACAGCGGGTGATCCGAGATGTAGGTGCCGAGCATCTCGCGTTCGAAGTCGAGTTTCACCGACTTGTCGAACTCAATCTCGGCGACGGGGATCTCGGTGCCCTCCCAGTCCTGATCGTGACCGTCATCGCTCAACGCGGCGAAGAGCGTCGTGATGCCCAACGAGTGATCGCGTCGCCTCGACAGCGTGACGTCACAGATTTCGTCGACCTTCAACAAGAACCCGAGTCGCGCGACGCCCAGGGCGTCAAAGGCCCCGGCCTTGATGAGTGACTCCATCGAACGGCGATTGAGCACGACGGGGTCGACCCGGCGCACGAAGTCGTAGATCGAGGTGAAGCGACCGTTGGCCTCTCGTTCGCTCACGATCTTGTCCACCAGCGCCTCGCCGACGTTGCGCACGGCCGCGAGTCCAAAGAGGATCGTCCGGTCCTGGGACAGGCTCGGCGCGTACTCGGCGAAGGACTCGTTCACGTCGGGGACCCCGACCGAGATGCCCATCTGGCGCGCCTCGTTTAGGTAGACCGACGCCTTGTCCTTGTCGTCACGGAACGACGTCAGCAGCGCCGCCATGTATTCGACCGGGTAGTTGGCCTTCAGCCACGCGTTCTGGTAGCCAATCAGTCCGTACCCGTAGGCGTGGCCCTTAGGGAAGGCGTAGTCGGCGAACGGCTCGATCTTGTTGAAGATCATCTCGCCCAGCTCGCGCCCGTAGCCCTGGCGCTCGGCGCCGTCGACGAACTTGGAGCGCTGGGCACGAATCATCTCGCGGATCTTCTTGGAGCAGGCCTTGCGCAAGTCGTCGGCCTCGGTCATGGAGAACCCGGCGATCAACGTCGCCACGCGCATGATGTCCTCCTGGTAGATCATCAGGCCGTAGGTCTCGCTCAGCACCGCCGCCAAGTCGGGGTGGTCGTAGCTCACCTCTTGGCGACCGTTCTTGCGGTCGGCGTAGTCGTTGTGCACGTTCTCGCTGAGCGGACCGGGGCGATAGAGCGCGTTGAGCGCCGCGATGTCGTCGAAGCTCGTCGGCGCGAGTCGGCGCATGAGTTGACGCATCTTGTCGCCCTCGAGCTGGAAGATGCCGATCGAATTGCCCAGGCGCAGCATCTCGAACACCTTGGGGTCGTCGAGTGGCACCGTGTCGATGTCGACGACGTTGCCGTGTCGTCGGGTGATGTGCTCGAGCGTGCGCTCGATGATGGCCAGGTTGCGCAGCCCGAGGAAGTCCATCTTCAAGAGGCCGAGCTTCTCGATCCAGGTGGCCTCGTACTGCGTGACGATCGGAGCGTCGTCGCTCGAGCCGGTCGGACCGGACTTTCGCTGCACCGGTACGTAGTCGAGCATCGGATCCTTCGTGATGACGACCGCGGCGGCGTGGATGCCGTCTTGACGGCGCTTGTCGACGAATCCCATGGCGACGTCGACGGAGTGCTTCACCTCGGGGTCGCTCTCGTAGAGAGCGCGCAGTTCGGCCGCTTCGACGAATCGACTCTCGTGCCCCGGGACCGGGGTGAAACAGGCCGCCAGCGGAAGGTCCTGACCCATCACGAGGGGCGGCATGGCCTTGGCGATCTTGTCGCCCAGCTGGGGCGGGTAGCCGAGCACGCGCGCCGCGTCGCGCACCGCCGCGCGCGCCTTGATGGTCGAGAAGGTCACGATCTGGGCGACGTGGTCCGAACCGTAACGCTCGGCGGCGTAGCGGATCATGTCGCCGCGATAGCGCTCGTCGAAGTCCATGTCGATGTCGGGCATCTGACGGCGACCGGGGTTGAGGAAACGTTCGAAGATCAGCCCGTAGCGCAGCGGGTCGAGGTCCACGATGCGAAGGCAGTACGCGATGCAACAACCGGCCGAGGAACCGCGCCCGGGACCGACGCGGATGCCCTGTTCGCGGGCGTGGCGGATGAGGTCCCAGACCACGAGGAAGTAGTCCGAGAAACCCATGTCCGCGATGACGCCCAGTTCGTTCTCGAGGCGCGCAACGACCTCGTCGCTCAAGTGCTCCCCGTAGCGCTCGGCCGCACCGCGATACGTCAGTTCACGCAGCAGTCGATTGGCCCCCTCTTTGTGGGTCGCCCCCGCGAACTCCGCGGGTATCGGGAACTCGGGTAGCGCGTCATTGTCGAACTCGATGGTGACCGACGCGCGCTCGGCGATCGCCAGGGTGTTGTCGCACGCCTCGGGCAGATCGCGAAAGAGGTAGCGCATCTCCGCGGCCGATTTGAGGTAGTGCTGATCGGAGTGGAATCGAAAGCGGTTGGGGTCGGCGACCAGTGATCCGGTGCCGATGCACAGCAGCGCGTCGTGCATCTCGGCGTCGTCGTGGTGCACGTAGTGAAGGTCGTTGGTGGCGAGGAGCGGCGCGTCGAGTTGCTGGGCGATGCGCAGGAGCCCGGGGTTGGTGCGGTCCTGCTCGGGCATGCCGTGGTCTTGCATCTCGATGTAGAAGTTCTCGCGGCCGAAGATCGACTGGAGCCGTCCGGCGAGTTCGAGCGCCTTCGCGTCGTCGTCGTGCAACAGCGCCTGCAGGACCACGCCGCCGAGACAGCCCGACGTCGCGATCAGACCATCGTTGTAGCGCTCGAGGAGGTCCCAGTCGAGTCGCGGCTTGTAGTAGTAGCCCTCGAGGAACGCCGCCGACGAGAGTTCGCGCAGGTTTCGGTACCCGGCGTTGGACGTCGCGAGCAACGTGAGGTGGTGGTAGAGCTTCTGGCCACCCTCGGTCTCGCCGCCGGTGTCGTCGATCTTGCCGCGTCGAGGCGGTCGGTCGAAGCGCGAGTTCGCGGCCATGTACGCCTCGAGGCCGAGGATTGGCGTGATGTCGTGCTTGCGGCAGGTCTCGTAGAAGTCGATGACGCCGTAGAGGTTGCCGTGGTCGGTGATGCCGATAGCGCGTTGACCGTCGGCCTTGGCGGCCAGCACCATCTCTTCGACACGTGCGGCGCCGTCGAGCATCGAGTACTCGGTGTGGTTATGGAGGTGGACGAAGTCCTCAGCCATACGCTGACGAAACCTTTCGAAATGTGACGTGGTGATACAACGCGAACGCCTCGCACGTTAGTGAGTGCGTGTCACGGGTCACGACATGCTTAGAGATACGTGCCCGCTCGAGGATCGCCCACGCCGGGTGGCAGCGAACGGTCGCGCATCTTCTCCAGTTGCGCGGCGGCCGCGGCCTGCTGAGCGAACAGCGAAGCCTGGATGCCGTGGAAGAGGCCCTCGAGCCAGCCCACCAGCTGGGCCTGGGCGATGCGAAGCTCGGACTCGGTCGGCACCTCCGCGCTGAAGGGCAACGCCATCTTCGACAGTTCGGTGCCGAGGTCGGGCGAAAGGGCGCCCGACAGCTCGGCGATGGACATCTCGTAGATCTCGCGCAGACGGGCCCGTCCCGCTTCGTCGAGCGGCGCGCTGCGCGCCTCGTCGAGGAGCGACTTCACCATCGATCCGATGCGCATGACCTTGGCCGGTTGACTGATGTAGTCCGAATTCTCCTCTTCGTTCGTGGCTTCGGCCTCACCGGGCGAGAGCACTTCGTCGGGGTCGACCGTCACGTTGTCGCTCACTGGTTCTTGCACCCTTCCACTGTGCCAGACAAACGACCGGCTCCGTGCACGGACCAGCGCCCAAAGGACCTTCGACGGTAGAATGGATGGGTGAGAGTATCGACCCGAGGGGACTACGCGAGCCGGGCCCTGCTCAGCCTGGCGCTCGGCGCCGATCTGGCGACACCGACCTCGGTGCGCGACCTGGCGCAGCGCACCGGTCTCCCCCAGCCGTACCTCGAGCAGATCCTGCTCAGCCTGAAGGGCGTCGGCCTCGTCCGTTCCAAGCGCGGGGTCGGTGGCGGGTACGTGCTGGCCCGATCGGCCGAACAGATCACCCTCGCCGAGATCGTCGCGGCCGTCGACGGGCCGATCGTGGCCGGTGACTTCGGGGAACCCCACAAGGACGGCGCCTGCGACCACGAGGGCCAGTGCGTCCTGCTCGGCGTCTGGGCCGACGTGGGCAATCACATGCGCGAGCACTTGGCGAGCTTCACCCTCGCTGACATGGTCATGCAGGCCCGCGGCGGCCGACCGGTCAAGCGAACCCACAGCGCCTAGTCGCAATTCTTACTCTTTTCAGAGGAAACGGGCCTTGAAGTACCAGATAAGGCGTGGTAAATTAGAAAGACGTTCGTAGGAGAAATTACCGCCTGCGGGCGAGTTGACTTCGAATCAGGTTAGGAGATTCAAGTGATTAGCACCCCCCGCCGATCTGCTGTGAATACCAATGACATGTTGGGACTTTTGATGCGCGATCTCGATCGCTACCCCATGCCCAACTACGACGAACAGGTGGAACTCGCCAAGCGAGTGACCGCCGGCGACGAAGAGGCCAAGAAGCAGATGGTCGCGGCCAACCTGCGACTCGTCCTTCACTGGGCCCGCCGCTACCAGGACCGCGGCGTCGAGATGATCGACCTCGTCCAGGAAGGGACCTTCGGACTGCTGCGAGCGGTCGAGAAGTTCGACTGGGAGCGTGGCTTCAAGTTCTCGACCTACGCCACCTGGTGGATCCGCCAGGCCCTCCAGCGCGCCGTCCAACAGCACGGCCGCACCATCCGCATCCCCCTCGAAGTCGGCGAGCAGCTCCAGCGCCTCGAGGCGACCACGGCGGAACTGACGTCGATCTTCGGCCGCAAGCCCACCGACGACGAACTGAGCGAAGCGACCGGCATGACCAAGGCCGAGCGCGACAACCTGCACGGACTCGCCGGCGTCACCGCCAGTTTGGACCAGCCGGCTTCGTCGGACTCAGCTACCACCTTGGGTGACCTCGTCGCCCCGAGCCAGCACGACTGGGTAGGTGACATCGAGCAGACCATGATGGACGACCAGCTCCACGGCGCGCTCGACAAGCTCAACGACCTCCAGCGCGAGGTCTTGACCTTGCGATTCGGGTTGAACGGTGCCACTCCCCTCTCGTTGCAAGCGACCGCCACCAAGATGGACATCGGTGTGCGACGGGTGCGCCGCGCCGAGGAAGAGGCCCTGACGCTGCTGCGCGAGGACACGGCCGTCTTGGCCGCTCGCGAAGTCGCCTAAAGCTTCAGCGAAGCCGGCACCAACACCCCGAGGTCATCGGGCAGGGGCACGCTCGTCGTCAGCCACTCGTCGGTTCGAGGGTGCGCGAAGGACAACGTCGTCGAGTGCAAGAAGAATCGATCCTCCGCCAGTCGCTTCTCGCGTCGGTGTCCGTAACGCGGGTCATTGACGACCGGGTGGCCAATGGTCGCCAGGTGAACCCGGATCTGGTGCGTGCGCCCGGTGTCCAACTGCAGGCGCAGCAGCGTCATGGGCTGGGGCTTATCGATTCGCCCGAGAACCTCGTAGCCCGTGCGCGCCGGTCGCCCGTCGCCGCGCACCGCCATCAAGGTCGGCGTGCGGGTGGAGCGGCCGATCGGGGCGTCGACGACGCCGCGCTCCTCGGCGACGTGACCCTCCACCATGCCGTAGTACGTGCGTTCCATCAGTCGTTCCGCCAGTTGCGTGCTGAGGTTGGCGAAGCCCTCGGGGGTCTTGGCGACCACGAGCACGCCGGAGGTCCCCTTGTCGAGGCGGTGCACGATGCCCGGACGAAGGGGGTCGCAGAGTCCCTCCGCGCTCAGCGCGCGCATCTCGGGGTACAGCGCCAACAGGCCGGCCACCAGCGTGCCGTGGCGCTGGCCGGCGCCGGGATGCACGACCTGACCGGGCGCCTTGTTCACGACCGCGAAGTCGGCGTCGTCGAACACGACGTCGACGTGCACCGAGGGGTCGGCCTCGACGTCGGCGCTCTCGGGCACCGGCAGCACCGCGACGAGGTGCTGGCCCTCCACCAGCATCGTCGACGCCTTCGTGATGACCTTGTCGTTGACGCGCACCGCGCCGCTCGCGATCACCTCGCTCGCCTCGGAACGCGAAAGTCCGGTCAACAGTGCCAAGACGCGGTCCACGCGGATCTCGTCGAGCGTGGCCGGCACCGCGAGGTCCAGTACCTCGCCGTCGAAGGCGTCGCCGCGCTGGTCGTCGCTCACCCGAGCAGCCTCTCGCCCTGGATCGCCGCGACCAGGAGCGTGATGAAGCCCGCGGTGATCGACACGTCGGCCAGGTTGAACACGGGGAACGAACTCACGGCGATGAAGTCGGTCACTTGGTGGGGGGTGGCCGAGAGCCGGTCGACGACGTTGGCGATGCCGCCTCCGAGGAGCAGTCCGAAGCCCACCTCGGGCACCCCCCGATGGGCGTTCAGCCCGACCGCGAGGACGCCGAGCGCGACGACGACCGTGACGACGCTCGTCAGGAGCGGCCCGGACTGGTTGAACGAGAACGACACACCCGAGTTATAGGTGAGGCGAAGCCATATCGCGCCGCCCACGTGCACCGCGTGACCCACCAGGGAGTGGCGGGCCCACGCCTTGGTGACCGCGTCGATGGCCGTGACCGCGAGGGCGATCGCGAGGACCGTGTAATTGAGGCGAAACCTTAGACGCTTGCGCGGCACGAGACACACATGAAGACCGGCAACTGGGCCAGCAGTCGTGCCTTCGAGATCGGCTCGTAGCATTCGTCACAGCGCCCGTAGCTGCCGTCGGCGATCCTCGCCAGCGCCACGTCGATCTCGTCGACCTTGAGGCGCAGGAGTGACGCGAGGTCCTTCTTCTGGTCGCGCTGGATGTCCGAGGCGACACTCGAACCGTCCTCGTCGTCGTATTCGAGGCGTTCGCGGTCGACCAGCATCTCGTCGGCCTCGGACTCCATGATCGCGATGTCGACGTCGGTGGCGGCGCGGGTCTCGAGCAGCAGCAGCCGGAGTTCCTCGAGGAACTCGGGGTCGTCGCCGTAGGGCTTGGAGTGCATCTTGCGCTCGAGCGCCTCCTGGCGCTTACGCTCTTCGGCGTCGCGACGCTCCTGGCGCTTGAGTTCGTCCTGGTTGCGCTTCTCGATCTCGCGCAGTTTGCGGAGCTTCTCGTTTTCGATGGCCTTGCGCTTCGCGTCGATCTCGCGCTGCTTCTTCGCCTCAGTGGCGGCCTTCTCACGGGCCTTTCGTTGCAGTTCGCGCTCCTTCAGGGCCACCTTGGCCTTGGCGTCGCGCTCCTTCTTGGCTTTCGCGGCGGCGACGGCTTTGGCCTTGGCGGCGACCGCCTTCTCCTTGGCGGCGGCCTTGGCCTTGGCGTCGCGCTCCTTCTTGGCTTTCGCGGCGGCGGCGGCCTTGGCTCGCGCGTCGGCCGCCTTCTTGGCCGCCGCGGCCTTCTGGGCGGCGCTCGGGGAGGTCGCCTTGCTCACGGGCTTCTTCGCCGGCGCCTTCTTGGGTACGGACTTCTTCACCGGGGCCTTCTTCGCCACCGGCCGCTTCGGGGAGGACTTCTGGGCCGCCGTCTTCTTGGCCGTCTTCTTAGGGGCCACCTTCTTCGCGGGAACGTGCTTCGCGGCCGTCTTCTTGGCCGCCACCTTCTTCGCGGGGGCCTTTTTTGCTGGTTTTACGGTGGACGGCATGCTCAACTCCTCGACGGTGCACACAACAAGTGCGGGCCGACCCTACCAGTTGTCGAAGAACTTACGGTCGATCGTCGCGTGAAGGCTGTTCGAAGTTGAGGACCTGCGCGGTGCTCTCGCGCTCCTGCAGTGGTGCCGGTGCCGGTGGTGGTGGCGCCAATGGTCGCGCCGGAGGTTCGGCTGCGGGGGCCGCGCTCGGGGTGCGCACGCCACCGACCTGCAACGAACTGTCGATCCATCGCGCGAACTCCGCCAGCGCGCTGCTCAGGCGCTTTCGTTCCGCGTCGAGCTGTCGGGTGAGCGTTTCGACGTCCTCGCTCAGGCGTTGCTTGAGCCCATTGAGTCGATTGACCTCGTCTTCGGCGCGACTGCGCGCTTCGGCGACGATCTCTCGAGCGCGCTCTTGGGCACCCGTGGTCAGTTCGCGGGCCTTGGCCTCGGCCTCGGCCTGCGCCTGTTCGATGAACTGCTGGGCCATGACGATCATCGCGGTGACCTGTTCGGCGCCGCTGACGGTGACGTTGCGCACCGGCGCGGGCGCAGGAGCGGGCGCCGCCATCGGGGCCTGGGGCGCCGGCGCCGGGGCCGGGGCGCTCGCGGGGCGCGCGTCGAGCTGGTTGATCCGCTCGCCCGCCTGGCGCAGCTGCTGGCGCTGCTGTTGGACGAGTTCCTTCAGCTGGTGGACCTCGCCCGAGAGCCGTTCGAGGAAATCGTCGACCTCGTCGACGTTGTACCCGCGCACGCCAATCTTGAAGGCGACCGTGTCAATGGCGTCGATCGCAGCGAACGACGATTCCGTACTATCCATGCAGCAACACTACTGCCGCACCTGCGCGCAACGATGTATTGACGACCTAGATAATGCGGTTGATGGCCTCGAGGATGATGAGCGCGACCAATGCGGAGAAGTCGATGCCGACGCCGCCCACCCGCGGACGCGGCAAGATGGCGCGCAGCGGTTGCAGGACCGGTTCGGTCAGGCGCCGCAGTACTCGGTTCACTTGGGCCAGTCCCCCGTCGGGATGGCTCACCGGTATCCAACTGAGGATGATGACGGCGAGCAGGATCAGGATGTAGAGCGAGATCAGGTCGTGGACGATGGTCATACGTCGCCAAGGTCGCGATAGTTGGTCGCGCGCAGCCGATCCTTTGCCTCGGGCCCGAGGTGCATGCCCTGGGGACTGATCAGGTAGATGCTGTTGCCGAGAATCTCGATCTTCGCGTTCAGCGCGTAGGCCGTACCGGACGCGAAGTCGACGAGACGCCGACCGAGGCTCGCGTCGACCGAGAGGACGTTGAGCACGACCGCACGGTTCGATCGCAGCACGTCGGTGATGCGTCGCGACTCGTCATAGGAACGTGGCGCGAAGATCGCGACGTCGCGTTCCTGGGAGAACGACGAGACGCCACGGGTCGCCGCGCCGCTCTGAATCGGACGGATCCGCGGCGCCTGGCCCGAGGCGTCGAGCACCGAGATCGAGGTGTTGCGCACCGGGTTGCTCGAGGGACGCATCGGCGTGGAGGTGGTCGCCGACGTCGGGAACTGTCGCTCGGCGCTCGGCGGGCTCCAATCGTCGGGTTCGCTCTGAGTCTGTTCGGAGAAGGGGCGGGCCGGGGCAGCACCGGTCGAGCCGTATTCGCCGTATTCGTCTTCGATGAGGCCTAGGAATCCTAGGAACCCGCGCAACTTGTCGTTCATCTACATCTCCCCGAGGTTCCGCCGCTTTCACCCATGTTAGGTCAGCAGGCTCAGTGTGTCGCCCGCGCGCCAAAGAGCGCACGCCCTATTCGAACCTCGCTCGTGCCGTATTCACAAGCCACCTCGAGGTCGTCGCTCATGCCCATCGAGCGCTCCACCAGACCGAGATCGTCGGCCAGGGCGCCGAGCGCGCGAAAGGCCCGGCGTGTGCCCTCGGGGTCGTTGGGCGCGACGGTCATGAGCCCGCACACGTTGAGGTGGAGCGCCCGGCCCCGCTCGACGAGTGCGGCGGCTTCGGCCGCGGGCACGCCGTTGCGCTCTGGCGAACCGGTGTAGTCCACTTGGACGTAGAGACGTCGCGACGCCTCGAGCCGGGCGATGCGTTCGAGTTCCTTTGGACGCGACACGCTCGCAATGACGTTCGCGCAGGCCACGACCTTGGCGAGCTTGTTCGTCTGCAGGGCGCCGAGGTAGTGCCACGTGAGGTCGAGGTCAGCGCACGCGTCGCGCTTCGCGCAGAGTTCGTCGACGTAGTTCTCGCCGACGTCGCTCAGGCCGTTCGCACGCGCGGCGCGCACCGCGTCGGCGTCGAAGGTCTTGGTGACCGCGACGATGCGCACCGTCGCGGGGTCGCGCCCGGTCGCCGCGATCCGCGCGCGCACGGCCGCCAGGTTGTCGGCGACGCGTTGGACGAGTTGGTCAGCGGAGGAAACTGGGGAGGTCGTCATCGCCACCGACGTCGAAGAAGTCGTCATTGGTGGTGCTCGTGAAGATGTCGCTCTTCGGACCTTCGGTCATCGTCGGCTCCGCGGACGTCACGGGCGCGGCCTTCGTGGGCGCGTTGTGGTCGAAACCGGCCGCGATCACGGTGACGCGCACGGCGTCACCGATCGATTCGTCGATGACGCTGCCAAAGATGATGTTCGCGTCGGGGTGCGCCACCGAGTGGATGATCTCGGCCGCCTGGGTGACCTCGTTGAGGGTGACGTCGGGGCCACCGACGATGTTCATCAAGATGCCCCGTGCGCCGTCGATCGACGCCTCGAGCAGCGGGGAGGTGATGGCCGCTCGCGCCGCGTTGACGGCTCGGCCCTCGCCCGTCGACGTGCCCACGCCCATGATCGCCGTGCCGGCGTTGCGCATGATGGCGTTCACGTCCGCGAAGTCGGTGTTGATGAGTCCGGGCACCGTGATCAGGTCGGTCACGCCGCGCACGGCCGAGAGCAGCACGTCGTCGGCGATCTTGAAGGCGTCGAGCATCGAGGTGTCCGCGGCGGTCACCGAGAGCAGTCGGTCGTTGGGGATCACGATCAGCGTGTCGACCTTGTCGCGCAGGGACTGGATGCCCTTTTCCGCCTGGGTGGCGCGCCGTTTGCCCTCGAAGGAGAACGGGCGGGTCACGACGCCGATGGTCAAGATGCCAAGACCTCGGGCGATCTCGGCGACGACGGGCGCGGCGCCGGTACCGGTGCCCCCGCCTTCACCAGCGGTAATGAAGACCATGTCGGTCTCCATCAACGCCTCTTCGATCTCACCTCGGTGGTCCTCGGCGGCCTGTCGTCCGATCTCAGGGTCACTACCGGCGCCGAGCCCCTTGGTGAGTTCGCGACCGATATCGAGTTTGAGATCGGCCTCGCTCATCAACAGAGCCTGCGCGTCAGTGTTGGCCGCGATGAATTCGATGTTTCGCAGCCCCGAGGAGATCATGCGATTCACCGCGTTCACTCCGCCGCCACCGACGCCTATTACTTTGATCACGGCGTGGTAGTTGTTCTGATTGAGACTCATGAATTCCCCTTGGTTAACTCCTCCATTGTGTCGCACCGCCGACAGGGACGTGGACTTTGGAGAAGAAACGTCATCGAAGGCTAGTCAGACCACGGATTTCGGTCAAATGGCCTGCTTTAACTCGGTGCCGGTCCGGTGACCGCCAACTCGTCGGGAACCGTCGCGTCCACCACGTCACCGGGCGACAGCGTCGTGTGCGCGATCACCGACGCAATAGCCACGAATTTGGCGTGCAACTGCGTCGGTGGACCGAGGATGAACCGCACCGGCGTCGTCATCTGCAGTGCGACATGACCGTGATCGTCCTCGGTGATGACCGACACCTGCGCGGCGAAGGCCGGTGGCAACTGACTCGCGACGTACGCGGCGGAGCGCCCGGCGCGCGCGTAGGGCCAGGTGCCGTTGTGCGGGTCGAGAAAGCGCAACGTGGGGTAGTTCGCGTGCAGCGGGGCCGGACCGAGGTCGCGCCCCTTCGCGTCGACGAACTGCAGCACGTGCTTCGCACCGAAGGCGACCGCCACCGCGGTCGCCTCCTTGACGGTCACGACGACGGTATTGGGCCAGTGCTTGACGAGCGTCACGTGCACGATCCAGGGGAACTGCGCGAGGTTCGTCGTCACCGTCGCGGCGGACACGTCCATCATCGTGGGATGGCTCGCGAGTCCCGACGCCGCCTCCACGAGCGCGAGCGGTTCGTGGTGCACGCCCACGAAGGTCACGTGCTGAACGCGGAAGTAGGACTGACGCAGCACCCATTCACCCGCGACCGCGAGGGTCGCCAGGGTCAAGAGCGTCATGACCGTGAACGTCAGGAGTTTCCTCGCACGCCGTCGAGGTCGCGGCTCGATGGCGCTCACGGCGGCGCGTCGATCGTTGCCCTTCGCGGTCTTGGCACCTCGCGCCTTGGTGGCGTCGACGAAGCTGGTGACGTCACGGCTGCGGCGCGTCATTCGATCGCCTCGAAGCCGAGGAATCGGTGCTCGCTCGCCAAGCGCACGCCGGTCACCTCGAGGACGCGCTCGCGCACGGCGAGCAGCAGTTCGTAGACGTCGCGGGCGTTGCCGTCGGCGTCGGCGATGATGAAGTTCGCGTGCTTCTCGCTGACCACCGCCGTACCGACGCGAAGGCCCTTGCACCCGGCCGCTTCGATGAGACGACCGGCGAAGTCACCCTCCGGGTTGCGAAAGGCGCTGCCGGCGTTGGCGCCGCCCGGTTGATTCGCCCGGCGCCAGCGAACGATCGCACGTATCTCCTCCTGGGCGACCTCGGCGTCGCCCGCGAGGAGGCGAAGGGTCACCCGGGTCACAAGATCACCGCGCCCGAGGGCACTGGCGCGGTAGCGAAAGGCCAATTCGTCGTGGGACCAGGTCCGCGTCACGCCCGCCGACCAGGTCGTCACCGACTCGACCGACGCGTCCATCGACGAACCGTGACCGCCCGCGTTCATCACCACCGCACCACCGAAGGTCCCCGGAACGCCCACGGCCCACTCGAAGCCGACGACGCCGGACTTGGCGAGTCGGCGCGCCGCGATCGGCAGGTCGAGCCCCGCGCCGGCGACCACCACGACTGCGTCGCCGTCGTCGCGCGTCGTCAGCTCTAGGAACTCGCCGTCGAGGTGGACGCCGAGAACATCCTGCTCGCCGTCGGCGACCAGGAGGTTCGATCCGTTGCCGAGGACGACGATATCGAGGCCGCAGTCGCGCATCAGGGGGCCAAGTTCATCGAGGTCGCTGGTCGTCGAGAGCGTGACGAGGGCGCGCACAGTGCCACCGACCCGGTAGGTCGTGCGCGCGCCGAAGGGTGCGTGCGTGCTCACACGTCCCCCACCGCGTTCGATCAGCTCGTCGAGGCTCACGGGTCGACCAATCGTGACGCGATACTGGCGACGTCGCCCGCGCCGAGCAGCAGCACGACGTCGTGGTCGCGCAGCGTGGCGAGGGTGTCGGGCACGTCGTCGAGATTGGCACAGTAGAGATGTCGAACCCCCGCGCCGCGAGCGTCGAGCGCACGGTCGATCACCTCGCCGGTGACCCCCGAGGGATTGTCCTCACCGGCCGTGTAGATGTCGGTGACGACCACCGTCGCGACCCCGTCGAACGCGGCGGCGAACTCCGACACGAGATTGAGCGTTCTCGTGACGCGATGGGGTTGGAAGACCGCCAGGACGCGCTCGTAGCCGGCGGCGTGGGTGGCGTCGACGATCGCCGTGATCTCACCGGGCAGGTGGGCGTAACTCTCGTAGACGTCGACGCCTCCCCAGGTACCAAGGAGTTGGAAGCGTCGCGGCGCCCCCGCGAAGTTCGCGAGTCCTGCCGCCACGTCGTCGGGGGTCGCCCCGAGGGCGATCGCGAGGACCGCCACCACGGCCGCGTCGACGACGTTGTGCACGCCCGCGACACGCAGCGACAGCGCGAGTCGCACCCCGGGGCCGTGCAGCGTGAAGGTGCTCGAGTCGCGCGCGACGGCCACGTCGGCGACCCGCCAGGTCGCGTCGTCACTCGTGCCCACACGCGCGACGTCACGTTGGACCATCGAGGCAACGCGACGAGCGCCGTCGTCGTCGCACCAGATGGCAACTGGTCCCTTCGTTCGTTCGACGAGCGACGCGAACGCGCCCTCGAGCACGTCGAGCGACCCGTAGTGGTCGAGGTGGTCGGCTTCGACGTTCAACAGTCCGAGGGCGTAGGGGGCGACGACGGCGAATGTCCCGTAGCTCTCGTCGAGTTCGACGATGAGGTCGTCGCTCCCCCAATGTCCGTTCGACCCGATTCCGGTGACGTCGGCCCCGAGGAGCCGTCCGTCGTCGCGACCGCTGGCCGCCAGGACGTGCACCAACATCGAGGTCGCGGTGGTCTTGCCGTGGGTCCCGGTCAGTCCGAGGATGCGACGCTCCAGTCCGAGTTCGCCAAAGAGCGCCGCCCGGTTCATCATCAGCGCATGCGCGACGCGGCCGCGGCCAACTCGGGGTTGTCGAGGGCGATGGCGGGCGACCACAACACGACGTCGGCGTCAGCCCCGTGTCGCGCGTCGTGCCCGACGAAGACCTCGACGCCGATCGCTCGCAGGTCCTCGAGTACCGCGGAGTCGGCGACGTCGCTGCCGCTGACGTGGGACCCTCGCTCGAGCAGCAGTCGAGCGACGCCGCTCATGCCGGCACCCCCGATCCCCACGATGTGCACCCGCGCGTCGCGGCGGACGCTCACGACCAACCCCCGACGTCACTCACGACCGACGCGATGCGCGACGCCGCATCGCGTCGCCCGAGCGTGGCGGCGTGCTCGGCCATGGCGGCCAGGGTGTCGGGGATCATCATCGCTTCGAGCGCGACGTCGAGCGCGGCACCGGTGCACTCGTCGTCGCGCAGCAGCCTCGCTCCACCGGCGTCGACCACCACGAGCGCGTTCTTGGTCTGGTGCTCGCCCATCCCAGGCAGCGGCACGATGATCGAGGGAATGGCGAGCGTCGTGAGTTCGGCCAACGTCGAAGCCCCCGCGCGACAGATGGCCACCTCGCACACGGACCACAACTCGACCATGTCGGCGAATTCGACGACCCGGTAGTCGAGACCGTTCGTCGGCGGCGCCTCGCGCCTCACCATCTCGAAGTCACGTCGACCGCTCACGTGGATCAGCGTTCGATCGGTCCGCGACGACCAACGACGCGCGAGGTCGAGGACGGCGCGATTGACCGTCGTCGAACCGAGCGAGCCGGTCATGACGACCACGACCTGGCGACCATCCTCGATGGGGGGCACGAGGGCCCGTCGAGCACGCGCCTGGGCGTCGGGCGTTCGTTGCACCGCCACGATGTCGGCGCGCAGCGGCATGCCCGTCACCACGGTCCGGGGCTCGGACGTGGGGAACGCCGTGCAGCGCGCCCGCGCGAATCGGGCGAGGATCCGTTGCGCGGCGCCCGCCTCTGCGTCGAGTTCGACGAGGACTAATGGTCGCCGCCAGAGCACGGCGGCGAGCGAGGTGGCGAAGGAGGCGTAGCCGCCGAGCGAGACCACGACCGACGGGCGCCAGCGTCGCACGTAGTACGCCGCGAGCGTCGCCGCACCGAGCAGGGCCGCGAGGGCCGCGAGGTTGTCGAGGATCGCGTCAGGCGCCAACGATCGCCGGATGCCCCGACCGGGCAGGAGGGTCAGTGCGACGTCGTGCGGGCCGAGCAGCGTCGACTCCTGTCCCCGACGGCTGCCCACGAATCGAAGGTCCGACGCGTCGAGACCCCGATCACGCAGCGCGTCGGCGACCGCTCGCATCGGGAACACGTGACCTCCGGTCCCACCTCCCGTGATGACGATGGGTCCGGGCATCAGCGCTCCGCGCGTGGCGTATTTCCTCGCGAGCGCGTCGGATGCGAGGTCGAGCGTTCGATGGTCTCGCGAAAGTTGGTGATGCGATGTTCGCGAATCGTGACGTCGCCGCTGTGACTCTTGTCGTGCGCGATGTTGTAGAGGAGACCCACCGCGAAGAGCTCGGTGATGAGGGCCGTGCCGCCATAGGAGAAGAAGGGCAGCGGGATGCCCGTCACGGCCCACCATCCCACGACCGAGGCGATGTTGATCAGCGCCTCGACGGCGATCCACGTCGCGATGCCGATCGCCATCAGTCGATAGACCGAGTTCGTGCACCGCTGCGCGATGTGCACGGACGCGAACATGAACGCGATGAAGAGCGCGAGGACCGCGAGCGTGCCGATGAGTCCCAACTCCTCACCGATGATCGTGAAGATGAAGTCGGTGTGGGGATTGGGCAGGAGGCCCCACTTCTCACGACTGTGACCGAGTCCGAGGCCCGCGACGCCGCCGGCGCCGAGTCCAATGCGACTTTGCGCCAACTGGTACCCGCTCCCGAGCAGGTTCGTGTTGGGGTGCAGGAATGAGAAGAAGCGTCGCGCGGAGTAGGGCTTGGACACCATGTACCCAATGAAGACCGTCATGCCGAGCAGACCGACGCGCGTCAACATCCGGCGTGAGAGCCCGGCCACGGCGAGCATCGAGAAGGCGATGATGAGCACGACCGAGGACGTGCCGATGTCGGGTTCGATGACGATGAGCGCGCAGCCAAAGGTGACGGGCACGGTCCAGATCGCGAGCTGTCGCCAGTGTCCGAGCTCGTTGTGATGCTGCTGGACCAGCCACGCGATGAACAAGACGGTGAAGAGCTTGAACAGTTCCGAAGGCTGGAGGTAGATGGCGTGGAGGTTCAACCAGCGCTTCCCTCCGTTGCTCGTCACGCCCACCGCGCGAACCGCGAGCAGGAGCCCGATGCCCAGTACCGCGAGCCACGGCGCACCCTTCACGAGTCGATCGAGTCGCACGCGGGCCGCGACGTACAGCGCGAAGAGACCAAAACCGAGATAGACGAGGTCGTGGATCATGATCGACCACGCCGACCCGCCGTTCGCGGAGGACTGCCCCTCGCTCGCCGACGCGACCGCGATGGTGCCAAAGGTGACCATCAACGCCGTGACCACCAGGAGCAGTCGCCCGCTCGCGGAACCTCGAGGCATCGGCTGCCAGAGTGAGCGGTCCCGTGGCGCGCGCTCGGGCGCGGCGCGGCGCCGCGGCGTGCGCGGCTTCGACGACATCTTTCGCAGGTCCTTTTGGCGCAGGGCCATCGTCACACCACCTTGGCGATCTTCAAGAAGTCGCCGTAGAAGATCCCGAGTCCGAGCATGGCGAGCAGGCCCGCGAGGATCCAGAAACGGACGATGATCGTGAACTCGGGCCACCCGCGGAACTCAAAGTGGTGATGGATGGGCGCGATCCGAAAGACCCGTCGGCCGAAGAGGCGAAAACTGATGACCTGGACGATGACCGACGCCGTCTCCATGACGAAGAGTCCGCCGATCACGGGCAACAGGAGGTCGAGGTTCATCAAGAGGCAGAGCGCACCGAGACCCGAGCCGATGGCGAGCGCGCCAGTGTCGCCCATGATGATCCGCGCCGGGGCGGCGTTCCACCAGAGGAAGCCGAGGCAACCACCGACGAGACCGACGGCGACGAGACCGAGGTCGAGCGCGGCGTGCAGGTGGTAGATGGAGAAGTGTCGGAACTGCCAATAGCCAATGATCGAGAGGACGCCGAAGCAAAACGTGCTCGACCCGGCGGCCAAACCGTCGAGTCCGTCGGTCAAGTTGACGGCGTTGGTGGTGGCGATGATCACGAAGATGGCGAGCGCGATCCATCCGACCGACGTCAGGTTCCAGCCCGGGAGCGAGTAGCGGGTGAACGACAGGTTGGTCGACGTGTGCACCCAGTCGATCGCGAGCACGGCGAACACGGCGGCGATGACCAGTTGACCGACGAACTTCCCGCGTTTGTTGAGTCCGAGGTTGCGTGCGTTACGAATGCTCAGGTAGTCGTCGAGGAAGCCCAGGAAACCCGACGCCACGATGACCGAGATCGCGAGGATCCCGCTCCGCGTGAAGACGATCGACGTGCCGAGGTGACCCATGCAGTAACCGAGCACGGCCGCCACCAGGATGATCACGCCACCCATCGTGGGCGTGCCGGCCTTCATGTGATGGGTCGAGAGCAGGTCCTCATGGATCTGCTGGCCCAACGATCGTCGCGTGAGGAAACGGATCCACAGCGGTGTGAACAGCAGGGCGAAGAGGAAGCCGACGCCCCCGGACTCCATGAGACTCAGCACGACGTCCTCCGCAACAGTTCGAGAGCGACGAGTCGGTCGTCAAAGGAGAGGACCGTGTCGCCGAAGGTCTGGGTCGTCTCGTGACCCTTGCCCGCGACGACGACCACGTCGCCGCGCGCCGCAAGCGTCAGCGCCTCTTCGATGGCCCGGCGCCGATCGATCTCACGACGGACCGATGCCCCGTCGAGCACACCCGACATGACCTCGTCGATGATGGCGTCGGGATCCTCGGACCGCGGATTGTCCGACGTCACGATCGTCACGTCCGAGTAGGTCGACGCGATCAAGCCCATCTCGGGACGCTTCGCGCGGTCGCGGTCACCTCCGCAGCCAAAGACGGTGATGATCCGACCATTCGGTGTCAACGCGCGAACGTCGAGCAGGAGCCGGTGCAATCCCTCGGGCGTGTGGGCGTAGTCGACGATCACCGTCAAGTCGCCGTCACGCACGACGTCGAATCGACCGGGCACCGCGCTGACCATCTCCATCGCCGCGGCAATCGCGCCGTCGTCGACGCCGAGCGCGCTCATGATCGCCATCGCGATCAAGGCGTTGTCGACGTTGTAGTCGCCGACCAGTTGGGAGTTCACCAGGTGGTGCCGCCAGAAGAACGTCGAGCCCGTGAGCGTGGTCACCACGTCAGAGGCATCGCTTCGCGACACGGTCGTGACCGGCAGCGACGTCATTTCGACCAAACGGGCTCCGTAGGGGTCGTCGGTCCAGATGACCGCGCGCTTCGAGTGCTCGGCGGTGAAGAGCCGCGACTTCACGAGGAAGTACTCCTCGATCGTCCCGTGGTAGTCGAGGTGCTCGTGGCTGAGATTCGTGAAAGCGGCAACGGTGAACTCGAGTCCCTCGATACGCAGTTGGTCGATCGCGTGGCTGGAGACCTCCATGGCGACGACCGATTGAAGGATCGTTGGATCGAAATTGTCGACCAGGCCGGCGAGGGTGCGAAAGAGTTCGGGCGACGCCGGCGTCGTCCGGGCGTTGGTGAGCGTGCCGATGTTCGCCCCGTTCCATGACAACGCCCGCGCCAACGCGCTGACGATGGTGGTGACGCTCGTCTTGCCGTTCGTGCCCGTGACCGCCACGAGTTGGGCCTTCGTCTCGGGGTGTCCAACAACCGCCGCGCTGGCGTGCGCGCACAGGGCGCGAAGCTGGCTCGCGGGCACGACAATGACCGGCGCACTGAGGCTGAGCTCCGAGCTCGACACCACGCAGACCGCTCCGCGCTCCACCGCGTCGTGCGCGAACAACGCGCCGTTCGTGGCGGCGCCCGGGAGAGCGAAGAAGAGCGATCCGGGCACGCACTCGCGCGAGTCGATGTCCACGTGGGTGACCTCGAGGCAGCCGGTCGCCACGTCCAGCGTGAGATCGTCGAGGATGTCGCCCAACTGCATCAGGTCACGTCCGAAGCGATCGAGGCGCCGGTGCCGTGCAGGGGCTGCTGGTTCGCACCACTCGAAGGGATGTTGTAGTGGTGCAGCGCGTAGGACATGACCTGTTGGAAGATCGGCGCGGCGACCGCGCCTCCGAAAATCGTCGTTTCGGGACGCTCTACCACCACGATCATCGACAGTACCGGGTTGTTTGCGGGGGCGAAGCCGACGAAGCTCGCGTTATAGTCGCCGACCAGGAGTTTGTCCTTCCCAGGGTAGGGCATCGTCGCCGTGCCGGTCTTACCCGCGACGCTGTAACCGGGGATGATCGCGTTCGTCCCCGTGCCGGCCAAGACGACCTGCTCGAGCATCTTGACCATCGTGCTGTCGACACTGGGCGAGAGCGCCTCGCGCTTGGCACTGGGAGGCGTCGCCTTGACGACGCCGTTGGCGTACACGTAGCCCCGGACCAACTTGGGCTCGATGAAGTACCCCCCGTTGGCGATGGCGTTGTAGGCGTCGAGCACTTGGATCGCCGGTACGGCGTCGACCTGGCCGATCGGGAGCGCCACCTGGTCGCTGGCGTACCACTTGGCCGCGTTCACGAGCAGTCCCGACGACTCGCCCGGAAAGTTCACCGACGTCGTTTGACCGAAGCCGAGGCGTTCGACCTGCGCGAGGATGCCAGCCTCGCCGACACGGGTTCCGATTTCGTAGGTCCCGATGTTCGACGACAGGGCGAGGACTTGCGTGGCGGTGAGATGCTCGAGCGGGTGCTGCTCGGCGTCGTGGAAGTAGCGGCCACCGACGGTGACCGAACTGGGCACCGTGATCACCGAGGTGGGATTGATGAGACCGGCCTGTAACGCGGCGGAGAAGGTGACGACCTTGAAGACCGAGCCCGGTTCATAGGTCTGGGTGAAGGCGAGATTGTTGATGGTTTGCTCGATGCCGGGCGCGCCGACACTCCTCCCCCAGACGGGAATCGGACCGAGCACACCGGGATGGGACTTGGTGTTGGCGAGCGACGCGTCAGCGAGAATCTCTCCAGTCTTCACGTCCATCACGACCGCGACGCCCGAGACGGCGTCGGTCGCGGCGAGTTGGCGCGCGAGGTCGCGCTCCGCGACGTACTGCAAGGAGGTGTCCAGGGTCAGTTCGAGTCCCACACCAGGCTTCGCCTTGCGGATCACGGTCGTGAAGGAGCTCGGAAGGCTCACGCCCGACGAGGACGCGAACTCACGAGTGATGCCGGTCTGGCCGGCCAACAGCTTTTGGTATTCGTATTCGAGGCCGGCCGATCCCACACCGGCCGCGTTCGTGCCACCGAGGACCGAGGTCGCGATGGGGCCGTTGGGATACGTACGCACCGAGGAGTTCTGCACGACGATGCCCGGGAAGACCATCGACGAGACCTCGCGTCCGGCGTTCAGATTGAGTTGGTCGTTCAAGATGACGTAGCCGTGCTTCTCGGTCAAGAGATGGATCAACTTGGTGACGGGCACTTGGACGAGTGGCGAGAGGGCTTGCGCCTCGCGAAAGGGATGCTTTATCTGGAAGTCGTCGGCGATGACCAACGACGTGGGTCGCGAGACGGCGAGGATCTGGCCCTCGCGGTCATAGATGCCCGCCCGCAACGCCGTCGTCGTGAGATCGACTTTGACCTGGTCGGCCGAGATCGCCGCGTAGTGGTTGTGATCGACCACTTGGATGAAGAACAGTCGCACCCCGAGTGCCACGAACCCCAGCGCCAGCAGTGCACGAAGGAGCAACACCCGCCGCGGTCCACTCACCCGTTGGCGAACGGGGTGGTGAAGGACTTGACTGCGCGCGTGCGTCGAGGAGTAGTGGGTGCTCACCGAATCGTCCTTGATGTCACTGGTGCATAACCCAAGAACTTCGGAGGCGGCAGCAGCGCATCAAGCGACGTGGAAGGGACTTGCGTCACCGTGAGAGGGTCGACCAGATGCAACGCGCCCGCCTTCGTCGCAATCTGGCTTGGTGCAGACATGTCGGTCAGCGAGCCAACCTGTTCGGCGTACGTCGACTGCGCCTGGAGTAGTTGGCTCTGTAGGGAGTGAAGCTCGACCTGGCGATTGGCGACGACCATGCTGCCCGCCATCGAGAGCGCGAGGGCGAAGATGACGAGGATGGACGACTTTCGCAGTGATGACGCGCGGCGCCACGAGGTCGTGATGGCGCGACGGCGCGGAGCGACGGCGACGTGTGATGGCCGTCGAGCATCGCGCTTCGTCGTGGGCTTGGTCGTCGTGCGTGGTCGGCGCGTGTCGATCCGACGCGGGATGCTGACGACGCTCATGGCAACTTGCGCGCGACGCGGAGTCGGGCAGATCGGGCCCTCGGATTGAGGGCGATCTCATCGGGCGTGGCGAGGCGAGCACTGGCCTTGTCGACCGTGACTCGTGGCACGGCGCCACACACACAGCCGAGCGCCGGTGGACAGTGACAGCCCCCGGTTTCAGCTTCACGCAATGCGGCCTTGACCACACGATCCTCGCCCGAGTGGTACGAGATGACCGCGAGCACTCCCCCGGCGCTCAGCGCGTCGAGCGCAGCGTCCAGACCCTGTGCGAGTTGGTCCTCTTCACCGTTGACCACGATGCGCAGCGCCTGGAACACTCTCGTCGCCACGTGACCTCGGCGTCGAGCGGCCATCGGTACGGCGCGCTCGACCGCCTCCACCAATTCAAAGGTCGTCTGTGGCTGGCGCGCGAGGACGGACTTGGCGATCGAGCCAGCGAAACGGCTCTCACCGTTGTCACGTAGGACCCGGACAAACTCGTGGAGGTCGACGCGGGCCAGGTACTGGGCTGCGGTCTCGCCGCGTGACGGGTCCATGCGCATATCGAGGGGCGCGTCGGCACGAAACGAGAAGCCGCGGTTCGCGTCATCGAGTTGGTGTGACGAGACACCGAGGTCCATGAGCACGCCCACGATTGGCTCGTGTCCGATGAAGTCACCGTTGTCGGCCACCACGTCACGCAGTTGGCCGAAGGTCGCGTCCACGATCCGGACGCGACCCTCGAAGGGGGTAAGACGCGAACGCGACGCGTCGCGGGCATCGGGGTCACGGTCGATGCCGAGCACTCGAAGCTGTGGTGCCGCGCGCAGCAGCGCGGCGGCATGTCCGCCTCCTCCCAGCGTGGCGTCGAGAACGACGCCAGCACCTTGGCTGACGAACAGCTCGATGATTTCACTCTCGAGCACTGGAACGTGGTAACTGTCCTGGGCCATCTGCAGCCTTTCAATCGTCAAGACGGGAGAGCAGGCGGAGGAGGATCCTCTACCCGTCTTGACGATTGCCAGGCTGCGCATGGTCCGCGGCCGATACTTCTGTTGCACTCCTTCCATTAGTCACTGCCCTGCTTAAAGAGCTCCTCGGCCGAGTTCACCTGCTCGGCGTAGATAGTCGGGTTCCATAGTTCGATGTGGTCAAGCGATCCGACAATGAGCACTTCGCCGTTGAGTTGCCCGTATTCGCGCGTCGATGGCGGAAGCGCAAAACGACCCTGCTTGTCGAATTCGACGTCCGAAGAGTTGGCCGCCCAGTAGCGAACCTGGCGACGATCGACTGAACTGCCACCGCGGCTCTGCTCGAGGCGCTCGTCGCTCTGTCGGGCGAACTCGCCGGGCGTCCACAACGCGATGCAACCTTCAGTGCCGGGACTGAGGTGGCCGCCGCGCTCGAATTCCGTACGGAACTTCGCGGGCAGGATGAGTCGACCCTTGGCGTCCAGCGAATGCTGATACTGACCAACGAAACCAAGCATCGACTACCCTCCCCTGGGTTCACCACTTTCCCCCATTCGGTGACACATTACACCACCTATCCCCACTTGGACGCAAATCAGAACAAATCGGAGCCAATTTTGGATGACAAACGACACTGGGACGTGACCGTCCCCGACGCGGGCGTTGGAGGCGATCAGTCAGATCGAGAGGTCGATGGATCGATACGTCGACGGCGAGCTGGCGTCGCGCAGTGACGCGATCAGCACGTGCGGGTCGTCGATGCCCAAGGTCACCATCGTGTGATGGTCGAGGGCGGCGTCAAGACCTTCGGGCATCGTTCGCAAGTAGGCGACGATGTCCGTCGAAGCGTGCGCCAGCAGTGCGCTCGAAAGGAACATGCCCTCACGAACGCGCCACTGCGTGACGCCGACGGCCTTGCGCGCGTCCACGAAGACTTCCCCTGGCCCGGCACCGGCGAAACACACGAGTCGATACGCGGGGTCACCTTCGAGCGAACCCGTGTGGATCGTCGTCACGCCCTTCACCAGCGGCGCCAACGCCGTTTTCCACCACGTACCCGCCAGTTGGGAGCCAGCGTGGACGTCGTCCACCCATCGATCATCGGATGCCGGGATCCACCAGTCAACCCAGAGATCACCGGGTGCCAGCATCACGATCCCCCCGCCGCCGCGGCGTCGCCGAATCGGGGTCGCACCGAGTCGTTGCGCGTCGAGGAGGTCCAGACGCTGGCTGCTGCCGAGCACGAGGAGCGGACGAGTGACCGACACGACCAGCATCAAGGGTGTCGCTGACGACCGCAATTCGTCGTAGTCGTGGAGTTCGTCGACCCCGTCGCTCACGAGGCCCGTGGCAGGTACGGAGCCCACAACGGGTCGGGGTCGGGCAGGTGGCGCCATCGCCACCACGGACCATCGGGCACACGCGGTTCGAAATGCATCCGCCAGCCGATCTCTTCGAGCAGACGGTCTCCCTTTTGCATGTTGTGATGGCGACAGGCCGCGACGACGTTCGTCCATTCGTGTCGCCCACCGCGGCTGCGCGGCACGACATGATCGATCGTGTCGGCGTGCTCGAGGCAGTAGGCACACCGGTAACTGTCGCGAAGCAGCAACGAACGTCGAGTCAGCGGAGGTGTGCGCACCTTCGACGGCAATTTGACCATGTCGTGGAGACGGACGATCGCGGGGATCTCGACGACGACACTCGCCGATCGGCACACACTCGGGTGCTCGGGTGTCACGATCGGTTCAGCTCGACCCGCGAGCATCAAGACGACTGCTCGACGTTCGCTCACGAGCTGCAGTGGCTCGAACGTCGCGTTGAGCAGGAGTACTCGAGTCACGACCGCTCCCGAGGTTGTCGCAGTGCCCACCGTGCGGCCTCGACCATCGACGCAGGCGAGAGCGTCGAACCACCCGACCCGTTCACCGTCACCATCCGGAAGTGCCAATACGAGCGATCCGGCAACGGGAGGAACGGAGTGTGGCGCGCCCAACCATTGCGACGCAGGCGCCATCCCGCGCGAGTCAGCGCCACGAGCGCGTCGGGGTGTCGCAGCAGATAGCGACCCAGACCGGGCGTCCACCACGTACTCACCTGTCGCCGCTCTGCCGTGAGAGGTCCGCACGACGATGCGAACGCGGTAGCTCCGCCATCGTGTGCGCTGCGATGCGGACACCGTCGAGCGTGGACGTGCCTACTTCTTGATCGAGGCACGGGGGCGCGTGTCGCGCTACCCCGCCGGACGTCATTCTCGAGTGCGGCGCTGACGCGACAACCAGTCGCGAAGCGAACTGGTCCGTGGACCATAGTTCGCGCGGGAATCGTCACCGTGGCCAGAACGTGTGATGTCCTGCCACGATGCGCGCCCCATTAGGCGAGCGTTTCGCTCGATAACTACTGCGGAGATGAACATGAGGGCGACACCCACGAGACCGAGGAGCACCGAACTGGAGAAGCAGAGAATGAGAATGAGGAGTCCGACGACGAAGCCGGCGACGCCCCATCGAACCCGTCGCCCTCCGTGGGAATAGACATTGGTCTCGCGCACGTTCTTGGCAAATCGCGGATCCTGTTTCGAGAGTGACTCTTCGAGTTCGGCCAGGATTCGCTGTTCATGCTCTGAGAGGGGCATCGCGTCTCCTTCCGATCGATCCTTGACCCATAGTAGTTACTCCCTCAACGCGTTCGCACGTCACTTTTGGCCAGAATGCGGCCCTAAATTGGGTTCCGAGCAAAGGAGACAGTTGGCATCAGCGCCGCTTCGAGTCGCCATGATCTGTACCGGCAACATCTGCCGCTCCCCCATGGCCGAGGTCGTCCTCGCCCACATGGTCGACGCTGATCCGTCGCTTCGCGGTCGCGTCCACGTCACGAGCGCCGGCACCGCGAACTGGCACCTCGGCGCCGCGATGGATCCTCGAGCCCGCGACGCGCTCGATCGTGCCGGCTTCACAAGAGCGGGCACACCGGCGGCGTACGCCGACCGTGCCTATTTGGACAGCCACGACATTGTCGTGGCGATGACCCGTGAGCACGCCCGCGACGTGCGACATCGACTCTCCAATCACACGACCGAGGTCGTGCTGCTGCGCAACCTCATAGAACCGGGTGGGGACCGCGACGTCGCCGATCCCTATTACGGCGACGAGACGGAGTTCGACGAATGCCTCGATGTGATCAGAGCAGGGGGTCAGCGTTTGACATCGGCACTTCGTTCGCGACTGGATGCACGCTCGTTCGAAGCGTGACTTCCGGCAGAGTCAACGAGAGGATGACGGCCAGGACGCCGATTGGCACCGCGAAACGGTAGATGTCGTCGATCGTGCCCGAGATCGCGTGAAGGATGATCGAGAGTTCGGCGAGTGGCAGGTGTCGCAGGTTCTTCGGCGTCCAGAGCGACGGGGCGAGCAGCCGCGTCGTCAACGGATGCCCCTTCAGACCCGACGCGAGGTGACGAGGCAACTCGTTGACGTAGAGCGCGCCGAAGACTGCCGTGCCGAATGATCCACCGATGGAGCGGAAGAAATTCGCACCGGCCGTCGCGGCACCCAGGTCTTCGTGACCGACGGCGTTCTGTACCGCCGTCACCAGTATCTGCATCACCAAGCCGATGCCGGTGCCAAGGATGAACATGAAGATGCCGAGCGTCACCTCCGACGTCGCGACGCCGATCGTGCCGATGAGTCCAAGTCCCACCGTCATGACTGCGGTACCGGCGATCGGGAACGGGCGGTAGGGACGACCCTTCGAGACCAACTGACCCACGATGATCGACGCGCCAAAGAGTCCGATCATCATCGGCAACAGACGCAGCCCCGAGCTGGTGGGCGACACTCCGCGCACGAGTTGGAAGTACACGGGCAGATAGGTCAACGCGCCGAACATCGCGAATCCGACGACGAAGCCAATCGCCGACGCCGACGTGAACACACGATTCCTGAACAGTCGCGGTGCGAGGACCGGTTCGCTTGAGCGTCGCTCGATAATCCAGAAGACCACGCCCGAGGCGAGACCAATGACGAGGAGTCCGATCGACTTGATCGACCCCCAGGCGAACGAGGTGCCGCCGAGTGACGTGAAGAGGATGAGCGCCGACGCGGAGAGCGTCAACATGATGATGCCGGCGTAGTCGATGACGTGTGCGACGCGAGCGCCGGCGGCGGGCAACACCGCGGCGGTCACGATGAGCGCCGCGATCCCAAAGGGGAGGTTGACGAAGAAGATCCAGCGCCACGACCAGTACTCGACGATGAAGCCGCCGAGTAACGGTCCAAGTACCGTCGCGGCGCCAAACGTCGCGCCGAAAAACCCGGCGTAACGTCCTCGTTCGCGAGGCGGCACGATGTCCGCGATGATCGACTGCGCGCCGACCATGAGTCCCCCACCACCAATGCCTTGCAGGGCTCGAAAGAGGATCAGCTCCAGCATGGAGTGCGCGACGCCGCACAACATGCTGCCGATAAGGAACAGGACGATGGCGGCCTGGAAGTAGATCTTTCGCCCGTGCAAGTCGCCCAACTTGCCCCACAGCGGCGTACTGACCGTCGACGAGAGCAAGTACGCGACCACGACCCAACTCAAGTGGCTCGCCCCGTGCAGGTCGCCGACGATGGTGGGCAGTGCGGTCGAGACGATCGTGCTGTCGAGAGCCGCGAGCAACATGCCGAGCATGAGGGCGCCGAAGACGAAGTACAACTCCCTTTTTGGCATCGGCGCTGCGAGCTCAGTATCCATGTGTGCGTTCAACTCCAGAAGAATGGCGACTGGTGGGTCGTTGGATAATCCACCAACCTTAGTTGTGGTCCGAGTCATCCGGTCACGGTTGACGTGCTCGGTAGTTTGTTGGCAGGGGGAATAATGAAAACTCGTCTCACCGAACTACTGAAGATCGAGCACCCGGTGATGCTCGCGGGCATGGGTGGCGTCGCCTACAGCGAACTGACGGCCGCGGTGTCGAACGCGGGAGGCTACGGATGCCTGGGCGCATCGACGATGTCGAGTGAGCGACTCGCGAAGGAGATCTCGGCCACGAAGGAACTCACGTCCAAGCCTTTCGGGGTAGACCTGCTCACCGCCTTCCCCGAGACGCTCAAACAGAACGTGGAGCTGCTGATCGAGGGCGGCGCGAGCACGTTCGTCGCCGGACTCGGTGTCCCGGCTCACGTGATCGACCTTTGCCACGCCCATGGCGTCCTTGTCATATCGATGTGCGGGAAGGTCGAGCACGCCAAGCGAGCCCTTGACGCCGGCTGTGACCTGGTCGTCGCACAGGGCACCGAAGCCGGTGGCCACACTGGGACGGTCGCCACGCTCCCCCTCGTGCCGCTCATCGTCGACGCCGTCGGCGACTCGATTCCGGTGGTCGCCGCCGGTGGGATCTTCGACGGTCGCGGATTGGCCGCCGCGCTCGCCCTTGGTGCGGTCGGTGTCTGGATCGGGACTCGATTCATCGCCACACCCGAAGCACGCGCCCTGCCCGGTTACCGAGAGACGATGCTCCAGACCCGCGAGGACGGCACGGTCGTGTCACGCGCCTTCAGTGGAAAGACGATGCGTGTACTGCGAAACGAGACGACCGATCGCTACGAGGCCGACCCGACGCTGCTGAAGAAGTTCCCCGAACAACTCGCCGTTTCCTTCAGCGACGGAACCTTCCATCTGGGAGGCGACGAGACCACCGAGGGCGTCGACCCACGTCGAGAGGGCTACCCCGCCGGTCAGGCCGTGGGGGCCATCACGTCGATCGTCCCCGCCGGCGACATCGTGCGCTCCATCGTCGAACAGGCCGAACAGGTGATCGCCGGACTGAACGCCTGACGAATGGTTAGTCGGACGTAGTGTTTTTCCATGGTTGAGCCCAAGGGCGATGTCGACGAAATTGTCTCGGCGATCCGAGGCGCCGACCGACGAGTCACGGTCGCCAAGCGGACGGTGGCCGAAGTCCTGGTTGCCGCCAAGGGTCATCTCACGGCCGACGAGATCACCCACGAAGTCCAGAAACGCCAACCCGACGTCAGTCCGTCCACCGTCTACCGGATCCTTGAAGAGTTCGAAACCTTGAAGATCGTCGTGCACGCCCATCTCGATCAGCACGCCGCGGTGTATCACCTAGCCGGCGCGGTCCACGGACATCTCACGTGCGATCAGTGTGGGGGGACCTTCGAGATTCCCGCTGCGCACTTCGACGTCCTGAGCAAGGACCTGCAGAAAACCTTCGGCTTTCTGCTCGATCGACATCACGTGGCTGTGACGGGCACGTGTGCGTACTGTCAGGAACAGCGTCAGGCCCACCAGGTAAAGACGGAGAAGTGATGTCGACGACTCTTATGTGACCCTTAGCAATGTCGGAAGGTCCCTTTCCACGACCTCAGTAGAGTCGTGAGGGAATCTCATGATAAAAGTCGACCATCTGACCAAGCGCTACAGCGGCACGCTGGCGGTCAATGACCTCGACTTCGAGGTGCGACCTGGTGTCGTCACCGGATTCCTCGGGCCGAACGGGTCGGGCAAGTCCACGACGATGCGCATCATCCTCGGTCTGGACAACCCGACGTCGGGGCAGGCCACCATTGGTGGACAGCGATACGCCGACCTAAAGGAACCGATGCGCGAAGTGGGCGCACTGCTCGACGCCAAGGCCGTGCATCCTGGACGCACGGCCCGCAACCACCTTCGCGCGCTGGCGGCGTCCAATCAGATCAAGAAAGCCCGAGTCGACGAGGTCCTCGAATTCGTCGGCATCAGCGCGGTGGCCGACAAGAAGGTCGGCAACTATTCACTGGGCATGAGTCAACGCTTGGGCATCGCCGGCGCGCTCCTCGGGGACCCGGGCATCTTGTTGTTCGACGAGCCGGTCAACGGACTCGACCCTGAAGGCATCAAGTGGATCCGTGAGTTCTTTCGCACCCTGGCCAATCAAGGGCGCACCGTCTTCGTGAGTTCGCACCTCATGAGCGAGATGGCGGTCAGTGCCGACGAGATCATCGTCATCGGCCGCGGCAAGTTCATCACCTCAGGTTCGATCGACGACCTTACGAAGACGGCCAAGGGAACGGTGCTCGTGCGCTGTTCAGACCACGACAAGTTGGCCTCGATCGTGACGTCGCATCACGGGATCGTGCACGAGGCCAACGACAAGGGACTCATCATCGGCGAACTCACGTCCGACGAGGTGGGACAGATCGCCTTCGACGCCGGCATCACCGTCTTCGAACTCGTCCCGCAACGGGCCTCGCTCGAAGAGGTCTTCATGGACCTCACCGCCGATTCGGTCGAATACGGCTCCCACGATGCGGGAACCGCGTAATGGCGAACGAGTCAACGCTGATGGCGTCGACGAGCGCCGAATGGATCAAATTTCGCACGGTCCGCTCGTCGGTCATGGGCGTCATCATCACGATCGTGCTCATCATCGGACTGGGTATCCTCGTCTCGAGCCTGGAACGTAGCCACTGGAGCCAGGTGAGCGCCCTTCGTCAGGCGACGTTCGACCCGGTGTCGAGCAGCCTGGTCGGCATCCTCTTTGGCCAGCTCGCCGTGGGCGTCATCGGGACCTTGTTCATCACCAGTGAGTATTCGTCGGGATCGATACGAACCACCCTGACCGCGGTACCCAATCGACTTCGCCTCATCGCGAGCAAGTTGATCGTCCTGACCGTGACCATCTTGGTCGTGGGTGAAGTCGTCTGCGTCAGCGCATTCCTCATCGGTCAGAAGATCTTCCTGGGCGTCGTCCCGACCGCGTCGTTGGACAACGGAGCAGTGTTGCGCTCAGTCCTGCTCGCCGGCGTGTACCTCGCGTTGCTCGGCGTCCTCGGGTTCTCGTTCGGACTGATCTTTCGCCAGAGTGGCGCGTGCATCAGCCTCTTCGTCACCCTGTTACTGGTCGTGCCCATCATCGGATTCTTCTTTCCGCAGAGTTGGCAGAACGACTTCCAGCGCTTCGAACCATCCACGCTCGGTCAGTCAATGTTCTCGCCCTCGGCGCCGTCGAACTCCTTCGGTGCGTGGACCGCGACGTTGATCCTCTCGGCCTTCGTCGTCGTCGTGCTCCTGATCGCGCTCGCCCTCTTCGAGCGCCGCGACGCGGGAGCCGTCGCCTGACGCGGTTCTAATGTGTCGTGATGGAACTCGGCGACGCCCTTCGAACGACCGCCTCGGTCCGCGCCTTCACCTCTGCGCCGGTGACTGACGAGGTCCTGTTCTCGATCCTCGACGACGCTCGCTTCGCACCGTCGGGCGGCAACCGCCAGGCGTGGCACGTGATCGTGGTGAAGGATCACACCCGTCGCAGCGCCTTGCGCGACCTCTATCTCGACGCGTGGCACGACTACGTCGCCCACGTGGTCGCCGGCGTCGTGCCGTTCTCCCCCCTCGCCAGTGACGACGATCGCGCGCTGGCGGCGCGCCACCGCGACCAAGCGATCGCGTTGTCGAAGCCTGACGGCTTCCCCGAGACGCTCGACTCGGTCCCGGTGATGCTCGTCATCTGCGCCGACTTGTCGGCGCTCGCCGCCACGGATCGAGACCTGGTGCGCTACCAGATAGCGGGCGGCGCCTCCATCTACCCCTTCGTATGGAGCATCCTGCTCGCCGCCCACGACCGGGGCCTCGGCGGCGTGATGACCACGATGGCGACACGCAACGAGCCCGAGGTCCGAGAACTCCTCGCCATGCCCGAACACCAGATCGTCGCGTCCGTCGTCGCCCTCGGCTACCCGACGAAGCAGGTCACGGCGTTGAAGCGCAGGGCGGTCACCGACTTCACGACGGTGGACAGCTTCGACGGACGCCCGTTCACGTCCTGACGCTCTACGTATCGAAGATCGCCCGGGTGTCCTCACCGAAGGAGCGCGGTCCGCTGCGTACGCCGGGGCGGCGCCCATCGAGGACCAGCGGCGTCCGCATGGTGGCGACGTCGCCGGCGGGGGTTGACATCGTGCCGACGAAGTCACCGGCCGCGACCTGTTCCTGCGCGAAGGCGCCCTCGACGTCGAGGATGGGTGCGTGCGGGACGCCGCTCGCCGACAAGAGTTCGAGCCAGTCCTCGGTCGACTTGACCGCGAAGATTCGATTCAGCGTGGCGCCCAGTTCGTCACGATGACGGACCCTCTCGTCATTGGTCGACCACGAGGTGTGCGTGGCCAACGACGCGTCATCGAGGACCCGCACGAGTCGCTCGTACTGCGCGTCGGTGCCGACCGCGAGCAGGATGAAGCCGTCGGCCGTCGTCACCGGACCGTAGGGAGTGATGCTCGGGTGGTCATTGCCGAGTCGCTGAGGGTTCACACCCGTCGCGAGGTATCCCTGGGCTTGGTTGACCAACGCACTCATGGCGGACTCGAGCAGTGGCGCTTCGAAGTGACGAGCGCCGCCACCACGCTGTCGGGCGAAGAGGCCGGTCACCAGTCCGATCGCTCCGTAGAGTCCGGTGACGACGTCCGCGATGGGCGCGCCGACCTTCGTTGGTTCCCCGTGCGCGTCGCCGGTCACCCCCATCAATCCCGATCGGGCTTGGGCGAGCAGGTCGAAGGAGGGCTGGTCGGCGACCGGGCCGCCCACGGTGGCGGGCGTGATGCTCACCCAGACGCAGTCGGGGTTCGCCGCTCGAAGCCTGTCGATACCAAGGGCCTTGACTTGGCTCGGTAGATAGTTCTCGACGACGGCGTCGGCGAGGCCGACCAATGAAGAAATCCGCGCGAAGTCGTCGGGGTCGCGCAGGTCGGCGACGATGTTGCGCCGATGTCGATTCACCGCCAGGTAATAGGTCGCATCCTCACCGAATCGCGGAGGGGCGAGTTCGCGCACCGGATCGCCGAGTGGCCCCTCGACCTTGATCACGTCAGCGCCCAGGTCGCCCGCGATCATCGCGCAGAGCGGGCCAGCCAGTACCCGCGAGAGGTCGAGGACGCGCACGCCCTCGAGCGGCAGGCCCGTGCCGACGTTGGTCGGGTCGATGTCCCAGCGCACTAGAGGACCTTAGAGAGGAAACTCTGCAGGCGCACCGTCGCGGGATTGGACAGGATCACCTTCGGATCCCCCGACTCCTCGATGACGCCACCGTCGAGGAAGTACACCGTATTGGCGACCTCGCGGGCGAAGTTCATCTCGTGGGTGACGACGATCATCGTCATGCCCGATCGGGCGAGGTCCTTCATCACGTCGAGGACTTCGCCGACCAGTTCCGGGTCCAGCGCCGACGTCGGTTCGTCGAACAGCATCAGTTTGGGGTCCATGGCGAGGGCGCGCGCGATGGCCACTCGCTGCTGCTGGCCCCCGGAGAGTTGGGCGGGGTAATGACGTTCTTTGGCGTCCAGTCCGACGCGAGCCAGGAGTTGTCGGGCCTTGGCGATGGCCACTTCCTCCTTCACGCCCTTGACGCGGATCTGGCCAATGGTGATGTTCTCGAGCACCGTGAGGTGTTGGAACAGATTGAAGCGCTGAAAGACCATGCCGATCTGGGCCCGTTCCCCGCAGATTCTCTTATCGCTCAACTCGTGGAGCTTCCCGCCGCGCATCTCGTAGCCGACGAGTTCTCCGTCGACGCGCAGTTCTCCCGCGTCGTGCTTCTCCAGGTGGTTGATGCAGCGAAGGAGGGTGCTCTTGCCCGAACCCGACGGACCGATGAGACACGTCACCTCGCCGCGCGTCACGACGAGGTCGACGCCCTTGAGCACTTCGACCCCGACGTACGACTTGCGCACGCCGATCGCCTCGACCATTGCCAACGTCACGGGCTCGTCACCGTTTGCACGCCGCGCTTCGTCCGGTATTTCGAAGCGACGCCCTTCAGGTCGTCACGAAGCCGCTGGATGGGCGTCGGGGGCGGGTTGCGCAACGCGCCCTTGGCGAAGTGGCGTTCGAGATAGAACTGCCCGATGGACAAGATGGTGGTCACCAACAGGTACCAGAGGCTCGCGACGATGAGCAGTGCCATCACCTGGTAGTTCGCGGCCGAGATATTGGTCACCGCCCCCAGCAGTTCGGTCACCCCGACCGCGCTCGCGAGCGAGGTGGTCTTCAACATCGAGATGACCTCGTTGCCCGTGGGCGGGATTATGACGCGCATGGCCTGAGGGAGCACGACGAGGCGCAGCGACTGACCCCGGGTCATGCCGATCGACGTGGCCGCTTCGATCTGACCTTCATCGACGGCGAGCAGGCCGGCGCGCGCGATCTCGGACATGTACGCCGCCTCGTTGAGGCCCAGCGCGAGCGCCGCCGCGTTGAAGGCCGGGAGGAGCGCGATGAGGTTGAGATGGAGGAACGTTACGTTGAGGAACGGAAGACCGATCGTGATCGTCTTGAAGATGGCGGTGATGTTGAACCAGAACAGCAACTGCACGAGGACGGGCGTACCGCGAAAGAACCACGTGTAGGTCCACGCCGTCGACGAGAGGAGTCGACTGCGCGATCGACGCATGACCGCGAGGATCACCCCGAGCACGATGCCGATGGTCATTGCGTAGACGGTGAGCAGGATCGTGAGAAAGAGGCCATGGATGACGTCATACGTCGTGAAGTAATGAAAGACGATGTTCCAGTAGAAACGCCACCGCTGAGGTTGATGACAGTGGCGGATCCCATTGCTGTGCGTGCAGATGTTGACACCGGTGCCGACCTTCGAGAAGATCGCGTGCACGATCATGGCGATGATGATCACCACGATGACCGTGCCGACCCAGCGGGCGTAATGACGAACGGGGACGACCTTTACCGCGTCGTCCCCGTTCGATGTCATGGTGTTTTCCTACTACGTCTTAGGAAGTCGCTCCATTGAGGACGATCTTCGAGGCGGTCAACGCGCCGCCAGTGACACCCCACTTGGACAGGATGGCGTGGTAGGTACCGTTGGCGATCAGCGTCTTGAGCGCCGCCTGGATGGCCTTGGCCAGTCCGGTGCCGGCACTCGTCTTAGGCGTCGCGATGCCGTAAGGAGCGACCTCGATAGCGTTGCCCACGACCTTGAACAGGCCCTTCGACGTGGACGCGATGTAGCCAGCGATCTGAGAGTCGACGAAGCCGAACGTGGCGTGGCCCGACGAAACCGCCAGGTTGGCCTCGGTCTGCGTGGGGAACGGCAGCACCGTCAACTTCTTGCTGGACGGGCACGTCTTGGCAGTGTTGGTGGCGTCAGTCTGTTCCGTCGTTCCCGTTTCCACGGCGACCGAGGTGCCGCAGAAGCTCTTCAAACCGGTGAACTTGGCCGTCGACGAACTCTTGGCGTAGACGCCTTCGCCGGCCTGGAAATAGTCGACGAAGTTGACCTGCTTCTCACGTGATTTGTTGTCAGTGAACGATGAGTTGCCGATCTGGTAGCGGCCACTGCTGATGCCGCCGATGATGTTGTCGAAGGTCACGTTGTTCTCGGTCTCTTTCAGACCAAGGGTGGTGGCCACGGCCTTGAACAGGTCGACGTCGAAGCCGATCATCGTGGTGCCCTGCATTGACTCGTCAGGCGGATAGGTGGCGTCGGTGGCCACTTGGAGCGTCTTGCCCTTGTAGGCCGACGGCACCAGCTTCGCGTCCATCGAGTTGTACTTTCCCGTGATCGTGCCGGCGCCGGCGCTGACACTGGTGGCCAACATCAATCCGGCGGCCCCGGCCACGACGAGCAGCTGACGAATCATTGACTTACGCATGAAAACTCCCTGTTATCCCCTCGCCGCGGTCGGCGTCTGGCCTCCATTGTTATCAGAATTGTCGACCTCAAACCCTGCAGCGCCGAATTGGGCAGCCGGTCGCTCGAGGCGCAGGTCTCTCTCCCGGCGCGATTGACCCGTCGGAAGGTATCGAAACACCACGATGGACACGAGTACGGCGATGCCGCTGCCGACGAGACAGGCACGGTGCAGGCCGTCCATGAAGGCGTTGGTGATCAGGTTGGTGAGGTGCACCTGCATCACCGCCGGAAAGTGTTGCACCGTGAGCTTGGCCGCCTGCATCGAGCTCTGCGCCACGCGGATCTGCGCCGCGCTCAGGCCGTGACCCAAAAAGGGCGCGAAGGCTCGGCGGATGTCGGGGCCGAAGAGTGAAGCGAACACCGATCCGATGATGGCGACGCCCATGGTGCCGCCCAGTTCACGGGTCGTCTCATTGCCAGCCGCTCCCCCACCGATCTGTTCGGGCACGAGGGTGTCCATCGTGGCCGCGACCGACGGGGCGTTCACCAAGGAGAAGCCGACGGCCAGGACGATCATCGACTCGAGGATGGGCCCGGCGTAGGCGGCGCTCGAGGAGAGCGTCGACATCCAGTAGAGAGCCGCCGAGGTGAAGAGCAGACCGAGTGTCACGACGTAACGGGTACCGAGGCGAAGCGCGGCGAGCGCGCCGACCGGCGTCGTCACCATCACGGCGACCGCGAACGGCAGCGTGTGCACGCCGGCGGAGAACGCGGTGTAACCACGGACCAGCTGGAAGTACTGCGTCACGAGGAAGATGAACCCGAAGAGACAGAAGAAGTTCGTGGCGATGGCCCCCGCGCCGGCGGCGAAGGTCCGGTTGTTGTACATCCGCACGTCAAGGAGAGGACCGTCGTGGTCCAACTCGTGTTGCGCGAATCCCCCCAGAAGCATCGCGGCCGCCCCGAAGAGCACCAGCGTCGGCGACGATCGCCAGCCCCAGGAGGGGCCCTCGATGATCGCGAGGACGAGCGCCGTCACCCCCGAGGTGCCGAGCACGAGGCCGACGTAGTCCATCCGTCGACGGCGTGGTGATCTCGACTCGGGCACGACGATCGCGATCGCCACGATGCCCAGCAGCGCCAAGGGCACGTTGACCAGGAAGATCGAGCCGTACCAGTAGTGCGTGATCAGGGCCCCGCCGGCGATGGGTCCGAGAGCGATCGCGATACCGGTGGTGGCTCCCCAGATGCCAAAGGCCTTGGCCCGTTCACGAGAGTCGTCGAAGACCACCGTCAACGTTGAGAGGGTGGCGGGAAAGATGAACGCCGCCGACGCGCCCATCAGGGCGCGCGCGGTGAGCAGGGTGCCCACGTCGTGCGAGGTCGCGGCGAAGAGCGAGAAGATCGCGAAGGCAACGAGTCCGCACTGCATAACGAACTTGCGACCCCAGCGATCGGAGAGGCCACCTCCAGCGAGGAGCAGCCCCGCGAAGGGCAGCGAGTAACCGTCGACGATCCACTGCAGCGAAGAGTTTGACGCGTGCAGGTCGCGCGAGAGCGTGGGCAGTGCGACGTTCACGATGGTGTTGTCAACGACCACCAAGAAGACGGCGATGCACAGGACGAACAGCACCGCCCATCGGCGTTCGCGTGAAAACGTCGGCACATACCCCCCAGAGTGACTTCGTTTTATATTACTTATCGAGTGTCAATTCGGTGATACCGAACACGTTCGACCTTACCTAACCGACACCGCGTAGCCCGGCATTAACCCGGTCATCGTGGACCAGGCATTACTGGTTCGCGGCGGCGAACTCCTTGAAGCCGCTCGGCCAACGGCCCGGTCGGCCCGGTCGAAGCAACATGTCGGTCAGGTCGCGGCGAAGGTGTTCCTGGCGCCAGACAAGCTGTTCCTG
This sequence comes from uncultured Acidimicrobiaceae bacterium, assembly GCA_963804305.1. Taxonomy (GTDB): domain Bacteria; phylum Actinomycetota; class Acidimicrobiia; order Acidimicrobiales; family RAAP-2; genus RAAP-2. The sequence continues at coordinate 210,182 of CAWDPR010000011.1, read as the reverse complement.
CGCGGCGCGCATGACCCGTTCGCTGTCGTGGCACTCCGTGCGCCACGTGGGATCGGCGACGAGGTCGAAGCACTTGAACGAACCATCAGCGAACTGCACGTAACCGAGGTCGTCACTGACCGAAGTGGCCAGGTTCGCGAGCGACAGGGAGCGGTCCTTCGGCCACGGCGTCGTGGCGCCGCGAATGAAGTACGTGCGAAAGTCCCATTCGTAATGCGCCGCGCTACGCCACGCAACGTCCTCGCCGGCCATCAACGCCGACAGCGACCGGCCGTCACACTGGGGTGGCTCGTCCACGCCCATCACGTCCGCGAGGGTCGGCAGGAGGTCGACGTTCTCGGTGAAAGCGTCCACGACTCGTCCCGCGTTCGTCGAATGTGGGTCGCGCCACAGCCCAATGACGTGATAGCTCTGAGGGAAGAATCCGAGCTTCTCCTTCAGTCCGTGATCGCCGAGTTGATCGCCGTGGTCCGCGGTGATCACGACCAGCGTGTCCTGCCACTCCCCTCGCTGCTCGATCGATCGAACGACACGACCGAGTTGAGCGTCGACCTCACTGACCATCCCGCAGTACTGCGCCCGCAGCGCGCGCATCGCGTCGGGGTCGCTCGGTGCGGCACTCGCCTCCACGTTCATGGCTGAGTCGTGGACCCAATGTCGGTCGTCGTGACCGACCGGCGAGATCGGCATCGCCATGTCGGCGGGGTCGTACATTCGCGAGAACTCGCCAGCCGCCGCGTAGGGAGGGTGCGGTCGAAGGTAGCTGAGGTGCGCGAACCATCCACTGTCTTGTTTGTCGAGCCACTCCACGAACCGCGTGGTGAGAAAGGCGCTCAGTGAGTGTTCGGCGGGACGGTCGGGTTCAGTGCGACAGGCCGTCAACCAGCCGCTCGGGACGTCGAAGCCCTTCGAGCGTAAGTACTGGATCCAGCCGGCCTGACTCTCGGGCAGGTAGAGACCGACCGAGAAACCGGGCAACACCCCGTCGTAGCTGTCGAGGCGGGGATCGTCATAGCCGTCCGCGCGATTCGGGTCGACGCCCTGATCGGTGTAGCCAAAAAGTGTCGGGTCGTAGCCGGCGCGCCGCGCCACGAGCGAGATGTTGTCGAAGTGGGCCGAAAGGGGCGTGCCGTTCGCCACGACCCGGTTGTTCATCTGATACGTCCCGGTGTAGATCGCCGCTCGCCCGGGCGAACAGGGCGCTGCCTGGCTGTAGTGCTTCGTGAGGCGCACGCCCTCCTTCGCAATGCGATCGAGCGTCGGCGTCTGCACGATCGGGTGTCCGGCCGCCGCGTAGGCGTCGCCGCGGAACTGGTCGAGCGTGATGAACAGGACGTTCACGAGTTGGCGTGTTCGACGTAACGGTGCATGTGGACGCCCAGATCGTCGATGATCTCGAGCGCCTCGGGCACCATGACGGGAAGCCGCAGGAAACCGTGAATCATGCCTTCGGCTTCGAGCAGTTCGACCGCCACACCGAAGTGCTCCAGCAGACCGGCGTACGCCACGGCCTCGTCGCGAAGCGGATCGCACTGCGCGACGACGACGATCGCGGGAGGTGCGCCGCGCAGGTCATCGAACATCAATGGGCTCACTCGGGGGTCGGAGTGGTCGCGCCATTCCCCGAGATACAGCCCATAGTCGTAACGCAAATGGTCGACGTCCAGCACGTGCCCCGAGCCGTAGGTGTGGACCGAGTCGGTGAACAGTTCGGGCCCGAGGGTCGGATAAATGACGACCTGCGCCGCGATGCCAAGGTCCTCTCGCCGAGTGAGGGCACAGGCCACGGTGAGCAACGTGGCGCCGGCGGAGTCGCCCATCACGATCAGTTTCGCGCCCGGTTCGTCAAACTCCGCCAGGTGCGACGAGACGAAGCGCAACGAATCGACCGCATCTTCTATGCCCGCCGGAAAGGGATGCTCGGGTGCCAAGCGGTACTCGACCGAAAGGAACCGCATACGCGTGTCCGAAGCGAGTCGTCGACAGAGTGCGTCATGAGTGTCGAGGTCGCCCACGACGAAACCTCCGCCGTGGAAGTACAGCACCAGGGCCTTGCTCTCGTCATTGGCGGGCACGTAGAGCCGCGCGCGCAACGTCCGCCCGTCGAGCGAAAGTTCCACATCACGGACCGAGTCGACCGGCAGGACGTCACCTCGATTGGCGAGTGACAGTTGACGATAGGCCTCGCGCCGTTCCTCGGCCGAACTCGACGACGGATGCGCCACTGGCTGCTCGCGCACGGCGCGGACATAGGGCTCGATCGCGGGATGGACCTTGGCAACCTCCATCGCTAGAGACTAGGCACAACCGGCCCCGGGCGTGCGCCGCGACCGCTCACGCAACGTCACAGGTCCCAGCGCTCCCATCGGCGCACCACCTGGGCGACGTCGTCGGGCCACGCTCGCTTGGCGCTCCTTCGCGCCCGTTCGTGCGCGATCGCCATCGCGCGAAGGGGCCGGTCCAGTCGCGGATCGGCGACCACCAGCGCGCGCAGCCACGCCGAGGCGACCGCCTCGTCATGGACGGCGCCGAGATTGGTCTGCGCGCGGGTCGCGGCGCGGGCGACCTTGGGGGCGTGGTTCGTGTCGACGAGACCGACCACCTCGCAGGCGCACTGCAAACGCTTCAGTTCGATCCGAAGTCGATGAAGGTTCTCATTGGTCGGTTCGTCGCGTGCCGTGCGACGACGCTTCGTCACCTGCTTCCACTCGCGGTGCATCGAAGGGCGCAGGGCGTCGAGGGCGTGGGGCGCCAGTCCGTCGACGAACTGGGCGGTCGTTGCGATGGTCGCGATCTCGTCCACGAGACAGGCGTAGCGCTTGGTGGTCTGCTCGATCGCGTGACGCTCTCGAGCCGCCTCGCCCTGACGATCGAGTCGGCTCGTCACGATCGTGCGGATCCGATCGTCATCGATGAGCTCGAGTGTCGAAGTGATGGATGAACGCAGGACGTCGAGGTCGCGCACCTCTCCGAGCACTGCCGCGTACCACGAGAGTTCGGTGGCCAAGGGGGTGAGCCACTCCGGGGTGAACGTCGAGTTGAACGTTCGAAGGGTGGAACGCAATCGACGGATACTCACCCGGGCCTGGTGGACCTGTTCGATCGTCGACTCCCTGCGTCGCGGTTCTCGTCGCGGGAGCGTCAACCGGGCGTTCGGCTTCGCTCGTTCGAGCAGCTTGTGCGAGTCCCCCGGCGAGAGGTCATTGAGGAGGAAATTCCGGGCGAACTGGTCGAGCACGTCGCTGAGCAGTTCTTGAGCAGAGGCGTAGGAGCGCTCGAGGGACACTGAGGGTGTTGCGAGGACGCCGTCGACACTGACGACGTCCACGCCCGATCGAGGGACTGCGCTCTGCTCGAGGTCATCGAGCACGTCGCCTCCCCTCCACGACGGCCGAGGAATCGTCCGCCCCCAACGACAAACCGACTTTCGATTCGCTGCACGTCCGCGTACGACAGTGGTTGCTCGCAGCCTTAGGGATACGAGTCTACGGCCGACCGTAGGAACTTCACGAGGCGATGTACGGGACGCGGGTTCCCTCGGCTGCAATGGCGAGGGACTTTGGAGCGGACGACCGGGCTCGAACCGGCGACCTCGACCTTGGCAAGGTCGCGCTCTACCAACTGAGCTACGTCCGCGTGAACGTCCATATTAGCCCACGAACGCGCTCGGGCCAACATGAAGGTCAATCGGTCGATCCCATGAGTTTCGACGCTTCGTCGAGTATGTAGTCGCGAAGGATCCCGAGGTCGGGCATCGTCTGCGCACTCCCGAGGAGGCCGAACTCCAGGTTCTGTTCGAATCCGAGCACGGTGATGTTGAGCGAAAACGGACCCAGCAGCGGACCCACCGGTGCCGCCGACACGACCCGATGGCCGCTCAGCCACAGTGGGATGGGCGGACCCGGCACCGACGAGATCATCAGGTTCGCCAATGGTGGCAAGAGGTCGAATAGTCCGAACGTCGACATGAGTTTGCCGCCCCACGACAGGGCCACGGGACCCAGCAGACGCGGCGTGTCCTGGAACATTTGCGCACGGTGCTGGCGTTGGACACCCGCCGTGCGCACGGAGTCCTCCGCAATCGCCTTCAACCGCTCCACCGGGTCAACGATGTCGGCGTGGAGCGCCACCAACATGCCAGAGATCTGATTGCCCAGAAGTGCCGCGTCGCCCTCCCCGCGCACGTTGATCGGCACGAAGGCGATCAGGTCGCGTTTGAGTTCCTCGCCCCGATCGATGAGCAGTCGCCGAAGTGCCCCGCTCGTCGTGGCCATCACGAAATCGGTGACGGACGCGCCGTGGCCCTTCGCCGCTCGCTTCGCGTCGGCCAAGGGCACGCGCGTCCGGTGGTACACCTTCTCGACATCGGGCGCGGCGTTCAACGACGTCCGTCGCGCCTCAAAGATCGAGGGCTGACCGGGGGTCGCGCGGCCCCTTCCTCGCACGAGCGCCACGCGCGACACCGCACGCACTATCGACGCCAGGCGCACGAACCATGACGAAACGGCGTCGAACAACGCACGGGGTCGTTCGCGAAGCCGGCGCAGTCCGTCGCGCACCAAGGCGAAGGGCGTGTCGATGACCGTGGCTGCGTCGCTCGCTTCGACCTTGGGGGCCGGAGGCCGCACTTCAGGTGAGATGTCGAAGAGGCTCGCGAAGGTCTCGGCACCCGAGACGCCGTCGGCCAATGAATGATGGACCTTCAAGGCGGCGGCGGCTCGACCATCCTCCAGGCCCTCGATGATCAGGAGTTGCCATCGGGGCCGCGTGGTGCTCAATGGTCGCGAGAGGAACTCCGAGATCAGTTCGTCGAATTGATCAGGCGAACCGGGGCTTGGCAGCGCGACGCGTGTCACGTGCCGGTCCAGGTCGAATCGACGATCGGGCACGAGGACGGGCCACATGACGTCGAGAGGAGCACGGACAATGCGCTGGGTCAGCACTGGAATCTCGTGAAGACGATCTTCGATGTTGCGACGGATCAGTTCGAAACGATCCTTGGGATCCGCGACGTCGCCGAAGTCCAGTTCAATGACCGCGCCGATGTTCATCGCCGTGCCCGGAACTTCCAGCAGGACGAACGCACTGTCGAGCGGTCCAAGCTGCGTGGTCATCGACCGGTGCTCCCGAAACCTCCCGCGCCACGCTCGGCCGCCGGCAGCTCGTCCACGGTTCGAAAGTGGGCGGTGTTCACGGGCATGACGACCAACTGCGCGATGCGGTCGCCCACGTGCACCTCATAATCGGACTCGGGATCGAGATTGACCAGCGCGATCATCACCTCGCCGCGATACCCCGCGTCGATGAGACCCGGCGCATTGACGCAGGTCACTCCGTGCTTCGCGGCCAGACCACTACGAGGCAGGACGAACCCGCCGTATCCCTCAGGAATGGCGATCGCGAAACCGGTCGGGACCATCGCGCGGCCGCCCCCGGCGCGCAGGACGCGCGACTCCACCGCCACCACGTCGCATCCCGCGTCGCCCGCGTTGGCGTAGGAGGGAAGCGTCGCGTCGGGACGCAGCATCTTGACCTGGATTTCCATAGGCCGAGGCTATCGCCGCGAAATCGGCGCCACGTTGGCGATTCGGTAAGGTCGACGCGTGCTGGTATGGATGGATCTGGAGATGACGGGCCTCGAGCCGCAACGTCACGTCATCATTGAGATCGCCACGTTGATCACCGACGACAATCTCGTCGTCATCGCCGAAGGCCCGGATCTGGTGATCCACGCATCGCCCGAGCAGATGAAGGAAATGGGCGATTTCGTGACTGAGATGCACACGAAGTCGGGGTTGATCGACGCCGTCAACGCTTCGACGGTCACGACCGAAGAGGCCGAGGCGCAGACGCTCGCGTTCTTGAAGGAACACATCGCCGAAGCTCGGACCATACCGCTGTGCGGTAACTCCATCGGCACCGATCGACGATTCCTGCAGGAATACATGCCAACGCTCGAAGAGTTCTTCCACTATCGCAACGTCGACGTCTCCACGTTGAAGGAACTCACCCGCCGCTGGCATCCCGAGGTCTTGGACTCGTTACCCGAGAAGGCGACGGCCCATCGCGCACTCGACGACATCCTCGAATCGATCGCGGAACTCGCCCACTACCGCGACACCCTCTTCCCTCCGTCGAACGCCAAGTAATCTCGCCACCATGAGCGACGCGCCTCTTTCGATCGCGGAGGCGAACACCCAATTGATGGCACCGGGGCAGATGTTCGAGACCGAGCGCACATCGATCAACGGCATCGAGATGACCGTGTGGAAGCACGCGCCAGCCAATCTGCGTCAGATTCTCGATCTGTCACTCGGCTACGGTGAGCGCGACTTCCTCGTCTACGAAGGTCAGCGCTTCACGTTCGATGGCCACTACCGAATGGCGTCGACCCTCGCGGCACGGCTGCTCGACGCCGGCGTGACCAAGGGTGACCGCGTCGCCATCGCGTCGCGCAATCTGCCCCAGTGGATCATCGCCTTTTGGGGGACCATCATCACCGGCGCGGTCGCCGTGCCCATCAACGCGTGGTGGACGCCCGAGGAGTTGCAGTACGGACTGGACGACTCGGGCGCGTCGGTCCTGTTCGTTGACGAGGAACGACTCGAACGGGTTCGCTCGCAGTTCGCCGACCTGGCGGACCTGCGGATCGTGATCGTCATCAGTGAGGACCCCACTCGACGCGCGACCCTCGGTGCGAGCCACGACCGAGTCCGCATCGTCGACTTCGACGACTTCGTCGGCAGCGTCGATCCCGACGCCACGCCGCCCGACATCGTGATCGAGCCCGAGGATGACGCGACGATGTTCTACACGTCGGGCACGACCGGACACCCCAAAGGGGCCGTCGGGACGCACCGCAACGCCGTCACCAACCTCATGAACCTCTTCTTCGTCGGCCAGCGTGCTGCCCTGCGCGCGCCCGCCGAGACGAACCGGCCGGTGCGAGCACCCCCAACGCGGGACTCTTGAGTGTGCCGCTCTTTCACGCGACGGGCTGCCTCGCCTCGATGATCACCGCGACCGCCGCCGGCGGCAAGCTCGTCATGATGCACCACTTCGACGCCGGCAAGGCGCTCGCCCTGATCGAGACGGAGCGACTCACGACCTTCGGGGGCGTCCCGACCATCGCCATGCAGATCCTCGACCATCCCGACTTCAAGAAATTTGACACGTCGAGCGTCAAGTCCGTCGCCTACGGCGGTGCGCCGGCCCCGCCGGACCTGGTGAAGCGGATTCGTGCGGCGTTTCCCGGTGGTCAAGCGGGCAACGGGTACGGACTGACCGAGACGTCCGCGGCGGTTTGTCTGAACGGTGGTCCGGACTACGTCGAAAAGCCCGAGAGTTGCGGACCGGCGGTCCCGGTGTCCGAAGTGGCGATCGTGCCCGAGGACTTCGAGGGCGACGAACCAACGCCTGACCTACCCCGCGGTCCCGACGTCGTCGGCGAGCTCTGGGTCAAGGGCCCGAACGTCGTGCGTGGGTACTGGAACAAGCCCGAGGCCACCGCGAAAGCATTCACCAAGGGATGGCTGCACACCGGTGACATCGCGCGCATCGACGACGAAGGCTTCGTCTACATCGTGGACCGGGCCAAGGACATGATCATCCGCGGCGGCGAGAACGTCTACTCGGTGATCGTCGAGGCCGCCATCTTCGAGCACGCCGACGTGGCGGACTGCGCGGTCGTCGGACTCCCCCACCCCACGATGGGCGAGGAGGTGGCCGCGGTCATCGTCCTGCGTCCCGGGAGGGTCATCGAAGCCGAGGAGATCATGCGTCACGTCGCGACGCACCTCGCGCGCTTCGAGGTCCCGACGAAGATCTTCTTTCGCGCCGACCCGCTCCCGCGCAATCCCCAGGGCAAGGTCCTCAAGCGCGACCTGCGCAATTCGCTCGTGGAACAGGCCGAGCGTCCGAATTAGATCAGCAGTTCGTCCACGGCGCGGAACGTGTCGTCGTCGAGGTTCACCGTGGCCGCGGCGCAGTTCTCCTCCACGTGTGCCAGCTTGGACGTGCCAGGTATCGGCATCATCACGGCCGAGCGGTGCAAGAGCCACGCCAACGTCAGTTGACCGACGCTCACGCCGCGCGCGTGCGCCAAGGTGTCAAGAGGTCCACCCTTGCGCGCGAGGTTGCCGGCCGCGACGGGGTACCACGGGATGAACCCGATGCCCTCGCGCTCGCAGTACTCCAGGACGTCCTCGCTCTTGCGATTGGTCAGGTTGTAGAGGTTCTGGACGGTCGCGATCGGTACAATGGCGCGCGCCGCGACGATCTGGTCCACGCTCACCTCCGAGAGTCCGACGGCCTGCACCTTGCCGGCGTCGAGGAGTTGGCGCAACATGCCGAACTGTTCGTCGGCCGGCACCTTCGGGTCGATCCGGTGCAGCTGGAAGAGGTCGAGGGACTCCTGGCCGAGTCGACGAAGCGACATCTCGCACTCCTGATGGAGGTACTCGGGACGGCCACATTCGGACCAGGCGTTCGGACCGGTGCGCACGAACCCGGCCTTCGTCGCGATCTTGACCGATCCGTACGGGTGCAGCGCCTCGCGGATCAGTTCCTCAGAGACGTAGGGGCCGTACGAGTCGGCGGTGTCGATGAAGTCGACGCCCAGTTCGACGCAGCGACGTAGCACCGCCAGACACTGCGTACGGTCTTCGGGGTAGCCCCAGATGCCCTCACCGGTGATGCGCATGGCACCGAAGCCCAGTCGTTGGACGGTCTGATTCGCGTAGTGAAAGGTGGAAGGGTGCTTCGAAGTGTCCATACGCGTCACCCTAGAGGGTGTGGCGCACGGACTCACCTCGAAGGTGCGTCCGTGCGCCACGCGAAACTATTTGTTCGGTTGCGGGGTGAAGCGCAGGTAGTCCTTCACCTTGCGAACGCCCTTGGGGAACTTCTCCTTGGCGTCCTCGTCGTTCACCGAGTTGGCGATGATGACGTCATCGCCGTCCTTCCAGTTGACGGGCGTGGAGACCGGGAACTTGGCAGAGAGCTGCAGCGAGTCGAGCACGCGCACGATCTCGTCGACGTTGCGTCCCGTTGACGCCGGGTAAGTGAGCGTGAGCTTGACCTTCTTGCTCGGGTCGATGATGAAGACGCTACGCACGGTCAACGTGTCGTTGGCGTTCGGGTGGATCATGTCGTAGAGGTCGGCCACCTTGTGGGTCTCGTCACCGATGATCGGGAAGTTGAGCTCTGAACCCTGGGTCTCGCCGATGTCGCTCTTCCAGCGCTGGTGCGAGTCGACGTCGTCAACCGAGACGGCGATCAACTTCGTGTTGCGCTTGTCGAAGTCTCCCTTTCGCGCGGCGAAAGCGCCCAACTCCGTCGTGCAAACCGGGGTGAAGTCCTTGGGGTGCGAAAAGAGGATGCCCCAACTGTCGCCGAGCCATTCGTGAAAGCTGATTGGACCTTCGGTGGTCTCCGCCGTGAAGTCCGGAGCCTCGTCGCCGAGTCGAATCGCCATGTCATTCTCCTTGCCTGCAAACTGCCAGTCCCTTGACTGAACAGGCCAACCCTAGTGGTTAGGGAGCAATTGTTGTCAAAATCTGTCGGGTTTGTAGATAATTCAATCGGGCCGCGCGGGCTGTGAGACTGGGACCATGAGCGATTCCACGACGCCCGTCGTCGCCGCCTTCGACCTCGACGGCACGTTGACCGAGGGAGGGAGCGTCTTCCCCTGGCTGGAGAGCATCGCGGGCAAGGGTCGCACCCGTCGTGCCGCCCTGAGCCTCCTCGTGCCGCTCACGATCGGCGCCATCAGGTCGAGCCGCTGGGCCGACAGCGCGAAGGAGCGCCTCTTCAAGAAACTGCTCGCCGGTACCGACCTCGCCGACGTCGCGGCCACCTCGCGGACCTTCGCCCTCGATCACCTCGAACACGAAGGCCGCGCTCCCCTCCTCGCCCGCTTGCAATGGCATTTGGAGCAGGGCCACGACGTCGTCATCGTCTCGGCCTCTCCCCAGATCTACGTCGACGTCATGACCGAGGCTCTGCACGCCACCGGCGGGCTCGGCACGCGACTGGCCGTCGACCCGAAGGGACGACTGACCGGCGGCTACCTCGGGAAGAACTGTCGCGGCACGGAGAAGATGCGCCGTCTCGACGAGTGGATCGCGCAGCGCGACTACCCGGCCGTACCCGAGATCTACGCCTACGGGAACTCACGCGGTGACCGACGGATGTTGAATGGCGCGACGTATCCCTTCAACGTCGGCAAACTCGGTTGGCTCGGATCGTTACGTCGTTATCCCCGACTGCGAATCGAAGCGACCGACTAGTTCGTCACTGTTGGTGGATGGAGGTGCCGAGCTCGACGAGGCCACCCTCGCGTCCGTCGTAGGTCACCTGGATCGAGGCCGCCTGTTCGCGCCACGCGATGACGGTGTTGCCACGGGGATCGACGATGCCCACGTTCACGTCGTAGATCCCGTCGAGGAGCGGAATCTGGGGTAGGTCGACGCCCACGACGTTCTGGCCCGGCGTCAGGTTGACCGGCGAACCCTTGGCGTCGCTTCGACTCACGAGCAGACCGGTGCGCGTGAAGATCTCCAGGACGAAGTTGCCGCTGTAGGCGCTCTGGGACGTGATGTGCACGTCGAAGTGCATGCCCGCCCCGCTACGGACGTGGAACGCCCCCGACGGCGTCGTGAGCGAGTCGATCGAGATCGACGCGAGCAGACCGCTGGCGTCGTGCTCTTGGGCGCTGCCCATCAAGTGTTCGCGAAAGATGCGCAGCGACTCGTGCGTCGGACCGTCGGCGATCATGCGCCCGCCATCGAGCACGATGGCCCGGTCACAGATCGCGCGGACCTGGTCGGCGTTGTGGGTCACGAAAAGTATTGAGCGGCCCTCGTCCTGAAAGGTGCGGATCCGGTCGATGCACTTGGCCTGGAAGCGCTCGTCGCCGACCGCGAGGACTTCGTCGACGACCAGGATGTCCGGGTCGACGTTCACCGCGACGGCGAAGGCGAGACGAACGTACATCCCGCTCGAATAGAACTTCACCTGCGTGTCGATGAACTGCTCGATCTCACTGAAGTCCACGACGCTGTCGAAGATGCCGTCGACCATCTTCTTGGAGAAGCCGAGCATCGCTCCGTACAGGTAGACGTTGTCGCGCCCCGAGAGTTCCGGCTGGAATCCGGCGCCGAGCTCGAGCAGGGCGGCGAGGCTCCCGCGGATGTGGATCTGACCCGACGTGGGCTGTAACACGCCACAGATGCACTTGAGCAACGTTGACTTGCCCGATCCGTTGTGCCCGACGAGCCCCACCGTCTCGTTGGTATCGACCGTGAAGTTGATGTCGGCCAAGGCGTCAAAGACCTCGGTCGAGCCCGAACGGGGATGGAGCATCCTCTCCTTGAGCGATTGGTGGCGCTCGTGGTGGATCTTGAAGGTCTTGGCGATGCCCTCGACCTTGATGACCGTCGCCATTACAACTCCGACTCGAAATTGCCCTGAAGGCGTCCGAAGATCACTTCCGCGATCAAGAAGACCACGATCATGATGGCGAGCAGGGCGATGTCCAGATAGAAGTAGGTGTGCATCGGCCACGAGGGCAGCACGTTGAGCAGCGGGAAGACGTGACCGCCGACCGCCGTCGGCACCGTCGAGTGCACGACCGTCGACACGTAGAAGGTGCGCTGGAACGTCAGCATGATCAGCGTGATGGGGTTCAAGAAGTACAGCCACGCCAATCCGTGAGCGTGGAGTTGGGGCGCGATGGAGTGTTCGTAGGAGTAGACGATGGGCGACATGAAGAACCAGAGCTGGAGAATGATCAGGATGAAATGCTCCATGTCGCGCATGTAGACGGTGATCGCCGACATGACAATGGCCAGTGCCGCGGTGAAGAAGTACAGCGCGAGGAAGGCCAACGGCAGCAGCCAGAAGTACGCGTAATCGGGCGAATGGCCGACGACCAGTAGATAGAGCCCGAACACGCAGAGCTGAATGAAGAAATAGAACGTCGCCGCACCGACGTTCGCCAGGGCCAGGATCTCGCGCGGGAAACGACACCTTCTTCACCAGTCCCGGAACGCACGACGATGACGCCCGTTGCGGTGCTGAGTGACGTGTTGAACATGTTCCACACGACCATGCCCGCGAAGAGGTACACCACGAAGTTCGGGATGCCGTTCTTGAGGAACTTGGCGAAGACGAACCAGTAGATCGCCAGGAACAACGTCGGCGTCAACATCGACCAGACGATGCCGAGGGCGGAGTTCTTGTACTTGATGCGGATATCGGAGCGAATCAGACTCGAGAGCAGCTCGCGCCGATTCCAGAGGTTGCGAAGCCGCGTGACCAGACTGTCACGAGCACTGACGACGCGAAAGGCGTCATCCTCTAAGGAGCGTCGTTCGACTCGCGCCGACGAGCCATCGCTCCACTAGGCGCCTTTATGTAGTGCCGAATGCTCGATCACGGCGTCGATGAATCCATACTCCAACGCCTCTTGTGCGGTGAACCAGCGATTACGGTCCGAGTCGGCCACGATCTGCTCGACGGGCTTGCCGGTATGAAACGCGATGCGCTCAGCGAGTTGGCGCTTCATGAAGACGATCTGTTCGGCCTGAATCGCGATGTCCGAGGCCTGTCCCTGCATCCCACCCATGAGCGGCTGGTGCATCAAGATTCGGCTACTCGGCAACGAGAAGCGCTTTCCCGGCGTACCCGAACAGAGGAGGAACTGGCCCATCGAAGCGGCCATACCGACGCAGATCGTGCGCACGTCAGCACTGACGTACTGCATCGTGTCGTAGATCGCGAGCCCGTCCGTGACAGAACCGCCGGGCGAGTTGATGTAGAGGCTGATGTCGCGCGTGTTGTCCTCGGCGTCGAGCAGGAGGAGCTCGGCGCAGATGCGATTGGCCGATTCGTCGTTCACTTCGGAACCGAGAAAGACGATCCGTTCCCGAAGAAGTCGCTGGTTGAGATCGTTCGAGCCGAATCCATCGGCCCTATTCAAGGTATTCATGCGACCAACTCTAATGGGCACTACGTCGATTGCCTCGATGGACGGCGTAGAATGGCCACTCTTGCGGGCGTGGCGGAATTGGCAGACGCGCTGGTTTTAGGTACCAGTTCTTCGGAGTGTGGGTTCGAGTCCCTCCGCCCGCACTCGACTTTCGATACGTGACGGTTCGCTTCGGACTTCGTCTGCTAGCATGGGTTGGCTGTTTCGCCGCATCTCGCGGTGGAGACCGATTCGACTGTAAAACCTCGAGTTGGGCTCATCTCAACTTGTAGGAGTTATATGTCTGTGTCCTTCGCCGCGCTCGGCGTGCCCGCCAATCTGGTCGAGCACCTCAAACAACGCGGCATCACCGAAGCGTTCCCCATCCAGGAAGCTTCGATTCCCGACGCCCTCGCCGGCCGCGACGTGGTCGGAAAGGCCGTGACCGGATCGGGCAAGACCCTCGCCTTCGGACTCCCCCTCATGGCGCGACTCACGAAGGCCCGTCCCCGCAAGCCGGTGGCGCTCGTCCTCGTACCGACGCGCGAACTGGCGGCCCAGGTCCAAAAGGAGTTCGCCCAGCTGACTGACGACCGCGGGCGACGCGTCATCTGCATCTACGGTGGCACCTCCTACAACGTCGCGCGCAAGGCCCTCAACTTCGGCGTCGACGTCGTCGTCGCCTGCCCGGGCCGACTCGAGGACATGCTCGAACAAGGCGCGCTCGACCTCTCGTCGGTCACCACCGTCGTCGTCGACGAAGCCGACCGGATGGCCGACATGGGCTTCCTGCCCTGCGTGCGGCGCATCATCGGTGCGACCAACCGCGACCGCCACGTCATGCTCTTCTCCGCGACCATGGGTCCCGACGTGAAGTCACTCGTCAAGGAGTTCACTCACGACGCCGCCGTCCACGACGTCGTGGGCGATGAGGCACCGAGTGACGTCGACCACTACTTCTGGAAGGTGCCGCGCGACCAGCGTCCCCAGATCACCGCGGACATCGTCGAGGAGTACGAGCGCGCCCTCGTGTTCACCCGTACCAAGCACGGCGCCGACCGTCTCGCTCGCCAACTCGAAGAGCGCGGCATCTCCGCGGTGCCACTGCACGGCGACCGCACCCAGGCCCAACGCGAGCGCGCGCTGCGTAGCGTGAAGAACGGTCAGATCCAGGTGCTCGTCGCGACCGACGTCGCGGCGCGAGGGATCCACATCGAACTGCTCCCGGTCGTCATCCACTACGATCCGCCGGCGCAGGCAACTGACTACCTTCACCGCTCTGGACGAACCGGACGAGCGGGCGCGACCGGCGCGGTCATCTCCCTCGTGGGCGAAGATGTGATCGGCCAAGTCCGTCGGCTCCAGAAGGCGCTGGGCATCAACGCCTCGATCGAGTCGCGCGAGGACGCGCAGCCGATACGCCTCGGTGCCGTCGACGACACCGTCGCCGCGGAGCGGCTCGACGACCGCGGTGGGAAGGGTCGATCGGAGCGTTCCACGCCCCGCGACCACGACCGTGGCCCTCGTGGCTTCGAGCGCGCACCGCGCGAGCGATCCTTCAGCGACCGTCCCCGCGCGGAGCGACCGACTTCCGAGCGCGGACCGCGGACGCCACGCACCTTCACGGAGCGACCCGAGCGCGGCGAACGTACCACGCGGTCCTTCACCGAGCGACCCGACCGGGGCGAGCGCGCACCGCGTCCAGTCCACGCGAACAGTGACCGCACGGAGCGCACGACCCGCACCGAACGAGTCTTCACGGACCGTGCACCACGCCCCGAGCGATCGAACACGCGCGACACGCACTTCACCAAGGGCGCTTCATCGGCGCGCGGCAGTGAAGCGATCGTCAGCTTCTTCAACGACTCCAAGGGCTTCGGCTTCGCGAGCGACGACAAGGGCGACGACCTTTTCATCCACTTCTCGAACATCGTGGGTGACGGCTTCAAGTCCCTCGCGCAGGGCCAGAAGATCACCTTCGAAGAGGCCAACGGTCCCAAGGGTCGCGAAGCGCGCAACGTGCGCGTCGTCGGTGGTGGACGCGAGCGTCGCCGCTAACATCTCGATTCATGTCTGAAAAGCCACTCGTCGATCCACACCTCGGTCCCGCGCCCGACGACCTCCTCATCGAGGATCTCGTCATCGGCACGGGTGAGGAGGCCAAGGCCGGGCAGAGCGCCGTCGTCCACTACGTGGGCGTCGGCGTGTCCAGCGGCGAGGAGTTCGATGCGTCGTGGAACCGCGGTGAACCGTTCGTGTTCTCACTGGGTGAGGGTTACGTCATCCAAGGGTGGGACCGCGGAGTTGTCGGCATGAAGGTGGGAGGGCGTCGCCGTCTCGTGATTCCCGCACACCTCGGCTATGGCGATCGGGGCGCCGGCGGCGTCATCGCGCCGGGCGAGACGTTGATCTTCGTGGTCGACCTGCTCGAACTGCGTTAGCTAAAGGGATTCGACATGGCGTCAATCGCCACCATTCGTTCGTAGTCGCCGTAACGTTCGCAGCAGATCTCCGCCACCAAACGCAGTCGTTCGTTGGGATCACTCAGACTGAGCACCTTGAACTGATCCAGGGTCGACATCGGCGTCATCGAGCACAGCTGCCAACTCCGGACCCACGGATCACTCGCCATCTCGCAGTTCGACTGCAGACATTCGTCCGCGAAGAGCTCACTCTGCAGGGCACGAATGGCGCGAACGGCCGACTCGGTCGACTTGAGCAGTGCGCTCGTCACGTCCACTTCGTCACAGCAGCGTTCCTTCACGATGGCCCGTGGATAGGGATCGTCGTCCAGCCACGATTCGATCTCGAAGCATTGGACTCCTTCGGCCATGAGGAGCGTCTGACCGTTGGGGAGCGACTGCGCACCCAAGATGTGCATCAGGGTGCCCACTGCCGTTCGTTCGTCGTAACCTCCGACGTCCGAACCGCGCGCGATGAGACACGTGCCGAAGTGCTGATCGACTTCGACGTCGCTGAGCATCTCGTGATAGCGCGGCTCGAACACGCACAGTCCCACGACCTGGTGCGGGAAGATGACCATGCCCAATGGAAACATGGGCAGACCGATCTCGTTCACAACTCCAGACTAAAGGTGAACGTCACGTGAACTGACTTCTCAGTGAGCGAGTTTTTCGGCCAGTGCCCGCAACGCCACGCCACGGTGCGACAGCGTGTTCTTCTCGTGCGCGCTCAACTCGGCGAGCGAGCGTCCGCCCGTGACCGAGGGCACGAACACCGGGTCGTAGCCAAAGCCCTGATCACCGGTGCGCGCGAACGCGATGACGCCGTCGAGGACGCCGTCAACGCAGACGTCGGTCCCGTCGGGGTAGGCGATCACGATCACGGTGCGAAAGCGCGCCGTGCGCTCGGACGCCGCGACGCCGTCAAGTTCGGCGAGTAACTTCGCGACGTTCTCCTCGTAGGTCGCGTGCTCGCCGGCGTAACGCGCGCTCTGCACACCGGGCCGACCGTCGAGCGCATCCACGAACAGACCCGTGTCATCGGCGATCGCCGGCAACCCGGTCGCGTCGACCAAGGCCTGCGCCTTCAAAAGGGCATTCGCTTCGAGTGTCTCCCCCGTCTCGTCGACGTCGGGCACGTCGAGCGGACGGGCGAACAGCGTGAAGCCCGAGTGGTTCGAGGACGGCGCGAATCTCTTCGGTCTTGTGGAGGTTCGCCGTGGCGAGGACGAACTGACGCATTACGGGCGCGCGGGCGCGTCCGTCGCGAGCACGAGGCGCTGCGCCGCGTGAATCGCGGTGATGCCCTCGGCGGCGAGGTCGAGGAGCCGATCGAGTTCCTCGCGGGAGAACGCTTCTTGTTCGGCGGTGCCTTGGACTTCGACGAATCGTCCGGCGCCAGTCATCACGACGTTCATGTCGGTCTCGGCCCTCGAATCCTCTTCGTACGGCAGGTCGAGCATCGGCACTCCGTCGATGATGCCGACCGAGATCGCGGCCACCAGGTCACTCAACGCGTGTTCCTTCAGGGTGCCCTTCTGCACGAGCCGAGTGATCGCGTCGTGCAACGCCACGTACCCGCCGCAGATCGACGCGGTGCGCGTGCCTCCGTCTGCCTGGAGCACGTCACAGTCGACCGTGATCTGCACGTCGGGAAGAAGTTCCAGCCTCGTGACGGTGCGCAGTGATCGCCCGATCAGCCGCTGGATCTCCTGCGTGCGACCCGACTGCTTGCCTCGGGCGGCCTCGCGACTGGCCCGATCAGGCGTCGAGCCGGGGAGCATCGAGTACTCGGCGGTCACCCAGCCCTTGCCCGATCCACGCAGCCACCTCGGCACGTCCTCTTCGACGGACGCCGTGCACAAGACGATGGTGTCGCCG
This sequence comes from uncultured Acidimicrobiaceae bacterium, assembly GCA_963804305.1. Taxonomy (GTDB): domain Bacteria; phylum Actinomycetota; class Acidimicrobiia; order Acidimicrobiales; family RAAP-2; genus RAAP-2. The sequence continues at coordinate 192,869 of CAWDPR010000011.1, read as the reverse complement.
AAACTGACGAGCACCGAACCGGCCGCCATCTTCGTGTAGTCGCGTACGAACGAGAGAGGTCGAGCCTCGTCGGGTTGGCGGCCATCGGCCCGAAGCGGTGACATGGGACTCCTCGTGTCGAACGGTGCGGACCAACCGTACCGGAAAATTCGACGAACGCCCTAGAAGTAGATGATCTTCTTGGCCCGTTCGACGACGTCGTCGATGTCATCACTCCACGCGCCAGTGGAGAGATACTTCCAACCATCGTCGCAGACGATCGTCACGATCGTCGCGGTCTGGTCGTCGGGAATCAGGTTCGCGCACTTGACGGCTCCGGCCATGATCGCCCCCGACGAGAGCCCGACGAATAGTCCGACCTCGGTGAAGCGTCGAGTCCACTCGATGGACTCGCGGGGGCGAACGACCACCTTGCGGTCGAGTAGTTCCTCGCCGTGGTTGTCAGTGAAGATTGGCGGGATGTACCCGTCGTCGAGGTTGCGAAGGCCGTCGACCATCTCCCCGCTCGGCGGCTCCACGGCCCAGATCTGCACCTCGGGCCGATGCTCCTTCAGATAGCGCCCGACTCCCATCAGCGTGCCCGAGGTGCCCAGTCCGGCTACGAAGTGTGTGATCTCGGGCACGTCGGCAAGGATCTCGGGACCGGTGGTGCGGTAGTGCGCGTCAGGGTTGGCGGGATTGGCGTACTGGTAGAGGAAGATCCACTCGGGATTGTCTGCGCTCAGACTGTGCGCCAGTCGCACCGCGACCGTTCGATCCCTCGCTCCCCGGCGAGTCGATGATCTCCGCGCCCCAGGCGTAGAGCAGTTGTCGGCGCTCGGGCGAGACATTGGCGGGCAGCACGACCTTGAGGTGATAGCCGCGAAGTCGACAGACCATGGCGAGCGCGATACCGGTGTTGCCCGACGACGGCTCGAGCAGGACCTGGTCGGGCTTGCCGGGGATGAGCAGGCCATCGCGCTCCGCGGCGTCGACGAGTGAAAGCGCCACGCGGTCTTTCACCGAACCGGCCGGATTGCGGCCTTCGAGCTTGGCGAGGATGGTGACGTTCGCCTTGGGTGAGAGCGCGCTGACGTCCACGACGGGGGTGGTGCCGATCAGATCCAGCACCGAGGAAACGCGGGTCACTACAAGGCGCCGCCGGCGACGGCGGGCAGCAACGTGATCTCGTCACCGTTGGTGATCGGTGCGTTGATGCCACCGAGGTAGCGAACGTCATCGTCGTTGACGTAGACGTTCAGGAACCGGTGAAGGGTGCCATCGTCGTTCAGGAGCTGCCCCTTCACGTTGGGGTGTGTCGCGGTGAGGTGATCGAGGACCTCGCCGACCGTGTCGCCTTCCACCGCGACCGAGGTGTCGCCCCCCATGGCGGGGCGAAGGACCGTGGGAATTCGAACTAGTGCCGTCATGACTCTTCTCGCCTTCGGATTGGTTGATTCCTGACTAACCAAGTCGACATTACTAGGCCGACGGCGCTTCGTGACGTTCAGGCCACCTGGGGCAGGCGCCAGTCCCACCGCGGGGTCAACCCGTGACGTCCTCCTCGCTCACGATCCCCTCGACGATCCGGTAACTTCGCACGTCACTGGGCACGTCACGAAGCGAGACCAAGACGTAGTGCCACTGTGGGTCGGGTGCCTGGGCGACGTCCGTCGGACTCGGATATGCCTCGGAGTGCGTGTGACTGTGAAAGACGCCGAGGACGACGAGACCCTTCGCTTCGCTCTCGCGATAGGCGCGCAACATCACCCGGCTGTCGATCTCGTAGACCTTCGCCGAGTGCGCGACGTTCTCACTCACCAGCACGTCGCTGACGACGCCCTCGGGCGTGCCGAGCAAGAGTCCACACCCTTCGTTGGGAAGGGCTCGCACGCAGGCGGCGACCATCGCGTCGCGATGATCTCTTCGTAGGGTCAGCACCCGCTCACCCTAGCCAGCGTCCGCACCCCCCCTACCCGTAACTACGCTTGAACAGTGGCCCGAGCGAAGCAGATGCAGGAACGGCGCGCCCAGAAGAGGGTTGACGCCTCCGGAGGTGATCGTACGGTCGCCACCAATCGTCGCGCCCGCTACGACTACGAGATCATCGAAACCCTGGAATGCGGCATCATGTTGTCCGGCTCGGAGGTCAAGTCACTGCGAGAAGGCAAGGCGCAGATCGCTGAGAGCTACGCACGATTCGATGACAACGAGCTGTGGCTCTATCAGATGCACGTCCCGCCCTGGCTCTACGCCGTCGGGTTCGGCAGTCACGACCCGGACCGGCGCCGCAAGCTCCTGGCGCGTCGACACGAACTCGATCAGTGGCTCCACGAGACGCGCACGGAGCCCTACACGATGGTCCCGCTCAAGGTGTACTTCACCGGCGGCAAAGCGAAGGTCGAGTTGGCCCTCGCTAAGGGTAAGAAATCACAGGACCGTCGCCAGGCAATCGCCAAGCGCGACGCCGAGCGCGACATCGCACGAGCCGTGCGACACAACGAGAAGTTCGAATTCTGATTGAACGGCCCGTGGGCCCTCATCGACGCGCAGTCGATTCGAAGGCTATCGTGAGCCGTCATCTCCGCACTCCAAAAGGAACGCCGTGAGTAGGTCAATTCCGAGACAAGCGCCCGGCGTACTGGCGCGGATCGCGACGGTCCTCCTCGCCGTGTCGATCGCTGCATTGGGAATGGTTCTCGCCGCAACACACGTGACATCGGCCGGCGCCAGCGTCGCTTCTAAGAGCGGAGTCGATGAACAGCGAATCCGGTTCGCGCCGCGTGACGTGACGCCAGGCACTTGGGGCAATGCCGCCGAGGTGCCCGGTACTGGGAGCCTCAACATCGGTCTCAACGCCGGCGTGTACTCAATCTCGTGCACTTCGGCCGGCAACTGCAGCGCCGGGGGCAACTACACCGACGCCGGTCAACATTCGCAAGCTTTCGTCGTCAACGAAACGGGCGGCACGTGGGGCACCGCCATCGAAGTTCCCGGCACCGCAGCGCTCAACGCAGGCGGCGATGCCACCGTCTGGTCCGTGTCGTGCAGTTCAGCCGGTAACTGCGGCGCGGCGGGCATGTACACCGATAGCGCCAACGACGTACAAGGTTTCGTGGTGAACGAAACGGGCGGCACGTGGGGCAGCGCGGTCGAGGTCATCGATCCGTATGAGATCGGATCGACGAAGGCCTTGGGAGAAGAGTCAATTTCATGCACCGCCACTGGGAGTTGCACCGCGACCGGTGACGACGTCACGGACAGCGGCAGCGTCGGGATCGCGGTGAGTGAGACCGACGGTCATTGGAGCAGCGCGACGGAGATTTCGATCACCACGGTCTTCGGACTGGGTGGCACCTCACTGGACAACGTGGCGTGCAGTTCTCCGGGCAACTGCAGCGCGGCCGGCAATGGGCTCTATCACGACGCCTTGGTCCCTGGAGGTTCCGCGAACATTCCCTTCGAAGCCGATGAGGTCGACGGTTCATGGGAAGCGCCCATCGCCTTCCCCGGCCTCGCAACGCTCAACGTCGGCGAAGAGTCCCTGTCGACGACCATTTCGTGCAGTTCGGCGGGCAACTGCAGCGCCGGCGGCTCGTACGAAGGGGCGACGTCCAATACGCAGGCCTGGGTCTCGCTCGAGACAAGTGGGGTATGGGGCGACGCCATCGAAGTGCCGGGCACCGCCGCGCTCAATCATGGCGACGCCAGTGTGAACTCCATTTCGTGCCCTTCCGTCAACTCCTGCGTGTCGGTCGGCTATTACACGGACACTTCGGGAAATCCCATCACCTTCGCAGACCTCCAACAGTTTTTCGGTCCATTATGGAACGACGCCTACGCGGTGACATTCACCGCGGGGCCCTACGCGGACGGCACCGGCAACATCGGCGAATCGGTCTCGTGCGGCGAGTATCAGTGCGCTGTCGCGGGAGTGTCGTATCAGGTGTCCGGCAATGCCCAGGCCTACGCAGCGCTCATCGTGCCCTTTGGATACTTCGCCACGGTGGTGCCCGGCAGTGGTGTCCTGAACACGGCCGGCGATGGCGACGCGCCGTCGGTCTCGTGCAGCGCCGACGGCTCGTGCGCCGTCGGGGGCTGGTATTCGACGGGCCTCAATGAGTATCAAGCGTTCACCTCCGACATGACCCCGGCGTATTTGACCCAGGCAGCACTCCACATCACGACAACGCACGCGAGGGTTGGCACCGGGGTCCATCTTTTGACGTCGGGTGGTTCCGGAGTCGGTCCCGTCACGTATACGGTCACGAACGGATCCGCGAGAGGTTGCCTAGTGGCCGAATCGTTCCTCACTGCGACGACTGCGGGTACCTGCATCGTGACCGCAACCAAAGGTTTCGATCTCAACTATCTACCCCTGTCATCGACCTCGGCAATCGAGATGGTCTATCCACCGAAGCCTCCCCCGTTGACAGTTGACTTCGCGAGCGATGGCGCGAGGCTCAACGCGGCTGCCCAGAGGGCCCTGAACGAACTCTCACGACGGCTCATAACCGGCGCCGTGTTGACGATCACCGGTTACGCCAAGGGCGACGCACGATTGGCCCGCGATCGAGCGGTGAACGTGCGCAGGACCCTCGGCGTCGTCTTTGGTCTACACGTCACAATCAAGACGAATACTTCGCTCGACCTAAATACTGCGACCGTGGTCACCACAAAAGAGTGATCGCCAGGCGGATTGGAATTGCCGCCTGATAGAATTGAAGGTGCGCAGTCGCACAAGCTCACTCCCATAGGTGCCCGCATGGGCTTCTTGGAGCCGGACGCGGAATGAAGATGAATTCTCCGTTCAGGTTCTGGGTCGAGTATTCGACGGCGAGTAGTAGAACCCTTTGTAGGAAGGACATTGGGGGTGAATGGTTTCGACAAAGGTCGTCGAGGTGAAAGAAGCGAGCCGTGGTCTCCGGAACCACGTTAAAGAGCCGGAAACAATAAATAAACGCCAAGCCTTCGCTTGCGCTTGCTGCTTAGGTAGCAACATCCGCCTTGACCCAGCCCTGCGGTTGAGATATCGGGTGTCATGAAGTAGGGCTTACCGGCAGAACTCGTTAGTGGTTCCGCCGGGACAATTCAGCTAACTACGGATGGCCATCGTTGCTGGCAGTAGTGACCGTCCCGACAATCACCTGTCAGCTGCGCTCGGAGAATGTTCACTAAGAAGCCTTTGGACCGGGGTTCGAATCCCCGCACCTCCACCAACTTGGCTGAAGGCATTATGTCTCGTGCGCGTAAGTTCTATCGGCTTACGAAGCGACGGGAAGTTGCTTCAGTCCGATCAGGTTGCCATCGGTGTCGCGCAACTTTGCCACGAGCAGTCCGGCCGCGACGTCGGTGGGCGGTTGGATTACCACGCTTCCGACCGCCTCGAGCTCCGCGATCGTGGCCACGATGTCTTCAACGTCGTAGTAAGGCTCGGGCCCCGACATTCCTTGTTCGTGACCGTTGGGCACGAGGCCTATTTCGTGACCGTCGACGGAGTAGCCAACGTAATAGGGAGAGTCGACGTGCGGTGCCACTCCAAACAGGGCACTGAACGTCGCCTTGGCTTGGGAGACATCTTTCACGGGGTACAGCACGGTGTTGCAGTTGACGCTCACAATTGCTCCTTTGTCACATTGACCCTCACTCGTGGGTCAATCTATATGACACCTGAGCGAAAGTGAATGTGACACGTGGATCGAATGAGTGTTCTGACCCGAGAGTTCGAGGCCAATCGTCCCCATCTTCGGGCTGTGGCCTACCGGATCCTGGGCAACCTGCCCGACGCCGATGACGCCGTCCAGGAGACGTGGCTGCGCTTGTCCGCGAATGACGACGCCGCGATCGACAACCTCGGAGGATGGTTGACCACGGTCGTCTCGCGAATCAGCTTGAACGTCCTACGCTCGCGTAACCGAGCCGAGGCGTCGCTTCACGATTCGACCGCGGCGTTCGAAGATCGGGCCGCGCGCGTACCGGCGACACCAGAGGAGCAGGCGCTCCTGGCCGACTCTGTAGGCGTGGCGTTGCTCATCGTCCTCGAGCAGCTGTCCCCCGCCGAACGAATCTGCTTCGTCCTCCACGACACGTTCTCGATCTCGTTCGACGAGATATCCCTCATCCTCTCCAAATCCCCGGAGGCGTGTCGACAACTGGCAAGTAGGGCACGTCGACGTCTTCGTACCACCGACGATCCGCAGGCCGACCCGGGAGCGCAGCGCGCCGTGGTTGACGCGTTCTTGGCCGCCGCCAAGAACGGCGACTTTGCCTCGCTCTTGAACCTGCTCAGTCCCGACGTCGAACTCACGTGTGACGCAGCGGCCATCGCCATGGGCGGCCCGGCGCCACAACGCGGATCGCACGACGTTGCTGCCGTGTTCTCTGGAAAGGCTCGAGCTGCGCGACTGGCAATGCTCGACGGCGCCCCTGGTCTCGTCTGGTCTCAAGGTGGTGTCACCCGAGTCGCCTTCGACTTCTCGATGGTGAGGGGTAAAATTGTGGGCATCGCCATGATCGCGGATACGGAGGTCCTCGAAGAGATGCTCATCGAGGTTCCCCGACGGTCCAAAGAAGACTGAGCGCTTCTCGTACGATGAGCGCATGAAGAAACTTGAAGGCAAGGTCGCGGTGGTCACGGGCGCCGCGAGTGGCATTGGTTTGGCACTGAGTGAGATGTTCGTCGCCGAAGGTATGAAGGTCGTGCTGGCCGACATCGACGAGATTCGTCTCGCCGAGGTCGAAGCGAAATTCAGGGTCGATGGCGCCGATACGGCGTCAATGGTCTGCGATACGTCGTCGGAACAGTCCGTCGCGGCGTTGGCTGACTTCACCATGGCAACGTATGGCGGCGCCCACGTACTGTGCAACAACGCGGGTATACCGGGGATGGGCGACGCCTGGACCGATCCCATGGACCTCTGGCACCGGACGGTGGACATCAATCTCTACGGCGTCGTTCATGGCATCCGTGCGTTCTTGCCCATCATGACCACCCAGGGAGAAGGTCACATCGTCAACACGGCGTCAATGGGAGGGTTACTCCCGATGCCCGGAGCGGGGCCGTACAACGCGACCAAGCACGCCGTCGTAGGACTGAGCGAAGGTCTTTACCTCGAATTGAAGATGCTCGCGTCACCCGTGGAGGTGAGCGTCCTGTGTCCCGGGTGGGTGAAGACGCGACTGATGGAGCACGAGGATGCCGTCGCGACGTCTCCGATCGCCAAACTCATGAGCGACTTCGCACGATCGAGCATCGAGAACGACTCAATGTCAACCGCGGAGCTGGCCCAGAGGGTCCTCGAGGCGATCGTGAACGACCGGTTCTGGATCGTCACCCACGATGCCATGCGAAACCTTCCCATCGCACGAATGCAGCGCGCATCGGATCAAACGAATCCGACGCTCTGACTCACTCGTCAAGTGGCGCCACGATTCGGTTGAGAAGCCCCGACAACACGGTCAACTCCTCTGCGTTCAACGCCGCCAGAAGGTCATGTTCACGGCTCACGAGGTCGGCCAACGCCTTGTCGACGCATCGTCGACCAGCTGCGGTAATGCCCACTCGAACCGACCTCGCATCCAACGGATCCTGGCGACGTCGTACGAGTCCACGTTCTTCGAGTCGGTCGAGCCGATTGGTCATGGTCCCCGACGTCACGAGATTCTGGGCCAGAAGTTGCCCGGGCGATAGGTGTGGAGGCGACGAAGCGCGTCGGAGCGCGGATAAGACGTCGAAACTCCATCGCTCAAGATCGTGGCGGGCGAAGATCACGGAGCGTTGACGATCGAGATACCGGGCCAAACGTGAGACCCGCGAGAGCACTTCAAGTGGGCTGACATCCACGGCCGGGAGCACCCGTCGCCAACCCCGTACCAGTCGTTCGACTTCGTCTTCCATACTCCCCATCTCGACGCGACCTCTATCATTCTATCTTGACATCAAGAGAAATGACGAATGGTCTTCTCTTGATGTCAAGATACCTGTTGGGTTCCGGATGCCTAAGCAATCATTGGGGTCGAAGGTCGGCGGCGCGGCACAAGAGTCGGATTCGTTGTCCCCTACCGATGTCGCACACCTGAAATCGCTCGCGGCGAACGATAGCAAGAGGTCACCAATACCCTGACGAGCGCCGGAGCGACGCGCCTATCCCATGTCGAGTGTGACAGTCTGAAGTCGAACACAATGCACGAAGACCACCACTCGCCTACTTCAGGACGTCAGCACGACTCCGGGCACTCACACAGCGTCGACCACGCCGCCGACCAACGAATGCTGGTCTTCGCCTTGGGCATCATCGTCACGTTCATGGTCGCAGAGTTGATCACCGGCTTTCTCACTCATTCGCTGACGCTGCTCGCCGACGCCGGCCACATGTTGACAGACGCCGGGGCCTTGGCCCTCTCGATTTGGGTGATTCGACTGGGACTCAAACCCGTGTCGGCACAGTGGACCTTTGGATTCAAGCGTGCGGAGATATTGTCGGCCGCGACAAACGGCATCACATTGCTCGTCATCTCGATCGTCGTGGCCACGGAAGCGATTCTGCGCTTGCTCCATCCTCAACACGTTCGCGGTCCCGCCATGATCATCGTCGCGGCCTTTGGCATCGCAGTCAACGTGATCGCGTCCCTCGCCGTTGCACGCGCGAACCAGTCCAGTCTCAACATCGCGGGTGTCATGGGGCACTTGCTGAGCGACCTCTGGGCCTTCATCGGCACACTGCTGGCCGGAATAGTGATCGTCACCACCGGGTATCGACGGGCCGATCCGATCGCCTCGCTGGTGGTGGTCGCCTTGATGTTGCGCACGTCCTGGGGGCTCTTGAAGGACTCGGGGATGGTCTTGCTAGAAGCGGCGCCTCCGGGCATAGATCTCACCGAGGTCCATGAGCACTTCCTTTCGGTGGAGCACGTGGTCGGCATCCACGACCTGCACGCGTGGGTCGTGATGTCGAGCCTTCCGGCGCTTTCGGCGCACGTTGTCATCGACGACATCTGCTTCTCCAACGGACAGGCTCCGAGGATCCTCGACCAACTTCAAGACTGTCTGTCTGGTCACTTCGACCTGACCCATTCCACTTTCCAGCTCGAACCGGCTGAGCACGTTGGTCACGAGGACACCTCCCATTAAGTGATGCGTTAGTTGGACGAGTCGATTTTGACGTTGCCCGAGACGGTTCGAGCACTGATCGAGACCGCGTCACTATTGGTCGGGCCGCCCTCCCCCGAATCGAGAGGCATCGTCGACGAAAGGCGGCCCGAGATCGATGTCGCGTCGACGTCAACCTCAAGTCCGCGCGCGACCGTTACGTTCACATTCCCTGAAACAGTTTGAATCGAGATCTCCGAGGGAACCTCCGCCGTGATCGTCACGGTGCCCGACGCTGTTCGAATCTTGGTCTTCGCTCCCGCACCGTCACAACGCACGTTGCCTGAAGCGCTGTGACAGGTGAGGCTTTCACGAACCGTGGCGGTTCGTACATCGCCCGACGCCGTCTTCATCTCCAGCGTTCCGACCTCGTCGTTGACTCGCACGCCACCTGACGCACTGTTCACTGATGCCCTGGCGAGATTGCCAATGACATCGGTGTCACCCGATGCTGTTGCGACCTCAATCGAGGAACCCTCTGGGAGCGCGATGTGCACGTCGGGACCTGACGCTCCGAAGTCAAACCAGTTGCTGTGACGCATCACCGACTTCAGACCACGAATTGGATTGACACTGTCATGCGTGCGCGATCGAACCTCGAGGACTCCTTTTTGCGCGTCGAATTGGATCAACGCCTCGTCCAGTAGGTACTTCAATGCCGGCTCCTTGATGCTGAGGGTCACTTCGATCACCGACGATGCCGACGCTCCTATCGTGACGTTGCCACTGCTCGTGGTGACCTGGGCCAGGATCGGCGTCGAGTGGTTGAACGTCTCGAATCGCTCTACGTCGCTCGGAGTGGATGACTCCGGAGCCGACGGCTTGTCAGATTTGCTGGTGAATTTCATGGAGTGCCTTTCTGAATCGGTTACGCGCGGCCCTTGCCGCGAAGTTGGCGGGGGTTACGAGGTGAGAAGTCCGTAGGGTCAACGCGAACGGAACGTTCGAGAGTTCGCACGATCCAAGAGTTCACTGAGGAACCCACGTCCGTCGCGAGATTTTCGATGTCTTCCTTGAGTCCGTCACTAAGGCGCAAGGCAATCCGCGCCGAGTAGTCGCTGGGCGTGGGCGCCGCCACTTCGGGTTCGGCGGCGACAACTCGAGTCACGCGGATCTGGTCGCCTTCGAGATTGAGCGTCAGTGCCACGCTGTCTTGGAGATTGAACTCCTGCACCAGGTTGTTGACGGCATCGAGGAAATGGGCACGAATTGCCGGTTCGGCGGCGGCGCTCAGGCGCTGCGCGATCTCGGCGGTTTCCGCTCCACCCAATTGTCCGAGGGATTCGAAGTCCCGCCGAATGGATTCGAGCAGTTCTGATATCAACATGATGTCATCGTAATATCATTTTGATGTCAAAGTCAAGTCAATCCTTGAGAACATTGAAAATCCCTGATCAAGACCGGTCACATAGGCACTGCTCCCGGTGCGATGACGTGGGTGACTCCATCTCGAACCTGCGAGCGCCATCCGTTCCACTGGAATGATGACATCACGTCGAGGCCTTCGGTCAGTACCGCTCGGGCCAGGATGCCTTTAACCGCTTTGGCGTCGTGGCCCACGGTGGCGCTCCCCGCGTCATCGCTGAATACGATCCGTACGACCTTGCGCACTTGGCTCAGCGCGTCGAGGTCGATGGCACCTTCGTGCTCCTTGGGCAGGAGACTCACGATCGGTGCGGTCCTCACGTGCCGAGCCAGTATCGGCGTCAGTCGCGGTTGCCAGAACGTCGACGTGGTGCCGAGTGGTCCGACGCCAACGTTCATCTTCAAGCGGAAGTCCGCGATGCGGTCCTCCCCCGTCGTCAATCCGTACACGCTCGAAGGGATGAGCAGTCGCCTTCGCGCAGCTGGCAGCAATGAAGCCGGGTCGAGGTGTTTCCACACAACGCCGCTGAAGCGCTTCCACGCCGGGAGCACGCGCGCCATGCCGGCCGCGAGCTCATACGTGGCGAACAGGGCGCGTTCCATGAGCGGACCCTTCGCGTTCAAGATGATCTCCTGGCGACGGAGCGGGGCCGCCCGCAGGGTCGTCGCCAAGGTGGCGATGACCTCGCGACGTTCAGCCGCCAGGACCTCGTCGAAGAGGCCCCGAGCGCCCGCGCGCGAACCTCCGGGGGTCTTGGCCTCCGATGGCGGCACGAGCACGAGAGGTTGGGCGGCCACGACCCACCACGGTACAGGCCCGGGGTTACGCCGCCTTTAGGACATCCTTCGTCAGACCGATCGATCGCAGGAAGTGACGAACCTTGACCACCTGATCGTCCGTGAGGTCGCGCGTGCGTGTCGACCCGAACGAGATGGATTCGCCGTCAATCAACACAGCCCAGTTGCCACGATGCGTCTCGTAGACCTCGCCGAAGCGTCCGAGAAGGGACGCGACGTCGTGCCATTGGATGTTGTGACAAAGCGGATGGGTGAAAATCTTCTGAGCTGTGATCCGGTGATGATGGTCCAACTTGAAAGACATGCTCAACCCCCTCAAGAGGGCCGAGGTCTTCTCGCCCTCCTACGCACTCTCCTCCCTCTAGGAGGCGAAGTCAAGGCTTGCGACAAGTTCCACATGCTCGGTCATGGGAAATAGGTCAAATACTGAGAATTCACCCATCTCGTACCCGCCGGCGCGCAGGGCCTTGAGGTCCCGGGCAAAGGTGGCGGCGTCGCACGAGACGTAGACCAGGCGGCGGGGCCGACGTCGGATGAGGGCCTCCGCAACGCCCTTGGCTAAGCCGCCACGGGGAGGGTCGAGTACCACGAGGTCCCCCTCGCCCACCGCGTCGTTCACCGACCTGGGTGAGACCGACCATTCGCGGACCTTGACGTTACGAAGGCCTTCGTCGTTCTGTCGCGCATCGCGCACCGCGTAGGGCGACGACTCCACGGCGGTCACCTTGCCACCGGGTCCTACGAGGCGGCCCAACGGGACGGCGAAGAGTCCAACGCCGCTGAAGAGGTCGACGACGTGCTCGCCCGCCTGGACGTCGCCGAATTCGAGGACAGTGTCCAACAAGAGGGCGGGCGCGGCTCGATGCGACTGCCAGAACGACCGAGGTCCGACCGAGAACACGTGGCCGTTGACCGCCACGCGCGACTGCGTCGAGGGTTCGAGTGGTTCGCCGCGAAGTGAGCAGACCTCGTAGAGGGTGCCGCGATCGCTGTCACGGCGAACGACCGCGAAAGGTTCACCGTCGCCAATGCCTCGAAGCTCCACTTCCTGCGCACCGTCCCACGAGGTCCTGAAGGCAGGAGTGAAGGCGTCGTCGGCGATCCAACAGTGATCGATCGCGATCAGATCGTGCGAGCGTGCCGCGCGAAGACTGAGCCGACCTTCCTCGTCGACCGCGCAACGAAGCCGCGTCCGCGACGACTTCGCGTCGACATTCGACTCGATCAACGTGACGTCGCGTTCGACGCCCGCGATCCGCTTGAGGTGTTCGCCGACCAGCGCCGACTTCCACGAGCGTTGGGCTGCGGGTGACGCGTGTTGCAGGTCACATCCGCCGCAACCGCCCGGGTGCGCGTACGGGCACGGGGCGCTGACGCGCTCGGGGCTCGCTTCGAGGACCTCGGCCACGTCACCGCGTGCGTAGCTCGTGGCCTCATCGGTCACGTCCACCATGACGAGTTCGCCGGGTAGCGAATGGCGCACGAAGATCACACGACCATCGTCGCTGCGTCCTACGCCCCCGCCCGTCGCGGGACGTTCGACGCGGATCGGTCCGACCGTCTGGCCAATCAATTCCTTCGTCACCACTGCAGCCTACTGAGCGAGGATTGCGCCCCTTGGCGAGGACGCGGCCGCGTCGACCCGTCAGGCGTCGATGTGCGAGAGGAAGAGATCGACGAGCTCGGCGGCGCGCACGCGAGCGGCCGGGGTCTCACGCTTCGTCTCGTCGAGCAGGGCATCGGTGTCAACGCCGAAGTCGCGGGCCTCCTCGACGCCACCGGCGAACCAGTCCGCAAGTTGCAAGTGATCCACCTCAGGATGGAACTGCACGCCGACGTTGTTGCCCACGGCGAACGCCTGAATCGAGCGCGGCGAGGTGGCCCAGAGCTCGGCATCCTCGGGCAAGGTGCAGCGATCGAAATGAAACTCGAACCACGGTCCACTCGATAGGCCCGAGCCGTTCACGGCGTCGATCTCGAACCAACCGATCTCTGGTTCCGGTGCGCGTTCGACGACGCCGCCGTGGAACAGGCAGAGCGCCTGCGCGCCAAAGCAGATCCCGAGTATGGGCAGGTCTCGACGACCGGCGTCGGCGATGAGCTCCATCTCGCGACCGAACCACGCCGCTTCGACCTCCTGGTCATAGACGGCGCTCTTCGAACCGAGGATGACGAAGATGTCGTAACCGTCGAGCGAGGGCGTCGCGCTCGACTCGTCCATCATCCGCAAGTCGATTTCGTAGCCCCGGGCTTCGAGGGCTTCGCCGATCAGTCCGGAGTGGTCCTCTTTGTGGTGTCGCAGCACGAGCGCTCGGGTCATGACGGCATCGACGCTATCCACGCGTCCCAGTTCGCCAGCACCACGGCACCGACGTCCGCGTCGATCGTACGAACGAGGTTGTCCACGTTGAGTTGTAAACGCTGTCGACTCACCGGCTCGAGGGTCTCGACACCATTCTCGATGACGAACTTGCTCGGCGCCTCGTGCAGCACGAAATCGAAGCCCACGGCGACGCCCGCGCAGTTGCCCCAGATGCGCTTGATGTCCGCGAGTGAACGCGCCCCGTAGGACGGTGACTCCGTGGCGACCACCGCGTTCATGGGCTTTCCCACGATGGGATTGCGGGGCAACATCGGTCGACAGGCCCAGTCGATGGCGTTCTTCACCACGCTCGGCAGCGAGAAGTTGTACTCGGGCGACGTCCAAAAGACGCCATCGGCGTCCGCGATGGCCGAGCGAAGCGCGGTGACCGACGCGGGAGTGTGCTCGGCTCGAAGGTCGGCGTTGAAGATCGGCACATCGTTGAGATCAAACCGTGATGCCTGGTAGCCCTCGGGCAGCATCGTTTCGGCGATCAGCGAGACCCGTCGATTCATCGACTCACGACGGAGCGATCCCACGAGGAAGAGGATGGTTTTCATACGCCGTGAGCCTACGTGGGACAGACCGGCGATAGTCAACCGGCCGGGAGCGACCAACCCATCGACTCGGCGATCTCCTTGCACGTGGGACAGAGAGGGTACTTCTGGGGATCGCGTCCAGGCACCCACACCTTGCCGCAAAGAGCGCGCACGGGCGTGGCATTGATGATTCCCCCGACGACGGAATTATCGAGCGCCACGAACTCACCGTCCTTGGGCGTGTAACCCTCGAGCACGATATGCGTGAAGCGCTCGTGATCGCCTTCGTCGACTTGCGTCGTCGAGGTGACGATCAGCTCGGTCTCTACTTGGCTCACGAGTGAAACATTACCGAGGTGATTAATCTCAGTGCACCATGAAACGTCGTCGCCGAACCCCCGTCGCGCGGCCCGTCGGCCGTGTGGCGTCGCACTTCACTCGAGAGGGACTGCCCAAGAACGCTTATCGAACCCAGAGTGAGGCGCAGGGCGCCGCCCAGTTGGCGTGGACGCTCAATGGTGTCGACCTGGACACCTACCGATGCGACTACTGCTTCCAGTGGCATATGGGGAAGCGATGGCGCGACGATTAGCGCCCACGGCGTGCCATCGGGCAATATGGAGGGACTCGAAACGAAAGGTTCTCCATGGGAGTTCAGGCCTACATCTTGATTCAGTCCGAAATCGGCTCGAGCGAGGCCGTGGTGATCGCCACCCGTGCCGTACCGGGGGTCTTGGAGTCCTTTGAGGTAACCGGACCCTATGACGTGATCGTGCGTTGTTCGGCCGAGAGCGTCGACGACTTGGGCAAGTTCATCGTCGGAGCGATCCAGAAGGTGCCCGGGATCACCCGAACCTTGACCTGCCCCGTCGTCAACATCTAGCCAAAAGCACCCGCGGCGCGCAGCGCCTCTTGTCGCGCTTCGTCCACTCCCCAACTCGCCAGGCCCGAACGCGTCCCGGATCCGGGCTTGCCCGGTGCTCGACTGATCGCGCCCGGCGTCTTGGAGAAGCGCGGCGCCGGCTGCGGTTGTACGACGCCCGTCGTGTCAAAGACCGTGCGCGACGTGTTGTAGCGATGGTGGGCCGCTTCGCGCGAACTCAGTACCGGGGTGACACAGGCGTCGACGTCTGCGAAGAGTTCGGTCCACTCGTCACGCGTCTTCTGCACGAAGATCGCGGCGAATCGTTCCTTCATCGCGGGCCACTCGTCACGCTCGAACTGGCCGGGCAACTGCTCGCCCGCGAGGCCGAGTCCGTCGAGTAGGGCGGCGTAGAACTTCGCTTCGATGGCACCTACCGCCATGAACTGCGAGTCACTGGTCTCGTAGACCTCGTAGAAGGGGGCCCCCGAGTCGAGCAAGTTCGTGCCGCGCTCGTCATTCCACATGCCGGCGTTCAAGAAGGCGTGGGTCATCGTGAGCAGTGACGCCGAGCCGTCGACCATCGCCGCGTCGACCACTTGTCCTTCACCGGACTCGCGGGCCCGCAGCACCGCGGCGAGGACGCCGAAGATGAGGAACATCGACCCGCCACCGAAGTCCCCGACGAGATTGAGCGGTGGCACCGGTCGATCCCCTCGGCGACCCATTGGCCAGAGCGCGCCCGACACGGCGATGTAGTTGATGTCGTGGCCGGCGCGTTGTGCCAACGGACCGTCCTGCCCGTAGCCGGTCATGCGTCCGTAGACCAACTTCGCGTTGCGCGTCGCGACGTCGGCCGGTCCGAGGCCGAGACGCTCGGTGACGCCCGGACGGAAGCCCTCGATGAGCACGTCGGCCTGCTCGCAGAGCTCCAGGATCAGTTCACGACCGGCGTCGCTCTTCAGGTCGACGGCGACCGACGGTCGAGAACGATTGAGGAGGTCCCACGTCGATTCCTGATCAGCGTCGGCGTCGCCACGTTCGATTCGCAAGATGTCCGCTCCGAGGTCGGCCATCAGCATGCAGGCGTAGGGGCTCGGCCCGATGCCGGCCAATTCGATGATCTTCAGTCCGTCAAGTGGTCCGCGCACATCGAAAGTGTAGAGTCCGCGACTTCGTAGCCCTTAATCCCACCAGAGGTCGTGACCGAGCACGCCCTTCGCGATGAGACCCAATTGGACCTGGCTCGTTCCTTCGACGATGGTGAGCTGGCGGGCGTCGCGGTAGTACATCTCGACGGGGTGATCCTCCATGTAGCCCGCGGCGCCGAGGAGTTGGACCGCGAGTCCCGACGCCTTCACGGCGACTTCTGAGGCGTAGTACTTGCACATTGACAGGTAGGGGACGTACTCCTTCGTGAAGTGGCCTTCGTCCGCCATCGTGGCAGCCCGGTAGGTCAAGAGACGCGCCGCCTCGATCTCGGTGGCGCACTTGGCGATCTCCCACTGAATCCCCTGGAACTCGGCGATGGTCTTGCCGAACGCCTGACGGTTCTTCACGTACTCGGTCGCGTACATCAAGGCGCCTTCGGCGAGGCCGAGCCCACGCGCCGCGACGATGGGTCGCATCGCGTTGAGTGACTGCATGATCAGCGCGAAGCCGCCACCGATGACCTGGTTGGGGGCCACCTTCACGTCATTGAAGACGATTTCGGTGGTGTCGATACCCTTGACCCCCATCTTGTGATCGACGCGGGGTCGCGTCACGCCCGAGCTGTTCGCGTCGACGATGAACGCGCCGATCTCGGAGTGCAGGCGCGACGAGGGTTCGCCGGTCTTGGCGAAGACGACGAACCAGTCGGCTTGCATCCCCCCCGAGATCCAGCACTTGGTGCCGCTGAGTACGTAGCCGCCGGACACCGAAGGGTCCTCGACCACGCGACACTGCATGCCCGCCACGTCCGATCCCGCGCCCGGTTCGCTGAGGCAGAAGGCCGCTCGCTGCTGGCCCTTGGCGATGCCGGGCAGGTAACGCTGCTTCTGCTCTTCGGTGCCCGCAATCATGATCGGACCGGTCGGAAGTCTGGTGAGCAGCAACATGAGACCGAGCACGTTGGAGTATTTCGTGACCTCTTCGATGGTGAGGGTCAAACCCAAGATGCCCGCACCCGATCCCCCGTACTCCTCGGGTATGCACAGGCCCAGGAGGTCAGCCTTCTTGAATTCGTCGAAGAGGTCCTGGGGATAGAGGCCCGTCGTGTCGATGTCGCGCGCACGAGGTTTGATCTTTTCCTGGGCGAGTCGTCGAACGCTCTGTTGAAGACCGAGCAGTTCCTCTGTGAGGTTGAAGTCCATGTCATTCAAGGTACACGCGGCCCTGTGCCAACATTGAACCGTGGCCTCCTTCCAACGCGAGCGCGTGCTCGGAGCCCTCACCACCACGCCCTACGACCTCGTCGTCGTCGGCGCGGGCATGACCGGCGCCGGCGTGGCGCTGGACGCGGCGTCGCGCGGCCTTCGCGTGGCGCTCATCGACAGTGGTGACATCGGATCGGGCACCAGTTCGAAATCGTCCAAGATGGTCCACGGTGGACTTCGCTACCTCCAACAGCGTGAATTCCGGCTCGTCTACGAGAACCTTCGTGAGCGCCAGCGACTCTTAGAGAATGCCCCCTTCCTCGTTCGACCGCTGCCATTCCTCGTGCCGCTCTTCGGTCGCAACGGCGTGGCGTCCAAGGCACTGGTGAAGGGCTATTCGACCGCGCTTCGCCTTTACGACATCAGCGGTGGTTGGCGAATTGGTAAACGGCACCAGAAGGTGACCCGCGAGGAAGCTCTCGCGCACTTGCCGACGCTCAAGACCGATCGACTGGTGGCGGGGTTCCTCTACTTCGACGCTCGTGGCGACGACGCGCGCGTCGCGCTCACGATCGCCAAGACCGCGGCGCTCGACTTTGGGTGTGACGTCGCGACGTACCTGCGGGCCTGCGACATAACGCACGACGCGTCGGGCCGCGCTCGTTCCCTCACCGTCCGTGATCTACTGAGTGATTCGACGTCCACGATCGCGACGTCGGCGATCGTGAACGCCACCGGCGTGTGGGCCGATGACCTCTTCACGATGGCGCGGCACGAGAGTTCCCATCGGATCACGCCCGCGAAGGGCATCCACCTCAGCGTGCCCCGCAACCGTCTGCCCGCGGACGTCGCGGCCGTCCTCAACGTGCCCGGCGATCGTCGAAGTATCTTCGTCGTGCCCTTCGACGATGCGCCCTACACCTACATCGGCACGACCGACACCGCCTACGACGGCGACTTTGACGAGCCGCACTGCACGCCCGAGGATGTCTCGTACCTCCTCGACGCGGTCAACGCATCGACGTCGTCGGCCCTCACGACCGATGACGTCACGGGACTCTGGGCCGGCCTTCGGCCGCTCCTCGCACCAGTGGAGGGGAAGTCCGTGAGCGAACGAACCTCCGACCTGTCGCGTCGACACAGTGTCACCGACACGGGTGACGGGGTCGTCCACATCACCGGGGGCAAGTGGACGACCTATCGACAAATGGCCCAAGACACCGTCGACGCCTTGCGTCCTTACTCGAAGGGACTACCGCGCGCGAAGACCAAGCGGTTACGTCTGCACGGGGTCGGCGAGTGGCGGCCCGCGACCCCACTCGAAACACATCTCTACGAGCGCTTCGGTGAAGACGCGACGACGATCGTCGACTTGATGCGTTCCGACGAGTCATTGGCCGCGCCCGTGATCGAAGGTCAGCCCTACGTGGGCGCCGAATTCATCTACTCGGTCCGCCACGAAATGGCGACGTCGCTCACTGACCTCCTTACGCGTCGCACGAGAGCACACCTCCATGACGCGCGCACGACGCTGGCCGCCGCCTCGTCGATTGCCGAGCTCGTCGGCCCCGAGTTGGGTTGGGACCAGCCCCAGATCCGCGAACAGGTCGAGGCCTACGAGGCGCTCGTGCGTCGCGAATTCGAAGCCGCGGGCATCGCTCTGTAGGGTGCAACGATGACCCGCCCGTCGATGCCCAACGAGTACCCGGCGAGCGGCGACCTGGGCGCGGTCCCCCCGGCCCTGAGCGGCGACATCGTGGACGCCCTCATCGCGTCGGGTATCGACGTCGACGTGAGCGACGCCGCGCGCGCCGATCACGGTCGTGACTGGTGGCCCCGTACGATCGGCGACGTCGCCAAGGGCATCGTGCCGTCGTGGCCGGGCATCGTCGTGCGGCCCACTTCGAGCGAACAGGTGAGTCGCGTGCTCGCCCTCGCGAGCGCGAGCGGCGTCGCCGTCACGGCCCAGGGCGGACGTTCGAGCGTCGTCGGCGGCGCACTGCCGGCGCCCGGCGCCATCGCGCTCGACATGACCGGTCTCGACACGATCGGCCCTCTCGATACGGTGTCGGGTCTCGTGAGCGTCGGCGCGGGCGTCTTCGGTCCCGAGCTTGAAGCGGCGGTCGGCGCTGTTGGCTGGACCGTCGGACACTTTCCCCAGTCGTTCGAACTCGCCACCGTGGGCGGATGGATCGCGTGCCGCGGAGCCGGACAGTTCTCCAACCGCTACGGGAAGATCGAGGACATCGTGCGGGGCCTCACCGTCGTGCTGGCCAACGGTGACGTGATTGAAGTCGGCGGACGTGCTCCCCGTCAGGCCGTCGGACCGGACCTCACGCAACTCTTCGTTGGGTCCGAAGGGACGCTCGGGGTCATCACGCGCGCGACGCTCGTGATGCACCGAACCCCCGCGACGCGGCGATCGGCGGCCTACGGCTTCGACACCTTCGAGGCGGGACTCGAGGCCTGTCGGCGCATCCTCCAACGAGAGGCCCGGCCAGCGGTCCTTCGTCTCTACGACGAGGTGGAGTCCAAGCGGGTCTTCGAGCACGACGAGTGCACGCTCGTCGTGCTCGACGAAGGTGAGGCGCAGCTCGTCGACGTCACGATGGGCATCGTGGCGAGCGAGTGCGCGCGAGCCACGTCGCTCGCTCCATCACTGGTCGCGACGTGGCTCGAACACCGCAATGACGTGGGTGCGCTGGCGCCGCTCTGGGAGCGCGGCTTCGCGGTCGACACCATCGAGGTCGCCGGCTCGTGGTCGTCGCTCGCCACGATGCACCGCAACGTCATCGCCGCACTTCATGCCCTCCCCGAGATCGGCGTGGCGTCAGTGCACCAGTCGCACGCCTACCTCGACGGTGCCTGCCTCTACTTCACCTTCGCCGGTCGCCCGACGGCCGATCCGACCGCGTTCTACCGAGCGGCGTGGGACGTCGTCACGCACGAGGTGATGGCGAGTGGTGGCGCGATCAGCCACCACCACGGCGTCGGACGCAACCGAGCTCGCTTCGTGGCGGGCGCGCTCGGCGACGCCTACTCGCTCCTTGTCGCCATGAAGTCCCTCCTCGATCCCGGCAACATCCTCAATCCTGGCGTGCTTGGCCTCGGTGGTCCGCCGTGGTGAGGGCCTTGGCCATCGACGTCGGCACCACGTCGCTGCGAACGGGCATCGTTGACACGCACGGCGCGGTGACCCACGTGCATCAAGCGCCGCTGACCGTCACCACGCCGAACCCGGGCGAGGTGGAACTCGATGGTGTCGAGATCGCGCGATTGGCCCGTGAGCTCGCGATCGCCACGCTCGAGGCGAGCGGCGGCGCCGATGTCGTGGGCATCACGAACCAACGCGCCACGACGATCGTCTTCGATCCCGCGACCGGAGTGCCGGTCGGGCCGGCGCTCGGTTGGCAGGACCTTCGAACCGTGATCGACTGTCTCGTTCTCCAAGGCGACGGCCTGCGGCTCGCTCCGAATCAGTCGGCCACGAAGGCGCGCTGGCTGGTCACGCACGCCGCGCGCGCATCGCACGAACTGAGATTCGCCACCATTGAGACGTGGGTGGCGTGGCATCTCAGCGAGGGCGCCGTGCACGTGACGGACCGATCGAACGCCGCGGTGAACGGACTGGTGGCGCTCGACGCCACTCACTGGGACGCGTCGATCCTCTCGACGCTCGGGCTCGACATCGCGATGATGCCCTTGATCGTTGACACGATCGGCCACGTGGGTGACGCGACCGCACTTCCGGGAGCGCCGCGGATCACCGCGCTCGTCGGTGACCAACAGGCGTCGCTCTTTGGCCAGTCGTGTGTGACCCGTGGCGCGAAGATCACGTTCGGCACGGGGGCGATGCTCGATATGGTGCGCGGGCCACAAGGTCCGACGACGATGAACCGATTTGCGTCAGGATGCTTTCCCGTCATCACCCACAGTGAGGATGGCGCGGTGACCTGGGGAATCGAAGGCATCGTGCTCTCGGCCGGAGCGTGCATCGAATGGCTGCGTGACGACCTCGGTCTCATCGACGAGGCTGCGCAGACTGAATCCCTGGCGACGTCGGTGACGAGTACCGACGGCGTGACGTTCGTGCCCGCCCTCTCGGGCCTCGGTACTCCCCAGTGGGACTTCGGCGCTCGCGGCGGCTTCTTTGGCATCACGAGAGGCTCGACGAGGGCGCACCTGGTGCGGGCGGTCTTGGAGGGCATCGCGCATCGCGGTGCGGACCTCGTCGACGCCGCCGCGCTCGAGACCGGCACGCGACTCGAGGAGATCCGAGTCGACGGTGGCATGAGCGCCAACCGGTTCTTCGTCCAGCGTCTCGCTGACTTCACCGGACTGCGCATCGCGGTCTCGCCCGAACGTGAGGCGACGACGCGTGGCGCCGGTCTCATGGCCCTCGTCGCCGTGGGTGCACTCTCGTTGGACGACGTGGAGCGACTCTGGACGCCCCAAGACGTCTACACACCGAAGTGGAGCGAGCGCGAACGCCTCGAGGCGCGCTCGCAGTGGGCATCGATCGTGCAACGGGTCAAGAAGACGATCCCGGACCTGAGCAGCGTCTCCTTCTAGCTGGCCCAGGGAGCTTCGGCGAGTGCGTGCTCCAACGTCGTTGGACGCTCGAGGAGGTGCTTGGTGAGCATGAGGGCGCGCGGTTGCGAGAGCGCGATCACGCCCGTGACGACCCCACCGCGCGAGAACAGCGCGAGCCACTTACCGTCCTCCGGATCGCCCTGCACCCGAACGGCGTCATCGTCGGGTCGAGGGTGCCCCAGCATTTGAATCTTCTTGCCGTACTGGTCGGACCAGAAGTAGGGCACTATCAGCGAGTGCGAACTCTCACCGGTCGTCCAGAAGTGCGCGAGATGTTGCGCGTGCATGTTGGCGACCTCCCAGTGCTCGATTCGCACGAGCTCCTCGCCCATGACGTTGGCCCAGCTGAAGCGCGCCACGTCACCCACGGCGGCGATCCTCTCGCGGGCCAAGAGGTTCTCATCGACGACGACGCCGTTGTCGATCACGAGACCACAACCTTCGAGCCATTCCACGTTCACCACGGCACCAACACCGAGAACGACCGCCGCGGCGCTGAGGCTGCCACCGTCCTCGAAGATGATCGAGTACTCCTCGCCATCGTGGAGCACATCCTTGATGTGTTGGGATCCGCGTAGTTCGATACCGGCATCCGCGGCGAGTCGTTCGAGCCAGGCCGACACCTCGGGGCCGACCACGCCAATCAACGGACGAGCGGCCGCTTCGAGCACCAACGGCGTGAATCCTCGCCCGTGCAGCTGCGTCGCGACCTCGGCGCCGATGAAGCCACCGCCAATGATGGCCACGAGGCTGCGCTCGTCGAGTCGATCGAGTTGGGACCGCAGCGCCTCTTCGTCGTCACGGTTTCGTAGCGCCACGATCGACGCGTCGGCGCTGAAGGGCAATCGTCGAGCGCGTGTCCCCGTGGCGATGACCGTATGCGTGCCCGTCACGCTCGACCCGTCCTCGAGTCCCACCGTGTTCGATTCAACGTCGAGGTGAACCGCTCGAGCACCGAGTCGCAGGTCCACGCGCGCGTCGCGGACCTTTTCGGGCGTTGCCAAGGTCGCCTTCTCGACATCCCACTTCAATGACAGCACCTGTTTCGACAACGGCGGTCGGTCGTAGGGAGCGTGCGGCTCCTCTCCGAGCAGGGTGATCGCCCCGTCGAAGCCCTCTCGCCGCAACGCCTCGACGAGTCGCCAGCCGGCGAGCCCGGCGCCGACGATCACCACGTGATCGGATGGTTCGAGTACCTTCAACGTGCGAACATGGCGAGCCACTGATCGGCGCTCGCCGGTACGAGGGCTCGATTGTGCAGTCGCACGTCGCCCATGGCGGCGCTCGGTTCCGCCGAGTACAGGTGTCCAGGGAAGAGGATCGTCTCGTCCGAGATCCCCGCGAGCCGCTGGGTCAGAGTGCGGTACATCTCTTCGGGGTCCGAACCCGGCAGGTCGGTCCGGCCGCAGCCGTCGAGGAAGAGCGTGTCACCGCTGATCAGACGGCCATTCACCAGGACGCATTGGCTACCCGGCGTGTGACCTGGCGTGTGCACGAGGGTCACGTCGAACGTGCCGACCTTCATCACGTCACCGGCGTCGTGTGCCACCAACGATCCGGGACCGACGCCGGTGCGTTTCGTGACCCACTCCACCTCGTCAGCCTGGACGTGGATGGGGACGTCCGTCGTCTCGAGCAGTTCTACGATGCCGCTTATCTGCGCATGTCCGCCGAGGCTGCCCCCGACGTGATCGGCGTGATAGTGGGTCGCGATCGCTCCGGCGACGCGCAGTCCATCGCTCTCGACGAGTCGCACCAGTTCCTCGGGCGCGTAGGCCGGATCGACGAGCACGGCTTCGCCCGTTTCACGGTCGCCAAAGGCGTAGGCGAAGTTCACCATCTGTTCGGCGACCGGGTCGCCCACCGAGAAGTCGAGTCCGCTCAACAGTTGACGAAAGTAGAAGCGGTCGGTCATTCCCCGTCGACCACCCTCGCGAGTCGCGGCGCGAGTTCGTCGACCTTTGCCTTGGTCGCGTCGAGGCGCGACTCGAGTGTCTCGATGATCTGGGTCGCGCGTTCGAGTTTGACGAACAGGTCGTCCACCGAGACCTCGCCCTCGTCAAAGGACGCGACGATGGCGTCGAGCTCGTTCGCCGCTTCATTCCAATTCCCGATTTCGCTCATCACGAAGCTCCATTCTTTGCACTCACAGTAGAGTCAAACGATCCGTCATTGACCCGAACCCGCACGGTCTCGCCGAGTACGACGTCGTCGAGTGTTCGGACCACAGCGCCGTCGACCGTCGTCACGATCGACCATCCTTGGGCCAGCCGCTTCGACGGATCGTAGGCACCGAGCAGTTGACGGACGCTCGCGAAATGCTGCGCCGTTGAGGAGAGCACGTGTCGTGAGTGGACCATCAGTTGCGCACGTGTCGAGCCGAGATGGCGTTGTTCCGCTCGCAGCCGGTCCCGCACCGCGAAGATCATCGTTCGGCGCCGTTCAGCCACGTACTCCGTCGCTTCGTCCACCAGGGCATTCGCGGCGTCGAGCACCCTTTGGGCCGGTACGCGCACGTGGCGGCGGTGCCACTCATCGACGAGGGCCGCAATCTCCTCGCCCAGTTTGGTCGGGGTGATGGCTCGAGTGTGCGCGACGAGGTCCGCGACCGATTCGTCACCCGTGTGGCCAATACCGGTGAAGACCGGCGTCGTGCACCCAGCGATGCATCGCGCGACGCGTTCGTCGTCGAACGCGGCGAGGTCGCCTTTGGAACCACCGCCGCGAACGAGACAGATGATGTCCACGCCGTGCGCGTCGAGGGACTCGATCGCCGACACGATTTGTTGAGGTGCCGCTTCGCCCTGCACGGCGGTCTTCACGAGGGTGATCGAGAAGCCGTAGCCCGAATGCAGCAGTTGTCCGGTGAAGTCGCTGTAGCCCTCAGTGCCGGGACTGGCGACCAGTCCGACGCGCAACGGCACTGGCGACAGTGCTCTCTTCTTGTTCGCGTCCAAGAGTCCTTCGCGCGACAGACGCGCGATCAGTTCCTGGCGACGGCGCGCCACGTCACCCAACAGACCCTGCACGTCGATCTGGGTGATGGTGAAGCCGATTTTGCCCTGAGGGGCGTAGACGTCGACGTAGCCGTAGAAGTTGACGATGACCCCCGGCGTCAGGGTCACGCCCTCGCTCGCCAGTTTGCGCTTGAGCGGAGCCCACTGCGTGGCCCAGCAGTGGGCGTTCAGGACCGGCCGTTTGGTGTCGGACGACGTCGAACCGGCGTCCACCAGGTCGACGTACATGTGACTCTTCTCGTAGACCTTGGCGATCTCGCCACGAACCCAGTGGGGGTGACGGCGGCCGAAGGCCGACTCGAGTTGGGCGGTCAACAGTTGATAGAACTCGCCAACCTCGTGCACCATCTCGGAACTCAAAACCTCGTCACTCACGTGGCGAGGCTACCTTTTCATTACGACATGATGACGTCTCTTGTCGCCCCTGATGACGTGTGTCAGAATTGCCGTGGATGGTGAGTCGACTGGGTGGCCGCACCTCGTGGCAACACGGGGTGAGGAAAGTCGGGGCTCCATAGGGCAGGGTGCTCGCGAAACGTGAGTCACGGTGACGTGCAGGACAGTGCCACAGAGAACAGACCGCCGATGGCTCGGGTGACCGAGTACAGGTAAGGGTGAAACGGTGCGGTAAGAGCGCACCAGCGTGTCGAGCAATCGAGATGGCTAGGTAAACCCCACCCGGAGCAAGATCAAACGTGGGAGCGCGTGGCCCGCATGTCCTGGAAACAGGACACTCCCGAGGTAGATCGCTGAGATGGATGGCCGCCCATCCTTCCGAGAGGAAGGTGGACAGAACCCCGCTTATAGGTCGACTCACCATCCACCCACCACTACTGAAAGACGAATCGTGTTACACCTGCCTTACCGCGAACTTCCGGTCGCGGACTCCGGCACACCCGATACGCGTTCGCCCCTTCGCTACCTGGTGTGGATCGCCCGCCAACAGAAGCTCCTCCTCTTCCTCAACGCCATCTTCGGCATCGGATGGATGGTCAGTCAGGCCCTCATCTGGGCCTGCGTCGGAGCGGCGATCGACCATGGCGTCATTGGCAAGAGCAAGAGTGAACTCTTCTTGTGGGTCGGCGTCGTCATGGCGCTCGGGCTCTTTCAGGCGGTCTGTGGTGCGCTGCGTCACCAACTCGCCGTGACCAACTGGATGAACGCGGCGTACAAGACGGTCCAGGTCATCGGTCACCACGTCGCCAAGACCGGCACCGCGGTCACCGACGTCATCCCCGCCGGTGACGTCGTCAATACCGTGGCCTCGGACGCGATGCGCATCGGGGGTGCGTACGACGTGTTCGCCCGCTTCGCGGGTGCCATCGCGGCGTGGATCGTCGTCTCGGTCATCTTGATCACGAGCTCGGTCGAGCTGGGGCTGATCGTGTTGATCGGCGTCCCGGTCCTCGCCTCATTGACCAAGCCGCTGATGGGTCCGCTGCACGCGACCCAGGCCGCCCAGCGCGACGCGGCGGGCCGTCTCGCCGCACTGGGTTCGGACACCGTGGCGGGCCTGCGGATCCTGCGCGGGGTCGGCGGCGAGGACGTCTTCTTGAACAACTACCGCCGCCAGAGCAATCTCGTGCGCCTGGCGGGCAATCGGATCGCGTCACCGCAGGCCGGACTCGAATCGGGTCAGGTGCTGCTGCCCGCGGTCCTCACGGGCATCGTGACCTACCTCGGCGCGCAGGACGTGATGCACGGCACACTCCAACCCGGCCAACTCGTCGCCTTCTTCGGCTACGCGACGTTCCTCACGACGCCGCTGCGCACGGCGATCGAGTACGTGATCTCCACGACCCGCGCCTACGTGGGGGCGGGTCGGGTGCTTCGAATCTTGAACATCGATCCGTTGGTCACCGAGCCCGACGCACCGCTGCCCTGGCCCGAGCACGTGGAGCGACTCGACGACGACGCCAGTGGCGTCACGCTGCATCGCGGGCAACTCGTCGCGGTCGTCACCGAGCGCCCCGAGGAGGCGTCGACGCTGGCCGATCGAATCGGCCGATTCGGCGCCGACGTGCACGGCGTGCGGGTCAACGGCACGCCCCTCGACCTCTTCTCGGTGGCCGACACTCGGGCGAACATCATCGTGAGCGAGATCGAACCCCGTCTCTTCTCTGGCGAACTGCGCTACGAACTCGTGCCGCACGGAGAGGCCACGAACGCCGCGATCATGCCGGCCCTCGAGGCGACCAGTTCGCTCGACATCCTTGACGCGCTCGAAGACGGGCTCGACACGCAGGTCGAGGAACGTGGCCGCGGTTTCTCGGGGGGACAGCGACAGCGCCTCAGTCTCGTGCGCGCGATCCTCACCGGGGCCGACGTGCTCGTCCTCGTCGAACCCACGTCAGCCGTCGACACCCACACCGAAGGCCGCATCGCCGCTCGACTGCGCAAGGTCCGCGGGGCGCACACCACGCTCGTCGCCACGACGAGCCCCCTGATGCTCGAGATGATGGACCTCGTCTACCTCATGGTCGACGGGATCGTCGTCGACCAGGGGACCCACCGTGAACTCGTCACCAACTCGTCGCTCTATCGCCAGACCGTGCTGCGAGAGGACGCGTGATGTCCCAGCTCCCCATCGCCAGTACCGCGGTCGTGCGGACCTACGCCAAGGTGCTGATCACGCAGCACCGTGGCGCGCTCGCACGCATGCTCTCGCTCTACGGCCTCGCGGCGATCATGGCGTTGATCCCGGCGTACGTCATCGGCGCGATCACCAACTACGCCTCCGAACACCGCCTCACGTCGTATCGGATCACGGTGGACGTCTCGATCCTCGTCGTCTCCTCCATCCTCTACGCCGGGCTCTCCTTCCTCGCGCGACGTCGCAGCTACATCCTCGGTGAGACGGTCTTCGCGCAATTGCGCGAGGAGTTCCTCCAGAGCGTCCTGGCGCTTCCGCTCGTGGAGGTCGAGCGCGCCGGAACCGGCGACCTCCTCAGTCGCACGACGAACGACATCGAGGCCTTGTCGCGCACCGTGCGCTTCGCGATGCCCGAGTGGCTGGTCGCGATCGTCCAGGCGTTGTTGACCTTGGTCGCGATGGTCTTCGTGAGTCCACTGGCATCGCTCGCCAGTCTGGTGTCCTTGCCCTTCCTCTTCTTCTCGACCCGCTACTACCTCCACTACGCCCTCCCGGGCTACCGCCGCGAACGGATGAGCTACGCCTCCATGTCGGGTTCGGTCTCGGAGACCGCTGAAGGTGCGCGCACCGTCGACGCCCATCGCCTCGGGACCCGTCAGGCCGCGCGTATCGAGGGCAACATCCGCGAGTCGTTCTACTCCGAGATGTACACGCTCTTGATGCGCATGGTCTGGTTCCCCACCGTCGAAAGCGCCTTCGCACTCGCCGTCGCGACGACGCTCGCGTGGAGCGGGTGGTTGGCACTGCATCACTCGATCACCATCGGCGCCGCCACCACGGTGACGTTGTACGTCGTGCAGATCAACGACCCGATCGACCGGATCATCGCGTGGCTCGACGAGTTGCAGATCGGGCAGACGTCGCTCGCGCGTCTCGTCGGCGTCTCGGTTGTCCGCGATGACCGACCGAGCGAAGGTGTCGAGCCGACCAATGACACCATCACGATGACCGACGTCCACTACGCCTACCGGCCAGGCTTCGACGTCTTGAAGGGCCTTTCGCTCACCATCCAACCCGGCGAGCGGCTCGCCATCGTTGGCCCATCAGGAGCGGGAAAGTCCACGATCGGGCGCCTCCTCGCGGGCATCGACGCCCCGCGCAGTGGATCGGTCCGGGTGGGCGACGTCGAACTCGCCCAGATGCCACTGCCAATGCTGCGCCGCCACGTCGCACTCGTCACCCAGGAACACCACATCTTCATCGGCACGGTCCGCGAGAACCTCGCGCTCGCCAAACCGGAGGCGAACGACGATGAGATCACCCGCGCGCTCGACGCGGTGGACGCCCTCGAATGGGTGTCGTCGCTGCCGGAGGGACTCCAGACCGAACTGGGCACCACCGGGTACCAGGTCTCGCCCGCCCAGGCACAGCAGCTCGCGCTCGCGCGCCTCGTCCTCTCTGACCCGCACACCCTGGTCCTCGACGAGGCGACGGCCCTGCTCGATCCTCGAGCCGCACGCCACCTTGAGCGTTCTCTCAGCGCCGTGCTCCACGGTCGAACCGTCATCGCCATCGCGCACCGACTGCACACGGCCCACGACGCCGACCGCGTCTGCGTGGTCATCGACGGGAGGATCGCCGAACTCGGTACCCACGATCAACTCGTGGCGCTCAATGGTGAGTACGCCTCACTTTGGAGTAGCTGGCGTAATGACAAGCCCGAGGCATCGTAGGCTTTTGGCCTGTGACATCACCCTTGCGCGCCGCCGAGATCGACGCGTGCGTCCATCGAATCGCGCTGTCGCGCGCCGAGCCGTCGCGAGCCCAGCGAACTGAGATCACCCCCGAGATCGAACGCCGGCGCCGCGAGGCCGACGCTCACCGCGACGAAGTGCTCGCGAACTTGCGCGCGATGCACCCGGGCGCGGTGACGGCGACGGGACCCGAGCACACCGAAGCGCTCATCGATCAAGGCGCCGAACTCATCCTCAACGCCCGCTTGACCGACGTGGCGGCCCGGCGAAGCGTCGCCGTGCAAGGGTTCATCCGGACCGGGCGACGCGACGAACGATTCACGTACGCGCCCCTCGTGGTGAAGAACCACGAGGTCATCGAGACGGCGACGACGCGACGCCTGACGGAGGGTTCCCTCGAGCGACTCCTGCCGAGCGAGGCCGTCGAGCGCGACAACATGGGCCTGCGACCCACCGCTACGGTGCGCCGCGACGTACTCATCCTGGGCGGCGCGACGCGTGTGCTCGAAGCGTTCGGGGCCGCCGATCCCTCGACCCGTGGCGCGTTGATCGACCGCAACGCGCGACTCTGGTGGCTTGACCTATCGAGCGCAACCTATACGCGCTGCAACCTCGCGGCCTACGACACCCTCTTCGACGAACGCCTCGAGGTCCTCGAGGCGCTGGACGCCTGGTTCGACCTCGGTGGCGAGTTCCCGACCACGCCCTACTGGCACCGAGACTGCCTGACCTGCGAGTTTTCCGAACATTGCGAAGAGGAACTCGAATGCACCGATGACGTCTCGCTGACGCGCTTCACCTCGCGCTCCCAACAAGCGATCCTGCGCGAGAACGGCGTCGCGACGCGGGCCACGCTGGCGCGCCTCGACCCGCTTCGCGTCCAGCGTGCGCGAGCGGTGCCCCAGCCGGCCAACGACGACTTCGTGCGCGAGGACCGACTTTGTCGAAGCATCGAACGACTCGACGAACTCATCTACCGGGCGAGAGCCCACGTCCGTCGCTCACCGATGCGGATCCTTGATCCGTCGCAGATGGGCTGTCCTACCGCCGACGTCGAGGTCGACGTCGACATGGAAAGTTACGACGACGTCACCTATCTCTGGGGTGCCAGCGTGACGGTGCATCGCGAGGTACGTAGCGTCGACGCCGGCCACGTTGCCTTCGCTGAATGGGGTGAGCTCACGGCCCACTCAGAGGCCGCGAACTTTGCGGCGTTCTGGTCGTGGCTCAGTGCCGTGCGACAGCGTTGCGAGGAGCAGGGCCGAACGTTCGCCGCCTACTGCTTCTGGGCCCAGGCCGAAGACGGCGCCATGAACCGCGCGGTACGCACGCCGGTCGACGGAGGGCCGCCGCTCGCGGAACTCGACGCGTTTCGCCGAATGTCCCCTCCCCAGTGGATCGACCTGCACGACCTCGCCAAGGCGCAGATCCAGACCGAAGGTCCCCTTGGACTGAAACAGCTCGCGGTGGCCGCGGGCTTCGCGTGGCGCGACGAGAACCCGAGTGGCGAAGCGTCGATGCTCTGGTACGAACTGGCGCTCGGCGACGACGCGGCGGCGCTGTCGTCGCGCTCGAGGATCCTCGAGTACAACGAAGATGACTGCCGAGCGACGAGGGCGCTTCGAAACTGGTTGAACGGACCGGCGAAGCTCTTGGCGCATCGTGACGACCACCTAGGGGACGATTGACCCTCGTTAGCATTGGTCGGTGACTACGACAGCGCCCGCCACGCCGCGCGAGGTCACCTTCAAGACGAGTGCTCGACTCATCGGGGCGGTCCATTCGCTCGCGGCGCTGACCTGCGCGTTCGTGCTCGCACTGGGTCTCAGTCGTCTCGCGCAACACCGCGTCCCTTCAGGACTTTGGCTCGTCCTGGCCGCGCTCGCAGCACGTTCATTGGTCTCCATCGCCATTGGACTGTGGCGCGACCACGCGGGCGGCGCCATTCGCGGCCACTGGCGCTCAACGCTGGCTCAGCAACTCACGCGTCCGCGCACGGAGAGGGAGCGAAGCCGCAGCGACCTGGCGCTCGCGATCGAACAGGCCGGAGAGGCGCCGTACCTGATCCAACTCGAGAGCGCCGCCGTGACGTCGATGGCCGGCCTGATCGTCCTGGAGTGGGCCGGCGGTTGGTTGGCGCTCACCATCACGATCGCGCTGCTCCTGCTCGCCGCTCCCCTCTACCGACGCGCCGGGCGCCGGAGCGAAGCCATGGCTGGCGAATACCAGGACCGTCGGACCCTGTTGGAGCAGCGACAACTCGAACTGCTGTACCACACCACCGAACTGCGAGCGCTCGGTGCCGTGGAGTACGGCGCCAACGAGATCGCCGCCATCTCGGACTCCGAGCACGCCATCGCCATTCGGGCCATCCGCGTGGCACTGGGGTCGTCGTTGGTCACGGAGTTCCTCAGTGGCGTGAGCATTGGTCTCGTGGCGATGGTCGTCGGCTTCGCCCTGCTCGGCGGACGAATCACCTTGGCGCACGCACTCATCGCGGTACTCGTGACCAGCGAGATCTTCGTCGGCGTTCGTCGCTTTGGCGTCGAATTCCATCGTCGCGAAGACGCCGATCGATCGTCGGCGGTGTTACACGACCTGGAGCCGCCTCTCCTCGCGATCTCAACCGCCGACGTGCTCGTCGCCACCGACCTCGAGACCGAGTTCAGCGACCGACGCGTGAACTTCACGCTCCACGCGGGCGAACGGCTCATCGTGACCGGACCATCGGGTTCGGGAAAGACGACGCTGATCCAGACGCTCTTGTCGTGGCGATCCCCACGACGCGGAGAGCTCGCGCGAACGAGCGCGACCGTCGGACACGTCAGCGTCGAGAGCTCGCTGCTCTCGGGGACGTTGCGCGAGAACATGACCCTCGGCGCCGAGATCGACGACCACGTCGTCACGTCGCGTCTCGCATCCCTCGGACTGGACGATCCACGGTTTCGCGACCTCGACACCACGCTGACGGCCGACGGCGGAGGCATCAGCACCGGCGAACGGGTTCGTCTCGTCCTCGCCCGATGCCTCTTGAGCACGCCGGCCCTGCTGGTTCTCGACGACATCGCCGGTGTGCTCGATGATGGTGCGCGCTCGCTCGTCCGTGGGGTCCTGGCTGGTTTCGCCAACCTCGCCATCGTCGAGGCGACCGTCGATTCACCGCTGTTGACGAGCGCCACCGTGCGGATCGAGCTGACGTGAGGGCCGACGCCGAACGCCTGGCGCGCTGGCTTCGCCGATCGCGTCCTCCGCGTGTCCAACTCGCTCGCGCCTTGCTGGCCGGTCTGATCGCGTCATTGGTGAACGTGCTCCTCCTCGTCGGAGCGGTCGGGCTCTTGGTGGCGAGTGCGAGCCGTCCGGGGCTGCGCAACGTGCTGGGCGCGCTGATCGTGATCGAGCTCTTCGCCTTCCTGCGTTCACCTTTGCGCTTCAGCGAACGCCTCAGCGCCCATCGCCTCGGCTTCGACGCCGTCTCACGATGGCGGCATTGGCTCTTCATCGCGATCGGGCGGTTGACGTTTCGCCAATGGCGTGCCTACGCGGCGGGCGATCTGCTGGAACGATCGCTGCGCGACACCGACGAACTCCAGGACCTCTGGCTTCGTTGCGTCATCCCGCTGAGCACGTCGCTCGTCGTTATGGTCCTCAGCGACCTCTTCGTGGGGTTGCTGCCGCCACATGGAGGTTGGTGGTCGTACGCCGGTGACCTCTTCGCGGTCCAGCTCGTCGGTGTGGTGGCGCTGTTCGCCAACGTCGGTCCGCTGCTGCGTCGGAACCGGGCGCTGCGCGCGGCCCGGGGCCTCTATCGCGCTGAGGTCGTCGAACTCAGCGCCGTCACGCCCGACCTCGCGCTCTTGGGGCGAGTTGCCTTGGCCGAGGGACGGTCCGCGCGTGCCAGCGATCGACTCGCGAGCGCCGAACGGCGCCAGCGTCGTCAGCGCCAGCTCTCGAACGCGGTGGCGCCGGTGATGACGGCGTTGGCACTCGGCACCCTCGTGGTTCGCCCGACGAGCGCACCGCTCTGGCTGGTCGTCGTCGCCCTGATCGCGCTGTCGACCTTCGAGATGCTGTCGACGGTCGCCGACGCGCTCGACACCGCGCTCGACGTGAGCGCCGCGGCGGAGCGTCTTGACGCCCTCGACGTCGGTGTCAGCGCAGGTCGTGAGCCGTGGCCGCACGACACGACGATTCGCGTCGTCGACGTCGCCCTCGAGGAGGATGGCGTCACGCTCGCTCAGGAGGTCAACCTGGTAGTGGCGCCCGGACAACGCGTGGCGATCACGGGCGCGTCGGGCGTCGGCAAGTCGACCCTCCTGCGATCCATCGCTGGACTCGACACGGTCGCGTCGGGCCGGGTCACCATCGGCGACATCGACGTGCTCGCACTGGACGAGCGGGTGCTTCGACGCTCGCTCACGTACCTCGCCAGCGAACCGGGACTGACGCGTGGTTTCGCGATCGACGTGCTCACGTTGGGCCGAGAGTCAACGCGCGACGCGTTCGAGGACCTCGCGCTGCTCGGACTGCGCGCCGACGCCGCCACGAGGTGGGAGGAACTCTCACGGGGCGAACGCGTGCGCGTGGCGCTCGCGCGCGCGATGGTGACGGGACCGTCCGTCTACCTCTTGGACGAACCAACGAGCGGCTTGGGTGCCGCCGAGACCCAACGTCTCCTGATGCTGCTCGACGCCACGGGCGTCACGGTCGTGATCGTCTCACACGATGCCCAGGTCGTCGAATGGTGCGACGAGGTCTTTGAACTGGCGAGCATGACGCTCACGCGCGTCAACCGTTGAGGCTGCCCATCGAGCGCTCGGGGTAACGATCACCCACGACGGCCGCACGTGGCACGGCCGCTTCGAGCGCTGCGATGTCCGCGTCGCTGAGTTCGATGTCGTCGGCCGCGATGTTCTCGAGCAGCCACTTGCGTCGCTTGGTCCCGGGTATCGGCACGACGTCATCGCCGCGCGACAGCACCCACGCCAGAGCCAACTGGGCGACCGTGACCCCCTTCGCCGCCGCGATCGATTCCAGGTTTTGCACGAGCGCCAAGTTCGTTGCGCCGGCCTCGCCGGTGAACCTCGGGTTGTGCGCGCGAAAGTCTGCCGCGTCCTGGGCGTCACGATTACTGTTTTCGCTGGTCAGAAAGCCTCGACCGAGCGGGCTGTACGCGACGAACCCGATCCCCAGGCGCCGACACGTGGCGAGCACCCCATCCTCGGGGTCGCGCGTCCACAACGAGTACTCACTCTGCAGTGCCGTCACGGGATGGACCGCGTGGGCGCGTTCGATGGTCGCCGATGACGCCTCGGAGATGCCCAAGTGGCGAACCTTGCCCGCGTCGACGAGCGACTTCATGGCTCCCCAGGTCTCCTCGATCGCGACCGTCCTGTCGACCCGGTGCTGGTAGTAGAGGTCGATCACGTCGACGCCGAGTCGTCGCAGCGAGGCGTCGCAGGCCGCCACCACGTACTCCGGCGTGCCATTGATCCTGATGTACGAGCCGTCGTCGCCTCGTTGATTCCCGAATTTCGTCGCGACCACGACCTCGTCGCGGCGACCGGCGATCGCGCGCCCGACGAGCTGTTCGTTGATGAACGGGCCGTACATGTCAGCGGTGTCGAGGAAGTTGACGCCCGCGTCGAGCGCCGCGTGAATCGTGGCGACCGATTCGTCGTCATCGCCCGCGCCGTAGAACTCGCTCATGCCCATGCAACCCAGACCCTGGGCCGAGACGACGAGACCTTGACCCAATGTTCGACGTTTCAACACGACTCCCTTATGTGAAATTGCTCACAACCCTTTGTTTGCAGGCATCTCGTGACAGAGTAGCGCGAGCCCGCCAACTATATTTTTGTGTCATTGGCTGGGGGGGCCAAACATCGAGGGCCCGCTTGTTCTGGACTACCGGAGCAGGCGGGCTTCGTTGTTTCCCGTGGCGAATCCACGCGCGTCGCATCCTCGTAGGGTGAGACGGTGAGTGAAGTGGTCGCGCAACCAACCGGCGAGGTTCCCTTCACCCGCCCGCTGCTTCGCGGATGGCTCCATCTCGTCGCCTTCTTCGTCCTCTTCGCCTGTTCGCCCATCCTCTTCGCCCGATGCGCCACGTGGGCCCAGGTCGGCTGGGTGCTCTGCTTCCTCTTTGGTGTTGGCGCCATGCTCATCACCAGTGCCCTCCTGCACCGGATCAACTGGACGCCGTCCCAGCGAATGGCGTGGCGCCGTGCCGACCATTCGACGATCTATCTGGCGATCACCGGGACCTATTTCGCGATCGCGGGTCTGACGATGCACGGTGAGATCCGTACCGTCGTGCTGATCGTCATCGGGGTCAGCACCCTCATCGGCATCGCCGTGCGTCAATTCGCCATGCACGCTCCGAAATGGGCTAATACCCTCCCCTACCTGGCCTTTAGTTGGGCGGCCGCGTCGGTCATGCTCCAGATCTATCGCGGCGGCGGCCCCCTGTGCTTCTCACTGATCGTGGCCGGTGGCGTGGCCTACACGATCGGGGCTGTGTTCTACGGCACGAAGCGGCCGCGCCTCTCGCCTCGGGTCTTTGGCTATCACGAGCTGTTCCACGCCTTCACCCTGATCGGTGCGGGCCTGCACTTCGCCGCCATCAGTGTGGCGCTGCGCTAACTAGTCGACGTCGGGCACGACGTTGTAGTTGAAGAGTGCCGGCGTCGAGCGACGCGTGGCGATCGTGGTGATCGAGGCATTGCGCAGGTTCATGCGCCACGCCGCCGAACCCGGGACACCGAGCGCCCAGGTGACCGCGGACTTGATCGGCGACATGTGCGTGACGATCGCCAGGTCCTGGGTGGCACTGTGCAAAAGACTGGTGGGATCGAGCAGCAAGAGGTCGAGTTCGGCGTGGACGCGTTGGTCGAGCGAGGCGAGCGACTCGCCGTCACCGAAGGCGATGTCGTGATCGTGCTCGAACGCGTGCCACTGTTCATCGCTGACGAGACTGAGCGACTGTCCATCCAACGACCCGTAGTCGACCTCGATGAACGACTCCTTCACCACGACGTCGTGGCCGGGGCACGCCAGGGCCGCGGTGGCGCGGGCCCGCTGCAAGGGTGAGGTCCACACTTCGCGGACTCGTCCGAGGAAAGGCCGTAAGGCCAATGCCTGGCGTTCCCCGAGTTCGGTGAGCGCGGGATCACTACGTCCCACGAGCAGGCGCTGCGCGTTCGTCGTCGTTTGACCGTGGCGAATGAGGACGATCACGGCAGCAGGAGTCGCCCGCACTCGGGACAGGGCATGAACGTACCCTCGCCCTGGCCCTTCCAACGATCGAGATCGAGCGGAGCGAGTGCGATCCGACAACCGTCGCATCGCCCGGCGTCGACCTGCGCGGCTCCGGAGGTGCCGACGCGCGAGAACGCCGCGTCATAGCGCGCCAACAGCTCGGGGCTCAGTGCCGACGCCCGTTCGACGCGGTCGCGACGCAAACTCTCGAGTTCGTCGTCGAGGCCGGCCTGCAACTCGGCGATGACCGCTTGCAACTCGGCGCGTCGCGTGACCTGTGGCTGCGCCCTCTCCTTGATGGCCTGCACGGCCTCGTCGAGCGGTTCGACCTCGATCAGGTAGTCGAGTTCGTTGTCCTCACTTCGGGCGAGCAGTTCGCGCACGTGTGCGAGTTCATTCTGTATCGCTGCCAACTCGCGCGCGTTCGCGGTCGACGCGCCGAGCGTGGCGTCGAGTCCTTCGGCGCGGGTTCGCAGCCGCCCGCTCTCGCGTTGGGCGTCCTCGTAGGCACTGCGAACCGGTGCCAGCCCGGCCTGCGCCTCGTTGAGCGCCTTCAAGAGTCCTCGCAGCTCCTCCTCGACTCCCGAAAGTTCGGCCATCTCGGGAAGGTGGTTGCGCTGCGCGGCCACCCGGTCGATCCAGCGATCGGCCTCCATCAACGCGCGCAGGTTGTCGGTCTCGTTCACGCCCTCAGTCTCGCACGTCGAATGTCTCGACCGCCCGGGCGAGTTTCGCCAAGGCGGCGACCAAGTCGGGCGCGCATCGGGTACTCGCGCGCTCGAAGTCGAACCAGAAGACGTCCGGGCTCTCGCCCTCGGGTGGCGAAGGATCGATCGGCGCCGCGACGAGCACGTAGCGCAGGTCGTAGTGCGTATGGCCCCGGGGACCCGGGTGCACGTCGACGTGAAACAGGTTCACCGGCACGAGGTGGCGCGCCACCAACCCCGTCTCCTCACGCGTCTCACGAAGCGCCGCCTCGGGCGGTTCCTCGCCCGGGTCGACGTGACCTCCGGGCTGGAGCCACATGTTGAGCCGGCGGTGGCGATGCAAGATGACGCCGCGCGACGAGATGACGAACGCCGACGCCGTGACGTGGTGGTCGTTCTCCTCCTCGGCGAAGGGGTCGCCGGGCCATGACAGTCGTTCGAGGGTGGCGGCGATCGACTCCAACTCCTTGTCGTCCACGGGCTCGAGACCCGCCAACTGATCGCGCAGCGCCGCTACGTCGGTCACTGGTGGTCCAGGAGCCTCGTCACGGACTCGGGCACCGCGATGTCGCCGTTCGCCATGGCGCCGTTCGTGTCCGGCACCGGTGCGCCAAAGACGACGCGGGCGGGCACGGTCCCCGACCAGATCGAGAGTTCCCGGTCCTCATCAGGGTCGTCGGTCGGACCGGCGGAGAGTTTCGCCGACGCTTCGTCGATCTCGACCGCGACCACCATCGTGAGTCGCCGTTCCGCGTCGGTCATCGGGCGCACTTCGCTCGCCCGGCCCTCCAGCACCGCGTCGACGAACATGTTGAGCACCCTGGTCTTCTCGTCCTCGTCCGTGACGAGCCGGGCGGCGCCGAACACGACGACGGATCGGTAGGCGATCGACGACTCGAATCCACTTCGCGCCAGACGCAGACCGTCATAGAGGGTGACACTCACGCACGCCTCGCCGCACTCCACCACGGACTTCATCACCGCGTTGGACTGGCTCCCGTGCAGATAGAGCGTGCGTCCTTCACGGGCGTGCAGCGTCGGGATGACCATGGCGCTCCCCGCGACGATCGCACTCACGTGGCACAGGCGGGCTTCGTCGATGATGTCGAAGATGATCGCGCTGTCGTACGTGGCCTTCGTTGGGAGTCGCCGAACTCTCGTGTGCGGGCCGGGCCCGAGTGCGTCACCACTCATCCGCGAAGGTCACCACCGAAGAATGTCCGCGCCATGCCCGCCACCTCGACGGCGTTCTCGAAGAGCCGCGCGAACATCACGCCACCGCGCGCCGACGCCTGGTGCACCGAGACGGTCGGGGAACCCGAGGTCTCGACCCACCACGGTGACACGGCGCACATGGCGCTGCCGGTCACGCTGTCCTCAGCCAGCCCGAGGCGCGGCGCGAACACGCGGATGGCGACGTCGACGCCCGGACCGCCGACGCAGGCGGCGATCACCATCGAGCAGGGCACGAGGAACAGGTTCATCGAGTCGACCGCGAGTCCGCACAAGGTGTCGTAGTCCTCCAGGACCGCCAGCACACTGTGGGGACCGGCGTGGTACACGTCGCGCACCGGTCCGAGCGTGTTGTTCAACATCGACGCGTCGGCCCGTTCGAGCGTCCAGCGCGGTAGGTCGATGCCGAGGAGCCCGTCGCTCATCCGCCGCCCCGACAACAGTCCGGCGCGCGTCTGGAAGAAGATCTCGCCGCCGGGCACGCCGAGTTCATTGAGCAAGACGTGCAGGCTCGCCAGTGTCGCGTGGCCACAGATCTCGACCTCCACGGTCGGTGTGAACCAACGAAGCGACCATTGATCACCGACTCGTCGGACGAAAGCGGTCTCCGAGACACCTAATTCGAAGGCGATCTGCTGCAACTCGTCGTCGGGCAGCGCACGTTCGAGGAGTACGACGACAGCGGGATTACCCCGTTCGGCGTCGCCGGTGAAGGCATCGACCCACCAGAGTCGGTGTCCAAACGCAACATTGACAGAGTCCACGTGTAGAGCCTGCCACACGCAAACGCCGGACGACCTAGGGTTTCGTTGTGCGTGTCGCGACGTTCAACCTTCACGCTGGTGTCGACGGATGGGGTCGACCGACCCGGGTCCTCGACCACGTCGTCAGTCTCAACGCCGACCTGTTGATCCTCCCGGAGCTCTGGCGCAGCCCCGACGAGGACTTCTTCGAGTCGCTCAAGGCGAGACTTGGCATGGACGGCGTCTTCGTTGCGCTCGCCACGGGCCAGCGCGTCACGTCGGGCACGGGCGGCCGCACGTGGCAGCCCCTCCTCGCTCATCTCAATGGCGAACGTGGTCTGTTCTTTGACGAGCATCGTGCCCTGAGCAAAGCCCAACGAGTGCGTCGCGCGACGTCGAACGGCGTACAAGACGGCGAATGGGGCCTGGGACTCCTGACCCGCCTCGAGATCCTCGACATTCGCGTCGAGTCCCTGGGTCGTCTCCCGCGCGAGAAGGTCAAGCGGGCGTTGATCGTGGCGACGCTGCGCGACGGCGACCGGACCTTCTACGCGCTCGCGGTCCACGGGGCGCACCTCAGCCACGGCTCCTATCGCCAGTATCGACGCGTCACGGCCATCGTCGACGCGTTGGACCCCGACCTACCCGTGCTCCTGGGCGGCGACTTCAACTCCTGGCGCCCACTCCTGCGGATCTTGCTGCCCGGCTGGCGATCGCTGGTCAACGCGCGTACGTGGCCGGCGCGCACGCCGCACTCCCAGATCGATCACCTGCTGGTGCGCGGGCCGTGGGAAGCGCTCGGTGGCTTCGCCAGTGACGGCGGGAGCGATCACCGAGCGCTGGTCGCCGACGTGCGGCTGCGTTAGCCCAGGGTCACGCTCTCGTCGACCACGACCAACGTCTTGCCGTGGTTGCCTCCCGTGAAGAGAAGGTTCAGCGCGTCGGGCGCGTGTTCGAGACCGTGCACCAAATGTTCCTGGTGGGCGATACGACCATCGAGCACCATCGCCGCCAGTTCGACCTGCGCCTGCGCGTAGCGGCTCGCGAAGTCAAAGACAATGAAGCCCTGCATTCGACCTCGACGCATGATCATCATCGACGTGTTCGCGATCCCCTTCGGTCGCTCCATTGCGTTGTACTGCGAGATGGCGCCGCACAGCACGATGCGCGCGTTCATGGCGATGTTGGCCAAGACGGCGTCGAGAATCTCACCCCCGACGTTGTCGAAATAGAGGTCCACACCGTCGGGACACGCGGCGCGGATCCTCTGGGTGAGACGTTCCTCGCGATAGTCGAGACACTCGTCGAAGCCGTATTTTTCGACGACTTCGGCACACTTCTCGGGCCCACCCGCGATACCGACCACCTTGGACGCTCCGCGTTCCTTCGCGATCTGTCCCGCGACCGACCCGGTGGCGCCCGCGGCTCCCGATACGACGACGACGTCACCCTCTTTGAACTGGCCGACGTCGAGGAGACCGAAGTACGCGGTGAGTCCCGTCGTCCCGAGCACGCCCATCACCGTGGGAAGATCGAGCCCCATCCCGGTAGGGACGACGGTGAAGCGGTTCTGTTCGCTCGCGATCGCCCACTCCTGCCAGTTCGTCATCCCGTAGACGATGTCGCCGACCTTGTATCGATCACTCTTGGACTCGACCACGACGCCGCTCCCACCGGCACGAATCACGTCACCGAGTTGAATCGCCGGAAGGTAACCCGGCGCATCGTTCATCCACGTGCGGATGGTGGGGTCGATCGAGACGAGCCCGACCTTGATGAGCGCTTCGTTCTCTCCGCACTCGGGAATCGGACGCTCCTCGATTGCCGTCGTCGATTCGTCCACCATCCCGACCGGTCGCTGCACGAGTACCACCTGGCGATTGTTCATTTGTCCTCCTCGTCCCTTGCACGATAGGTGGCGCGTCAGCGCCGAAGGTGAAAAACCCAACCCTCGTCCGAGGACCCGTGTGCGTCGTTCGTTCCCTGGTGGGCGGGTGTCAAGCTCCATGTGCTCTCCGAGCGAGTGGCGCAGCGCGATGAGCTGCCGCCCGCGCGTCCGATTTTCGTTCTTTTCACAAAGATATTGCCAATACATGACTAAACAGGTAAGGTTTGTCATCATTAACCACACGAGGATGGGGGAAATTGACGTGACCACCGAGACGAAGCAGGAAACTGCCGTCGAGGAGATCAAGCGCGCGAGCAATTTCTTGCGCGGATCCCTACGCGAAGAACTCGACAACGACGTCGCCGGGGTGTCAAATGACGCCGAACAGTTACTCAAATTCCACGGCATCTACGCCCAGGACAATCGCGACGTCCGCCGTGAACGCGCGCTCCAGCACGAAGAACTCGACTACATCTTCATGATCCGCGTGGCGATCCCCGGTGGTCGGCTCACGACCGAGCAGTGGCTCGCGCTCGACCGCATCGCCGACGACGTCGCCGACGGTTCGATCCGACTGACGACGCGCCAAGCGGTCCAGTATCACGGCGTGGTGAAGGACGGCCTTCGTCCCCTCGCCCGCTCCCTCGACGAACACCTCATGACATCTTTTGGGGCCTGCGGCGACGTGGTACGCAACGTCGTGTCCTGCCCCGGTCTCCAGTCCGACCATTCCGACGAACGACTGCGCACCATCACCGCGCGACTCGCGTCGACGTTCCGGGCCACGACGAACGCGCACTGGGAGATCTTCGTCAACGGTGACAAGGCCGCGTCGCGCGAGGACGCCGTTGAACGGACCTTCTACGGCGACACGTACCTCCCGCGAAAGTTCAAGATCGCGGTCGCGCATCCTCACGACAACTGCGTCGACGTCTTCGCCCAGGACGTGGGGCTGATCCCCGGCGTCCACCCGAGCGCCGGTGAAGGATTCACGCTCCTCGTCGGCGGCGGTCTCGGACGGTCCTACGCGAACGAGGACACGTTCTCGCGACTCGCGGACCCCATGGCCTTCGTCACGTTCGACGAACTCGAGGAAGTCGTCGCGGCGATCGTGTCGACCTATCGCGAGCTCGGTGACCGCACCGACCGAAAGCGCGCACGCATGAAGTACGTCGTGGCCGACATGGGCCTCGACCGATTCACCAAGGAGGTCGAGGCACGACTGGGCCGCGACCTGCGCGAACCACTCGAACTGCCATTGAGTTTTCACGCCGACGACCACCTGGGCTGGCGTCAACACGCCGACGGGACCTGGCAGGTCGGCGTGCGGGTCTCGGCGGGAAGGGTCCGCGACGACCAGGCGACGACACTGCGGTCGGCGCTTCGTGAGATCGCCCAGCAGTTGTCCGTCACCTTCTACATCACGGCCCAACAAGACATCTTGGTGAGCACCATCGCCGAGCACGACCGTGCGATCGTGGAGGCGCTGCTCGAACGACACGGGGTTCGACCCGACGGTGCCCTCGGCGTCGTCGAACGCACGGCGCTGGCCTGTCCCGCGCTCCCCACCTGCGGCCAAGCCCTCACCGAAGCCGAGCGCCGGCTGCCCGAGCTCGTCGACGCTCTCGAGGGCGAACTCGGTCAGCGAAAGCTCGGCCGGCGGTCACTCCAACTACGCATGACCGGATGCCCCAACGGTTGTGCTCGCCCGGCGGTAGCCGAAGTCGGCATCGTCGGACGGACCAAGTCGACCTACGACGTGTACGTCGGTGGCGGGCCACGCGGTGATCGGTTGGCCACGCTCTTTCGAGAGAAGGTTCCCTTCGCGGAGATCGCGAACGTCCTCGGCCCGCTGTTCGACCGCTGGGAGGCCGACGGTGACGCCGAGGAGTCGTTCGGCGACTTCGTGACCCGCGTGGGCGTCACATGACGGTCTTCTTGGTGGGCGCCGGTCCCGGCGACGCCGACCTGTTGACGCTGCGCGCGGCGCGCCTCCTCGCACGGGCCGACGTCGTGGTCCACGACCGCTTGGTCGACCAGTCGGTGCTCGAGCTCGCCAATGATGGCGCCGAATTGATCGACGTCGGCAAGGCGCCCGGTTCGTTCACGTCACAATCGATCATCAATGACCTGCTGGTCTCGCTCGGCCGAGCGTACGACTGCGTCGTTCGCCTGAAGGGCGGCGACCCCTTCGTGTTCGGCCGCGGTGGCGAGGAGATGCTGGCCCTTCGTGATGCGGGCGTGGCCTGTGACGTCGTGCCGGGCATCACGTCCGCCTTCTCCGGACCGTTGGCCGCTGGTATTCCCGTCACCCATCGCTCGCTCTCGCGCGGCGTGACCGTCGTCACGGGACACCTGGCCAAAGAGGACGACGGCTACTTTCGACGACTGGCGAACCCCGATCTCACGCTGGTCGTCTTGATGGGTGTCGCGCGACGCGACGCCATCGCGACCCAGCTGGTCGAGGGTGGGCTCTCCCCCACCACGCCCATTGCGGTCGTGGAGAACGCCTGGACGCAACACCAACGCGACACTCGTGCGACGCTCCACGAACTCGGCTCCCTCGACGTCGCGTCACCGGCGATCATCGTCATCGGTCCGTGCGCCGCCCTGTCGCTTCGTGAACTTCTGCTCGACGCGGGGGCTCTGCAGTGAGCATGCTGCCCCTCGCCATGAAACTCTCCGGCAAGCCCGTCTTGGTGGTCGGCGCCGGCCGCATCGGAACCGGCAAGGCAGGGCTGCTCGTCGACGCGGGGGCGTGTGTCTCGGTGATCGCCCGCGAGCAGTTGGCGCCGCTGCCGGCGGGCCTCGCCGCGTACGAAGCTCGTGACTATCGCCGAGGCGACCTCAAGGGATTCGCCCTCGTCGTGTCGGCGACCGGTGACCCCGACGTCAACGATCACATCGTCGACGAAGCCCGTGCGGAGGGGATTTGGCTCAACGTCGTCGACGACCCCGCCCGTTCCGACTTCTACTTCACCGCCGTGCATCGCGACGGCGAAGTCCTCGTGTCCGTCTCCACCGAGGGCGCATCGCCCGCCCTCGCCCAGGTCATCCGCACGCTCATCCGAGAGCGACTCCCGGGTCATCTCGGAGCGGTGGCCCGCCAGCTCCGATCCGACCGCGCCGAGATGCACGCCCGTGGGCGCACGACCGAGAACGTCGATTGGCGGCCACGGATCCACGAACTACTCGACGATGCGAACGCCCAGGGCACTGAAAGCGCCAATCACTAGAGTGACCATCGAACGTCGTCGTCGCGGCGTTCGTCGAGACACGAAGGAGTGCCGTGGCTGAGCGAGTACTGGTCACGGGGGCCACCGGGTTCATCGCGCAGCACTGCCTCCTGCAACTCCTCGACGCCGGCTACCTCGTGCGCGGTACCGCACGGAGCCCTGGTCGCACCCGTGAGATCACCGACCTGCTCGCGCCACACCTCGGCGACACTGGCCTGAC
Source organism: uncultured Acidimicrobiaceae bacterium (assembly GCA_963804305.1). Classification (GTDB taxonomy): domain Bacteria; phylum Actinomycetota; class Acidimicrobiia; order Acidimicrobiales; family RAAP-2; genus RAAP-2. The sequence goes on along the minus strand of CAWDPR010000011.1, from coordinate 148,218 downwards.
ACGTCTCGCTGACTTCGAGGTCGTCGCGGCGGACCTCACCAGCGACGACGGCTGGAACGAGGCGGTCGCGGACTGTCGATACGTGCTGCACGTCGCGAGCCCGCTGCCTCGAGCCGCGGCGAAGAACGATGACGAACTCGTCGTACCCGCGCGCGACGGCACCCTGCGGGTGCTGCGCTCGGCACTCGCGGCCGGTGTAGAGCGCGTGGTGCTCACCTCGTCAGTCAGCGCGATCGTCTACGGCAATGACCGCGCGAAGACCTTCGACGAGTCCGATTGGTCCAACGTGCAGGGCAAACGAATCGGCGCGTACGACAAGTCCAAGACGATCGCGGAACGCGCCGCGTGGACGTTCATGGATGACCTCGGACCCGAGGCGGCGATGGAACTCGTCGTCATCAATCCCGGTCTCGTGCTCGGTCCCCTGTTGTCGTCGGACTGGGGCACCTCGGGCGAACTGGTCAAACGCATCCTCGACCACGACATACCGGCGATTCCCGACATCTCTCTCGCGATGGTCGACGTGCGCGACGTGGCGAGCGCGCACGTGACCGCGATGACGACACCCGAGGCGCGCGGGCAGCGCTTCATCTGCGTCGAGGCGAATCACTCGATGATGGAAGTGGCACTCATCTTGAAGGCGCATGTGGCGCACCTCGGCTACAAGATTCCCACGAAGCGTTTGCCCTCGATCGCGATTCGCGTGATGGCCCTCTTCGACGCGACGGTTCGTCTCGCGATGAACGATCTCGGTACGACCCAAACCCTCTCGAACGAACGGATTCGCCGCGTGCTGCACTGGTCGCCACGCGATCTCAAGGAAATGGCCACGTCGATGGCCGACTCGATGATCCACTACGGCGTTGTGAAGGCGCCCAAGCAGTAACGGCGCGAACCATCACGACCTCGTGGCGGCCGGGTCGCTTCGTTGAGTGACGACCTAATTCGTCGGAACCTCCGACGGGCTGAACGACGACCTCGTCGCCAACAGGTATCGTCGAGAACTATGTCGCCGGGCACCGAATTGCCACTCCTCGCCCTCGAACACGTGTCCGTGCACTTCGAGGGACTCCGAGCACTCGATGACGTCTCCTTCGACGTCTCGTCTGGAGAGATCGTCGGCCTGATCGGACCGAACGGCGCTGGCAAGACCACCGCGTTCAACGTCGCGTGCGGCTTCGTGAAGCCCAACGAGGGTCACGTGCACTACCCCAGCGCCAAGAAATCAAATCTGCGTCCGAACAAGTTGGTGCACGCCGGCGTCGCGCGAACCCTTCAGGGCGTCGGACTCTTCCCGCACTGCAGCGTGTTGGAGAACGTCATGGCTGGCGGCTACTTGCGTCCCGGTGGCGGGTTCTTTGCGAGCCTTCTCTCGCTGCCCAACGAGGTCCGATCCGAGCGGACACTGCGCACGGACGCACTGGCGATGCTCGATCGATTCCACATCGCCGACATGGCGGGCCGGCTCCCCTCGGCGATCCCCTACGGGATCGCAAAGAAGGTCTCCGTGGCTCGTGCCCTCATGAGCGATCCGACCTTGCTGATGCTCGACGAACCGGCGTCGGGGCTGGACGAGGCCGAACTCGATGACTTTGCCCGACTCATCGTGGAGTTGCGCTCCACCATGGGAGTGCTCCTCGTCGAACACGACATGGAATTCGTGATGCCGCTGGTGGACCGACTCGTCGTGCTGAATTTTGGCGTCGTCATTGCGAGCGGTGCCCCCTCAGAGGTCCGCGAGAACGAAGCGGTCATCGAGGCGTATCTCGGAGTGGACGAATGATCAGCATTGACGGCCTGTCGGTCTCATTTGGCGCCGTCCAGGCGCTTCGCAACGTGACCTTCCGAGCAGAGACCGGGCAGATCACCGCGGTCCTCGGCGCCAACGGCGCCGGCAAGACCACCTTGCTGCGCACCATCAGCGGACTGAAGGAACCGACGTCGGGCACGATCCAAATGGACGGACAGGAGTTGGTCCACCGAAAGACCGAGGACATCGCGCGCATGGGCGTCGGCCACGTTCCCGAAGGTCGAGGCGTCATCGGCGAGTTCACCGTCGAGGAAAACCTTCGACTCGGCGCGATGATGGCCAAGGTCAATCTGCAACAGGGCCTCCAGGAGCAGTACGAACAGTTCCCAGTACTGGGCGAACGACGCAAGCAACACGCGGCGAAACTGTCCGGTGGCGAGCGACAGATGCTCGCGATGGCTCGAGCACTCATCGCCAAACCATCCGCGCTCTTGTTAGACGAACCGTCACTCGGATTGGCACCCATCGTCACCGCTCAGCTGATGCACACGATCCGATCCCTGTGCGAGTCGAACGACCTCACGGTGATCCTCGTCGAACAGAACGCCTCGTCGGCGCTGCGAATCGCTCACCACGCCGTGGTCTTGCACGTCGGCAACGTGGTCGCGAACGACGAAGCGTCGATCGTGGCGCAGGACGAGAACCTGCGCCAGTACTACCTCGGACTGGTGGAGTGATGGACCCGTTCCTCACCTCTCGCATCGTCACCGACGTCCTCGGCGGTTTGACCAATGGCGTCACATACGGACTCGTGGCCCTCAGTCTCGTGCTCATCTGGCGTTCCACGGGCGTACTGAACTTCGCGCAGGGCGCCATGCCGATGTTCGCCACCTACGTCGGCTTCGCGCTGTTGTCGTATCACTTCGGGTACTGGGCGTGCGTCGTCGTGTGCATCATCGCCGGGCTCCTCCTCGGCGGACTGACCGAGCGGATCCTCGTGCGAGGGCTCTACGGCAAACCGGAGATCAATCCGATCGTGGTCATGGTCGGATTCCTCATCGTGCTCGAAGCGGTCGCGGCCGCGATCTGGTCCTCGACGCCGCGCAGCCTGCCAAGCCCCTTCTCGTCGATCCACTGGCAGTTGGGTGGTAAGCCCTTCGCGCTGTCACCCTTCACGGTGTACGAGATCGTCACCGCGCTCGTCGTCATGGCGCTCGTGGCCGCGCTCTTTCGATTCACGAAACTTGGACTGCAACTGCGAGCGTCGGCGCTGGCCCCGGAGGTGTCACGACTGTTAGGTGTGCGTGTTGGGCGGCTCCTCACGTTGGGATGGATGCTCTCGACGGCGGTGGGCGTCATCACCGCGATCCTCGTCTCGGCAAACTTCTTCTCAGGACTGACGCCCACGGTGATGGACGGGATCTTCGCCTACGGCTTCATCGCCGCCGCGATCGGCGGCCTCGAGAGTCCCGTCGGAGCCATCGTGGCCGGCGTCTTGCTCGGCATCGTGAATCAGTTCGTGACCGATTACGTGAACCAGAACGCCGTCATCATGATCGCCCTCGCCATCCTCGTCGTCTCGCTGATGGTCCGCCCGAGCGGCGTGTTCACCAAGAGCATTCACAGGCGCGTCTGATGGGACTCCTCTTCGCCCGCCGAGTGCCGATCGCCATCGGGTTGGCAATCGTCGTGACCGTCGTCGCGCTGGTGGCCGCGTCGAGCGCTCGCGACGGAATCGCCCTCGGCCTCGCCGTCGACCTGGCCATCGCCTGCGCCGTCGCGTTGAGTTTCCCTCGACTCAAGGCGGACCACCCCGTCGTCGCGCGCGCGACGCTGACGGTGCTCGGTCTCGACGTCGCCATCTTTCTGACGTTCTTTCTGAACTCGAGCACGAACTTCAACCTCGCCACCGGTGCCGCGATGTCCATTGTGCTGCTCGGGCTCTCCTTCTTGACCGGCGCCTCGGGACAGATCTCGCTGGGCAACGGAGCGTTCATGGGCGTCGGAGCCTTCGCGATGGCGATCTGGGCCAATCATCACTCGACGACGCCCATCGTCTTCTCACTCTTGATCGCCGTGGCGTGCGGCGCGCTCGTTGGACTCCTGCTCGGGCTCCCCGCGACGCGACTTCGCGGACCGTACCTGGCCGGCATGACGTTGGCCTTCGCCGTGGCCTTCGGGTTCATCCTCAGTTCCTTCAGCTCGTGGACCGGCGGCGACTCCGGACTGCAGTTGCCGACCGCGTGGATCGCACCGCGCTGGCTCGACGGGTTCTTCCACGCCGGTACCTCGACACTGACCACCACGACGCTCTACATCACCGACGTCGCCATCGTCGTGGCGGGCGTCGCGTTCTTCTTCATGGCCAATCTGTTCGCCAGTCGCACCGGACGTTCGATGCGACTGATCCGAGACAACGACGTCGCCGCCGAGCTCGTGGGCGTGTCGCTTCCGCGCGCGCGAGTCGTCGCGTTCATCGTGTCGTCGGCGTACGCCGCGCTCGGTGGAGCGTTGCTGACCGTGATCGACAATTCGGTCTCGCCCTCGACGTACAGCTTTGCGTTGTCGGTCACGATCCTCTCGTTGATCGTCATCGGCGGCATCGGCACGATATCGGGTGCCCTCATCGGAGGGGTCATTTACGCCTTCTCGACGAGTGTCATTTCATGGATCACGACCCATACGGGTCTCAATCCTCAGGGCAACGTCGCGAGCCAACTGAACGGCATTATCTTCGGTGGTCTGCTGATACTGACGATGCTTTTCGCCCCATTCGGCGTCGCCGGTGCCCTACGTCATCTCTGGCATCGCGTACGTTCTCGCACGCCGGGGTGACTTGCAACGACCTTGCGTGACGCCTACGCTCACGGCTTAAGAGTTCCACTAAAGGGGAGACACAAAGAATGGTTACAACCAAGACACGTCGCGTGACGATTACCGGGACGGCGATGTTGCTGTGCCTCGGCCTCGTCACCGCCGGCACCTCGATCGTCAGTGCCGGTGCGGCGAGCGCGAAAGTACCGGGCGTGAGCGCACACCAGATCACGATCGGCGCGACCGAGCCGCTGACGGGTATCGCCTCCGCCGGCTACGACCAAGTGGCCATCGCGGCCAACGCGGTGTTCAAGTACGTGAACAGCCACGGCGGCATCTACGGACGCAAGATCAAGTACGTGATCAAGGATGACTGCTACGGCACGCCGGGATTCGGCTGCACGGTCACCAACCCGAGCACGGCCACCGAGACGCACGCGCTGCTCGGCGTTCCGGTCTTCGCGACCGTCGGATCGCTCGGCACGCCGACCCAGGACTCGGTGCGGGCCCTGCTGAAGAGCAACGGCGTCCCACAGCTGTTCGTCGCCTCAGGTTCGCGCGACTGGAACAACCCTCACACCTACCCGGGTCTTTTCGGATGGCAGCCCAGTTACAACGAGGAGAGCAAGATCTTCGCGAAGTACATCAAGTCCACGCTCCCGAGCGCCAGTGTCTGCTTCTTGGGCCAGGGTGACGACTTCGGTGAAGACGGACTCGCCGGTTTGATCGCCGGCGGCGTGAAGCCGGTCTCCGCCGACCTCTACTCGGTTCCCGACCTGGTGGCCACGAACGGCGCCTCATTCGGCCCGTACATCGCGGACTTCCAGACCAAGAAGTGCACGGTCGTGGTCCTGGACACCATCCCCGGCGCGACGGACGCCGCGATCGGCGCAGCCCTGCAGTTGGGCTACTCGCCGCAGTGGATCATCTCGAGCGTTGGCTCTGACCCCCAGACGGTGGACGCTGCGTTCGCCGGCAAGGTTCCGACCGACCCCGAGATTGGTGCCATCTCGTTCAGTTACCTCCCGACCACCACCACGAACAGTCCCTGGATCCCGTGGATGTACAAGGTCATCGAGGCCGACCCGGCTGACTTCCCCGGCTTCTCGTCCACCAGCGTCCTCAACGGCAACATCGCCTACGGCTTGTCCTACGGCGTCGCGTTCGTCGAGGCGTTGAAGGCGACCGGTAAGAACCTCACCCGAGCCACCTTCTTGAAGACGCTCCAGAGTGTCAAGTTCTCCCAGACACCGTCGCTGCTGCCGCTGAGCTACACGGCCTCGAACCACCAGGGTCTCAACGGTGGGTACCTCACGACGGTTATCAGCGCCTCGGCGATGAAGCCCCTCACCGGCACCGTCTACACCGCCGACAGCGGAGTGGACGGCAAGGTGGCCGTCGCCAAGACGTTGAGCCACGGCATCCCGAGCTGGCTGAAGTAAGCATCTCGTGTTCAACGCACACGACCCCGGTGTTCAGCACCGGGGTCGTGTGCGTTCCACGCTGCGCTTCGACCTGAGGGGCGTGGCGAGGGAACGGTCCATCTGATGGCGCGCCACCGCAGTCTGCGAAGTGAGTTGTACCGCGACGCCCGACTCATGGGCAACATCGAGGCTGCGTCGCACGGTCCCCTCGCCTTCGGCAAGCGCTACGCGCGCAGGAAGGTCTACGCGAGGACGAACTCGTTCACACGTTCGATTCTGCGCTCGATTTCATTGAGTAAGTAACGATGCAACCTCACGGCCGGCGCGCCACGAGGTACGCGCTCGGCTGTTGGATACGAAGCGGTCCTTCCTCTTTGATGTGACGATGGAGGCGCGCCAGCGCGTCGCGCATGGTGACGACGTCAAATCCCGGCACGGTCCACGGCGTCATCGTCAGATACCACGCCAGTGCCCCGACGTCGTGAAAACGAACGGTCTGTACCGATTCGCCCGATTCGACGACCTGCATCCCCGCGGCCACGACCTGTTCACGCAACATCGCACCGGTGAGTGCCGGTAGAGGCGGCGGTGCCACCTCGAACAACGCTCGTACGTCTCGAAAGAGACCGTCGCCAACCTGTTGGGTCGCGAAGCGACCTCCATGATCCAGAATTCGCGCAACCTCTCGCGCCACGAATGATTCGTGGCGGCACGAGACAAGGTGAAACTCCCCATCGTCGAACGGCAGCGAGCAGTCGACCTCACCGAACTGGTCGTTATTGTCCGGGGCCCCGTCGACTTCGAGGACTTCGATACCGAGGGGCTCGAGGCGGTGGCGCGCGACGACGACGTTGGGGGACCACGACTCGGTCGCTACGGTTCGTGGGGGTCGGGTTGGCAGGTGCGCCAGCCACTCGCCGCCGCCGGTGCCCAGGTCCAGGAGATCGGGCGACGCCTGCGCCAGTTCGTCCACGATGTTCGCGAAGTCCCAGGGGAGTTCGTCCGACGTCATCCGACCGGCGAGCCACGTGAAGTCCCAGCCTCGCGTTGGTCGCCGTTGCACCTCGTCCATCAGCGCCGCGAAGTCGGTCATTGCCATGCTCGAGGTCTTCGTGCGACGCTCGCGAGAGTGTCCGACACCTATTCTTGAATGATCTCGAACGCCCGAAGACCACGAATTCGCTCTTGGCGACGTGCACGAAGACGTCGCTCGGACAGCTGGGCCAACTCGATGTAGGAACGCATGATGGACGCGTTCACCCGTTCGACGGTGATGAAGGGGTTGGGATCTTCGGGAATCACTTCGTCAATGAGTCCAAGGTCCAATTGGTCCTTCGCAGTCGAACGCATCGTCGCGAGCGTGATGCGCACTTCGTCGCGCGAGGGATTCGGTGTCTTGTAGAGGATCGAGGCGGCGGACCTTGGTTCGGCAACGTAGGCCATCGCCTTCTCCAACATGATCACGTGATCGGCCATCGGCGTGGTCGCGAGCCCCCCGCCGCTGCCAAGGGCGCCGGCGACCAGCGAGATCACGGGCTCTGAATAATCGATTCCCTTGAGGATCGAGCGGGCGATCGCACGCGACTGGCCACGACGCTCGCTCTCGAGCGTCGGCTTCGCGCCGAGCGTGTCGGTAATGAAGAGCGCCGGAAGGTGGAGACGCTCCCCCATCTCGAGCATCCGTTCCATGAACGCGAAGTCCTCGGGCGCGGGATTGGAAGGCCGTTTGATGACCGTGTCGCCGAAGCGTTGGTAGGAGGGCTGCGTGCCTACGATCACGAAGGGTTGCGAGCCGATCTTGGCGAAGGCGCCGACGATCGCGGGGTAGCGCTTGTACTCCGCCTCTTGCACGTAGTTGTAGACCGCGGTCGCCTCAGTGAAGCCGTAGCGGACGATGAACTCCAGGTCGACTCGGTTTGCGTCGGTCATCAGGTCCTGGTACTGCTCGACGAGCGCGTCGGAATCGCTACTGACGTGCACCTGGCGAGGCGCCGCAGCGGGCACGGACTCCGCACCCTTCATGTCGTCGAAGCGTGGTCCGTAGATGCCAACCGGCCCGAAGTCGAAGGATCGACGCTGGTCCGATGGCGTGACGTTGCGGATCATGGGCGGCGTCTCGGCGTTGAGCAGGTGGTGCTTGTCCGGCAATGAGGTCGAGGCGAGGATCGCGCCGAGGTACCACACGAGTTCGTTGACGTCGGGCAGGACCACGTCGATGTTGCGGTCGAGCAGGTTCGCCTCGGCACTTTGTGATCCGCTCGGCACCGAGAGGCCTTCGAAGGCTTCGATGACGTTAGGTCCGGCGAAGCCAAAGTTGGTCCCCGAGGTCGCCAGGATGAGGTCGGCGTTCGGTACGGCGCTCGCCGAGACGCCTCCCCAGACGTTGCCGAGCAGCACCGCCACGTGAGGGAGGTCCACTTTCTCCTTGTAGAGACGGATCGCCTCGACCATGCGCGTCATCTGCGTGAGCCCGGCGAAGTTCTCGTGTTGACGAACGCCGCTCGAGGCGTAGACGCTCACGAGTGGCAGCTTCTGTTTTATAGCGAGGTCCGCGGCCGCCTGGAACTTCTCGCCGGAGACGACGCCGAGCGAACCGGCGAAGAAGTCCCAGTTCATCGCGTACAGCACGAAGGAGCGGTCGTCGACCGTCGCCATGCCGTACGTAGAGGACTCAGTCTTGCCCTTGTCACGCTCGCGGCGCAGTTTGTCCCCGTAGGACTCGTCGCCCTCACTTCCCTGCCCGCGGCGCACCAACCCCACGAGGTCCTTGGCGATGCGCCAACGACCGTGACTGGCCTTGTAGTGCACGAGGTCCTTCAAGATCAGCAATTGCGAGGGGCTGTTGACCTTTCGACGATTGCGAAGGTGCGCGCCGACGGGCACGTCGAAGACCGGGAGACCATCAGGATGGCCCTCTCCCATCAGTCGGAAATCGAGGTCGTCCTCAGGTAGTGATGCGTCGAAGTCCGCGCGATCCGCCATGAAGGGCCATTATTGCACGGTACGAAGAATCACCGAAAAGAGGTCGATCGCAATGACGCGTCGACGCAGGGACGAATCGTGGCATATTCCTGCAGTGCACACGATTTACTGGCGAGTAACGAGGACCACATCATGATCGATTCGTCGATTGACAATCCGGCGTACGGCGAAGCACTCGCGCATCTCGGCGAAGCCAATTCGCGAAGTCTCGTGTCGACGCCGGCACTGCTGTGTGACGTGACGCTGCTGCGCAGCAACATCGCACGAATGGCCGACGAAGCCCGCGCCAGCGGTGTCGCCCTTCGTCCGCACCTCAAGTCACACAAGTCGCCCTTCATCCTGGACCTGCAACTCCAGGCCGGGGCGTGCGGCGTGGCGTGCGCCAAACTCGGTGAAGCCGAAGCGGTTGTCAGTGCCCGTGGCGACGCACCACCGATCTCGGTGCTGTTGACTTCGCCCATCGCGGGACATCACGCGGCGCGCCGAGCCGTTCAACTTGCCGCGACGTGCGAACTTCTCGTGGTCGTCGATCACGTCGACGGAGTGAACGAGTTGGTGGACGCCCTCAAGGGAACCGACGCGTCCATCGCGGTATTGTGCGACGTCGACGTCGGACTGCATCGCACGGGCGTGACGTCGCCAGCGGAGGCACTTCGTGTGGCTGATCGCGTACGAGAGTGTGCGCAATTGGTGTTCACCGGCGTCCAGGGCTACGCCGGACAGCTTCAACACGTTGCCGGCAGGGAGCACCGTCGCATCCAGACCATCGACGCGATGGTGCAGTTGCAGTCAGTGGTCGACGCGCTCGCTGCGAGCGGTCACGACGTGTCGATTCGCACGGGCGGTGGGACGGGCACCGCCTCGATTGACATGGAGATCGGTGTCCTCAATGAGCTCCAGCCGGGCAGCTACGTCTTCATGGACCGCGAATATCGCGACGCGCTGGGCGACGATCGTGAGGGACGCTTCGATCAGAGTCTCACCATCCTCACGACGGTCATCTCGGCGAATCAGGAAGGATTCGTCACGGTGGACGCCGGACTCAAGTCAATGGCGACCGACGCCGGTCCGGCCGCGGTGCTTGGTCACCCGCAGTCGTCCTTCGCGTTCTTCGGAGATGAACAGGGATTGGTGACGCGCGGAACTGGGACTGAACTTCGCCGAGGTGAACGGCTCGAACTGGTGCCGCCGCACTGTGACCCGACCATCGACAAGTACGACGTCGTCTGGCTCGTCCACGATGACGTCGTCGTGGACGTCATCGAAGTCACCGCTCGAGGTCGTTCCCAGTGACACCTCGCGACGCGTCCAACGCCCTCCACGCGCCAAAAGCGTGCTGCCGGACACCACGCGACCAATAGTCACTACGCTTTTAGGGGTAACAGCGACGAGGTCGAGACGCCTCAGAAGGCCGTAGGGTTCGCAGCGAACCTACGTGCCGGTCCGCAAGCAGCCGAGAAATGGGGTGAGACACCAATGACTCCAACACGACATTCCAGTTCGTCGAGTGGCCACGAGGGCATCCAGGACCTCGGTCAGACCAACGCGCTTGAATTTCGTTCGCTGAAGGACCAGGGCTTCTCGCCACCGACGACACCCGACGAACTCGAGGCGATCTTCCCGCCGATCGGTGACTACGCCTTCCTTTCGGACTGTGAGAACACGCTGCTCGTCGCCCCCACGGGCTCGATCGAGTGGATGTGCCTGCCCAGGCCCCATGATCCCAGTCTCTTCGGCACGATCCTCGACCGGTCCGCTGGTTCGTTCCGACTCGCGCCGGTCGAGAGTGCGGTCCCCGCACACCGCCAGTACGAACCGGGCACGATGGTGCTCGCCACCACCTGGCAGACGCGGAGCGGTTGGCTCGAGGTCCACGACTTCTTGGCCATTGGACCGTGGTACCGGACCGGCGAACGATCGCCGTTACAGCGACGCACGCCGGGCGACTTCGACGCACGTCACGTGCTGGTGCGAACGGCGCGCTGTCTGCACGGCAGCGTCGACGTCATACTCAACTGCGAACCCTCCTTCAACTACGGACGAGTCGACGCGGAGTGGGAGTACAGCGGCAACTCCTATGACCGCGTGGCGACGACGAACGCCGAGTACAACCACATCACCTTGAGCGGCGACATGCGATTCGGCATCGAGGGCCGCGCGGTGCGCGCACGCCACCGCCTCGTCGAAGGAGAGTCGTGCTTCGTCGTCATGAGTTGGACCGACACACCGCTGCCGTCGACCCAGGTCGAGGTGAACCAGTACAAGGACGAGACGTCACGCTTCTGGCGTGGGTGGGTCGACGGCGGACAGTTCCCTGACCATCCCTGGCGCGAGTTGCTCCAGCGCAGTGCCCTCACGCTGAAGGGCCTCTCCTACGCTCCGACGGGCGCGATCCTCGCCGCCCCGACGACCTCGCTGCCCGAGAACCTCGGGGGATCGCGCAACTGGGACTATCGCTATACATGGATTCGCGACACGGCCTTCGCCTTGCGCGCACTCAACGCACTCGGCTTCAACACGGAGGCCGACGATTTTCTGGCCTTCCTGGGCGACGTGCTGGAGCCACCGCGTGGCACGAGTGCTGCGATGCGCAACCGTCCGAGCCTTCAGGTGCTCTACCCCGTCGACTGCGGCGATTCGCCGATCGAGTCGGAGTTGGACCATCTGACGGGCTACGTCTGGAGCCAGCCGACTCGCATCGGCAACGGTGCCTACAACCAGACGCAGTTCGACATCCTGGGCGCGATCGTCGATTGCATCTACGAGCACACTCGAACTCGCGATTCGCTCAGTGAACGATCGTGGCGCATCGTGGTCCAGGCGGTGGAGCAGGCACTGGCCTGTTGGCGTGAACCGGACCGCGGTATCTGGGAGGTCCGTGGGGAACCACGTCACTTCACCTTCTCCAAGGTCATGTGTTGGGTCGCGATCGACCGGGGTGCGCGCCTCGCCACCCTGCGAGGCGAGATGAACCGAGCGGCACAGTGGTCCGCCGAAGCCAAGGTATTGCACGATGACATCTGCGCGAAGGCAGTAGGGACGCGCGGGAACTTCACCCAGTCCTACGGCAGTGACGAGCTCGACGCCTCGCTGCTGGTACTGCCCATGCTCGGCTTCCTCCCCTCAAATGACGAACGGATACGTGCCACGGTCTTCGCCATCGCTGACGACCTCACCGATGGTCCGTTCGTCTTTCGGTACCGTCCCGAGAAGACCGACGACGGATTCGACGGCGAAGGCGAAGGCAGTTTCACCGTCTGTTCGTTCTGGCTCGTGTCGTCACTCGTCGCCATCGGTGAACTCGAGAGTGCGCGCACACACTGCGAGAAGTTGATCGGTGCCGCGAGCACGCTCGGTCTCTACGCCGAAGAACTGGATCCGACGACGGCACGACACCTCGGCAACTTTCCTCAGGCGTTGACCCACCTGGCACTCATCAACGCGATCTTGAGCGTGATCAACGCCGAACAACACGCCGGTGAGTCATCGCGTGGCAATGCGCGTTCGCACAGCTGGTGGAACGCCGGCAAGATGAACAGCGCCACCACCATCGCGACACGATCGATTTGGCCCGATTCACCAGAGACGCCCGAAGAGGTGCCCGAGCACAGGCCCTGACCGGCGTGGGCGTCGCGGCGCCCGTACGCACATCGAAATCGGCACGGTAAGTTCGGGTCCGGCCCATCACGAGTTGTGCCGCCATGGAGTACCGCGATCAACGAGGATCGAACTACGCAAGGAAGCGTCCACCTTTAGGCTCTGCCCAGGAACCCGTCATGACCGAACTCAACTCCCCTTCGACGCCTTCATCCGATGGTTCCTCAACGCTTTCCCAACGCCCCGACGACGATCTCGCCGAGTTCGTCGTCGTCGCCAACCGGTTGCCGGTTCGCCACTCCTCGGTGCCGGGCGACGACGGTTGGCTGCCGAGTCCTGGGGGGCTCGTCTCGGCCCTCACCTCGGTGCTCGTCGATCGAAAGGGGCTCTGGATCGGCTGGCCGGGCACGTCCGAGGACCAAGAACCACCCGCCTCCTACGAGGGGATTCGACTCAAGTCAATCCCCCTCAGTCCTCAGGAGTACGAGGAGTTCTACCTCGGCTTCTCCAATGCCACGATCTGGCCCCTGTATCACGACGCGATCCGCTCGCCGACCTATCACCGCACCTGGTGGCACGCGTATCGTGCGGTGAACATGCGCTTCGCGGTGACGATCGCGGAGAACGTCGCACCCGGCGCCACCGTCTGGATCCACGACTATCAACTCCAACTCGTCCCTCAGATGCTGCGGACGCTTCGCCCCGATGTCCTCATCGGGTTCTTCCTGCACATCCCCTTTCCGCCGAGTGAGTTGTTCATGCAACTGCCGTGGCGTCGAGAGATCCTCGCCGGTCTCTTGGGCGCTGACCTCCTCGGCTTCCAACTCCATACCTCGGCCTCGAACTTCTCGCGACTGGCCCGTCGACTCACTTCGGCGACCGGCACGGACTCGGGCTTGGACTTCGAAGGTCGCGCCATCCGCGTCGGCTCCTTCCCGATCTCGGTGGACTGCGACCAAATAATCGAATTGGCTTCGGACCCGACCGTTCGGGCACGGGCGCGTGAGATCCGTCACGATCTCGGTGACCCCGAGTTCTTGTTGCTAGGCGTCGACCGCCTGGACTACACCAAGGGCATCCAACAGAGGATCAAGGCCATCGCCGAGATGCTCGACGCCGGTCAGTTGAGCGCGGAGCGCCAGGTGATGATTCAAATCGCCGTGCCGAGCCGCGAATCGGACGCTCACTACGAACAGGAGCGCCACGACCTCGAGCAGGCGGTGAGCGAAGTCAACGGTGAGCACGGTCTCGTTGGTCACCCGGCCATCCACTACCTGCACAAGAACCTTCCCTTCGACGAACTGATCGCTCTGTACCTCGCCGCCGACATCATGCTCGTCACGCCGTTCAAGGACGGTATGAATCTCGTGGCCAAGGAGTACGTCATGAGTCGCACCGACTTGACGGGCAAGCTCATCTTGAGCGAATTCGCCGGCGCCGCGACGGAGCTCCGCGGGGCGTACATGGTTAACCCCCACGACACCGACGGGATCAAGGAGTCGATCCTCTTGGCCATGAACGCCGGACCCAAGGAGACCAGGGACCGGATGTCGCGCATGCGGAGGATGGTGTTTCGTCGCAACGTCTTCGACTGGGCGAAGGCGTTCCTCGCGGCACTCCAGCAGAGTGTGCCCTCGCCCGAGCCCGCTGCCTTGCCCGACGCGACAGCGACGCGGATCTAGAGTTCGTCGATCAGATCGGCGACCGAGTTGACGATCCGTGAAGGTTGGAACGGATAACGGTCGATCTCGTCGGCCTGGGCGACACCCGACAGCACCAAGATCGTGCCCAAACCGGCTTCGGCGCCGGCCTGGATATCGGTGTCCATCCGGTCGCCGATCATGATGGTCGACTTCGAGTGGGCGTCGAGGATATTCAAGCCTTCGCGAATCATCACGGGATTTGGCTTGCCGACGAAGTAGGGCGCGACACCCGTCGCACTCTGGATCATCGCGGCCAGTGCGCCGCATCCCGGCAGCGAGCCGAGCGGTGACTGGCCCGTGGGTTCGGGATTGGTCGCGACGAAGTGGCTGCCACGCTCGATGAGACGCACCGCCGTCGCGATCTCGTCGAATGAGTAGTTCTGCGTCTCGCCCAGGACTACGTAGTCAGGTTGGCGATCATCGGAACGGTAGCCGACGTCGCGGATGGCTTCGTGAAGACTGGGTTGCCCGATGACGAAGGCAGTGCCGAAGGGCCGTTGGGTGTGTACGAACTTCGCCGTCGCCAGGGCGGAGGTCCATAGTTGACCCTCCTCGACGACGAGGCCCATCGAGGCCAGTTGCTCCTTTACTTCGCGCGGCGTGAACAACGAGTTGTTGGTCAAGATCAGGTAAGGACGGTTGGTCGCTCGGAGGCGGTCCAGGAACTTATCGGCCCCCGCGACCATCGCTCCGTCGCGGATCAACACGCCGTCCATGTCGCACAACCAACTCTCCGCACGCGAAATTAGGTCCATGCATCCAGTATGGACGATGGCCCGTCCTCGCCTGACGCACTCTCGGCACGCGCGAATGGCCACACGGTCGGTCGTTCTCGCAAACCTTAGACACATTTCCATCAATCGCGCCACGCGCACGCTTTGTTTCCGTACCATTCACCTAGCGACGCCGCGATCGCCGGATTCGTCGCGCGACAACCTGGACACGGGAGAAGAACGCTGATGGATGGACAATTGGTCACGACGTCGTGGGGACGACGTCCACGTCGAGCCGCCGCGCGCGCGTCGATCACCGCGCTGATGGTGCTGGGGTCACTGAGCGTGGCCGCCGGCTCCTCGGCTGCCACGACGAACCGGGCGTCACAGAATCGCGTGACCTACTGCAAACTCCTCAGCAGTTTTAACAAGAAGGAGAACACTGCCCGTCAGGTCTACAGCTCGATCACGAGTTCGGTACCGTCGATGAAGTCCGCCTACAAGGCGTTGAACGGCGTCGCCGTGCAGGTGCTGCACGTGGCGCCTGCGCCGCTCAAGGCTCCCTACACGAAAGAAGTGAACTCGTTACATACGGTGTACACGGACCTGGCCAAAGTCGGCTTCGATTACCTGAGTCTTCCCGAGAATGAGATTCTGTCCTTCGAGTCGATTCAGTCGTCGGTCAACGCGGAAACGAAGACCATCGCCACCTACGACAAGAAGTTCTGCAGCGCCAAGGGCTGAGGGGATCGCTCGCGAACGCTTGGCGCCAACGCACGGGTCGCCGCCGCGACGGTCGCTCAGCGAAGCCACCTCACGCGGCCGAATCTGCGTAGTATTCCTCGTGAAGTGGCGGCTACGCCGTACGGTCGTCAGATGCCAGTGCCTAGACCACAAAAAAGGGAGCATTCATGAAGGACCGTTTGACATCATCATCAGCGACGCCGCCGCGACGGTCGCTCATCACGAAGAGAGCGTCGATCGCCCTTGCCCTCTCGCTTGGTGCGCTCCTCGCCACCGCCACGCCCTCGTTCGCTGGCACGCGACTGAAGGAGGCGAACGGATCGGCGTACTGCACGCTCCTCGTCTCCTATGACAAGAAGCAGAACGCCGCCAACAAGGCCCTCGAGACGCCGGGCGACGCTATTGCCGCGATGAAGGCCGCCTTCAAGTCGCTCAACAGCGTCGAAGGCGAAGTGCTCAACGTCGCGCCATCGTCACTCCAAAGCTCGTACAAGACAGTGTTCAAGGAGTTGAACGTCTTCTACACCGATCTTTCGAAGGTGAATTTCAACTACGCGAAACTGACCAAGGCGCAGGAGGCGAGTTTCGAGGCAATCTCCAAGACCATGGCCAAGGCGTCAAACACGATCACCGCGTACGACAAGAAAGTGTGCGGCGTCAAGGACTGACGCATCTCGTCCGTCGCCGCGACGAGTCAACGAAGGCAGTCGGGAAGTTGCGAAAACGCTTGGTCGAGCGAGAGTTGCGTCGAGCGCTCCATCACGTCGTTCGGTACCCATAAGGGGAACTCGACGTCAAAGTTCCGGTGCGCACCACTGGCGGTGTGCTCCTGATGGACCGCGGCGAGCCGCTCCACGCCCAACTGTTCGGCAACGCGCACGATGGCGGGCCAGACGCGCGAGTGGATGAGCGTGACCTTGGCGTTGACCAGGCGTGTTGTCACGATCTCCGGCGATTCGTCGAGCAGTTGCAAGACTTCGTAGATCTCCTTGCCCGCGACGTGGCCCCACCAACTGCCACGAATCGGTTCGCCGGCGACGAACTCGGCCACATTGGGCACCGGTCCGTGGGCGGAGCGCAGTACCACGCCGTGGTCCTTCACCCAGGCCATCGTTGCGGCGCCACGGCTGGAGGGTGTCGACGCCACGGTCTCCAGTATCGCGCCGAAGTCCCCGTCGCGGGTATCTAAGGCCCCGGCGGTGCCAATCTGCCTCCACAAGCGTCTTGGGAGCATTTTCGGCCGTCAATTGGGTTTTTGTTGGGTAGATGTGGACCTTGATTTGGCGTTCACTGCATAAATTTGCAAGCCGTGGTTCTTCCGAACGAAGAATGCAAGGGGGCAGTGCCATGGTTATCGCAATCGGGGACGACTTACGCACGGTACGCGTCACGTCGACTCAACAGGTCAGTACTTCTGAACCCATCGCAAGCGAACTCGTCACGGCGACGACCGCCGTCGACGTTCCCGTCATCCAGGCGAGGTTCGAGCGAATGGCCCGAAACATGTGGATCGGCTTCGCCGTCCTCACGGTCCTGCTCGTGGGCTACTTCATCTCGCTCTTGGCGCAACCCCCGTCGCATCAGTCGACGTGGCTGAACGGTTGGGGCGTCTGCATCCTGGAACTCGTGGCCTCGGTCATGTGCATCGCGCGCGGACTCAATCGGGCACCGGGGCGCAGCGCACCGCTGATCCTGGGCTTTTCACTCCTCTCGTGGACGATTGGCGACTTCGTCTTGACCTTCGAGTCCATCGGTGGCAAGACACCTCCGACGCCGTCGTGGGCCGACCTCTTCTACATCCTCTTCTACCCACTGGCCTACGTCGCCACGGTGCGACTCCTGCGCTCTGGGTTGGGACGACTGTCGCGTCCGAACTGGCTTGACGGGGCCGTTGCCGGCCTCGGTGCCGCGACGGTCTGCGCGGCGTTCGCCTTTCACACGATCGTCCACGACGCGGGCCTGGGAACGCTCGGCACTTCGGTCAACCTGGCCTACCCGGTCGGTGACCTCTTGTTGCTCTCCCTGGTGATTGGGGGCACCGTGCTCCTCTCGGGCCGTGGATCAGTGCCGTGGTTCCTGCTCGCGGCCGGCATCTCACTCAACGTCGTCGGCGACACGTTCAATCTCTTCGGCAACGGCATCCTCGATTCGAAGATCGGCAGCAACCTCAACGCGATCGCGTGGCCGGCGTCGATGGTCCTCATGGCGATGTCGGTGTGGATAAAGCCGCGCAAGTCCGACCCACTGCGAGAGTTGCGTACTGCCGGGTTCATGATCCCCAGCCTCGCCGCCGTCGCCGGGTTGGCGATCCTCGTGACCGGCACCGTGCACACGGTGACCCGCGTCGCGCTCGGACTCGCCACCGCGACCTTGGTCGCCGTCGGTCTGCGGCTCTCGCTCTCGGCCCGCGACCTTCGCCTCGTCACCGAGGAGCGCCATCGACAGGCCCAGACGGACGAGTTGACCGGACTCGGCAATCGCCGTCACCTCCTGCACGTCATCGACGCCTACTTCGCGGACTTCAACAACCCGTGGACGACCGAGCGAAACCTGGCTTTTCTCTACATCGACCTCAACCACTTCAAGGAGATCAACGACTCCTTTGGTCACCCGGCCGGCGACGAACTGCTCCGCCAACTCGGCCCGCGCCTCACGAGTGCGATACCCGGCAGCGGCTCGGTCTTTCGATTGGGCGGCGATGAGCTGGCCGTCGTTCTCATCGACGTCGATGCCGAGGCCGCGGCGCGCGCG
Source organism: uncultured Acidimicrobiaceae bacterium (assembly GCA_963804305.1). Lineage (GTDB taxonomy): Bacteria > Actinomycetota > Acidimicrobiia > Acidimicrobiales > RAAP-2 > RAAP-2. Next base: position 129,740 of record CAWDPR010000011.1, on the reverse strand, counting down.
GCGCAGGACATCATCGACGAGATCGTCAAGCCCTTCTTCCTGCACAAACTGAGCGCCAACGTCGGCGCCAGTATCGGCATCGCGCTCGCCCCCCAGGACGCCACGGAAGGGACCGGTCTGATGTGGTGTGCGGACACCGCGATGTACCGCGCGAAGTTGGGCAACATCCCGTACGTCTTCTACGACCAGGAGATCGATGGCGGCGATGAACGCCTCAATCTGGTCGAAGAGCTCCGCGAGGCCGTGGACAACGGCGGCTTCGTCCTGCACTATCAGCCCCAGCTGGATCTGCGCACCGGTGAGATCCTCGCCGTCGAAGCGCTCATTCGCTGGCCCCACCCGCGCCTCGGTTTGGTCCCCCCACTGAAGTTCATCCCGCTGGCCGAGGACGCGGGGCTCATGAAGGAACTCACGACGTGGGTGCTCGACGAATCGCTGGCCCAGTGCGCCCGATGGCACGCGAGCGGTCGCTCGCTCGCGGTCTCGGTCAATGTGACGGCCACCAACCTGCTCGAAGACGGATTCGCCGCACTGGTCGCTGATCTCTTGGAGCGCCACGCCGTCCCTGGACCGGCGCTGCTGATCGAGATCACCGAATCGAGCATCATTACCGACTTCGCTCGGTCCAAGGCGGTCATCGAGGAGTTGCGCGACCTCGGCATCATGGTCTCCATCGACGACTTCGGCGCCGGGTTCACGTCGCTGGCCTATCTGAGCAGCCTGGCCGTAGGCGAACTCAAGCTCGACCGCGGCTTCATCACGGGGCTCTCGGGTGAGGGGAAGGAACGCGACCTCGAACTCGTGCGAGCGACGATTCAACTCGGGCACGACATGGACCTGCGTGTCGTGGCCGAAGGCATCGAGGACGTCGACACCTATGACTTACTGAGTGACCTCGGATGCGACCGCGCGCAGGGCTACTACATCAGTCGACCCATGCCGGCCAATCAGTTGTCCTTCAAGACCGATGCCTCGAAGGTTCCCGTCGGCGTCGCGTAGGAGCTCGTGGCGGCCGCGGCCGTGACATCTCGTCACGCTGGTTGAGAAATATCGGTCGCTAGGTACATTGGTACGTGCCCGAACTACCCGAAATGCAGGCCCTCGCCGAACGACTCGACGCCGAGTTGGCGGGCGCCACGCTGCTCAAGATCGAACTACTCGGGTTCTCTTCGCTCAAGACCTACGACCCGCCGCACGAGTCAGTGGTGGGTCACCAACTCCTGTCGGTCACTCGGCGGGCGAAGTATCTCGTGTTCCGGTTCGACGACGACCTTCGCATCGTGGCCCATCTATCCCAGGCCGGTCGACTCGACGTCGAGCACCCGCCCAAGACGACGAGACCCAAGGGTTCGGCGGTTCGTTTCGTCTTCGGCCGCGACGAAGCCAGGATCGATGGCAGGAGCGTCGGACTCTTGATCCGCGAATACGGCACGCATCGCAAGGCGTCGTGGTGGGTCGTGGCGGCGTCCGATGAAGGTCCCTTGACCGGACTCGGGCCGGAGCCAGGTAGCCCTGCATTCGCCGCGATCGTCCTCACGAGTGACTCGCGCCGTCGTTTGACGACCGATCTACGTGACCAGCACGTGATGGCGGGCATCGGCCGCGGCTGGGGTGACGACATCCTTCATCGGGCCCAGGTGTCACCGTTCGCCTCGCTTCACTCGCTCGACGCCCACCAACGTGAGCAATTGTTGGACGCGATCACCAACGTGCTCGCCGAGGCGCTCGAACTCGAACGGTCTCGACAGGGTGGACTATCAGAGGCCAAGCTGGGGGGACGATTCAAAGTCCACGGACGCGCCGGAGAGCCCTGCCCCGCAGCGTGTGGTGACACCTTGGAAAGAGTGTCGTTTGAAAACTATGAGATGACCTACTGCCCGAAGTGCCAGACCGGAGGCCGGGTCTTGGCCGACCGTCGACTCTCGCGCTTGCTCAAATGACGGGCGCGCGAGCTCGTCGCCACAGTCACAACTAGACACGCCGGAGGGAGTTTGACGATTCGCCTTGTGTATCGCAGAATGTAGGCAAATGAGCGACGGGCGGGAAGATCGGTTGGCTGCATGACCACGGCAATGAATCGTTTCGAAGTGTCACGAACCATCGAGGCACCGGCCGACAAAATTTTTTCAATCGTGGCGAACCCGCAACGTCACGTAGACATCGACGGATCGGACATGCTGCGTGGTGTCGTCAATGAGCGTCCCATTTCAGGCGTTGGCGACACATTCACCATGAAGATGCACCGGCTCGGGGACGACTACCTCATGATCAATCACGTGGTCGAGTTCGAACCAAATGAGCGCATATTTTGGGCACCGGCTCCCGGTGACCCATCGCGAACTGAAGGCAACGATCCCTCCAAGGTCGGCATACCCGCGGGCTATCGCTGGGGCTACGTCCTGACCGCGAACGGTGCGAACGCCACCGTGGTTACCGAGGTCTTCGATTTCGGACCATTGTCCGAGTCGCAACTCAGTGATGGCGCGAAATGGATCAACGGGCACAACTCGGTCCTCGAATCCATGGCGGCCACGCTCGAGCGACTCGACACGATCTGTACCACGTAGTTTGTTGAACGACACCGCGCACCGTGGTGAGATCGAGATCATCATGAACGAGAACCTCTACGTCGCCACCGATTCGAAGGGCGTCGACCACTCGACCGTGGACCAGGTCGCCTGGTCGCTTCCCGAAGGCGGAAGTATTCAATTGACGAAATCGGATTATCCTCTCGTGCTTCGTCAGCCGAAGGCACTCCTCGAAGTCCTCGATCAACGCATTTACCTCGCCGACTCACCCACCCCCGTCACGATTGGCGCTGACGGCACCGCCTCGGTTTCGACGGCCCGACTCACGCTTCGCACGAACTGGAATGCGGAATCGGCGACGAAGTTTGCGCTGGACTGCGCCGACCATTTACTCAGTGAGGTTGGCGACTCATTACTCCCCAATGGAATGTCGCTGGCAAACGTGACCGCTGATGCCCGACAGGTGCTCTACGGCACGGCCACTGAACCGAAGGAACACCTCGGACGTCTTGCCAGCCTTAGTGCCCTCAGGCGGCTACATCGTGACCGAACGAAAATCGCTGCGGCTTCGCTCGATGAGCTCGACGTGGCCATTGGTAAGGATCTCGAAGCGTTCGACGACCCAGCGTTCGCGACCGAGCAGACCGTCATCGACGCAGTGCTCGCGGCCATCGAAGCGCTTCGTCACGTGGTGCTACCCGCTCTATACATGGGCTTCGAAGACGTGGGCGAGACTCGCGGAGATCATGCGGTCGAAGACAGTGCGAAACAGATACGCACGCCCCAATGGATAGAGACGGGGTTTGGTGCGATCGAGTTGCACGGTCCAAAGTTTCTCTACGATCCCGCGTGGGTCAACGCTCGCGAAGCGGCTCGACACGCCCGCAATGCGATGAAGGATCGAGGCGGATCCGATGGCGAATCAAATGAATTGAACTGGCAGGCCGTAACGCTCGCGGCAATTCTCTAGGTGGTTGACTCGCGACATCGTAAACGTGGTCCACTAATTGGGACATAGGTCATTTCGTGGTGGTAACGGGACTTCATTCGAACCCACTGGTGCCACTGATTGTCAGGCAGAGAGCAGTTACCGAATCACCAATTTGCAGCACTCGGCCGCTGGAATGCAAGGCGTGGCGACAAAACGTGCAGCAATCTCAGATCAATGTGATGGCAAGAGACGCCGCCAGCGCTCCATCACGGTGAAGCCAAGTCGTTGATAAACACCTTGAACCTCAGGGCTCGCGGTGAGCACACCAAATGCCGCTCCGGCAGCGAAGCCGTGGGCCAGGGCTCGCGATGTCACCGCCGAGCCGTAGCCCTTCCCGCGTGCCTCAGGAACAGTGCCGACTGCGAAGATTCCCACGGCGTCGCCGACTACCACTGACATCGCGCACGTCACGGGTACCCCATCCACCATGCCGAGGAGCCATTCGATCCCCTCACTCTTGAGGTGCGCGGAATCCAATAGCTTCGCGGCGTTCGACGACGGCGTGCCGAAAGCGGCACCGAGCACGGAGGCAAGCGCATGATCGTCCCCGGCGCGGCGCGTACTCAGCTCGAGTTCGAATGCTTCATGAATCTCGAAATCAGAGTTGGCTAGAGACGTCGCCATCAAGAGTGTTTCGTCCTCCGCGAAGAGGCCTACGTCTCTGAGTGCTGCGTCAACATCGTCAGGCACGCTCGGCCGAAGCCGTGCGCACCACGACACTTCGCTTGCCGCGAGTCTGTCCGCGAGCGCCGTCGCATCGTCGGGAGTAGCGGTCGCGTCGAGGCCATAGAGCCCGTTATATGGACGCCCCGGTATCGTCGTCATCAGAGCGAGCAAACCCGGACGTGAGTCGCGCCAGGCACCATTTCGTTCGCGTGCGACACCTTCGCAAGCCGCAAGCATTCCTACCGCCGCTTCATCCGCATTCGGCGCCCAAGTCTGCATGCCTCTGAGGCTAACTTGTGCGGCTTCTCAGTCTCCGTGGCCGTGCTGATTGGGGTTCGAACAAGTCACGTTTCATCTGGGGCGATCGCAAACGCCGGGCACTTGTGCAAGTTCTACTTAGCCGAAGTCGTTCGATAGCAACGATCGAATTTTCTCGTGATGGCGAGACCACGCGAACCAAGTCGATCTCGCCATATCGGCGACCACGACGTCGCGCTGCTCAGTTGTTGCGTCGGCGACGTTTCGAACAGTGACAGAGAACCGCTCGGGCGTGGGTTCGAACATCGGGTAGTCACGATGCGTCCAGTGGCCGATCATCCTGCGTCTTTGAGCGCCGGGCATTGAGAATTCCAGTGATGCGCAAAGACTCAATAAGTGCACTGCGACAGATTGGCGATTCCGACGATCTGGATTCGTCGCATGCTGTGCGGCGTAGGCGTCGACTAAGTCCTGTATGGCCGTAGCATCGTGGACGGCGCCGAGTGAGTTCCTCCAATCCTGGAGATCACAATAGAGACGCCAACAACCTGGGCTGGCCACCATGTAGGCGTGCACGTCACCGTTCGTGTTCGGCACGAGGGCTCCGCATCCTAAGCAATTGATTTCACTCTGACTCTGAGTCATTTCGGGTTCGTCCAACGTCGCGGGCCATTCAAATCTCTGGTGTAATGGAGCGGTATGCACGTGCCTCGCGCAGACTCTGAAGACGTCTGCGTAGGAGGAGGAAGTAGATCGGCCCGGCCAGAATGAGATAAATCAGAATGTTGATGATATAAGGCGTTGCATTCACCGGGTGGTGATTCGCGGCTACGTACATTGCGATCAGCAGAACAACTGACAAGAGATATCCAATGATTGCGTTGCCGACAGAGCCGAGAAGTAGGACGGTGGCCGAATAGCCATTGCGACGAAGGGCTCCGGTCGGAGAATCGATCCTCTTGGCTCTCGCAATAAGACGCTCCGCAAACCAACGCTCCTGAGGCATCAAGTGATAAACCTTGCCCGTGGTAGTGATGAGTGTTGAGTCCATGACCCATCCTCTAGGTAATTTCGTTGACATCGCGTTGACACGGGGCCATTTTTCGAAGCAGAACTTCTTGAAAAACCAGTGGGCGCTGAGGGACTCGAACCCCCGACCTGCTGAGTGTAAATCAGCTGCTCTAACCAACTGAGCTAAGCGCCCGCGGAGTTCAAGCCTAGAGGAGAGTCAAATAGGACCCTCTCCAATCATGAACGAGAGCAATTCAGGCGTCGCGGCGAAGACCGGGTGGCGAAGCACGTCCTCACTCGTCTCCAACTCGTCGCCCCGGTAGTCGCTGGCCACTGCACCGGCCTCGCGGGCGATCAGCAGTCCGCCCAGGTAGTCCCAGACGTTGAGCCCCGAATTCTGCGCAACCCCGTATACATCGAGACCACCATCGGCGACGAGACAGATCTCGAGGCTTGCGGCACCGAGCGAACGATTCTGCGACCAGCCCAAATTACGCGTCGGATAGCCCGAGGATCCAACGATCGACTTGGCGATGTCGACCTGACCGCTGGGCGAAATCGGCGCGCTGTCTCGCTGGGCTCCACTCCCTTTCTCCGCCTCGTAGACGCTGCCCGTCGCCTGATTCATCACTAGGGCGGCGACGAGCTCTTGTCCGCGCAGCACCGCGAGGCTCGTCGAGTAGAAGGGCACGCCTCGGTCGCAGTTCGTCGAGCCGTCGATGGGATCGACCACGACGCTGTAGTCACCGTCCCCGGTGACACCAGACTCCTCGGAGATCACGCGAAAGCCCGCGCCACCGAGGACGCGCAGGGCGACCTCGTCGGCCACGAGGTCCAAGTGATACTGCGTGTCACGCCCACCCGACAGTCCTCGCCCCCGATGACCATTGATGGCGTCGCCGATCTCGAGTGCGCACGATCGCAACGGGTCCAGAAGCGAGTCGGTCACGCAGTCACCGTAGCGGTCTTGGGGGCTATCCTGAGTGTCAATGGCCGCTATTGACGTCGCAGGTTTCGTCGCAGACCTTAAGGACCATGCGGTCACCCACGGATTCCACGTGCACGATGAACGACACTTCGTCGAGACGTATTCACTTCGTCAGGCCTGGGAGGTCGACCTTCACCCCGAAGATGGCTGCGGCGGACCGGTCGACCTCCACATCGAACTCGACGTTGATCCCCGGACCCTCCTCGCATTCGAAGACGCGGTGCTCGGACTCCCTGATGACGTCGACCCGCCCGATGAGTTCCACTTCCCGCTGGTCCTGACGTGGAGCCTGCCGCCGATGCCCCACAGTCCCGACCTCTTGCGCCTGGCGATCGACCTCGCACCGATCGGCGGACTCGAGATGCCCCTCGAGGTCACGGCGACCGACGCGTTCGCCTCGCCCACCGAGAGCAGTGAACGTCGAATCTCCATCGTGGCGCATCGCGCCATCTCGCTCAGCCAGGTCGCCAAGGGCGAGGATCCACTGTGCGACATCTTCGAACGCGGACGCAGCGTCAGCGACTTCCTGCTGCAGGCTGCTGACTCGTGGCTCGGCTAGTTAGGCGCCTCAGCCCGATTCTGGCGCTCCTGATCGCGAGTGTGGCGCTCAGTTCGTGCGGGACCAGTGGCGCCGTCACCGACGCGAGGTCAGCGTGCGTCCTCGTGAAGCGCGCACTCGTCCTGCAAGCGCAGAGCAATGCCGCCGGTCTGAGTTCCTCGACACGGTCCTCGCTTCAAGGAAAGGCCATGAGCGAACTCTTGAAGGCCACGCCGAGTGCGGCCGCGGCGACGTCGATCGACGGCAGTTGGAACGCGCTCATGACCACCATCAACGAGGCGGAGCGTGTGCCACTCAACAACCTGGTGCCCTCACTGACGAGGCTTTGCAAGGTCGCCGACTCCCAGACGCCGTACCTCTAGGCCGTCGGCGGAAACCTCTCGTGGAGCCACGCGAGCGAGTTCTCCTCGAGCATGGCGTCTTCCCACCCCTGCAAGGTGTCCTCGAGTCCAGCGAGTGACGGCGCCTTGCCGATGATGACCACCGTGAGGTCACTGATGACCGCGTCGGGCACGTTCCAGTCGCCGAAGGCGTCTTCGTTGATGACTGCGTCGGGCTCGATCATCAGGTAAAGCTCGCCGGTCGCCTCGACCCACGAGAGTTCGTACTCGTTGTCCGACGCGTCGGTCCATTCGCTGCCGAATTCGAACTCCGCGCTCTCTCGGCGGGCCTCGTTCTGCTCGTAGAAGGATTCAATGTCCATGGCGACAGCCTAGGTCGCGTCTATGTGCGTCGCCATGTGCGCGGGAGCACGAATGATGTCGGGCGTGACAAACGTACTCATCCATGGCGCGAGACGGGTACGGGCGCGGTGCGTCCCGAGACCTGTACTGACTGCCATGACACTTCAGAACGACTTCCTCGGCCAGATGCGCTACGAGTGGCGCCACGTGGGCCGCACGACGCAGTCGCGCCGGTCACTGCGCGCCCTCGACGAGCGCTTCCCCGACCTGCGACTCGAGGGACTGATCGACCTCTATGACGTGGTCATCCTCCTCGAGGCCCGAGGCGGCCGCACGGTGCTCGAGCGCGCACTGGTGGTGCGGGCGTTGCTCGAAGCGGCCAACGACCCTCAGGTGCAACGCGCACTGCTGCAGACCTTGCTGCCGGGCATCGTCAGTGTCTGTCGCCAACTGCGCTTCGGCGATGGCATCATCGAGGAACCGAGCGAGACGCTCGCCGTCGCGGTCGGTCTCGCGAGCGAACTGCTCAATGACTGGGCCGGACAGTCGCGCCAGTACGCCGCGCCCGACATCCTCTCGGCGCTGCGCGGCCGCCTACGCCGCTGGCTCCTGAAGGAGAAGGCCGCCCGACGCGCGGTGCTCAACTTCGAACATCGCGACGAACCGGCGGCCGAGGCGTCGCCCTTATTGGCACGTCTCAATAGTTTTCGCGGGAGCCAATACGAACGAATCGCGAGCCTTACGTACGCCCGCGTCTACGAAGGCCGGTCACTTCGAGAGGTCGCGGCCGACGATCACTCGGCTCCGGCCACGCTCCAAAAAGAACTGCAGCACTTCGCCGTGCGCTTCCTGATCTAGATGAAACGCTGGGCTCACAATGTCGAATCGCTATTTGCCGCCATCACCACTACCCTTCGAAAACAATGGCCCGCGCACACTTTTCACTGAAGAGCACGCACCTTTTGATGTGGTCGAGCCCAATACTTCTGGTCGTACTGGTCTTCACGCTCACCTCGGCCACGACACCCAACGGCCCCGTGGCTTCGTCGCTCCCACCCTCTTCGACGTCACCGGCGACCACGACCACCGGGCCGGACTCATTGACGACAACGACCACGACGTCGACCCCGACGACACTGCGAACGCGCCCGAAGGTGACGACGACGACCGCGACGACAGCGACGACAGCGACGACCACTACGCCGTCAGTCGCCATCAACTACTCCGCCGTGACCTCGACGACCGTGCGTCGAACAAGCTCCGTGCCCAACGCGAGCGCGATGAGCGGCGCCTCCTCGGGCGTTCTCGGTCCCGGCTTCGAGGTGGTCGACGTCCCGCTTCAAGGGCCCGGCACCTGGACCTTGAGTACGAGCGCGCCAACGCTTCAGTCACTGCAATGCGGCGATCAGACGACGCTGGTCCAACAACTGGTCGTGGTCGGCGCCACCCAAAGTTGTCAATTGGCTATCTCTTCCACGTCGAGCGGGGCGTCGCTCACGTGGCAACTAACACCGACCACCTAAAGAACGTCGCCGCGCCGCTCCAGGGCACGGCGATGGCGCTCTACTTCCTCCTTCTGCCCTACGTGGTGCTCTCGAAGTGGAGCGTCGCCACTCGAGGCGGTGGCAGCACGGTGCTTCGTATCCTGCTCGTGCTGTTGGCGCTCTTCTGGTTACTCTTCCTGTTCCAGGTGGCACGCCACGTTGCTCGTCTTCGTCGCGGTTGGTCCAAAGGTCAAGGCGGCAGCGCGTGGCTGGCCGGACTCTTGGTGGCGGTGCTCCCCTTCCTCATGTCGACACTCCACGTGTCCACATCGGTACCCCACCCCATCAGCGAGGTCGTGAGCGCGAGCGGGGACCGTGGCGACCTGCAGCGCTCGCGCGCCCACGAGCGCCCCCTGTCGACGCCGTCACCCTCGAGATCGCCGCTGTTGGTGTCGCCGCTCGGGACGCTGCCGATGGCGCTGATGGCCAAACGCCGCAGTGACCTCCTACGCCAACACCAATTCGTCGCAACCGACGGCGACATCGATGAAACGATCACGTTGTTGCGAGCCCTCGACCCCGCGCGAATCACGCAACTGCGCCACCTGATCGGTGACCGGGTTGAGGGAGTCATCGACGTGCCGCACGAACTCGGTCCGGCCACCCTCGGCGCCGGCACCGACGCGCTCGTCGCCTGTTCGCTCGGCGACACCGGCACCGCGACGATCGTGAGCTTCGCGCGCGAAGGCGGTCGATTGGCCGTCCCGCCCACCTGGAGTGCGGACGACGTCACCGGCGCGGTCGTCGCGTTGCACGACGGTCGACTCGTCTTCACCACGAGCGAGCACGAGTTACTACGCGCCCTGGCGACGAGGAAGGTGCGCAACACGCTCGTTCTCTACCTCGGAGCGCCGCGCGACCTGGACGACGAGTTGTGCGCGTGCGCCATCACCTTGGCGCCCTACGCGAACACGTCGGGCCCGGTCAGCGCGTCGTGGACCGCGCCCGTTCTCGAGCGCGCGGCGTCGAACGACGTCCGTGTCGAGCTGCTGCGCGCCGATCCCCAGGTCTTTGGACTGTGCGAGCCGCTCACGCCCACGCTTCGCCGTCGCGGGATTGAGATGTTGGCCTACCTGGCCCTGCACCGCAACGAGCCGGTCACCGGCGACCGACTTCGCACGCGCGTCCTCACCCACGCTGACGTCGACGCCTCCCTTCGCACGCTCGCCAACACCGCCAGCGTCGTTCGTCGCAGCGCGGGCGCAGACGGATCAGGGCCGCGACTGCACGCGGTGACCTCGTCCGGGCTCTACGTGACCCACGGCATCACGAGCGACGTCGAGACCTTCGCGTCGCTCATCCAGCGGGCGCGTCAACTGGCGAACGACGAGGCGGCGCCCCTCGCCCACCAGGCGTTGGCCTTGGTGAAGGGAGAGCCGCTCTCGAGCGCCCTGCGAGGCTTCGAGTGGTTCCTCGCCGAAGGTTACGGGGCGCGTCTTTCCCGTGATGGCGAGTGGGCGGCGCTCGCGCTGCATCACGACGCGATTGCCAACGGCCGCTTCGAACTCGCCTTCTGGGCGCTCCAGCAGGGACTGCTGATCGACCCCTACAGTGACGTTCTCCTTGAGGCGAGCGCGCGAGTCCCTCGACTACGCGAGTTTGGCGGCGATGGACGTGGCCTTTCGCAACACGTGTCCGTCAGCCCCGGCCACGCTGAAGCGATGAGCTGGGCGTTCAACGGCCTCAGCAATCAGGTCACTGAGTAGTTGGGCGAAGGCCAGGGGTGGTGCGACGAAGAGATGCTTCGAGAGTGAACCGGGGATGGTGTTGATCTCGTTCACGTAGAGCTCGCTCTCGTTCGCCAGGAAGTCGATGCGCGCGACGCCGCGCACGCTCGCGAGCGACACGACCTGGCGTGCGTACTCCTCGATGCGGCGCGCCTGACCTTCGGGCAGCACGGCCGGAAGTTCACGTGGCGCCGAGACCATGCCTTCACCACCGACGTACTTGTCGCGGTAGTCGAGGATCTCGGCGTCCGCTGAGCGACGTATCGGACGTTCGATCGCCGACAACGACAAGGTCGGGTAGGTGCGGACCGCGATCTGCAGATCGATGAGGTCGCTGCGGAACGGTTCGACCACGCACCCCCTCGCGAAGTGCACGTTGGCGCCGAGGCGCGCCGTCGCGGTCGCCACGTCGGTGACCACCTCGATGCCGATCGACGACCCGCCGAATCTCGGCTTCAAGATATAGGGGCCTTCGAAATCGAGCGCCGTCGTCGTCGTCTCGATGAGGGCGCGCGCCAGCGTCGGCACCCCGGCCGAAGCCATCACCGCGCCGAATGCCCACTTGTCCATGCCGAGCGCCGCGCCCGCGAGCGTCGGTCCGCTGTAGGGCACACCCGCGAGGTCCAGTGCCCCCTGGAGCGTGCCGTCCTCGCCGGGACCGCCGTGGGTCGCCAGGACGAGCGCCTCGAGCGCAAGCGCACGGTCCTTACCCAGTCGGGCGGCTCCGTAGAAACCGCCCGAATCACCGAGTCGTAACGTCAGCTCACTCGAGCCTTTGGGCAGCCCGTCGAGGAACGACTCGGCTTCCACCTCCCCGGGCACGGCGTAGAAGGCGCCGGTCTTCGTCCAGTAGATGCCGGTGACGTCGCGACCGGCGCGCTGTAGTTCGCGTAACGCCAGCAGTCCCGTGAGGATGGAAATATCGTGTTCGGGCGTCGGTCCCCCGAAGAGCACACCCAGCGTCACGAAGCATCCAGAACACTCATCAGAGCATTAAGGGTAGTGGTCGGGCAGGTCGTTGAGGTACAACACGCCGTCTCCGGCCACCAGTGACGCACGGACCCACGCCACGGCCTCGTCGCGTGTGTTGAAACGGCGCAGCGGGCCCTTGTAGCCGGTCGCGAGGGGAAGTGCGTTGGTGCGTTTGACGATCACCAACTCGTCCTGCGCCGCAGCGACCTTCTGGGCGAGGGCCAGGTTCTCGGGGTACTGCTCGCGGCCGAGCTCCACGAGTCCCGGCGTCACCACGACCCGGCGTCCATTCGGCGCGACCTTCGACAGGGTCTTGAGCGAGGACAACGCGCTCTGCGGATTGGCGTTGAAGGTGTCATCGATCACGACCACGCCCGAGGTCGCCGTCACCACGTTCGAACGGTTGTCGATCGGTCCCACCGACGACGCCCTCGCGAGCAACTGATCGCTCGCGACGCCGAGTTCGAGCGCGACGGCGAGCGCGCACGCCAGATTGGTCGGTTGGACACTGGCGATCGAGGGCAGCGTTCCGAGGACCTCACCGTCGACGATGATGGTCCATTGATCCTCGTCGACGCGGACACGAACCGACGCTGGGACGCTTGACCCCGCCGTGCGGTAACGCTTGTCACCACTCGCTCGTTGGGTCGGCCAACGCGCGAGGACGGGGTCATCGACGTTGACGATGACCACGTGTGCCTTCTCCGTGATCTCGAACTTGGCGCTTTCGATGACCGCGAGCGTCTTCATCCGCTCGAGGTGCACCGGACCGATGGCGGTGATGACCGCGATCTCGGGGACGCACCACTCGCACAGTTCTCGTATCTCACCAGGACCGTAGGTGCCCATCTCGGCGACGAAGACGCGCGTGCCGTCGGCGAGATTCTCATTGATGGCCCGAGAGAGCCCCGCTCGATTGTTGAAACTGCGCGGCGTGGCGACCACCCCGCCGTCGGCCGCCAGCAGGTCCACGACGTGGTTCTTGGTCGAGGTCTTCCCGTAGGAACCGGTGATCGCCACGACCCTCGGATGGACCCTCGCCAGACGGGTCACCGCTTGATCGACGAAGGCTTGCGCGCGCCGATTCTCGTAGGGCTTGAGTGCGCGTGCCGTCACGTCAAGGATGACCGGCACGGCCCACACGACGATGACGGCCGGTAGCCAGTGCTGGTGGGCCGGGATGCCGAGCAGGGAGATCGCCACCGCGACGAGCGTGGCGACGACCGCGACGGTCACGAGGCGCCGGGTCCATGCCAAGGGACTCGTGTGACCCTTGATCGACAGGCCCACGGGACAGGCCAGTCCGTAGAGGACCGCGACCGCGACGAAGAAGACCGGCTCGCGCACGAGCACCGCCGCGATGAACACGACGACCAATACCTGACTCAAGGTAATAGGCCGATACTTGGGCCGCTCGAGCTTCGGCGACCTCTCTTCGCGCTCGTATTGCTGCGCGCCCACGAAGTCATCGACCGGCGCGAGGCGTGGTGCGTGGTCGGCGAGTTCTTTGCGCAACAACGGCTTCGCGATGACCCCCACCTGTGGCGACGACCAGCGCCCGAGGAAGCGACTCATGGCACTGGCCTCGTAGTGTTCGCGTTGCAGGACTCGCAGCCACCGGAGCATCTGGGCCCCGTACGCCGCGACCAGCGCGACGATCATCGCGACGTCGAGTGCGATCACCGCACCACTCCCATCACCGTGCGCGCGAGGTCCGTTGGCGCGTCGACGGGCACGAGGTGGCCGACGCCCGGCAGGGACACCAACGTGTGCGTCGCTTGCAGGATTTGGCTCGCGCGAAGGGCCACGTCCTCGGGCGTGACGTCGTCACGCTCACCCCAGAGCAACGTCACCGGGGCGACGATGGTCGCGAGTTCGTGTTCGTAACTCTCATTCACGTTGGCGACCAGGACGTCACGCATCGTGCCCGAGGCGTTGCGGTAGTCGCTCGAGCCGTATCGCTGACGAGCGGCCTCCATCCGGACCTCGCTCAGCACACCACGCCGGTGCAGCCATCGAAGCAATCGGTACATACCCGGGGCTCGTGCAGTACCGCGACGGATGAGAGGGACGCCGGTCAAGACGAGTTGTTCGACGAGTTCAGGGTGTGAGGAGGCGATGACGCAGGCGATGCGCCCGCCGAAGGAGTGGCCGACCAGCACCAATGGACCGACGCCCAGGTCCGTCAGTACCGGCGCGATCAGTTCGGCGTAGCCGCGTGCGCCGATCCCGCTCGCCGGTGCCGGGGACGCGCCGAAACCGGGAAGGTCCAGGGCGACTGACGCGATGCCCTCGTCGGCGAGCAGGACAGCGGCGGCGGCGAAGTCCTGGCTCTGACGCGCCCAGCCATGCAACCACACGACGCGCACGGGACCCTCGCCGTACGGCGTGCCGAAAATCGTTCCGTCGCCGTAGGCCTGCAGCACGTCTTAAAGGTTACTGACAGCCCGTGCGCCCTCCAGACACGTCACCGTCTACCGGTAGCGTCATGGTGACTATGGATGAAACGACGTTCACGAACGACCTGCTCGTGGGGCTGACCCCCGAGCAGCGAGAGGCGGTGATGTCGCCATGTCGACGGCTCCTCGTTCGCGCAACGGCCGGTTCAGGTAAGACGCACGTCTTGACGCTGCGAATCCTTCGACGAGTGGCCGACGAGGAGGTCAGCGCCGATCAAGTTCTGGCGATGACCTTCACGCGTAAGGCCGGCGACGAACTGCGCAAGCGACTCTTTCGAGCCGGTATCCGTGACGTTCGCGCCGGCACCTTTCACCGTACGGCGCTCGGCATCGTCACCCAGTACCGCGAGGACCAGCACCTCAAGGCACTCACCCTCGAACCGAGTCGACGTCGCCTGGTGGCGGCCCTCGCCGTGCAACTGCGTGAGAGCGGCGACCTCAAGCTGGAGGAGTGGCAACTGCCGAGGGTTGAACAGGAGATCGGGTGGGCGTTGTCGCAAGGCTTCAACGGCGCACTCTACGCCAAGAGCGCGCGCCGACTGCGCCGCGAGGGGCCGTTGCCGCTCAGCCAGTTCGCCGAGGTCCTCGACCGCTACGTCGGACTGTGTCGAAGTCGCGGCGTCCTGGACTTCGACCTCTTGTTGAGCGAAGCCATCTCGTTGTTGCGCGACGAACCCAATGTGCTCGCCTCCTTTCGACATCACAACAAGTCGATCTACGTCGACGAAGCCCAGGACATGAACCCTCTGCAGTTCTCGATGTTGCGCCAGATGGCCGGTGACGACCCCGACCTCTTTTGCGTCGGCGACCCCAATCAGTCCATTTACGGATTCAACGGCGCGAACCCCCAGCTGCTCCACGAGATCGTGCGCACCTGGCCCGACACCGTCGTCCTCGACCTGACGAGGAACCATCGCTCGACCGCCAACATCATCGAGGTCGCCAACACCCTCTTGGAAGCAGGTGCCCAGGGCATCGTGCCGGCCAAGGATGACGGTGACGTACCGATGGTGCGCAGCTACGACACGGACGCCCAGGAGGCCGAGCATGTCGCCACGTGGTTGGCGGCGAAGCATCAGCCCGGCACACCGTGGCGCTCGATGGCCGTCCTCGCACGAACGAATGCGCAACTCGAGTTGATCGCGAGCTACCTCGACGCCGCTGGCATCCCCAACGAGCGTCGAGGTCCCGAGCACTCCCCCGCGTCAGACCTCTTCACCTCCACGGACGCGGCGCCGCGCCGGATCGAGGAGGATCAACGTGACGCCGTGGCGCTCTCCACGATCCACCGGGCCAAGGGCCTCGAGTTTCAGAACGTCGCGGCCGTGGGTTGGGCCGAAGGACAGCTGCCGAACTACAACGCGACCACTCCGGGCGAGATCGCCGAAGAACAGCGACTCGCCTACGTCGCGCTCAGTCGGGCCGAGGACTCACTCCTCATCACGTGGAGCCGAGGTCGAAACGACCCGAGGTACCCCGACCGTGCGCCGTCGCGATTCCTCGCGCCGATCGAGCAGGTGATAGCGGCGATCAACCAGCGCAATGCGCCCCTCACCGGCGACGCGCGAAAGGCCCGCCTCGCCGCGATTCGGGCCGAACTGGCGTCCTCGGACGCACTGACGCCACCGGAACCTCCCCCCTCGCTGCGGAAAGGGTCAGGGTTATAGTTCCCACGAGGAATCAGGTCGAAGGAGGCCCATGACCGACGTCACCGAGCGACCCATTCAAGATCAGAGCACGCTGCAATTCAACCTGCCCCCGACGTTTGATTCTCTCGACGCGGAACGTCGCCATCGAAAGGAGCGGCTGGCCGGAGCGCTGCGGATCTTTGGAAGGTTGGGGTTCTCTGAAGGCGTGGCCGGGCACATCACCGCGCGCGACCCCGAACTGCTCGATCACTTCTGGGTCAATCCCTTCGGCATGAACTTTCGCCATATCAAGGCGTCGGACCTGCTTCTCGTGAACCACGAGGGCCAGGTCGTCGAAGGTCGTCGACCGGTCAACCGCGCGGCGTTCGTGATCCACGCCGCCGTGCATGCGGCACGACCCGACGTGATCGCCGCCGCACACGCCCATTCGATCTACGGCAAGGCATTCTCCTCGCTCGGGCGAACACTCGATCCCATCACCCAAGACGCCTGCATCTTCTTCGAGGACCACGTTCTCGTGCGAGAAGGTGGCGGACGGATCGTCCTCGACGAAGAGAGTGGTCGGGCCCTCGCCAAAGGACTCGGCGACAAGAAGGCGGCCATCCATCAGAATCACGGCCTCTTCACCGTCGGGCAGTCCGTCGACGAGGCCGCGTGGTGGTTCATCACAATGGAACGGACCTGCCAAGCGCAACTCCTCGCCGAAGCGGCGGGCACGCCCCTGCTCGTGAACGCCGATGACGCGCGCTACACCCGCGACCAGAGTGGGTACCCCCTCGCCGGTTGGTTCTCGTTCCAGCCGCTGTGGGACGACATCGTAAAGACCGACCCTGAACTGTTCGACTGAGTTGACGCGGACGCGGTGAAGGAGTTGGTTCGGTCATGAACGGCGCACACGCCCTACTCGCCACTTTGGGAGCCAACGGGGTCACGACGTGTTTCGCCAATCCCGGCACCTCCGAGATGCACTTCGTCGCCGCACTCGACGACTATCCCGAGATGCGCGGCGTGCTCTGCCTCTTCGAGGGTGTCGCGACCGGTGCCGCCGACGGCTACGCGCGCGTGACGGGACGACCGGCCGCCACGCTGTTGCACCTCGGTCCGGGCCTCGCCAACGGCTGGGCCAACCTGCACAACGCGCGTCGAGCACGGGTGCCGATCGTCAACGTCGTCGGCGATCACGCGACGTATCACGCGAAGTACGATGCGCCACTCCAGAGCGACATCGCCGCCGTCGCGTCAGCCCTCGAAGGCTGGCAGCGCACCAGCGCCAGCGCCGACGACGTCGCGCGTGACGCGGCTGATGCAATCGGTGCCGCCTACGGACCACCCGGGCAGATCGCCACGCTCGTCCTCCCGGCCGACGCGTCGTGGAACGAGTTGTCCAGCACACCCGACGCGTGGCCGCTCGCGCATCGCGCCACGTCGCGCCCGCCCGACGAGGCGCACCTCTCGCGGACCCTCGAGCTCTTGCGGACGAAGCGGTCCGCGCTCTTCGTGGGGGGGACGGCCCTCAGCGCCGAGCAACTCGCACTGGCCCAGCGAGTGGCCCTCGCGACGTCGTCCAAGGTCATCATGGAGACGTTCCCTGCGATCATGGATCACGGTGCGGGAACCTACAGTCCCGAGCGGCTGATTTACGTCGCCGAATTCGCCGCGGCGCAACTGAAGGACGTCGACGCGCTCATCCTGATCGGCGCTCGGGCCCCGGTGTCTTTCTTCGCGTACCCCGACATCGTGAGTGTCATCGCCCCCGACGGGTGTGAGGTCATCGACCTGTGCCCGCCCGGCACCGATTCGAAACTCACGTTGGCGACCCTCTTCGACGAGTTGAACGCGCCGCCCTTCGAGCCGGCCCGCGGTGAGGTGCCGGGCGCACCCTCGGGACCACTCACCACCGCGACCTTCGCCGCGGCCGTCGCCTCGACCGCACGCGAAGGGCTCATCATCGCTGACGAGTCCAACACCAGTGGTATCCACCTCTACGGCGACATGACGTTCGCTCCGCCCCACCAGTGGATGACCTTGACCGGCGGCGCCATCGGCATGGGTCTGCCCCTCGCGCTCGGCGCCGCGGTCGCCAGCGAGCAGCGAGTCCTGTGCGTCGAATCCGATGGTTCGATGATGTACACGCTTCAGGCGCTCTGGACGATGGCCCGAGAGGGACTGGACGTCACGGTCGTCGGACTCTCCAATCGCAGCTACGCGGTCCTCAACTACGAGTTGCGTCGCGTCGGGGCCACCGCCGCCGGCTCGACCAGCCAGCGCATGCTCGACCTCGACGAGCCAGAACTGAACCTCGCGAAACTCGCCGAGGCGCAGGGCGTGCCGAGCGTGCGCGTGCGTACGGCCGATGAACTGGTCACGGCCCTCGAGCGCTCGTACGCGACACCGGGCCCCATGTTCATCGAAGCGATGTTGCCCAAGGGCCTCAACTAGAGATCGAATTCGCCGAACACCGGCGCGTGGTCCGAGGGCTTCTCGCCCTTGCGCTCGTCGCGATCGATGTAGCTGGCGGTGGCCCTCGCCAACAACCCTTCGTCGACATAGAGCAGGTCGATGCGCAGTCCCCAGCCACGGTGGAACGAACCGTTGCGATAGTCCCACCACGAATAGTTCGGCTCATCGGGATGAAGGTGTCGGGTGAGGTCCACGAGACCGGTCGCCTCCAGGGCCCGCAACGCCGCGCGTTCCGGCTCGCTCACGTGCGTCGCGCCCACGAAGAGTGAGGGGTCGTAGCAATCGAGATCGGTGGGCGTGACGTTGAAGTCGCCGCCGATCACGATGTGTTGACCACGGTCGCGGGCTTCGGCCACTGCACGCAGTTTCTCGAGCCACGCGAGCTTGTAGACGTAGTGGGGGTTGTCGAGGGCCCGTCCGTTGGGCACGTAGCACGAGATCACGCGCAGACCGGCGCACGTCGCCGCGATGATGCGGGCCTCGGGGTCACCATCCCCGAAACCCATCACGACGTCATCGATGCCCACCCTGGAGAGCACCGCGACGCCGTTCCACTGTCCTTGGCCGTAGTGCGCGCTCTCGTAGCCGAGCGCGAGGAGATCCTTCGAGGGGAACTTGGCGTCGCTCTGCTTGGTCTCCTGGATCAGCAGAACGTCCGGACTCTTCGCGACGAGGAATGCCTCGACGCGACCCCAACGTGCCGTCAGGGAATTGACGTTCCACGTGGCGACCTTCATGCGATGTCAGCGAGCACGAAGAGCAGGTCGGCCTCGGCCGCGACCTTGCCGTCGACGGTCGCACGCCCGTGACCTTTGCCGCCACGTGCCGACAGTTGCGTCATCTCGGTCTCGAGCAGGACGGTGTCGCCGGGCACCACCTGTCGTCGAAACCGCGCGCGCTCGATCCCACCGAAGAGTGGGAGTCGGCCGGCGTACTTGGGGTCCGAGAGGACCGCGACCGCGCCGCACTGGGCGAGCGACTCGAGCAGCAGCACCCCCGGCGTCGTCGGACGTCCGGGAAAGTGGCCAGGGAAGAACCATTCGTCGCCGCGTAACGTCCAAAGACCGCTCGCACGTTCGCCGGGGTCGATGCTGAGCATTTCGTCCAAGAGCAAGAACGGTGCACGGTGCGGCAGCCACGACTCGGGGTCCAACGACAGTTCACTCATAAGAGGGCCAGCTCCGCGATTCGACGTTCGCTGTCTACGGTAACCAATCGGAAGGTCCGCCGGTCGCCCCGTTTCAAGACGTCGCGCGCGCGCGCGGGCGCGGGGTCACCCAATGACGTCGTCGGCGCATAACACTCGATCTCCTGTCCGCCCTTCAGGCGCACCTTGATGACCGCGCCGTGCGACGTAAAGGCTGTGACTTCACCCTCGACGCGCGAACCGAGGCGGTGAGCCGATCGAAAGAGCGCGAAGTCGGCCTCGGGATTGACGGGGCTTCGTCCGCGTCGAAGGGCGACCGCAGGCTCGAGGGCCGCGGTGGGCGCCTTGGACGGTTTCTTCGCGGCCTTGGCTGGTGCCTTCTTCGTCGGGGTCACGGGCTTTGGTGACGCCTTCTTCGCGGGCACGGTTCGTTTCGCGATCTTCTTCACGATCGCGTCGTCACTCAGATGCGCGTCCTCCACCTTGAGCGTGCGTTTCGCGACCTTCGCCGGGGCCTTGACGGCCTTGACGGGTGCCTTCTTCGTGGCTGACCTCGTGGACTTCACGGGGGTCAACGTCGTGCCAATGGACGGTTTCGCCCCGCCCGAGAGCGTGACCGAAAGTTTCTTCACCGGACGCGTGGTCTTCGTGTTGCGAACGGGAAGGCGCGGTGTGAAGACCCAGCCGACGCCGCGTACGGGCTTGCCACCGATCAGGCGACCCTCGTCGAAGAGCCACGGATACTCCTCGTGGAACTCTTGGAAGGAGTCGTTGCTCAAGACCACGGCGTTGATCCGATCGGCGATCTTCAAGATGAACGCGTCACCGCGACCAATGGCACCGGCCGGAGGCGTCACGATCTCGCCGGCCAGTTCGGCCTCCTTGAAATGGGACCGCTCACCGGTCGCCACCCGGTGCTCGAAGCTCGCGTCGGCCACGACGATCATCTCGGCGCCGG
The DNA here is from genome assembly GCA_963804305.1 of uncultured Acidimicrobiaceae bacterium. Classification (GTDB taxonomy): domain Bacteria; phylum Actinomycetota; class Acidimicrobiia; order Acidimicrobiales; family RAAP-2; genus RAAP-2. The sequence continues at coordinate 109,140 of CAWDPR010000011.1, read as the reverse complement.
GATGCTCGTCGAGGAACGCCCGCACTGCCTCGTCGAGCTGGGTGAGACTTGGCACGACGCGACCTTCGGTCGCGAAGTTCGAACCGTCGACGACGACGCGAAGCCGATGCCCGCGTACCGGACTCACAGAATCGCCCGAACCAGGAGATCGGCCTGCTCGGCGGTGTGCACCAGTCCGCTGCCGGTCGCCGGGCTCGCCGACTCCGCGCGTGCCACGTGTCGCACGTTGTGTCCCCGGAACTGGTCGTGGAACTGTCGGTGCACGAAGGGCCAGGCGCCCATGTTCTCAGGTTCTTCTTGGAGCCAGACGATCTCGTCGAGGTTCGCGTAACGAGCGAGCACCTCGTCGAGCGCGTCTCCCGGCCAGGGATAGAGCTGCTCGACGCGAACCACCGCCACGGCGTTCTTTGCCGTGTCGCCACGCTTCGCCAACGCCTCGTGCGCGACCTTGCCCGTCGCGAGGACCACTCGGGTGACGAGCGTCGGGTCCTCCACGTGGTCGTCCAACACGCTCGAGAACGAACCGGACTCGAAGTCGCTCAAGGGCGAGCGCGTCGCGACGGCCCGCAACATCGACTTCGGCGTGAACACGATGAGCGGGGTTGGACGAGTGCGCGCCACCTGGCTTCGCAGCAGGTGGAAGTACTGCGCGGCCGTCGTTGGTTGGGCGATACGGATGTTGTTGCGTGCGCACAGCGACAAGAAGCGTTCCAGTCGGCCACTGGAGTGTTCAGGTCCTTGTCCCTCGTAGCCGTGGGGCAGGAGCATGACCAGGCTCGCCAGTTGACCCCACTTGTCCTCGGCGGCGACGAGGAAGTTGTCGATGATGATCTCGGCGCCGTTCATGAAGTCGCCGAACTGCGCCTCCCAGGCGACGAGCGTGTTCTGTGACTCGACGGAGTAGCCGTACTCGAAGCCGAGCGCGGCGTACTCGCTCAGGAACGAGTCGCGGACGGTGAAGAATCCCTTCGCACCCATGCTCGCGAGCGGCACGAACTGATTTCCGTTGTCGTAGTCGATGAGCGCGGCGTGACGCTGGGAGAACGTGCCTCGCCTCGAATCCTGGCCAATGAGACGGACGTTCGAACCGGCCCGCACCAAGGTGCCGATCGCCAACGCTTCACCGAGCGACCAGTCGACCTCCCCCTCATCGAGCAGCGCGAGACGCTGCGCGAACTGACGGTCGAGCTTGGGATGGATGGTGAAACCTTCGGGGGCGCTCATCGTCGCGCGAGCGACTTCGAGCAATGTGGCGCGGTCCACGCCGGTCTCGGGTGCCGGCGCATCCACCGGTACCTCGGCGACCGGCACACTCTTGAGTTCGGGGACCGGGACGGTGCGCACTTCGTCGAGGACGCTTTGCAGACGTTCGTTGAAGTCGTTCAGCGCCGCCTCGGCCTGCTCGATCGAGAGATCGCCACGACGCACCAAGGTCTCGGTGTAGATCTTTCGCACCGAACGCATTTGGTCGATGATCTTGTACATCTGGGGCTGGGTGTAACTCGGGTCGTCGCCCTCGTTGTGGCCAAATCGCCGGTAACAGACGATGTCGATCACCACGTCACGGTGGAAAGTCTCGCGATAGTCGTAGGCCAACCGTGCCGCGCGGGCGCACGCTTCGGGGTCGTCGCCATTCACGTGGAAGATCGGTGCCTGGATCATCTTGGCCACGTCGGTCGGGTAGAAACTCGAACGAGCTGAATCGGGAGCGGTGGTGAAGCCCACCTGATTGTTGATGACGATGTGGATCGCGCCGCCCACGTGGTACCCCGACAGCTGGGACATGTTGAGGGTCTCGGCGACGACGCCCTGACCGGCGAAGGCCGCGTCGCCGTGGATCAAGATCGCGAGATAGGGGTAGTGCTCGATGTCCAGTTCGACGTTGGTTCCGTCGCTCGGTCGTAGGACGAGGTCCTGCTTGGCGCGCACGATGCCTTCGACGACCGGGCTGACCGCCTCGAGGTGCGACGGATTCGACGCCATCGACACGTCGATGGTGGCGCCTCGGGGATTCTTGAATTCGCCACGTGCTCCCTTGTGATACTTGACGTCGCCGCTGCCCTGGACGCTTTCGGGGTCGAGATTGCCCTCGAACTCAGAGAAGATGTCGTTGTAGGACTTGCCGACCAGGTTGGCCAGCACGTTCAGTCGGCCGCGGTGGGCCATGCCGATAACGGCCTCCTTGGTTCCTTCGTCGGCCGCGACGTCGAGGATGGTCTGGAGGGCGACGATCGTGGACTCCGCGCCTTCGAGGCCGAATCGCTTTTGGCCGACGTAGCGGGTGTGCAGGAATCGTTCGAAGACCTCGGCGGCGTTGAGCGCCTCGAGGACTCGATGTTGCTCGTCGACACTCAACGTCGAGCTCACGCCTTCGACTCGTTCCTGGATCCACTTCTTCTGCAGGGGATCCATGATGTGGCCGTATTCGATGCCGGTCGTGCGACAGTAGGCCTCGCGAAGTATCGCGAGGATCTCCTCCAAGGTCGCTTCGGATCGACCGGCCAGGCCGTCGACGACGAAGGATCGCTGCAGGTCCCAGATGGTGAGGCCGTAGTTCGCGAGGTCGAGTTCGGCGTGCAGAGGTGGTGGTTCGCTGTGCAACGGGTCCAGGTGAGCGTTCAGGTGTCCGCGAACCCGGTACATGTTGATCAGTTCCTGGACGCGGATCTGCTTCAGAATTCGCTCCGCGTCGCCCTCGCTCACCGACGGGTTGTTGTCCTTCGCCCATCGAGCGGGCTCATAGGGGATGCCGAGTGACGCGAAGACCTCGTCATAGAAACGGTGCTCACCGGTGAGGCACTCGGCCACGTATTTGAGGAAGAGCCCCGACTCCGCACCTTGGATGATGCGATGGTCGTAGGTGGAGGTCAACGTCAAGACCTTCCCGACGCCGAGTTCAGCCAGGGCACGCGGGTCGGCCGCCTCGAAGCCCGGCGGCCATCCGAGCGCACCGACCCCGAAGATCGCGCCCTGACCGGCCATGAGTCGCGGCACCGATTGCACCGTGCCCAGGGTCCCGGGATTGGTCAGTGAGACCGTGGCGCCGACGAAGTCATCGGCCCCGAAACTGGCGTTATGCACCTTTCGCACGAGGTCCTCGTAGGCGAGGAGGAACGTTCGAAAGTCCATCGTGTCGGCATCGCGGATCACGGGCACCAAGAGATTTCTCGAACCGTCGGCGCGTTGCACGTCGACGGCGAGACCGAGACCGACGTGCTCATGGCGTCGGATACCCGGCGTCCCCTTCTTGTCGACCGCGTCGACGAACGAGGCATTGAGCGACGGGATCTCGGCGAGGCCCTTCACGATCGCGTACGCGATGAAGTGGGTGAAGGAGACCTTGGCCCCACTCGAGCGCGAGAGCGATTCGTTGAGTCCCGCCCTATTGATCTCGAGGAGGCGGGCCGACACGGTGCGCACGCTCGTGGCCGTCGGCACGGCCAGACTGGCTTCCATGTTCGTGACGATGCGTGCCGCGGCGCCACGCAGTGGTGTCGCCTGGTCATCGATGTCGGTCACGGGCAACGTCAGCGAGGGAGCGGCGGCGCTCGCCACGGTGGGCACGGTCGAGCGTTGGTAGTCGGCGAAGAACTCGCGCCAGCTCTCCGCCACCGAAGAGGGATCGGCGAGGAATTTGTCGTACATGTCGTCGACGAGCCAAGCGTTGGGTCCGAAGGAACCTTTCTTCGACTTGGATGACGAGTCTTGGGGAGGCGTTGTCACCCTTCTAGCCTAGGGGTCCATCGAGTCAGTTCACGAGGTTCGATGCGTCGAGGCGAAGGGTAAGTTGCCTAGGTGACCTCCGTCCCCACGACCCCGAATGGACTGCGATTCATCGCCGACTCTCCAGTGCCCGGACTGGCGGTCGCGGAGCGTCGCGTGGACATGCCCGAGGGAACACTGATCTGCGTGCACGGAGGGCTCGACCGGGGTGGCTCGTTCGCTCGGCTGGCACGACGGATCAAGGACCTCGACGTCGTGACCTACGATCGGCGCGGCTACCAGGGATCGCGCGATCTCCAACCCCTGTCCTTCGATCTTCACGTTGAGGACCTCGTGACGCTCGCGCGACACGAGCGTGACCGCGGTCCGGTGGTCGTCTTTGGCCACAGCTACGGTGGCGTGGTGGCACTGGGCGCGTGCCTGGCCGACCCGTCGCTCTTCGAACTCGCGATCCTCTACGAAGCGCCGTTGCCGTGGATCCTTCGCCGCAGTGGCACCCACAGGCTGCTCACGGACGATCCCGAACGAGAGGCCGAGGCATTCTTTCGGCGACTGGTCTCAGACGCCGCGTGGGAGCGACTGAGTGAACTCGAGCGCGATTCACGCCGACGCGACGGCCCGTCGCTCATCAGTGACCTGTCGAGCTTGCACGAGGCCCTCGCGCTCGAGCTGACCCAGCTGCGCGTGCCCACCACCTACGCCTACGGTGACGAACGTTCACCCGACTACTACCGCGAGCTCTGTGCGCGGCTGGCACAACTGAACGGCCTCATCGGCAGCCGCGAACTGCACAATGCCGGACATGGCGCTCATCTATCGATTCCCGATCAACTCGCGACGATGATCGAATCACTCTGGCACGAATCATGCGCGTCGGCGTAACGGGCTCGTCGGGCTTCATCGGCACGGCACTCGTCGCGGCCCTTCGCCAGCGGGGCGACGAGGTGGTGCGCTTCGTGCGACCCGGCGCGCCCGCGAGTGTCGAACGCACGATTCGCTGGGACCCTTCGAAGGGTTTCATCGACGAGCACGACCTGCGGACCATCGGTGGTTTCGACGCGGTGGTCAACCTGGCGGGCGCGGGCGTGGGCGATCGCCGTTGGACCGATCGGCGTAAGGAAATCGTCCGCGACTCGCGCGTCGCGTCGACCCGGCTACTCGTCGAGGCGCTCGGTTCGTTGCCCAACGGTACGGCGTATCTGGCGAGTGGATCCGCGGTCGGCGTCTACGGCGCCCATCGACCAGAGCCGGTCGATGAGGGCGCCACCCTCGGGAACGACTTCCTCGCCGAGGTCTGCAAAGCGTGGGAGGACGCCGCGCGAGCGCTCAAGGCCAAGGGCACGAAGGTGTCACTCCTGCGCACGGGCATCGTCTTGAGTGCGGGCGGCGGGGTCCTGAAGCGACAACTGCCACTCTTTCGTCTCGGCGTCGGCGGCAAACTCGCCAACGGAGAGCAGGTCATGAGTGCCATCTCGCTCGCAGACGAAGTAGGTGCGATCTTATGGTCGATCGATCACGCGATCGAGGGTCCGATCAACCTCTGCGCGCTCGCGGTTTCGAACGCGGCGTTCACGGCGGCACTCGCCCGTGCGGTGCACCGACCAGCAGTGCTGCAGGTGCCGGCCGCAGCGCTACGACTCATCCTCGGAAGCGAACTCACGAATGACGCCGTCTTGGCGAGTCAACACGTCGTGGCGCGGGTGCTTCGCGACAGCGGCTACGCGTTCGTCCAGCCGGACCTCGCCTCGATCATCAAAAGCGCCCTGTCGACGTCGTAAGTCGAAAATCACCGTAATTTCAAGCATTTGATTCGCTTCCAAACGATTCGGTGTTTCGTCCCCGAGAATTGTGGGGTTTTTCGGCTCTGGTGAACAGAATCACCCCCTTTGCACCCGATACAGTTGCGCCAGACCATCAGTGATGGGAAAGCAAAACAATTGTGACCACAAATCGTGGCACTGGGAGGCAATTTAATATGCAATTTCGACGCAAAGTTCGCCTTGCGATAACCGTTGGCGCAGTCGCCAGCGCGTTGTCCATGGGCCTCATTGCTCCGGCGATAAGTGGCGCAAGCGCACCGTCGGGCACCATCACATTTGCGGAAGGTCCGGGCGCTAACCCGAACTACATCTTCCCGTATATGGGTTGTTCGTTCTTCTCGGTTGACAACATCAACCAGTTCCAGGAGCTCATGTACCGTCCGCTGTACTGGTTCGGTCTGAAGGGTTCCAGCGCCTACGTCCCGTCGCTCTCGACTGGCAATTCGCCAGTGTTCAGCCACGGCAACAAGACGATCACCATCACCATGAAGGGTTGGAAGTTCGCCGACGGTCAGCCCGTCAACGCCGAATCGGTCATGTTCTTCTTGAACATGTACAAGGCCGACCCCACCTCCTACTGTGGCTACAACGGTGGCTACGGTATCCCTGACCAGGTGACGAGCGCGCACGGCAGTGGCAACACGGTGACGATCAACTTCTCGACCTCGGTCAACCCCGGGTGGATCCTCTATAACTACCTCTCGGAGATCACGCCGATGCCCAACTCGTGGGACCTGACCGGTCCTGGGACGCCCGCACGTTGTGCGTCTGGCGCCTACGGCGCTGCGTCGACGAACTCGGCCTGCAAGAACGTCGAGGCCTACCTCGATGCGCAGTCCGGCAAGACGAGCACGTACACCGACAAGCTCTGGCAGTCAGGTGACGACGGCCCGTGGCGCTTGACCGCGTTCGACGCTCTGGGTAACGCGACGTTCCAGCCGAACACCAAGTACAGCGGCCCTCAAAAGGCACTCGTGCAGTACGTGAAGGAAGTCGCCTTCACCTCTGCCCAGTCCGAAGAGAACGCCCTGCAGGCTGGAAGCATCGACCTCGGCTTCGTGGACCCGTCGATCTTGACGTCGCCCGCACCCAAGCCCGGTGTGCCCGGACCCAACTGGGGCCAGCTCGCGAGCCGCTACAAGATCACCTCGGGTTCCGCGTGGAACTTCAACTACGCGCCGTTCAACTTCAGTCCGAATGACCCGAAGTCGGCAGCCATTGCACAGCTCTACATCCGTCAGGCCATGCAAGAGTCCGTTGACCAGTTGGGCATCATCACCAACGTGGACAAGGGCTACGGCTTCCCGATCTACAGCCCACTGCCTCCCAACACACCAGCAGCGGTGAGTGGTGCTGTGGCGAACCCGTACCCCTTCAACCTGACCGCCGCGAAGGCGCTACTCACCTCGCACGGTTGGACTGAACAGAGTGGTGTCATGACGTGCACCGCTCCAGGAACTGGTGCCAACCAGTGCGGCGCGGGCATCACGCAGGGTTACACGCTGAACTTGAAGATCGTCTGGGCCAGTGGCTCACCATCACTCGACCAGACCTTCGAAGACGAGATCAGTGACTGGGGCTCGATTGGCATCGTCGTTGCGCACACGACCGACACGTTCAACAACGTGATCGGCGACTGCAGCGGTGGCGCTGGCTACGAGCTGTGCTCATGGGGCGGTGGCTGGACGTACGCGCCTGACTACTACCCATCGGGTGAGACGCTGTTCACGCCTAAGGGTGGCTTCAACGTCGGCTCGTACAGCGACCCGCAGATGACCTCGCTCATCAACGGCACGACCTACGGCACCGCCAAGTTGACGTCGTTCGCCAAGTACGCCGCACAGCAGCTTCCCGTCCTGTACCAGCCGCAGCAGGCTGGCGCCGGCGAAGTGATCCGCACGTTGAAGAGCAAGATCGGCTTCACGCCGAACCCGCTCGCCAACTTCATGCCGGAGTACCTGTACTACTAGAGGTACCCGATTGACGGCGACGCTTAAGTCGTTCAACGAGACCCCCCGAAAGGGGGGTCTCGTTGTTTTTGTGCTGGTCGTAGCGGCGATTCGAGGCCCGTGGCGCACTGAGAATTTCGGGGAGCGCTGATAGACTTGCCGCGTGTTTACGTACATCATCCGACGACTGTTTCAGTCTCTGCTGGTGTTGCTCATCGTTATGTTCGTGACGTTCTCACTCCCCTACTTTCAGGACCACGGAATCTATGGTCCGGCGTACGCGGTGCTCGGAACCCACGCCACACCGGCCAACGTCGCGCGCTTCGGCGAACAGTACGGATTCAACCATCCCTTCTTCGTGCGCTTCTGGAACTACATCACGCAACTGCTCTTCCACGGCAACTTGGGACATTCCTACAAACAGAATCAATCGGTATGGTCGATCATCCAGGTGTACGTGCCGCGCACGATCTGGCTCGCCCTCACGTCGCTCATCCTCACGATCATCATCGCCATCCCCTTGGGTATGTACCAGGCGGTTCGACGCAACACGGTCTTCGACTACTCGGCGACGGGTACCGCCTTCATCCTCTACGCCATGCCGTCGTTCCTGCTGTGCCTGCTCGCCCTCGAAGCGTTCAGCTTCCACTGGCCCCACCTCGCGGCGTCACCGCCTCCGGGTGTCGCACCGTGGCTGTTGTTCACCGATCCACTGGGCTTCATCCTCCCCGTCGGCTGCCTCACGCTCCTCTCGGTCGCGGGTCTCAGTCGATTCATGCGTGGCACGGTCCTCGAGGTCATGGTGCAGGACTACATACGTTCGGCGAGGGCGAAGGGCTGTTCGAACCGACGCACCCTGTTCCGTCACGCGTTCCGCAACGCCCTCGGTCCGATCATCACGATCCTGGGACTTTCGTTGCCCGCGCTCTTCGGCGGGGCACTCATCGTCGAATCGGTGTTCAACTACGCCGGCATCGGCATCGTCACCGTGACCGCCGCGAGCAACCTCGACATCCCAATCGTGCTCGGCATCACGCTCCTCGTGGCAATCTTCACTCTCTTGGGCAACCTGTTGGCCGACGTCGCGCTGGGCATTGTGAACCCGCGCATCAGAATTGAGGGAACTGCGAGATGACGACACTTAAGCCGGGCATTCACGATCCGATGGAGATGGGCGGAGAGCCCGCGAACTTGGCACTCGGCGTGCACCAGGCCATCGTCCCGATGTGGAAGCAACGACTTCGAATATTCGTTGGCAACAAGCTGGCCGTGGCTTCAGTCATCTTCATCCTGGTCACCGCGGCCGCCTGCTACTTGGTTCCCTGGCTGCACCCCACGAACCAGACGAATCAGGCCCTCACCTTCGGCCAGCCCTGGAATGCCGCGCCGTCGTCGCACCACTGGCTCGGGACCGATAGTTCGGGCTTCGACGAACTGGGCCGAATCTTCTACGGCGGCGAATACTCGCTGACCTTGGGCTTCTTGGCCGGATTCATCACCATCGTCGTCGGTACCCTGTACGGCATGATTTCGGGCTTTGTCGCGGGATTCACCGACACGGTCATGATGCGAACGATTGACGCATTCCTCTCTATCCCCTACCTTTTCCTCCTCATCACGCTGATTACGATCTTCGGTCGCACCACGACGTTCCTCATCCTCGTCATTGGCCTCACCGGCTGGTGGGGCAACGCACGCATCATTCGTGGTGACGCACTCCTGATCCGAAGGCTGGAGTACGCCCAAGCGGCGACGGCAATGGGAGCCAGTAAGTGGCACATCATCCGCCGCCACGTGTTTCCGAACTCGATCAGCAACATCGTGACGGTGGCCACGTTCTCGGTCGCTGACGCGATCCTCTTCCTCTCCGCGCTCGGCTTCCTGGGATTGGGGATCTCCGCGCCGCAGACCGACTGGGGCACGATGCTCCAGGCCGGCGCGCAGCAACTGGAGAATGGATTCTGGTGGGAGGTCTACCCATTGGCGATCATCTTCATCCTGGTGATCGTCTCGATCAACTACATCGGTGACGCCTTGCGCGACGCCTTCGAAGTTCGTTTGCTCGAGCGCTAAAGCGAAGTCACGCCTTGGCGACGTTGGTCGCGATGGCGTAGCAGCGACAATTTTGGGGAGTGCCCGTCGTCATCGATCACGGCGTTCGACCAGCTGGGCGACACGGCCTCGCGGTCATCCACTGCTGTGGCGCAACGTCTATTGAGAGATCTTCGATGCCAGGGTGACGGGCGTCATCAAGGGAAAGTGGCACGCCGCTTGATGCGTCTCACCGAAGTCCTCAAAGGGTGGTTCGACGTTCGCGCAGACGTCCTGCGCGCGAGGACAACGGGTTCGAAATCGGCAACCAGAGGGTGGATTGACCGGTGAAGGCAATTCGCCGGTGACCTGGCGACCACGACGGCTACGAGCTTCGCTCGGATCGGGCACGGGCACGGCGTCGAGGAGGCCCTGGGTGTAGGGGTGTGCTGGCGAGCGAAACACCGACTCCGCGTCACCGATCTCCACGATCTTGCCGAGGTACATGACGCCGATGGTGTCGGCCATGTAATAGACCACCGCAAGGTCGTGGCTCACGAAGATGTACGAGAGCGTGTGCTGACGCTGTAGGTCCTTCATGAGGTTGAGGATCTGGGCCTGGATGGAGACGTCGAGAGCGGAGACCGGCTCGTCGGCGACGATAAGACGGGGATTGAGTGCGAGAGCGCGGGCGAAGCCGATGCGCTGACGTTGACCGCCCGAGAATTCGTGGGGGTATCGGTCTGCCGCAGAGGGCTCGAGTCCCACCGAGAGGAGCAGTTCGTCGACGCGCAGCGCCTGTTGGGCCTTGGTGCCGTCTCGCTGGACCAGCAGGGGCTCGCCGAGGATCTGGGAGACCTTCATGCGCGGGTTCAGCGACGAATAGGGGTCCTGGAACATCATCTGGCGCTGACGGCGGTCTTCGCGAGTGGGCTTGTGGTTCTTCGCCGAGACGACCTTCCCGTCAAAGGAGATCTGTCCCGCCGTGGGTAAGTCCAATCCGACCACCATTCGGCCGATCGTGGTCTTACCGCAACCAGATTCACCGACCAGTCCGAAGGTCTCGCCCTCCTTGATGGTGAAACTGACGTTCGACACCGCGTGGATGGCGCCGACCTTGTGGCGCACGAGTCCGGCCTTGATCGCGAACTCCTTGACGAGGTTCTCGACGCGCAGGATCTCCTTCCCGGAACCCTTCGCGGCAGCGACGGCCGTTGTGGCCGTGCGCACCACCACCGGTCTCGGGCCCGACACGGGGTGGAAGCATGCGAAGGCGTGGTCGCCTTCGACGGTGAGCGGCGGCTCAACCTCGCGGCACTGGTCGGTCGCGTACATGCATCGCGGCGCGAAGCGACAACCCACGATCTCCCTCGTGAGGTCGGGCGGAAGTCCAGCGATCGAGGCGAGCTCGTGCTTGGTCGCGTTCTCGAGGTTCGGCATCGAGGCAAGCAGCGCCTGCGAGTACGGGTGGCGCATGTCGTGGAACAGTTCGTCAGTTGTCGCCTCTTCGGCCTTGATCCCGCCGTACATGACCACGACGCGGTCGCTCCGTCCCGCGATGACGCCCATGTCGTGGGTGATCAGCAGGACGCCCATGTTGAGCTCGGTGCGCAGCGTGTCGATGATGTCGAGGATCTGTGCCTGGATCGTCACGTCGAGGGCGGTCGTCGGTTCGTCGGCAATCAGGAGTTTGGGCTTGCAGACCAGTCCCATGGCGATGATCACGCGCTGGCGAAGACCGCCGGACAGCTCGAACGGGTACTGATCGAGTCGTTCGGCCGGGCGCGGCATCTCAACCATCTCGAGCACCTCGAGGGCTCGCTTGCGCGCATCCTCCTCGCTCAGACCTTCGTGGATGCGCACGCCTTCGCCGATTTGCCGTCCGATGCGCATCGTGGGGTTGAGCGAACTCATCGGGTCTTGGGGAATGAGCGCCACGGTGCGTCCCCGTTGGCTCTGCATCTCCTTCTCAGTGAGCGTGGCCAGGTCGACCCCGTCAAGGAGGATGTTGCCCGATGCGATGCGTCCGTTGCCCGGCAACAGGCGCATGATCGCCAGTCCCGTCGTGGTCTTTCCGCAGCCAGATTCGCCCACCAGACCCACGCACTCGCCCGCATTGATGGTCAGCGAGAAGTCATCCACGGCAGTGGCAAATGTCTTTCGAGTGGCGAACTGGACCTGCAGATTATTGACGGTGAGCAGCGAAGACATAGTTAACCCATCCTACTCATCCCCGGCGAATTCTTTGGGGCGTGGGTTCGGCGTTGGCCGCCTCCATCAGGGCTGTTCGGTCGCCCTGCGCTCCGGTAGTCGCCAACTCTGTCGATGATGGACGTTGGGACCCCATTGGCGAAGTGCTTCGAGGTGCAGGGCCGCGCCGTAGCCCTTATTGCTGGCCCACCCGAAGGCTCGGAACTCACCGTCGAGGTCGTTCATGACGGCGTCGCGATGGACCTTGGCGAGTACCGACGCCGCCGCGATCGAGGCGCACTTTTGGTCACCCTTCACGACGGTCGTGGCGCGCAGCGATTGGTAGCTCAGTTCCGGCGGCGCGGCGGCACCAAACGCCAGGTCCAAGGGTGCGCGAAGGAGGTTGAACGAACCATCGATCAGTGCGTACGTCGGCCTCTCGATGAGACCGTCGAGCGCTCGAGTCGCCGCCACCGCGAGCGCCAAGCGCAGTCCCCACATATCAATCTCTGACGCGCTGGCCGATCCGAGTGACCAATCAGCGGCCCAGCGCACCAGGGGCTCGACGAGCGCCTCGCGACGTGGCGCCGTCAACAACTTCGAATCGGTCAAGGTCTCAGGCGGTTGCTCGCAACGAGTGAGCACGACGGCACCCACGGTCAGCGGTCCGGCCAGGGCGCCGCGCCCGACTTCGTCGATCCCGACCACGACCTCACCTCGCGCGAGGAGCGGTCGCTCGACGTCCAGCAAGTCAACTGTCACGCTCACCATCTCAAGGGTAGTGAGGTGTTCGCCCCGTAACATGTTTTGTCGTGACCAATGACGCGTTCGTCGTGCCCCTCAAGCAGTTCGATCTCGCCAAGGAACGACTTCGTGCGGGAGGTACGAACGACGTCTCGGCGCTCGCACGCAACCTCGCCGCCGAGGTCATCCGCAGTTGCGCTCCACGTCATGTCATCGTGGTGAGTGAAAGCGCGGCGATCTCTCTCTTCGCCCAAGAGCACGGTGCTGAGGTGTGGCACTCGCACGCAACGACGTTGAATGAGGCCGTGCAAGGTGCCTACGAGGGCCTCAGCGAGCGTTTTGAGCGGCTGCTCATCGTGCACGGCGATCTGCGCTCACCGGCCGGCCTCGGAACCTTCAATCCACCCCAGGGTGTCACTATCGTGACCGACCACCACCATCGCGGCACCAACGTGCTGGCGCTTCCCACGGGACTCGACTTCCACTTCGCCTACGGCGTCGACTCGGCTTCGCTGCACGCCGACGAAGCGCGACGTCTCGATCAGGCGGTGACGCTCATCACGGACAGCCCGTGGCGATTCGACGTCGACGAACCGTCCGACTTGTCCTGAGAAAGCATTCGAGGGGGGCCAACGGCCCCCCTCGAATGCAAAATCCCTGACGGGACCTGACTACTTCTTAGCAGCAGCCCTCTTAGCAGGACGCTTGGCGGCCTTCTTCGCAGGGGCCTTCTTCGCGGCCTTCTTAGCAGCAGGACGCTTCTTAGCGACGGCCTTCTTTGCAGGGGCCTTCTTCTTCGCAGCAGGACGCTTCGCGGCCTTCTTCGCTGCCGGACGCTTCTTAGCGGCGGCCTTCTTTGCAGGGGCCTTCTTCTTTGCAGCAGGACGCTTCGCGGCCTTCTTTGCTGGAGCCTTTTTGGCTACAGCCTTCTTCTTCGCGGCTGGTGCCACTTTCCCTCCTTGGGACTCAACGTTGAATCAATTTGGGACCTCGAGCACACCACCGTGGTGTTCTCGAAATCGGTACCGCATTGACAAACGTGTACTCGCTCATGTGCCGTCCGGCTTCGCAGCTGTACGTCGACTGATCGCAGTGCACGGTCCTACGCGGAAAAGCGCTTCGTGAAACGTTGTGAACAACGTTTCACTCTTCGTTCACCTCCTCCGCAGAAGGACATCTAAAAGTTCACTCGCTTTACACACCAATGTCAAGCATTTCGAAGTTTTTCTGCGACCGATGTTTTTCGTGCGCAACGATGTTGGAATTTATTTTGGTCGCGGTGCGAACGGTGACGCGACGAGTGGTGCGCAACGTTCAACACTTGTTCTTGGTCCGAGTCGTAGCGGCAAGACATCATCAATAGTGTTGCCAAATCTCCTGATGACCAATGCTTCTTGCGTCGTCACGTCGACGAAGAATGACGTCGTGTCACTGATGTCGAACGCGCGTCGCGATGGTGCGACGTTGCTCTTCGATCCATCAGGAACAGTGCGCACTCCACCCAATGTTCATCGAATTGGTTATTCGCCGTTGCGACAAAGTTTTTCTTGGGACGGCGCAATTCTTGCGTCGCGCAGCCTTATTGACATCGCTCGACGTGGTCGCGGCGATCGAAGTGACGATCACTGGACCGAACGTGCGGGCGCACTCGTCGCACCGCTCTTGCACGCGTGCGCCCTTCGAGGCGAGTCACTCGGTGAACTGGCGTCGCGTGTCGACGAACGACGATGTGACGATGTCATCCATGAATTGAGTGAACGACACGGCGAACATCATCCATCGGTGTCACTGCTGCGCGGCGTCCTCGCGACCGAGGACCGGGAACGGTCGAGCATCTGGTCGACGACGTCGGGTCTTTTCGCGGGCGTGCGCACGGACGCGGCGCGCGCCTCCTCGCGGGAGTCGCCCCTCGACATCGACGCCTTCTTGTCGGGACCTCATCAACTCCATATCGTCGCGCCCAGTCGCCACCAGGCGGTGACCACGCCGCTCGTGGTCGGTCTCATCGAGGAGATCGTCCACGCCACTTACGACCGCCATGAGGAAGGAGCCCGTCTGCTCCTTGCGCTCGACGAATTGGCCAATGTCGCCCCGCTGCCACGCCTGGCCAGCATCGTCTCGGAGGGCGGCGGTCAGGGCGTGGTGACCCTCGCGTGCCTCCAGGACCTCAGTCAAGCCCGCAGCCGGTGGGGCACGTCGGCCGAGGGCTTTCTCTCCCTCTTCCCCACCACGATCGTGTTGCCGGGTATTGCCGATCGTCAGACGCTGGAGATGCTTCGCCATCTGGCGGGCCGTGCGCTCGTTCCGATGCCGACGCTCCAGTACGGTGCCCGGGGCAAGCGAGCCGGCCGTTCAACGAGTTGGGTGGAGCGCGACCGAGCGTCGATGAGCGAACTCGCGAGCGGTCGACCCGGCTTCGCCATGGGTCTCGACGCCAGTAAGCAGATGCGATGGGTCCAACTGACGCCCGCCTATTCGCACCCCCGATTTCGCCACTATCTCGACCGGTCCGAGCGTTCGCTCGAGCGCTCACGCGAACGCTGACGCCACTGATCGAGGGCATTCTCCTGGAGCGGGCGGTCGCCACGTTCGCGAACCAGTGAGGTCATCCTCGCCTCTCGCACGCTGATCACCGGCTCGCGCACACCACGCGCTCCGGCGAGGCCGGGATAGAGCGTGTCGACGCTCCGCGTGAGTTCGCCGGCATCCTGGCCGAATCGCGCGGCGTTGCTCCACGCTTCGATGACGTGTCGGCGCGCGACGTCGGGCCGACCTTCGAGCGCCCCCGCGAAACGATGTTCGTCGAGGGTGTCACGCCGTGGCGGCGCGGCGAGCTCCCCCTGGGGCGCGTAGCGAGCTTGGTCCTCACGCCACGTGGCCACGGCGTCGTCGCGTTCCCAGTGCAACTTCTCGCCGCGCGCTGCGTGGTGACCACCCCACAACGCGCGGTAGCCCTCGTCGAGTCCGATCACGTGTTCGACGCCCTGGAACGAGCGCCATACCGACCAGGGCGTCTGCTCGGCCAGCTCGTGGCGCAGCGACGCCCGATAGAGCGCGTCCGCGGCCCGAAGGTGAGCGTAGAGAGCCCGACTGTCGAGCACGCTCTGCACGCCCTCAGGTCGTGCACCCACCAACACGTGGTCGTGGAGATGTGGTTCACCGTGTCGGTTCACGCCGTGGGTGAAACCGACCATGCCGGCCCATCGCCCGGCTTCATCGCGGTCCTCGCCGTGGCGGCGGTTACGAACGACGAGTGCGTGCTCCTCGAGGTACGCCATGGCAGAGCGCACTGAGTCGCGATGCGCGCTGACGACCCCGGGCCCGTGCTCGGGATCGATGGCCAGCAGGATCGAGACCGGCCGCGGCGCGGCGACCACGATGTCGTAACCCAACACTGAGGACCGCTCGCTCGAGCGCAGCACCGTCGCCACGTCGTGTGGATCTCGCGCGTCACCCTCACCGCGCAGCCACCATCCCGGACCACCCTCGCGCAAGCCCTCGATCTCACGGGCCGCGTCGTTGGTGAAATAGGTGACGTCATTGGATCGTCGTACCAGCACTCGTAACATTGGGCACCCCCGTGGGGCCCAACGGTCTCGTTACAACTGCGCGGCGATCCGCTTGGCCAGTTCGTGGCCCGCTTTGGCGAATTTGGGCGAGGCCACGACGGCCCCTTCGCCCGCGCGGAGCATCAATTGGTCGAGGAAGGCCTCGTTGGACACCCGGAACTTGACCGCGTGTCGACCATCCTTGAGTGCCGACCACTGCGCGTTGGGCAGCGGTTCGAACAACCAGCGCAGCCCCGACTCGATGACCACGATGACTTCGTCGCCCTCCTCGCCGACCTGGGTCAGCCAGTTGACGACGGTGTCGGGCGGCCGGGACTCGGTGGCGTCGGATTTGGCGACGATGGCGTTGATTCGATCGACGCGAAACGTCCTCCAGGACTGACGGGTCGTGCAGTAGGCGCGCACGTACGTGTGTCCGTTGAGTACTTTCATCTCGCGCGGTTCGATGGACCTGGTGGTCGCGACGTCGCCCGTGGCCGACGTGTAGAGGATCTTGATCTGTTGGTGATCCTCGACCGCTTCGGAGACGTTCTTCAACAACGTCTCATTCGTCGTCATCTCGACCTGGACGTAGGCGCTCGTCGCGTCTTCGATCTTTTCGATGGCCGAGAGGATCGCCGGATCGCTGTAGACGCGCGAGGCCTCACGAAGCGCGATGTTGAGTTCGAAGAGATCGCGCCACATGAACGCGGAGTGCTCCTCGGCCCCTTCGGGAAGGTCGCTGAAGTCGGCCCGGTACGTCGAGTCGTCATTTGCTTCGTCGTCCCAGTCGTCGCATTCCTTCAGCACGTGCGCCGGGAACGACTCGGTTCCGTCGGTCGAGCCGGCCATTGGTTCGAGGGCGACGAGCCGGTCCATAATGAAGCGCACGTGCTCGGGATCGAGCGAGAATCGTCGGGCCAACTCACTGATGCGCAGCCCGTCCTCGGACACGTAGACCGCGTGAAGGAGTTGGAGCGTCTGACCGAGCACGTCGTTCGTCGACGGACCGGCGAACACCATGTCGTCGGGCGACGGCGCCTTGCCGCGGTTGACGCCCTTCAGCCAGTCCGCGAGATCGGACTTGAGCGACTTGGGCGACTGCAGTCGAATGCGATCGGCACCCTCGACGACGAATCGCAGCGCCGCCCGGGGGCTCTCAAAACTGAAGCCGACTTCGACCTTGCCGTCCTTCTTCGTCGCGGCGAGGGCGCCCGAGTACTGACGGACCAAGAGGTCGGCGTAGTTCTCGTTGGTCGTGACGACCACGTCGAGCGGCGACGGCGACCGGGCGAACTCGGGTCGCCAGGCCTTGGCGATGTCCACAGCCTCGCTGCTGGGCTCGAACTCGTCGGACAGCACGACGGGCATGGAGGTCATGCGACTGAAGCGGTAACCCTTGATCTCGTCGCTCCCCTTCACCCTCGCGATGAGATACGAGACGCCGTTGAACACGTCGATGAGGAGAGGTTCGACGACGCGGGGTTTGTTCGCGCCGGACTGATAGTCAAAGGCCAACGCGCGATGCAGATTGAGCGCTCGCATGACCGGCGTGTAGTACATGGAGGATTCGAGTCCCCCGTCGCTCGCGGGGACCTCGTTGAACACGCTGAAGGCACCCGACGCCCCGAAGCCGCAGAAGCGCAGCGCGAGGCGCACCACGCGCTCCTCGTCGGGGGTGAAGTACAGCAATGGTGCGTAACCGCTCGAAGGGTCGATCCGGTAGCCGACGCCGCCATCGTCGCGTGCCACTGTCTCGATCTCGAATCCAAGCTCGCGGATGCGAGCCTTGTCGCGCTCGAACTTCTGACGAATGGCACCGTCGTTGCCTTCGTAGGCCGGGATCTTCTTCGGGCCTTTGGCCGAGACCGGGAACTCATCGATCTTCAGTTCGCGAACGATTTCGTCTTGGCTCAACGCGCCGTACTGCCACGCGCGCTGGAGCAGCAGGACGAGCGCGATGAGTCGTTCCCGACTCTGCTCAACCCCTCCGCGGATACTGCTCATGAGACTCCTGTCGCCGTTGCACTTAAAAGGGTACCGGTCACGACGACGCCGTCCACTCGATCGTCACCCAGGGGACGGATTCGATTTGGCGCCGGTCGATGACCTCTGGCGCAACGATTCGATCCGGTCACTCGGGACCGTGACAGACCGCTTCCACGTTGTTCCCGTCGGGGTCGCGCACGAAGACGCCGTAGTAGTTCGGGTGGTACTCCTCCCACACCCGTGGTTCGTGGAGCACTTCGGCGCCCACCGCGACGGCGGCGTCGAAGAAGGCGTCAACGGCGGCCCGATCGGGGGCGCTAAAGGCGATGTGCGACTCGCGAAAGCCGTCCCCGGTCGCTCGCGGGCCGATCCAAAAGTCGGGCATCGGAGGGGTTCCAAAGCCGATGACCTCGCCGAAGTCCATGACGCGCTCGCCGCCGACTGTCGCGAGTACGGCGTCGTAGAACGTGGCACTCGCCGCGACATCGGTGCACTGAATTGAGATGTGGTCGATCATCGGCCCATCCTGCCACAATGCGCCAACTCTATGGAAATGCCAAGTAATCGCCCCGCCCGGTCGCACAGGAAGAGTATGAGAGGAAGAACGCTTCTTCTGGGAAAGGTGGACACCATGTCGACAGAAGCACGCAAGAACCAACGTCGAACCCGTCACGTCAGCACTAACTCGGTACTCGCCGCCCTCGCGTTGTTGGCTTCGTCGCTGCTGTGGCTCGCGCCACCGGCGAGCGCGGCTAAGGAGCCCTACGGGATCGTCCCCTTGGGCAACACCAACGAGGGGTTTCGTGGTGGTTCAAATAGTTCCACCACCGGCATCCTCGTCATCAGCGGCGGACCGTGCATCGGTCCGGTCATCACGCACCAGAAGGAGGAACGACTCGCGACGCGCATCACGCTGTACCACGGGGCCACGGTGATCGCACGATGGGAGATCTACGGTGAACAACAGATCGCCTGGGTCGAACCAATCGGGCACTACAGCGTGAGCGCCAGCGACTTCCAGAACGGGGCCAAGGTGTCACTCAACGTCACGTCAGCGAAGAACGCCTTGGTCAACCTGAATCCCGGTTGCCTGTAGAACGTCGACGAGCGAGCGACCGGATTAGGATTTTGTGCCTTGACCCCACGTGTCGAATTGGAGGATTCACGAGACCATGACGCCGACAGTTCCCACTGACCCCAAGGCCGTTGCGAACATCACCAATCGGATCAAGGAACTGGACGACTGGCGAGGCGAGACCCTGGCACGCCTGCGCCAACTCATCCACGACGCCGACCCTGAGGTCGTCGAAGAGTGGAAATGGGTGAAGCCCTCGAATCCGGGCGTACCGGTCTGGTCCCATGATGGTGGCATCTGCACCGGGGAGGCCTACAAGGCCGCCGTGAAGTTGACGTTCTTTCGTGGAGCCTCCGTCAAGGATCCGAAGAAACTCTTCAATTCCAGTTTGGAAGGCAACGTGCGCCGTGCGATCGACTTCCACGAGGGCGAGAAGATCAACGAAGCGGCGTTCAAAGCGCTCATTCGCGACGCGGTCGCGACCAATCGGGAGGCGCTCGCCGAACGAGCCGCCAAGAAGAAGCGGTAACGCCCTCTAGAGAGAGCCCTTGTCGGGAGTGGTGTCGAGTTGCTCTTCGCGCCGCCAGTTGCCCGAGCGACCACCGGACTTCTCCCAGAGAGCGACCTCTTCGATGGTCATCGTCCGGTCCGACGACTTGCACATGTCATAGACCGTGAGCGCCGCCACCGTCACCGCCATCAGCGCCTCCATCTCCACCCCGGTGCGGTCCACGGTGTCGACACTCGCCTCGACATCGATGTGCGTGTCGGCGATGGTGAAATTGACGTGGACGTTGCCCACGAGGACGGGGTGTGACATGGGCAGGAGCGTCGACGCGTGTTTCGCGGCCTGGATGCCGGCGACTCGCGCCGTGGCGAGCACGTCACCTTTGTTCATCGCGTTCGCGGCGACACTCGCCGTCGTCGAGGCGTCCATGTTGATCCGACAGCGCGCGAGTGCGCGCCGCGCGGAGACCTCCGAGGGGCCGATGTCGCGCGGGAACGCGCCACCACTTGATGGACGTCGTAGTTGGTGGAAGTCGTCCACAGCGCAATGTTACTGATCACGCGGCTGACCCGAGAACGGGGGCGAGTAAACTGCTCAGGTCCACTGGCAGCACGGGAGTTACGCAATGCCTACCTACGAATACGAGTGTCAGTCCTGCCACGAGCGTCTCGAAGCCGTCCAGAAGTTCTCTGACGCCGCCCTCACGACGTGCCCCGCCTGCGGCGGTGAACTTCGCAAGGTCTTCTCCGCCGTTGGCATCGTCTTCAAGGGTTCGGGCTTCTACAAGAACGACAGTCGAAGTTCGGCCAAGTCGACGGCGCCCTCGACGAGCACGACGACCCCGGCGCCGGCGGCGTCAACCGACGCCAGCTCTACGCCGGCGGCGACTCCGTCCACCGCCACGACGTCGACCTCGACGTCCTCGACGACCTCGGACTAAGTCCCCGAGACCGCGATATTGGCGACGGCCACCGTCTGTCCGGCCGCACTCCCGGGCAGCCATTCGAGGTCGCTGCCCACGTAGACCACGTCGAGCAGCATGCGCTGGAGCGTGGACGCCACCGTGATCTCTCGAACCGGTTCAGCCAGTTGTCCGTCACGGATCATGAGGCCCGTCACACCGACCGAGAAGTCGCCCGAGACGGTGTTGACCCCCGAGTGCACGCCGATCAGCGACTCCACGAAGATGCCGTTACCGACTCGGCGAAAGATCTCCGCCTGATCGAGTTCTCCGGGCAGCAGTTGCAACGCGCGACATCCCGCCGATGGGGACCCGGCGATGCCACCGCGCACGGCGCTACCGGTCGAGGACGTTCCCGCTCGGCGCGCGGAGACCGTGTCGTAGACGAAGGCCTTCAACTGTCCGTCCTCGATGAGCACGTTGCGCCGACAGGCGAGCCCTTCACCGTCGAAGATGCTCGCACCGAAGTGGCGCGCGTCCGTCGGATCATCGATCAGCGTGAACGTGGGTGCGGCGACGACCTCTCCCACTCGGTTGGCGAAGAACGAACGGCCGCGCACGACCGCCTCACCACTCAACGCACCGCCGATGATCGAGAAGAGCGTCGCCGCCGTTCGTGGATCGAAGACGGCCGTGGTCTTGAACGATGCCGGTTTGACCGCGCCCAGCATGCTCGTCGCGCGGCGTATGGCGTCACGCGCCGCCTTCTCGACGTCGAGGTCCCCGGGCGAGCGACCGGCAGACAGTCCCCAACCCGTCTGGTCGTCGGCGCCATCGTTGGCGATCGCTTCGACCGAGACGTACGCTCCCGTGCGCGCGTAGGACGCCTTGACGCCGGTCGTGGAGACGATCGCCGCCTCCGCGATGTAGTCCGAGTAGTTCGCCGAATCGACCTGACGGATCCGCGAGTCACCCTTTCGTACCAGGCGCTCCAATTCGATCGCCATCGCGATCTTGTCGTCGAGTGACGTGCTCGCCACTCCCGGATCGGTCAGCGTGAGTTCGACCGCGGGCACGCCGTCAGGACGCGCGAAGGCGATGAACTCATCCTCGGTCGCGAAGCGAACGTTGTCGCGAGCCTCGCGAAGGGCGTCCATGACCGCGGACTCGTCGAGGGATCCGGCCCACGCGGTGCCCACCTGTGCACCGGCCGCCCCGTCGCGCAACACCCGGATGCCGACACCCGTGGACGTGGCGTTCGTGAGCTCTTCGATCTCGCCCTGGTAGGACTGGACCTCGGTATCGACCCCGCTCGCGAGGTAGACCTCGATCTCTTCGGAACCCTGAACCGATTCGAGGATGCGAATCGCCTGTTCGATGAGGGCGCTCACCCCGCTGCTCCGCCAATGGTGACGCCCGTCAATCGCATCGTGGCCTGCCCGCAGCCGACCGGCACACTCTGACCGTTCTTCCCGCACGTACCGGGCGTCATTGAGAAATCGGTCGCCACGGCGTCGACACGTTGCAGGATGTCGGGCCCGTTGCCGATCAGGTTGCAGTCACGAAGTGGTGACGTGATCTTGCCGTCTTCGATCATGAACGCCGCGGTCATGCCAAAGACGAAGTCGCCGGTCGCGGTATTGACCTGACCGCCACCCAGTTGTGCGACGTAGACACCGTAGGGAGTCTGCGCCACGATCTCGTCGGCGTCGGACTCGCCGGGCATCAGATAGGTATTGGTCATTCGCACCATCGGCAGGTGTTGGTAGCTCTGTCGTCGACCGTTTCCCGAAGAGAGTCGACCCTCCTTGCGCGAGCGCAAGTAGTCCCACATGTAGTCGGTCAACACACCGTTCTCGATCAAGACGTTGCGCGCGCCCGGTCGTCCTTCGTCGTCGAGTGCGAGGTAGCCCCACTCCCCCTCGATCGAACCGTCGTCCACGAGGGTCACGAGGGGACTCGCCACCTGCTGGCCGACCTTGCCGGCGTAGACCGAGGCCTGCTTCAATATGGCGTCGGCCTCGAGCCCGTGCCCGCAGGCTTCGTGGAACAAGATGCCGCCGGACCCACCGGCGAGGACGACCGGGAGGTCGCCCGAGGGTGCCGGTCGGGCGTCGAGTTTGGTGATCGCTTGGCGAGCGGCGCCTCGCGCCGCGTCGGCGACCGCCTCGGCGCTCAGGAGCTCGAAGCCGCGCGTGCCGGCGATCGGCCGGTACCCGGTCTGCATCCCGGTGTCGCCCGTGGCGATGCACGTGACGTTGAAACGAGTGCGCACTTGATGATCGGCGGCGTACACACCTTCGGAGTTCGCCACGACGAATCGGCGCGAGGAATCGCCGAGCGCCACGGACACCTGGGTGATGGACGATCCTTCGGAACGCGCGGCGTCGTCGGCCAAATTCATCAACTCGATCTTGCGCGCCTTGTCGACGTCCTGGGGCAATACCGTCGCCCCCGTCGGGTGATTGGTCAATGGACCGAGCGCGATCTCGCGCACGCCACCTCCACCTTGTCGCGCGACACTCGCCGCGGCTTGGGCGGCGCTCAGCAGTCCTCGCTCGGACAGGTCCGCGGTGTGGGCGAACCCCGTGGTCTCGCCGACGACGACGCGGATGCCAGCGCCTCGATCACGGCCCGAGCTGAGCTCCTCGACTCGGCGTTGGTCGAGCATTGCCGATGACGTCGAGCGGTCTTCGACGAACACTTCGGCGAACTCACCGCCTCGACCCATCGCTTCGCCCAAGACTCGTTGGAGTACGTCGTGTGCAACCAGAGTGGAATCCATGCCTGCGAGCGTAGTTGGGGACCCAGTACGCGCTGACGGCATTTCGTGGCCCTTGGGTAGGCTGATGAGGTGATTCTGCCGTCCATCGAAAGCCCCGACGATCTCCAAAACCTCTCCTACGACGAACTCGACCAACTGAGCGAGGAGATCCGCCAGTTCATCATCGAAACGGTGACGACGAACGCAACCGGCGGTCACCTCGGCTCCAACCTCGGTGTCGTCGAACTGACCTTGGCACTGCACCGGGTCTTTGACTCACCCAAGGACATCATCCTCTGGGACACCGGCCACCAGGCCTACGTCCACAAACTCCTCACCGGCCGTCGCTACGGCTTCAAGAACCTTCGCCAGCGTGGCGGTCTCTCGGGCTATCCGAACCGGTCCGAGAGCCAGCACGACTGGATCGAGTCGAGTCACGCGTCAACGGCGCTCTCGTACGCGCACGGACTCTCCGTGGCCCTCCAGCAGCGCAAGGAGCTGATCGGTCACGGTGGCAAGCGTCACGTCGTCGCCGTCGTCGGCGACGGCTCCCTGACCGGCGGTATGGCCTACGAGGCCCTCAACAACCTCGGCCACTCCAACCAGCGCGTCGTCATCGTGCTCAACGACAACGGCCGCAGCTACGCCCCGACGATCTCCAAACTCTCGGAGTCACTCACGGCGCTTCGCCTCAACAAGACCTACCTGACCATGCGCGGACGGATCCGAAAGACCGTGCCCCACCTGCCGCGCGTGGGCAAGGCGGCCTACCTCGGCCTCGACGGGTTCACGTCGGTGGTGCGCGAGATGGTGACGCCCCACACCTTCTTCGAGAACCTGGGCGTTCGCTACATCGGGCCGATCGACGGTCACGACCTCGAATCGCTCGAGACCACGCTGAAGAGCGCCGCGCAGTGGGACGGCCCGATCGTCGTGCACGTGTTGACCACCAAGGGCCTCGGCTACGACCCGGCCATCGACGATGACCTCAAGATGCACGATTTCAAACTTCCCCCGCGAAAGGAGGACGAGGACGTCGCGCCCCAGTCGTTCTCCCAGGCCTTCTCTGACTCGCTCGTCGCATTGGCGAGCGCCGACGAGCGCATCGTGGCGATCACCGCGGCGATGGCCGGTCCCACGGGGCTCCTCAACTTCGAGGCGCAGTTCCCCGAGCGCTTCTTCGATGTCGGTATCGCCGAACAGCACGCGGTGACCGCGGCGGCCGGCATGGCCATGGGCGGACTCAAACCCGTGGTCGCCGTCTACTCGACGTTCTTCTCACGCGCGTTCGACCAGGCGCACCTCGACGTCGGACTCCTCAACCTCCCGGTCGTCTTCGTCTTCGACCGCGCCGGGATCACCGGTGACGACGGTCCGAGCCATCACGGATTACTCGACATCGCACTCTGCCTCGCGATACCCAACATGACCGTCTTCGCTCCTTCGTCGGCCGAAGAGGTACCGGGCATGCTCGCGACCGCGCTGTCGATGACGACGCCGACGGCGTTGCGATTCCCCAAGACCCTGCCCAAGCCCTTCGACGGCAAGGTTGGCGACGGTCTGGAGGCGCGCGAAGTCGTGCGCGGCGATGGCTCGCTGTGCGTGCTCGCCGTGGGCAAGATGGCCCCGACCGCGTACAAGGCGCTGTCCTTGATGGGCGACGACGCCACGCGAATCACGCTCTACGACGTTCGGGTGCTGCCGCCCGATCCCTCGATGATCGACGCGGCCCTCGAGCACCAGCGCATCATGACGGTGGAGGACGGCACGCGACACGGCGGCGCCGGGACGCTGATGGTCTCCGCCGTACGAAGTCGGGCACAGGACCTCTCTCGCCCGTTCCCGACCACGCGTATCCTCGGCACCCCGCGCGCCTACCTCGAGCAGCACCGACCGGACCGCCTGCTCGCCGAACTCGGACTGGACGCCGAGGGCCTCGCCGCGGCCTTCGCACGACTCCTCGCCGACGAGCCGGAGTTCGCGCCGTTACTCCCGGAATCGCCCCGCCCGAACTACTCCTAAGCGTCCGTGCATTGCCTGGGCGACGCTAAATTCGGCGCATGACCTACGACGTCGAAAAGAGTGACGAGGAGTGGCGCCAAGAACTCGACCCCGAGCGCTACGCCGTACTGCGTCGGGCGGCGACCGAGCCGCCCTTCTCCGGCTCCCTGTTGCACGTGGACGCCGAAGGCGTCTTCTCCTGCGCGGGTTGCGGACAGCACCTCTTCACGAGCGAGCAGAAATTCGACTCGGGGTGCGGTTGGCCCAGTTTCGACGCCTGCGAGCCGGGGACGATCATCGAGCGCAAGGACAAGTCCCTGTTCCGCACTCGCACCGAGATCCTGTGCTCGAAATGCGGCGGCCACCTCGGGCACGTCTTCGATGACGGTCCGACCGCGACGGGGCTTCGCTACTGCGTGAACTCCCTCGCCATCGACTTTGACGAGGCGGACGACTAGACGTCGAGGAAGCGTCGGATCGCGATTGCCGAACCGACTGATCCAATGAGGACGCCCACGATGAGCACGACCGCATTCGTGCCGACCAGCGCGCTCGTATTCAACTGGAACTCGTTGTGGAGCGGGTACCACGTGTGCAAGGCGGTCACCGCTCCGATCGCCACGGCCGAGCCGAGCAGTCCTTGGATGAACCCTTCGGTGATGTACGGGATGCGAATGAACCAGTTGGTGGCGCCGACGAGCTTCATGACCGACACCTCACGGCGACGGGCGAAGATCGCCATTCGAATGGTGTTGAGGATCAAGACCGTGGCCGACAGCAACAGCACCGCCGCGAGGGCGAGGAAGACGATCTGCAGGATGCGGATCGCCCGGTTCATCTCGCGAATCTGTTGCACCGGCGCGGTGACGGTGAGGACGCCCGGTTGGTTCGAGAACGTCGACTCGACGGTGAACGCGTCCGAGGGGACCGTGGGCACGCAGATGAACTTGGTGGGCATCTCAGAGACCTTAAGAATCTGTGCCTCAT
Organism: uncultured Acidimicrobiaceae bacterium; assembly: GCA_963804305.1. Classification (GTDB taxonomy): domain Bacteria; phylum Actinomycetota; class Acidimicrobiia; order Acidimicrobiales; family RAAP-2; genus RAAP-2. The sequence goes on along the minus strand of CAWDPR010000011.1, from coordinate 82,910 downwards.
CGGTCGGCAGCTCCTTCTTCATCTCGGCGAAGTCCTGGGCCTGAGTGTGGTACTGACAGTTCTTCACGAGCGGCAGGCTCGCCAACTGAGTCTGTACGTTGCTGATCTCCCCCGCCGATGCCTTGGGCTGCATCCAGACGCTCACTCGAGTGCCCTGCTGCCAGGTTTGCGACGCCTGCGCGGCGCTCTGCTTCAAGAGGAGCGCCGAACCGACGAGTGAGAGTGACACGGCGACGGTCAGGACCGCGGCGATGGTCATCATCCGGTTGCGCCAGAGGTTGGAGAACGTCTCTTTGACCGCGTAGCGCAGATAGACGCGCATCAGATCGCCACGCCTTCGTCGATGCCGTACACGCCTCGCACTTGGTCACGGATCATCTCGCCGCGATCGAGCTCGACCACGCGCCGACGCATGCGGTCCACGAGTGTCTTGTCGTGCGTCGCCATGACCACGGTCGTACCCGTGCGATTGATTCGTTCGAGTAGGGCCATGATCGACTCGGAGTTCGCCGGGTCGAGGTTGCCCGTCGGTTCGTCGGCGAGCAGGATGAGCGGTCGATTCACGAACGCGCGCGCCACGGCGACGCGCTGTTGCTCACCGCCGGAGAGTTCACCGGGCAGGTTCTTGGACTTCTCGGAGAGTCCGACCAGATCGAGGATCTGGGGCACCTGGGAGTCGACGGTCGTGCGGGGTCGACCGATCACCTCCAGCGCGAAGGCCACGTTCTCGAAGACGGTCTTGTTCGGCAGCAGTCGGAAGTCCTGAAAGACGCAGCCGATGTTGCGACGGAGGTACGGGACGCGCCACTTGGGCAGTTCGCCGATGTCGCGCCCGGCCTCGAGGATCCGGCCCTGGTCGGGCAGTTCCTCTCGCAGCAGGAGCCGCAGGAACGTCGTCTTGCCTGAGCCGGAGGCACCGACGAGGAAGACGAACTCCCCCTTCTCGATGTCGAGTGAGATGTCCTTCAGTGCCGGTGTGCCGTTCTTGTACGTCTTGGAGACATTCTCAAAACGAATCACGCAACACCCCCTCGGGCAACTAGTGGTGGTGCATTGGCACCGCGATGTACGTCGACCATTCTAGTTTGACCAAAACACAGAGTCGTGACAGGAAAGCCTTGCGTTGCAGGGCTATCAAGATTCTTACGATGTCGAACGTTGACGACGCAGTTCCGCTTGCATGAAATCGTCGAGGTCGCCGTCGAGTACCGCGTCGACGTTGCCGGTCTCGAAATCCGTTCGATGATCTTTCACGAGTTGGTACGGCGCCTGCACGTAACTGCGGATCTGCGACCCCCACGCGTTGTCGCCGCGGTCGCCGCTGAGCGCGTTCATCTGCGCCTGTCGTTCGGCGCGCGCGCGTTCGGCCAACTTCGCTTCGAGGATCTGCATCGCTCGCGCTCGGTTTTGATGCTGACTGCGCTCGTTCTGACAACTGACGACGATGTTGGTCGGCAAGTGCGTGATGCGGATCGCCGAGTCCGTCTTGTTGACGTGCTGTCCACCGGCGCCCGACGAACGATAGGTGTCGATGCGCAGGTCCTTCTCGTCGATGTCGACCTCGGACGCGTTGTCCTCCAGGAGCGGCGTGACGTCGAGGCTCGCGAAACTCGTCTGACGCCGGGCCTGGGAGTCGAAGGGGCTGATGCGAACCAGTCGGTGCACGCCGCGCTCGGCCGACATCCAGCCGTAGGCGAATCGTCCCTTCACGATGAACGTCGCCGAGAGCAGGCCGGCTTCTTGACCCTCGGTCGCCTCGTCCACCTCGACCCCGAAACCTCGTCGCTCCGCCCAACGCGAGTACATGCGCAGCAGCATCTCGGTCCAGTCCTGCGCGTCGGTACCGCCGGCACCGGCGTGCAGTTCCACGATCGCGTCGTTCGCGTCGTACGGACCGCTGAAGAGGCTCTGGATCTCGAGCGCCGCGAGCTTGGATTCGAGCGACGCGATGGTCGCGGTGAGTTCGTTGAGGAGCGACCAGTCGGCGTCGCCGCCACTCAGCGCCTCGCGCGAGAAGTCGGCGAGGACCACACTGTCGTCGAGTGCGGCGCGCAGTTCGTCGAACTGCTCGAGGTCGTTCGAGAGTCGTCCCAGCTCGGTCGTCACCTCACGTGCGTTGTCCTGGTCGTCCCAGAGGTTCGGGTCGGCCACGAGTTCACTCAGGATCGCGTGACGCTCTCGGCTGGCGTCGATCTTCAGGTACGCGCGCGCGGCGCTCCACCTCGACTCGAGGTCCTCCAGCGTGCTGAGGGCCTCGCGAAGGGTGTTCTCGGCCTTAGGGTCGGCCATGGCACTGCTTGAACTTCTTGCCCGATCCGCACCAGCACGGCTCGTTGCGGCCGATCTTGTCACCTTGCTTGGGGAGCGGCTTGGCACTTTGCCCATGCGCGGGCAGTTCGGTGGCGCCGGGGGCGACCGCGTTGACGTTGGTCTGGGCACGCTCGAGTCCGCTGTCGACCTCGGGTTCGGACGCGACCGCCTCGACGTGGGTGATGTAGCGCACGAAGTCGCGGTCGACGTTGTTGAGCAGTTGCTCGAAGAGGAGGTAGCCCTCCTTCTGCCACGCGGTGAGCGGGTCCTGTTGGGCGACCTGGCGCAGGTGGATACCGTCGCGTAGGTAGTCCATGTCCGACAGGTGGTCACGCCAGCGCTGGTCCAGGATCTGCAGCATGACGTCGCGCTCGATGTCCTTGGCCGTGTCGATGCCTCCGGGGAAACCCTCGCACTTCGCCTCGTACTGCGAGATCGCGTCGTCGATGACTACGCCCAGGATGTCATCGCGGTCGTCGTACTCACTTAACGCCTCGGCCGACAGCGTCGTCGGGTAGTAGTTGACCAGCTCGGTCATGAGGCCGTTGAGGTCCCACCCTTCGGCGAACTCTCCTTCGAGCTGTTCGTCCACCACGTAGGTGAGGATCTCTTCGATCATGACGATCGTCGCGTCGTGCATGTCCTCGCCGTCGATGACCTGTTGACGACGGGCGTAGATCACCTTGCGTTGCTCGTTCATGACCTCGTCGTACTTGAGGACGTCCTTGCGGATCTCGGCGTTGCGACCTTCGACGGTGTTCTGCGCGCGCTCGATCGCCTTGGAGACCATCTTCGCTTCGATCGGCAAGTCGTCGGGCATGGTGCGGTCCATGACCCACGACACCGCACCGGTGGCGAAGAGTCGCAGGAGTTCGTCTTCGAGGGAGAGGTAGAAGCGGCTCTCGCCGGGGTCGCCTTGACGCCCGGAACGTCCGCGCAGCTGGTTGTCGATTCGACGTGAGTCGTGACGCTCGGTGCCGAGCACGTAGAGGCCACCGAGTTCGCGGACCTGATCGCCCTCCTCTTCGCAGAGGGGCTTGAAGTTGGCCAACGCCGCCTGGTAGGCCGCCTCGAACTCCTCGGACTCGGGTGCGAAGCCCCGACTCTGGGCCTCGCGTCGGGCCAGGCCCTCGAAGTTCCCGCCGAGCACGACGTCGACGCCGCGACCGGCCATGTTGGTCGCCACCGTGACGGCGTGCTTTCGTCCGGCCTGCGCCACGATCTCGGCCTCACGGAAGTGCTGCTTCGCGTTCAGCACTTCGTGCGTGATGCCGGCCTTGGAGAGCTCGCGCGACAAGAGTTCGGACTTCTCCACCGACGCCGTACCGAGCAGGATGGGCTGACCGAGGTCACTGCGCTCGCGTACGTCCTCCACGATGGCGGCGAACTTCGCCGCTTCGGTCTTGAAGATCAGGTCGGGCTCGTCCTTGCGGATGAGCGGCTGATTCGAGGGGATCGGCACCACCGAGAGTTTGTAGGTGTTGCCGAACTCCGCCGCCTCGGTCTCGGCCGTACCGGTCATGCCGGCCAACTTCTCGTAGAGACGGAAGTAGTTCTGCAGGGTGACCGTCGCCCACGTGTGGTTCTCTTCTTGGATTCGGACCCGTTCCTTAGCCTCGACGGCCTGGTGCAGGCCGTCGGACCAACGCCGACCGTCGAGCGTTCGACCGGTGAACTCGTCAACGATCTTGACTTCCCCGGCGTCGACCAAATAGTCCTTGTCGCGGTGGAAGAGTTCTTTCGCGCGCAGCGCCTGACCGAGTTGGTGCACGTAGTTCGTCGCGACCAAGTCGTAGAGGTTCGTGACGCCGAGTTGCTTCTCGACCTTCTCGATGCCGGCCTCGGTCGGCACGACGGTCTTCTTCTCTTCGTCGACCTCATAGTCGACGTCGCGGGTGAGCGACCTCGCGATCGACGCGAACTGGTAGTAGAGCTTGGTGACGTCCGACGCCGGACCCGAGATGATGAGTGGCGTTCGTGCTTCGTCGATGAGGATCGAGTCGACCTCGTCGACGATGGCGTAGTGGTGTCCGCGCTGGACCATGTGTTCACGACGTGACGCCATGTTGTCGCGCAGATAGTCGAAGCCGAACTCCGTGTTCGTCCCGTAGGTGATGTCGCAGTTGTAGGCCTCGCGCTTCTGTTCGAAGTCAGCGAGGTCCGGCCCGACGCGACCGACGGTGAGTCCGAGGAACCGGTGCAGCTGACCCATCCAGTTGGCGTCGCGCGTCGCGAGATAGTCGTTGACCGTCACGACGTGGACCCCTTGGCCGGCCAGGGCGTTCAGGTAGACCGGCAACGTCGAGACCAGGGTCTTGCCCTCGCCGGTCTTCATCTCGGCGATCCAGCCGAAGTGCAGCGCCATGCCACCCATCAACTGGACGTCGTAGTGGCGCTGACCGAGCACGCGGGTGGCGCCTTCGCGTACGACGGCGAAGGCCTCCAGCAGGAGGTCGTCGAGCTCTTCGCCTTGGGCGAGGCGCGCGCGGAACTCCGCCGTCTTCGCCCGCAACTCATCGTCACTCAACGCCGCCATCTCGTCAGCCAGAGCGCCAATCGGTGGGACGAGTTCGGCTAGTTGACGGACGCGTTTGCCCTCGCCAGCCTTGAGAATCTTGCTAAATACACTCATGTCTTGTCGTACCCTACCGGTCTCACACGTCGTTTCATTTGGGCTGCGAGTGCTGACCTGGTCTTTTACCCCACACTTGCCTGCAGCGGTGTCCGTGCGACTCGCTGGCAGCACGAGGCTCTCCAGCGACACCGTCACACACTTCACCGGCTCTCACGGCGGCCACTTTGGCCGAAATGAGGCAGGACTTACTTCTAAACCGCGCCATGCTCAGCGTCGATAAGACGCCTTACGTGGGTCGTTTCGCCCGCGACTGGCATCGACTTTCAACCACAAACCACTCGCAGCCCATCAGCCATTCTAGACGGCGAGCTGATCAGGTCGGGGGGCGCAGCACGAGGACCACCAAGAGTCGTAAACCCAACACCAGGGACGCCAGCGGCACGAGCATTCGGCGCCATCCGCTGGCGGTCTGCCATTCGAAGCGAAGGGCGCTTCGATGATGCGCGATGAGCATCGCGCGCGACGCGCGCGCCCGCGAGACGCCTTCGATATGGGTCACCTGCGCCTCGCGGGTCGACGAAACCCCGAAGCCGAGCTGGCGGATCTGCCAGCACAGGGCCATGTCCTCGGCGAACATGAAGTAGCGCTCGTCGAACCCGCCGACGGCTTCGAAGACCTCTCGACGAACGAGGAAGAAGGCCCCCGAGACCCAGTCGACGGTGCCATCGGCCCTCGGCGAACGGTACCGGCGCGTCGCGGGGTTGTTCGGCCAAAGGGGCGCCAACAGCGCGTGGAGTCCCGCCAACCAGAAGTTGGGGAAGACACGCTGCGAGGGATAGACGGTTCCGTCGGGACGCACGATCTCTGGTCCGACGATGCCGACTGTGGGGTGCTCGTCAAGGAAGCGCACGAGCGCGTCGACCGCCCCCGCGTGCACGACGACGTCAGGATTGGACACGAGCACGTACGTCCTCTTGGGAGCCTCGGCGACGCCGCGGTTGACGCCGCGACCGTATCCGAGGTTCAACTTCGGCACGACGAGGACGACGTGTTGACCCGAGAGCGAGGGCAACGTCGACCCCTCCTCGCCGTTCTCGACCACGACGATGTCAGTGACGCCGTTGGCGTGGAGTGAGTCGACGCAGTTGTCGAGCGCCTGGCCGGCGTGAAAGTCGACGATCACCGCTGCGACGTTGGAGACCCGGTCACTCATGATCGTGCCGTCGCGAGCTGGTCGCGACCGCGCACGAGTCGCGCCACGCCGTCACGCCACTCCGGCAACGGACTCCACGACGCCGCGAATTTGCCAGTCGCCAGGTCACTGCGGATAGGACGGACCGCGAGCGGTGCCGGGTCGAGATCGCTCGTCGAGATCGCGGTCGCGAACTCGTCACCGCGTCCGCAGAGTTCACCCACGAAGTGCGCGACGTCGAACCACGTCGTCGTCCCGGTATTGGCAACGTGCCACAGACCGCCCGGTCGCTCGCGCACCAAGGTGGCGATGGCCCTGGCGAGGTCACTGGCGACGGTGACGGTGCCGGTCTGGTCGTTGACGAATCGAACGGTCGCGCCCGACGCCGCACGATCGGCGATGACGTGCACGACGTTCTTGCCACGCACGCCCATCACCCACGAGGTGCGCACGATGGTGTCGTCGCTCGAGCAGAGCAACTCGCCCGCCCGTTTCGATGCGCCGTACACGTTGAGTGGATTGGTGACGTCCTCCTCCACGTAACTCGCGCCCTTGTTGCCGTCGAAGACGTAGTCGGTCGAGATGGCGATCAGATGGGCGCCGAACTCCTTGGCGGCGAGCGACATCGCTTCGGTGCCCGCGGCGTTGACGGCGAAGCACCGTTCCTCCTCGAGCTGCGCTCGGTCGACCGCGGTGTAGGCGGCGAGATGGACGACGACGTCGGGTCGTGCGGCGCCGACGGCGCGACGCACGGCGTCAGCGTCGCTCACGTCGAGTTCATGGTGACTCAACCCGAGCACGTCGAATTCGTCGATGGCGATGGGCCGTGCGTCAGGTTCGTATGACGGGTCGCCGCCCAGCGGTGTGGCGCCGGCGAGGACGTCGACCAGGTCGACGCCGACCTGTCCGGAGGCACCGGTCACCATGACGCGCGTCGCGCGACTCATGACCCAACCTCGTCGTGAGGTCGCACGTGGATGACGTCACCCGCGGCGAAGGTGACCTCCGCGCCCTCGACATCGACCACCAGGCGTCCCATGTCGTCGACCTTCGTCGCGGTGCCGACGACCGAGCCGTTGCTCTGCTCGACGCGCACTCGCTGACCGAGGGTCGCCAGCGCACGGACGTACTCCCCGCGCAGGTGCGCGCGCCCCTCGAGCGAATCAAGTCGCTCAAGTCGAATCTCGAGCTCGTCCAGCACGATGTCGAGAAGGGCCGGCGCGGTGATGGTCACGCCCGTCTCGGCGCGCACACTGGTCGCGCGCACGTCCGGGGGTCCGTCGTAGGTCAGATTGACGCCGATGCCGACGACGACGGCCAGCCGCTCATCGACCGCGACGATCTCGGCCAAGAGACCGGCCAGTTTGGCGTCACCCACGATGAGGTCGTTCGGCCACTTAAGCATCGGGCGCACGCCGCTCAGGCGCACGATGGCCGCGCGGGCGGCGAGGGCGACCGACGCCACGACCAGTTGTAACTGGTCGGGGCTGACGTCGGGCCGCAGCAGGATCGAGCAGAGCAGCGAGGAGTCACGAGACGACTCCCACGTACGTTCGAGACGTCCCCGCCCCGCACTTTGGAAGTCCGCGAAGGCCACGAGACCCTCGCTCGCACCTTCGCTCGCCCTCTGCGCCACCCACGTGTTGGTCGAATCGATCTCGTCGAAGTGCTCGATTCGCCAGACGATTGAATTCACTGCTTCAGAATAGGGTTTCGGGTACGAGTGCTAGAAAATAACAGGCCCGGTACGGAGGTTTGCGTGTTAAAGAAAGTTCTAATCGCCAATCGCGGCGAGATCGCGGTTCGCATTATGCGCACGTGTCGCGAGATGGGCATCGCCACGGTCGCCGTCTACTCCGAGCTCGATCGCAACGCCCTGCACGTGCGACTCGCCGATGAGGCCTACGCCCTGGGCGGCCAAAGTGCGGCCGAGAGCTACCTCAACACCGAGGCGATCCTTGACGTGCTGCACCGTTGCGGGGCCGACGCGGTGCACCCGGGCTACGGCTTCTTCTCCGAGAACACCGACTTCGCCCGGGCGATCACGTCCAAGGGCGTGACCTTCATCGGGCCGCCCCCCGAAGCCATCGAAGTCATGGGTGACAAGATCTCGTCACGACTCGCGGCCGCCAAGGTCGGCGTCGAAGGTGTCCCGGGCCGCAGCGAGACGCTCGTGAGTGCCGACGAGGTCGTTGCCTTCGGCAACGAGTTCGGATGGCCCGTCGCCATCAAGGCCGCCTACGGCGGCGGCGGCCGCGGCATGAAGGTCGTCGAGAGGGCCGAGGATGCACCCGACGCGCTCGAAAGTGCCCAACGCGAGTCACAGAGCTACTTCGGGCGACCGGAGTGCTACGTCGAGCGTTACCTCGCCCACCCTCGCCACGTCGAGATGCAGGTGCTGGCCGACACCCACGGCACGACGCTGTGGCTCGGTGAACGTGACTGCTCGGCGCAACGCCGCCACCAAAAACTCATCGAGGAGTCACCGGCACCGAACTTTCCCGACGACGTCCGTCGTGCCATGGGCGAGGCGGCCGTCAAGGTGTCAAGGGCGTGCGGCTACGTGAACGCCGGCACCGTGGAGTTCCTCTTCCAGGACGGTGAGTTCTTCTTCCTCGAGATGAACACGCGGCTGCAGGTCGAACACCCGGTCACCGAGATGGTGACGGGCCTCGACCTCGTCGAGTGGCAACTGCGCATCGCTTCGGGTGAACCCATCACGTTCACCCAGGACGACGTGAAGCGCGACGGTCACGCGATTGAAGTGCGAATCAACGCCGAGGACCCATCGGGCGGGAAGTTCGCGCCCTCCCCAGGTACGCTGACGCGCTTCGACCAGCCGTCGGGCCCCGGTGTGCGTCTCGACGCCGGCTACAGCGCCGGCGACACCGTCAGCCAGTACTACGACAACCTCATTGGCAAACTGATCGTCTGGGGCGCCGACCGTGAGAAGGCCCGACGTCGGATGCTGCGTGCCATCGAAGAGACCGCAATCGAGGGCGTGGCGACCACGCTGGCCGCGGACGTCATCATCTTGAGCGACGAACAGTTCGTCAACGGCACGCACTCGACCAACTGGGTCGAGAAGGATCTCGACTTCTCCCAGATCACGCCACCACAGCTCGTGGCGGTGTCGGTCGGCGAAGGCCAGATCCGCAAGGACGTCACCGCGGAGGTCAATGGTCGGCGCGTGACCGTCGCCCTGTGGATGCCCGAATTCAGCGACGACGGGATTCCCAGAGCGATCAGCACCGCCGCCAAGCCTCGCCGTCAGCACCACGCCGGGGTGCTCGCCAGCGGTTCGGGCAACGTCGTGGTCCCGATGCAGGGCACCATCGTGAAGGTCAACGTGGAGGTCGGTCAAGAGGTCGAGATCGGCGACACCATCGTGATCCTCGAAGCGATGAAGATGGAGAACTCCGTGAACGCCGAGAAGTCCGGCGTCGTGGCGTCGATCAACGTCAGCGCCGGTGACTCGGTCAGCGCCGGCGACACCGTCGCGGTCGTCGAGTGAGCGTCCACGACGCGGCGACCGACGCCGTCCTGGGTCACGCGGACGAACTGATCTCGCTCAGCCACTTCATCCACGCGCACCCCGAACTCGGCTACGAGGAGTTCGCCAGTTCCGCCGCCGTCGCCGACGCCGCGGAACTGGCCGGCTTCAGTGTCGAACGCGGCATCGCGAAGCTGCCCACGGCCTTTCGCGCCACGAGCGGCGCCGGTGCGCTGCACGTCGTGTACTGCGCCGAGTTCGACGCCCTTCCTGACGTGGGCCACGCCTGCGGCCACAACATCATCGCCGCGTCGTCGCTCGGCGCGGCCCTCGGACTCGCGGCCGTCGCCGACGAACTTGACGTGACCGTGACCTTGCTCGGTACCCCTTCGGAGGAGGGCGGCGGCGGCAAGATCGACCTGATCAACGCCGGCTACTTCGACGACGTCCACGCCGCCATGATGGTCCACCCCTTCCCCTTCGAGCGACTCGACGCGCACTGTCTCGCGGTCGATCACTTCGACGTCACCTACCTCGGCAAAGAAGCGCACGCCGCGGCCGCACCGTGGGTCGGCATCAACGCCCTCGATGCGTTGACTGTCGCGAACGTGGCGCTGGCGTTGTTGCGCCAACAGTTGGCACCCGGCGACCTCGTCCACGGCATCACCCTCGAGGGGGGCTCGGCGGCCAACATCATCCCCTCGCGCGCGGTCGGGCGCTACATGGCCCGATCGCAGACGAGCGAACGACTCGGCGAACTGCGCCAGCGCATCAACGCGTGCTTCGAAGCCGGCGCCCTCGCGACGGGCGCCTCGCTCCAGATCGAGGAGATCGGCAGCGCGTTCTCGCAGATGGAGACGGACTACGGCATCCTCGCGCACTATCGAAGCGCGGCGGAGCGACTCGGTCGGACGTTCGAACTCGATGACGAGGGTGTGGAGCGTCCGATGATTTCGACCGACATGGCGAACGTCTCGCTCGTCGTGCCGTCAATCCACCCGATGATCGCCATTCCCACCAATGGCGCGGTCAATCACCAACCCGAGTTCACGCAGGCCTGTATCACGCCCGAGGCCGATCGGGCGGTGCTCGACGGAGCGATCGCGCTCGCGCACACCGCGATCGCCGTGGCCCAGGACGGGCCGCTTCGAGCACGATTACTGTCGAGACCATGAAACTCGAACACGCACTGCTGTACGTCACCCCGGGACGCGAAGAGGAGTATGAGGCGGCGGTGCGCCAAGCCCTTCCGATCCTCGACGCCGTACCCGATTGCCTCGGCGCGGAGATCCGCCGTCAAGTGGAGAACGGTTCGATCTACTTGCTGCTCATACGCTGGTCGTCGGTCGAAGCGCACATGGCGTTTCGAGAGACCGACGCCTTCGAGCAGTGGCGACTTCTGACCCACCCGTTCTACTCCGAACGGCCGAGTGTCACGCACTTCCACGACCCGATCGAGCGCTAGTTCGGCTGGTAGACCCCGAACTCGCCTCGAAGGACGTCGGCCACTTCGCCGAGCGTCGCGCGACGCGAGAGTGCCGTCTTCATCGGGTAGAGCACGTTGGATGAACCTCGCGCCGCAGTTGCCAGATCCTCGAGCGCGGCCTGAACACCGTCGTTGTCGCGATTCTGCTTGAGTGACGTCACTCGTGCGATCTGCGCGCGCTGCTGCTCTTCATCGATTGGGAACACGTCGGCCTTCGTCGACTCACTCTCTTCGAATCGATTGACGCCGACCACGACCTTCTCGCCGCGGTCGACACCTCGGGCGAATTCGTAGGCCGCCGATTCGATCTCGTCTTGCATGTAGTGCGACTCGATCGCCGCGACCGCTCCCCCGCGTCCGTCGATGGCTTCGATGTACTCACGGGCCAGCCGCTCCACTTCGTTGGTCAGTGACTCGACGTAGTACGAACCGGCGAGCGGGTCGACCGTGTCCGCGATGCCTGACTCGAAACCGAGCACCTGTTGAGTCCGCAGTGCCAACTTCGCGGCACGCTCGGTCGGAAGTCCGAGCGCCTCGTCAAAGCCGTTGGTGTGCAGAGACTGGGTCCCACCGAGCGTCGCCGCGAGCGCTTGGATCGTCGTGCGCACGATGTTGTTCTCGGGCTGCTGCGCCGTGAGCGTCGAACCACCGGTTTGGGTGTGAAAGCGCAACATGGTCGACTTCGGGTCGAGTGCGCCGAAGCGCTCGCGCATGATCGAAGCCCACAGGCGCCTCGCGGCGCGATACTTCGCCACTTCCTCGAACAGGTTGTTATGCGCGTTGAAGAAGAAACTCAGGCGCGGCGCGAAGTCATCGAGCTCGAGCCCGGCCGCGAGCGCCGCCTCGACGTAGGCAATACCGTTGGCGAGGGTGAAGGCGATCTCCTGGACGGCCGTCGACCCGGCCTCACGAATGTGGTACCCCGAGATCGAGATCGTGTTCCAATTCGGCATCTCCTTGGCGCAGTACGCGAAGGTGTCCACGACGAGCCGCATGGACGGGCGCGGAGGGTAGATGTAGGTCCCTCGCGCGACGTACTCCTTCAGGATGTCGTTCTGGATGGTGCCGCGAAGTTTGTCACCCGACACGCCCTGCTCCTCGGCCACCAACTGATAGAGCAGGAGCAAGGTCGAAGCCGTTGAGTTGATGGTCATCGACGTCGTCACCTCGTCGAGCGGCAGGTCCGCGAGGAGGTGACGCATGTCCTCGAGCGAGGAGATGGCGACGCCGACCTTGCCCACCTCTCCCTCCGCCCGGACGTGGTCGGAGTCGAAGCCCATCTGGGTCGGGAGGTCAAAGGCGCAGGACAAGCCAGTCTGGCCGGCCTCGAGCAGGAACTTGAAGCGCTGGTTCGTCGCTTCGGCGCTGCCGAAACCGGCGTACTGGCGCATCGTCCAGAGCCGCCCGCGGTACATCGAAGGCTGCACGCCGCGGGTATAGGGATAGCGTCCCGGTTCACCGAGTTCGAGTTCGGGGTCGAATGCTGCTAGATCCTTGGCCCCGTAGACGGGCTTCACCACGATCCCGGAGTCGGTGGTTCGATCTTCAGATGTCACGCTGACAACGTTACGCGTTGTCGAGAACGCTCCGATTGTTTCGGGAACGTGAAACAACTCGAACGGACTCGCGCCGAGGGGGCCGTGGCGACCAAGATGGTTCGGTGAAATGCTCCAGTTGTGGCGCCTACGTCACCGGCGATACCTGTGGCTCGTGTAACTCCGCAATCGCAACGATCGGGGTCGAAGACGAAGCCACCGGGCTGCGTCTCGGGGGTTGGTGGCGACGAGTCGGCGCGACGTTCTCTGACAACGTGATCATGCTCCTCCCGTCCTACGCGGTCTTCGCGCTCTTCGCCGCGCTCGGAGGTGTGGTCGTCGGGGTACTAGCCGGCTTCATGACCCAGGGCCTGTACCAGGTTCGACTACTGGCAACGCAACGCGGCCAGACGATCGGCAATCGCATCGCGCTCACCAGAGTTCGCGACGAAGTCACCGGCGGACCCATCACGCGCAACATCGCGCTGAAGCGCTGGGGCTTCGTCGGTGGGTACCAAGCGATCGCCACGTTGCTGACCGGCAATTTCGCGCTCTACGTGCTGGTCGGCATCATGTTGATCGACGGTCTCTATCCGCTGTTCAATCCTCGCAAGCAGTCGTTACACGACCGCTTCGCCGGCACGATTGTGGTGATGGCCTAGACGCCAACCGGGTGCGGCATGCACAGGTCGTCATACTCCGCGATGACGATTGGTCCGGCGTCCTCGCCGCAGGCGGGGCACGAAGGGTCTCGACGGACTTTGAACGTGCGAAACGATTGGTCGAGCGCGTCGTAGGTCAAGAGACGCCCGACTAAGGGATCGCCCAACTCGAGCAGCAGCTTGATGGTCTCGATCGCCTGGATCGAACCAATGATGCCGGGCAGCACGCCGAGCACGCCCGCCTCGGCACAACTAGGGGCCAACTCCGGCGGTGGCGGCTCCGGGATCATGCATCGATAGCACGGTCCGACGTAGGGATTGAAGACGGTCGCCTGTCCCTCGAATCGAAAGATCGATCCGTGCACGACGGGGATGTTCTTCAGAAGTGCCGCGTCATTCACGAGGTACCGCGTCGGGAAGTTGTCGGTCCCGTCGACGATCACGTCGTAGCCGTCGATGATGTCGAGGATGTTGTCAGCGCCCAGTCGCGTGTCGTACGTGACGACCTTGACGTCGGGGTTCATGGCGGTGAGGGTCAACTTCGCGCTCTCCACCTTGCGCATGCCCACCCGGTCCAGGTTGTGCAGGATCTGACGCTGCAGGTTCGAACTGTCGACGACGTCCATGTCGATGATGCCCAGTGTGCCCACGCCCGCGGCGGCGAGGTAGAGCGCGGCCGGTGATCCGAGTCCGCCAGCGCCGAGGAGGAGCACCTTGGAATCGAGCAAGCGCAACTGACCCTTCTCGCCGACTTCGGGCAACAAGAGGTGTCGGTGGTAACGGATGCGCTGATCGGCGTTCATCGTGCGCGGCGTCATCCAGGGCAGGCCCTCGTCCTTCCACTTGTTGAAGCCGCCGACGATCGAGACCACGTCGCTGTAGCCGAGGTCCTGGAGCGTCTTGGTGGCGAAGGCCGAGCGCACGCCGCCGGCGCAGTAGATCGCGATCGGCGCGTTCTTGTCGGGGAGGCGCCCTTCGACGGAGAACTCGAGGTTCCCTCGCGCCACGTGGACCGCGCCGGGCACCGCCCCCTGTTCGTACTCGTCGGGCTCGCGCACGTCGAGCAGCGTGAAGTAATCAAGCCGCGCGGCGACGTCGTTAGGGTCGATCTCTCGAATCTCCGCTTTGGCTGCGTTCAGTAAGTCGCGAGGCGTGGCCACCGTTCTCCTTCGTACAGGTGAAACATTACCTGCTGAGTCAACATTGACGACCGCCGACTCTGGTAGACCGCTTGCGTGGAACTGCACGAACTCTTGGCCGCTCGACGCATGGTCCGTTCCTTCGACGGAACACCGGTGGACGAAGGAGAACTCGAAGAACTGTGCGCGCAGTCCCTCTGGGCCCCGACCGCGGGCAACGCCGCCGGAGTACGCATGCACGTCGTCGGCCAGCCGCTCGTGGCGGGCTACTTCGAGGTCGCGACCGATGAAGTGTGGCGAACGAGCGCCCGACGGGCCCCCGGGTTGCAGCGCGCCGGCGCTATCGTGCTCGTCACGTCGAAGCGTTCGGCCTACCTCGATCGATACGGCGAGGACGACAAGCTAACGTCCGGGCTCAACGACGAGCGGTCCTGGCCGGTGCCCTATTGGCACACCGACGCCGCGATGGCGACGATGGCGCTGCTGCTCTTGCTCGAGGAGCGTGGACTGGCGGCGACCCTGTGGGGGAACTTCCGACACGAGGAACAGATCCTCGCGTGGGCCCGGATCGACGATGAGGACCTCTTCGCGTCCGTGCTGCTCGGTCGCGCCGACGGCAAGGATGTCACCTCGTCGTCTCTGGAACGCGACGTGCCACCACGCGCCAAGCGGGTGACGCGAGTGACGCCCTAGAGATCGTCCCCCGCGGCCGCCTCGTCGGCGACTGCTTCGAGGAACTCCACGATGGTCCGAGCGCCAAAGGCCGTCGCACCCTTCGAGTTGTAGCCCTTGGCCGAATCTGACCGCGCGGGGCCCGCGATGTCGAGGTGCGCCCACGGTCGTCCGTCGGTGAACTTCTCGAGGATCAGGGCCGCGACGATGGTGCCACCGACGCCGACCTTACCGACGTTCTTCATGTCGGCGACGTCGGACTCCACCTGCGACCAGTAGCTACCGTGCAGCGGCAACCTCCAAAACGGCTCGCCGCTTCGGGCGCTGGCGTCGGCGAAGTAGTCGGCGAGTTCGTCGGTCGAGGTGAAAAGTGCTCCGACCTCGTCGCCCAGCGCGACGACCTGCGCACCAGTCAGCGTGGCGACGTCGACGATGGCGTCGGGGTTCGCCTCGACCGCGAGGCTCAGTCCGTCGGCGAGGATCAGTCGTCCCTCGGCGTCGGTGTTGAGCACCTCGATCGTCATTCCATTGCGGATCGTCAAGACGTCGCCCGGCTTGGTGGCCCGGTCACTGGGCAGGTTCTCGGTCATCGGCGCGATGGCCGTCACCTTCACCGCGAGCTCCAACTGGCTCGCGATCGAGAGCGCCGCCATCACGATGGCTGCGCCGGTCATGTCGGTCTTCATCGTCATCATGCCGGGGCCGGTCTTGAGCGAGAGTCCTCCCGAATCGAAGGTCACGCCCTTGCCCACCAGGGCGATGTGGGGCAACTCCTCGTCGGGGCTCGGGTCGTAGGTGGCGTAGACCAGGCGTGTCGGTTGGGCCGAACCCTCACCGACGCCAAGCAGGCCTCCGAGTCGCTCCTCACGAATCCGCGGCTCGGTCCATATCTCAACAGTGACGTTCGCGTCGTCGGCGAGGCGCGACTGGACCTGTCGCGCGAGTTCCTTCGGCGCCATGTAGCCCGCGGGCGAATCAACCAGGAACTTGGCCCAATTGACGCCGTGCGCGACCGACGCACCACGTGCGACGCCCTCGGTGACATCGTCGTGGGTCTCGACCGACGGCAGCGGCGTGCCGAGCGGGACGACGTCGAACGTCGAGACCTTCTCGTTCCCCTTGTAGCTATAGGTCGAGAGCAACGCGCCGGTGACGAGCGCCTGCGCCGCGTCACGGGGGTCATCGATCCCGTCGGTCGGCAAGAAGAATGCGACGGAGCCGTCGCCGGCCGCCCGCGCCGCGGCCGCGCCGGCCAACCGGTAGGCCTCGAGGGAATTGTAGGTCAGGCCGATGCTCACGAAGGCGACGCTCGCTTCGTCGAGGGAACGCAAGATCGCCACGCTGCCAGCGTCGCCCTTCAGCCCCTGTCGCTCACACCACTCCTTGGAGAGGGTCCGAGGGATCGTCTGTCCCGCGAGGGTCAGCGGTATCGACTCCGCGATGAACGCGGCGCCCTCGTCGAAGACGACCGGCACCACGAGGGTGGACTGGTTCGCGGCCTCGATTGGCGTGGCGATGCGAGCGGTGCGTGTCATGCAATTCCCTTCGGGTCGTGAAGGCGGGTCGTGCGGTGATTGGGTCCCTCCGCGAATCGCGCCATCGTCCAGGCGAGGTCACTCAGTCGATTGAGGTAGGTCACGACGAGGGATCCTTCGATCGGATAGGTGACCGCGATCCTTTCGGCTCGTCGGATGACCGTGCGGGCCACGTCGAGAGCCGCGGCGAGCGGGCTCTCCCCAGGAACCACGAACTCCTTGGGCATCGCGATCTCCGACGAGAGTTCGTCGATCCGCGCTTCGAGTCGCTCGACCATGGTTGTCGTCACGAGCGACTTCTCTGGCGTGAGTTTGTGTCGATTCTCTGGCAGCGTCGCCACCTCGGCCATCAGGACCCACAGGTCTCGCTCGACGTCGATGAGGAGGTCGTTGAGTGCTGAGCCGGCCTCGCTGAGCGATCGGGCCCAGCCGAGCATCGCCTGCGCCTCGTCGACCGCACCGTTGACCTCGATGGGCAGAGCGCTCTTCGCCACACGCCCGCCGAAGTAGAGACCGGTCGTGCCGTCATCGCCGTCGCGCGTGTAGATCTTCACGGCATTCAGCGTAGTGATTACGCGGCACACGGGTAGCCTGAACAGTCAATGACGTCCCCACTTCGACCGCCGTTCGCACGACCGAACGAGAGCGATCCGTACCTTCGGGCGCTGAACGATCACGTCCTCATCTACGACGGCGCGACCGGTACGAACTTTCAGCTGATGGAACTACACGCCGACGATTTCGGCGGTGCGTCGTTCGAGGGTTGCAACGAGATGCTCGTGCTCACGCGACCAGACGCCGTGGAACGACTGCATCGTTCATTCCTCGACGTCGGCGTCGACGTCATCGAGACCAACAGTTTCGGCGCGTTCTCCGTGGTGCTCAATGAATACGGGATCGCCGAACGCGCCGAGGAGCTGTCACGGGTGTCGGCGCAGATCGCGCGTCGCGTCGCCGACGAGTACTCCTCGGCGGGCGACAGCAAGTTCGTGGCTGGCTCGATGGGTCCCGGCACGAAGTTCCCCTCCCTCGGTCAGATCACCTACGACGACCTCTCGGCGAGTTACGAAGAGATGGCGTACGGACTGTTGGAGGGTGGCGTCGACCTCCTCATCGTGGAGACCGTCTACGACCTCCTCTCGGGCAAGGCCGCTATCGCCGCCTGTCATCGCGCGATGGCACGTCACGGCCGGATCGTCCCGATCCAGGCCCAGGTGACCATCGAACTCACGGGCCGGATGCTGCCCGGGACCGAGATCGGCGCCGCCATCACCTCACTCGCCCCGCTCGGCGTGGACGTCCTCGGACTGAACTGCGCGACGGGTCCCGTCGAGATGTACGAGCCCCTTCGCCAACTGAGCGACACCGCACCACTCCCTCTTTCGTGTCTTCCCAACGCCGGTTTACCGAGTGTCGTCGAGGGCAAGATGCACTACGACCTCACGCCTGGCGCGCTGGCCGAGCACCTCGCGAAGTTCATCGGCGAGTACGGCGTCCAGGTGGTGGGTGGCTGCTGCGGCACGACGCCTGAGCACATGGCCCGCGTCATCGAGACCGTCCGACCCCTTCGTGCGGCTTCACGAAAGCCGGTCCTCGAGCCGGCCGTGGCCTCCATCTACGCGGCGACGAACTACCAGCAAGACCGGTCGGTCCTGCTGGTCGGGGAACGGACCAACGCGAATGGATCGAAGAAGTTCCGCGAGGCGATGCTCGAAGGCGACTGGGACACTTGTGTGGGCATCGGACGCGACCAGATCAAAGAGGGCGCGCACATCATCGACGTCTGCGTCGACTACACCGGCGCCGACGGCGTCAGTGACATGAACGAGATCATGAGCCGACTCGCCACGCAGTCGTCGGTACCGATCATGGTCGACACCACCGAGACCAAGGTCGCGCGTCAGGCGCTCACGTGGCTCGGCGGTAAGGCGCTGTTGAACTCGGTCAACCTTGAAGAGGGTGACGGCGAAGGGACCCGACTCGACGGCTTCTTGACGCTGGCGGCGGAGTTCGGCTGCGCCGTCGTCGCCACCTGCATTGACGAGGAGGGCCAGGCCCGTACGGCCGATTGGAAGGTCCGCGCGGCCCAGGCGATCACCGACCTCGCGGTCAATCGCTACGGTCTCGACGCCCACGACATCTTCATCGACACGCTCGCGCTCCCGCTCTCCACGGGGATGATCGAGTCACGTCGTGACGGCATCGAGACGCTCGAAGCGATCAGGCGGATCAAGGCGGAACTCCCGGGCGTGCGCACGATCCTTGGTCTGTCGAACATCTCCTTCGGCCTCAACCCCGCGGCCCGCCAGGTGCTCAACAGTGTCTTCCTCCACGAGGCGGCCGAAGCCGGTCTCGACGCGGCGATCGTCCATGCCTCCAAAATCCTCCCGCTGCACCGGATCGACGAAGAGGCCCGTCACGTCTGCCTCGACCTCATCTACGACCGGCGCAACGATGGGTACGACCCGCTCACGGTGCTGCTCGGACTCTTTGAAGGGGTCTCCTCATCGAGCGCCGTCACCAGTTCGCTCGACGACCTCGAGCTCAACGAACGGCTGCGCCGGCGCATCATCGACGGCGCGCGTGTCGGACTCGAAGGCGACCTCGATCAGGCGATGGCCGAAGGCATGGCCCCACTCGACATCGTGAACAACCTCCTGCTCGACGGCATGCGCGAGGTCGGCGACCTGTTCGCCTCGGGCGACATGCAGTTGCCCTTCGTCCTGCAAAGCGCCGAGACAATGAAGTCGGCCGTCGCGCACCTGGAGCCGCACATGGAAAAGAGCGACCAGGGAGGCCGCGGGCGCATCGTGCTGGCTACCGTCAAGGGCGACGTCCACGACATCGGCAAGAATCTCGTCGACATCATCCTCACCAACAATGGCTACGAGGTCTTCAACCTCGGCATCAAGGTCGGCGTCAACGAGATGTTGAGCGCGCTCGAGGAGCATCAGGCCGACGCGCTCGGCATGAGCGGGCTGCTCGTGAAGAGCACCCTGATCATGCGCGAGAACCTGGAACTGATGAACGAGCGCGGCATGAGCCACGTGCCGGTCCTCTTGGGCGGCGCGGCCCTGACGCGCACCTACGTCGAGCGCGACCTGCGTCAGGTGTATGAGGGACGACTCTTCTACGGCAAGGACGCCTTCGAAGGACTGCGCGTCCTCGACCGCCTGGGCGAATTGCGGCGCGACGACGTCGACGACCCCACCTTCGGGCGAGAGATCTCGGAACGAAAGGTCTTTCGCCGCATTCGTGGCGACGGCGGCGACGCTCCCGAGGGTCTGCCGAGCCGGAGCCCGGATGTCGATGAGGACAACCCCCTCTTCACGCCACCGTTCCTCGGCAGTCGTGTGGCCAAGGGGATGTCCATCGACGAGATCAGCGACTACCTGAACCAGACCGCGCTGTTCCGTAACCAGTGGGGCTTTCGACCCGAGAACGGGGAGGACGATCCCGCCTTCAAGGAACGCGTCAGTGCGATCCTGCGTGAGCAACTCGGCATCGCCAAAGAGGGGAACCTCCTCGTGCCCCAAGTCGTCTGGGGTCACTACCCCGCAGCGTCGAGCGGCAACGACCTCATCGTCTTCCGCGACGACACGCGGACCGAGGAGATCGCCCGCTTCACGTTCCCGCGTCAGCACGTCGCACCCTTCTTGTGTATCGCGGACTTCTTTCGCTCGGTGGAGAGCAGCGACCTCGACTACGCGAGCTTCATGCTGGTGACCATGGGGGAACGCGTCTCGCAACGTTGCCAAGAGCTCTTCGCCGAGAACCGTTACACCGACTACCTGTTGCTGCACGGGCTCGGTGTGGAGATGGCCGAAGCACTGGCCGAACTGTGGCATCGACGCGTCCGCGACGAACTCGGCTACCTCGAAGAGGATGGACCGACCTTGACCGGACTGTTCCGCCAGCAGTATCGCGGTGGGCGTTACTCGTGGGGATACCCCGCCTGTCCCGACCTGACTGACAACGCCAAGGTGGCGGCGCTCCTAGAGAGCGAACGAATAGGCGTGACGGTCTCTGAAGGTTTCCAACTTCACCCCGAACAGACGACCGACGCCATCATCTGTCATCACCCCATGGCGAAGTACTTCGTCGCCTGACACTTCCTCGCGCTCAGATCAACCGAGGGACTTCGCGCACGAGATGATCGCCGCGGCTAATGCCTTGGATCCCTTGGTCCACGCCGATTGATTCTTGAGGATGTAGGCGTCCAGTTTCGGGATGCTCTTGCTCGAGATGTAGTCCTTCAAGACGACGACGACGGCGTTCAGGATTGACTTGGACGCCGCGTTCGGGGCCTCAGACGCCAACTTCGCGTAGAAGGGCTCGAGCGACTTGGCCCACGCTTGGTAGGCCTTGAGGTTGGTGTACGCCGGCGCAATCGTGTGCGGCGCGGTGAAGATCGTCGTGCAGAACGCACTGGGAGCCGCGTACTGCACCGTGCTCGCCCCACTCGGCGACGCCACTGCGACCGAGAGCATCATCGCCGCCGATGCCACCACGGCACCCAACGCCGCCATCGGACTCTTCATTCGAGACTTCATCAACAGCTCCTTGATAGAGAGGCATTGCCCCAGTTCACGGCCACCATTTGGCGGCGTCGCTTCTTAGTGCTACGGACCGTTTCTAGCATGCAATGTGCTCGGCCACTCAACCACGCAGCAACAATTTCGACGGATCGCCGCCCACCCCGCTGAGACGAATCAGCCCTCAGGCGTGCCGGCGGCCATGATGGTGATCGGGGTATTCATCGCGGGCTCCAGGAACACCGAGATCGCACTCCCGGGCACGGGCATCTCCTCGAGCACCACCGTGCCACCGAGCTCGCGGACCTTGTTGCGAGCCGCTTCGAGCTGCTCGACGATGTAGATCGGGTTCCACTGCGCCTGCGTCCGGTCGGGCACTTGATTCTGCGACACCGATGCGAACCACTGCTCGCCGTTGGCCAGCACCTTCATACCCGGCTCCGGTTCGATCACTCCGTGACCGAGCAAACCGGTGTAGTAAGCAGCGGCGGTGTCGGGGTCGTTGGACGCGTGATCGAACCAACCCGGCGAGCCCACTTCGTACACCACACCGAAGCCGTTGAAGCCGGTGGGCTGCCAGAGTCCGTGCATCGCGCCCGTGGGGTCCGCGACGAGGGCCATCACACCGGTGAAGGGGACCTCCTGACGTCCCATGACGACCGTGCCACCTAGTTCCGCGGCCTTCGCCAGTGAGGCGTCGATGTCGTCGGTCGCGAAGTACGGCACCATGCTGCCGGCGCCGCCGGGGCCCTGACCGACGCCCATGACCGCTGAACCATCGAGGTTCGCGATGGAGTAATACCCCATCTCTTCACCGTTGACATCCCACGTCCAACCGTAGAGCGATGTATAAAAATCCATCACCGCCTGACGTTGTTCAGTGGTCTCGACCATGACGTCGACCCAACAGGGCATTCCATTTGCGTGGGATTCAATTTTTGGCATGGCGGCAGTATGCCACAGCCCTGTTACGTCGTGCTTGCGAACTTTCGGGCAACGATTGGTGACAAAACCTGACGACTCTCGGGCTGATTGCCGCTGCTTCTAGCGACGGCTCGGGGCCGCGACGGGCGTGGCGTCGCTCAATGCTTCGCGAGCGTGGTAACTCGAACGCGTCAGCGGTGATGCCTGGACGTGCTGCAGTCCGAGGAGACGGCCCCGCTGTGCGAGGTCGTCGAACTCGTGTGGCTCCCACCAACGAGCGACCGGAAGATGCGCTTCGGTGGGACGAAGGTATTGGCCAATGGTCGCGATCGACACGCCGATCGCGGCCAAGTCGGCGAGGACCTCCTCCACCTCGTCGGGCGTTTCGCCGAGTCCGACCATGAGACCGGACTTTGTCGTGAGTCCCGACTGCACGCTTCGTGCGAGGACCGTGAGCGAACGAAGGTACCCGGCGGAGGGACGAACGGCGCGCTGGAGGCGGGCCACGGTCTCCATGTTGTGGTTCAGCACGTCGGGTCGGGCGTCGATGATCAATTGCAGGGACGCCGCGTCGCCCTTCAAGTCGCTGATCAGCACCTCGACGTCGGTGTCGGGTGAACGATCGCGGATCGCGCGAACGGTCGCAGCGATGGCACCGGCTCCCCCGTCGTCGAGGTCGTCGCGCGCGACGCACGTCACGACGGCGTGCGCCAACTTGAGTCGAACC
The DNA here is from genome assembly GCA_963804305.1 of uncultured Acidimicrobiaceae bacterium. Taxonomy (GTDB): domain Bacteria; phylum Actinomycetota; class Acidimicrobiia; order Acidimicrobiales; family RAAP-2; genus RAAP-2. The sequence goes on along the minus strand of CAWDPR010000011.1, from coordinate 60,125 downwards.
ACGGCTTCGGCGACACGCTCTGGTTCGGTCGGGTCGAGGGCGAAGGGCTTTCGCGTGTCGATCAGACAGAAGCCGCACGCGCGCGTGCATCGTTCGCCGTTGACCATGAACGTCGCGGTGCCCGCCGACCAGCACTCGAAGATGTTCGGACAGCCCGCTTCTTCGCAGACCGTGACGAGTCGCAGGTCCTCGGTCAGCGTGCGCATCGACTGGAACTCATTGCCCATATTCGCCTCGATGCGCAGCCACTCCGGTTTGCGCGTGCGAAGGGGTAACCCAGCGTCGGGGTCGACGCCCGCCTTACGAAGTCTGCGAAGCAGTGGACGCTCAGAGGAGCTCGTGGCGGCACTGCGGTCCACGCGCGCGACGTTGGCGGGGCCGCCGAGGCGAGCATCGAGTTCGGCGCCGAGTCGCTCTTCAACGTCGATTGTTCGCACGTCGAGTCCGAGTGTCGTGCATCGACGCCACCGGCTTGTCGGCGATGCCACAGGGCACGATCGCGGCGAAACCCGACATGTCGGTCTCGACGTTGAGGGCGACACCGTGCAGTGTTCGGCGCAGTCCGCGCTCGTTGCGTTCCGTCCGCACGCCCACGGCGGCAATCTTCGATGGTTCGGTCTCGACGTTCGCCCAGACCCCGGGGTACCCCTCGAGACGACCGACGACACCTAACCGGCCATCGGGATCGAAAGAGCGCACGGTCGCGATCACGGCGTCCTCGAGTCGAGCGACGTGCTCCTTGCCGGCCGAAGGATCATCGGCGACGGTCACGATCGCCCAGGCGACCACCTGACCTGGTGCGTGGTACGTGACGTCGCCGCCACGGTCCGCGTCGATGACCACGGCGTCGAGCGATTCGATCGGCACGAGGAAGTGCTCGTCGAGCGTTCGCACTCCGCGGGTGTAGGTCGGCGGATGCTCGAAGAGCAAGACGTAGTCGTCACGGGCCTCGAGGAGCGCTCGCTGGAAGTCGTTGGCTTCCGCGAAGGAGATGCGTCCGAGGTGACGACGCCGCAACACCTACGCCTCGCCTTGGACGTCGAGGCCGTGCAGTAACTGCGCCACCCGCTCCAGGTAGTGAACCGCCGCGACCGGTTCACAGATGCGATGGTCGAAGGACAGCCCGAGCACGAGTCGTCGGCCAACCTCCACGGTCGCCACGCCGTCGCGCGTCACCACGATGGGGACCTCGCGCACCGCTCCGAGCGACAGCACCGCCACCTGGGGCTGGATGATGATCGGTTCGGACCACAGCGTGTGGTCACTCGGCGCACCCAGCACCGTGAAGGTCCCGCCCATCAGGTCGTCCGCCGTCAACTGTCGGGACCGGACTCGGTCATCGAGGTCGTTGACGCGACGCGCGAGCGCTCGAATGGTGAGACCGGCGGCGGCGTGCACGACCGGCACCAACATCCCGTCATCGTCGACGGCTCGAATGAATCCGAGGTTCACCGATCGGTGGACGACCAGTTCATCGTCGCTGTAGGTCGCGTTGAGGAACTCGAACTCGCCCAGTGCGCGTACCGCGGCGACGCTGACCAGCATCTCGTCAGAAATAGTGATGCCGTCTCGCGTCGTGCGGCCGAACGCGTCGAGTTTGGCGAAGATCGCGCCGTCCGCTTCGATCGCGACGAAGCCGTGCGGCGTGACCTGCGCCGATACGGCCATGTGCTGGCCCATCCGGCGACGTCCGTTCGAGAGTGGGACGACGACCTCCTGTGTGGGACCGTCGAGGACCGCTCGTTCGGCGTCGCGCCGAGTGATCGACCCGCCCGGCCCCGTACCCTGAAGCGTCGATGCCTCCACGCCCCCGTCGCTGAGTATGCGCCGGACGACAGGTGACACGACGATGCCGTTAAGTGAGTCGAGCGAAGGGGTGCTCGATCGTCGGTTCCGGGACGGCGGTCGCTTGCACCTGCGTGACCGGTGCGACGACAGTCTCGGGTGAGGTCGCACTGGCGCTTGGTGCGGCTCCCGAGTCATCGATCACCGCGACCCGAGATCCGGTTTCGACGGTGTCGCCCTCTTCGGCCAGGATCGCGGTCAAGACGCCCGCGGCCGGCGATGGCATCTCGGAGTCGACCTTGTCAGTCGACACTTCGAACAGCGGCTCGTCGCGGGCCACGCTGTCGCCCACTTTCTTGAACCACTGGGTGATGATTCCTTCAGTGACCGACTCACCCAGTGACGGGAGCGTGACGTCAACCAACGTGCAGTCCCCGGCCGGCCAACGCGATGAGCGTCTCGCCAAAGGTCTCAGAGAGTGACGGGTGTGGCTGAATCAGGGCCGCGGCCTCTTCGGCCGTCGCTTCCCAATTGACGGCGAAGTAGCCCGCGCCAAGTTGTTCGGTCACCCAGGGGCCGGCCATGTGCACACCGAGAATCTGACCGGCCGTTCCGTCGGCGCGCTTCTCGGCGATGACCTTGACGACGCCTTCGGTCTCTCCGATGATCTGCGCCCGGCTGTTGCCGCCGAAGGGATCCTTCTTCACGACGACGTCGTAACCCTTTTCCTTGGCGCTGGCTTCGGTGAGGCCACAGAACGCGACCTCGGGATTCGAGTAGATCGCCCACGGCACGCGGTCGTAGTCGACGGGCACCGTTGACTCACCAAGGATCGTCTTGATCGCCACGATCGCTTCGGCGAAGCCGACGTGCGCCAACTGCGGTGTCCCGGCGACCACGTCGCCCACCGCAAAGACGTGGGGATTGGACGTGCGCATCAATTGATCGGCGACCACGAAGCCGCGCTCGTTGATCTCGACGTTGGTACCTTCGGCGAGGAGTCCTTCGGTTCGCGGACGTCGACCGACCGACATCACGACCATGTCGACCTTGACGTCATCGCCACCTTCGACGCTGATGGTCGTCGCACCCTTCTTCGGTGAGTGACCGGTGATGTTCACGCCGGTACGAACGTCGATCCCACGCTTCTTGAACGATCGTCCGACGACGCTCGCCACTTCCGTGTCGCAGCCAGCGAGGATGGAGGGCAACGCTTCGAGCACCGTGACTTGGGTGCCCATGTCCGACAGGAGCGACGCGAACTCACAACCAATGGCGCCGCCACCGATGACCGCGGCGGTCGCGGGGAGAGCGCTCAGGTCGAGGAACTCGTCGGACGTCACGACGATCGTGCCGTCGACGTCGAAACCGGGCAGCGTCCGTGGCACCGAGCCCGCGGCGAGGATCACGTTCGTCGCCTTGGCGACGACGCCGGCGTCATCGCCGTCGACGACACTGACCGTCCCGTCGGCCTCCAGGCGGCCCGTGCCGGAAAAGACCGTGACCTTTCGGCCCTTGAGAAGTCCCGAGAGACCCTTGAAGAGACGATCGACGATCTCGTTCTTGCGGTTCTGGCTCGTCGCGAAGTTCACGTCACCTGGGGTCACGTTGATGCCGAACTCTCCGGCGTGTTCGACCGTACGGCGCACGTGAGCGGTCTCGAGGAACTCCTTCGCGGGAACGCAGCCGCGGTGCAGGCAGGTGCCGCCGACCTTGTCACGCTCGACAATGGCGATCGAGAGGCCCGCGGAAGCGCCGTAGAGGGCGGCCGCGTAGCCTCCGGGTCCTCCTCCGATTACAACTACATCGAACTGCTGGACCTCGTTCGTCACGGCCTATCCTTCAATCTCGTAGTGAATACCCCCTCGGGAATCCTAATGTTTCCGCCCGTGAGCGGATGCAGAGACGGTGCTCGGGCGTTAGGAGTGTCGCCCTCGTTGGGAGTCGGCCGCCTCGGTCGCGAGCACGTCGACGAACTCGTTCATGGCGTCGCCCGAGTGGCCCTTCACCCAGGAGAAGTGGACGTCGCGTCCACCATCGAGCACCAGGGCGAAGAGTTCCTCCCAGAGGTCGCGGTTGGCGACGGGCTTGCCCTGGGAGTTCTTCCATCCGCGCCGAAGCCAGCCGACGTGCCACTTTTCGTTAAAGCACTTGACGACGTAGGAGGAGTCGCTGACGATCTCGAGGGGATCGTCGGGGATCTCTCGAAGGGCCTCGATGACCGCGAGCACTTCCATGCGTTGATTGGTGGTGTGGGGACTCGCCCCGCTCGCGAACTCGTTGACCCCGCTCGCCCACGCCCAACCACCCGGTCCGGGGTTGCCGCGGCACGCGCCGTCGGTATGTATCTGCTTCATGGAGTGCGAGTGACCCACGAATCCGATTCAGCGGTGAACCTCGTCACCGTCTCGGGGAGTTCGCCGCGCAGGACCTGACCGAGCGTGACGTGTTCGAGGACCTCGCGCAGGGCACCACGGACCGCGATCCAGACCTCACGCAAGTACTTGGCGTCGCCCTCGTAGATCAGGGTCTCGGGTCGCATGCCGCGCACGCCGGCCATTGGTCCACTCACGACGCGCAATATGTCGGCGATCGAGATCTGATCGGGGTCGTGCGCCAACTTGAATCCACCGTCGGGCCCGCGTTGACTCGTGACGAGTCCCCCGCGCCGTAGGTCCGAGAGGATCGCGCCCAGGAACTTGGCCGGAAGCTCTTGTTCCATGGCCAGGTGCTCGGCGCTGACCGACACGTCGCTCGCCGCGAGGGTCAGTAGCGCGCGGATGGCGTACTCGGCCTTGGCGGGAATCTGCATCCTTCCATTCTGCACCAATCCACGTGGGTAAGTGGGCGAAGACTCCTAGTGTTGGACCGTGGAGCCCCTCGTTCGTCGCAATCTCTATCTGTGCGTGGCTCATCGCGAGGACATGGCCCAGTTCCTACCGGCCGTCCTTCGAGGCGGCGTCGACGTGGTCCAACTGCGTGAGAAGGACCTCGACGACGACGTCCGCGCCGCCACCGCTCGGCTGATGGTGCCGATCTGTCGTGACTTTGGCGTGCCCTTCATCATGAACGACTCGCCCGAACTCGCCCTCGCCGTCGGTGCCGATGGGGTGCACGTCGGCCAAGACGACGTCTCGGTGGCGCAGTGTCGCGAGCTGCTCGGCTCCGAGGCGATCGTCGGGCTCTCCACGCACTCTCGCCAGGAGTTCGACGCCGCGCTCGATCAGGCCGCCACGTACTTCAGCGCCGGTCCGATCACGGCCACGCCCACCAAACCGGGACGTCCGGGCACGGGCATCGCCTACGCGCGCCAATGCGAGGACCGAAGCGACCGTCCGGTCTTCGTGACCGGCGGCGTGACGCCAGACAACATCACGTCCCTGGTCGACGCCGGTCTTCGCCACTTCGTCGTGGTGCGATCGCTGACCGAATCCCCTACACCCGAGCTCAGCGCGCGCGCACTGCGACGAGCCCTCGACGACGCGCTCTCAGCGGTGGCGGTCGAGCCAACCTAGGAGCGTGGCCACCATGCGCGGATCGGCTCGGAGTTGATGTCCGGCCCCCTGGATGAGTCGAAGTTCGGCCCGACCATCGGCCGCGGCGACCAGGTCGCGGGCGTCCGATGGCGGGATCTCGATGTCCTCAGTGCCGTGGCCCACCATCAGGCGTCGAGGCGCCACCCGGGCAATCGAACCGAGCGGGTCGATGGCGAGGACGTCATCACGTAACTGCTCGGGGGCCAGCAAGTCCTTCTCATCCCCGACGACACCGGCGATCTGGACCGCCCGACGAAAGTCCTGCGCGGTGCCGCACCACGGTTCGAGGTGGGCCGGCGTCGCGAACGTGGCGACACCGCGGATTCGTTCGTCATCGGCGGCGATGCGCAGTGCCAGCGCACCGCCGAATCCGAAACCGGCCAGCGAGATCCGCCGATCACCCTGATCGACTCGATCGAGGATCTGGCGAAGGTCGCTGATCCACTGCGACGCGGAGAACGTCCCGGTGCTGCCGCCCACGCCCGAGAGGGTGCCCGTCGCGACCATCCATCCCGACTCGGTCGCCAGGTGTTCGGCCAATTCGGGCAGTAATCCGGCCGCCTGGCGGCCCATGCCCATCGCGCGCGGGCAGTCCGTGCACGATGATGAGCGCGTGGCTCGCGACCGGCCGCGCACCGGGAGTGGCAATGCGTAGGTCGAGGAGCGAGTCGCCGCTCTTCAGTTGCTCGTGGGCGAGCACGCGACGCTAAATGCCCAGGCGCTGAGCCAGCAGTTCGCGGTGGTAGGCGGGGTCGCCCAGGAACAGTTCGGAACTCTTCGCTCGCTTGAAGTACAGGTGCGCGTGGTGCTCCCACGTGAAGCCGATGCCACCGTGAATCTGGATGTTCTCCGCCGCGCAGTGGAAGTAGGCCTCGGAACAGAACGACTTCGCGAGACTGGCCGCGATCGCCAACTCCTCGTTGCGCTCCTGGGCCGCCCACGCCGCGTAGTACGCGGCCGACTTCGCGGACTCCACGTCGAGCAGCATGTCGGCGCACTTGTGCTTGATCGCCTGGAACGAGCCGATCGGTCGGCCAAACTGCACTCGGGTCTTGGCGTACTCGACCGAATTGTTGAGGACGCGTTGCGCCCCTCCGACCTGTTCGGCCGCGAGGGCGGCGGCGGCCACCTGCAGCGTCGTCTCGAGTCCGGCGAGCGCCTCGCCTTCGACGCCAACGAGCGCGGCGGGCGCGTCCTTGAACTCGATGCGACTCTGCTTACGGGTCTGGTCCATGGTCGCGAGCGCCTCTCGCGTGACGCCGTGCGCGTCGCCGCGCACGGCGAAGAGCGACAGACCCTTCTCGGTCATCGCGGGCACGAAGATGAGCGACGCCGTGTTGCCGTCCGTCACGTAGTTACGCACGCCGTTCAGGACGAAGCCGTCACCCGACGCCGTGGCGGTCGCCGAGGTCTTGGAGAGGTCCCACTGCCCGGCGTCGTCGGTGAGGGCGACCGTGGCGATGGTCTCGCCCGACGCGATGCCCGGCAGGTAGGCGGCCTTGTCGGCGTCGGTGCCGACGAAGAGCACGGCGTTGGCCGCGAGCGCGACCGTCGAGAAGTAGGGGGAGCAGAAGAGCGCGGCGCCCATCTCCTCGAAGACCACGTAGAGCTCGACCGGTCCGAAACCCTGACCGCCGAACTCCTCGGGGATCCCGAGTCCTTGGAGTGCGAGTTCCTTGGCCATCTGTTCCCAGACGGCACTGTCGTATCCCTCGGCGGTTGCCATGAGGCGCCGGACCTCGGATTCGGGAGACTTCTCCTCGAGGAAACGCTTGACCATCTTGCGTAACTCTTCTTGCTCGTCACTGAATCCAAAGTTCATCGCAGTCCTTTTTCGCCTACCGCTCGGTAATGCCGGTCACTGCGACAATACTCAACCCGTCAAGGGTCCGGCCAAGTGGCATCCTTGACCCATGGACAACGTGGAACTGGTCTGGTCCGACGCCAAAGCCGAGGTGCACCGATTCGTGGTCGGGCCAGTCGAGAACAACGTCTACGTGGTGCGTTGTCGACGCACCGGCGAGGCGACGCTGATCGACGCCGCCAACGAACACGACCGATTGCTGCGCGTCGCCACTCGCCTGGGGGTCACCTCGGTCCTCGAGACCCACGGCCACTGGGACCACATTGGCGCGGTCGAGGCGGTGCGCGACGCCGGCATCGACGTGTGGGTGCGCGACGAAGACGCGGCGATGCTGCCGAGCTACGACCATCTCCTCGACGATGACGTCGTCCACCAGGTCGGCGACCTGCGCCTGCGCACGCTCCATACACCCGGTCACACGCCGGGCAGCATCTCCTTCGCGCTCGAGGAGACGCCAATGCTCTTCACCGGTGACACCCTCTTCCCCGGGGGTCCCGGGAACACGACGTTCGAAGGTGGTGACTTCGCCACGATCATCACGTCGATCGACGAGCGAATCTTCAACGTGTTCGGTGCCGACACGACGATCTGGCCCGGCCACGGCGCCGCGTCGACCCTCGGCGCCGAGCGTCCGCACCTCGACGAATGGGTCGCGCGCGGCTGGTAGCGACAGGTCATCGGCGCGGCGCTCGCCGGTAGGCTCGTCCCCGTGCCGACGCCGCTCCTAGAACTACGAAACCTCCACGCCGAGGCCGAAGGTAACCCGATTCTTCGAGGTGTCGACCTGATCGTGCACGAGGGTGAGGTCCACGCGCTCATGGGACCCAACGGCGCGGGCAAGTCGACGATCGCCAACATCGTGATGGGCCACCCCGGCTACACGGTCACGAACGGCCAGATACTCCTGCGCGGCGAGGACATCGCCACGTGGACACCCGACGCGCGAGCGCGCGCGGGGATCTTCCTCGCCTTCCAGTACCCCGAGGCGATCGGTGGCGTGTCGGTCGTGCAGTTCCTGCGCCAGGCCATCGCCGCGCGTAAGGACCTCCAGGAGCTGAGCATCCTCGAAGTGCGTCTCGACCTCGCCGAGTGGATGGACCGACTCGGGATGGACCCCGCGTTCGCTGAGCGACATCTCAATGACGGCTTCTCGGGCGGCGAACGCAAGCGCAACGAGGTCCTGCAGATGGCGCTCCTGGAACCCGACATCGCCTTCCTCGATGAGACCGACTCCGGGCTCGACATCGACGCGCTGCGCGTCGTCGCCAACGGCGTGCGCACCGTGCGCAGTGAGCACCCCGCCATGGGCGCGGTCATCGTCACGCACTACGTCAAGTTGCTCGAGGAGATCGAGCCCGACCAGGTGCACATCTTGGTGGACGGACAGATCGTGCATTCGGGCGACGCTCAGCTCGCCCAGGTGATCGAACTCGACGGGTACGACGCCTGGCGTCCGGCGATGACATGACCTCATTCAACGCGAAGCGGGTCCGTGCGGACATCCCACAGTTGAATCGGCGGATCTTCGATCACCCGATCACCTATCTCGACACGTCCTCGACGTCGCTGCAACCCAACGCCGTCATCGACGCCATGAGTCGCTACTACCAACTGCGCCACGCCAACGTGCACCGCGCGGTCTACCAGACCGCGAGCGAGGCGACCGCCGCCTACGAGGGTGCCCGCGAGCACGTCGCGCGCTTCATTAAGGCGCCCGGCGGCGCCGGTGAGATCGTCTTCACGAAGAACGCCACCGAGTCCTTCAACCTCCTCGCCAAGTCGTGGGGAGCGGCCAATCTCACATCGGATGACGCCGTGCTCGTGACCGAGATGGAGCACCACGCCAACATCGTGCCGTGGTTCCAGTTGCGCGAACAGACCGGCGTCGAGGTCCGGTTCATCCCGGTCACCGATGACTACCGGCTCGATCTCTCCAATCTCGACGAACTCATGAGGGGCGTGAAGCTTCTCTCAGTCACGGGGATGTCGAACGTGCTCGGCACGATCAATCCAATCCATGAACTGGCCCGGGTCGCGCACCGTCACGGCGCGCTGATCGCGGTGGACGGCGCGCAATCGGTCGCGCACTCCCCGACCGACGTCGGCGCGCTCGACATCGACTTCCTCGTCTTCACGGGTCACAAGATGCTCGGACCGACCGGCATCGGCGTCTTTTGGACCCGCGAAGAGATCCTGGCCTCCATGCCTCCGTTCCTCGGCGGCGGCGGCATGATCGCCGATGTGCGCCTCGACGGCTACGTCGCGGCCGCGGGCCCGACCGGTTTCGAGGCCGGGACGCCGCCGATCGCCGAAGCGGTGGGACTGGGCGCGGCGGTCCTGTACCTCGAAGGCCTCGGACTCGCCAACGTCGTCGAACACGAACACGCGCTGGCCGCCGACGCACTCTCTCGGCTCTTCCTCGAGTTCGACGGCCGGGTGCGCGTCATCGGTCCGCCGGACATGATCGAGCGCGGCGGCGTGATCAGCCTCGACGTCGAGGGTGTGCACCCTCACGACGTCGCCCAGGTGCTCGACCAGTTCGGCGTGTGCGTGCGACCGGGACATCACTGCGCCAAGCCCCTCATGCGCCGCTTCGGCCTGGCCGCGACCGTGCGCGCCTCCTACGGCCCCTATTCGCTCGCTAAGGACACCGACGTGTTGCTCGAATCGCTCAGTCACGCGGTGAAGATGTTCGGATGACGATGTCGAATCTGGACGACCTCTACCGCGAGATCATTCTCGATCACTACCGTTCGCCACGTAACCGTGGCGAACTCGAATCACCGCCGGCCATCCGCGTCGAGGGTTTCAATCCGCTCTGTGGCGACGAGATCGTGGTCTACCTCGACGTCGAGGACGACGTCTTGAAGAACATAAAGATGACCGGTACCGGCTGCTCGATCTCCCAGTCGTCGGCGTCGTTGATGAGCGCGGCCGTGAAGGGTAAACCTCTCTCGCAGGTTCGCGCCACCATCGCCACGTTCAAGGAACTGATGACGGTGCACGAGGCGACCTTGGCGCACGATGACGAGCCCGCGAAGGTCGACCTACGCGCGCTGGGCGAATTGGCCGCGCTCCAAGGCGTGGTCAAGTTCCCGGTTCGTATCAAGTGCGCCACGCTCTCGTGGAACACCCTGATCCAGGGACTCGACGAAGTCGCGTAACGCCGGCCCCTAGGGGGTGCAGACCGTCGGATCGAAGAACTGGTCGCCCTCGGGTGGGATCGTCGTGGTGGTGGTCGTGGTCGGCGCTGGACCGACCCGCCTCGTCGTCGTGGTGACGTGCTTGATGGTGGTCGTGGTCGTGGGCACCGCGATGTGCGGCGGGAGCGGCGTCGCCCCCGAAGCGTTCGGTGGCGGGTTCGTCGGCGTCAACAGCTGGTCGCCGAACATCTTGACCAGCGCCTGCTGCGCTTCGGGCTCTTGCACGAACAGGACGTCCTGCCCGTTGTAGACGCCCGGGGAGTCGGGCATCGTGATCGTCTGGATCGCGTTGGGATTGATGGCGTGGAACTTGACCGCGAGGCCGATGAGTTCGTTCAGTGAGAAGTTGTTGTCGAGCGCGATGCCCTGGGGCAACTTGGAGAGGAAGTTGTTGATCGTCAGTGGGTTGTAGAGGCCCTTCGCGCGATCGACCATGGCGCGCAGGAAGACGTTTTGGCGCCAGATTCGCCCGAAGTCGCTCGTCACGTCGAAGTTCCACACACCGTTCTGGAACCATTCGTAGTGACGACTACGGACCACGGCCAACGCCTCGAATCCGGTGATCTGCTGACAGCCGGTGTGCGTGATCCTCAGGCCGGAGTAGGCGTCCTTCGCCGGATAGGGGAAGTCGAGGTACACGCCGCCAATGGCGTCCGCGGCGTTGATCATGCCCGCGAAGCTCACGACGATGGTGTCGTTGATCGGGATACCGAAATTGGCGGTGATGGTCTGGGCCAAGAGGGAGGGGCCGTTCCCGAAGTTCACGTTGATGCGATTGAACTTGCCATACGTGCTCTGGTTCGCGAGCAGCGTGGTCATCGTGTCACGCGGAATCGAGAGCATCGAGATCGTGCCCAACTCTGGATCGACGTGCACGATCTTCACCACGTCGCTTCGCTGTCCGGCTGCCGCCCCGGCCGTCGCACCGGTTTGGCGCGCGACGAGTCCGGTGAGGCCGGCCCGAGAGTCCGAGCCGATCATGAGGATGTTGAACGGTTTGCCCGAGATCGGTTTGACCTCACCCTTCACCGTGATCTTGGGAATCTTGTCGAACTGATAGTTCGCGTAGAGGTAGGCGCCGCCGACGACACCCACGACGATGACGACGACGGAGATACCGGCGATGAGCCAGATGCGCCCGCGACGACGAGGACGTCGATGGCGCTTCGGTGTGTTGCCGTTCTGGCGATCGACGGCCTCGCCGAGTGCTACGAGGCGCTGTTCGTTCGCGAGCGCCCTGCGTCGTGACGCGCGCGAGCCATCCGTTGGCCCTGAGGTGGGGCCATTCCCGCTGTCAGACATCAGGCGAGTTTACCCGTTGACCCTCTTCGAACCGGTTCACGCATTCGTTACGCGAAAGGGTTCGTAACCATCTCTTTCAAGAATCTCGGAAAGTTCCGGGCCACCAGTGGCGACGACGCGACCGCCACTGAGGACGTGAATCGCGGTGGGTGTCAACTCCTGGAGCAGGCGCTTGAAGTGCGTGATCGCCAAGAGTCCGCACGCCCATTCGCTCGTCGCGAGCGACAACCGACGCGCGACCGCGCCCAGGGCGTCGACGTCGAGACCCGAGTCGATCTCGTCGAGCACGGCGAACGTCGGACGCAGCAACGCGAACTGGACCATCTCGGCGCGTTTGCGCTCACCACCGGAAAGGTCGACGTTGACGAAGCGGTCGAGGACCTCGGGGCGCAGCTCCACTCGCTCCGCCTCTTCGCTCATGCGAACTCGTAGGTTCGTCGGATCGACACCGGCGGCGATCAGCAAATCGATCGGGCGAACGCCGGGGACCTCCATTGGCTGTTGCATCGCGAGGAGCAGGCCGTGGCGGGCTCGGTCGGTGGGCGACATCGTCAAGAGTTCGACGTCGTCGATCCGCACTGAACCGTCGATGACGCGGTAGCCGGGGTGACCGGCGAGGGCGTGGGCCAGCGTCGACTTACCCGACCCGTTCGGTCCCATGATGACGTGCACTTCGCCCGTGCGCATCTGGAGGTCGAAGCCCCGCAGGACCTCCTTGCCGGCGACCTCGACGCGAAGGCCCTCGATGGTCAGCGTCGACGTCATGGCACGACCACTTCGAGGCGACCATCGAAGTTGAGGACGTCGTAGTGCGCGACGGGACGCGTGGCCGGAAACGACATCGGCTCGCCGTCCTTCAATCGGAACATCGCGCCGTGACGAGCGCACTCGATCTCCAACGTCTCACAGTTCACGTCGCCTTCGGCCAAGCTGAAGTCCTCGTGACTGCAGCGGTCGTCGAGGACGTAGACGTCCTCCTCGACGCGAATGACCACCAGCACCCGGTCCTCCACGTGAATCTGGCGCGGCACACCGCTCTCGAAGTCGCTCAAGGTGCCGATGGCGACCGACCTCATGGGGTCACCACGTTGACGGCGGCCAGGACTGAGGTCACGTCGCGTTCGACGAGTTCGGCCAATTGCGGTGGCAGGTTCGCCAGCATCTCGTAGAAGAACCCCTGGATCATGAGCCGTTCCGCATCCTCGCGACTGACCCCACGCGATTCGAGGTACCAGCGCTGGAGTTCATCGAGCGGTCCCACGCTCGAGGCGTGCGCGCACATGACGTCGTTCTCACGGATGTCGAGATTCGGAACGCTGTCGGCGTGCGCCGCGGGCGACAACAGCAGGTTGTGATTGGTCTGACGCGCATCAGTGCGCTTCGCGCCCTTTTCGATCTCGATGAGCCCGGTGTAGACCGAGCGCGAGCGGTCGGCGACCGCCCCCTTTGACAACAGGGTCGAGCGCGAGCGTGCGCCCGTGTGCATCTGATGGGTTCGAAAGTCGTGCACCTGATCGCCCGAACCGAGGAAGGTGGTGCGCAGTTCGTTCTCCGATCCTGGTCCGCGCATCTCGGCGTCGTTGCGCGATCGGTTGTAGTGCGCTCCGATACCCACCACCGCCTGGTGGAGCCGGGCGTCGCGCGCGAGGAAACCGGTCGTGCGCGCCACGTGCCACGCGCTCTGCTCGAGTCGCTGGTAGGTGACCAGTTGCAGCGACGCGTTGTCGTCGATCTGGTACTCACTGAGCGGGACGACCAGCGCGTCCGCGCCTCCTTCGAAGTACTCGACGATGGTCGCGCTCGCGCCGCGCCCTAGGACGATCTGAGTGCGCGAGAACGACGACGTGGCGTTCGAGATGTTCAGCACGACGATCGGTTCGGCGACGTTCGTGTTGGGAGCCACCGTGATGAGCGTCGTCGCGGGAGCGAGCGCCCCGTTCAAGATGGCGAACGTGTCGCTCTCGTAACGGCTGGCCAGCGAGTCACCCGCCAGTGACGTCGTCGACTCCACGACGTCGACGCGTACGCCGTCCACGCCCTGGCCCGTCGAGACGCAGAAGCCGTCGACCACTCGCACGACGAGGCCGGCCCGTTCACACAGCTGCGTGGCGAAGGGCGAGTCCGTTCGATTGGTCGGGTGCCCGACGACCTCGAAGTTGTCGAGGACGAAGTCCTTGAGCGGTGCGTAGCGCCACACTTCGTCGCTCGTCGTGGGCAGTCCGGCCACTTCAAAGGCCGACCAGGCCAGTTGGCGTGCGTCAGCGTCCGGACGTTCGGCGATGAAGGAAGTGGCTGAATCAGCGAAGAGTTTCATAGAGAGTTGGGCCAAGGCATCCTAGTCGGCGCCCCTATTTCCATGGCCGGCGGCGACGTAGGCTCAATGCCACTTGACGAAGGAGACCCGTGGGATTTTCATCGGACGTTTTGACACTCGAAGTGAACGAGCACGTCGCCACACTCTGGCTCGACCGAGAGGAGGCCCGCAACGCCATGGGGAGCGCCCTCTGGCGCGACCTGCCGATCGCGGCCTCGACGATCGCGAACGACCCAACCGTCCGCGTCGTGGTCATCGCGGCGAAAGGTCCGCACTTCACCGTCGGCCTCGACCTGAAGGAGTTCGGCGGCGGCTTCGCCGCGCCGACGTCGTCGCACTCCAAGGCGGCGACCAACGCGCTCACCTACAAGGCCGTGCGCACGATGCAGGACTCGGTGACCTCCATCGCCGAACTCAACGTACCGGTCATCGCGGCGATCCACGGCTACTGCATCGGCGGCGGAATCGACCTCGTGAGCGCGTGCGACATCCGACTGTGCGCCGCGGACGCGAAGTTCTCGGTGCGCGAGACCAAGGTCGCCATCGTCGCAGACCTCGGCACGCTCCAGCGACTCCCACGGATCGTGAGCGCCGGTCACGTCGCCGAATTGGCCTACACGGGTAAGGACATCGACGCCAGCCGCGCCCTCGCCATCGGTCTCGTGAACTCAGTGCACGAAGGCGGCGCTGCGGGGGTGTTGGCCGCGGCCTACCAACTCGCCGAGGAGATCGCGGCCAATTCGCCGCTCGCCGTGCAAGGAACCAAGGCGGTACTCGCCGCGAACGACGGGCGCACGGTCAACGAAGGCCTCGAATTCGTCGCTCGTTGGAACACCATGTACCTACAGAGCAACGATTTGCGAGAGGCCATGACGGCGTTCCTGGAGAAGCGTCCGCCCGTTTTCAACGGCGACTAGCGCCGCCAGAACTTCCAGCCGCGCTGCTTGCGTTCAATGTCGTCGAGCTGCTTGCGACGCTCGTCATACATCTCGGGCGCGACGTTGTTCACGATCTCACTCGCCATATCGAGGAGTTCACGTCGCTCGTCGATCGACGCGCTCGTCTCGGGCGGGTGTTCGACGGGGCGGTCCACCAGTGAACCGTGGCTCCATCCGACGTCGGCGAGTCGGCGCTCGTAGGTCACACAGTTCTCGGGGCAGGACCACGGCTGATCGGGTGCATTGCCGAGCACGCAGAAGCGCGCTACCTCCCCGGATTGGTAGGTCCGGCTCTGAAAGTGCTTGCACTCCTCGCGCATACCCATGAACCCATTGTTTCACGTTCGTTGGGGATTCTGGTTAAGAATGTCGAATGCCCCGTTATCGAATCGACGAACGCCCGTTGCGGGGCAAGGATCTGGCCCTCGCGGCGCAAGTGGGGAAACGGGCATTCTTCGATGACCCTTTCTACTCGTTCCTCTTCCCCACCGAGAAGATGCGCGCGCGCAGCCTGCCGATCTTCTTTCGCACGCTCTTCGCGCACATGGGACCCAAGGGTCGCATCGTCACGGTGCGTAACGAACGTGACGACGTCGTGGGCATCGCGGCGTGGCAGACGACCGGCGGCTACCCGCTCGGGGTCGGCGTCCAACTGAGCCAGATGCCCGGGTCGATCCGGGCGATGTTCCCACGGGCGAAGTCCTTCGGTGACGGGTTCAAGTACATGACCGCGCTCGCCGACGCGCACCTGAAGGACCCCCAGTGGTACCTCATGGTCCTCTGCGCCGATCCGAGCGATCAACGTAGCGGGGTCGGGACGATGTTGCTCGAACACGCCTTCGCCGAAATCGACGCCGAAGGGGTCGGCAGTTATCTCGAGACGCCGCGCGACGACAACGTCGCGTACTACCGACGCTTCGGTTATGAACTGCTCGACACCTTGCGCCCCATCGAGGGTGGGCCGCCGTACTACTCGATGTGGCGCGCTCCGCGCTAGCCGATCGAACCTTCCATCTGCAGTTCGATGAGGCGCGACCACTCCACGGCGTACTCCATGGGCAGCGTGCGCGTGACCGGTTCGATGAAACCGTTCACGATCATGCCCATGGCCTGGCTCTCGGTCAGTCCCCGGCTCATGAGGTAGAAGAGCTGATCGTCACCGATCTTCGAGACCGTGGCCTCGTGGCCGATCGACGCGTCTTGTTCGCCGACCTCCATGTAGGGCTTGGTCTCCGAGACTGACTGCTCGTCGAGGATGAGGGCGTCACAGCGTACGAAACTCTTCGCGCCCGTCGCACCTTCCTCGACCTTGACGAGTCCCCGGTACGTGGTCTGGCCGCCGTCCTTGGAGATCGACTTGGAGATGATGGTCGACGTCGTCTCTGGCGCGCAGTGCACCATCTTCGCGCCGGCGTCTTGTACTTGGCCCGGACCGGCGTACGCGACCGAGAGCACCTCGCCCGAGGCCTTGGGACCCATCAGGTAGACCGACGGGTACTTCATGGTCAGACGCGATCCGATGTTGCCGTCGATCCACTCCACGTGCGCCTCGGCTTCGGCGCGTGCGCGCTTGGTGACCAGGTTGTAGACGTTGTTCGACCAGTTCTGGATCGTCGTGTACGTGATGCGCGCGCCCGGGAGCGCCACGAGTTCCACGACCGCGGAGTGCAACGAGTCGGTGGAGTACACCGGCGCCGAGCAGCCCTCGACGTAGTGGACCTGGGAGCCTTCGTCGGCGATGATCAGCGTTCGCTCGAACTGCCCCATGTTCTCGGTATTGATCCGGAAGTAGGCCTGCAGCGGTTGGTCGACGTTCACGCCCGGCGGCACGTAGATGAACGAGCCACCGCTCCACACGGCCGAGTTGAGCGCCGCGAACTTGTTGTCGTTGGGCGGGATGACCGTGCCGAAGTACTTGCGCACCAGTTCGGGATACTCACGGATCGCCGTGTCCATGTCACAAAAGAGCACGCCCAG
Organism: uncultured Acidimicrobiaceae bacterium; assembly: GCA_963804305.1. GTDB lineage: Bacteria > Actinomycetota > Acidimicrobiia > Acidimicrobiales > RAAP-2 > RAAP-2. Next base: position 43,206 of record CAWDPR010000011.1, on the reverse strand, counting down.
TCGCTCGAGGTCCTCGCGGTTGCGGTGAAAGACGACCTCGGACTCGTACTGCGCCGTTACGCCCGCCAGGTACTTGCGTTCGGCCTCGGGAATGCCGAGGCGCTCATACGTGTTCTTGATGTCATCGGGGAGGTCTTCCCACTTGTCGACCTGATTCTCGGTGGGCTTGATGTAGTAGTAGATGTCGTTGAAGTCGAGGTCGGGCATGCGATCGGCGAACCACGGCATCATCGGCTTCTTCTCGAACTTCTTGAGCGCGTTCAAGCGAAAGTCGAGCATCCACTGCTCTTCACCCTTGATGCCCGACATCTCGCGGACGATCGCCTCGTTGATGCCCTTCTTCGGCTTGAACACCGGAATTTGATCGTCGGACCAACCCAGTTGGTACCGGCTGAAATCCAGATTGTCGATTGCCATCGCGCTCCTTCGGGATAATCCCTACGGCCATAGTACTAACTCCACGTTCGAACACGCCAACAAATAAGGCAAAGTAGAGCGATGCCAACTCCCCCCACCGCACCAAAACGCCCTTTTACTCTTACCCGTCACGGCGACGCACGCAACGACCCCTACTACTGGCTCATGGACCGCGAGAGCGAGGAGGTGCTCGGGCACCTACGCGCCGAAAACGACTTCATCGCCCACTCGACCAGCGACTTGAAGGGCCTCGAGAACGAGCTCTTCGACGAGATCAAGAACCGCATCGAGGAGACCGACATCTCGGTGCCGACCCTGCACCACGGGTGGTGGTACTTCGAGCGCACTCGCGAGGGGTTGAACTATCCGATCGTCGCGCGCGTGCGCGCCACCGACGGGGACCTCACGCCGCCATCGGTCGATCCGAACACCACGCTCGACGGCGAGCAGGTCGTCCTCGACGAGAACCTCGAGGCGGGCGAGAGCGACTTCCTGTCAGTCGGGGTGCTCGACGTGAGTCCTGACGAATCGTGGGTCGCGGTCGGCACGGACTTCGACGGGGACGAGCTCCACCACGTCACCGTTCGTCCCCTCGCCGGCCAGGAGCCGCTGGGCGATGAACTCGATGACGTCTACTACGGCTTCGCCTGGGCGAACGACAGTCGTCACTTCTTCTACACGCGCGTCGATGACGCACAGCGTCCCTACCAACTGTGGCGTCACGAACTCGGCACCGACGCGAGCGACGACGTGTTGGTCTTCCAAGAGGACGACGCGCAATTCAACGTGTCGGTGGCGCGCAGCCGCGACGACGCGGTGATCGTCGTGCAGGTCGGATCGTCGATGACGACCGAGGTGCGCTTCCTCGACGCCGACGATCCACTGGCCCCCCTCACTCTCCTCGAGGCGCGTCGTCCCGGGATCGAGTACGGGGTCGAGCACTTCATCGACGCTGCGGGCGTGGCGTGGTGGCTGAAGGTCACCAACGAAGGGGCGGCCGACTTTCGCCTCCTGGCGCGTCCAATCGACGACGCGCAGTGGCGCGAGGTGCTCGCCGAGCGTCCCGGGACGCGTCTGGACGGCATCGACGCCTTCACGACCTTTTTCGCGATCAGCGAGCGGCTCGACGGCTGCTCGGCCGTGCGCTACGTCACGGCGCACGCGGGCCCCGACCCGTTCGAACGGCTCCTCGAACGCTCGGTCGTCGTTCAGGGACCGACCAGTCCGAGTACCGTCGCGCTCTCGGCGAATCCCAACGTCGACACCACCCAGCTTCGGGTCGTCATCACGTCCATGGTCAACCCTCGGTTCATCGCCGACATCGTGATCGCGACCGGCGAGACCTTGGTGCGCAAGCGTCAGAAGGTCCTCGGCGGCTACGACGAGTCGAACTATGTGACGGGGAGGCTCTGGGTCACGGCCAGTGACGGCGAACGGATCCCGGTCTCCCTGGTCGCGCGCAAAGACCTGGTGCACGTCGACGGCGACGTCCTGCGCGCGACGACGCCCTCGCCGTTCCTCCTGTACGGCTACGGGAGCTACGAGATCTCCATCGACCCCGGTTTCTCGTCGCTGCGACTGTCGCTCTTGGACCGCGGCGTCATCTTCGCCGTCGCCCACATCCGCGGCGGCGGGGAGATGGGGCGCTCGTGGTACGAGATGGGCAAACTGTCCCAGAAACCCACGACGTTCAGTGACTTCGTCGCGGTCGCGCGCGCACTGGTGCGAGACGGATGGACGAGCGCGGATCAACTGGCGATACGTGGTGCCTCGGCCGGTGGACTCTTGATGGGCGCGGTGATGAACTTGGCACCCGACCTCTTCAAAGCCGTCATCGCCGAAGTCCCCTTCGTCGACGCGCTCACGACCATGCTCGATCCGTCGCTCCCGCTGACCGTGGGCGAATGGGAGGAGTGGGGCAACCCCGACGCCAGCGCCAGCGCCTATCGCACGATGAAGAGTTACTCCCCCTACGACAACGTCGAGGCGACCAACGTCGACGGCACGACGAGGACCTACCCCCACCTCTACGCCACGGGAGGGTTGAACGATCCGCGCGTCGGCTTCTGGGAACCTACGAAGTGGGTCCTTCGCCTGCGTGACGCGAACCCCGACAACGTCGCGTTCTTGAAGACCGAGATGGGATCGGGTCACGGCGGGCCATCCGGTCGCTACGACGCCTGGCGCGATGAGGCCCAAGTGCTCGCGTGGATGTTGAACGAAATCGGCGCGACCTAACTCGCGACGTGCGACCACACGCTCGACGACGCGAGCGTGAACGTCGTCGTGATTGACGGCGATGGGCTGCTCGACGCCTTCGTCGTCGTCGTGCGTGGCGCGGTCGTTGTCGTCGTGGGCGGCTTCGTCCCGGGCGTCTTGCGATGATCCACGTACAGCCAGAGCGGCACCGAGCAGTATCACGACCACGATCGCGATCACCACGACGCGAAGGCCCGCGGTGCTGGTGGAGCGGCGGGCCGACTTGGAGAGTGCCCACTTCTCGTTGTGTCGGAGGTACGAAGGGACGATCGTCTCCTCGCTGGGCAGTTGCGATTCACTGAACACGTAGTCACGATCGGCTTCGAGTCGAGGGCGAGCCGGTTGGGGGCGACGTTGTTCCTCGACCGGCCCGTCCAGCAGTCGAAAGCCCTTCGACGGCGCGTACGGCGACGGAGGGGGACTCATGAGTCGTCGCTCGACGGGCCGCGACATTGCTCGCAACTCGTCGCGACGCAGTTTTCGAATCCTCAGCGCGGCGATCGTGACCACGATGACCACCGCGATCAGCACGATGAGCTTCAGCGCGAGCGTCACGAAGGGCTCGCCATTGAAGAAGGGAGCGTGATGGGTCTCACGGACGCATCGTAGTGAACCTGCGATTCGCCCGAGCGAGGTAGCGCCGTCACGTTCGACGACGTGACGGACTCAGCGTGCTGGGAGATGCACGAGCTGACCGGTGTGCTCGACGAGTCCATCGCGGACGAGCGACGCCAGGACGCCTCGGGCCCGATCCTCGTCGACGTCCGCCAGCACCGCCGCGAGTTCGGTCTTCGTCCGGGGTTCCTCTCGAAGTGCGGCCAGAACACGTCCGCGGACTTGACGATCCGATCCGAGGAATGGTGACTGGGGTCGTGACACCCCGGCGCTCTGGGGTGCCGGGTCGAGACCACCGTCGAGCCGCCAACGACAGGTCCTCGCGACCGGGCATTCCCCGCAGCGCGGCGACGAACGACAGAACTGCGCCCCGAGGTCCAACATCGCTTGGTTGAACTCGGCGCCACCTCGTCGAGGGAGCAGTCGCTGCGCGATGGCCCGCGCCTCACTCGGGCGCAGCGATCGGTTCTCGATGGCGCGAGCCACGATGCGTCCGACGTTGGTGTCGAGCACGGCGACGGGTTGGGCGAACGCGAAGGACGCCACGGCGTTCGCGGTGTACTCCCCCACGCCGGGCAGTCGGCGCAGTTCGGCGACCTCGCTCGGTACCGCGCCATCGAACTCGTCCCGGATCATCCGCGCGGCGTCGTGCAGTGCCTTCGCCCGCCGGTGGTAACCGAGGCCTTTCCATCGTTGCAACACGTGCGCGAGCGTGTCGTCGGCGCACTCCTTGGGGGTGGGGTACGCGTCGAGGAACGCTCGCCAGGGACCGACCACACGCGAGGTCTGGGTCTGTTGGAGCATGAACTCACTGACCAGAATCGCCCAGGGGTCGTCATGGGCGATCCACGGTAGGTCGCGAGCGATCGCGGGCGCGGCGCGACGAAGCGCGCGTCGAAAGGCGACGTAGTCGCTACTCCCAGACGCCGTCACCGTACGGTCTTCGTCGCACCGGTGCGAATTCGCGCTTCCAGACCATCACCTTTCGTCGGAAGTAGCAGACCTCAAGTCCGTCCTGGTTGAAACCCTTGGTTTCGACGGTGACGATCCCGCGGTCGTTCTTCGACGACGACGGCGTCACGGACAGGACCCTGGTCTCGGCGTAGATGGTGTCGCCGTGGAACGTGGGGTTGCGATGCAGGAGCGTCTCGACTTCGAGGTTCGCGATCGCCGATCCCGAGACGTCGGGCACACTCATGCCGAGCACGAGCGAGTAGACGAGGTTGCCGACGACGACGTTGCGGCCGTGCACCGTCTCGTGCTCGGCAAACCACGCGTTCGTGTGAAGGGGATGGTGGTTCATGGTGAGCATGCAGAAGAGGTGGTCGTCCGCTTCGGTGATGGTCTTGCCGGGCCAGTGCTGGTACACGTCGCCGACTTCGAACTCTTCGAAGTAGCGACCGAACGGGCGGTCAATCGTGCTCACGGATTCAGTCTCCCTTACGTCGTCGTGCGATGCGCGTCTTACGCCTCTTCGGCGACCTCGGCCATGGGTCGAGTCGTGAAGGACACCGTCGCGCCCGGCAGCGAGTCACCATCGATGACCATCCGCCAGGTGAAGCGGCTGCCGTTCTGCAGCGGGATAGGTCCGAAGTTGACCGCGATGGGCACGTCGACGGGCGTGCCCACGGGCACGCCGTCGGGTGCGGTGGCCGAGAAGTCGCCACGGACCTCGATCGCTTGCGGTCCGTCGGGCGTCTCGAAACTCACGGGCGCTCCGTCGGCGTCCTCGAGGAACAGTTCCCAATGATGACTCGTGTTGAACTCGTGCCAGTCGACCATGACCTTCATCGCCACGGCCGAGGGCGTGGGGTCCGGTCCGGTCACGGACCAACCGCCGCCCAAGATGTACAACTTCCCGTCGGCCACTTGCGCCGAATCCGCCAAGAGCATCGTCACGTTCACGTCTTCAGACTACGGGCACCGAGCCCGTCGCTCCCCAACCGATAAATTGCACCTATGTCCACCCCCCCGCTCGACAAGGCTCACGCCACGCAACTCGTCGCTTCGGCGCGATCGATCATCGACGGCGCGCTCTCGCAACTCGCCAAACGCGGAGGCGTCGACGAGAATCAGACCCTGGCGTACGACCTGGCCCACGCGGCGAGCGCGGTCGCCACGGCCCAGGCCTGTCTCAACTACGCGGAGTTCGGTCCCGACGAGTCCGCCCTCGTGGCGGCCTTCCTCGCCATCGCGCTGAGCGACCTCGCGACGCGCGCCCTTGGTCGAGAGGAGATGTGGGGTGTCGGCGAGGGCTGGTACGCCCCGTTCGCTCAGTTCGTGGCGACCTACCGCGACCCCGTATTCGTCGCGTCGCTCGCCGAAACCCCTGGCGACCGCCACCTCGGCGAAGACTTCGAGATGGTCGCCGACACGTTCCACCGTTTCGCCCTCGAGCAGGTCCGTCCTCACGCCGAGCACGTGCACCGCGACAACGCCGACATACCCGAGTCGATCATCACCGGACTCGCGGAACTCGGAGGCTTCGGCCTCTCGGTCCCCGAGGAGTTCGGCGGATTCGCGACCGGCGGCGAATCCGAGTACCTCGGTATGGTGGTCGCAACCGAGGAGCTCTCGTGGGGCGCGCTCGGCATCGGAGGATCGCTGATCACCCGACCAGAGATCTTGACGCGCGCGCTGGTGAGTGGCGGCACGCTCGAGCAGAAGGAACGTTGGCTCCCGCGCCTCGCGTCCGGGGCAACGCTCGCGGCGGTCGCGGTCACCGAACCAGACTTCGGCAGCGACGTCGCTGGGGTGACCACGACGGCCACCAAGGTCGACGGCGGCTGGCTGCTCAACGGCACCAAGACCTGGTGCACGTTCGCCGCCCGTGCCGACGTCTTGATGTTGCTCGCGCGCACTGACACCGACCGAAGTGCCGCCCATCGCGGACTCTCGCTCTTCCTCGTCGAGAAGCACCAAGGCGACGGCGAGGGATTCCTCCTCGTCCAGGGTGCGCACGAGGGACCCGGTCGCGGCAGCGGTCGACTCGAAGGACGTCCGATCGACACGCTCGGCTATCGCGGCATGCACTCGTACGAACTCAGTTTCGATCACTGGTTCGTTCCCGACCGCGACCTCGTCGGTGGCGAGGAGGGACTCGGACGGGGCTTCTATTTCCAGATGTCGGGCTTTGAGAATGGGCGGATCCAGACCGCCGCTCGCGCCATTGGCGTGATGCAGGCCGCCTACGAGGCGGCGCTCGAGTACGCGCGTAACCGAGTGGTCTTCGGCCAACCAATCCTGGACTACGAGCTGACCCGTGTGAAATTGGGCACCATGGCCGCAATCATCCAGTGTTCGCGCCAGTTCGCCCTTGAGGTCGCACGTCAGATGGGACGAGGTGACGGCGGGCTCGAGGCTTCCATGGCCAAGGCCTACGTCTGCCGGGCCGCGGAGTGGGTGACCCGCGAGGCCATGCAGATCCACGGTGGGATGGGCTACGCCGAGGAATATCCGGTCAGTCGGTACTTCGTCGATGCCCGGGTGCTGTCGATCTTCGAAGGTGCCGACGAGACGCTCTGTTTGAAGGTGATCGCCCGTCGATTGCTCGAGGGCGTGGCGTAACTACCCTTCGTCAATCGTGAAGGGCTTGTGCACCTCGCCGAGTGTGATACCGGCCGAGTGCAGGTCCTGCTTCTCGCCGCGAGCCTGCTGGGCTTTGAGGGCCGCTCGCTCCCAGCGTTCCTCGACTCGGCCGTATTTCCAGTAGAGCAACGCGAAGGTCCACGTGGCGACGAATATACCGACGATGACGAAGCCGGCGCCGTTGATCGAGAACCCGGCCGCGTAGTTCCAAATTCCGCCGTGCAGTTTCAACTGGCTCTGGAGTACTTGGAGCAGTTCCAACGTCCCGATGTAGAACGCGACGAAGACGCTGAGACCCGTAATCGCGATGTTGTAATAGACCTTGCGCACGGGCTTGGAGAAGGCCCAGCCGTACGCGAAGTTCATGAAGGAGCCATCGATCGTGTCGAGGAGGCTCATCCCCGCGGCGAAGAGTATCGGCAGGCTCAGCACCGCCCAGAAGGGCAGTCCGCCGGCCACGACCGTGCCGGTCAAGACGAGGAACGCAACCTCCGTCGCAGTGTCAAAACCGAGACCGAAAAGGACGCCCAGCGGATACATCTTCCAAGGCTCGTCGATCGACCGCGCGAGAGGTCCGAAGAATCGCATCATGAAGCCGCGCGCGTTGAGGTGCTTCTCAAGCTCAGAGTCGTCGAAGCGACCCTGTCGCATCTGGATGAAGAGTCGCACGATGCCCCACAAGATGATGAGATTGAGCGTCGCGATCAGGTAGAGGAAACCACCCGACACGATCGTGCCCACCAGGGAGCCGTAGTGGTGAAGGGGCGAGTTGTTGTTGCGGACCTGGGTGCCGAGCGCGCGGGCACCGAGTCCCAGCAGAACCGTGAGGCACACCACGATCGTCGAATGACCGAGCGAGAAGAAGAACCCAACCGACATGGGACGTTTGCCCTCGGCCATGAACTTACGCGTCGTGTTGTCGATCGCGGCGATGTGGTCGGCGTCAAAGGCGTGACGCATGCCCAAGGAGTAGGCGAGCACACCAGTGCCGACGCCGAGCACGCCCTTCGTTCCGATGCCATAGTGGTGGGTCGACGCGAGGATGAGCAGTCCCCAGCCCACGATGTGCAAGAACGCGATGAAGCCGAACATGGCATAAAGACGGCGCCATTCACTGGGTGAAAAGGAGGCGCGAACTCGACTTCGTCTCGTTGAAGGGGGCACGAGGGCAGTGGCCATGCCCTCACCTTAATAGGAATAACTCCTATTAAAAATCTTTTTTTACTCGGTGCGCTTCATTCCTGATCGGGTCCCGCGAGCGACGAACGAGTTCGCGATCTTCGCCGACGCTTCGTCGATCATCTCGTCACCGAACATCACTGCTCCCGTGTGGTCCTTCTCCGTCGCCACGCGGTAGGCGTCGAGGATGTCGTAGGACTTGTCGAAGAGCTCCTGACTCGGTGAGTACACCTCATTCAATACCAAAGCCTGGTCGGGCGTCAGTGCCCACTTACCATCGAAGCCGTACGACGCCGAGATCCCCGCGGCGAAGCGAAGTGCGTCGAGGTCGCGGACCTTAAGGAACGGCCCGTCGATGACGTGCAGTCCGTTGGCTCGACCGGCCATCAAGATCTTGGCGAAGACGTAGCTGAAGGGGTTCGACGGTCCGTCGTGGATGGTCTCGTCGATGGTCGTCACGGGCATGCCGATCGAGGCCGCGAAGTCGGCCGGTCCAAAGACGATGGACTCGAGGCGCGGAGAGGCCGCGCAGATCTCCTCCACGTTGATCAGGCCCTGCGCCGTCTCGATCTGGGCCTCGATGCCGATGTGACCCGGCTCGAGTCCCGCGTTGCGCTCTACTTGGGAGAGGAGCAGGTCGAGTGCCACGACGTCGCTCGCGCGCTGGACCTTGGGCAACATGACCTCATCGAGGCGAGGCCCGGCGTTTCCCACGACGTCAATGACGTCGCTGTAGGTCCAGGGCGTGTCCCAGGCGTTCACGCGAACGCACAAGACGCGGTCGTCCCAGGGCAACGTGGTGATGGCCTCGACGACCTTGGCGCGCGCCGCGACCTTCTCATTGGGCGCCACGGAGTCTTCGAGGTCGAGGAACGAGAAGTCAGCCGTCGCAGTCGGTGCCTTCGCGAGGAACCGACTCGACGAACCAGGCGTGGACAGACAGGAGCGACGAGGCAGCGAGCGCGAACGATTTGACATGCGTTGAGCCTATTCTGGGTGCACAATCCCTCCGGGTGCGCGCTGGGGCGTCACACTTTGTTCACTGTGTTACCCGCATTCATCAGGAACTACAGAACTTCTTAGGCGCCCGAAAATGCGCGGCACAGTACCTAACCAGTAGCCTTGTCGCGTGACTGACGTCGTGCGCTTGGCGCCTCCGACGCTGCGGCCAGCAAGGGAACGCACGCAACTCCGGTGGTTGTGTTCCATGGTGGCTGTGGTTGCAGTGTGTTTCGGCACTGTGGCTGTTTCGTCACGTCCCGCGTCGGCATCGACACTTCGGAACGATCGCGCCCGCGCGAACCAACTGCTCAAGCAGATCAATCGCATCTCGTCACACGTCGACTACCTCGGTCAGAAGTACGACCTCGCCCAGGTCAAATTGCACAAGATCGTCTTCGAGATCAAGGACACCAAGTCCGAGGTCGCCGCCATCAAGGCCAGCGTGAGCAAGAGCGCCAAGGAGCTCGCCGCCGACGCGGTCTTCGCGTACGTGACCAACGGCACGGCCGCCGGCACCAATCCCCTCTTCACGACCAGCGCGTCCAAGATCGGCTCGACCAACGTCTACAGTCAGCTGGCCGAGGGCAACATCACGACCACCATCTCGAGCCTGAAGAGCTACCGCATCGAACTCACCCAGGAGCGGAGCATCCTGGCGGGTGAGGTCGGCAAGGCGAACAACCTGGCGCGCGCCGCCGCCGCGGCCTTTCACTCGGCCAGCGTCTACCAGGCGTCGCTCAACCACGCGTTGAGCGAGGTCAAAGGCTCCATCGCGACCTACATCGCCCAGGCCCAAGCGGCCGCGAACGCGGCGACCGTCACCCAGTTCAACTCCGCGGCGCTGACCGACGGTATGACGAACCCACCACCGGATTCGAAGGCGAACATCGCCATCGATGCCGCCGAGTCCTACATCGGCGTCTGGTACCAATGGGGCGGCGCCAGTCGCTCGGGCGTGGACTGCTCTGGTCTCATCATGCTCGCCTACGAAGCGGCCGGCATCGACTTTCCGCACTACTCGGGCGCTCAGTACGCCGACACCGAACGCGTGCCACTGGCTGACATCGAGCCCGGCGACCTCTTGTTCTACGGCTACGACGGTGATCAGCACGTGGCCATGTACGTGGGCGACGGCAAGATGATCGAAGCCGAGATGACGGGCACCCAGGTGCACATCGTCCCGGTTCGACTCGGCTACGGATTCTTTGGATTGGGCCGCCCGCGGGGCTAGCCGTGTCCGGCGTCCCCACCTCGTTTCACCTCGGTCCGCTCGTCTTTCATATCTACGGATTCGGACTCGCCATCGCGGCGTACGTCTGTTATCTCTATTCGCGGCGACGACTCGTAAACGCCGAGTTCGACGTCGCGCCCTTCGCTCGCTTTGCGTTCGCCCTGATCGTGGCCGGTCTCATCGGTGCGCGCGTCGCCAACATCGCGACCAACTGGAGCTACTACTCAGGGCATCCGTCGCGCTGGATCGCGGTGTGGCAGGGCGGGCTCGCCAGCTTCGGCGGCATCGCACTCGCCTTGTGCGTCGGTCTGATCCTGCATCGAAGGTGGTGGCCGGGTAGTTCGCTCGCACGCTTCACCGACGCGCTCGTGCCCGCGCTCGTGGCCGGTTGGGCGCTCGGGCGGGTCCTCGGTCCCCAGTTCATGGTGAACGGCGGGGGTCACCTCACGCATCAGTGGTTCGGGATTCACTACCACGGGCAGGTGGGCGCGCGGGTGCCGGTGCCACTCATCCAGGGCGCCGAGGACGCACTGTTGTGGCTCTTCCTGATCGGTCTCGAACGACGAAGGCTGACCCGCGTCGCGGGCGTGCTGACGGGCATCGCGATGTTCGTGTGGGGACTGGTGCGCGCCCTCGACGAACGACTGCTACTCGGACAGGAGTCGCACAGCGGATCGCTCGGCGTCCAGATCGCCGGTGTCGTGCTGGCGATCGGCGGCGTAGTACTAGTCGTGCGCCAAACTAGAACAGCGCGTTCCACTCCTCGTCGGACAGGCGACCAACGCGTTGAAGTGACGCCGCCGAGCTGAATTTGATCGCGACCCGGTCGTCGTCGACGTACGAGACGTGATCGAGGCCGAGTCGGCGCCAGGCTGAAAAGACCGTCCTGGTCGGACCGTTGTTCGAATACACGGGACGCACCAGCACGGTGTCGTCGTTGGCAGCCACCACGACCGCCGGTCGCTCCTTTGCCGTCTGTTCAGGCGCGAGCGGATCGAGTGCGTCGAAGGGAACGGTGACGATCACGAGCGCTCCCGCCAACGGATGGTCGGGATCGTATCGCTCGCTCTCTGCTGGCGTCAGCAATAACGAACGGCGAACGACCGAACCCTCGGCGGGCTCCTCTGCCGGGACTGGGACCGCCACGGTCCGAGCCGTGGGCGCGGACTTCGCCTTGGCGCCGCGTGGGGGACGGGTCGACACCGGCCCTCGCTTTCGTTTCTTCTCGTCCTCTCGTCGGCGACGGCGAGCCTCGCGGACCTCGGGGTCGACTTCCTTTGGCGAGAGCAGTGACGACGAGGCGACGACCTCGGGCAGTTCAGGCAAATTGAACTCAGGGCGTTCCTCGAGCAGTCGACGACAGTGCGGTGCCGCGGGGAACTCCTCGGCGACCGCGAAACCGAGGACCGCGACGATGTCGTTCGCGCTCGCCCCCTGTGCCATTACCTGATCGATCGCGACGACCAGTTGGTCGTAGCTCGGCGAGTCGGCGTGATCGGCGAGCGCCTCGATGACCTTCTCCAGTGGCGCCATCGCGAGCAACTCGAGCAGGGCGTGCACCGCCGCGATCGGGGCGCTCGAGGCGAACGTGGGGACGTCGCGGCGCTGCTGGAGCGTTCGAAGCGGAATCCCCACCACGGCGCTGACCTTCGCGTGAGCGCGCAGGTCAAGACCGTCGACCATCGCCATCACCGTTGTCGCGTCGATCTTCAAGAGGGCGCGGCGGGCGATGTCCGTGGCGCTACTGGTGTTCGAAGACATGAATTCCTACTTTGGGCGGTCGCGTGCGAGCCTCCATCGTCTCACGAGCACGAAGCCGTCACAAATCGTGGTGATCAGTCACGCGCGACACGCGACCACGAGACGTTGGATTAGGCGAAGTGACATCGTCAGTAGCATTTGTCATGCCTGACGAACGAACTTCGACTTCACGGGTCGTGCTCGTTCGCCACGGTGAGAGCACCTGGAATGAGCAGAAACTCGTACAGGGTCAACTCGATGACGCCCGGTTGAGCGAAAAGGGTAAGTCGCAGGCCAGCGCCGTCGCCGAGACCCTGCGCGACCACTCGTTCCAATGGATCGTCACCAGCGACCTCGCGCGAGCCCGTGAGACGGCCGCGATCGTCGACGACGCCCTCGGACTCGAGGTCGCCATCGCCCCGGCACTGCGTGAGCGTTCCTACGGAATCTACGAAGGGCGACCATTCTCTGAACTACCGCCATCAGCGTCGGGTGTCCTAAACGGCCGGGTCGTCGATTCGACGGCTCGTCCCGAGGGTGGCGAGTCGCTCGACGACCTGTATGAACGGTGCGCGAAGTTCATCGACTCCTTACGGGCGGCCGGCAACGATCGATTGCTGCTCGTGACTCACGGCGGCACAATACGGGCGCTTCGCGCCTACTGCGCAGGACAGGTGATGCAGGACCTGGCGTGGGAGAGAGTACCCAACTGCAGCGTGTGGCCCATTGAGATTGCGGCGCGCGAACAACACGGTCGTTGAGCGGACGAGTCGTCCACTGCGACGACCTTCCCCACGGCGACATAACGCCGCAACAACCTGTACCGCGTACTACTTCAGCAGGTGTTTGGCGATAACCACGCGTTGGATCTGGTTCGTCCCTTCGTAGATCTGGGTGATCTTGGCGTCACGCATGAACCGCTCGACGGGGAAGTCCTTAGTGAAGCCGTAGCCACCGAGGAGTTGCACGGCGTCGGTCGCGACGCTCATCGCTGTGTCCGATGCGAAAGACTTGGCGGCCGCACCGAGGTAGGAGAGGTTGCCGTCAGGATCGCCGGCGTCGATCGCCGCGCAGGCTCGGTAGACGAGCGCGCGCGCCGCTTCGGTGCGGATTGCCATGTCGGCGATCATGAAACGCAGTCCCTGCAGGTCCGCGATGGGTCGGCCGAAGGCCTTTCGACCCTTCATGTAGCCCGCGGCGTAGTCGATCGCCGCCTGCGCGATGCCGACCGCCTGGGCGCCGATGGTCGGGCGCGAGCGGTCCAGCGTGTGCATTGCGATGAGGAAACCTTCGCCCTCGTTGCCGATGCGGTTCGACGCGGGGACGCGCACGTCGTTGAGCACCACTTCCCCGGTCGGCGAGGCCCGAAGCCCCATCTTGTCCTCGTGCTTGGGGAATTCGACGCCCGGTCCCTTCTCGACGAGGAAACACGTGATGCCGTGGGTCCGTGCGGTCGGATCGGTGCTGGCGAAGACGGTGTAGGTGTCCGAGACACCGGCGTTGGTGATCCAGTACTTCGAACCATTCAAGATGTAGTCGTCGCCGTCACGCACGGCGCGTGCGCGCATCGACGCGACGTCCGATCCCGCGTCCGCCTCCGAGAGGCAGTAGCTCGCCTGGATCTCGCCTGACGCGATTCGCGGCAGGTACTTCTGCTTCAACTCCTCGGAACCGAAGTTCATGACGGGAAGCATCCCCAACTTCGAGATCAGGATGGTCACCGACGTCGAGGCACAGCCGCGCGCCAACTCCTCGGCCATGATCGCCTGGGTCACCATGTCGGCGCCCGCGCCGCCGTAGGCCTCGGGGATCTGCAGGGCCGGCAGGTCCATCTTCACGCACGCGTCGAAACTCTCCTGGGGGTAGGTCTGATCGCGGTCGTGCTCCGCGGCGTATGGTGCGACCTGTTCGTCGACGAAGCTGCGCATCACGTCGCGAAAGGCACGCTGTTCCTCGGTGAGTCCAAAACTCATGACACTCCTTTGTTACGCGAAGTTAGAGAACGGGGTCGTCGCTGGTTGGTGCGAGGAGCGACGCATCGCTGACCGAGTCGACGAGGCGCCGCTGCACGACGTAGCTGTGGGCGAGGCCGCGAAAGGGAGCCGCGAGAGCGTGGTCGACGACCGGCGCGCCACGGAGCCCGAAGTGATCCATCGCGACGTGCACGTCGCCGAGTTGCGGTCCGCGCCCGACGAGACTGGCCCGTTTCGCCGCCACGAGGGCGACGCCGAGGGCCACGTCGTGGCGGTCGTGTTCGTGCGCGAAGGAGAGCTTGGCGCACTCACGCTGTGCGATGGTGAGCGCGAACCCTTCCCCGGGGGCCTGGGTGCCGCGTCCGGCCTGGCCACCGGTGGGCAGCGCACGCAGAAGGCCGGGCTTAGGAGGACGGGCGAGTTCGGCGGGGGCGGTCTCCATGGTGGGGCGCACTTGGCCGACCGCCGACACCGGGGAAAAAGTAGGTTGGGTCACCCTTCGACACTACAACGGGGTCGCTCAGACCTTGGTCAGCCAACTCTCGTAAGCGGGCCGCGCACCGCGCACCGCCTGGAAGTACGTCGACTGGATCTCCAAGGTGATCGGACCGGGCTTGCCGGCACCGATCGTGCGGTCATCGACGGAGTCAATCGGCACGACCTCGGCCGCCGTGCCGGTGAGGAAGGCTTCGTCGGCCACGTAGAGGTCGTCACGTCGCATCGCCTCGAAACTGACCGCGTAACCGAGGTCGTTGGCGATCTTGACGATGCTCGACTGGGTGATGCCACGCAACGCCCCGGCCTCGGAGGGCGGCGGGCTGATGATGAGGCCGTCGCGCACAATGAAGAGGTTCTCGCCGGTGCACTCGCTGATCAGGCCGTCCGTGCCGAGCATGATCGCTTCGTCGTAGCCGGCCTTCACCGCTTCGAGTTTGGCGAGGCACGAGTTCACGTACCCGCCGACGGTCTTTGACGCGGTCGGCATGGAGTTGGGGTGGTGACGGGCCCACGACCCGATCTTCATCTTCACGCCCTTGTCGAGGCTGTCGGCACCGAGGTAGGCGCCCCACGGCCATACGCCGATGATCACGTTGGTGGGCGCACCCATGGGGTTGACGCCCATCTCGCCGTATCCCAAGTAGATCAGCGGTCGGATGTAGCAGCCGTCGTTCATCTCGTTCACCCGCACGGTCTCGACCGCCGCGTCGCAGAGCTCGTCGAGCGTATAGGGGACGTCGATCATCAAGATCTTGCAGCTGCGAAGCAGCCGGTCCATGTGATCACGAAGGCGGAAGATGGCCACGCCATTGGGCGTCTTGTAGGCGCGAATCCCCTCGAAGGCGCCCATGCCGTAGTGCAGCGTGTGACTGAGCACGTGCGTCGTCGCGTTCTCCCAGTCGACGAGCGTGCCGTCCATCCAGATCTTCTTCGTGGGCGTTAAGGGAGCCATTACAACCTCTCGATTAGGTCTTGCGTGATGCCGGCCGTGCCGAGCACGGCGACCTCACCATCAAAGTCTGCCACTGCGGTGGCGATGCGCCGTGCGGCGTCGTGTTCGCCTAGGTGTTCGAGCATCATCACGGTCGAAGAGACGGCCGCCAGCGGATTGGCTCGCCCGGTCCCGGCGATGTCGTGGGCCGCCCCGTGGACCGGCTCGAAGAGCGACGCACCGCTGCGCGCGGGGTTGAGATTCGCACTCGCCGCGTAGCCGATGCCGCCGGTGACCGCCCCCGCGAGGTCCGACAGGATGTCGCCGAAGAGATTGTCGGTCACGATGATGGCGTAGCGTTCGGGTGTCTCGACCATGTAGATGCAGGCCGCATCGACGTGGTGGTAATCGACGTCGACCGTGGGGTACTCAGTCGCCACTTCGTTGACGACGCGCGACCAGAGGTCGCCGGAGTAGGTCAGCACGTTGGTCTTGTGCACCAGGGTGACCTTGGGCACGGGCAACGTACTCGCTCGTTCGAAGGCGTAGCGCACGCACCGCTCGACACCGAAGCGCGTGTTGACCGAACCCTGGGTCGCGACTTCGTGGGGCGTGCCTCGACGAAGGACCCCACCCTCACCCACGTAGGGACCCTCGGTGTTCTCACGCACGATGGCGAAGGTGCAGCCGTCAGCGATCGAACCGGCCACGCCTCGGAAGGGTCGATAGTTCACGTACAGGTCGAGGCCGAAACGAAGGCGCAAGAGCAGACCACGTTCGAGCACGCCGCCGGGGATCCTGGTGTCGCCAATGGCCGGGCCGACGGCACCGAGCAGGATCGCATCGAAGCCGCGCAACTGCTCGAGCGTCGCGTCGTCGAGGACGAAGCCGTCTCGCAGGTAGCGCGCCGCTCCGAGGTCGAACGTCTCTGTCTCGAAGGTGACACCGGCCGCCGCCACGACCTCCAGGGCGGCTTCGGTCACTTCCGGGCCGATGCCGTCGCCGGGGATGACGGCTACACGGTGGGGGCGTTGGTTAGTCACGAGCCGTCTCCTTGTTTTCTCTATTTTGCTCGCCCAACAGGTACGCGAGCAAACTCGACGGGAGCGCTTTGACGCCTCGACGGTAGAATCGGTACCTCTCCACGAGACGAGAAGGCAATGGCCGCCGAAATTCACCGAATCACCCAAGAGACCCTGGACAAGCTCGAAGCCGAGCATCAGTACCTCACGACCGTCGGTCGCACCGACATCGCACGGGTTATCGAGTCAGCCCGACTCCTGGGCGACCTGTCAGAAAACGGCGACTATCACGCCGCGAAAGACGCCCAGGGCAAGATGGAGTCGCGAATCCGCCAAATCGACAACGTCATCCGCAACCACGAGATCGTGGAACGCGATGAGAACTCCGACACGGTCGAGCACGCGACCATCGTCCAAGTCGTCTACGAGGGTGACAGCGACGACGACCTCCAGGAGTTCTTCATCGGATCCATCGAGGAGAAGCCCGACGGCGTGCTCGTCGCCTCACCGACCTCGCCGCTCGGCTCCTCGCTCCTCGGCCACAAGGTCGGTGACCAGGTGCAATACGAGGCACCCTCGGGTGTCCTTCGTATCAAGATCGTGGGAATCCGCTAACTCGTGGGCCGCACACTCTTCGACAAGATCTGGGACGAGCACGTGATCGCGGCCGAAGGCGACGCACAGACCCTCATCTACATCGACCTGCACCTCGTGCACGAGGTAACGAGTCCTCAAGCGTTCGACGGACTTCGGATGAACGGCCGAAGCGTTCGCCGTCCCGAGCGCACGCTCGCCACCGCCGATCACAACGTGCCCACCGACCCATTGTCGACGCCGGTGAACGACCCCATCTCGCGCCGCCAACTCGAAGCGCTCGAGGAGAACTGCGCGGAGTTCGGCATCACGGTCTTTCCACGGGGCCACGAGAATCAAGGCATCGTCCACGTCATCGGACCTGAACTCGGCGTGACCCAACCGGGGATGACCATCGTCTGCGGCGATTCGCATACGTCCACGCACGGGGCGTTCGGCGCGCTGGCCTTTGGCATCGGGACGAGCGAGGTCGAACACGTACTGGCGACCCAGACGCTCCCCCAGCAACACGCCAAGACCATGTCGGTGACGATCGACGGCTCGACGCGTCCGGGCGTCAGCGCCAAGGACATCGCGCTCGCCATCGTCTCCACGCTCGGGACCGGCGGCGGGTCGGGGTACGTGCTCGAGTATCGCGGTGACGTCATACGCACTCTCTCGATGGAGGGTCGAATGACGGTCTGCAACATGAGCATCGAGGCGGGCGCACGGGCCGGTCTCATTGGCGTCGACGACACGACGATCGAGTACTTGCGAAGTCGCCCGAGCGTCCCCACCGGCGACGCCCTCGAAGTGGCCATCGATCGCTGGCGAACCTTCGTGACCGACGACGACGCCGTCTTTGACGCGCAGGTCGTGATCGCGGGTGAGGACATCGTGCCGTCACTGACCTGGGGGACGAATCCCGCCCAGGTCGTCGCCCTGGACGGCACCATCCCTTTTCCGGACACGGGCGTCGACGACGACGCGCGCGACGCCACGCAACGGGCGTTGACGTACATGGGACTCACACCGGGCACGCCCGTGCGTTCGATTCCCGTCGATGTCGTGTTCATTGGTTCGTGCACCAATTCGAGGATCGAGGACCTTCGCGCCGCCGCCGAAATCGCGAACGGACGACACGTCGCGAACGGTGTTCGCGCGCTCGTCGTGCCCGGCTCACACCGCGTGAAGAAGCAGGCCGAAGCAGAAGGACTCGGTGAGATCTTCCGCGACGCCGGCTTCGAGTGGCGCGAACCGGGCTGCTCGATGTGCCTTGGCATGAACCCCGATCAACTCAAACCAGAACAACGCTGCGCATCGACGTCGAATCGCAACTTCGAGGGACGCCAGGGTCGAGGTGGGCGAACCCACCTGGTCTCCCCCGCGGTGGCCGCCGCGACGGCGGTCATGGGCCGTTTCGCCTCGCCCGACGAGCTCGACGCATGAAGCCGGTCCGCGTCGTCGAAGGTCGGGCCGTCCCACTCGAGCGCTCCGACGTAGACACCGACCAGATCATCCCCTCGGACTGGCTCAAACGCGTGGAGCGCACCGGGTTCGGTCGAGGACTCTTCAGTGAGTGGCGAGACGATCCGACCTTCGTCTTGAACCAGCAGGGCTACGTGGGGGCGACGATCCTCGTCGCCGGCCCCAGGTTCGGTACCGGCTCCTCGCGCGAGCACGCGGTGTGGGCGCTCATGGACTACGGCTTTGAAGCGATCATCGCGCCCTCCTTCGGTGACATCTTCGTCAACAACTCCTCAAAACAGGGCCTGGTGATCGTGCAACTAGGCCACGACGACGTCGAGGAACTCATGGCAACCATCGTGGCCGATCCGACGAGCCTCGTGGTCGTCGACGTCGATCAGCAACGAGTGGAGGTCCCACGCGTGGGATGGCAACGAAGCTTCACGCTGAACCCCATGACCCGCGAACGGTTGCTCAACGGCTGGGACGACATCAGCCTGACCCTGCTGCGCGAGGGACGGATCACTGACTTCGAAGCGACCGAGCAGGCCCCCGACCTCGTCGGCCTCTTCGACGCGGGCGGTCACGTCATAGCGAGGTAGCGGCGCAACGCCACCACCCGGGCGTCGTTTAACCTTTGCCCAGTCAACGACTGGAGACGCCGTGAGTCGATTCCCCTATAACGACGAGTACGAAGTGCACCGCACGATGCCCCAACAGGGCACCGCGAAGGACGACATCCTCGCCATGATGCGTGACATCGCCGCTCGAGAGAACGTGGTGTGGGAGGGCGGTCACTGCTCGGGCACGATGTACTGCGGCGACCACGACCACTACGACTTCTTGAACGAAGCGTTCGCCAACTTCTCCTACGTGAACACGCTGCAACGCGACATGTGTCCAAGCGCCACCAAGTTCGAGGCGGAGATCATCGCCATGACCCTCGACATGCTCGGGGCCGGTTCGCTCGAAGGGAAACGGCCCGGCGGACTGGTGACATCGGGCGGATCGAGTTCGATCGCGCACGCGGTCCTCGCCTATCGCGAGGCGAACGCGGACGTCGAGCGCGCCAACATCATCAAGCCCGAGACCGCCCATCCCGCGTTCTCCAAGGCTGGCCACCTCTTCGGGGTCGAGATGAAGATCGCACCGGTCGATCCGCTCACCTTGCAGGTCGACCTCGACTGGGTCGCCTCGCACGTCGACGCCAACACCGTGGCGATCATCGGTTCCGCGCCCAACTACGGCTACGGGACGGTCGACCCGATCCACGAACTCGGCGCCATCGCGCTCGAACACAACGTCGGGCTGCACGTCGACGGTTGTCTCGGCGGCTTCCTGCTGCCCTTCGGCCGAGAGCTCGGCTACAACATCCCGGCCTTCGACTTCAGCGTGCCCGGCGTCACCACCATCTCGGCCGACACGCACAAGTACGGCTACGCGCTCAAGGGCACGAGCGTGCTCGCCTTCGCCGACCAGTCGCTGCGCAACAGCCAATACTTCTACCTGACCGACTGGTCCGGTGGAAAGTACTGTTCGCCCGGCATGGACGGTTCGAGGTCCGGCGGTCTCTTGGCGGCCACGTGGGCGGCGATGGTGCACCTCGGACATGACGGCTATCTGCGCTACGCCAAGGCGATCTTCGAGACGTCGGCCGCGATGCAGGCAGCGATTCGCAGCCACGACTCGTTACGAATCATGGGTAATCCGAGCTTCCTCTTCTCCTTCACCTCCGACGACTACGACATCTACCTCGTGAACGACTTCCTTCGCACCAAGGGTTGGCGCATGAACGGCCAGCAGTACCCCAACGCGATCCACATGGCGGTGACGCGTCCCCAGACCCAGCCCGGCGTCGTCGACCAGTGGACGACCGACCTCGCCGACGCGGTCGCCTACGCGCAGGCGAACGCCGACCAGCCCGCCAAGTCCGGCGCGATTTATGGCGGCGTCGAAGGCGGCATGTCCGCCGAGGCCGACGAGTTCATTCGCGCCGTCATGGCCGACATGATGGACCAGCAGGCGTCGATCCCCGCTCCATGATTGCGGAGGAACTCTGCCTCAGCATCGACCTCGGCACCGGCGGGCCAAAGATCGGCCTCGTCGCGCTCGACGGCACGGTGCTCGACTACGAGTTGCATCGGGTCACGACGAGTTACGGACCCGGTGGCGCCGCGACGCAGGACGCCAACGAGTGGTGGGACATCATCACGGCCGCGGCGAGCCGGCTGTTAGCGAGACCCGACGTCACGAAGGACCGCGTCACCGCCGTCGCGGTGACCGGGCAGTACGCGTCCACGGTCCCGGTCGACGCCAACGGGCGGCCGACCGGACCGTGTCTCATGTGGTTCGACACGCGTGGGCGTCCGTTCAGTCGCCAGGCGGTGGGCGGACCCTTCCAGGGGTACAGCGCGAGAAAGATCCTGCCGTTCGTGCGAAAGTCCGGTGGCGGACCGGCGACGTCGGGTGCCGATCCGATTGGCCAGATCCTGTACCTGCAGCACAGCGAGCCCGAGATCGTCGACGCGACCAAATGGTTCATGGAACCGGTCGACTACCTGACGATGCGCTTCTCGGGGGTGGCGTCGGCCACGCACGCTTCACGCCTCGCGATGTGGCTCACGGACAACCGTCACCTCGAGCGCTACGACTACGACGCGCAACTCCTCAAAATCGTCGGCATCGACCGGGACCGGCTCCCACCCCTGCAGCCCTTTGGCAGCGTCGTCGGCACGCTCAGCGTCGACGTGGCGTCGCGGCTCGGCCTGGCTGAGACGACGGTCGTGATCGCCGGTATGCCCGACCTGCACGCCGCCACCATTGGTTCGGGCGGCACGTCGCTCTATGACGCACACGTGGCGTTGTCGACGACGTCGTGGATAAGTTGTCCGGTGCCCAAGAAGAAGACCGACATCGCGCACTCGATCGCGTCGATCCCGGGTCTCACGAACGACTCCTATCTCGTCATCGACAATCAGGAGACGGGTGCCAAGGCCCTCGAGTGGCTCCGCGGCGTGCTGGCCGGCGTCGGACCGGTCCTCTCCTACCCCGAGTTGACCGCCCTAGCCGCGACGTCGCCGCCCGGGGCCAACGGCGTGCTCTTCACGCCGTGGCTCGCGGGCGAACGCTCGCCCATCGGCAATACACACATTCGCGCCGGCTTCACCAACCTGTCGCTGCACACGACGAGCGCGGACCTCGTGCGTTCCGTGCTCGAAGGGGTGGCCTCGAACAGTGCGTGGCTGCTTCGTTACGTCGAGAAGTTCGCCGGGAGGACCCTCTCACCGCTTCGACTCCTTGGCGGCGGCGCCCAGTCGCCCGAGTGGTGCCAGATCTTCGCCGACACCTTCGGACGCGACGTCGTGCAGGTGCCCGATCCGATGGTCGCCCAACTTCGCGGGGCGGCGCTCATGGCCTTCGTCACCCTGGGCCACCACCAACTCGGCGACGTCGCCTCCCTCGGCCCACGTGGTCGCACGTTCACGCCGAACCGCGACGTCGCCGACATCTACGAAGTGCGACGCACTCAGTTCCCGACGATGTACCAACGCGACAAGAAGTGGCTGCAACGAACCGCGAAATCGAGTGCCCGGCGCTGAAGATCTGGTGCAACGCGCCGGTACAATCGTCGCCGTGTCCCCTACCAAACCGAAGACCCTCCCCACCAAAGCATCCGTCGAGGGATTCATCGCGAACGTGGCGAACGACACTCGACGCGCCGACGCCAAATCCCTCCTCACGCTCTATGAGAAGTCGACTGGTGTCGAGCCAGTCATGTGGGGACCGGCCATCGTGGGCTTCGGACAATACACCTACGAGTACGCATCGGGCCGCTCGGGGATCATGTGCGCCGTCGGGTTCTCTCCTCGCAAGGCGAATCTGACGCTGTACTTGGCTCCGAGCGTCTTCAAGGATCCGGCCCGACTGAAGAGACTCGGTCCACACCGCACCAGCACGGCATGCCTCTACATCACGAAACTCAAGGACATCGAGATTGACGTCCTGCACGCCATGATCGAAGACTCCTTCCAGCTCATGAACGACCAGACGATTCGCTCGTGATGTCGCCGTCTGGCGCAAACGCACCCCCGTCGAGGTCGAGTTCGATGACACTCCACCTTGCTACGGTGCAGCCATGAGATGCTCCTGGGCCGAGAGTGATGACATGAGCCAGTACCACGACGAGGAGTGGGGCGTCCCCGTCCATGACGATCGCAAACTCTTCGAATTCGTGACGCTCGAGGGTGCGCAGGCCGGTCTGAGTTGGTTGACGATCTTGCGTCGGCGCGCGGGGTACCGGGCAGGCTTTCATGGACTTCGATCCCGTGCGGGTCGCGCGCTTCACCGACAAGAAGGTGGAACGACTGCTCCTCGACGACGGCATCATCCGCCACCGCGGCAAGATTGAATCGACGATTAGCAACGCGAAGGCCCTTCTCGCCTTGCAGAAAGCCGGCCGCTCACTCGACAGCGTCCTGTGGTCGTTCGTCGGTGGCGTGCCCCTACAACACGACTGGAAGAAGGATCCCGCGATTCACGCGTCGACGCCCGAGGCGGTCCTCATGAGTAAGGAACTCAAGAAACTTGGCTTTCGCTTCGTCGGTCCGACGACGTGTTACGCCTTGATGCAAGCCACCGGACTCGTCAATGACCACCATCCCAGCTGTTTTCGCTTCGCGGAGGTCGCACGACTGCGTTGAAGTCGCGCTGCGTCGAGCGCGGTGTCAACTCCCTCTGGACCGATCACTTCGACCTCGGAAGCCTCGACACGGCCGGATTGCCGCGCAGGAAGTACCGCGACTCGCGGTCTTTCGCCACGGAGAGACCGATCCGCACGGACGTGTCGATGATCAAGGCACTTTGATCCGTGAGCGACCTATGGAGTGAAACGCGTCCCTTCGGCGAGCAGCAGTCGAGACCGTTATCGGCGCCAGTGATGGCGAGTCCCTTGGTCAGGTTGCCCGGACCCCGCAGGGGCGTGCCATCGGTGTCGCCGCGTCCTTCGTCACTGAGGAGCGTTGCACCGCGCAAGAGCACGGCACTCGGTTGGTCGGTCGACTCGGTCACGATGTTCACACACCAGTGGACGCCGTAGATCAAGTAGACGTAGAGGTGGCCGGCGGGACCGAACATGATGGCGCTGCGCTTTGTGCGACCGCGAAAGGCGTGCGACGCGGGGTCGCTTAGCCCGCCGTAGGCCTCGGTCTCGGCGATCATCGCTACTTTCGCGCTCGCACCGTCGCGTACGACCAGCAAGGTGCCAAGGAGTTCACGAGCGACCTCGTCAGGACCGCGCTCGAAAAACGTTCGAGCGAGCGCTTCGCCGACGATCGACTCCTTCACCTTCGTTCGCGACGCCGGTCAGGCCTCGGGAGCGGGTTCCCAGAGTTCGAAGCGATTGCCTTCGGGGTCGGTGGACCACGTGAACCGCCCGTTCTCTTCGACCAGGATGTCCTCCACTACCGCGCCGACTGAGGTCAAGCGTTCGACCATCGCGTCGAGGTCGTCGACGCGGTAGTTGACCATGACGGACTGACGCTCGGGATCGCCCATGTACGTGTCGCCTTGATCGAAGAGCGAGAAGACCGTCACGGCCCTCTGCGTCGCTTCGAACATCGCGAACTGTCCCCCGCCCATGAAGTCAATGCCCAACGCGTCGCCGTACCAGGTCGCGAGCGCTTGAGGGTCCTTCGCTCGAAGAAAAACACCGCCAATGCCGGTCACGTTCGCCATGCGGGGAAGTATAGAAACGCGTCAGTGCGGCGAGCAAGACGCCGCAGCACGAAGTCACAACCACGAGGTCGCTCTGCTACCGAGCGGCTCGCGCCTCATCCACCGTGAGCTCCGCGGCAGGATCGGCCTCGAGTCGCTCGTCGGGAATCACGTCACCACTGAGCGTGGAGCGTCCATAGGTTCCGGCCTCGAGTCGCTGCTCCGCGCGATCAATGGCGGCCAGGCGTTGGCGGAGCCCGAACACCACCGCGTCGTCGAGACCTTCGGCGACCAACGACTCCGAGGCATTGCTCATGTCGCCGGCGTCGTTCACCGCTTGACGGTTCGATGCGCTCTCGCTCTGCAATTCATCGAGGAGCCCCTGAACCCTGGCTCGTTCGGCCTTGAGCAACTGCGCAGCTCGATCTCTCTCCATCCTCAATTCCTTCCGTCGCTCAAACCGGCGAATCGCGCCGAATGACCGTACCTTTGCTCTGCTCTGCAGATTAGACGGGTGCCGCAGCCAGCCGCTTCGCGGCCTCGACGTCTATGTCACACGGCGCTCCTAGTGTCGACGTCATGACCTACGCCGGACTGGACACGTGGCCTGAGCCACCAGTGAACGGAAACGAGGCCGACACGCTCCTCGGCTCCCTCGACCGACAACGCGCGACGTTCGCCTGGAAGGTGAGTGGACTCGACGCGTCGGGCCTTCGAACAACGTTGGGGCCATCAACCGTGACGCTCGGAGGACTCTTGAAACACCTCGCGCTCGTGGAGGATTACTACTTCTCGGTACGCCTGATGGACAACGGACAGGCATCACCTTTTGACCAAAACGATTGGGAGCACGATCCCGACTGGGACTGGACGTCGGCTGCTGCCGATGAGCCGGCGTACCTCTACGATCTGTGGCAGCAGATGGTCGACCAATCGCGTCGTCTGACGAGCGACGCCCTGGCCCAGGGCGGTCTCGATCAGCCGCTGCGTAAAGCGTGGCCCGATGGACGTTCGCCGAGCCTTCGCCGTACGCTGGTCGACCTCATCGAGGAGTACGCCCGCCACGTCGGCCACGCCGACCTCATCCGCGAGTCGATCGACGGCGTCGTTGGGGAGGACCCTCCAGGAATCCACGACTAGTCAACGACGTATCGCGACGTCCAGTCCTTAAGAAGCCCTGCGTTCGACGCCATCCCAAATTGGGATCGGGCGGTTACGTCGTTCGACGCCGTCCCAGTTGATCACCGCGTGGCCCCGGGCCTTGAAGGAGACGAGTCGCTCCAGTGCGACGCTCGCCACGAGTCGGTGCGGCTCGCCTCGCGGCACGGACGACGAGTCCCACACTTGGAGTTTGCCGACCGCTATCTCCACGTCAGTACCCTGCACCACGCGAACGTGGGTGTTGCGGGTCTCGCCGATCAGTCGTTCTTCAATCTCGTACGTTTGCATTGCCATCCCCTGCCAACGATGATCCGCCGCCATTTCCATCGTAGGGTCTGCCATCCGATCTTCAGCGCATTTCCAAGAACCACAGGGTGATGGTCGTTTGGCGACCACGTCACCTGTCAATCGCTCAACCAACCCTTTACGTCAACGCAAGCTACCGTGCGACGGCGTAGCGAAGGAACGTATGCCCGTGCGTGAATCGTCGCTCCTCGAGCAGTTCAAGTCGCACGGGAATGTCAACGCTGAACGCGGGCTTACCCCCACCTACGACGATGGGCGAAAGGAAGAGTTGGACCTCGTCGACCAACCCAGCGCTTAGCGCATACGAAGCGATGCTCGCGCCACCGATCGTGAGGTCGTGGGTCGATGAAGCCTTCAATTGGGCGACCTTCTCCGAGTCGAACGCGGGCTCGATCGTCGTGCGTTCACTCGACGGCTCGGTCATCGTGGCGGAGAACACGATCTTGTCCGCCGCTCTCCATATCTCGGCGAAGTCACCCGACACCACTGAATCATCGACCCCGGAATCGTAGGTCTCCCAATAGACCATCGTTTCGTACATCCGGCGACCGTAGAGATACGTGCCGATCGGACGCTCGCACTCATTGATGAACGCGAAAAGCTCATCGTCGGGGGCGAACAATTCAAAAGCACCGTGGCGGTCCTCCACGAAGCAGTCGAGTGACGCGATCGTCGAGTAAATGAGTTTGGCCACTGACTACCTCGAATCTCTGGCAAGTCCTATGAAACGCTACGTCAATCGCGCTTCTCCGTCGTGTCCTCGACACCACGGAGTGAACCTCGTCAACTCGGATCACCACTAGGTGCGACGCTCGAAAACGAGAAGGCGAAGACGAGAAATCCCACCGCCGTCACCAGCGATCCCAAATCCTGCAACCAGATCGGCCAGGTGAATTGATTGAACGTCGGCGTTGACCACAGATAATTGGCGTATTCCACGAACATGCAGAACGACACCACTGCCAAGCCGATGAATGCGCTCTTGAATGCCGCATCGTAATTGGTGACCTGTAGCGCAATCTTGCTCAAGATCCACCACGCCCAGAGTGCGGCCAAGGAGCCCAGAGGCAGCGCAATCAGCTGAATGTCCGCCCGAAAGGAACCTTGTCCGAGGTAGCCATGATCAATGAGTGAAATCACGTTGACGATGCCGCCCAGCGCAGTGAAGAAGAAGCCTGTCACAATCAAATTCCGTGCGAAATTCTTTTGGTCGTTCATGACCTCACAGTAACCTCCGCCTCGACGAAGTCAAGAGACGAGCCGCGCTGCCTGCAATACGAGCCACGACGCGAACCAACTGCTTCACGACTCGCGCCAGACGCGTCGCGACAACTCAACCACCCGGCCGAGTCGACCAACCGCAACGCATCGATGGAGGTACGAACAGAACATATTTCGTTCGATTACTCGCACATGTGATCAGGGGAAGGTGACGCCACCGCGATCGTCGATGACCGTACCTTTGGCCCACGCAACGTCCCAGATGTTTCCTTCCGGATCCCTCCAGCTGAAGCCGCCACCCCAGAAGTGCTCGCTCGGCTTTTCCAACAACTCCACACCATCGACCCGAGTTAGCGTTTCGTACACCTCTACACATTCTGCAAACGAAGCTAGGTTCACGGCAAGTGTCGTTCCTCGAAAGCCTTCGGCGATGGGACCCAGTTCGGGCTCATAATGCGCGGCCGCATAGAGCGCGATCACGACGCCGTTCGTGCACTGAAAGGTGCGATGGTTCTCATCGCTCTCGGGCGTCTCGGGCCAGCCAAGATCTCGTAAAAGATGGGTCATCCTCTCCACGTCGTGACAGGCGAGGGTGATCAGGCCGATTCGTGCGGGCAATTGCACGCTCCGACCCTACGCCACCCTTATGCGTTCTCGTGACAACGACTACTCACGGATCCGGAGTTCTCTTGGATTGTCACTCTGGAAACGGTTGAAGTCTGTCGCAGGCGCTAGTTTGCGTTGATGCCACGCCATTCGACCGTGTCCGCGCGCCAAGGGCACGACGCCGGTTTCGTGCGTAGAGGGTCTGCGACGACAACGCTTTGGGGCGTCGTATTTTGTTTGATCGCACTTCTCTTCTTCCCGTGTGTCGCCGATGCGTCCACTCCTCAGTTCAAGTACGCAGTCAACTCAGTCACGGTTCACAAGGCGACGGCGGGTGGCGCAGCCGTCAACTATCTGTACGTCATCGACTCGACCACCAACGCAGTGACCGTGTTCGACGCATGGACCAACTCCGTCGTCGCCAACATTCCTGTAGGCGAATTCCCCGAGGACCTGGTCGTCAACCTCGCGGGAACGTTCGTCTACGTTTCCAATGAAGGGGGCGACACCGTCTCGGTGATCAGCACCGCCACCAACAAAGTGGTGGCGACGGTGATCGTGGGTAGTAACCCGACCACCCTCGAGGTTGTCGGAGGTGACGTCTGGGTGAACGCCGGCGGCGACGACAATGAAATTGACACGACGACGAATACTGTCATTGCTTCCGTTCTTGATTCGACCTTCGGTGTCGGCTCGGTAGTAAACGCCAGCGGCACGCTCGCCTATTCAGTGGACGCACTGAACAACACGATCATCGTGCTGCAGCGCACGACCGGTGCGACCGTCGCAACGTTCCCCATGGGTGTTCAACTCTGGTATTCGCTGGCCCTCAATCCTGCCGGCAATATCCTCTACGTCGCCGACGCCGATTCCAACGTCCAAGTGCTCGACACGATGACCGGCCAAATCCTTGAAACGATCCCCGTCGGAGGGAGTGTCATGTCTCTGGCATTGAACCCCGCGGGAACGCTGCTCTACGTCGCGGACTGGGGCGGCAGTACTAACTCTGAGATTTCGGTGATCAACATCTCCACTTTCACAGTCGTGGACCAGATTCCACTTCCACGATTGAGCGATCCATCGAAGATCCTGTTGAACCGTTCAGGCACCATCGTGTATGTGCTCGACACCAACACGAGCTCCATTTCGGTATTCAATGCCACAACGGACGTGCTCTACAACACGTACTCCATCGGCACGTCGGACTTCCTCGCGGCCTTCGCCCTCGATTCGCCGCCGTCAACGTCCGTAAATCCAAAGAACGTCACGGTGAGATTTGCGCCCGGAAAGAGTTCGCTGTCCGTCGCTGACAAGGAACCGCTGTACTCGCTGGCATGGTCCTTGGCTCACTCCGCGCACCTGACAATCTCCGCTTACGCGTACCACGACTCCGGCCTCGCCAAAGCACGTGCGGACTCGATCGTCAACTATCTTCTTCAATATGCGCGGTTTCACGTGAGCGTCACCCAAGACACCAAAGCGAAGCAGAATGTGGCAAAAGTGGCACTTCTGGGTCTGCAAGTGCCTCCCGATCAGCACTGAACAGCCCACGTCAACATTCTCAAGTTCCAGACGATCGAAAGTTCCCAATTGCTTCTGGATACGACTCCCGGGAAGATTTTTTTGTTCCGACGACACATTGACGGGGTGAAAGTCTGTGCAACGATTGCCAAATGGACTCCGAGTCGATCTTCGACCGACTGGTTGAAGAGGGAGACATCGAACCCGTTAACGGCTGGGATTTTTCGTGGTTCCGCGGGCGGGCCACAGAGGTGCGACCCTCGTGGAATTACTTCGAACGGCTTTCAGAGCGCGTCCAAAGGGCGAACGCCGTGCTCGACATTGAAACGGGTGGCGGCGAACGGTTTGCCGAGGTACTCCGAAGTCTTCCTTCATTGCCAAAGAGACTCGCGGCGACCGAATCCTGGGTCCCAAATGTCGATATCGCTCGCCGCGAATTAGGGCCACTCGGCGTGACCGTGCGCGAGACAGCCGACGGGGATCGACTCCCATTTGACGACGAATCATTTGATCTCGTCTGCAGTCGACATCCCACCTCCACCCCGTGGTTCGAAATCGCGCGAGTACTGGAATTCGGTGGCACCTTCATCTCACAACAAATCGGTGCCGGAACCAACCGTGAATTGACGGATTTCATGATGGGTCCCCAACCTGTATCTGAATCGCAAAGTGTGGCTCGAGCCATCGCCGCGGCCACGGAGGCAGGCCTTGAAGTGGTTGAGGTCCAAGAAGAGGCCCTACCTGTCGAATTCTTTGACGTGGGCGCGGTTGTCTACTTTCTGCGCAAAGTGATTTGGACAGTCCCAGATTTCTCGTCCGACAAGTATCGAGAACCATTGAGACGAATGCACGATCAAATTGAGGCGGCAGGGAGCTTCACTTCACACTCTCGCCGTTTCTTGATCGAGGCGAGGAAGCCGCGATAAGTGCGGGACTCGGCCCGTCATTGGCATCGAAGGGCTGAACCACTCTCCGCCTGGCGGCCATCTTCACGCCGTTCACCTTCTAAGGCTTAGATTTGGAGCATCTTTACTCAATCAAGATTCGTGCTCCTGATCATGGGCGCCGGCGTTCTACTGGCTGCGTGCGGATCAAATGCCCCGTCGATTAACTCGCTGCAGAGACCAATTGAAGTTGGACCGTTAGGGAATGAGATCAAGGCTTCATTTCCGCACCTTCCCAAGAAAAGCACGTTCACCGACCCGGGGACTAAACAACCTCAGTACGGAGTTGGCATTCGGAGCGTCACGATCTACGCCAATGGAATTGGATCGAATGAGGTAAGTATTTCCGTTGATCGCCTCACGAATATCGTGCCGATTCGTCGAGTAGACCCGTTTCTGAGGAGTTTCCTAGCCACGTCCCACGGTGGCCGGATCATCAAGTGGTTTGGCCTTCCAGCCGCTGAGGAGTTCGTTCCGGGATGTAATCCGTCCGGTCAGTGTGTCGGCTACGTGGGAAACCTGGTCGTCCTAAAAGGAACGACGCTCTACTTCGTTTTCACGTCCGAGAGCAGTCGCACGTTGGCCCAAGACGAGGTTCGGACATTCCGCGTCGTCAGTGAGTGATCACGCTCCTCTAAATGATCGCAGGACCGATGCAATAGTTCTGTCACCTTTCACTGGCGACAGCAGATCTCGCCTCTCGCTGCTCTCATTGTCGGGCGTTCGAATTCGGCTCCAATCCAATCTCCAAGTCGACACACACTCCGAAATGGTCACTAAGCCAGACTCCATCAATAGGTTCATCAAATGCAAGACGTGCCGATTCGATGTAGCAGTGAGCACTCGGGTGGGCGTACCACGATCCAACAAAGACATAATCGATTCGCCGTCGATGGTTGGGCTGTCGAATGATCGCATTCATTTCGGAGCGTCCGTTGGGGTTGTCTATGTTCCAGGTGTAGCCAGGTCCTTCCCCCGCCACTTCCCAGGCATCGTGGTAATGGACGCTTCTTCCGTCAATCGACTGAAGTCCTGTGAGATAACGGATGCTGGACGCATTTGGAGTTGCATTGAAGTCGCCAGCAATGACTGTCGGAAGTGGACCTCGATGACGCGCGTCAAGATTTGCCAATGCAACTGCTTGTCGCTCTCGAGCAGACTCTGACTCAAGACGCCATGAGGTCGAGGCGGAAATGAAGAGAAGGTCGCCTACCTCGGGGATGGGAACAGTGACTGCCATTGTCGCCCATGGAACATCCATCGCATCAGACATTCTTGGATCGATCACTTCGGCGACACGGTGTGGCCAACGAGTCGCAACAGCACTCCCGCCATAATGGTCAACCCAAGGGGGTGGCGATGCCACAACGTCGAGTTGATGGGTACCGTGTAGGCCCGTTCCATGAAGTAGTTCTTCAAGTTGATCTCGTTCCGTCGTCTTGATAACTTCCTCGAACGCAATGAGGTCTGGAGCCATTCGCACAATTTCGCTGCGTATGAGGCTGGTGCGACGAGAATCTCCCGCGAGGTTCCAAACGTTCATGGCGAGGACACGTAAACGCATGAGAATCCTTTGATTGCCGAATAGGACCAACCTACCGGCGGAGACTTGACATACGAACCGAACCAGGGACGGACAGATCCAATCCAACGAAGGGGTCGAGTTGACGACACTAGAAAGTGCTGTCGGAGTTTTGTGGAATCGACGGGCTGACTTACACATTCTCCGACTGGCGCCTTACCCAGTGGTCAACGTGACGTGCGCCGACTGTGGGGACAGTCCCCGTCAGGCTTAGGCTTAGTCGCGTGAAGCGCTTGGTCGTCGTTGTCGCAATGATTAGCGCGATGCTGCTTATGGCCACGTTGGGTTTCGAAGATAACTCAGGCCAAGTTGCGAATGCGGCTCCGTCAAAGACGAGCAACTCTGCGTTGGTCGCGAGCTTCAGTGCGTTGATGAAGAAGGCCGACGGTAGCCGTTTCGTGCTGACTTACCATGTCGGTGGCTACCCCGTGCTCGCGTACGGGAAAATTATCGTCGCTCAGATTCCCAGTCCTCTCGGCACGAAGGTCACCAAAAACACTTACGGGTATTCGGGTACCGGTCGAATGGCCTACGTGTTTCATGGTCCATCCGGGCGAATCGTCCAGTGGATCCAGAATGGCACCAACGTGAGCGCCTGCGTGAACGTTCTTCGCAGCGGCACCTATGTCTCCGGCACCTTTGGGAAGTTGGAGTGTTCCCGACCAAGCCCATACATTCCGTCCAACGGATTCGCCGAGGAGGCACTGGGCTTTGTCCCGACTTACGTGGAGTCCCAATTGACCGCAATACAACCCACGCGGACAAAGGTTTCCACAAAGTCGTCGCAGTTTGGCACACTTCGATGTCTGATCCAGACGACTTCCGGTCCAGCCACGCAAACGACTTGCATCAATCACGCGGGATTCACTGTCTTCTGGTTCTTCCAGAATGGAAGTGGCAGTTTTTCTAAGGTGATTCTTAGCGCCCTCAGGCGCGATCCATCATCAGTTGACTTCAAGACGTTGATTGCGCCGACCAGAGCCTTGATCCTGCCGCCGGTGTGAATCCAAGCAATCCCGACTGTCTTTCACTCCGTGGACCGACTTACAAATTCTCCGACGGGCGAACCAGTGCTTGGCAGGTTTTCTAGATGCGATGAAGCGCTTCAACTTTGCGAAGTTTCGGCCGAACAACGATCAAATAGTAAATCGCAATGAAGAAGCCGCAATCGAAAACGAAAGTAAGAAATGCAATCACGATGATCCATGCAGTTTTTGAATAGCCCGCTTCATAAAAGTCCGTGTTCGAGTGGCTCGACACATCTACAATCGCCCAAATCGACAACGCGATGAGAATTAATGGAGCGAAGACAATCAAGGTATCGGGTCCAAAAACCAAACTGACGAACATGAGGCACCCTATACCTCAACAGACGGCCGACCTTAACAAACTCCGACTGGCGCGCAACCGAATGGCTTACGGCGGAACTAGCCGATCCAAATCACAGATAGGACCCAATCTTGTAATCCCCTACTTGCAAGAAAGTGAATCATCCGCCGGTACTGAGAACGAAATCGTACGAGTAAACCAAAGAAAGCGGTATTTGACGGGCACGGTTACGTTTCCAAGCGCCGTTCCAAGACCACCGGGCGGAGTGCACACATATTCGAAGCGCACTAAGACGCCTCGACGACTGTCGGTCGTCAAGCTAAAGGGATGAAACGTCACGCCTTCAGGAAGCCCCGTCTTCGAGTTCTGGCGGCAGTCGCCGCCGTGCAATGTAATCGGCGGGCAAACCATCGGTGAAGCGAAATGGGCAAGCGAACTCAAACCGTAGTTATGGCCACTTGTAATCGCAAGCACGGTTACGCCGATCGGTCCTGAATTCTTAAGTAACAGCTCTTGATTCACATTCACTTCGTTCCCGCGACTCGGGTGAGCGGCTCCCCAACCACCTGCGAACACGATGGGCTGATAGTGGCTCGCCCAGAGTCCACCGCCGAGCAGGAGAATCATACAAACGGTGGCGCATACGAATAGCCACCTGCGACCACTCCGATTTCTCTCGACTGGGATAGCAGAATCGTCACTCGCAACATCAGTTGTGGACATCGCCATGCGACCTCGATTCACGTGTCATTGACAAACTAGTCTCGGCCAGTTAACGAGACTCTGGCGGATCACTCTCCGACACGCTGGGAGGGCCGACGTACACATTCTCCGACTGGCGACTTAGACAGTGGTCCAATTGAAATCGCCATATTCCTGACAGTCTTCGGCGAAAATCACTGAGAGCAGCCCGCCTTGTACTCAGATCGAGTTCCGGTGGCCCTGCCCTTCGGCAGGTCGCCGATTACCATCAAACTCACCTCACAAACGGATGCGAGATAGGTCTGAACGCCACTTGCGGATTGCACGTAGATAGTCCCAGGTGCTGGGCATGCCCACTCCTTGACTGTCCAATTCGGGACATCGTCTTGGTGAGGGGCGATCGCAAGCGTGAATACAGCTGAATTCTCGTGACAGTCGGGCGATCCTCCTATTTGCAGTGTGGCCAGCTCTTGATCAAGAGCGAGAGCTTGCGAGCGATTTAACACAACTGACGTCGGATCGCTTGACTTTATAGGGGAAAGTTGTCCATATCCGGTGAGAGTCACCGCCTCTGACTCGGGCCACAAAGTCCGGGGAACGGTGGATCGCAGTTGAATGATTAGAAGCACAGAGCCAACGATCACCGCCGTCAGCACGACGACAGATATGAAGCGTTGCCACGCCGTGTGCGTCGTGACGCGATTGTTTGAGTCCATCGAAGGTCATCTTAAGTTTCCATTGACTCGGCATGAATTCGAAACGATGGACTCTGGCCAGACAGAGACAACGAGCCTTTCCAAGGCAGTAAGTCGAACGAAATTCTTTCGACTAAACCGTTAAGGCGTCGAAGGGCCGACCTTCACATTCTCCGGGTGGCGAATTCAACAATGGAAGACGGTAGCTCCGGCTTCTTGAGACACTCGAAGGCGAGATTCAATGAAAATGTGGTCTCAGAGCGAACTCAGATCGACCCAAGCAGTTCTGAATCGAGGCGGGATTAAGCGTCGCGGCCATGCTCGATTCTTGAGTGTAAAGATAAGCCCTCCGGTGACGATGAATATCCCAACTGAGATGGCGAGCAATACTGAACAGACATTGTTCTGGAAGTGGCTATCTCTTGGTTGAATGGCGGAACCTGCCAAGTAACCAGTGAAGACACTAAACGGGGCTAAGGGGAAGACCGCGGTAGCTCGACCATTCATTACTTTCATGCGGACGGACGGGTTCATGCCGGATTGAATTTCTTGGTCTGTGTACCCGCGATAGCCATAGCGCCAAATGTGCACTGATCGAACAATGGCGACTACAGTCGCGATTCCGAAAGCCACTTCAAGCGGAATATCTATGCTCATTTGCCCTGAAACTTAGCAATTCAATTCCGGTCAGGCGCGCTGCCAGAGTTCGCTTGCGCCCCACATTTCATCGGGCTGACCTATACATTCCCCGAGTGGAGGCTGGAACGTTGGCAACTTGGTGAGGATCGTCAGTTAAGTCGTTTGAACGTGAAGCATCTGGGCGTGCGACTCCACCCAAGCGCCCGAGACTTGGCTGAGATCCGCGGAAGCGATGGTCGGCTCTTGTTCACATAAGACGACGTGTAGTCGATCCGTTGGTTCATTCCACACTGAGCCGACCCAACCTTGTCGAAGGAGCAACCACTTACCGCGAGGACTACTTATGCGCTCCGGATCGTCGAACTTCCTACCCCAGATCCGCCACGCGGGATCCTCACGCTCGATTGGCGGAAGGCTCAACTCCGAGTCGAGTAACACGACAGCACATTTACCTTGAATGTCTCGGATTGTCCCGAAGTAGCCACTTCCACCCTGAATCCAATCGGGGGCATTTTCATAGCCACCATTTACGAGTACCCGTTCGCCAACGACGAAGGGAGTGCCGTTTAAGTTCTGCCGTGACCCCACGTTCGCAGAATAGGCGTGACGAACTGCGCGACTGACGTATCCACAAATTCGATGCAAAAGGGTGGGCCGACTTACACATTCTCCGAGTGGAGAATCGATTCCTGGCGGTCAGCCGTATCCGCTCTGTGAGACCATGGGCTAATGAAGACGCCGACTACCGCCAAAATCCATCGGATTGAATTGTTTGCAGCAGGGGAGCCTTACGAAACCTCACTCGAGCGATACCAACCCCAGAATCCAGAACACTTCGGAACTCACATGCAACTCTGGATTAGTTCGAGCGATGATGCGGGTGGAGAAAATTGGCCCGTAGACGGTGCTGATGACTTTGACTTATTGGTGTGTACTCCTTCTTGGTTTGCTGAACGCGCGGAAGAGGATTGGAAGGAACTCGGAGGATATCGAGGGCCTCGATCGATGCCCGACTCGATCATTATGGGCACCGGCACCTGGTTTGTTAGGCGATGGGATCACACTGAAATCCTGTCAGGGCTCACGAAGCTTCTGAATTACCAAGGCACCGGACCTGACTGGGGTTCGGTAGCGTCTCGGATTTCACGATTCATTACGTGGGACCTCGCTTACGTCTATGACAAACACGTCAATGAGCATTTTGGCGAGCCATTCCCTCCTCCTGAGGATTAAGACTCTGGGCCGACGCGAACCCGCACGTCATGAACTGCCGCCGATTGCTGCGATATCTTCAGACTGACACAGGCGCTTTGGAGGTCAAATGCCACTCAGTTCATTTCCGCGATACCCACTGATGTTCGGCCCGTCACCCATTCAGCGGCTCGATCGATTAACCGACTACCTCGAAGGTGCGACGGTGTGGGCAAAGCGTGATGACGTCAATTCGGGACTCGCCTTTGGCGGCAACAAGGTTCGTAAATTGGAGTATCTGGTGGCGGACGCCATTGCCAAAGGTTGCGACACGCTGGTGTCAATTGGTGGAGTGCAGTCGAATCACACTCGTCAGGTCGCCGCGGCCGCAGCCAAGACGGGCCTCAAGTGTGTCCTCATCCAAGAGAGCTGGGTTGACTGGCCCGATGTCACGTACGACCGAGTCGGCAACATATTGTTGAGCCGCCTCATGGGCGCTGACGTGCGCCTCGTGCACGCGGGATTTGGCATCGGTTTCAAAGAGAGTTGGGAGGGGGCTATCAAAGAGATCGAGGAACGTGGTGGCAAGCCCTACGCAATTCCCGCCGGCGCGTCAGACCATCCCCTCGGCGGACTCGGTTTCGCCGGATGGTCGCTCGAACTCGAGCAACAAGAAGCCGAATTGGGCGTCGGCTTCGACTACGTCTTCGTCTGCTCGGTGACCGGTTCGACCCAGGCGGGGATGATCGCGGGCTTCGCGGTCAACGATCTGCCGAGGAAGGTCATCGGCATCGACGGTTCGGCCAAGCCGGAAGATACCTGGGCTCAGATCGCGCGAATCGCGCGACACACGGCGAAGTCGATAGGTGTTGATCGCGAAATCCTTGATGAGGAGATCATTCTCGACGATCGTTTTCATGCCGGCACCTATGGTAAACCTGACGAAAGGACGTTGGAGGCGATGCGCCTCGGCGCTTCGCTCGAGGGGATGATCACCGACCCCGTCTATGAGGGCAAGTCGTTGGCCGGACTCATCCACATGGTGCAAGAACGCGAAATCGAACCCGACGCGAACGTGCTCTTCGCGCATCTCGGGGGCCAGCCGGCCTTGAATGCGTACGCCAGCCTCTTCACGTAGTCTGCGTCGATGAACGATCGTCCACTTATCGTCTCGGTGCCCAACAAGGAGTTCATCGCCGCCCTCGGTGTCGACACCACGGACGTCGAACTGATCGAGTGGGACATGACCGGTCCGGCGCCACGAGATACGTTCGACATCGTGGTGCCGCCGTACATGGGGGCACGCGATTCGCTCGTCAACCTTGAGGGGCTCCAGGTTCGTCTCGTGCAGGGACTCACCGCCGGCTACGACGGAGTCGCCGGCGTCCTTCCCGCGCACATGGTGTTCGCCAACGCCGCGTCGGTGCACGAGACCTCGACGAGCGAAATGACGTTGGCGTTGATCCTCGCCTCCCAACGCGGTATCCCGGACTACGTGCGCGCCGCCGAGAAGGGTCACTGGGCGCCGGCCTGGCACGAGAGTCTCGCGGACCGAACGGTGCTCCTCATTGGTTATGGTGGCGTCGGCAAGGCCATCGAGGCGAAGCTGCGCGCCTTCGAGGCCAACGTCATACGGGTGGCGCGCACGCGACGAACCGATGAGGTGGGCGAAATTCACGCCTTCACCGAGTTGCCCGCGCTGGTAGGCGACGTCGACATCGTGGTCGTCGTCGTGCCACTCACGAAGGAGACCACACATCTCATCGACGACGCCTTGCTGTCAAAGATGCGCGATGGCTCGCTGCTGGTGAATGTGGCCCGGGGTCCGGTGGCCGACACCGACGCGTTGTTGGCCCACGCCCGGACGGGACGGATCCGCCTGGCGCTCGACGTCACCGATCCAGAACCACTGCCCGAAGGCCATCCCCTCTTCGCCCTTGAGAACGTCTTGATCTCACCGCACGTCGGCGGCGCCACGTCCGCGGCGCTGCCACGAATGGCGCGGCTGTTGCAGACCCAAATCACTCGGATGCGAAACGGCGACGAGCCCCTCAACGTCGTCTTGCGAACCTAGCGTCACGCACGCACGACGACATAGATGTCGCACAGGTTCCATCCAGTGCTCGAGCCGTCGATCAACTGATCGAGCGTCCGCAGTCCGACGAACGTGTCGTTCTGCTCCGCGATGGACGACCAGTCAATCCCCCGGCGTTGGGCCTCGCGCCGAGTGGTCTCGTCAACCCACGCGCCCGCGACGCCCCTAACGAAATCGCGGCCGTCCGACGCGCGGGCCACGAAGACGCTGGGTCGGGCGTACCCGGCGAGCACCTCGGCCATGGCCCACGCCATCTCCTGACATCGACCGCCCGTGCCAGGCCCTCGCACCCGCACCGTGGCCTCGCCCACGCCCACGACACACAGTGGGCCCGGTGTCAATTGTTCGCGGGCCAACGTGCGCGTGAACTGTTCGACCACGTCGTGCACGTCGCCGGTGACGGCGCTGCCCAGCGAGACGACCCGGTAGCCACGCGACTCGGCGCTTCGAATCGCCAAGTCGAGCATCATGGAAGGTTGTGCGACGACGAGGTTGCGATGCACGACTGCCGCTCTGCCGTGCATGAACTCGCTACGGCGAGCTCTCGATTCTTGAACTCTGGCGGCCAACGGCGTGCCGAGACAGTGGATCCGATCGAGGAGTTCCTCGACCTCGCCCTCGGGCGGCTCGTACGTGAAGGTCAGTCCCGACGCCACCCACGGTGCTCCCGACACGACGTTGTCCACCATGATCAGGGAGAGCGATCGCTCCGTGCGCACGTATCCCAGCACTGCCCCGCCCGCGATTTGCGACGTAGCCGCCCGCAACTGGTTGAGACCGGTGATGTCGAGACCTGACGCCATGGCCGCGTTGAAGATCGCTCGCAGGTCGTCGACATCAATCGGTGGCTGCGGGAGGGCGCAGAGACTCGAGGCGCCTCCAGAGATGAGGAACACGGTGCACGTCGCGACAGTGGATTCGGCCAAGAACGCGAGGAGGCGCTCGCCCGCGCGCAGACTGCCGGGACCCGGCAAGGGATGTTCGCCGACGATCACCTCGGATGCTGTCCCGTCGTTCGCACCCAGCTCGTCGACGACGACCAAGGCGCGCACGATGCGCTCGCCGACAATGTCGCGGCACGCACTCAACATCGACCACGCGGCCTTGCCGATCGCGATGACGTCCAGCTGGTCGTCCAGTGCTCCGCCATCGCTCAACTGGGCTTCAACGAGTTCTCGAAGACTTGCCTCGGCGCGCCACTCGTCACTGATGGCGAGAGCGTCGTCCAATAGCTTCGTCATCGGTCACCTGCGTTCGTCGAGATGCAAGAGGCATTCTCATTGGAAGCCTACGAACTGGACAACGCGATCGCTCAGACGGCGAAGACCTCCTGCGCTACGAGCGTTCGACGAAACTGCGTGTGACGCCACGTCGCGAGTGACGCGATCGTCAGGTTCGCGGCACCGGCGAAGGCGGTCGCCGTCAGCGCCGCCCAGAGTCCGGCACCCACGTAAAAGGTGATCCACATCATCGCCCCGAGCGTGCTGATGTACCACGAGGCGGCCGAGACCCCCGACGCATCCTCGTGACGAATGAGTTCGATCAACTGCGGCGCGCGGTTGATGGTCATGGCGATCCCCGTCCCGAAGACCCCGCCGGCCCAGCCCCAGAACACGGTCGGCATCACACAGCACACGAAGAAGTAGCCCAGTGCCCGTGCCGGGACGGCCGGACGTCGCCACGGCGACAGACGAAAGAGGATCAAGAGCTGCATCGGCATGATCAGCAGGCTCCCAAGGATGATTTCCGCCGATCCGACGACGAAACCATAGGTGATCCAGAAACAGCCCATGTAGACGAAGAGGACCCAGGTGGCCAGCGAAACCCCTTCAATTCCTTGGGTTCGCACGCGTCGCAATTGCGACGCCGTCCCGAAGATGCCGCTGGCGACGGCCAACCACCCCATCGAAATGGCGAATGAGTGGAAGGTCATTCATTCAGTTTACAGATGCATCTCGTTATCGACGGCGATTTGCTGCAGAAATGACGGCTTCGAGTGATGCGTCGAGGATCGACGAACTCATCCCGACACCCCACCACGTCGTGCCATCCTCGCCCTCGGCCTCGACGTAGGCCACGGCCGATGCCTCGGACCCCGCGGTCAGGGCGTGTTCGGAGTAGTCGCGCACCTTGAACTTGACGTCCATCTCGGTGCGCAGACCGCTCATCAATGCGTCGATCGGACCGTTCCCTTCACCCTTGACGGTGAGGTGCTGACCGTTCACGACCAACTGCGCGAAGATCCGCGTGCTGCTCTGGTCCGCCGAGACCTCGCTGGAGAGCAACTGGATCGTCGGGTTCTCCGGCTGGTAGGTCGTCGTGAACACGTCCCAGATCTGGGCGGGCGAGATCTCGGTCCCGGTCGCTTCGGTGAGTTCCTGCACCTGCTTGGAGAACTCCACCTGCATCGCTCGCGGGAGGTCGAGCCCGTGCTCGGCGCTTAGGAGGTACGCGACGCCACCCTTGCCCGACTGGGAGTTCACGCGGATGATGGCCTCGTACGTGCGACCCGTGTGCTTGGGGTCGATGGGCAGGTAGGGCACCTCCCAGACGTCATAGGTATCGCCGATCGAGAGCATGCCCTTTTTGATGGCGTCCTGGTGGGAGCCGGAGAAGGCGGTATAGACCAGTTCGCCGACGTAGGGGTGGCGCATGTGCACCGGCAGTCGATTCGCGTACTCGGCCACGTGGCGGGCCTTGTCGATGTCGCGGATGTCGAGTTCGGGGTCGACACCCTGGGAGAAGAGGTTGAGTGCCAGGTTGACGACGTCGACGTTCCCCGTGCGCTCCCCGTTACCAAAGAGCGTCCCCTCGACTCGATCGGCGCCGGCGAGGACGCCCAACTCCGCCGCCGCGACGCCCGTCCCGCGGTCGTTGTGCGGGTGCAGGGAGAGCACGACGCAGTCACGCCGCGAGATGTGGCGAAGGAACCACTCGATCGCGTCCGCGTACAGGTTCGGCGTGTACATCTCCACCGTGGCGGGCAGGTTCAAGATCAACGGTCGTTCCGGTGTGGGGTCGATGACGTCGATCACGGCGTCACAGACCTCGAGGGCGTAATCGAGTTCAGTCCCCGTGAAGCTCTCGGGCGAGTACTCGTAAAAGAACGCCGTCGAGGGCGACATGGTCTCGAGTGAACGGCAGATGGCCGCCGCGTCGGTCGCGATCTTCGTGATGCCGGCTTTGTCGAGCCCGAAGACCACCCGGCGCTGGAGCGTCGAGGTCGAGTTGTAGAAGTGGATGATGACACGTTGGGCGCCGATGATCGACTCGTAGGTCCGGCGAATGAGGTCCTCGCGGCACTGGGTCAGGACC
Source organism: uncultured Acidimicrobiaceae bacterium (assembly GCA_963804305.1). Lineage (GTDB taxonomy): Bacteria > Actinomycetota > Acidimicrobiia > Acidimicrobiales > RAAP-2 > RAAP-2. Next base: position 1,692 of record CAWDPR010000011.1, on the reverse strand, counting down.
TGGATCGTGACGTCCTCGGGAATCAGGTCGTTCTCGATGATGTGGCGCACGAAGTCGAAGTCGGGCTGGGAGGCCGACGGGAAGCCGACCTCGATCTCCTTGAAGCCCATCTCCACCAGCTGGGTGAACATCACGTTCTTGCGGTCCAGGTCCATCGGGTCGATCAGGGCCTGGTTGCCGTCACGCAAGTCGACGCTGCACCAACGCGGCGCCTTGACGAGGCGCCGGTCGGGCCACGTGCGGTCCGGTAGGTCAACGGGGACAGTCGCTCGATACTTGGCGTACGCCATTGGGCTGGGCTGTTGGTTGTCCTTCACCGGGTCCATCCTCTCCATCATTCGAGCGAGAAACAAAAAACCCCCGCCTCAGCGGGGGGCGGGGCGAGCAGAACTCACCCCTATCGAAGCAGAAGCTCGCTCTGGCCAATTGTCATGGGACCATTCTACCTCGTCTCGAAGGAATGTCCAGAGGGTGACACCCACTAACTTGGGAGGCGTGAACGCACTCAAGTCACTGCTGAAAGTACTGTTCCTCGTCGTCGTCGCCGCCAGCATCGCGGGCGTCGTGATGCTCGTAAAACGGCCGAAGGACGAGCAGGCGAACTCTTTTGACGAGTGGCCCGACGTCGCGCGCAATCCCGACGCCGACTGACCTGCGCTCTCGTTCCGTTCCAACTACCTAGGAGAATGTCATGGCAAAGATGCAATACCGCCGATTGGGACGTTCCGGACTCAAGGTCAGTCTCTTGTCCTTCGGGAGTTGGGTCACCTTCGCCAACGAGAACCAGATCGAGACCGCGAAGCAGGCGGCCGAATGCCTGAACGCCGCCAAAGAGGCCGGCGTCAACTTCTTCGACAACGCCGAGGCGTACGCCGCGGGCGAATCCGAGAGGGTCATGGGCGAGGCGTTCCGCGAACTCGGCTGGAAGCGCCACGAATACATCGTCTCGACCAAGTTCTACTGGGGCCTGCACAACGTGCCCAACATGCGCTACACCCTCAACCGCAAATACCTCTCGCAGGCCATCGACGGTTCGCTCGAGCGATTCGGACTCGACTTCGTCGACCTCGTCTACTGCCACCGACCCGACCCCAAGACCCCGATCGAGGAGACGGTCTGGGCGATGAGCGACATGGTCACCCAAGGCAAGGCCCTCTACTGGGGGACGTCGGAGTGGAGCGCGGACGAGATCCGCAGCGCCTACGACATCGCCGACAGCACCATCTCCACAAGCCCCTGATGGAGCAGCCCGAGTACAACCTCCTGCGTCGCGACCGCGTGGAGAAGGAGTACAAGCGTCTCTACGAGGACATCGGGCTCGGTACGACGATCTGGTCTCCCCTCGCCTCAGGACTGCTCACGGGCAAGTACCTCGACGGCATCCCCGAAGGTTCGCGGGCGTCCCTCCCCGGCTACGAGTGGCTGAAGGAGATGCTGACCGACGAGACCCGGAACAAGAAGGTGGCCGAACTCAAGGAGATCGCCGACGACCTCGAGGTCACCCTCGCGCAGTTCTCCCTCGCCTGGTGCGTGAAGAACCCCAATGTCTCCACGGTGATCACGGGCGCGAGCAACGCCGAACAGGTACGAGAGAACATGACCGCCCTCGACGTCCTCCCCTCCTCACTCCCGAGGTCATGGAGCGCGTGGACCGCGTCGCTCCCGCGGGGCCCGCCGTCGACGCGTGACGGT
>CAWDPR010000010.1:0-472222 GCA_963804305.1 uncultured Acidimicrobiaceae bacterium | reverse complement strand
CGCCCGACAGCCTCGGCACGGTCACCTTCACGCCGGCGAGCGCCAACGGCGTGTCGATCGACGCCAGCGGCAACGTCACGACCACCGGTTCGCTCGGCGCCGGGGACCACACGGTCACCGTCAGCTGGAGCGACACCAACGGCGACTCGGGCACGGTGACCTTCACCCTGCACGTCACCGCCGTCGTCTCTGACACCACCGCGAGCGACACCACCACGACCACGGCCTCGGGCTCTTACAGCTCGACCCTGGCCTCGCCCGACAGCCTCGGCACGGTCACCTTCACGCCGGCGAGCGCCAACGGCGTGTCGATCGACGCCAGCGGCAACGTCACGACCACCGGTTCGCTCGGCGCCGGGGACCACACGGTCACCGTCAGCTGGAGCGACACCAACGGCGACTCGGGCACGGTGACCTTCACCCTGCACGTCACCGCCGTCGTCTCTGACACCACCGCGAGCGACACCACCACGACCACGGCCTCGGGCTCTTACAGCTCGACCCTGGCCTCGCCCGACAGCCTCGGCACGGTCACCTTCACGCCGGCGAGCGCCAACGGCGTGTCGATCGACGCCAGCGGCAACGTCACGACCACCGGTTCGCTCGGCGCCGGGGACCACACGGTCACCGTCAGCTGGAGCGACACCAACGGCGACTCGGGCACGGTGACCTTCACCCTGCACGTCACCGCCGTCGTCTCTGACACCACCGCGAGCGACACCACCACGACCACGGCCTCGGGCTCTTACAGCTCGACCCTGGCCTCGCCCGACAGCCTCGGCACGGTCACCTTCACGCCGGCGAGCGCCAACGGCGTGTCGATCGACGCCAGCGGCAACGTCACGACCACCGGTTCGCTCGGCGCCGGGGACCACACGGTCACCGTCAGCTGGAGCGACACCAACGGCGACTCGGGCACGGTGACCTTCACCCTGCACGTCACCGCCGTCGTCTCTGACACCACCGCGAGCGACACCACCACGACCACGGCCTCGGGCTCTTACAGCTCGACCCTGGCCTCGCCCGACAGCCTCGGCACGGTCACCTTCACGCCGGCGAGCGCCAACGGCGTGTCGATCGACGCCAGCGGCAACGTCACGACCACCGGTTCGCTCGGCGCCGGGGACCACACGGTCACCGTCAGCTGGAGCGACACCAACGGCGACTCGGGCACGGTGACCTTCACCCTGCACGTCACCGCCGTCGTCTCTGACACCACCGCGAGCGACACCACCACGACCACGGCCTCGGGCTCTTACAGCTCGACCCTGGCCTCGCCCGACAGCCTCGGCACGGTCACCTTCACGCCGGCGAGCGCCAACGGCGTGTCGATCGACGCCAGCGGCAACGTCACGACCACCGGTTCGCTCGGCGCCGGGGACCACACGGTCACCGTCAGCTGGAGCGACACCAACGGCGACTCGGGCACGGTGACCTTCACCCTGCACGTCACCGCCGTCGTCTCTGACACCACCGCGAGCGACACCACCACGACCACGGCCTCGGGCTCTTACAGCTCGACCCTGGCCTCGCCCGACAGCCTCGGCACGGTCACCTTCACGCCGGCGAGCGCCAACGGCGTGTCGATCGACGCCAGCGGCAACGTCACGACCACCGGTTCGCTCGGCGCCGGGGACCACACGGTCACCGTCAGCTGGAGCGACACCAACGGCGACTCGGGCACGGTGACCTTCACCCTGCACGTCACCGCCGTCGTCTCTGACACCACCGCGAGCGACACCACCACGACCACGGCCTCGGGCTCTTACAGCTCGACCCTGGCCTCGCCCGACAGCCTCGGCACGGTCACCTTCACGCCGGCGAGCGCCAACGGCGTGTCGATCGACGCCAGCGGCAACGTCACGACCACCGGTTCGCTCGGCGCCGGGGACCACACGGTCACCGTCAGCTGGAGCGACACCAACGGCGACTCGGGCACGGTGACCTTCACCCTGCACGTCACCGCCGTCGTCTCTGACACCACCGCGAGCGACACCACCACGACCACGGCCTCGGGCTCTTACAGCTCGACCCTGGCCTCGCCCGACAGCCTCGGCACGGTCACCTTCACGCCGGCGAGCGCCAACGGCGTGTCGATCGACGCCAGCGGCAACGTCACGACCACCGGTTCGCTCGGCGCCGGGGACCACACGGTCACCGTCAGCTGGAGCGACACCAACGGCGACTCGGGCACGGTGACCTTCACCCTGCACGTCACCAAGGCCAGCCAGACCATCACCGCGCCGTCGTCGGCCAGCGTCAGCTACGGCACCTCGAGCTACCAGATCACCGGGGTCTCGACCAACGGTGACGGCACGCTGCACTACAGCACGTCGAGCGCGAACTGCTCGGTCGGTCCACCAGTGGCCTGATCACCATCACCGGTAACGTCGGGGACTGCGTGGTCACCATCGCCACGGTCAACAGCACGAACTACAACGAGGCGACCCCGGTCACCTTCACGTTGCACGTGACCAAGGCCAACCAGACCATCACCGCGCCGTCCTCGGCCAGCGTCACCTACGGCACCCCGCTACCAGATCACCGGGGTCTCGACCAACGGTGACGGCACGCTGCACTACAGCACGTCGAGCGCGAACTGCTCGGTCGGTCTCACGAGTGGCCTGATCACCATCTCCGGCAACGTCGGGGACTGCGTGGTCACCATCGCCACGGTCAACAGCACGAACTACAACGAGGCGACCCCGGTCACCTTCACCCTGCACGTCACCAAGGCCAACCAGACCATCACCGCGCCGTCCTCGCCAACAGGCCCGTCGACGTCCGTGCTGTCGGTTGCTACGACCGCCTCTTCGGGTTTGCCCGTCGCCTATACCCTCGGTGCCGGATCGACGGCGACCGGTTGCGGCGTGAACGGCTCGGGTGTGGTCTCGGCCACCAGTGCGGGCACGTGCGTCATCGACCTCAACCAGAGTGGCAACGCGAACTACAGTGCCGCCGCCCAGGTCGTCGTCACGGCCACCTTCACATCAATTGGCTCCACCGTTACCTTCAATGGAAACGGCAACACGGGCGGTGCGACGGCCAGTGAGAACTTCCCAACTTCCACAGCTCAGGCCCTAACACTCAACGGCTTCACGCGTACCGGTTACACGTTCGTGGGCTGGAACACGGCGGCCGATGGCTCAGGCACCGAGTACTCCGATCAGCAGTCGATCTCGGTTACAACGAACGAGACGCTCTACGCGCAGTGGGCGTTGACGAATCCAATAGTGACGTTCAACGGAAACGGCAACACTGGCGGTGCGACGGCCTCCGAGACGTTCACGCATGGTTTGCCACAATCGCTGACGCTGAACGGCTTCACCCGAACTGGGTACACATTCGTGGGCTGGAACACGGCGGCCAACGGCTCAGGCACCGAGTACTCCGATCAGCAATCCATCACGGTCTCAACTAATGAGACACTGTACGCCCAGTGGATCCAGAGCACCTTCACCGTGACGTTCAACGGCAACGGCAGCACTGGTGGAGCGACGGCCAACGAGACCTTCACGCTTGGTAGTTACCAGGCGCTGACACTCAATGGCTTTACGCGCACGGGTTACACCTTCAGCGGATGGAACACGGCGTCGAACGGTTCAGGTATCTCGTATTCGAACCAGCAGACGATCTCCATCACTTCAAGTGTGACGCTCTACGCACAGTGGACCGCGAACCCCGTCACGGTGACGGTCACGTTCAACGGCAACGGGAACACGGGGGGCTCGATGCCAAATGAGTCGTTCACTAGTGGTGTTGGCAAGGCGCTGTCAGCCAACGGGTTTACTCGTACGGGCTACACCTTCACGGGTTGGAACACGCAGGCGAATGGAAGCGGCATTGCCTACGGTGCCGGCGCGACGATTACCATCACGGCGAACACCACGCTCTACGCACAGTGGACCGCGAATACCTACGCCGTGACTTTCAACGGCAACGGGAGCACGAGCGGTTCAATGAGCAACGAGACGTTCACCTACGGTGTAGCGAAGGCGCTTTCCACCAACGGCTTCAGCCGCACGGGCTACACCTTCACGGGTTGGAACACGCAGGCGAACGGAAGCGGCACCGCCTACGGAGCCGGCGCGACGATCACCATCACGGCGAACACCACGCTCTTCGCGCAGTGGACTGCGAACACGTACACCGTGAGCTTCAACGGCAACGGGAGCACGAGCGGTTCAATGAGCAACGAGACGTTCACGTACGGTGTCGCGAAGACGTTGACCTCGAACGGCTTCACCCGTACGAACTACACCTTCGTCGGGTGGGGGACCGTAGCGGGAGGACCGGTCGTCTACGCGAATGGTCAGTCGATCTCGATCACGGCGAACGTGTCGCTCTACGCGCAATGGACGCCGGTCATCACGTTGTCCTCAACGTCCCTGTCGCTCAACGTGTCAACGCGTACCTACGGGGACGAGGATGACGTGGTCTACACGGTCAATGTCAGTTCCACTTCAGGAACGCCGACCGGATCTGTGGCGATTAAGTCGGGTGCAACGACGTTGTGCACGATCACGCTTCACAACGGATCGGGTAGTCTGCACCTCCGGCTTCACGAACATGAACGCCGGTGTGCAGTCCATCACGGCGGTCTACTCCGGTGACTCGAGCCACAGTGGCTCGACGTCATCACCACAGTCACTGAACATTACGAAGGACACCAGCAAGACGTCGGTCTCAGAGAGTGCATCGAACGCTGTGGTCGGCAGCGAGGGCTCGGTGTTGTTTACCGCCACCGTCACTTCGTACTACGGGGAGGCGATCCCCGCCGGTGAGAGCGTCACGATCCATGTCGGTTCGGCGTCGTGCAATGCGACGACGAATGGATCGGGGCTCGCCTCATGTTCACTTGCGAACAGCGCATTGCCCTTCGGTAACTACGCGGTGAGTGCGACGTACGCGGGCGACTCGAACATCAATGGGTCGTCGTCGAGCAATTCACTCAGCTTCGCCGCATGGGCCGCGCCCGCTATCACGAGCGCGAACACGACCTCGGTCGCCGTTGGACACTCCTTCAGTTTCCAGGTGACGGCCACGGGCTTCCCGACGCCGACGTATTCGCTGTCGGGGACGCTGCCACACGGCGTAACCTTCAATAGTTCGACGGGCGTGCTCTCGGGCACACCGTCGAACGGCACGACGGGCACGTACACGGTGACGATCACCGCATCCAGTTCCGCTGGCACGACGAGTCAGACGTTCCACCTCGTCGTGACCCACTAACGCAAGGGCAGGGCATCATGAAGAGCACTCCTCATCCCGCTCTTCATGGTTCAGTACGACCCTCAATGGTCGAGTAGAAGGACCCAATAACACAGGATTGTGTTCGTCTACTCGACCAGGTCGTCAGTTGCTTGTGAATACGCTGAGACAGGGTCATAGAGCGCGACGGCCTTGGTACCATGCAGACGCGAACGATTCAGACGTTGATCGCCGTCCACGAGTGACGAGCAGTGATCGATCGGTGTTCTGGACAAGAGAGTGGGAGATAGCGTGAAGGCCTTGCGAACGATTCGAGTGCTAGGTGTGGCAACGATGTTGAGCATGGGCGTGCTCACGAGCGGTGTGCTCGCTACCGGTGCGGGTGCCGCCGCGGCGCCCAAAATAGTCGTCACTCCTTCGACGGGCATCACGAATGGAAAGTCGGTCTTCGTGTCCGGCACCGGCTTCAAACCCAAGGACCAGGTGTACATCACTGAGTGTCTGGCCACGGCCAAGGGTGAGGCGCAGTGCGACATCAACACCGCCACGCCCGTCACCATCAGCTCGACCGGCGTGCTGAAGAAGACGAAGTTCAAGCTCGTGACCGGCAAGATTGGATCGGGCAAGTGCGGGACCACGGCCGCGAACCTGCACAGTTGTGCGGTGAGTGTTGGCAATATCGCGGGCAAGGACACCGCTTCGAAGGCGATCGTCTTCGCCCTTCCGAAGAAGTAGTCCTTCGCCCCTCCGCTTTGGGTGAGGTACTTCGAATGTGAGGTCGGCGTACTAGGGATTTTGTGACGCCAACTGGCGAGTAAGTGCACGACTGACGTGAGTTTCGCCCTACATTAGGGCGAGCAATTGAAACGAGTTGCAGGGTCGACGCGTCATGAACGAGGCGTGTTCGAGAATGGGACAGCTGAAAGGGGAGCATGACGGATCAGACCCCCCTCGCCATTGATGCCCTCCAGAACTCCACCTACGAATCGAACGTCATCATTCGCGGCATCCGCGCGCACTTCAGTTTCGCCGCGCTCCTCGCGATCCTCTTCCTGACGTTCCTCGACAACACCATCGCGAGCGCGGTGCTGACCAGCGTGCAGGCGAAGTTGCACGCCAACGTCAGCCAGCTGCAGTGGGTCGTCGGCGGCTACGCGTTGGCCTTCGCGAGTCTCATGCTGATGTGCGGTTCGTTGGGTGACAACCTCGGCCGCAAGAAGGTGATGTTGGTCGGTGTCGTGATCTTCTGTGCCGGATCGGTCGTCTGTGCGATCTCGGTCAACCCCAGTGAACTGGTGATCGGGCGGATCATCATGGGGGTGGGTGCCGCGGCCTCGGAACCGGCGACCCTGTCGATGATCCGCCACATCTACCCCGACCACAAAGCGCGCGCCCGCGCCCTCGGTGCGTGGGCGGCGGTCTCAGGACTGGCCCTCGCCATGGGTCCGGTCATTGGCGGCATCCTGGTTGGTATCTGGTCGTGGCGCGCAGTGTTCTGGTTCAACCTCGTCTTTGGTGGACTCGCGTTCATCATCGCGGCGATCGCGCTGCCCGAGAGCGTGAATCCAGTCCGTCGCAAGTTGGACCTCGCGGGCTTCTTCTTCGGCTCTGTGGTGCTCGGGACCGTGACGTTCGCGGCGATCCAGGGGGAGCTCTCTGGTTACAGCAGCGGATGGGTCATCACGTTGTTCATCGTCAGCTTCTTGACCGTGCCGATCTTCTACCTGGCGGAGAAGAGCGCGAAGGATCCGATGCTCGAACTGGGCTTCTTCCGTCGCAAGTCCTTCACCGGCTCGGCGTTCATCGCGTTCGCGAGCTTCTTCTCGATATTCTCGATCTTCTTCTTCGTGGCGCTCTACCTCGAGGTGGTGGCCAACGTCAGCGCCTTCGGTTTGGCGGTCGACTTCCTGCCGCTGCTCGCGGGCATCGTCGTCGCGTCACTCTTCACTGGTCGTTGGGTCGGCCGGATTGGCTCGCGTGTGCCTATGACCGTTGGCTGTCTCATGGCCGGTTCAGGCGTCATCCTCACCTACCTCGCGATCAGCCCGAGCGTCGGGGTGTCGACGCTCGGGTGGACCATGGGCCTTGCCGGTATTGGCTTTGGCATCGTGATCGTGCCCGTCAACGCGACGGCGCTCTCGAGCCTGCCGGCCGCGAACTCGGGCATGGCTTCCTCGGCCGTCAACACCAGTCGCGAACTCGGCGCGGTCGCGGGCGTGGCGATCCTCGGATCGATCGTCAACGGTCAACTCACGGTGAACCTAACGGCCAAGCTCATCAAACTCGGCATCCCCGCGCAGTATCGGAACCTAGTCATCAAGGCGGTCACGACCGGATCGACGGCCGCCCAGGCCGCCTCGTTCGAGAAGCACGCCGGTGCCGCGATCAAGGCGATCATCAACAAGGTCGTGAACGCCGCCTACGACGCGTTGGCCCACGGACTCAATATCGCCCTCGTCGCGTCGGCGCTGCTGATGCTCTCCTCGGCGGGCGTGGCCTACTTCACCGGGACGTCGGAGAAGCTCGAGATGGTGGAACTCGACGAGGTCGTCCTCGCCTGACCTAAGTGGCTCAGCCGTCGATCGTGTCGACGACGAGTACCGAGCAGTGCGCACCGTGTGAGACGGAGTTGGGCACGCTTCCGAGCACCCGGTGGAGGCCGCGCATCCCGCGATTACCCACGACGATGAGATCAGTGGCGAGTTCCTTGGCCTTCGCGAGCAGTGCGTCGGCGGGGTCGCCCTTCACCGAGTGCAGCTCAGGTTCAATGTCGCGCTTCTTCGCGATGAACGAGAGCGATTGGAGGAGGGCCTTGCGGTCGTCCTCGGTGTGCACTTGGGTGAACTCCGGGCTGAAGTCGACGTGTTGACCGCCTCGTTCGAATGCGGTCACGATATGCATCTTGGCGCCGTACATGGCGGCGATGTCGGTGGCGACCTCGACCGCTCGCTTCGCGGTCTCCGTGTCGTCCGCCCCCACCATCACAATCTCGAACATGCTGCTCCTTAGGACCGACGGGGAATCGTTTTTCCAAGAAACTACACGACCTCGCCGCGTCAGGTCCGGGTCTATCGCAGTGTCGCCGAGGCCGTTCTCAGTGGACGCGTCGGCGCGCCCGTCGAGGTTCGAAGAGCTCGATGAAGATCATGACCGAGAAGCAGATGAAGAAGATGGGCTCGACGAAGGCGCCGAACCGGTCGGTCAGGTACGCGACCGCCAACAACGGATAGCCCACGAGCAGCGCGATCCAGGTCCCCTTGACGGCCGTGGCGACCAGTGTGTGCTCGTCGCGGGTGCGCTTCCAGGCGAGGAAGACGGCGGTCGTCATCATGGCGAACTCGATGATGCCGCTTATCACGTGCAGGTAGTGGTGGAGCGGGAGTCGCAGGTGCCACTCGGCGCTTCGACAGGCGGCGCTCAACCCCTCGGGGCAGGCGTAGGAGAAGTGGCCGCCGGACATGCCCGCGAGCGCGAAGACCAGCAGCCAGGGCCATTCGCCACGCTTGCCCTTGGGTCCCCACGGACCGCGCAGTAGCAGCGCGACGAACATGACGACGCCCGCGGCGAGGTCCAGGTGTTCGAAGAGCGCCGCGTCATGTCGACCGGTCGCCTCGAGGTCACTGAAGAACGCGTTGGTGCTCGTCAGGAGTTTCGTCGCGACGACGACGTAGACCCACCAGTTGTAGAGGACGATGCCGACGAGTCCGAGGAACTGCGCGATGACAATCCTCGCCGACGTGATCGACGTCGACCTGTCGTGCGGGCTGCGTTCCTGGTCGACCGATGTCCGCTCGTCGCGCGGATTCATCGAACGTGCCCCGGTCGCTCGAGAGGAGCCACTCGCATCGAGTGTCGAGGGGACGTCACCTCGATCGAATGGCTCCTCATCGATGAACGCGCCTAGGCGACCGTGAGCTTGATCGGCACGGCGGCGAGGGCCTTGGAGACCGGGCAGTTGGCCTTGGCGTCCTCAGCGGCCGCGGCGAATCCGGCGGCGTCGAGGTTCTCCGCCTCGCCCGAGAGCGTGATGCGGATCTCGGTGATACCGACGCCGGGCTGGAAGTCGACCTCGACCGACGTGTTGAGCGACGTGGCGGGATTGCCCGACTTGGCGAGACCGTTCGAGAGGGCCATGGAGAAGCACGACGCGTGCGCGGCGGCGATGAGCTCTTCGGGGCTCGTGCGGCCGTTGGCCTCCTCGGCGCGAGAGGCCCAGGTGATGGGGAAGGTCCCGATCCCGCTCGAGGTCATCTCGACGGTGCCCGAACCTTCGAAGAGGGTACCTTCCCAGTGAGCCCTTGCATTTCTCGTTGTCGCCATGAGTCGTCCTTGTCAGTAGAGAATCAAAGGGGATGTCCGCAGTGATCGGTCTCAGACTACCGAGAGACGTGTCGCAATCGGTCGGTACTATTTCGGGCACTCGACGGCTCGCACGCGCTCGGGTGAAAGGGGGTCCGGTGGCCACGGTCCGCGTCTACTTCGAAGAGGGCAAATCCTCGGTGTTCGCCGCTGCCATCGACTGGCCCGGCTGGTGCCGTCGCGCCAAGACCGCCGACGCCGCCCTCGAGGCACTCCTCGACTACCAGGACCGCTACGCGCGGATACTCTCGATGCCGTTCAAGCCGGGGAAGCTTGACGTCGTCGGTTCAGTGAAGGGCAACGCGACGACCGACTTCGGCGCACCGGCGGTCGAGACGCCCTGGGACTTCGAGCCCATGACGGCGCGCGACGTACGACGACAGGTTCAGGTACTCGTCGACACGTGGGACTACTTCGACGCGGTCGTCGCGTCAGCACCGCAGGCACTCGCGAAGGGTCCACGCGGGGGAGGGCGCGACCGCGACGGCGTCGTCGATCACACGCGTGAAGCGGAACGTCACTACTGCTCGAAGCTCGGCACCCGGGTCCCTCCGCGCACGCCCTGGGCGCAGCAGCGCGAAACGATCACGCAGCTCCTGCTCGCCGGGTCGCCCGAGGCGAAGTGGCCCCCTCGCTACAGCATGCGGCGCATGGCGTGGCACGTGGTCGATCACGCCTGGGAGATCGAGGACAAGAGCTAAGCCGTTCAGTCGACGTCAACCGACAGTTCGCGCAGCAGTTCGCGCACGCGCCGCTCGATGTCGTCGCGGATCGCGCGGACGGTCTTTAGGTCCTGTCCCGCCGGATCGGTCAGTTCCCAGTCGAGGTAGCGCTTGCCGGGATAATAAGGACAGGCGTCGCCGCACCCCATGGTCACGACGACGTCGGCCCGTTGGGCCATCTCGTCGGTGATCACCTTGGGCCGTTCGCCCGAGATGTCGAGTCCGACTTCGCTCATCGCTGATACGACCGCTGGATTGAGCGACGTGCCGGGGTCCGAACCGGCCGAGAGTACCTCGAAGTGGTCGCCACCGAGGGAACGGGCGAAGGCGGCGGCCATCTGCGAGCGACCGGCGTTGTGGACGCAGAGGAAGAAGACGACGGGTGGCTGGTCGGTCATGACGTGATCACTTTCGGGTAGAGCGCCTTGACGACGACGATCGCAATGACGCCGCCCAGTAGCTCGGCGCCAATGTAACTCGGCGTCGAGGACGGGGCGATGCCGGCGAACGTGTTGGAGAACATGCGTCCGATGGCGATGGCGGGGTTGGCGAAACTGGTCGACGACGTGAAGAAGTACGCACCGCCGATGTACGCGCCGACCGCCGCCGGGCGTGAGATGGTGCTTGCCGTTTCGCGCCAGCGCGAAGATGACGAGCAATAGCCCGAAGGTGGCGAGCACTTCGGACAGGAAATGGGGTCCGGTCGCGCGATGCTTGGTCGAGATCTCGAAGGCGGCCCTGGCGAACAGCACGTTGGCCGTCACGGCACCGCTCACGCAGCCAGCGACCTGCGCGACGCCGTAGGCGCCGGCGGTCGGCCACGAGATGCCGGCGAAGGCCGCGTCGACGAAGGAGACGACCGGGTTGAAGTGCGCGCCGGAGACCGCGCCGAAGACCACGATGAGCACGTAAAGGCCCGCTGCGGTGGCGAGGGCGTTCTCGAGCAGTTCGAGGCCGACGTCATTGGGGGAGAGCTGCTGGGCGGCGATGCCTGAACCGATCACGATCAACGCGAGCAGTGCGCTGCCGAGGTACTCAGCGAGCAATCGGCGCCAGAGTCGTTTGGGGTTCTCGTCCAACCTCAGCAGCAGGTCTCGTGCGCGACCGCGAGCGCGGACGTGTCATTCGACGCGCAGCACTGTCCGTCACCGCTGATGGTGCTCTCCACGGGCGCGTCGGCGAGCACGGTGTAGACCTCCCAGCGCGACGAGTCGGGTCCGTCGACCCATACTTTGTCCTGCACGGCGTAGCAGCACGTGGTGCTCTCTTCCACGTCGGTCGACATCCCTTCATCGCGCAGTCGCTTGGTGGCGGCAACGACCTCGTCGCTCGAGAAGACCTCGACGCCGAGGTGGTTGATCGAACCGGGCGTCCCACCGCCCTCGATGAGCACCAACTTGAGCGGGGGATCGTTCAGGGCGAAATTTGCGTAGCCGGGACGTACTTTCGCGGGCGCGGCTTCGAAGAACTTCGAATAGAAGGTGATCGCCTCGTCGAGATTCGACACATTCAGGGCCAGTTGCATGCGTGACATGGGTATCCTTTACATTGACGTATGTCGATGAGTCTGACATATAGATTGATAGTTGTCAATGGGAGAGCGCATGGCGAAGCGAAGTATCGCAGTGATCGACGACGAACTCGTCGAGTGCTGCCCACCGATCTCGAGTGACATCCTGAGCGAGCGTGAAGCGCACGACGTGGCGGCGATCTTCGCCGCGCTCGGCGACCCCATCCGCCTACGGTTGCTCTCGATCATCGCGTCGATGGACGAATGCTGCAGCTGCAACTTAGAGGAGCCGCTCGGCAAGAGCCAGCCGACGATCTCGCATCACACGCGGATCCTCGCCGAAGCCGGTCTCATCGTGGCGGAGAAGCGAGGGCGATGGTCGTGGTGGCGTGTCGTCCCCGAACGGATGGACGTCGCGGCGCGGCTACTGACGACGAGAGGCTGAAGCGGTACCCACGTCAGGTCAACTGACGCTCTGGTGATCCTTCAAGATGTTCATGCGGCGCGTGAACTCGTCTTCGTCGATCTCGCCCTTGGCGAAACGCATCTTCAGCACTTCGGCTGCGGCGCTGTCGGCGTTGCTCGAGGTCGCGCCGGGCGCCACGTGCGTGTGATGGTGCTGCTGGTTGTGGTCGAAGTGGCGGATGAAGAAATAGGCGACGACCGCCAGCAAAAGTACGAACAGAATCATGGCAATTAACCTCACTATGCCTGGGCCATTGGAATAAAACCTGGCGAAACCGGGATTGCCCGGACCGAAGGGGCCGCCGAAACCCCGCATGTGCACTACTCGCTGAATACCCATCGGCCGTCTCCTACGTCGCTACCTTGAACATACCCGTGACCGCCGAGCCCGGCACGCACAGGAATGTCAAAAACCCTTAGTTATTAGGGTTTTCTTAACCGTCAGACGGCGACATCTTCGGTCGCCTCGACGGCGAAGTGTGGCGTGATGCGGTCCAGCCACTTCGGGAAGTACCAGTTGGCGTCGCCGAAGAAGTGCATCAGGGCCGGCACCAGGACCGTGCGAAGGATGAAGGCGTCCATCAAGACCGCGCCGCCCAGTCCGATACCGAACTCCGCGATGATGCGTTGGCCGCCGAAGGCGAAGGAGAAGAAGACGCAGATCATGATGAGTGCTGCCGCCGAGATCACCCGACCGGTGTTGGCCTGGCCGCGGTTGATGGCCTCCTCATTACTGCCGGTGTTGAGCCACTCCTCGTGCATTCGCGACACCAGGAAGACCTGGTAGTCCATGGACAGTCCGAAGAGGATGGCGATCATGATCGTCGGTAAGAAGGATTCGACCGGCCCGGTTCCCGCACTGATGAGCGAACTGCCCCAGCCCCACTGGAAGACCGCGACGACGAGCCCGAAAGAGGCCCCGGCCGCGAAGATGTTCATCGCGGCGGCCGTGAGCGGGATGACGATGCTGCGGAACGCCACCATCAACAACAGACAGCCGAGCAACACGATGACCCCCACGAAGAGGGGGATTTTCGAGGTGAAGACCTGGGCGAAGTCAACGAAGATCGCCGTCAGACCACCGACGTAGATGCCGGTGTGGCCACTCGGGTCCACGGCCGGGATGTACTGGTTACGGATCGTGCCGATCAGATTCTCGGTGATCCGTGAATCGGGACTGGACTTGGGGACCACGTAGATGACCGCGACCTTGCCGTCGGGGCTCACCTGCAACGGCGCGGAGACGGCGATGTCGGGCTTGCCCTGGAGCTTCTGGTCGAGCGCGACCATGGTCGCCATGTCCTTCGAGTTGTGGATCGCGCCGACGACCTGCAGCGGCCCGTTGAAGCCCGGACCGAAGCCCTGGGCGAGCAGGTCGTAGGCCTGGCGCGTCGTTGAACTAGCGGGGTCGGTACCGGCGTCAGAACTCCCGAGGTGCAGCGAGAAGAACGGTACGCAGACGAGGATGATCGCGATGAGCGCGATGAGCGAGAGCTTGCGGGGGTGCTTGGTGACCGTGTTGGCCCAGCGCTGCCAGGCGGTGTTGAGCACGATGGGCTCGGGCCCGTGATCGGCGAGGGCACGACGTTCCTTCTTGCTCAAGACCCGCTGGCCAAGGAATCCGAGGAACGCGGGCAGCAACGTGAGCGACGCGAACATGGTGATCAAGACCGTCAGGGACGCCGCGACCGCGACACCATTGAGGAACGAGAGCTGCAGGACCAACATGCCGAGCAATGCGATGCAGACCGTAGAACCGGCGAAGAGCACGGCCCGGCCCGAGGTGTTGATGGCCGTGACGATCGAGTCTTCGACCGACAGTCCACGTTTAAGCCCCTGTCGAGACCGCGTGACGATGAAGAGGGCGTAGTCGATACCGACACCGAGGCCGATGAGTGAGCCCAGGATCGGTGCGAACGTCGCGATGCTCAGCGCGTGACTCAGCAGCGTCGTCGTCGCCGTCGCGATGCCGAGTGCGAACAACGCCACGCCGAGCGGTAGGAGCATGGCGAAGATCGAACCGAAGGCCAGTACGAGCACGATCGCCGTCGCGATGAGACCGAAGACCTCGCCGGGGCTGCCCTTCTGCGCGGCCAGTTGCTCGAAGGCGTTACCCGCGAACTGGACGTTGAGCGTCGAGGAGCGTGCGGTGATGCCGGCGTTCTCGACCGGCTGGATCTGCTTGGACTTCAGCTTGTAGCCCTGGGTCTTGAAGTAGACGACGGAGTAGCCGATCTTGTCGTTGGGGCTCACCTGCAATGAACCGCCAGTGAAGGGCGACACGACGCTCGCGACGGCCGGCACCTTGGCGACCAACTTGTCCATCGCGAGGATTTCCTTCTTGTGGCTCGCGATCGATCCGGACTTCGCCTGGAAGACGATCTCGTCGACGTCGCCCGACTTGCTCTTGAAGCCCGACTCCAGGAGTTTCAACGCGTGCGTTGAGTTGGTGCCCGGCAGCGTGAACGTGTTGGCGTACGCGGTGCCAAAGGACTGCGAGAGCGCGTTCATGCCCAAGAAGAGGATGACCCAGAGGACGAGGATCAGCCAGCGGCGACGGTAAGCGAAACGGGCGAGAGACTTCATGAAGAGGCATTCTCCTGATAGGACGCGAAGGGGGCCGCATAAAATGCGGTGAAGGCGTTTAGCGCACCACTCACTTTAGAGGAGATTCACGATGGCGCCAGACGAGACGCGGCCCGCGCGATTTGCGGGTCACGTCTACCCTCAAACCCTTCCTGAACCCGATGACATTCGAGCCGGAAATGCGGCGCCGTGGTCACACTTGCCGGTCGAACAACGAACCATCATCTCCCTTGCGCAGGTGGCCGACCGGCTTCGCGACGCCGCGGCGACGAACGACGCGTCGGTCTCGGACCACCCTTTGGATATGGTGCAGGTCGGTGACGCTGATCCGCAATTGATTACTCGGCGCTCAGCCGTACTCGTGGCGCTCTTCGAAGAGGGGGGCGAGGTCCACGTGGTACTGACGAGACGATCCACCTCGCTGCGCGAACACCGTGGCGAAGTCAGCTTTCCCGGCGGACGCAGCGACGAAGGTGAGACGCCGGTCCAGACTGCTCTTCGCGAGACGCACGAGGAGGTCGGCATCGAGCCATCCGCCGTGGAGGTCGTCGCCACCCTCAGCCCGCTCGTTACCTTCGCCTTTCAATCGTCGATCTTCCCGGTCGTCGGATTCCTCAAGGAAGCGCCGGTTATGGTCACCGACCCCGCAGAGGTAGAGGTCGCGTTCAGCGTGGCGTTGAGCGACCTCTTGGCCGACGGCGCGTTCCTCGAAGAGCGGTGGTATCGCAGTTCGCGTCCGTTCCCGTCCGACGCGGACGGCTACTTCCCGATCTACTTCTACCGGCTGCCCGAGGACCTCCTCTGGGGCGCGACGGCGCGGGTCGTCACCGAGCTGCTGTGCATCGTGACGGGCGTCGAGTGGCCCGAGGCCATTGGCTCCGGTGCCAAGTTCGCCTAGTAGAATCTCCTCAACGCATTCACTTTTGGGTGCTGTTTCTTAGGCGGAGGAAGCAATGGCGGAAGTAGAGATCGGCATCTACAAATCAGCGAGGCAGGCATACGGCTTCGACGACATTGCCATCGTTCCTTCACGTCGCACCCGTGACCCCGAGGACGTCGACATCTCCTGGCAGATCGACGCGTACAAGTTCGAACTGCCGGTACTCGGTTCCGCCATGGACGGCGCGATGTCGCCCGACACCGCGATCGAGCTCGGCCGACTCGGAGGCCTCGGTGTCCTCAATCTCGAAGGTCTCTGGACCCGCTACGAGGACCCGATGCCGCTGTTCGAGGAGATCCGCGAACTCGACGACGACAAGGCCACCGCACGCATGCAGCAGATGTACCTGGAGCCGATCAAGATCGAACTGGTCGCCCAGCGCATCAAGGAGATGAAGGCGGCGGGCATCACGACGTCGGCCTCGGTGACGCCGGCGCGCACCGACTGGATGGCCAAGACCATCCTCGACGCCGGCCTCGACATCCTCGTCATCCAGGGCACCGTCGTCTCGGCCGAGCACGTGAGCAAGACCGTCGAACCGCTCAACTTGAAGAAGTTCATCCGTGAGTTCGAACTGCCGGTGATCGTCGGTGGTTGTGCCAGCTACCAGGCCGCCCTTCACCTCATGCGCACGGGTGCCGCCGGAGTGCTCGTCGGTGTCGGACCGGGCAACGCCTGCACCTCGCGCGCGGTACTCGGCATCGGTGTGCCCCAGGCGACGGCGATTGCCGACGTCGCCGGTGCGCGCATGCGTCACCTCGACGAGACCGGCGTCTACGTCCACGTCATCGCCGACGGCGGCATGAGCAAGGGCGGCGACATCGCCAAGGCCATTGCCTGTGGCGCCGACGCGGTCATGATCGGCTCACCGTTGACCAGCGCCGTCGAAGCGCCGGCGCGGGGATTCCACTGGGGCATGGCGACCTTCCACCCGACGCTGCCTCGCGGCACGCGCGTGCGTACCCAGGTGCGCGGCACCCTGAAGGAAGTCCTGCTCGGACCGGCCCACGAGAACGACGGACGGCTCAATCTGTTCGGCGCGCTTCGCACCTCCATGGCGACCTGTGGTTACGAGACGCTCAAAGAGTTCCAGAAGGCCGAGATCATGCTCGCGCCGTCGCTCCAGACTGAAGGAAAGCAGTTGCAACGCTCCCAGGGCGTCGGCATGGGACATTGACCCAGAACGTCCTCGTCGTTGACTTCGGCGCCCAGTACGCCCAACTGATTGCCCGACGCGTCCGCGAGGCGCACGTCTTCTCCGAGATCGTCCAGAGCACGATCACCGCGGACGAAGTACGCGCGAAGGCGCCCGCGGCGATCATCCTCTCGGGCGGACCCAAGTCCGTCTACGAGGTGCCGGCGCCGTCACTCGACACCGCGATCTACGAACTCGGCATCCCGATGCTCGGCATCTGTTATGGCGCGCAACTCATGGCGCAGCAGCTGGGTGGCGACGTCGCCAACACCGGTATCGGAGAGTACGGACGCACGACGATGACGCGTCAAGGTCCTTCGGTCCTGATGCCGGAATGGCCGTCGACGCTCACCTGTTGGATGAGCCACGGTGACGCGATCGCCACCGCACCCCCGGGCTTCGTCGTGACGGGCTCGTCCCCGCAAGGTCCGGTCGCGGTCATGGAGGACGTGCAGCGTCGCTTGCACGCCGTCCAGTTCCACCCCGAGGTCGCCCACACCGAGCGCGGCCAAGAACTCCTGTCGAATTTCCTGCACCACGTCGCGGGCATCCCTCCGACGTGGACGAACACGTCGATCATCGAGGAGCAGGTCGCGCTGATTCGCGCCCAGGTAGGCGACGAGAAGGTGCTCTGCGCGCTGTCGGGCGGCGTCGACTCCGCCGTCGCGGCCGCGCTCGTCACCAAAGCAGTGGGCAAGCAGTTGACCTGCGTCTTCGTCGACACGGGTCTCATGCGCAAGAACGAGGGTGAGCAGATCGAAGAGACGTTCACTCGTCAGTTCGGCGTCGAACTCATCCACGTGAAGGCGCAGGACCGTTTCTTCGACGCGCTCGCGGGCGTCCTCGACCCCGAGCAGAAGCGCAAGATCATCGGCGAGCTGTTCATCCGCGAGTTCGAGACCGTCGCGCGCGACCTCGGCGCGGGCGGCGACGGACCGCGCTTCCTCGTCCAGGGGACGCTCTACCCCGACGTCATCGAGTCGGGATCGGGACACGCCGCCAACATCAAGAGCCACCACAACGTGGGCGGACTGCCCGAGGACCTCTCCTTCGATCTCGTCGAACCGCTGCGCAGCCTGTTCAAGGACGAGGTGCGCCACGTCGGCGAGGAACTGGGGCTGCCGGCCGAGATCGTCTGGCGCCAACCGTTCCCCGGACCGGGACTCGGTGTGCGCATCGTGGGTGAGGTCACGCGCGAACGCGCCGAGATACTTCGCAACGCCGATCACGTGGTGGTCGACGAGATCAAGAAGGCCGGGCTCTACCGCGAACTCTGGCAGAGTTTCGCGGTGTTACCGGCCGTGCGTACTGTGGGCGTCATGGGCGATGGTCGAACGTACGCGTATCCGATCATCATCCGAGCCGTCACGAGCGACGATGCGATGACCGCCGACTGGGCGAGGCTTCCCTACGACGTGATCGAACGAATCGCCAACCGACTGATCAGCGAGGTCGATGGCGTGAACCGCGTGGCACTCGACGTGACGAGCAAGCCACCGGGCACCATTGAGTGGGAGTGACCCGGTCCTCGTTCTCTGACGAGTCGCTCTGGGGCAACGACGGCTTCGTCCCCGAGCCGGCGCTCGATCCCGACTCGCTGCTCGAAGGTCTGACCATTCCCCAACGCGAGGCGGTCCTGCAGCGCGGGGGACCGCTGCTCGTCATCGCGGGTGCCGGTTCGGGCAAGACCCGGGTCCTCACGCGGCGTATCGCGCACATCCTCGCGATGGGCGACGCCCGTCCCTGGGAGATCATGGCCATCACCTTCACCAACAAGGCCGCCGACGAGATGCGCCGACGCGTCGTCGACCTCGTCGGATCGGACGCGCAACAGATGTGGGTCTCGACCTTCCACTCGGCCTGTCTGCGGATGCTGCGCGCGCACGCCGACGTCTTGGGCTATCAGCGCGGCTTCACCATCTATGACGCGGGCGACGCCGAGACGGCGGTCGAGCGCATCATGAAGGAACTCAACATGGACACGAAGCGACTCTCGCCGCGAAGTGTCGCCGCCGCGATCTCGGCCGCCAAGAACGAGATGCTCTCGCCGGCCGCCTACGCCGACTCGGGTTCGGGTGACGACCCGCACCATCGACGCATCGCCGAGATCTACTTCCTCTACGCCGAGCGACTCATGTTGAGCAACGCCATGGACTTCGACGACCTGTTGTTGAACGCGGTCGCGATGCTCCAGAAGGACGACTCGATCCGCGAGTCGTACCAGAACCGGTTCAAGTACCTGCTCGTCGATGAGTTCCAGGACACCAACGGCGTCCAGAACCAACTCGTGATGACCCTCGCCGAGAAGCACCGCAACCTCTGCGTGGTGGGCGACTCGGACCAGTCGATCTACCGCTTTCGCGCGGCCGACGTGCGCAATATCCTCCAGTTCGAACAGCGCTTCCCCGACGCCAAGGTCATCCTGCTCGAACAGAACTTCCGATCGACCCAGACGATCCTCGACGCCGCCAACGCGGTGATCGCGAAGAACGCCAGCCGTCACGCCAAGAACCTCTTCACCGACGACGTGCAGGGCGAGAAGATCCGCCTCTACCGAGCGGGTGATGAGTACGACGAGGGACGCTGGGTCGCGTCCGAGTTGCGCCGGCTGGCGAACCAGTCGTCGCTTTCCTGGAATCAGATGGCGGTCTTCTACCGGACGAACGCGCAGAGCCGAGTCCTCGAAGAGGAGATGCTGCGCGCCAGCATCCCGTACCGGGTGATCTCGGGCATGCGCTTCTATGACCGCAAGGAGATCAAGAACGCCCTCGCCTACGCGCGACTCCTGGTGAACCCTCGCGACGAGGCCTCGGCCCGACGCGTCATCAACGAACCCAAGCGTGGCATCGGCGCGGGAGCCCAGGCGAAGCTCGGCGTCTACGCCGCCACGAACGGACTCTCCTTCGCCGAGGCGACGCACTACGCCAAGGAGGCCGGTCTCACGGGCAAGGCCCTCAGTGGCGCGCAGCGTTTCTCGTTCATGTTGGACGAACTGCGCGCGCTGTCCAATGACCTCGCCCCACGTGAAGTGATCGACGCCATCGTGCGCGAGTCGGGTATGGGTGACGCACTGCGCGCGGAGAACACCGATGAGGCCTATTCACGTCTTGAGAACCTCGGCGAGCTCGCGTCGGCGGCGAGCCAGTACGACACCCTGATGGACTTCGTCGAACGCATGGCGCTCGTCGCGGACTCGGACCAACTCGACGGCGGCGCCGGCGCGATCTCGATGATGACCCTGCACGTCGCCAAGGGACTCGAATTCCCCGCGGTCGTGATGACGGGGCTCGAAGAGACGATCTTCCCGCACCGTCGCGCGCTCTCTGACGACGCCGAACTCGAAGAGGAGCGACGGCTCTGTTACGTCGGCATCACGCGCGCGATGCGCCACCTGGTCCTCACCCACGCGTGGAGCCGCACCATGTGGGGACATCGCACCGACGCGCTCGCCAGTCGATTCCTCCAGGAGATCCCGAGCGAGCTCATCCACGACGTCTCGGCCTCGATGCCGATGCGCCGTGTCGACTTCACCGACAGCGACGGGTTCGTCGGGCGTAGCACCGCCTTCACTGAGGGCCGGGCCTTCGGCACCGGTGCGGCGCCACCGGTCCGTTCGACGGGCGCCGAGAAACTCGGTCTGGTGGTCGGTGACCGCGTGGTGCACGACCGTTACGGTCCGGGCGTCGTGACCAAGGTGGAAGGCTCGGGGAGCCACGCACGTGCCGCGGTCGACTTCGTCGAACACGGGACCAAGCAGTTGGTGCTCGCGATGACGCCGCTGCATCGCGCCTGATCGTTCGAGGTGCGCCTCGGTCCACGCGGCGTCCTTCGACGCTCGATGGTGTCAGAATGAAGATTGATGGTCAATACGCGCCCGGCCTACCGACCACCGTCACCACCGAGGCCTCGGGCCCACCGACTGCCCCAGCACGTCTACTGGCGTCGGCGCGCGCTGGTGCTGTTGGCGCTGGCGACGATCGTGGTGATCGTCTACCTCGCCACGACGCTCTTCTTCGCGCTCCTCAACCCGACTTACGGCACGAGCTTGGCGGCGCGCGCGGCCGAGTGGGGCCGCCAGCACAGCATGGGCGCCGTCGTGACCTGGGCCGAGAAGGAGCTCTACCGCATCAATCCGCCCAAGAAGGGTGGCGCGCCGCCCAAGGGCGCGTTCGGCTCGGGGACGCCGGTGAAGAAGTACAAGTCGCAACTGGTGCTTGCGCCACCGGCCAACATCGTCTCCCCGGCGGCGCACCCGCTGCCCGGCGAAGGTGTCTGGCACGCCGCCGGTCGCACGACGGCCAATGGCATCCCGACCGTGTACGAGGCGTTCGTGCGCCCCGACGCCGTGCACACGAGCTACGTCGTGGGCGTCGCGTGGATGGACACGAACCTCCTCACGGCCCAGCTGTACTCCGGTTCGGTCATCCCGGGTGGGGGACCGTTCAAGTACACGGCGCCGGTGTCGGCCAAGGCCAGCGAGAATCTCGTCGCGGCCTTCAACGCCGGCTTCTTGACCAGTGACTCCAACGGTGGGTACTACACCGACGGCAAGATGATCATCCCGCTGCGCAAGGGTGCGGCCTCGGTGGTGGTCTTCAAGAACGGTCGCATGACGGTCGCCAAATGGGGTCGCGACGTCGTGATGACCAACCAGATCGCGTCAGTGCGCCAGAACCTCGACCTCATCGTCGACAACGCGAAACCGGTCCCGGGCCTCGACAACCCGAACTCCATCAAGTGGGGGAGGGTGCTGGGCAACAGTTTCAACGTCTGGCGCTCGGGATTGGGCATCACCAAGAGTGGTGCGCTCGTCTACGTCGGTGGCCCGAGCATGTCGATCGCCGACCTGGCCGACATCCTCATCCGCGCCGGCGTGATCGAGGGCATGGAGCTCGACATCAACGTCGACTGGGTCCAGTACTCGACCTACACCGGACCCCTCAACACGCCGATCAACGGTGGCAACGGCAAGAGTCTCATCCCGTCGATGCCGGGCACGCCGAGCCGATACTTCGCGTCGTACTGGGCCCGCGACTTCTTCACCATGTCACTGCGACCGAACGAGACACATTCGACCTCGACCACGACCACGACCTCAACGAGCGGCTAACGGTCCATCACCATCCGCCATAGTGGCGCGGGCAGGTGCTCTAGGACCAAGAAGACGTAGCGAAGGATCGGCGGACTCCAGATCACGCGCTGCCCGTTGGCGAGACCCTTCAGGGTCGTCGCGACGACCGCGTCGACGTCGGTCGTGAAGGGTACGTTCGGAAGTCCCTCGGCCATCCGGGTGCGCACGACGCCGGGGCGCAGCAACTGCAGGCGGACGCCGGTGCCCTCGAGCGAGTCGGCCATGCCCTGGCACAGTCGGTCGAGTCCGGCCTTCGCACCTCCGTAGAGGTAGAGGTTGCGTCGCACGCGCACCGCCGCGACCGAGCTGATTACGAGTATCCGGCCGCTCCCCTGGGCGATCAACCGGCGACGCGTCTCGGCGAGCGCCGCGACCGGCCAGGAGAAGTTGACGTTGGCCACCTCGCCCGCGAGCGCGGCATCGTCCTCCTTCTCGAACTGGTCGCCCATCAGTCCAATCGCCACCACGACGAGGTCGACCGGGCCGTCGACCTTGTCGAAGCACTCCGAGACGGCGCGCTGGGCGTCGCTGACGTCATTGGCGTCAAAGACCACCGTGTCGACGACGGACGCGCCGTAGGTGGTCGCCTCCTCGGAGGCCTCGTCGAGGAGGGTCTGGCTCCGTGCGGCGAGGACCACGGTGTGGGCGCGCGCGGCGCAGAGCTTCTTGGTGAGCCCGCGCGCGATGTCCGAGGTACCTCCGAGCACGACGAGGGTCTGGGGCTGTCCGAAGGCGTTCTCCATGTGACTACTTTCCTACTAGGTCGAGGCGACGAGCGAGGTCGCTCGACATCTGGTGTTCGGGGTCGATCCGTTCCTTCAGCGCGAGGAACTCCGCTCGTCGCGGGTACATGGCGGCGAAGGTCTCGGGACGAAGACGTGCGTCCTTCGCGAGGTAGACCCGGCCACCGGCGTCGATCACGAGTTCGTCGAGCCGGTCCAAGATGTCGGGCAACTTCGACGGGCCGACCGGGATGTCGAGCGCGAGCGTCCATCCTTCGAGGGGGAAGGAGAGCGGGCTCGGCGTGCCCGGCCCGAAGCGCTTCAAGACGGCGAGGAAGCTCGCGACCTTGGACGACGACAACAGGTCGACGGCGGCGACGACCGTCTCGGCCGAACGGTCGGGAACGCAGAACTGGTACTGCACGAAGCCGCGTCGACCGTAGAGTCGATTCCAGTCGCGCACGCCGTCGAGGGGATGGAAGAACGTCGAGAGCTTCTGGGGCTCTCGTTCCTCGTGGCGCGGCGCCGATCGAAACCACAGTTCGTTGAAGACCCGGACGCTGAGCGGATTGAGCAGACCGCTTGGCGCGTCGAAGGGCACGACGAGTCTCGCGTCACGGGGTCCGAGCAACGTGACCCCGTCGAGGTCGCTCTTCGTGGCGTGCACGCCGCGCGTGAGGATGGCCCGTCCCATGTGCTTGCCCCGTGACATGCAGTCGACCCACGCAACGGAGTAGCGATAGTTCTGGTCGCCGCTCTTCATGGCGTCCATCACGGCGTCGAGGTTGGCGAGCCGGTCGGTGTCCACGAGTACCCGGTCGGTCTCAATGGGCAGCAGTCGCAACGTCACCGACGTCACGACGCCGGTGAGGCCCATCGCCCCGAACGTCGCCCAGAACAGTTCGGCGTCGACGTCGGGCGAGACGGTGACGACCCCGGTCGGCGTGACGAGGTTCATCGAGAGCACGTGTCGCGCGATCGAGCCGTCGACGTGGTGGTTCTTGCCGTGGACGTCGGCCGCGACCGCGCCGCCCATCGTCACCTGACGGGTGCCGGTCGTGACCGGCACGAACCAGCCGCGTGGGATCGACTGGGCGAGCAGTTCGTCGAGCGAGACACCGGCGCCCACGGTGACGACGCCGTCGGCGTCGATCGGCCCGATACCGCCCAGTTGGCGATTGTCGAGGACGACGCCGCCGCTCAACAGCGCGGCGTCGCCGTAGCTGCGACCGAGACCTCGCGCGATGAGGTCTCGCGAGTTGCTCACCGTGCGCGCGACGTCGGACTCGGAGGTGGGTGCGACGACCTCGGCGTAGCTGGTGGTGGTGCGGCCCCAACCCGAGAGCGCGGTGCGCGTCATGCGTAGGTACCGAGCGCGAGGGCCAGGGCCCAGAGGAGGAACAGCACCTGGACGATGCGGTTGTGCAAGAGGAGGTCCTCGGGCGCCTCGGCGTTGGTCGATTCCGACGCGCGGATGATGAACAGGACCGCGAGCACGACGGGGACGACGCTCAGACGGATCGGGACGAGGTCGTGGTGTATCGAGGAGAGTCCGGTCGAGGAGGTGTCAAAGGCCCAGAGGCAGTAGCCGGTCACGACGACGGTGGCGCTCAGGGTCAGGGCCGAGTGCAGGAACTCGGGCGTGTACTGGGCCAGCACCTTTCGCGTGGCGCCGGCGCCGTGGTTCTCGAGCTCGCTGGAACGTTTGCCGACCACGAGGAAGAGGGCGCCGAAGGAGATGACGACGAGGAACCACGTGGAGACGTAGATGTGCGACGCCGCCGCACCGGCCCAGGCGCGCAGGATGAAGCCGCTGGCGACCGAGGCCAGCTCGATGATCACGACGTTCTTCATCCAGAAGATGTAGTTGACCTGGATCACCACGTAGAGCCCGAGTACCAGGAAGAGTTGCTCGGGATGCCAGAGCGCGAAGGGTAGGGCGAAGCCCACCAGGAGCAGGAGGACGGCAGCGCCCACGGCGAGGGCGAAGGGCAGCTGACCCGAGGCGATCGCCCGGAACTGCTTCGTCGGGTGCTGGCGGTCGGCTTCGGCGTCACGAAGGTCGTTGAACAGATAGACGGCCGAGGAGACGCAGCAGAACGCGAGGAACGCCGCCACCGTGTGACGGATGATGTCCGCGTGGGTCAGCACGCCCGCGGCCGCCGGCGCGATGATGATCAGGCCGTTCTTCACCCATTGACGCGGGCGCATGGCCGAGATGAGGGCCCTCAGGGGAGTGCGCTGCGGCAGTTCGGTGTGCGCCATGACATCGACGCTACACGGGCGCGATTGAGCGGCTTTTGCGCGCGACTCCGCCAAATTTGGCCTCTCCACGTCTCATCTATGATTTGTTTCTCATGGATCGTACGTATCGCGTCGTCGTCGCCAAGCCAGGACTTGACGGACACGACCGAGGGGCCAAGGTCATCGCGCGCACGCTTCGAGACGCGGGATTCGAGGTCGTGTACACCGGCCTGCACCAGACGCCCGAGCAGATAGTCCAAGCGGTGATCCAAGAGGACGCCGACGCCCTGGGACTCTCCTTGTTGTCGGGTGCCCATTCGGTACTGGTGCCTCGGGTCATCGACCTCTTGAAGGCCCAGGGCCGCGAGGACGTCCTCCTGCTCGTTGGCGGCATCATTCCCGATGACGACATCGCGGGACTCGTCGAACTCGGGGTGGCGCGGGTATTCACACCGGGCGCGTCGCTCGCCGAGATCGGGACGTGGCTTGAGACCACGCTCGACGCGCGCGAGCACCAGCACTGAAGTACTACGGCTGTCGCCCGACAGTCACTGGATGAAAGTTGATGTAGATGGATCTGTTCGAGTATCAGGGCAAGCAGTACTTTGCGCGATTCGGCATCGCGGTCTCGCCCGGTGACGTCGCCGACACCGTCGAGCAGGCCGTCGCGGTCGCCGAGCGCGTTGGGTACCCCGTCGTCGTGAAGGCGCAGGTCAAGGTGGGTGGCCGAGGCAAGGCCGGCGGCGTCAAGTTGGCCAACGACGTCGAGGAGGTCCGCCTGCACGCGGGCAACATCCTCGGCCTCGACATCAAGGGCCACGTCGTTCGCCGACTCTGGATCGAGCGATCGAGCGACATCGCCAAGGAGTACTACGCCTCGTTCACGCTCGACCGTCAGAACAAGACCCACCTCGGCATGCTGAGCGCCCAAGGCGGCGTTGAGATCGAGGTCGTCGCCGAGGAGAACCCCGACGCCATCGCGTTCCTCGCCATCGACCCGATGCACGGACTCGACATCGAAACGGCCCGTCGCTGGGTCAACGAGGCCGAACTCGATGAAGTCGCGCGCGAACAGGCGGCGGAGCTCCTGGTGAAGCTCTACGAGTGCTACACCAAGGGCGACTGCGACCTGGCGGAGATCAACCCGTTGATCCTCACGCCCGATAACAAGGTGCACGCCCTCGACGCGAAGGTCACGCTGGACGAGAACGCCTCGTTCCGCCACCCCGAGTGGGAGGAGTTCCGGGCCGACGAGTTCGAGGACCCACGAGAGAAGATGGCCAAGGAGAAGGGTCTCAACTACATCGGTCTCGACGGCACGGTCGGCATCATCGCCAACGGCGCCGGTCTGGCGATGTCCACGCTCGACGTCGTCAACCAGGTCGGCGGCACCGCCGCGAACTTCCTCGACATCGGCGGCGGAGCGGACGCGGACGTCATGGCCTCCGCGCTCGAGGTCATCAACGCCGACCCCAAGGTGAAGTCGATCTTCGTCAACATCTTCGGTGGCATCACCCGCGTCGACGACGTCGCCAACGGTGTGCTCGAGGCCCTCCAGCGCGTCTCGATCACGTCGCCCATCGTGCTTCGCCTCGACGGCACGAACGCCATCGAAGGGCGGGCGATCCTCGCCGAGCACTTGAGCGACACCCTGATCACCGAACCGACAATGTTGGACGCCGCCCGACGGGCCGTGGCCCTCGCGAACGCCTAAGGAAGAGCAATGAGCATTTTTGTAGATGAGAACACCAAAGTCATCGTCCAGGGACTGACCGGCGGCCAGGGAAGGTTCCACGGCCTGCGCAACCGCGACTACGGCACGAAGGTCGTCGGTGGCGTCACGCCGGGCAAGGGCGGGACCGACGTTGACGGCATTCCGGTCTTCAACTCGGTGAAGGAGGCCGTCGACGCGACGGGCGCTACGGCGTCCTTCGTCGTCGTACCGCCCAAGTTCGCCGCCGCGGCGATCATCGAAGCGGCCGAGGGAGGCATCACGTTCATCGTGTGCATCACCGAAGGCATCCCGGCCCAGGACGAGGCGATCACGTACAACCGCCTCGTCGAGGACTTCCCTGGCGTGCGCCTGCTCGGACCGAACTGCCCGGGCATCATCAGCCCCGGTAAGTGCAACATCGGCATCACCTCGGGCGACATCGCCCTCGCCGGTGGACCGGTGGGCATCGTCTCACGTTCGGGCACCCTGACCTATCAGGCGCTCTACGAGCTGAGCCAGCAGGGGATCGGTCAGACGACGTGCGTGGGCATCGGAGGCGACCCGGTGCCCGGGACGAACTTCATCGACTGCCTCGCGGCGTTCGAAGCCGACCCCGACACGTTGGCCGTCATGATGATCGGCGAGATCGGCGGCTCCGAGGAGGAGCGCGCCGCCGAGTGGATCAAGGCCAACATGACCAAGCCGGTGGTCTCGTACATCGCGGGCGTGACCGCGCCCCCGGGACGCAAGATGGGCCACGCCGGTGCCATCATCTCGGGGTCGAAGGGCACCGCCCAGGCGAAGATGGACGCCCTCGCCGCGGCGGGGGTCCACGTCTGTCAGAACCCGACCGAGGCCGGCCAGAAAATGGGCGAGATCGTCAAGGCGCTGTAGCGCGTTGGACGTCCGTCTCTGCGTGCTGGTGTCGGGTTCGGGCACCATTCTCGAAGCGATGTTGCGCGACGGCGTCGACGTGGCGCTCGTCTGCGCCGATCGGCCCTGTCGAGGTCTGGACGTCGCTTTCGCCGCGGGCGTCGAGTCCTTGATGGTCGACCGAAAGTCGCTACGGCGGCTTCGCCGACTCCTTCGACCGCGAGGGCTTCACCGGCGAACTGACCGAAGCGCTTCGTTCGCGCGACATCGACCTCGTCGCGATGGCCGGTTTCGGCACGATCGTGACCGGCACGTTCCATCTCGCCTTCCCCGGTCGGGTCCTCAACACCCACCCGAGTCTGCTGCCGGCGTTCAAGGGTTGGCACGCCGTCGCCCAGGCCCTCGAGGCGGGCGTCGCCGAGACCGGGTGCACGGTGCACGTCGCGACCGAGGCCCTCGACGACGGCCCGATCCTCGCCCAACGTCGTGTGCCGGTGTTGGAGGACGACACCGAGGAGTCGCTGCACGAACGGATCAAGTTGGTCGAGCGCGAGTTGTACCCGTTGGTGGTCACTAGGGTGATGGCGTCACTGAGCGAGGGAATCGAACCTTCCTCGATCGCGGGCACCCTGGAGGAGGCGGAGTGAGGGCACTACTGAGCGTGTGGGACAAGACCGGACTGGTCGAGTTCGCCGCGGGCCTGCACGAACAGGACGTGGAACTCGTCGCCTCGGGCGGCACCGCTCGCGCGCTCGCCGACGCCGGCATCGCCCACCTCGACGTCGCGGAGGTCACGGGATTCCCCGAGATGCTCGGCGGCCGCGTCAAGACCCTGCACCCGCGCATCCACGCGGGGATCCTCGCCGACCGCTCCAAGGCCGAGCACCTCGACGCGTTGAGCGAACACGACATCACCGCGATCGACCTCGTCGTCTGCAACCTCTACCCCTTCTCATCGGAGCCGTCGGTGGAACTGATCGACATCGGCGGTCCGAGCATGGTGCGCGCCGCCGCGAAGAATCACGAGCACGTGGGTGTCCTCACGAGTCCGAGCCAGTACGACGACGTGCTCGCCGAGATCGCGGCCAACGGCTCGCTGAGTGACGCCACGCGTCACCGCCTGGCGCGCGCGGCCTTCGCCCACACCGCCGCCTACGACGCCCAGATCGTCCAATGGTTCGACGAGGGCGGCGCGATCGGCGAGGCGCCCACCGACGAGGAGCGCGTCATCCCCGCGACGCTGCACCTCACCCTCGAACGGGCCGACGTCGTGCGCTACGGCGAGAACCCCCACCAGATCGGCGCCCGCTACCGGGTCGCGGGGACGACGCCGTGGTGGGACGGCGTCGTGAAGCACGCCGGCTCCGCGCTCTCGTATCTCAACCTCTTCGATGCCGACGCGGCGTGGCGTCTCGTGCACGAACTGGCCCACGACGTCCCCGACCAGAAGGCGGTCGCGATCATCAAGCACGCGAATGCGTCGGGCGCGGCGGTCGCGAACTCGTTCAGCGAAGCCTTCGAGAAGGCACTCGCCGCCGACGCGCAGAGTGCCTTTGGCGGCATCATCGCCGTGGGCGGCGTGCTCGACGCGTCGCTCGCCACGTTGATCGCCGGGGGACCCCAAGCCGACGTCATCATCGCCTCGTCGATCGACGAGGAGGCCATTGCGATCCTCGTGAAGCGCCGCAAGGCCACCCGACTGTTGAGCGCGCCGTCACCCGAACCACTTGGTCTCTCGGTGCGGACCTTCGGCGATACCGCACTCGTGCAGAACGCCGACGAATTGCTCGTGCCCGTGAGTGAGTGGAAGTGCGTGACCAAGACGCAACCGACGCAGCAGCAACTCCAGGACCTGACCATCGCGTGGCGGGTCTGCGCGCGCACGACGTCCAATGCCATCGTGATCGCGCGTGACGGTGTCGCCGTCGGCATCGGTGCCGGTCAGCAATCGCGCGTCGTCTCGGCCGGCATCGCCACGACCAAGGCCGGCGAGTTCGCCGTGGGGGCCGCCGCCGCGTCCGACGCCTTCTTCCCCTTCGCCGACGGACTCGAATCCCTGACGAGCGCCGGAGTGACCTCGGTCGTCCAGCCCGGTGGATCGGTCCGCGACCAAGAAGTCATCGACGCCGCCAACGACGCCGAGATCGTGATGATGCTCACCGGTGAGCGTCACTTTCGCCATTAGGAGCAACATGAGCGCACAACTACTCGATGGTGAGCGACTGGCTCAGCGGATCAAGATGGAACTCGCGGACCGGGCAGCTCGTCTGAGCGCCGAGGGTCGAACGCCCGGTCTTGGCACGCTGCTCGTTGGCGACAATCCATCGAGCGCCCGCTACGTCGAGATGAAGATCGAGGAGTGCAAGGAGGTGGGAATCCGTTCCTTCGACGAACACCTTCCCGCCACCGCGTCCCAGTCCGAGATCGAAGCGGTCGTCGACCGGTTCAACGCCGACCCCGACGTGCATTCGATCCTCGTGCAGCTGCCGCTCCCTGACGGCATCAACGAGGAGCAAGTGCTCCTGCGCGTGCTGCCGGAAAAGGACGTCGACGGGCTGCACCCCACGAACCTCGGACGACTGGTCATGGGTGCGCCGGGACCGCTGCCGTGCACGCCCAATGGGATCGTCGAACTCCTCGCCGAGTACAAGGTGCCAGTCGAAGGCAAGCACGTCGTGATCATCGGACGAGGGCTGACCATTGGACGGCCCCTCTCGCTGCTGATGGCGATGCGCCGGCCCAACTGCAACGCCGCGGTGACCGTCGTGCACACCGGGGTGAAGGACATGGCCGCCTTCACGCGCACCGCGGACGTCATCGTCTCAGCCGCCGGCGTGCCGGGCATCGTCACCGCCGACATGGTCCAGTCCAGTGCGGCGGTCGTCGGGGCGGGCACCACCTTCGCGGGCAAGAAACTGCTCAGCGACATCGCCGATGACGTTGCTGAGAAGGTTGCATGGATAACGCCGCGCCTCGGTGGCGTCGGTCCGATGACCCGTGCGATGCTGTTACGCAACGCGGTACTAGCAGCGGAGAAGGTGCGATGACCACAGAGACGACAGACGACAAGGGTCGCGAGTTCAGCGAGCGACCCTGGGGCAGTTACACGGTGCTCGACGACGAGGCGTTCGACCACAAGGTCAAGCGCATCGTGGTGACGCCCGGCAAGCGGCTCAGCTACCAGTTCCACGCCAAGCGTGCCGAGCACTGGTTCATCGTCAGTGGTCAGGCGACGGTCATCGTGGACGGCGTGGAGCACGACCTCGGACCGGGATCGAGCATCGACATCGCGATCGGCCAGGCCCACCGTTGCGAGAACTACGGGACGGTGCCCGTGGTGTTCATCGAGGTCCAGCACGGCACGTACTTTGGCGAGGATGACATCGTGCGCCTCGAGGACGACTTCGGTCGGGCCAACTAACTCGGTGCGCATCGACGAGCTGCTCGCAGCCGGCCCCACCAGATCGTTCGAATTCATGCCGCCGAAGTCTGACGAGGAGAGCGCCGTCCTCGCGGCGTCGCTCGAGGACATCCAGCCCCTGCAACCGTCGTTCGTCTCGGTGACCTACCGAGGCGGACGCGAATCGCGTCAGCGGACCTACGACCTCGTCACGCAGATTCAGCGTGACCGCTTCGTGACGGCGATGGCGCACGTGATCTGTGTGGGACACACCCGCGCCGAGATGCGCGACCTGTTGAAGAACTACAACGACGCCGGTGTGGTGAACATCATGGCGCTCGGCGGTGACCGTCCCGACGACGCCTTCGGCGCCGCGTCGGAGTTCGACTACGCCCTCGACCTCGTCGAGCTGATCCGTGAGGTCGGTGACTTCTCGATCGGCGTCGCCGCGCACCCCAACGTGCATCCGCGCTCGAGCGACCGACGAAGCGACCGGCATTTTCTCGCCGAGAAGCTCAGCCTCGCCGACTTCGCGGTCACTCAGTTCTTCTTCGAATCGAAGGATTGGATCCGACTGGTCGAGGAGCTCGCCGAACTCGGCGTCACCAAGCCGGTCTTGCCGGGCATCATGCCCGTCACCACGATCGCGGGCATCGAGCGCATGCGCGTCATGGGTGCCGCGGTGCCGGCGACGCTGGTGGAGCGGCTGCTCGCCGCCGATCGGCGTGGCGGCGCACCCGAAGTCCGTGCCGAAGGGATCCGTGCCGCGATCACGCTCGGACGCGAGTTGATGGAAGCCAACGCGCCCGGTCTGCACTTCTACACCCTCAATCGTTCGACCGCCACGAGCGAGATCTATCACGCGCTGTTCACCTAGAAATCGCCGTTGCGACGAGGCCACCCGACCAAAAGAGGGCCCTCTGAATTCGCCGTAGGATGGCTTCATGGCTGACAAAATCACACAAAACGCGCAGGGCGAACTCAACGTCTCGAGCAATCCCATCATCCCCTTCATCGAGGGCGACGGCACCGGCGTCGACATCTGGCCCGCGGCCAAGTTGGTCCTCGACGCGGCCGCGAAGAAGTACGGCAACACCATCGAGTGGAAGGAAGTCCTCGCCGGACAGAAGGCCTTCGACGAGACCGGGGAATGGCTCCCCGAAGAGACGGTCACCGTCTTTCGTGACTATCTCATCGGCATCAAGGGTCCGCTCACGACGCCGATCGGCGGGGGCATCCGCTCCCTCAACGTCGCGCTGCGTCAAATTCTCGACCTCTACGTCTGTCTTCGACCCGTGCGTTGGTTCCAGGGCGTCCCCTCACCGGTGAAGGCGCCCGAACTGGTCGACATGGTCATCTTCCGTGAGAACACCGAGGACGTCTACGCCGGTCTCGAGGTCGAGGCCGGATCACCCGAGGCCGAGAAGCTGCGCGCGTTCCTGAAGGAGACCTACGGCTGGGACATCCGCGAGATGAGCGGCATCGGCATCAAGCCGATCTCGAAGGAAGGCTCGGAGCGACTCATCCGCGCCGCCATCGTCTACGCCTTGAAGCACGAACGCGAGTCGGTCACGTTGGTGCACAAGGGCAACATCCAGAAGTTCACCGAGGGGGCCTTCATGAAGTGGGGCTACCAACTCGTGAAGGACGAGTTCGACGACGTCGCGGTCGGTTGGGATGACTGTGGCGGCAAGCCCGGATCGAAGCTCCTCGTGAAGGACGTCATCGCCGACATCTGTTTCCAGCAGTCGCTCACCCGGCGCGTCGGAGTTCGACGTCATCGCGACGATGAACCTCAACGGCGACTACCTCTCGGATGCGTTGGCCGCCCAGGTCGGTGGCATCGGCATCGCCCCGGGCGCGAACATCAACTACGTGACCGGCCACGGCATCTTCGAAGCGACGCACGGCACCGCGCCCAAGTACGCCGGCATGGACAAGGTCAACCCCGGCTCGGTCATGCTCTCGGGCGTCT
This sequence comes from uncultured Acidimicrobiaceae bacterium, assembly GCA_963804305.1. Taxonomy (GTDB): domain Bacteria; phylum Actinomycetota; class Acidimicrobiia; order Acidimicrobiales; family RAAP-2; genus RAAP-2. Next base: position 439,175 of record CAWDPR010000010.1, on the reverse strand, counting down.
TGATGTTCGAGCACCTCGGTTGGACCGACGCCGCCAATGACATCGTGCGCGCAATGGAAGCGACCATCGCGGACAAGATCGTCACCTACGACTTCGCGCGCCTCATGGAGGGCGCCACGGAAGTCAAGTGCTCCGAGTTCGCCTCGGCCATCGTTGACCGTCTCTAACACAACTGGAGGAAGAATGACCACGCCCATTCGCGTCACCGTCACCGGCGCTGCCGGTCAAATCGGCTACCAACTTCTGTTTCGCATCGCGTCGGGACAGCTCTTCGGGCCCGACACCCCCGTCGTCTTACAACTGCTCGAGATCGAGCCCGCGATGAAAGCGCTCGAAGGTGTGGTCATGGAACTCGATGACTGCGCGTTCCCATTGCTCGCGGGAGTCGAAGCGACGAGTGACCTCAAGGCCGCGTTCACTGGCACGAACTGGGCGCTGCTCGTCGGATCCGTGCCACGCAAAGCCGGCATGGAGCGCGGCGACCTACTGCAGGTGAACGGCGGCATCTTCAAGCCTCAAGGCCGAGCCATCGCCGAGAACGCTGCGAGCGACGTGCGCATCCTCGTCGTGGGCAATCCGTGCAACACGAACTGTCTGATCGCTCGTTCAAACGCCACCGAAGTCGACGCCGACCGCTGGTTCGCGATGACCCGTCTCGACCAGAACCGTGCCGAGAGCCAGCTGGCGAAGCGGGCAGGGGTGCCAGTCGGGGACGTCAAGAGTGTCGCGATCTGGGGCAATCACTCGGCGACGCAGTTCCCGGACTTCGCGAACGCGACGATCGGTGGAAAGAAGGTCACCGAGGTCATTGACGACCAGGACTGGCTACGGGGCGAGTTCATTACCACGGTTCAAAAGCGCGGCGCCGCCATCATCGAGGCGCGCGGCCAGAGCTCGGCGGCCTCGGCGGCGAACGCCGCCATCGACACGGTCGTCAGTTTGGTGCAGGCAACGGCCAAGGACGACTGTGCATCAGTGGCGGTGACCAGTCACGGCGAATACGGCGTACCCGAAGGATTGACGTTTGGATTTCCAATCACGTCGGACGGCAATGGATCGTGGCGGGTCAAAGAAGGATTTGGCATCGACGACTTCGCCAAGGACCGCATCAAGATAACGACCGACGAGTTGATGTCGGAGCGTGACGAGGTCCGTTCCCTCGGACTGATCTAGTCGCACAGATCGTTTTGGCGACCATCGCCGAATGCACTGAGAACCGTGACACAACCTTCCTTGGTTGGATGATGGAACTGTCGGTGGCTTCCCCGTTGGCGGCTGAGGAACCAGCCTTGATCCGCAAGTTCACGGATGATCGCACGAACCTTCACACCCTCGCAACGGTCTGCCCGACTATGCGACTGAAGTTCAGTAACGAATCGCCCCCGTCGCACATAAGTCCATAGAATTCGCACCACTTGACGTAGGAGACGACCTTGAACAAGATCACGCCGAGTTGGCGCGACAGGATGCGAACCACCGCGGTACTCGGTGTCGTGGTCATCGCGGCGCTCGCATCCGCCCTCGTGGTGCTCACCGGCCAACCGACATCGGCGGCGCCGACCGCTGGTGCTGGATCGGCCTGTGCGCCGTACACGGCGTTCCCGACCGTCAAACTGGGGCATCACGCGTCGGTGAGTGTGGCGCTCGATGGTGTTGAGGCCACGTTCGCAGCGACGGCCACGAAGGAGGACACGATTCCCGCCGTGCCGAGTGGCATGCCCTTCACGGGTGTCCTCACCGTGACCAGCGGCACCAAGCGTTGGGTGCTTCCACGACCTTCGATGACGAAGGACTACCAGATTGATTACTTGTGCGTTATCAGATTCTCCAAGGGTCAGGGCCCCGCGGTGTTGACCGAGGGATTCACCGGTGGAGCGCACTGTTGTGAACTCCCCGTGCTCTATTCACTGCAGCACTCGAGTGATCGATTCGTCAAGGTCCTCGACTTGACGCCGACGAACGTGAAGTACTCACTGGCCTTCGACAACAACGGCGGCTTTCGACCCCAGCTCGTAGGCGGACGCGTCCTCTTGCGAACCGAGGACGACCGATTCGCCTACACCTTCGGGTGTTACGCGTGCGCGCCGATGCCGATCGTGCTCGACGCTTTCGACGGGACGCACCTGGTGGATGTCACCGGGCAGTACCCATCATTGATCCGTCCCGAGGCGGCTTCATTCCTCAAGCTGGCGACCACCTACGCGAAGGGCGAACACAACCCTTCCTACAGCGGCATCGGACCATTCGGAGCACTCGCGGCGTGGGTCGCCGATGAGTGCACCCTCGACCGAGGTGCGACGGCCTGGAACCAGGTTCTGGCGTTCCAGTCGGCCGGTGAACTGAGCAACAAGGTCTATTACGCCGACACGCTCAATAAGGGCTCGTACGTCGCGCAGCTACGCCGCTTCTTGCTCACGGGGGACTATTGCACCGGACAGTTCGGCGAGTAGTACACATAGAAAAGTATGTGTAGGAAACGATTTTGACTATAAAACATGGAAAAATAGGTGCTACTTTCCAGTTGAGACCTCGCGGTGATACAATATACATCGAAAAACATGTATCCCGGAGGTAGCCGTGTCAGAAGTGAGCTCGCGTCAAACGATTGACGAGCAACTCAAGGCCATTGGCTCAGCGTTACGCAATCGTCGAGTCCACGCCGGACTGACCCAAGAGGATTTGGCTCGTCAGGCCGACGTCAGCCTCGGTGCGGTCCAAGGACTCGAGCACGGCACCGGGTCGAGTGTGCGGACGTTGCTTCGTGTCACGCGTCTGCTCGGGAACGACCAATGGGTCGAGGCGCTCCAAGCGCCCCGGGCACCATCGCTCAGTCCCATGCAACTGCTGCGTGAGCAGCAGCGTGCCGCGAAGAAGACCAGGGTGCGCCGCAGCGCGACGCGTCCATCGATGACATGACCTACATCCGAGCGGACGTCATTGAAGTGCGCGCGTGGGGTCAGACCGTGGGCGCCGTGGCACTCGATCTCGCGAGCGAGTACTACGCCTTCGAGTACGCACCCGAGTGGCTCCGCACCGGAGTCGAGTTGGCGCCATTGCACATGCCGGCGCGTAGTGGAGTCTTCGAGTTTCCCGAACTCGCGGAGCGGACGTTCTACCGTTTGCCGGCACTGTTGGCCGACGCGCTCCCGGACACATTCGGCAACGCCCTCGTGGACGCGACGTTGGTCGCGCAAGGTGTGCGTCGCGAGGCGATCACCGCGCTCGATCGATTGGCCTACGCCGGGACCCGTTCCATGGGCGCGCTCGAGTTCGCGCCGCCGCTCGGAAGTCAGAGCGAGAGTTCGACGATGATCCAGGTGGCCGACTTGGTGGTCGCCGCTCGTTCGGCGATGCGTGGGGAGTTCGGCGGCGACGACCAGACGCAGTCGGCGCTCGCCGAACTGATCTCGGTGGGCACGTCGGCGGGCGGGGCACGGGCCAAGGCCGTGATCTCGTTCAACCCCGAGACGGGACAGATCCGATCGGGTCAGTTCGAGGCCCCACCGGGCTACGAGTACTGGATTCTCAAACTCGACGGTGTCGACGATAAGGGACAGTTCGGTCCGACCCAGGGCTACGGCCGGATTGAGTACGCCTATTCGAAGATGGCGCACGCCGCGGGCATTCAGATGACGCCCTGTCGCCTCCTCGAAGAGAGTGGACGCGCGCACTTCATGACGCGACGCTTCGACCGCGACGAATTCGGTGCGAAGTTGCACATTCAAAGCCTGTGCGCGATGGACCACCTCGACTTCAAGGCGGCGGACACGCACAGCTACGCCCAGTACTTCGACGTCGTCGAACGCCTCGGCCTTGGTCGCGAGGCGCTCGAGCAGGCATTTCGCCGATGCGCGTTCAACGTCGGGGCCGCCAACCGCGATGACCACACGAAGAACTTCGGCTTCGTCTGCTCGCGCAGCGGTGAGTGGGCGCTCGCGCCGGCCTACGACGTCAATCATTCCTACAATCCTGACGGACTCTGGACACAGCGACACCAGATGTCGATCAACGCGAAATTCGAAGCGATCACAAGGGACGACCTCCTCGACGTCGCCGAGCGATTCAACGTGCCCGGAGCGCGGGCAGTCCTCGGCGACGTGGACACCGCACTGCGTCGCTGGAGAGAGTTCGCTGAGGCGTGTGGCGTCGAGGGACACCACGTGGAAAGAATCGCGGGGGACATCGAACAGTTCCGATTCAACTAGGTGGCGTTCTATGCTTGGATTCTGCGAGGAAGTTGGAGTGATGAGCCTTCGTCAGTGCGGTGCGGTCGTCATCGGAGTCGTGATGTGCGCGAGCGGTGTGCTGATCGCCGGTGCAGAGAATGCGGGCGCGACACCAGTCCGCGATCGTCAGGCGCTGAGCAAAGCGAAATCGGATCTCGCGGCGCAGGCATTCTCGCTCCAGGGCCTGATCGTCCAATTGAACTACGGCGGCTACACCATGGCCGAGGCGCAGTACGGCGCTGAACACGCTGGCGCCAACTGGAACCACGAAGCCGTCCTCTCGGCCAAGCAGAATCTCACGTCCAGGGCGTACTCGAGCAAGGGCCTCGTCCAACGCCTTGAGGTCGCGAAGTTCACCGTGTCCCAAGCCAAGTACGGCGTCGCCGAGTGCGGTGCGAATTGGAACACCCAGGCGTACCTATCGGCCAAGCAAGACCTGCAGGCGGTGAAGTACTCCAAGAGTGGTCTGGTGCGGCAATTGGAGTCCAGTGGTTTCACTGCGGCGCAAGCGAGTTACGGGGCCAACAAGGCGTTCTAGTACGACGGCGGCATTTAGCTGCCGACGTCATGTCTCGGCGCTACTGCTGGGATTCGCGAGCCTTCTTGTGTGCAGCCTTCAGCTCCTCGAAGGAGATGGACCGCTTGCCACCTTTGTGGTCGGGGTGGTGCTTGGGGCACGCGACGTACGGCGTGCCCTCGACGCGACGACCGAGGTGCGCGCAACCTTTCACGTGGCAATTGTGGTGTCGGTACAGACCGATGATGCCGACGAGGAGCGTGGCCTCACCGATGTCCGAACCGAAGCCGCTCCAGAAGCCGTAGTAGGGACCGGACTCGTTGACGGTACCGGTGTGGACCTCGAACCAGTGGAAGTAGAAGTCGTGCCACGTGGCGAAGATGATCGCGAGCACCGCGATGATGACGAAGGCGACACCGAGTTTCAGGGCTCGAGGGATGTTGTCGAACCAGGTGGCGACGTCAGAAGCCGTCTCGCTGTCGAGGACGCTGGCCGCGGGAGACTCGGCGCCGCCGCTGGGCGTCGCTGGATTCTGTTCGCTGTCGCTCATGGATTTCCCCCGGTCACTGCTTGGTTCTCTGTCACTGGCAATCGTAGGCGCGAGGACAAATCTGCCCGTTGATGCCGTACGATTGATGGACCGGCACCGCGTTCCTGGTGGGCCCTAACCCTCGATCAAAACAGCAGTTTCGACCACCCCGAAGGAGATACCGTGAAATACCCAATGCGAGTGATGCTCGCGTTGTCGCTCACGGTCCTTGGCGGGCTGGTCGCACAGGGAGCCGGCGCCGCACCGAGCGCGCTGGTCAAGGTGGTCCGGGGCCCGGCCTATAACTTCGACAACGTCACGGCGCTGGTGTCCAACGGCGACCACGTCTGGGCGGCCAACACGTCGAACAACTCGGTCACCGAACTCAAGTCCGGTTCCGGGGAGCTCATCAACGTGCTCAAGGACAAGAAGTTCGACTTCGAGGGGCCGGAGCGACTCAGCGACGACTGGACCCACGTCTGGGTCGCGAACGACGCCGGGAACTCGATCACCGAACTCAACGCCAACACGGGGAGTCTCACCGCCGTCATCAAGGGCTCGTCGTACAAACTGCACGGCACGGGCTTCGTGACGTCCAACGGCGTCGACGTGTGGATCTCCAATCTCCGGGGCAACGAACTCGCCGAGATCAGCGCGTCGACCGGGGACTTCATCCAGCGCATCCAGACCAAATCATTGGGCATCGCGCAGGTCAACAACCTCACGTCGGACGCGCAGCACGTGTGGGTCGTGGACAGCGCGACCAACACCGTCGTTGAACTGGCGGCCGACAACGGTCGATTGACGACCGTGATGAAGGGGAAGGCCTACCGTCTCGACGGACCACTCGCCATCACCACCGACGGCAATCACGTGTGGATCGCGAGCAGTCGCAGCAACTCACTGACCGAAGTCAACGCCGAGTCCGGTGACTTCATACGATTCGTCCACGGCGCCCAGTTCGGACTCAGCGTGGTGTCGGCGTTGACGTCGAGTGGCGGCGACGTCTGGGCGACAAATCTCGGGACCAAGGGACCCAAGGGCACCACGGTGAGCGAGATCAATGCCTCGTCCGGGAAGGTCGTCCAGATCCTTTCGGGCGCCCAGTACCACTTCGACCTCTCTAACGCGATCACCTTCATTGGCAACCGCGTCTGGGTGGCCAACCAGGGGTCGAACTCGCTGACGGAGTTGTCGGTCAGCTAGGGCGCCGCGTGCAGGCGCAGGGCGGCCTCGGCGCTCAGTCGAAACAACGTCTCGCGCACCGAACCGGCCGACGTCCAGGACCGGCTGTCCCATTGCTCGCCCGCCAGCGAGTCGCCGGCGTAGAGGAGTTGGGCGAAACGCAGTCCCCGATAGCGCGCGACGGCGATGAACGCGGAGGACTCCATGTCGACCATGGTGCAACGCTCGTCGATCCGTCGTTCGACGCGGCTCCTCGTCTCGCGAAAGAACGCGTCCGTCGTCCACGTTCGACCAATGACGTGGTCGACGCCGTGCTCGGTGAGGACGTCGCCGAGAATCGATACACCGAGTGGGTCGGCGTCGATGATCCGACTTGGTGGCGCGTAGTGGAAACTCGTACCTTCATCGCGCAATGCCGACGCGACCACCATCACGTGACCGAGGGCCAACTCGTCCACCAGGGCGCCCGCCCCGCCGCAGGCGACGAAGGTCGTCACGCCGAGCGCGGCGACCTCTTCGACGAATCCGGCCGCCAACGGGGCACCGACGCCGGGGTGCACGACCGCGACGGTGCCGCCTTCGGCTTCGAACTCATAGATGGGATTGCGGCCGATCTCGCTGCGCAGGACGTACTTGACGCTGAGGACGCCGTCTCCTTCGAGCTGCTCGAGCAGTTCGTTGAAGAAGCAGAGTACGGCGACGGGCGCGATGTCCGCCGATCCACGGTGCAGCATGTGGGCCTCAAGCACGCCCGGTTCGGCGAGATCGTCTTCGTGAAGGGGGAGGTCCACCGCGAAAATCTAGTGGGCGCTTGGATGGGCGCGCTGCAGCCAACCGAGCACCGGCACGATCGCGTTGATGTCGCCTCGAACCTTTATGCGACCATCGCGTAGCGCCGACGCGCTGTCGATGGCGCCGCTGGTCAGCGACGTCGCGTCGGCGTACGAGAGCTGCACGATGGCGTCAGCGGCGAGGTGGTCACCGGCTTCGACGCTCGCGCCCTCCTCACTCAACGTGAAGGTCAGCGCGTGCGGTGCGGACTTAGGGGCGTCGGGGAACGCCAACACGACGCGCACGGTCGCGCTCCCGCGCTCGAAGGGGACTGGTCCCGCCTGTCGCAGCGTTTCGTTGAGTTGCGAGAACCACTCGTCCGACAGGAAGTCCGCCACGAACTAGGGGGCCGGCTGGACCGCTGCGTCGGCGGCCGACGTCTTGGTTCGCCGACGGATCTTTCGACCGAGCCACGCAATGGGGTCGTAGTCGGCGTCGACGATCCGCTCCTTCAACGGGATGATGGCGTTGTCGGTGATGTGGATGTGCTCGGGGCAGACCTCGGTGCAGCACTTCGTGATGTTGCAGTAGCCGAGCCCCATTTCCTCGCGGATGAGTTCACGTCGGTCGTTGGTGTCGAGGGGATGCATCTCGAGCTCCGCGTAGCGGATGAAGAATCGTGGGCCGGCGTAGTGGGCCTTGTTCTCCTCGTGGTCGCGGATCACGTGGCAGACGTCTTGACACATGAAGCACTCGATGCACTTTCGGAACTCTTGGCCCCGCTGGACGTCCTCTTGGAACATCCGGTACCCACCTTCCGGCATCGGCGGAGGCAACAGCGCCGGGACCTTCTTCGCCATCTCGAAGTTGAACGAGACGTCGGTGACGAGGTCGCGGATGATCGGGAAGGTCTTCATCGGAGCGACCGTGACCGGGCCCTCGGGCAACTGGTCCATTCGCGTCATGCACATCAGACGTGGTTTGCCATTGATTTCGGCTGAGCACGAGCCGCACTTTCCGGCCTTGCAGTTCCAGCGACAGGCCAGGTCCGGCGCGTCAGTCGCCTGGATTCGGTGGATCACGTCGAGGACGACCTCGCCCTCGTTCTGGACGAGCGTGTAGTTCTCGAAGTCGCCGCCGGTCGCGTCGCCGCGCCAGACTCGCATGGTCACGTCGGCCATCAGTGTGCCTCCTCGAGCAGGGCTTTGAGTTCATCGGGCATGGGCAAGAGTGGCGACTCGGTCGCGGTGATGGGGCTGTCCCAACTACCACCCTCGCTCGTCAGCGCGAAGTTGAACTTCGCGAACTCGGGGTCGGGGTTGGGGAAGTCCTCGCGCGTGTGACCGCCGCGCGACTCCTTACGCAGGCTGGCCGCCAGCGCGGTGCTGCGTGAGACCGTCAGCATGGCGGGCAGGTCCGTCGCGAGGTTCCAGCCGGGGTTGTAGGCGCGGCCACCCTTGACCGAGATGTGCTGAACGCGCTCGTTGAAGGTCTCGAGCTTGGTCTTCGCCTCTTCGAGTTCCGGTCCGGTTCGGATGATCCCCACCAACGCCTGCATCATGTCCTGGAGGTCGCGCTGGATGTCGTAGGGATTCTCGCCCGACTCGCGAGCGAAGGGCGCGAGCGCCTCGGCGACGGCGGCCTCGGCCTCGGCCATGTCGAAGGACGTGGCGACATCGCCGGCCTCGATGTACTCGGCCGCGCCCATGCCGGCGCGACGTCCAAAGACCACGAGGTCACTGAGCGAGTTCCCACCGAGGCGGTTGGCACCGTGCATGCCACCCGCGGCCTCACCGGCCGCGAAGAGCCCCGGGACCGCGGTCGCCGCGGTGTCGGCGACGACCTGGACGCCACCCATGATGTAGTGGCAGGTCGGACCGATCTCCATGGGCTCGCGGGTGATGTCGACGCCGGCCAACTCCATGAACTGGTGGTACATCGAGGGGAGGCGTCGTCGGATGAACTCGGGCGTCCGGCGCGAGGCGATGTCGAGGTAGACGCCGCCGTGGGGACTGCCGCGGCCGGCCTTGACCTCGGAGTTGATCGCCCGGGCCACTTCGTCACGGGGGAGCAGTTCTGGTGGTCGGCGGCCGGCGGCGTGGTCGTCGTACCAGCGGTCGCCCTCGGCCTCGGTGTCGGCCGTCTCGGCCCGGAACATCTCGGGGACGTAGTTGAACATGAAGCGCTCGTTCTCGGCGTTGCGCAGCACGCCGCCGTCGCCACGCACGCTCTCGGTGACGAGCAGTCCGCGCACGCTGTTGGGCCAGACCATGCCCGTCGGGTGGAACTGGATGCACTCCATGTCGATGAGTTTCGCGCCGGCCCACAAGGCCATGGCGTGACCGTCGCCGGTCCCCTCCCAGGAGTTCGAGGTGAACTTCCACGACTTGCCGACGCCGCCAGTCGCGATGATGACGGTCTTCGCCTGGAACGTGACGAACTCACCCGTTGGTCGCCAGTAGGCGACGCAGCCGGCGATCCGGCCCTCGCCATCGTGCACCAGCTTCAGGACCTTGCACTCCATGAAGACGTCGGTGTCCATGGAGACGACCTTCTGCTGGAGTGTGCGGATCAGTTCGAGGCCCGTGCGGTCGCCGACGTGGGCGAGGCGCGCGTAGCGGTGGCCGCCGAAGTCGCGTTGGTTGATCTTTCCTTCTTTGGTGCGATCGAAGAGGGCGCCCCATTGCTCGAGCTCCCAGACGCGGTCGGGCGCCTCCTTGGCGTGCAGTTCGGCCATCCGGTTGTTGTTGAGGTACTTGCCGCCGCGCATGGTGTCGCGGAAGTGCACCATCCAGTTGTCCTCGTCGTAGACGTTGCCCATCGCGGCCGCCATGCCACCCTCGGCCATGACTGTGTGGGCCTTGCCGAGCAGTGACTTGGTGATGATCCCGACCTTGAGGCCACGTTGCTTGGCTTCGATGGCCGCGCGCAGTCCGGCGCCGCCCGCTCCGATGATCAATACGTCGTAATCGTGATGTTCGTACGGTGAGTCAGTCACGGTGATTCCCTCTAGAAGAGCTTGTAGTCGGTAAGTGCACCCGAAGCCACGAGGCGCACGTAGACGTCGGTGAAGGCGACGAACAGGAGCGAGGCCCACGCGAAGTTCATGTGCTTGGCGTTGAGCGGTGAGACGAACTTCCAGAACCTGTAGCGGATGGGGTGCGCCTTGAAGCTCTTCACGTGGCCACCACAGAGGTGGCGACAGGCGTGGCAGCTGAGTGAGTACATCCACAACAGCGTGGCGTTGACGCACAGTACGACGGTGCCGACCGAGACGCCCCAGCCAATCCCGGGCTCGCGGAACGCTTCGACCGCGTCGATGGTCAAGAGCGTGTTGAAGACCAGACCGGCGTAGAAGAAGTAGCGGTGCAGGTTCTGCATGATGAGCGGGAAGCGCGTCTCACCGGAGTACGTCGCGTGCGCGTCGCTGACCGCGCAGGCCGGCGGTGACCACCAGAACGCGCGGTAGTAGCTGCGGCGGTAGTAGTAGCAGGTGAGGCGAAAGCCGAGCGGGAAGATGAGGATCACGAGCGCGGGGGAGAGTCGGAACCAATCGAAGGCGAAACCGGCCTTCGCGCCCGGGACACAACTGCCCGCGATGCACGGTGAGTAGAAGGGGCTGATGAGGTCGCGGCCGAAGGCCGAGCCCACGTAGTAGTAGCGATTCTGGAACGCCGCCCACGTGGAGTAGATGACGAACGCGGTGAGGATCGACACGGTGACGACCGGCTGCACCCACCAACGGTCTTGGCGCAAGGTCGGAACATCGGGTCCACCGCGAGTGCCGCCCAGTACTACCTTCGTCGAACTCTCTACAGCGGACACTCTCTCCCCTTGCTGCCGTGGGCCCATTTCACGCGCCCCGTCAATACTAGGCAGCAATGCAAGAGCCTCCTGATAGATGGGGCCGCGCCCACGGGTCGGCGAAGGCATGGATTCACCCCTCAATCTCATTTTCGAATAGGAAGAATTCATCGACGACGCATCGTCGGTAGCCTTTCGTAATGCCGAGTACGTCCGACGATGGGGTGACGCCGGGCGCGGCGCCGCCCGCGAAGCCGCGCTCAAGCCGTCGGGTCCTCATCGAATGGGCGGTGATCCTCGTCATCGCCGTGACGGCGTCGCTCCTCATCAGAACGTTCGCGGTCCAAACCTTCTTCATCCCGTCGGGGTCGATGAAGCCGACGCTGCACAAGGGCGATCGGATCCTGGTCAACAAACTCAGCGTGGACTTCGGAACGATCAACGTCGGCGACATCATCGTCTTCAAGGCACCGCCGAAGGAACACTGTGAAGCGGGTGGCCCAGAGGATCTCGTCAAGCGGGTCATCGGGCTCCCGGGTCAGCACCTCACCTCCAAGGGCAACACGGTCTACGTGAACGGCAAGGCGTTGAAGGAGCCGTGGACGTACTTCCACACGATCGGCACGCCCATCGGTCACGTGACCGTGCCCAAGAACAGTTACTTCGTCATGGGTGACAATCGGGCCGACTCGTGTGACAGTCGAATTTGGGGCACGGTGCCGCGATCGGACATCATCGGCAAGGCGTTCATCCGCATCTGGCCCCCTTCACGCATTGGCTTCATCTAGCGATTCGCAGCTCAGGCGTGCACGGGTGTTCGGATCGCATCGCCACTCATGAATCCCTGGAGCGCTGAGAGGAATTGGTGCAGGTCACAGGGCTTCGCAAAGTAGTCACTCGCGCCAGCGGCCAGGCACTCGTCAATCTTGTGCACGTGGGCTTCCGCCGACAGCATGATGATCGGTGTGTCGGCCGTTCGCACGTCGGTGCGGAGTTGGCGCAGTACCTCGAGTCCATTGATGTCAGGGAGTTGCAGGTCGAGCAAGATCACGTCGGGGCGCAGAGTCAAGGCAATCGCCACTCCTTCGATGCCGAGCGTCGAGGTGATGAGCCGCCAATCGGTCTTCACGTGAAGCAGCCGGCTGATGATGTCGATGCTCTGCACGTTGTCATCGATGTGAAGCACGGTTGGCACTAATGAGAGTTCTGGCGTGATGTCTTGGAAAAACATTCTTTGGCCCCCGGACCGTAACTGACCGAGCGCGGATGTGCGCACGTCAGGGGAACGAAGCGACGCTTCTGAACGCAACGATTGCTGCGCGAGAGGCTGTTGACTCGTCCTAGAACCAAGGTACGAGAGGGCATTGTGCTGGGTCTGTGAGCGATGACAACTCCGCCTGTGAGTTCGACACCATTCGCAACGCCAGCAATACGGGCATTTTGTCCATAACGAGCATTGACCGACGACAGCCCCGTTCGCCAGGCGTCGTTCAGTCCACGCTCAACCCGTGCGCGGAGATCAGTTCATTGTTGCGCTGGAACCACCACGCGGTGCTGGCCACCTTGAGCGCCCGGGTCCACGTCTCGACCTCGAGGTCGACGGCGATGTGCAGCACCGCGATCACGGTGTTGAGGAACATCACTTCGGGATCGGCCGCGGGCTCGGTCCAGTACTTCAGACCGATCGGCGAACCGCGACGCAGGTAGTACTGAAGGAAGTTGACGCGAGTGAACAGTTCCACGTGTCGATCGAAGAGCTCCACGTAGGTTCGAGACCCCGTCATCACGACGTTCCACCTGGTGATGAGGGCCTGGTTGCGGATCATCAGTTCGTCGACGACGTGGAGCATGATGGTCCGCCGTTGCGAGTCAGCCAGCGATTCGGTGAGCACCGCACGTATGCCCGCGACGGCCTCGGGAGAATCCAGGACGTCGTGGACCTGATCGGCCTCGAAGTTGGCGGCCCCCTTGACATCGAGCTTCTTCAGGAGGGTGAGCCACGTGACGTTCGCGTTGTCGGCGAGCTCGAACAGAGCGTATTGGGCCAGTAGTCGCCATCGGCGTTCAGAACGTTCTTCGAGGATGACCTCGACCACGGTGAGGGACACGAGTGCGACCAAGATGGTCGACACGATGGCGGTGAACATCGCGTGACGGGCCCAAAATGAACCATCGACGAAGTCAGAGACACACGCGCCAATCAAGAACAACACGGCAGTCGCAGCGGCCAACCGACGAGACGTCAACCACTGGCGCCCCACAGTTCCCGGCGCGTTCATGTCGCCACAGTAGACGAGTCGTTACGGAGGTGTCCGTGCTGCGAGGCTGACGACAGGCGTGAAGGATGTTCGTGGCCCGATCGTCGCGCTCGCGCGCAGTGACTACACCGCCCGGTCATCGCGACGCAGAATCACCAAAGACGCGAGCGTCCACGCCGTGATCAGGATGAGCCAAACCAGGAGGATCACCCAGGGATCGAGGATGCGTGTTTGAGTGAAGGTCGAGTTACTGAGCGGCGCGTAGCCGACCCAGCCAGTGAAGGGGCGCGAACCGAACTCCCACGTCTCGATCAGCCACTGACCAAAGAAGAAGGCGCCGAGTCCGAGGGCGACGACGATGACGACACGTTGTGCCTGGTTCAGCGGTCGACGGGTCATCGAAGGAGTTTGGCACAACGTCCGACAAATCCGTCGAGAAGAGGAATGATGGCTGGAACCGTGGCCGACAGATCAGCTGGGTTAGACGTTGCCGCCGCGACGGCCTTCGGCCGTCCCACCGAGGATCGCCCACACGAAGAGCGCGATGCCGGGTACGAGGAACCAAATGCCGAACACCAGCGCGAGGACCACGAAGAACGCGCCCATGCCGAGCGTGAAGGGGAAGATCGAGGTGCCGGGAAATGACCCGACAACGCCCGCGCCGCCGGCTTGGGTCGCGTTGGGGTCGTCCTCGGGGCGCGTCTTCATGCGACGGCTCCACCAGTAGTAGTAACTACCCGGCAAGAAGCACAGGAGCATGCCCGCGAACATCATGACGCCGCCCGCGTTCTCGAGGCTCCAGTTCCAGTACACGGCGCACATGATCCCGAAGAAGGTCCCGAGGCTGAGCAGGATCTTCGCTTCGACCCTCATGCGTTCTCGTCCTGACCGTGCTCGAGGGCCCCAGTGAGTGCCTCGGCGAGAGGCGGCGGTTCATGGGTTCCGCCACCGTGGGCGAGCGAGCGGTGCTCGGGGTGGTTGTAGTCCCACGTCGGGCGCTCCGAGCGGATCTGTGGCAGTCGATAGAAGTTGTGATGTGGTGGGGGAGAGGTCGTGAACCACTCGAGGGTCTGCGCGTCCCACGGGTTGTCGCCGACTGGATACTTCTTCCAGCTCACCGCGACGTTGACGACGAAGATGATCGTGGAGACGCCGATCAGCATGGCGCCGACGGTGCTCCAATCGTTCAACGTCTTCCACTGCGGGTCGTGGATGTAGACGGCGACGCGTCGCGGCATGCCGTCGAGCCCGAGGATGTACTGGGGGAAGGTGAAGACCTGGGTGCCGATGAAGAGGAACCAGAACTGGATCTTCCCGAGTCGTTCGTTCAACATGTAGCCCGTGATCTTGGGTCCCCAGTAGTACAGACCGCCCATGCCCGCGAGGACCAGCGCCATCACGATCGAGTGGAAGTGTGCCACCACGAAATAGGTGTCGTGGGTGAAGAAGTCGAGCGGGGGACTGGCGAGGTACACGCCCGTGAGGCCGCCGATCAAGAACGTGAAGAGGAAGCCGAGGGCCATCAACATGGCGGCGGAGAACCATATCTCTCCTCGCCACATCGTTCCTATCCAGTTGAAGATCTTGATCCCGGTCGGCACCGCGATCAAGAGACTCATGATCGAGAAGAACGGCAGCAGGACCACACCCGTGGTGAACATGTGGTGCGCCCACACACCGAGTGACAGCGCGCCGATGGTGAGCGTCGCGAAGACCATGGACTTGTAGCCGAAGACCGGCTTGCGCGAGAAGACCGCGATGATCTCGGTCGCCATGCCGAAGAACGGCAGGGCGAGGATATAGACCTCGGGATGGCCCCAGAACCAGAAGATATGTTGCCAGAGGACCGGCACCCCTCCGCCCGCGACCGAGAAGATATGGGTTCCGAAGTGGCGGTCGCAGTACAGCATGATGAGGCCGGCGGTGAGGACGGGGAACGCCAGCAAGATGAGGATCGCCGTCACCAGCATGTTCCAGGTGAAGATCGGCATTCGGAACATGGTCATGCCCGGGGCACGTAAGTAGAAGATCGTGGCGGTCAGATTGACACCGGTGAAGATGGCTGAGAAGCCCGTGAGGAGCAGTCCGCCGATCCAGAGGTCGGCACCGGCACCGGGCGTGTTGATCGAGTTCGACAAGGGCGCGTAGGCGACCCAGCCGAAGTTGGCGGCGCCACCGGCCGTGAAGAATCCCAACAACATCGTGATGGCACCCGTGAGGTACAGCCAGTAAGAGAGGGCGTTCAGTCGGGGGAACGCCATGTCGGGCGCGCCGATCTGGATGGGCACGATGATGTTCGCGAGGCCACCGAAGGCGAAGGGACCGGCGAAGAGGTAGATCATCACCGAGCCGTGCATCGTGAACAGTTCGTTGTACTGCGCCAGCGAGACAATCGATCCGTTCGGCGAGGAGAGCTGTGCGCGGATGATCTCGGCGAAGAGGCCGCCGATCACCAGCATGATCACCGACGTCACGGTGTAGGAGAGGCCGATGATCTTGTGGTCGGTCGTGGTCAGCCACTTCAGGATGCCGGTGGGACCGTGGTGCTCTTCGTGGTGGTCGTGTCCGTCGCCCGAGATGACGACTGGTGGATCGAGGACGTCAGTCATCAGTTGTCTCCCTGGCTCGACGCCGGCTTCGTGGGCACACCCGTGTTCGTCTGCTGGTTCGTGGTCGTCTTGGCGGCCGCGGCAGCCGCGGCGTTGGCGTTCGACGCCAGCCACGCGGTGTACTGGGGCATCGTCACGACCTTGACGTTGAAGAACATGAGCGAATGGTAGAGGCCGCAGAGTTGCGTGCACTGGCCGAAGAAGGTGCCCGTCTTCACGGCTTGGATCGTGAACTGGTTCAGCACGCCGGGCAGGGCGTAGCGCGAGAAGTTGAACTCTTTCACGTAGAAGCCGTGGATGACGTCGGTCGAGGTCAGGTTGATGTGGACGTTGGTGTCGACGGGGATCACCATCGTCGGCGCCTGGGTGGTCTGACCGATGACGGTCGTCGAGGTGCCCGGGTACGTGAACTTCCAGCCCCACTGGAAGGCGTTGACGTCAACGGTGACGTTCGTCTTGGGGTTGGCGACCTCTTTGTTCTCCACGACGAGGGTCGCGGCGAATAGACCGAAGACCACGAGAATCGGGATCACCGTGTAGAGGACCTCGGCCGGCAGGTGGTATTGGCTCTGGCGCGGGATGTTGTCGCCCTTGCGACGGAAGCGAAGGATCGCGTAGATGAAGAGGATGACGACGAAGCCGCCGATGATGACCGCGCCGATCGAAAAGCCCTGCCAGAGGTGGTAGACGGACTTCGAGTCCACGGTCGCGCCGGCGTGCGCTCCAAAGGACGGCACGGTGCACCCCGAGAGGGCCAGCGCGGCAAGGGGCAGTGCAGCGAAACGTCGGACGCGACGCCACCGTCCAGCTCGTTTTGTTGCACCCTGAGGGGGCAGGGTAGGTGAATCCACGATTCAGAGACTAGTCAATATCCGGCAAAGGATTCGTCGCCGAAGTCGGGAAACTCCGCACGCCCGTTGCGTGAGGTGTCGCGCGTGGACGACGAGGGCCAGAGGTCGCGCCGACCCGGACTACTTGTCGGCCTCGGGTGCCTTGGTCTCGGTCGTGGTCGAGGGCGTGTCGGTCGAGCCGTCCGTGCTCTTGGCCGACTTGAGGCCCTTCTCGAACTCATTCTTCGCTGAACCGAGGTTACGGGCCAATTTGGGAATAGCCGAGCCCCCGAAGATGAGGACTGCCACCACAATGACGACGATCAAGAGATCGGGCCCAAAAATCTCGCCTAAGAACATTGCCTTCTCCTTTGACGTGCGTAGTTCCAGCGTAGTGCCCACCACGATTGTTCGTGAAGGCGCCTACCTTTTCCATTGAGTTATTCGATTCAGCAAGAATGTGCGGATGTCGAACCTGACCAGAGGGACCGTGCGCGACTCGCTGAGCGTGGCGCTCACCGTCGGCGCCTACGGGACCGCCTTCGGTGCCGCCGGCGTCGCCGGGGGCTTCTCGGTGCTCCAGACCTGCCTCTTCTCGCTCCTCACCTTCTCGGGCGCCAGCCAATTCGCCGCCGTGGGCGTCGTCGCGTCGGGCGGCGCCGCGGCGAGTGCGATCGCGACCGCCGCCCTGCTCGGGACCCGAAACGCTCTCTACGGCATCCAGATGGCGCCGCTGCTCGACGTGAAGGGCGTGCGCCGTCTCGCGGCCGCGCAGATCACGATCGACGAGTCGACCGGGGTGGCCCTCTCCCAGGCGCCGCGCGGCAGCCGCGCGATGCGCGAGGGTTTCTGGTTGACCGGCGCGGGGGTCTTCCTCTTCTGGAACCTCTTCACGCTGCTCGGCGCGCTCGGCGCCAAGGCGCTCGGCAACCCCGCGTCCTACGGTCTCGACGCGGCCGTGCCCGCAGCGTTCCTCGGTCTCATCTGGCCCCGACTCCAGACGAACTTCTTGCGGATGGTGGCCGTCGCGTCGATGGCCTTCGCGTTGTTGATCACGACGTGGCTCCCGGCCGGTGTGCCCATCATCGCCACGACGCTCGTCGCGGTCGCACTCGGATGGCGCGCGCGATGACGTCCACGACGATGTGGAGCGTATTGGGCGCGACGAGCGCCCTCTGTTTCGCGATGAAGCTGCTCGGACATCTGGTGCCCCAGTCGTGGCTCGCGAACGCACGCCTTCAACGCATCAACGCGCTGATCCCGATCTGCCTGCTGAGTGCGCTGGTCGTGGCGGAGGGACTCGTCGTGAAGACCCATGTCGTGCTCGACCATCGACTGGCCGGCCTCGGTATGGCCCTCGCCGCGCTGTTCGCGAAGGCGCCGTTCCCGGTCGTGGTGGTCGCGGCGGCGGCGACGTCAGCGCTGGTGTACCACCTGCACCTGGGTTAGCCGGCGAGCGCGACGCCGAGCACCAACGCCGCGACCGACGCCAGCGAGGCGACGCCGGCGTAGATGCCCTTCGTGCGCGGCGCTTTGGCTCGACTGTGCACGACCGTGCCGACGCCCGCCAAGAGGACGCACGCCATCTTGACCATGAAGACGACTTTCCAGCTGTAGGTGGCGTGCGAGGGACTCACGGCGGCGTAGTTCCAGAATCCCGTCGCCACGAGGACCCAGAACGCCGGCCAACTCAGTTTCGCGAACGCGTTGGCGATCTGGCGTGGCGCGCTGTCGCCCAGTCCGCGAACGGTCGGCAAGAGCCCCGCGAGCACGAACTGACCGCCGACCCAGATTGACGCGGCCAGCACGTGCAGGGACAGGCGAACGATGGTGACGCTGTTCGCCAGCGACGTCTGATCGGCGAGCAGACCGGTGTGCACCTACTTACCCTGCCAGTTCGGTTCGCGCTTCTCGGCGAAGGCGATGGCGCCTTCGAGCGCGTCGGCGCTGCGCCCGATCATCCCGAAGGCGTCGTTGTTCACCTTCCAGCTCTGCGCTTCATCCAACTCGCGAGACTTCTTCATCACCTCTTTGCTCGTGCGCACGGCGAGCGGCGCGTTCTTCGCGATCCGCTCCGCGAGTGCGACTGCTTGGTCGAGCACTTGGTCGCCCGGCACGACGAGGTTCACGAGACCGAGCTCGTAAGCGCGCTGGGCCGAGATCGGTTCGGCCGTGAGCGCCATCTCGTAGGCGACGGCGAGGGGCACGAGCTTGGGCAGTCGAATCAGTCCGCCGCCGCCGGCGACCAGTCCGCGGGCCGCCTCGGGAATGCCGAACTTCGCGTGCTCCGCGGCGACGACCATGTCACAGCTGATGAGGATCTCGAAGCCACCGGCGAGGGCCGAGCCGTTGGCTGCGGCGATCAGCGGCTTGGGGAAGTCGCGCTCGGTGATGCCGGCGAAGCCGTTGGCGGTGATCGGGAACTCTCCCTTGGCGAACGCCTTCAAGTCCATGCCCGCGGAGAAGGCCTTGTCGTCGGCGCCGGTCAGCACCACGACCCAGACGTCGTCGTCGCGTTCGCAGTCGTCGAGCGCGTCGCCGAGTGCGACCGCGGTGGCGTGGTTGATCGCGTTGCGGGCCTCGGGTCGATTGATCGTGAGTATCTCGACGTGTCCGCGTCGCTCGCGCAGTAGTTCGTCCGCCATGGTTCTCCTCTATACGGCCCCTTCGGGCACCGAGCCAGACGCTACCGGAACTCTTCGTAGGCGAGCGTGCGAAACTATCGCGTGGACTCTCGAGCGCGTCGTTTCGTCACCCTCGAGGGCTACGCCGTCGAGGGTGGACTGGACGGGCCCTACCAACCCTCGACCTGTTATCGACCGACCATCGCGCTTGGACGCCACGCCGCTCCGGGCGACGCCGAGGACCTGTGGCACGACTACGAACAGGTCCTGGACCTGGCCGCCACCCTCGGCATCGACGGCGTGCGCCTTAGCGTCGAATGGGCTCGCGTGGAACCGTTGCGTGGCGAGGTCGATACCGCGGCGCTCGAGCGCTACGCGCAGGTCGCTCACCACGCCAGTTCACTCGGTCTTGGGGTGACGGCCGTCATCGTCGACGCGGCGTGGCCGTCGTGGCTCGGCCTCGAAGCGTGGCTGTTGCCGTGGGTGGTGCCGTACTTCATCGAACAGGCTCGTCGCGTGGTCACCACCATGGACTCGCTCGGCGGTGTCGTTGCCTTCGCGAGTGTCGACGAACTGGTGACCGGCGGGTTCGTCGAATCGTCGTCGCCGCCGTGGCGTCGCGCGCAACGCGTCGACGCGGCGTTCGCGCGCACGCAGATCGAAGGGATCATCGAGGCGTTGCGGTCCGACCCGACCGTCGGACCCAAGCTCGTCGCGTCGACGCACACCGTGTCCTTGGCGCGCCCGGCGAGTGACGTCGCGGCGTCACTTCGAGACGCGACTGACGTCGAGGAGATCCACCTCCGCTCGTTGGTCAAGGGACGCGGTCCGACCCAGTCGCCGTTCGGACTACTGGCCAAGGGGGAGCGTGGATGGTACGTGGCGGCCGGCGAGGAACTACTCGACGCCCTGCGTTGAGTCGCCCTCGCCGTGCTCGGCGAGCCACTCGATGTCCTCGCTCGTCTCTCGGCTCTTCTTGACGAAGTGGTAGATGATGAAGAAGAGCACCATCGCGATCAGGACCGCGAGACCCATCCAGCTCGCGTACTTCTCGATCTTGGTGAGGGCCGCGCCCGCGAAGTAGCCGAGCAACGTGAAGCCCACGCCCCAGAGGAGGCCGCCGGCCGCGTTCGCGATCAGGAACCGCCGGTAGTTCATGCGGCTCATGCCCGCGAGCCCGGGCATCACGGCGCGTAGGAACGCCGTGAATCGGCCGACGAAGACGTAGATCGGGCCTCGACGTCGCAGCCCTTCGAGGGCTCGTTCGAGGGCCGGCCGGCGCCGGCGCAGCACCTTGAGTTCCATGAGCTCGTCGCCCCAGCGATGGCCAATGGCGAAGCCGACGGAGTCGCCGACGATGGCGGCGGCCACGACGAGTACGCAGACGAGCACGATATTCACGTGACCCTGGCTGGCGGCGACGCCCGCGACGAGGACGGCGGTCTCGCCGGGTAGGACGAAGCCGATGAAGAGCGCCGCCTCACCAAAGACGAGCGCGGTGACGAGCGCGTAGGTCAGCCCCGTCGG
Source organism: uncultured Acidimicrobiaceae bacterium (assembly GCA_963804305.1). Lineage (GTDB taxonomy): Bacteria > Actinomycetota > Acidimicrobiia > Acidimicrobiales > RAAP-2 > RAAP-2. The sequence goes on along the minus strand of CAWDPR010000010.1, from coordinate 418,295 downwards.
GAGTTTGTGGATCTCGTTGAGTAGGTACGAGACGATGGAGGCGGACTGCACTCGTACAGTCTCGTTGATAAACGTTCGCTAAGACCTCGGGCCCAACAGATTTTCGAGGATTTGGGCTGTGTCACGATGGAGGCATGCCCCCACGACCAGTCGCGCCGACGAGACACGTGCCGCGCGAGCGCCGCTTGCCGTTCGCGGCACCGGTGCGCGCGTGGACGATGGCCGAGTGGGCGCTGGTGCCGCTTCGCCTCTTCCTCGGCCTCACGTTCACGTACGCGGGACTCCAGAAGTTGGCCAATCCCAACTTCTTCCGGTCCGCGAGCCCCATCTCAATACATGCCCAACTCATCGCGTCCTCGCACACCAGTCCGCTGCACGCGATCCTCGTCCATTTGATCCAGTTCGCCACGCCGATCGGTATCGTGATCTCCTTCTCGGAGTTGGCGATCGGCATTGGGGTGCTGCTCGGACTCTGGACGCGGATCGCCGCCCTCGGGGGCGCCATCCTCTCGCTCACCTTGTTCCTGACGGTCAGTTTTCACGCGTCGCCGTACTTCACGGGCGCCGACATCGTCTTTCTCTTCGCGTGGATGCCCTTCATCATCGCGGGGGGCGGCACGAGGCTTTCCCTTGACGCGTGGATCGCGAAGCGCACGGCGGCGAGCGAGGGCGTTCCATCGCCCGAGCTGGTCGCCATCCCCTTTTCGACCGTGCAGACGCTGTGTGGGAAGTACCGAAGCGCCAAGTGCGCGGCGCGCGCGGGACTTCCCTGCGACGCCGCGGTCTGCCCGGTCCTCCTGGGCGAGCGCGCCCCGCTCGCGACGCGGGTCCAGATCGACGCGGTGGATCGACGCGCGGTCGTGCTCGGGAGCACGGTCGCCGCGGGCGTCGGGGCCGCGACACTGCTCTTTGGCGGAGCAGCCGCCGAGGTCGGCCGTCTGATTGGCGGCGCCAAGGCGCCCAAGAACACGTCGCACCCGCTCTCTACGCCGACCACCCAACCGGGTTCCACGTCGACGAGCACGCCGTCGGGGGCGACGGGGGGCACGTTGCTCGGCCCGGCCAAGGACGTACCGGCGGGCGAGGCGGCGACCTTCACCGTTCCCACGTCGGGGGACCCCGGCATCGTCATCAACACGAACCACACGTTCTACGCGTACGACGCCGTCTGTCCCCACGCCGGTTGCACGGTTGGCTGGGCGCCCCAGAACAACATGATCGTCTGTCCCTGTCACGGTTCGGAGTTCAACGTGACGACCGGCGACGTGTTGAACGGTCCGGCGCCCCACGGCCTCACCAAGCTCAAGGTCGTCGAAGAGAGCAACGGTAACCTCTACTTGCAATGAGCGAGGAACGTCGGCGAGTGCTGATCATCGAGGATGACGACGACCTGGCCCGTGCGATAAGTGATCTCCTCGAGGACGAGGGATTCGAGGTCGTCCAGCGCCACGATGGCGAATCGGGCCTATCCGAGGGTCTGAGTGGCGACTACCACGTCATCGTGCTCGACCTCATGTTGCCCAAGCGCAACGGCTTCAGCGTCTGCCAGGACCTGCGTTCGGCGCGCGTCGACACGCCGCTCATGATCTTGACTGCGAAGGACGGCGAGCTCGACGAAGTCGAGGGTCTCGACGTCGGCGCCGATGACTACCTCCACAAGCCGTTCGAGAATTCGATCCTGGTGGCTCGGATCCACGCCCTCCTGCGACGTCACGAACGGGGGCGACCAAAGCCCCTCCAGGTCGGTTCGGTCCAACTCGACCCGCTGCATCGAAGCGTCGTGAGTTTCGGGCGCGACGTGTCGTTGACGCCGCGCGAGTTCACGCTGCTCGAGTATCTGATGAGTCACGAGGACGAGACCCTCGCCAAGTCCGAGATCTTGAACGCCGTGTGGGGGAGCGCCTTCGACGGAGACCCCAACATCGTGGAGGTGTACGTGGGGTACTTGCGCAGGAAGATCGACCTCGCACCCAACCAGTCGATGATCCGCACCGTTCGGGGTGTGGGGTACTGCGTCAAAGCCAGCTGATGGCGGCGAGGAAGCACCTCTCGATCCGGGCGCGTCTCACGATGATCTTCGTGCTGGCAATCGCGCTCATCCTTACCTTCATCGGCATCGCGCTGGTCAGTCTGGTGCACCACTCGCTCGAATCGGACGCGAAGAACGAGATACCCACCGAACTCCAGCGGGTCCAGCAGATCTTCGCGAACCAAAAAGGTTCGTCCACCAAGACGCTCATCCTCGCCACGAAGGGCAACGTCGTGCTCCAGGTGACGAACCGTCAAGGGACGAAGCTCTGGGCCGCGAGTTCAGACATCAAGGGCGACCCGATCCTGGCGCACGGCGTCGTGCGCTCGACCGCCTTCAACGGCCTCGGCGTCGCCATGGTCCGTTCGCGCCTCACCCGGAACGTCGAGGCCGACGTCGGCTCAGCGCAGGTCGCCACCATCGTCACCAACCGTGGCACGGGCCTGGTCTTTGGCTTCGTCTACGGCAAGGGCATTTCGGCCAACGTCCGGGTCCTGCTTGCCAGTCTCTCGATCTCGTTCCCCCTTCTACTCGTGCTCGCGGGCGGACTCATCTACTTCGGCATGGGCCTCGCGCTCGCACCGATCGAGGCGATCCGTCGTCGAGTGGACGCGATCGCGGTCTCGGACCTCACGAAACGGGTCCCCCAGACCGAGGGCGACGACGAGATCGCGCGCATGGCCAAGACGGTCAACGCGATGCTCGACCGCCTCGAGGCCGCTTCGCTGTTCGAGCAGGAGTTCGTCTCCAACGCCAGTCACGAGTTGCGAAGTCCATTGACCACGCTCCTCGTCACGACCGAACGCGCCCAGCACGACCCCGAGCGCGCCGACTGGCGACAGGTGGGCGAAGTGGTGCTGCGCGAGGGTCGGCGCCTCGAGACCCTGATCGACGACCTCGCGTGGTTGGCGCGACACGACGAGCACCGCGCCGCGGTCCAGAGTGCCGACGTCGACCTCGACGACCTCCTTTACGAGGAGAGCCAACGCGTGTGCCTGCTGAGCACGCTCGACGTCGACACGACCATGATCCAACCCACCCGGGTCACCGGGGACCGCGCGATGATGAAGCGGATGATCCGCAACGTGGTCGACAACGCGACGCGCTACGCGACGAGCGAGTTGCGGTTCGACTCGCACTACGAGGGCGAGGAGGCCGTCGTCACCGTGGCCGACGACGGTGAGGGTGTCGACGTCGCCCAGAGCGCGCGCCTGTTCGACCGCTTCGTTCGCGCCGACCGAGCCCGAAGCCGCCACTCGGGTGGCACGGGCTTGGGACTTGCCATCGTGAGCGAGATCGTCGTGCGCCACGGCGGCTCCGTGCGCTTCATCGCGGTCGAGACCGGGTCCAAGATCGAACTTCGGGTCCGCCGCGACGGGCGTGCGAATCTGCCCAAGGCACTGGGCGCGCGATGAGCGAACGCGTAATGTTCGCGTTATGGACTCTCTCGAACTCGCCAACGTAACCACCGATCCGATCCAGGTGGTCGGCATGTCGTTCTACTTCGATCCCCTCACCGGCGCGAAGGCCAAGGAGAACGGCATCAACATCTATGAGTTCTACGGACTCGGTCGTGCGGGGACCATGGGCGACGTCGACCTCGACTACGTGGTCGAGGCGTTCACGTTTTTTCACCCCCGACTGCTCGAGCGCATGTACGCGAAGTCGAAGGCCGACCCGATCGCGATCGCCGCGCAGTACGTGCAGGCGGCGTACGAGTTCGCCGACCGCACCTTCGGCGCGATTGACGTCAGCGTCCTCGCCGACTTCGCCGCGGCGGCGCACAAGGTCGCCGCGTCCGTCGAATACGGTCACCACCGCCTCGTCGATGGGTACCGTCAATACAACGTGCCGACCAACCCGGTGCACGCCGCGTACTTGGGCGCCATCTTGCTGCGCGAGTTGCGCGGCTGCGTGCACATCGACGCCGTCAACGAGGTCGGCCTCGCGCCGGTGGAGGCCTGTTATCTTCACGACCCAATGATCTTCGCGCTCCACGGCTACGAGGAGAGTGAAACACCCGAGGTGACGCCCGCGACCCAGGTAAAAAAGGACGAGGCCGAGCGCCGGACGTCCGAGATGATGGCCGACTACCTCAGCGTGTTGAGCGATGACGAGCGTCAGCATCTCGCCGACGGCGCCCTGGCGATGTTCCAAGCCCTGAAGGCGCCGGTCACCGTTGGGTCAGCTCAGTCGTAGTGCACGCCTTCGAGGTCGAGGAGATAGCGCTTTACTTGGTCGCCGCCGCCGTAGCCTCCCAACCCACTTGACGCGACGACCCGGTGACACGGCACCACGATGGGCCACGGATTGACGTGGTTCGCGTTGCCGACGGCTCGATGCGCTCGCGGTCGCTGCACCGCTTCGGCGATCTCACCGTACGTGCGGACCTGCCCGTAGGGAATCGCTCGAAGGGCGTTCCAGACGTCGTGCTGGAAGTCGGTCGCGGGAAAGTCACTGAGTTTGACCTTGAAGCTTCGTCGCGTGCCCGCGAAGTACTGCGTGAGTTGCTGCGCTGCGTCGGCCACCGCCTTGGGCGCCACGCCTTTTGATGGCGGCAACTTCTCGTGGGGCAAGTGGATGTGTTGCACACCGTCGTCGGTGCCCATGACACTCCACACGCCGACCGGTGACTTGACGTTGAGAACGAATGGTTTCATGCTTCCCTTCTAGTCGGGGTGTGTCACAAAGGTCGGCGCAGCCGAACGTCGCCGCAAGGACTTGTCGGCGACCTCGCTCAGGCCGTAGGGTACTTTGACCCTGCTAGGGCGGCGGATAGGGATGGTAGAAACAGGATATGAAAATTGCGCTCTTTAAGGAGTCGCGCGCGGGCGAAACGCGGGTCGCACTAACACCTGACGCAGTCAAGTCGCTCGTCAATGAAGGTTGGGACGTCGTCGTGCAGCACGGCGCCGGTGCGTCTGCTCACTTCAACGACGAGGCCTACGTGAGCGCGGGCGCCACCGTGAGCGACGCTCCGAGTGGCGACATCAATCTTCGCGTCAATCCGCCCACGCTCGAGGAAATCGCGCGTCTGCCCGAAGGCTCGGTGCACCTCTCGTTCCTCTCACCCTTGCTGGCCCTCGACGTCGTACGGGCGCTCAACGATCGGCGCATCACCGTCCTTTCCTTCGACCTCCTGCCGCGCATTTCGCGCGCCCAGTACATGGACGCCCTCTCGTCGCAGGCGACGGTGTCGGGCTATCGCGCCGCCCTCGCGGGGGCGCACTACTTCGACCGTTTCTTCCCACTCCTCACGACCGCGGCGGGCACGATCCGTCCGGCCAAGGTCCTGGTGATGGGTGTCGGTGTCGCGGGATTGCAGGCCATCTCCACCTCGAAGCGACTCGGCGCGAAGGTTCGCGCCTACGACGTGCGTTCCGCCGCGAAGGAAGAGGCCGAGTCGGCCGGCGCCGTCTTCGTCAAGCTCGCCGTGACGGCCGACGCCGCCGGCGGGTACGCGCGAGAGCTGACCGAGGAGGAGCGACTGGCCCAACAGGCGGCGCTGCTCAGCGAGGTCGCCAACTCCGACGTCGTGATCACGACCGCCGCGGTCCCGGGACGAAAGTCGCCGATCCTCGTGACCGAAGCGATGGTCGACGCGATGAGCGAAGGGTCGATCATCATCGACATGGCCGCTGACGGCGGTGGCAACTGCGAACTGACCAAGGTCGGCGAGGTGATCGACCGTAAGGGCGTGCGCATCGTCGGCATGTCGAACCCGCCCTCGCAGATGGGTGCGAGCGCCAGTTTCATGTACGCCAACAACGTCCTGAAGTTGCTCGCGCTCTTCGGCACCAAGGGCCAGCTCGCGACGGACTGGAACGACGAGGTGGTCATCGGCGTGACGGTGGCCCGTGATGGTCAGATCAACCACGCGCCGACGGCCGAAGCACTCGGACTCGAGCACGTGGCGATCGCGCCAGTGGCTAAGGAGATCGCCTGATGGGCAACGTGTTGCTGCAGTACCTCACCGTACTGATCCTGACGGCGTTCGTGGGAACCGAGATCATCGCGAAAGTGCCCAGCATCTTGCACACGCCGCTGATGAGTGGGTCCAACGCGATCCACGGCGTCATCCTCGTTGGCTCGATGCTGATCCTCGGGGGAGCGACGACCAACCTGCAAGAGGTCCTCGGATTCCTCGCCGTGATCCTCGCGACGCTCAACGTCGTGGGCGGCTTCGTCGTGACCGACCGCATGCTCGAGATGTTCAAGCCGCGCGCCAAGCCAGCCGCTCCCAAGAGTGATGAGGTCACCACGTGAGTCGTGAAACCCTGATTGACCTGCTGTACCTGTTTTCCGCGACAACGTTCATCATCGCACTCAAGGGACTCGGCAGTCCCAAGCACGCGCGCAAGGGCAACATGGTCGCCGCCTTCGGGATGCTCGTGGCGGTCGTGGCGACCTTCTTCAAGTACGTCGATGGCCACTCATTGCACCACGTGTGGCTGATCCTGCTCGCGATGTTCATCGGTCTGATCATCGCGGTGCCGACGGCGCGATTCGTGAAGATGACCGCGATGCCACAACTCGTGGCGATATTCAACGGTGTCGGTGGTGGCGCCGCGTCACTCGTGTCGCTGACCGAATTTATTCACATCAAGTCGACCCACCCCGCGACCTACGTGATCCTCGAAGTACTGCTCGGTGTGTTGATCGGGACGGTCTCGTTCGCTGGTTCCGCCGTGGCCTTCGCCAAGCTCCAGGAACTCATGACCGGTCGTCCGGTGACGTACCCCGGACAGCAGGTCATCAACGCGATCGTCGGTCTGGCCGCCGCCGTCGTGATCGTCACCATGTTGGTCTCGGCCTCGACGGCGTTGCTCTGGGTCCTGCTCGCGCTCGCCTTCGTCTTGGGCGTGATCTTCGTCTTGCCCATCGGTGGCGCCGACGTGCCCGTTTTGATTTCGCTGCTCAACGCCTTCACCGGACTGGCGGTCGCGGCCTCGGGCTTCACGCTCGGTTCGAACCTGCTCATCGTCGCCGGTGTGCTCGTGGGCGCCTCGGGTATCTTGCTCACGCGCCTCATGAGCAAGGCCATGGGACGAAGCCTGGCGAACGTCCTGTTCTCCGCCTTCGGCTCGGTCGTGACCGCGAGTGGTGCCACCACACGCGAGGACGGCCGCAGTGTGCGATCGGGAACCCCCGAGGACATTGGCATCCTGCTCGGCTTCGCGAGCCGCGTCGTGATCATCCCGGGTTACGGTCTCGCCGTGGCGCAGGGCCAGCACGTACTTCGCGAGTTGGCCGAGCTGCTCGAAGCCAAGGGCATCGAGGTCTTCTACGCCATCCACCCGGTCGCCGGACGCATGCCCGGTCACATGAACGTCTTGCTCGCCGAGGCCAATGTTCCCTACGAACAACTCCTCGAGATGGACGAGGCGAACTCGGAGTTGGCGACTGCGGACGTGGCGCTGGTCGTTGGAGCGAACGACACCGTGAACCCCGCCGCGACCGACGACAAGACGTCGCCGATCTACGGCATGCCGATCATTCACGCCGACCTGGCGGAGAACGTCGTCTTCCTCAAGCGCTCGATGCGTCCAGGGTTCGCCGGTATCGAGAACGAACTGCTCTACAACCCCAAGACGACCTTGGTCTTCGGGGACGCCAAGGACACGCTCACCAAGATGGTGGCGGCGGTCAAGGCCAACTAGGCCGTCAGCTCGTCGAGACGGCGAACCACGTCGTCACCGAGCACCCGAGGCGCGGCCGCGTTCGCTCGGACCTGATCGGCGTTGGACGCACCGGCGATGACGCTCGGGACCTGCGCATGGCTCAGCAGCCACGAGAAGGCCAACGACAGGATCGGGACCTCGATCTCGTCCGCGTAGTCGAGGAGTGCGCCGACCTTCGCCTGGAGTTCGTCGCTGAGCCAGTGGACGCTTCGTTCGGGCGCCATCGTGGCGAGGCGCGAGTCCGGCGGCAGTGGTGCACCGGGGCGGACCTTGCCCGTGAGCAGCCCGTTGGCGAGCGGATAGAAGGGCAAGAGACCGAGACCGAGTTGCGCGCACGCGTCGAGGACGCCGTCTCGCTCGGGGCTGCGCTCGAGCAGCGAAAACTGGTTCTGCACCGAGACGAAAGACGGCCCGTCGCCGGCGGCGCTCTTGGCGTCGCGCAACTGGGCGGCCGTGAAGTTCGAACACCCGATCTCTCGGACCTTGCCCTGCTCGACCAGTTCGTGCAGCGCACCGAGGGTCTCCTCGAACGGCACCGTGTCGTCGGGGTAGTGCAGCTGATAGAGGTCGATGCGATCGGTGCCCAGTCGACGAAGCGACGCCTCGCAGGCGGACCGCACGTACGCGGCGCTAGCGCCGAAGTGCGTGTCATCGATGGGCATGCCGAACTTCGTGGCGATGACGAACTCGTCGCGCCACTTGCCGAGCGCGACGCCGAGCATCTCTTCGGATTTGGTCCCGCCGTAGATATCCGCCGTGTCGAAGAAATTGATGCCGGCGTCGATCGCGGCGCCCACGACGTCATTCGTGCCGGCCTGGTCGAGCCGACTGCCGAAGTTGTTGCAGCCGATGCCCACGACCGAAACCTGCAGTGATCCCAGTGCTCGCTTCTCCACGGTCCTCCTTTGACGAAACAGAGTGTACGCAGTCGCGTCGCCAATTCGTCCTTACTACGATGGGGGTGTTCGTCACTTGAAGGAGTCCCTATGAAGGTTGTGGTCGATTACGACGCCTGCTCCAGCAACGCGGTCTGCATGGGCATCGCGCCCGAGATCTTCGAAGTTCGCGACGACGGCTTCATGTACGTGCTCAACGAGAACCCCGGCCCGGAGTTCGACGAACGTCTGCGCGAAGCCGTGGCGAGTTGTCCCAACGGCGCACTCTCCCTTGAGGAGTAACCCGTGACCGGACCCCGAGTCCGCATGGCGCCGTCACCCACTGGTTTCTTCCACGTCGGCTCCGCGCGCACGGCGCTCTTCAACTGGCTCTTCGCTCGTCAGACCGGCGGCTTCTTCATCCTGCGCATCGAGGACACCGACGCCGCGCGCAACCTCGACGACGCGAGCGAGGGGATCGTCCGTGCCATGACGTGGCTCGGTCTCGACTTCGACGCCGGTCCCTTCTTCCAGAGCGAGTTGCACGCCGATCACGTCGCAAGCGCCGAGGCGCTCTACGCGAACGGCTACCTCTACGCCTGTGACTGCACGCGCGAGCAGATCGATGAGCGCATCAAGGGCAACGCCAAGCCCGGGTACGACGGCTACTGCCGCGATCGAGGCGTCGCGCTGTCCGACGCCACGGTGCTGCGCTTTCGCGTACCCGATGAGGGCGCGACCGTCGTGCACGACGTCGTACGTGGCGACGTCTCGTTCCCGCACGACAGTTATGAGGACTTCATCGTGGTGCGCTCCAACGGGGGAGTGCTGTACCCACTGGCCAACATGGTCGACGACCGCAGTGACGAGATCACGCACATCATCCGCGGCGAGGACCTGCTGCCCACGACGCCCAAGCAGGTCATGATGTGGGAAGCGCTCAACCACTGTCGCGAAATGCCCTTCGTGGCCCATCCGCTCTACGCCCACCTGCCGATGCTCGTCAACGAGCAGCGCAAGAAGCTCTCCAAGCGCAAGGACCCGGTCGCCGTGGAGTCCTATCGCGACCAGGGTTATTTGCCGTCCGCATTCGTCAACTACCTCGCGCTGCTCGGATGGAGTCCCCGCGGCGACGAGGAGATCGTGCCGCGCGCGACGCTGGTCGAACAGTTCCGGTTGGAGGACGTCTCGCACTCCCCGGCCTTCTTCGACGTGAAGAAGTTGACGCACATGAACGGTGAGTACATCCGCGCACTGTCGCCCGACGAGTTCATCGTCGCCGCGACGCCGTGGGTCGCCCCGTGGTCGAGCGCGTGGCGCCCGAGCGACCGCGAGGTGCCCTGGTCGCGCGAGCAGTTCGACGAAGCCCTCTTCGCCAAGGTGGCGCACCTCGTCCAGGAGCGGGTCGCGACGTTGGGGGAGATCCCCGCGATGGTGGGCTTCTTCTTCGTCGAGCACGTCGTCTACGACGACGCAGCCTTCGACAAGGCCATTCGAAACGATCCCTCGGCGCACGCGTTGTTGGACGCGGCGATCGAACGATTCACGGACGTCGAGTGGACCGCCGACGCCCTTCACGCAGCCACGATGGAACTTGGCGAATCGCTCGGCATGGTCCTGCGAAAGAGTCAGGCACCGATCCGTTGCGCGGTGACGGGCACGTCCGTCGGCCCGCCACTCTTCGAATCGATGGAACTGCTGGGACGAGAGAAGGTGCTCCAGCGTCTTCGCGACGCGTTAGTTCGTGCCGACGCGTGATCTTCGGACCCTTCAAGCTGATCCTGCGGATCGTCTCGGCACTCATCAGCATCGTCATCATCTATTTCGCGGTGACCTTCGTGCAGATATGGCTCACGGGTCACGAGCATTCGACGCGCCACGCGCAGGCCATCCTCGTCTTTGGCACGACGGAGGACAACGGCACACCGTCACCGGAACTGCGGGCCCGGCTCGACCAAGCGTTGGTGCTCTGGCACAAGGGGCGAGCGCCGTGGATCGCGGTGACCGGAGGTAAACGACCGGGCGACCAGTTCACCGAGGCCGGTGTATCCGCGGCGTATCTGGAGGGCAAGGGAGTGCCCGCGTCGAAGATCTTGGTGGGCGCGGGCACCAACACGTGGCAAAACGTCGCGACGGTGCTACCCAAGCTCAAGTCGCACCACATAAAGACCGTGCTCACGGTGACCGATCCCTTCCACGAGGACCGCGCGATGGCGATCTCCTCGTCCCAGGGTCTGACGCCGTTTCCGTCACCGGTGCGCAATTCACCTACCGTGAAGCATTCGTTGTGGAAGTACTACGCCAAGGAGACCTTCGAGGTCGGCATCGGTCGCATCATTGGCTATGGCCGCTTCAGTTCGTGGTTTGACTGACACCCCTCGCGTGACGTTGGCGGCTTCTTTCGAATGTCGGGTAGGATTTCCGAGCCCTTCGGGGGTGGTGTAATTGGCAACACAACTGGTTCTGGTCCAGTTATTCAGGGTTCGAGTCCTTGCCCCCGAGCGAATGCAGCGATGAGATTCCAGCGTCGTTGATTTCATGGTCCCATCGTCTAGTGGCCTAGGACATCACCCTCTCAAGGTGGAGGCACGGGTTCGAATCCCGTTGGGACTGCGTTAGTAGGTATTGGTTGTGCGTTCAACGCGACATCCTCTCGTCGTGAACGCCTCTTTGCAGGTCCTACTCGACAATGTTGGACGAGACGGGTTGCATCATGTCGGACGTCCTTAGCGTTCCCCGATGCCGCTTGACATTTCGGCTTCGATGAATTAATGATTGAGGCGCCAGTGCGGATTGAAGTCATGGCGTTTGAATGGATCGGCCACTTAACGTCGTGCGAGCGTACTTCCGACTTTTCCGGAGCCACGACGCAGCAGAAGGGGGAGTTGGTGAAGCGCTCGGTTCACGGGACTGGCTATCGCACATTGTTGACCGTTCGATTTCTCACCGCTGGGGCCGCGCTGCTCCTCGCGATGTTGGCTACTTCAGTGCAAAGTGCACTCCCGGCCAACGCCGTCTCGCCGGTGACGGTTCGACCCCTCTCTGGCGAACTCACGCCAGTGCCCGTTGGTGACACGCTGATCGGACCGGCATCGCCGTCGACCAAGATGTCGCTGGAAGTGACGTTGCAACCACGAAACCCATCTGCACTGGCTGCGGAAGTGAACGCGGTCTCAACGCCCGACTCTCCGTACTACCGACACTTCATTACTCCCGCGGTTTTCGAGCAGGAGTACGGACCGACGCCCGCAACGATTGCTCGTGTGACGGCTGCCCTCAAGGCTGAAGGATTGACCGTCGGCGCGATATCTCGCACCGGTCTGTACCTTCCTGTGACCGGCACGGTCGCCCAAACGGAATCTGCGTTCGTCACACCGGAGTTCTCGTATGAACTTCACTCGGGGGGGCTGGGTTTCTACAATTCGGCGGAGCCGAGTGTACCGTCGTCGGTCGCGTCGGACATCGAAGGCATCATCGGGCTCAACACACTCAACGTTGCCCAGCCGGTAGGCCCCATTGTCGCGCGCGGCCATACCCAGAAAGTCACGCGTCACGCGAGCCCCCAGTTGGCGCCTAATCAACCAACACCGGGGGCATCGTGTTCGAGCAGTTTCACGACGTTGGAGAACGGCGGAGCGCTCAGTGCCGATCAACTCTCCCAGGCATACTCCTTTGGCACGTTGTACAACAATCAGGACTATGGCGCAGGCTCGACCATCGCCCTCGTCGAACTGGGTGACGCCGGCTACAGTCCGAGCGACATCGCCACGTTCGCGACTTGCTACGGCATCACGCTCGGGGCGAGCCAGATCACTGAATCGCTTTCCGACGGGAACACCGGCGCCACGGGGGACGGCACCAGCGAAGCCGAGCTCGACATCGAGACGGCTCTTGCCATGGCCCCCGCCGCCAACATCAAGGTTTACGAAAGTGACAACGTCTACGACGCTTTTAGCAACATAGTGAGTGACGACTCGGCGAAGATCGTGAGTGATAGCTGGGCGTCGTGCGAAGAACAAATCGGATCGGCCCTGCAGGAGGAAGAGAACACCCTGCTTGATGAAGCGTCATTAGATGGACAGACGTTCTTCAGCGCGGCCGGTGACAATGGATCGCAAGGATGCAACGCGAATATCGCCATCGGTCCCACCACTGGTGCGCAAGGCCCCGCCGGTGTCCAGGTCGGTTATCAAGCTATCGATCCCAGTAACGGAACTGTCTATGTTGCGAACGCCGTTGCGGACACGGTGAGCGTGATCGATGAAGTCGCCAACGGGGATACTGGCGCCGTCGTGGGGACGGTCACGACACAATCTTTGCCAACGGCCGTCGTCTACGACGCCGCCAATTCCGAGCTGTACATAGCAAACCGCAGCTCGAATTCGGTAACGATCGTGAGCACGATCAGTTGCAACGCATCAGTCGTGACGGGCTGCACCTCGACGACGAACATCCCATCGGCCCTTCTTTTGTATCCCCAATCAATGGCCCTCGACGGTTCGACGCTCTACATCGCCAATGCGGGCACGGCGTCGGTAGCAGTGTTCAATACCGCAAACAACACCTTCGTCGGAGACCAAGCGCTACCGCCGCACTCCTCGGCAGGCGACATGGTCGTCGACAGCGAGCATGACGTGTACGTCGCGGAAGAGTTGTCGACTGACGGTCTGGATTACGGCATCGACTACTTCTTCGGCCCGTCGTGCAGTGTTACGTCGCAGATCGGCTGTGGAACCGCCGCGAATGAAATCACGGGGGTGGCGCCAATTGCGATGACGCTCGATCCATCCAACGGCGACCTGTATGTCCTGAATGGATACGGGGTGACGATTGGCGGCGTCACCGTGGTAAGCACTTCGTCGAACACAATCCTGACGAACATCTCAACGAGCACGGCGCCGATGTTCGGGCGGGGAACAATCGGTGAGTCAATAGGTATGTCGCCCACCGGGAATCAGGTGCTCGCTGTCGTGAACTCCATTAGCGACCACAATCAGTTGGTCACAATCGACCCAAGCACACAGTCGATAACTGCAGCAGTCGGCTTCAACACGAGCACTGATGACGTGACGGGCCAGTTGGTGAGCGACCCGACGACCAATCTGGTGTGGGTGACCGATGTTTCGGCAGGCTCCGACCTCGTCGACAACCTGAATCTGGCGGTGAACGATCCCGCGTCACAGCCTGACGTGACCGGGGTCGGCGGCACCACGGTCAGTGGCATAGGTACAGCGCCGTCAGAGAAGGTTTGGAACGACAACACCATGTACGGGGCGGGTAGCGGTGGCGGCGGCATTTCCACGGAGTTCAACATGCCCACGTACCAGCAAGGAGTCGGTGAGGTGCCTGGCAGCAGCGGATCGCCCTGTGCGAATGCTGGAGGTGACTGTCGAGAGGTACCTGACGTGTCGGCTGACGCGGACCCCCTCTCGGGGTACATCATCTATGACTCGGTCGACGGCTACGACTGGACCGTCTTCGGGGGCACCAGTGCGGCGTCCCCCCTTTGGGCCGCCGCATTGGCTGACATCAGCTCCGCCGACGGCACCGCCGCGACTGGTTACGGCTCACTGAATCCGAAGCTGTACTCATTGGCTTCTTCGGGTGCGTCGACGTATTTCAACGACGTGACGAACGGCAACAACGACTACAACGCCACGAGCGGTGGCCAGTATCCGGCGATGACGGGCTACGACATGGCGACGGGACTCGGGACGCCGATCGTCTCAGCCTTAGCGGCTGGCATGGTGGTCACAGCCCCCGATGCCCCGACGATCACGACAGCCACCCCCAGTAACGGACACGTAGTCGTGGACTGGACGGCGCCCTCGAACGACGGCGGATCGCCAATCACGAATTACGAGATCTTGCGCGGCACATCCCCGGGAGGTGAATCGGTCACGCCCTATGCCACAGTTGGCAATATTCTCACTTACACCGACGCGGCGGCGACGAACGGCACGAAGTACTACTACGAAGTCGAGGCCGCGAATTCGGTGGGCCACTCCGTGGCGTCGAATGAACTGTCGGCGACGCCGGCTCTCGCCGTTTTCACGGTCACCTTCAACAACAATGGCGGAACGGGGACCATGGCGTCAGAGACTGAGGGCGGTCCATCGACGTTGACGTTGAACACCTTCACGAGGCCCGGCTACACCTTCAGTGGTTGGAACACGGTTGGCGGCGGCACCGGTGTTGCGTATGGCGACGGTGCAACGTATCCGTTCTCCGCATCGGTCACGCTGTACGCCCAGTGGATTGTCACTGACACGATCACGTTCAACTCCGAAGGCGGCAGCGCGATTGCTTCAATGAGCGGACCGATGGGCACGACAATCAGTCTGCCGACGCCAACGCTGGTCGGCTCGACCTTTGATGGTTGGTTTCTCGCTCCGTCCGGCGGTACCGCGCTCACCTCGCCCTATACGTTGACCAGTTCACTGACCCTCTACGCGCGGTGGACCACGAATAGTGGCGGCGGCGGTGGCGGTGGCGGTGGCGGTGGCGGTGGCGGTGGCGGCGGTGGCGGCGGTGGTGGTGGCCCAACCACTCCAACCGTGTCGATCGCAGACATCCCCAGCAGCGCGACGTTTGGTGGACAGTTCACTCCAAGCTTCACTACTTCTGGGAAGGGCACCGTATTCTCGGTGACGTCTTCGACGCTTTCAGTTTGCACAGTGAATGCTTTGACAGTGAACTTCATTGGGGTCGGCGAGTGCTCGCTCACCGCGGGAGTAGCCGCGGCTCTCAGTTTCACGGCAGCGACTGGGTCAATACAGAGTTTCTCCGTCGATCAGGCAACCGTGACGGTGTCAATGACGAATCTTCCGCTTTCGGTCGAGATCGGTGATCACTTCACCCCTACATTCACGACGTCAGGTGACGGAACGACCTATTCGTTGACGTCGTCGACGACTTCGGTCTGCACGGTGAGTGGATCAACTGTCAACTTCGTGGGGTCTGGAACCTGTGAACTAATGGTCACAGTCGCGGCCACGACGGATTACCTGGCGGGGACCGACGCTTCGATGATCTCGGTAAAAGCCAGCGCCAAGAAGAAGACGCGTGCATCAATCACACTTTCGCGAATGACCGTCGCTGATGGTGCCGAGCGATCGATGACCATCGTCATCACTGTGTATCCGCACGATGGCATTCATCATCTGAGCGGATCGGTGAGGTTCCTGGCGGGCGATCGACAACTCTGCGTGGCCTCCATCGACGCACTCGGAACTGCGAAATGCACGCTCGGCGCCAGGACATTGAGTCCAGGTGCGTATCGCATCGCTGCTGTGTATGAAGGCAACAGCTTCTTCGATCGATCCACCTCAGGGACATTGAGACTACAAGTCACCTGAACGTCGTCCCGGGTATCACTTTCGACAACGAGAAAATCATGGAGATTGAATTGCGTTCTGGTCGCTGCAGGACGCACTGTCCCTCACGAGGTCACAATGCGAGGACGGGCTGCGTACTACGAAGTGAACTTCAGGTCCTCGTCCAGTTGCACACCTAAGGCATTGAGCGTCATCGCTGCCATGTGGTAGTGGCCGACCAGCATGGGCACCTCGATCAACTGATCGACCTGGTAGTGCGACGCGAGCACTGACCACGTGTCGTCGCTGATCGTCGAGGTCGTATGGAGCTCGTCGGCCGCGCGCAGCAGAGCCGCGTCGAATTCGCTCCAACTCGGATCGTCGGGCGCGTCAAAAACGCGCCGTACCTCCTCTGCGCTCAGTCCGCACAGGAGCGCGAACTGGGCGTGTCCGACCCATTCATATTCGCTCTGACAGTTCCATCCGGTGCGCAGGATCAGTAGCTCACGGTCGCGTGCGGGCAGTTTGCCGTTCATCAGGCGCCCGCCGAATGGGATCCAGCGTCGAAAGAGTCCGGGCGCTTGGACCAGGGTGGTGAAGATGTTCGTCTCACCGCCCGTGGCGATCGTCACCTGGTCGAGCAACTCGCGGACCTGTCCGGTTCGCTGCGATTCGGGGACTGGTGCAATTCGTAGCGGTCGAGTTTGCTTCTCCATGGCGCCCCTCTCGACCCGATGTGGTGTTCATCCTAGGACCGCGTTGCAGCCGCACTTTATCGATGCGATATCCCTGGACAATTCGGCCCTCAACGTAGAATCGTCCTACCGATGAGAACAACCATGATCAGGCGCACGGCTTCGCACGCGTCGCTACGTCGAGCAGTCAGTGCGATTGTCGCGGCACTCACCATGGCCACCGGACTCGTCATTGCGACGCCACTCAGTGCCTCGTCGAGCCCCGCAATCAGTCAGGTCGTGATCGCCTCAGGTTTCGCCATACCGTTCGGTCTCGCGATCGACCAGACCGGACATCTGTACGTCAGTGACGTAGGCGACAGCAACATCTTTCAAGTCACGTCGAGTGGCGTCAAGACGTCGGTCGCCTCGCTCCCCGGTGGCTCCTACCCGGTCGCGGTTGATTCTTCCGGGGACCTCTTCTACGCCAACACCTTCACGGGCACGGTCTACAAGCTCGCGCCCGGTGGCACCCAGTCGACATACCTCACCGGTCTCTTGGGGGTGTATGGACTGGCGACGGATTCCTTGGGTGACCTATTCGTCAGTTCCTACAACGACAGCACGGTCACCGAGATCACCCCGAACGGCACCCAGACGACCATCGGTTCGTTCAGTGGTGCCTGGGGACTCGCAGTCGACGCTCAGAACAATCTCTACGTCGCCGACTACAACGACGGGACCGTATGGAAGGTGACCCCCGGAGGCGTCCGCACGGTCGTCGTCAACGGATTGGAGACGGGCACACCGATGTACGTGGCCGTGGACGCGTCGGGGAACGTCTACGTCGCGGAATCCTTCAATGGCGACATCCTCGAAGTGGCCCCGAACGGGAGCGTGTCGACGTTCGCGTCTGGAATTCCGTACCCGGCCTCAATCGCCTTTGACCCCCACGGCAATCTCTACGCGATCTTCGCCGTCACGAACGAGCTCGTGGAATTCCTCACTACGGTCAATCCGCCGACGGATCTCGTCGTCAGCGCCGCGATGGGCACCGAGTCGGCCACGTGGTCTGGTGACGGCACCGCGACGAGCTACACGTGCACGTTGATGTACGGATTCACGGATCCGACGACCTTCACCGATACCACCACGTCCACCACGTGCAAGTTCAACGGCCTTTCGACCGTGAACTACGGCATACAGGTGGTCGCGAACAACGGCACGACTGCGTCGACTCCGGTCGTCGGGTTCGCCATGACGCCGTCGACCACGACCACGACCACGACGACGACCACGGTGCCACGAGCGCCCATCCGAACCATTACGTGTGTGAGGAAGAAGTCGGTCCGGCGAGTACGCGGGGTCAACCCCCATTGTCCCGCCGGCTACCACTTGAAGTAGTTCGCGCTACTCATTTGCGCCAACTCAATAGGGTTGTCGCCGTGCGGCTCGCATCCTCGAGCTCGAGACCGCATGGGGCCGGAAGGGTCCAATGACGCGTTTCCCTGCACGATCGTTGTCGCTCCTGCAAGCGCTAGATGACGCTCGGTTCGTCACCATCGCCGACGAGTGCTTCTCCTTGGTCAGCCCACGCCAACATGCCGCCTTCGAGATTGATCGCGTCGTAGCCGTTCTGGATGAGAAACGTGGCGGCTCGGGCGGACCGAGCACCCGAACGACAGACGCACACGATCAGTCGATCCTTGGAGAAATCAGCGAGATGATCAGGGACTTCACTGAGCGCAATGTGGATGGCCCAATCGGCGTGCCCGGCCTCCCACTCCTTGTCCTCGCGCACATCCAAGAGAAGTGCGCCGTCGCGCACGAAGGCGAGCGCTTCCTCGACGTTGACATTGCGAAGTTCGGGCATGCGGCGACCTTTCGTTGGTACTGCAACCGACATTATGCGCGAATGTGCTCGTAGACTTTTCGTGTGCACAACGGAGGGTTGATCTCGAGGATCTCGACATACGAACTGCTCCCTCTTTTGGACGGTAGCGACCGTCCGTTCCTGTTGGATGTGCGCGAAGAGGACGAAGTCGCCGACTGGGCGATTCCCGGCGTGGTCAACATCCCACTCGGAGCTCTTGACGCGCGGCTCGACGAAGTTCCCGAGGGTGCTCGCGTCGTCACGATCTGTGCGATGGGTGCACGTGCGCAACAAGGCGCAGAGCTGCTCGCTCGACACGGTCGCGCCAGTGAAGTCCTTGATGGCGGGATGAATGCGTGGGCTTCGACGTACGACGAGGTCGAGGGACAGTTCGCTGGCGCCACGGTCATCCAGCTGCGACGCCGAGGGAAGGGATGTCTTTCGTACGTGATCGGCGCAGGCGTTGAATGCGTCGTGATCGACCCTTCGCTCGAGATCGATCAGTACCTCCGGGTCGCTGACGCGCATCACTGGACGATCACCAATGTCCTCGATACCCACCTGCATGCCGACCACATAAGTGGGGCTCGCGACCTGGTCGCGAAGACCGGTGCGACGCTGTGGCTCAATCCGGCGGACCATTTCACGTTCGACTTCGAGCCGCTACGCGACGGACGAAGCATTGCGTTGGCCCCGGGCGTGGCCCTGTCGGTCTCGGCCGTCAGTGTTCCGGGCCACACCGAAGGCTCGACCATGTACCAACTGGGCGATGGCGCGATCTTCACGGGCGACACGATCTTCCTCGAGAGCGTCGGTCGACCCGACCTGGCCGATCAAGTGGTGCCATTCGCACACTCGCTGTACCGAAGCATTCACGAGCGGGTATTGCCCTTGGGCGATGACATCATCGTCTTTCCCGCGCACTACGGCGCCAGCGTCGAGGTTCGATACGGCGAATTCGTGTCCCGTTCCCTTGGAGTCCTTCGCACGACGCTCCCGGCGCTCGCCCTGAACGAGGCTGACTTCGTGGCGTGGGCCGTCGCGAACGTCAAAGACCGTCCGCCGAACTACAAGCACATCGTCCGTATTAACGCCGGCGCCGAAGCTCGAAGTGACGATGCTGCCACGTTGGAATTGGGTCCAAATCGCTGCGCCGTCGCCTAGAGCATCGCGTTGAAACGCCAGTAGTTACCTGCTTTTTGCCCTCGGGGCGCGCGAATATCGCTAAAGACGATGGCAACACGTATATATACGACTCGTCTTCGCTCTAAAGGTACCCACCTCAGCAGTGGCAAGTCCTAGGGATGCAGTGTCTTCTTGGGTGTCTGGGGATATTCCGAGATCGACGTTCGCTTCCCATTTCTCGTGGGAACGGAGAAGGTTTCACGACGATATGAGCACTTGATCTCGTTGAATTTCATGTTTGTCGGCAGGGTCCAGCACTAACTCCACGTCATTTATGGGAGTTACGACTCTGTGACGTTTTTGACGGCTCAAGGCGTTGTGCATAAAGTGCGATTTCATCGCGGAGGTTTAACGGTATTCATCAGGAACTTTACGAACGAGTCGCGAGTTCTCCACAAGGACTTCCCCTGATGAAGAATGTATTTCAGTATTCGCTCTGGCCCAAAGGCGTTATCTATACTGACTGCAGAGGAAGCGACCGTGGATTGTCACGGGGCGCCCGCCTCGTGTCGAATTTCTGCTGTACCGCATCATCTCAAGTTAATTAGGTCGATGGGAGTCGGCCCCTGTGAATGGAGTGAAGTGAAAACATTTAGTCGCATACCCCGCCAGTTGGCTAAGGGCCTTGCCGGCCTCGCCGTACTGGTTGCCTCAGCAGTGCCCTTGGTGGCATTAGCTGGACCCGCTAGTGCGGCCACCGCGCCCACGCTCACCTGTTCCGTGGCCTCCACGAACGCCGGCCCAACTTGCATCAATGGTTACGCCATCGTCGGCCAGGGCTTCTCCGGTAACTTCTACGCGGCCGGTACGAACTTCGCGGCCGACCAGGCTGTGGGTGGAAACGTCACGTTGACGACGACCGCTACCGGTGTGACGTTCTCGAACGTCCAGGAGTTCGCGGGTGACGTCACTGCGACGATCAGCACGTCCTCCACCACGCCCACCGGCTTCTACCCGGTCACCTTGACCGATGACAACGGCACCGCGACCTTCCCGGTCGGCCTTGGCATCGACAATGGTCCACAGATCACCACGATTGCTGGCAACTCCGGCACCGTCGGTGGTGCGGCGTCCACTGTCCAGATCACTGGTACGGGCCTCGAGTTCGCGACCGTTTCGATCTCACAGACCGGAAGCGCCACGCAAAATCCTGTCGCCACTTCGAACAACGCGGGCACGACGTTGAGCTTCCCCGTCAACAACGCAGCGCTGGCCGCTGGCTCTGCCACGATCACCGTCTCTGGCACCCAAGGTGGCGAGTCCGCCACTAACGCGGGTGTTGCGACAAGTTCCTACACCGCGAATGCCGGGGTGACTGCCGTCTCGATCACAGGCGTAACTCCCAATGAACTCGGCATCCCTGCGGTCAACTCTTCGACCGTCACCGTGACTGTCAGTGGCACCGGCTTTGAGCTTGGCGCCGTCCTCACGATCACGCCGTACGCGGGTGTCACGGTCTCGAACCCGACATTCGTGAACAGCACGACCATGACGGAGCAAGTGACCGTCGCTTCGGGAACGGCTCTCGGCCAACTCGCCGTGAGCATCGTCAACCCTGACACGACCAGTGTCGCGCCGGCAAACCTCATCGGAATCGGTGAGCCCGCTGCCGTGACATCGTCCGGCCCTGCGGCTCCTGTCGCACCGGCTTTGAGCTTGGTCACGGGCGTCCTCGAACCGGGGACTGCCTCGATCCTTCACGTAACTGGCACGTCGACGTTCCCGATCACGACCGCCTCCACGGTGACCGTGAAGGCACCTGGCGTCACCAACGTGAGCGAATCCTTGGTCGGCAAGGTCGTCTCGGTTGACTCGACCAACACCGCGACCATCCAGGTTCAGGTTCCTCGCTACGCAACGTCGGCAACGACTGCCGCCGTCTTGGCCAATGCCGTCACGCTGACGGTGGCCAACGCCACTGGCATTCCGAACGGCGTCACCGCCGCGACGATCGTCGATGGTACGTCCACTGAATACGTCACCGGTACCCTCAACAACGTCACCGGCGTCCTTTCAGGCATCACCCGTACCGGTGGCTTGAACGGCACTCAGTTCGCACACGCCGCTGGCGTCACGGTTGAGTTCCCCTTCCCAGCCGCTGCTCAGCCCGTTGTGCCGCTCTTCGTGAACACCACGCTGACCGTAAGCAACGGAACGAACACTGAGACGGCGGGCACCGCGGTCTACCAGACTGCCGGATCGCCTCCGTACCCATACAGCACCTTCACGGCCGCTGGCACTGGTGCCAACTTGGGAACGCTTGACGCGGGCACGTACTCGATCAACGCTTACCTCCCAGGATTCGGCTTCACGACCGGCTCAGCGGTCACGTTCCAGAGTTACACCGGAGCTGGCGTTCCTGACAGCGACGGCGTCACCGGCACCGTGACCGTGGTCAACGGCAACACGGCCACCTTCGCAGTGACGGTTCCGCAAGGTTCGCTCTGGCGACACGCAGGACTGGCTGACCACGTCGGCTACGCCTGGCCAGAACGCCATCACCTTGAACTCAGTGGTCAACCACTCGGTCGCGGGCGCCCCGAACATCGCTGTTGGCGACTCGATCACGATTGAGCCCGACGCGTTCTTCACAACCGCCGAGACCGTCACGGTCACGTCGGTAAACGCGACCACCGGCGTCGTGGGCATCACGCCCGCGTTGGCTGACAGCCACACCGGTAACGCGTCGCAGCTCGTTGGCGCTGACGTGGTCGACAACTCTGACCCGCAGTCGATCAACGACCGCGTCCAGGCGACGATCACCAACGGAGCAGGAGCGGTTAACGTCGCCCCGAGCTTCTTCGCCTTCCAGACCGCCGGCACGATCACCAGCACCACGCTGGCGACCGCCAACCCTGTAACCACAGGCCCTGGCATCACACCGTTCGGTGCAGTGAACACAGTCGGCGCTGGCGCGAACGGTGCCACGCTCAACCTGCTGCTCAGTCAGACGACGGACGGTTCTGCTCCGGCAGACTGGACGGGCAGTTCGACGAACAGCGGTGTGACCTTTGGTGCGATCACGAACGACACGGGGACCAACATCACGACGACGATCAGCGTCAAGCCCGGCACCGCCGCGGCTGTCAACGTTCCGATCTCGTTCACTGATGGTCTTGAGACGTACAGCGGCACCATCAACATCGTCGCTGGCCCAACGGTCTCGGCTGTCACCACGGTCGGAAACCTGACTGCTGGCGGTTCAGAAACCATCGGTGTCACCGGCACGAACTTCGTGGTCGGCGGAATGTCTTGTAGCACGTCGGATCCGGCAATCGTTTGTAACGTGTTGCCTGAGCCCACGGACTCCACGACGACCGCAACGGTCCAGATCATCGGTGAGCCGGCAATGCTGAACGGCACTGACTCGCTCACGCTGACGTACTCGGTCGGAGCTGGCACTGCCACCTACGGCGCGGGCACCTTGGCTGCAGCGTTCACCGTTTCGGGTCAGCCTGTCGTCACGACAGTCGCACCCACGTCAATCGCCGCTGGCAGCCTCACTGTGCCTTCCGTTGCGACGCCCATCGTGGTTACCGGTACGGCATTCCCAACGAGTGGCATCACGTGCTCGCTGGTTGTGACTCACTCGGACCTGACGACCATTGTCCCTCCGGCGACGTCCTGCACCGCAGTGAGCGTGAGCGCGACGGTGATTAACATCACCGCGTTCAGTTACCCGGGCTACGGCACGGGTTCGGGCGGCGACAGCTTGGTGTTCACGGTTGGATCCGCTACGGCCACGGCAAACACGCCTCCGGTGTTGATTGTCTCTGACCCGGTCCCGACGTTCATGGTCAACGGTTCTGTTCTGCAGGACCACACGCCTGACGGCAGCATCGCTGCTGGCTCGACCGCCGTGCCGTTCTACATCATCGGTGGCGGTTACGCCGCTGGCGCGATCGTGACCTTTGCTGGTGGCTCTGGTGCCACGGCGGCAATCACGTCAGTGACGCCAAACGCGGTCTACGGAACGGTAACTGACCCAACGACTGGAACACTCGGTCAGCAGTCGGCAACCGTTACCAACCCCAACGGTGGAGCTGGCTCCGTCGCTGCCGCATTCGTCGCTGTCGCGGCCCCAGCCATCGGCACGCCGTCGGCTGGCGTACCGAAGGCGATCCTTGACGGTGTACCAACGACCGTGACGATCACGGGCTCGGGCTTCATCAATGGCGCAGTCGTCAGTGGTGCGGTCACTGGTGTTGACACGTTCGGACCGGCTACGGTCTCGGACACGATCAACCCGCTCGCGACCTGCAATGGCATCGGTGGCGCTGACGTCGGTACCTGTAACACCATCAAGGTCCTTGTGACGCCAGTGAGCTTCTCTGGCCCCACGGCGATCCTTGACGGCTTCGTGGTCACCAACCCGGTTGGTGGCGGTTCGCGTCACGGTGAACAACGACATCACCGTGAACCCGGTTCCGGCTGTGACGGGCGTGTACTACGTGCCGACCTTCACCTCCAACGCCGAGATCACCATCACTGGTTCAGGCTTCGAGAGTGGCATCAAGGCATCCAGCGCGAACCCGGACTACACGGTCCTGGCCGTCGCTTCGACGCCTACCACGGTGACGTTGCTGGTGTCGACCGACTCGAATGCCACTGCTGGCACGTCGAGCACGGTCACGCTGACCAACCCTGACACCGGCTCGGGTACCTTCACCCTCAACGGTGGACCGAACCCAGCGTTGGCCACACCAAAGCCCAAGGCCACTGGCTCACACGGAGTTGCTCACCTCGGGAAGACCTCAACGGTCACCATCTCGGGTTCGCACTTCTACGGTCAGCCAAGGGTCACCAGTAACAACCCCGGTACTCGGGTCAGTGTCTTTGGTGACTCCGGTAAGTTGCTCAAGCTTCACGTCATCACTCCGAAGGGATCCAAGACGGGTGTTCACACCTTGACGATCACCTTCAAGAACGGTGAGTCCGTGAGTGTGAAGTACACCACCGCGAAGTAACTCTTCAAGCACTAAGTAAAGAGACCCTCTCCGAAAGGAGAGGGTCTCTTTACGTTGGTGGCTTTCGCGTGCCGGTCAAGTGTGATCGCAGGCCAGCAAAAGTTACTTGACTGCCCAAGTCGAACCGTCGGGGGAATCCATCACGTCGATTCCCGCGGCCACGATCACGTCGCGCAGTTCGTCGGCCAATGCGAAATTCTTCTCCGTGCGCGCCTTAACTCGCAGTGCGAGCAGTCCATTCAACAGTTCGCTCGGGTCGATGTAACCGGCGCCCCCAGAGTTGGCCCGACGGGCCAAGGACGCGATGGCGTCGATGGATCCGGGTCCTCCTTCGCTGGCCAGTGCCACCAGGGTCGCAAGCTCAGTGATCTCTTCGACCGGTTCGGGCGGAGCCTGTACTTGCGGTGCGAAGGTCTGGATCTCGTCGAGATCGACGGTTGTGCCGCTGACGAAGGTTCGGGTCGAACCGTTTCGACGCCAATACACACCACCCTTGCCGAGAACGTGCAGCGTCTGGGCCTCCAGGTCAATGATTGCAGCCGTGTGTTCGTCGACCCCAAGGATGCCGGTGTCGGCGGGGAGTTGGCGTTCCAGTTCGAGCAGTCGTTCTTCGCCGAGATAGCAGAACCTCGTGTCGTAGTTCCCACCTTCGGCGTTGTCATAGTGCGGGATCACCGCTCCGCGGATCCCCGCCATCGACAGGACATCGAGCCCCTGAAGCCAATGGGCCTTGGTGCCCACCTTGTAGATCTCGTAGACCGGGACCGTCAAGGCACCGAGGGTGAGCGCGGCGGCGGAAGCAAAACAGAGGACGCCGCCGGCGCGTAGGGTGCCGCGAAAATCCTCTTCGACGCCTAGGGGCGCCCACTGGTGGACCGCGTAACTGGGACTGCCCGGACCAGCGAAGACGAAGTTGGCCGCCCGCACCTCTTGGCGGAAAGCTGCGCGCTCGACTTCGGTTGAATCCTCATAGGACGTGAAGTGAAGGGGCTTGATGTCGAGTCGCAATGAGGTGGCGAAATACTCAAGTATCTTCTCGGTCATCTGGGGGACGTTGGCCTGAAACCCGTAGGCGGTGTCGAGGGTGACGGCCTGGACGTTCTCGAGGCGTTTTAGCAGTTGACGGTGCACTTTGGTCATGCTGGGAGCGATCTCGCCCGAGCCCAGAAGTGCGAGGACGCCCAAGGTCACGCTTGCAGCGTACCGTCAATCCCTGTCGCGCTGGACGGCTCATTGACTAAGTTGGGGCAATGAGCGCAGTCTTTATCCAGGCGAGGAATCGAGCCCGAGGCAACGTCACGACGCCGATGGTCCTCTGGGCGATCGTGATGGCGGTGGTGATCTTCATCGCCGAAGCCCACCATGGCGCGCATCGCGGCGACTACTGGATCGGCTTTGGTGTCACCGCCCTCTTTGGCGTGTACCTCGGTCTGCGCCGGCGCGTCGCGGCCGCCTTCGTCGCCCCGTTCGTCAGTTGGATGGTGGCGTGGTTTCCTTTGTGGATCGCCGCCATGATCAGAGACGGCTTCTTCAAGGGCCTCGCCGTCGGACTGTTCTGGATCACCATCGGTTGGATATTCATCGGTGTGCTGGAGTTCGTGACGTTGTTCGTCATCGGCTCCTTCGTGCGGCTCTTCCGCGGTTCGTCGGGGAACCGACAAGGTGACGTGATCATCTTCGGTCCCGGCGGCAAGGAGAACTAAGCGGCGCCTGACTTCGCCGTCACGACGGGCGCCAGTCGGCGCCATTCGTCGAGTGGCGGTTCGTTCAACTCGTTGCCGAGCACTTGAAGGCAGACGTGATCCGCGCCGGCCTGACGATGTTCATCGATGCGTGCGAGCACGTCGCCTTCGTCGCCGTGCACGACCATCGCGTCACAGAGTCGCTCTGACCCGCCGCGCACGAAGTCCTCGTCACTGAAGCCGTGGCGACGCCAGCTGTTCTTGTAGTTATCAAGTCCGGTGTAGATCTCGAGGTAGGCGTGGGCGCGCTTCAGGTACTCCTCGTGGCTCTGGCCGAGGACGACGCCCTGTTCGACGCCGATGAACTTGTCGCTCACCGCCGCACGTGCCAGCGCCGTGTGATCCGGGGTGACCAGGTACGGGTGGACGCCGTCGGCGAGTGTGGCGCCCAGTTCGAGCATCTTGGGACCAAGGGCCGCGATTACTCGAGGGACTCGTTGCTGACCCTCGGGGGCGAACATGGGCGCCGCGTCCATGGCGGTCAGGTAGTCGCGCATCGCGGCGACCGGGGTGGCGTACTCGTGGCCGCGCAGGCGCTCGACGAGCGGTCGGTGGCTTACCCCCAGCCCGAGGACGAAACGGTCGTCGTAGGCGGCACTGAGCGTCTTGGCGGCGTTGCTGGTCGCCACGGCGTCGCGGGCCCAGATGTTGGCGATGCCGGTCGCGATGGCCATCGTCGACGTCGATGCCAACAACAGCCCGGCGTTCGTGAAGGCCTCACGGCTCCACGCTTCGGGAATCCACATCGCGCCGTAGCCGAGCGACTCGATCTCGTGGGCGATCTCCCCACTTTGACCGGGGGACAGCGACTCTTGGGTCATCGTCCAGATCCCCACGGTGCCGCGGAGTCGTTCCAGGGTGGGGGGCAACGTTGACATGTGCTGAGCCTAGATACTGCGACACGTTGTCCGCTCGAACCGGCAAACTGGTCCGATGGCTTACTTCGTCGTGGCGCTCAGCGCGTTCCTCCTGATCTCCGCGGCGACGGCCCTTCGACCGGGGCGACGGGGGCTGTCGGCGATCTTGGCCTACCCCGTGGGCTGGGCGGCCGGGGAACTGCCGGCCCAGGGAATCGTGACCGAACTGGCCCTGCTCGGGCTCCTCGCGTGGTGGGGCTGGCCGCGCACGCCGTGGCTCTCACTACTCGTGATCGTCGTCGCCGCGGTCGTGATCGCAGAGAACCTGGCGTTGATCGCCATCGCGTTCTATTCACGTCGGATCGTGCGGCTCGCCATGCTTGACGCCCCTCTACGTCCGCTGACGATTCCTCGCCCACGTGACGACCGTTTCGGTTCATGGTGGCGCACGGCCCTGCAATTCCCGTTTCACCCGCGCGACATGCAACTGAGCAAGAACGTCCCCTACGGACCGCTGGCGCGCCAACGTCTCGACGTGTGGCGCATGTCCACGACGCCCCTGCACGCGCCGGTCGTGCTCTTCATCCACGGTGGCTCGTGGACGATGGGCGACAAACGCGAGCAGGGCCGTCCGATGCTGCACGAGTTCGTGCGACGCGGATGGATCGCGGTGGTGCCGAACTATCGTCTCGCGCCTCGTCATCCGTGGCCGGCCCAGATCCACGACGTCACCCGGGCGCTCGGTTGGGTGAAGAAGAACATCGCGACCTTCGGCGGCGACCCCGAGCGTGTCGTCATCTCGGGTGGTTCGGCCGGCGGGCAGCTGGCCGCGCTCGTGGCGCTCACCGAAGGACGATCCGACGTGGCGCCCGAGCGACATGAGCGACGTCACCGACTGGTCGGTGCGCGGCGCCATGCCGTTCTACGGGGTGCTCGAGATGACCGGGGACGAGTCGCACTGGTACGGACTCGGTCGCGGGCTTCGGATCCTCCTCGAGCGTCGCATCGTGCAGGTCCCCTACGACGAGAACGTGCCGCTCTATCGCGCCCTCTCGCCCTACGAGCGCATCCATCGCGACGCCCCGCCGTTCCTCGTCGTGCACGGGCGCAACGACACGCTCGTGGACGTGCACGTCGCGCGCGACTTCGTGGACAAGTTCCGACGCGACGCCCTCGCGCCGATCTACTACGTCGAACTGCCCTTCACGCAACACGCCTTTGACATCAGCGCCAGTCCTCGCACGTCGGCCACGACGCGCGCGGCCGTCGCGTTCGCGGAGTCGGTTGCCGCACCGCGACCGAAACTCACCGAAGAACTCGTGAAGAGTTACCAGGTCCCGCCGACGGAACTGATCGTCGAGGTGCCCTCAGGGGAGTGGATGAGCGCCACGCAGGCCGCGCGCGAACTCGGACCGTTCGTCGTCTTGACGTCGGACAATCCCTTCAGCAACGTCACGCACGCCGAGACGAATGAGAGTCGCAGGACGGAGTTACACGCGGACCTCGTGCGCCGCGGGGTCCGGTTCCATAACGCCCTGGGTCGCGATCCGAGCGGCGCGTGGCCGGGTGAGGCGGGTTACGCGCTGGTCGACCAGAGCGTCGACTTCGCGCGACAGCTCGCACGCACCTGGGACCAGTTCGCGATCTACGACGTCAGTGTGGACACGGTCCTCGTTCGAAGTGTGGGCACCGGGGAGGTGCTGGGGTAACGACGGGCGCGAGCGACTCAGTCAGTCCGTTCGAATTAACGCGTCACTTCTCGTACCGGACCGATGGGCGCCTGCACGAGGCGAAGCGCGTTCGCCTTGGCCGCGGTCTTCGCCAGCCCTACTCGTAGTGTGACGACGTCGGGCACACAAGTCAACGACGTCTGGTCGGGGCGTTGGGCGAGGATCGACAGCTTCAACACGCCGGTCCCCTCGAGGATCGTGCTGGCTCCGTACGTCGCGCAGTGCGGAACGGTCGCACGAAACGCCACGACACCGTGTGCGTTCGCCGAACCTTCCTTGTACCACTTGATCGAGCTCTGCTCGCTGGGCACGTGGATCCCCGACAGACGCGTGAGCCCACAGCCCGGCGGCACGTAGACGTCGGCGGGGCTCAGCCGTTCGTCACCGATGACGACGAACGCCTCGCCGTTTGAGCGGTAGGCGCCGCCCGTTTTGATGCACGCGGTGGAGTTGCCGTTGGCGAAGCCGACCCACGCGGCGAGGTTCTTCACGGGCAGGGCGGTCTTCGAGGTTCCGCGCACCGTGACGATGCCGTAGCCCAAGGTCTGGGGTTGGAAGTTCAAGAGTTGGGTGGTCGCCCAGATCTTGGCCGTCATGCCGCCGATGCCTTGTTGGGACTGGAGTGACGCGGGAGCCGGCTTCACGGTGATGAGGCCGCCGTCGAGCACGACGGTCGAGGTGAAGCGGCCACCGACGACGCGGGCGCTCGCGGGATTGGTCACGGTCGCTGACGACGAGACCGCGGCGGTGGCGAATTGAACTCCCGCCACGCCCACGAGCGTGATCGCGCCTAACATCAATCGATACTTCGTACGTCCGTTCCCTTTGGCAATCACGATGATGTGCACCTCCCCATTTGAAGTTAACGGGCGCGGTTCACCTCCGAGCGGTCAGCAGTATTAAACCTTCGTGACGAGGTAGTTCACGAGCAAGAACGTTGAATACTAAAAATCGAGGACGTTCAGTCGCGCACGAGGGTCACGTCGAAGGAGACGTCGACCGACTCTTCCAACGTGAGCAGGCGCACGCCACCGGCAGCCTTCAGATCGTCCTCACCACTGCGAATCGCGTCCAGGAACTGCGTGGGCGCCCGCACCGTCACCGAGGCGACCTCGGCCCGCTGGGAGACCTTGGCCGAACTCTTCTCGCGTCGGATCGCTTCGAGCACTTCGCACACCGGTCGATAGAGGGAGCCGGACGGACCGGCATCGAGGACCGGAAGTTCGCCCACCGATGGCCACGAGGAGTTATGCACCGATTCGTCGTGCCACCAGTGCCAGACCTCTTCGGTGACGAACGGGAGGATCGGTGCGAACAGGCGCTGCAGGATCGACAGTGCGATGGCGAGCGTCGCTCGAGCAGAGTCGGTGGCGCCCTCGTTCGCGCCGCCGTAGGCGCGGATCTTGACCAGTTCGACGTAGTCGTCGCAGAACGACCAGAAGAAGGTCTCGGTCCGCTCAAGGGCGCGCGCGTAGTCGTAGGACTCGAAGTCGTCGGTGGTCTCGGTGATCAACTTGGAGAGGATCGAGAGGAGGTCCTTGTCGAGCGGTTCGCTCACGGCTTCGGGTCCGGGGAGGTCAGCCCCGTCAAGTCGGCCCAGGACGAACTTGCTGGCGTTGAGGATCTTGATGGCGAGTCGACGACCGATCTTCATCTGACCTTCGTCGAACGCCGTGTCGGTGCCGGGACGCCCGCCCGCCGCCCAGTAGCGAAGGGCGTCGGCGCCGAAATGTTCGAGCAAGGGCATGGGCGTGACGACGTTGCCGAACGACTTGCTCATCTTCTTTCGATCGGGGTCGAGGACCCAGCCCGAGATCAAGGCGTCGCTGAAGGGCAGGCTGTTGAACTGGAGGTGGCTGCGCACGACCGTCGCGAAGAGCCAGGTGCGGATGATCTCGTGCGCTTGGGGCCGCAGGTCCATCGGGAAGACGCGCGAGAACAAATCCGTGCCCCACTGCCCGGCGATCTGGGGCGAGAGCGAACTGGTCGCCCACGTGTCCATGATGTTGGCGTCACCGATGAAGCCGCCCGGTTGACCGCGTTGCTCCTCGCGATACCCCGGCGCCGCGTCGCTCGAAGGGTCGACCGGGAGATGTTCGAGGTCGGGCAGGATCACGACGTCAAGGTTGACCTCCCCGGCGTCGTCGATCGGGTACCACGCGGGGAAGGGAACGCCAAAGAACCGCTGACGCGAGATGTTCCAGTCGACGTTGAGACCTTCGACCCAGGACTTGTAGCGAAAGCGCATGAAGTCGGGGTGCCAGATCAGTTCGTCACCGCGCGCGAGCAGTTCGTCACGGTGTTCGAGCGTGCGCACGAACCACTGTCGTGAGGTCACGATCTCGAGCGGCCGTTCGCCGTACTCGTAGAACTTGACGGGGTGAGTGATCTCGCGCAGGTCGCCGATCAGTGCTCCGGTGGCCCGGAGCTGGTCGACGATAGCCGCTCGTGCCTGGTTGACGGTCTTGCCCTGCACTTGCTCGTCGTAGAACTCCTGGGCGAGCTCGGGGTCTCGCGCGGTCCAGCCGTCGCCGCTGAAGTCGGCGTTGAGGAAGCGTCCGTCACGACCGATGAGCGCGCGCGTCGGGAGGTTGAGTTCTCGCCACCACACGACGTCGGTCGTGTCGCCGAAGGTGCAGATCATCGCGATCCCGGTGCCCTTCTCGGGATCGGCCAGCTCGTGCGCGACGATCGGCACCTCGACGCCGAAGAGCGGCGTGACGACCAACGTGCCGAACAGCGGCTGGTAACGCTCATCGTCGGGGTGCGCGACGAGGGCCACGCAACTGGGCAACAGTTCGGGTCTCGTGGTGTCGATCTCGATGGTGCCGGTGTTGTCGCTGCGATCGAACGCGATGCGGTGGTAGTTGCCCGGGCGGTCCTTGTCGACGAGCTCGGCCTGGGAGACGGCCGTTCGAAAGTCGATGTCCCAGAGCGTCGGGGCCTCGGCGGAGTACACCTCACCGCGCCCGACCATCTCCAGGAAGCCGCGTTGGGAGATCGCGCGCGCCGGTGCCGAGATCGTCGAGTACTCGAGGCTCCAGTCGATGCTCAGGCCGAGGTGGCGGAAGAGGTTCTTGAAGACGTCCTCGTCGATCGCGGTGAGCGCCACGCAGAGGTCGATGAAGTTCCTGCGCGATATCGACACTTTCTCCTTGCCCGGCTTCTCGGGCGGGGTGAAGGAGGGGTCGTAGGGGAGCGAGGGTTCACAACGGACCCCGTAGTAGTTCTCGACGCGGCGCTCGGTGGGCAGGCCGTTGTCGTCCCAGCCCATGGGAAAGAAGACGTCCTTGCCGCGCATGCGCCAGAAGCGCGCGACGATGTCGGGGTGCGTGAAACTGAAGATGTGACCCACGTGCAGCGAACCCGACACCGTGGGCGGAGGGGTGTCGATGGAGTAGACCGACTCGCGCGTCGCGTCGCGGTCGAAGCGGTAGACCTTCGCCTTGTCCCAGTGCGCCATCCACCGTTCCTCGAGCCCGTCGATGGTGGGCTTGTCGGGGACCTCGTGGGATCGCGGGTCGAGAGCGTCATTCATGGTTGGCGTAGTTTAGAACAGTGATTCGCCTCTTTGATTCCGTCCACGGTGAGGTCCGCGACCTCGAACTTCGTGATCCGGGGCGTGTTTCGATCTACAGCTGCGGCCCCACGGTCTATGACATTCCCCATATCGGACACGGTCGCCAGACACTGGTCTGGGACGTCGTGCGCCGCTGGTTCGTGTTCCGCGGACTGGACGTGCACTTCGTGTCGAACATTACCGACATCGACGACAACATCATCGGACGCGCGAAGCGTGAACACACGACCGAGGGTGACGTCGCCCAGCGCTTCGAGGGGGAGTGGTGGGATGCCATGCGCGCGCTCGGGGCGGCAATGCCCGACGACGTGCCCCACGCGACGCACTACGTCGCTGACATGGTCGATCTCATCGCGTCGTTCCTGGCGTCTGGCGTGGCCTACACGACGAGTGACGGGGTGTACTTCGACGTGTCGAGCGTCCCCGACTACGGTCTCCTGGCCGGCCAGCCTCTCGAGGGGCTTCGCGCGGGCGCGCGGGTGGAAGCGCTCGAAGAGAAGCGGTCACCTCTGGACTTCGCACTCTGGAAGAACGCGAAGGACGACGAACCAAGTTGGCCCGCACCCTTCGGCGCGGGACGGCCGGGATGGCACACGGAGTGCGTGGTCATGTCGCTCGACCTGCTTGGGGAGGACTTCGACCTCCACACGGGAGGCTTCGATCTGCGCTTCCCACACCACGAGAACGAGCGGGCACAGGCGGTGGCGGCCGGCCGGCCGTTCGCTCGACGTTGGGATCATCACGGATGGGTCATGGTCGGCGAGGAGAAGATGAGTAAGTCGCTCGGCAACTTCACTTCGCTGAAGGACCTCTTGGCCAAGACTGACGCTCGCGCGTACCGCCTTCTGGTCCTGCGCTCGCACTACCGCTCACCCATCGAGGTGACGCCGGCGACGACGCAAGACGCCGAGCGCGCTCTGGCACGCCTCGACACACTCGCTCGCCGCTTCGACCTGCCCGCGCTCGCCGGTCAGACCCTCGAGGTGGCGACTGACTTCGACTGGACGGGACCGGCAAAGGATCTCTTTGACAGCGTCGCCGCGGTCCTCGATGACGACATGAACACGCCACTGGCGGTCGCGCTGCTCTTCGACGGGCTCGCCGCGGCGCACAGCGCCGCCGACGCGGGCGACGACGAGCTCGCCGGCACGCTCGCGCGGGCCGTGAACGCCCTCTTTTCTGCGATGGGGCTGGCCCTTAATGCCCACGGTGGCGACGTCGATGAGGCCAGCCAGGCACTCGTCCTCGAACGTGACGCCGCGAGGGCCGCGAAGGATTGGGCGGCCGCGGACCGCTTACGTGACGAATTGGTTACATTGGGCTGGGTCGTCGAGGATTCTGCTCTCGGAACCGTCATTCGACGGCCGTAAGAATATTTGGCGCTTGTCGAGTTGTCCAGTAGGCTTTGTAGTTGAGGTTGCCGTTGTGGTTCCCTCCGGAACCGGTGCAAATCGGTCCAAAGAAACAAGGAGGCCCACAGTGGCTGTAGGAACCGTCAAGTGGTTCAACGACGAAAAGGGTTGGGGATTCATCGCTGTCGATGGCCAGCCCGACGTCTTTGTGCACTACTCGGAGATTCAAGGTGAAGGTCGAAAGACGCTCGTCGAAGGTCAGACTGTTGAGTTTGACATCGAGCCGGGCGACCGAGGACCACTCGCCAAGCGCGTCATCTTGAACTAACCAAATCATCTAGTAGTGGACAACCGCCGCCTTCGGGCGGCGGTTGTTCTTTTCCTACCCGAAAGCGCACGTAAAGTACGAGTTGGTTACTCACTGGTAACGCGACTCGAGGTAAGGACACGCAATGGGCGACTTTTCGATGGAACTGAACGACGACCAGAAGACCATGCAGGAATGGGTCCACGGTTTTGCGGTCAACGAGATGCGGCCCATCGCGGCCGAATGGGACGAACGCGAAGAGACGCCATGGGAGTTCATCCAAGAGGCCGCCAAGATCGGCATCTACTCACTCGACTTCATGATGAACGCCTTCTCGGACAAGACGGGACTCTCGTTGATGATCGCCACCGAAGAGCTCGCCTGGGGTGACGCCGGTCTGACCATGGCATTGATGGGCACCTCACTCGGCGTGGCCGCGATCGTGGCGAACGGGACGCCCGAACAGGTCATGGAATGGGTCCCCCAGTGTTACGGGACGCCCGACGACATCAAGCTGGCGGCCTTTGGCGTCTCCGAGCCCGACGCCGGCAGCGACGTCTCATCACTTCGGACGCGCGCCGTCTACGACGAGGCGACCGACGAGTGGGTCCTCAACGGCACGAAGACCTGGATCTCGAACGGTGGGATCGCGAACATCCACGTGATCGTGGCGTCGGTCGAACCCGAACTCGGCAGCCGCGGTCAGGCCTCGTTCATCGTGCCCGACAAGACAAAGGGCATCCGACTCGGTCAGAAGTTCAAGAAGATGGGCATCCGCGCCAGTCACACCGGCGAGGTCGTCCTTGAGGACTGCCGGATCCCCGGCGCGTGCCTGCTCGGCGGCAAGGAGAAGCTGGACGAGAAACTGGCCCGAGCCCGCGAAGGCAAGCGCTCTCAGAGCCAAGCCGCAATGGCGACGTTCGAGGCCAGTCGCCCGGCCGTTGGCGCCCAGGCGCTCGGCATCGCACGCGCCGCGTACGAGTACAGCCTCGAGTACGCCAAGGAGCGCAAGCAGTTCGGTCGGGCGATCATCGAGAACCAAGCAATCGCCTTCAAACTCGCCGATATGAAGATGCACATCGATGCCGCTCGTCTGCTCATCTGGCGCGCATCGTGGATGGCGGCGACGCGCCAAAAGTTCCTCAACGGCGAGGGTTCGATGTCCAAGCTCTACGCCGGCGAGACGGCGGTCAAGGTGACAGAAGAGGCGATCCAGATCCTCGGTGGCTACGGCTACATCCGGGAGTACCCCGTTGAGCGTTGGCACCGTGACTCGAAGATCTACACGATCTTCGAGGGGACTTCCGAGATACAACGTCTCATAATTGCACGCGCCATTTCGGGCGTGCACATCAGGTAGTCCAAGCCGCAAATTAGCGGGTTTTTGCATTTTCACCTGCTTTCAGCGACCACTTTTGCCGTCTTCGTAAGTCGACGCCCGTGGACCCACCAATGGCGTTCGTGAGGGTCACTGTTCTAGCTTGCGCGCAAGTCGTTCAAGCGTGAGTTTCATCGTCTCCTTGTTACGTTGCGCTCGGTCAGCGATCCCCGAGACGCGCTCACTGAACTCCAAGGCGGACTCGGGCCTAAGGTCCTCAGACCATTCGGTGACCGTGCATCCCGAGTCCAAAGGCTCGATGCGGTACCCCCACGTTGAATAGTGGAACTCGAACATCGAACACTCGAATGCAAACGCGCGATCAGGGTCGGCCCGGATCACTAGGCCCTGGGTGGTCCATTCGTGATCACCGTTTCGATTGTGTCCGTCGAAGGACGCGCCCTCCACGGGTCCGTCGAAACCTTCGTGCCACTCACACACGTAACACTCCTCAGACCATTCGCCCATACGCGTCACGTCGGATATCGCGGAGTACACCGTTGCGGGCGTGGCCGCGATGTCGCGGGAAACCTCGATCCGATCGACCACCTGAGTCTCCTTTCAGACATCAATCTCGCGGCGCAACTCGCGTCGGGAGAAACTGCATGAGTCTACGGGCAAGCAACTTCTGTCAATTCTGATCAATTCACCTGGGGCTGCGGAGATCCACTCGCGAGATGGCGTAATGCGTCGCGTTCTCGCACGGGCCGGACTAGCCACGACGATGCGACTCCGATGACAGCGCCAACTGCGATGCCTTCGAGGCGTACCTGCAGTAGTTCCTGCGAAGACACGCCAAACCACTCATAAAGCAATGAGATCGCGACGGTCACGCCTGCCGCCCAGTACGCGTAACTGATCTCTCGAAGCCACGTGGCGACGCCGAGAACGATGAAGATCAGCACGACGGCGCCGACCGTCCGCGCACCGAGCACGCCCGCCAACTCGGTCGCCACGAGGGTGCCAACGGCGGCACCGCCTGCTCGGAGGAGCCCTTTTTGAATTACGTCACCTCGCCCTCGCGCGCCGCTGCTCACGATGAATGCGGTGAGCACGACCCACGTCCAGTGCCCCGGCCAGAGAACGCGCCCGACGCAAAACGCCGCGGCCAGGGCGAGAGCCATCTGGATCGCCAAACGGGTACGGGTATCGAAGATTCGCTTCCTTGGCGGGTTCTTCGGTGACCTTTCCCTCCTGGAACTGGTGTTTGTCTGATGTGGAGGACGATCGAATCCGAATCTCGCCGCCAGGAGCTGAAGGACCATCACCCACAGGCAACAGATGAACGCGACTAGCCCAACCCATATCGGCGCGGCCTCGAAGGGGACAACTGCACTCTGACCCTGGAGAATGAGCACCGCGACGAACGGTGCGGCGACGAGCATGCTGGCTCTCGACACGCTTCGCCCAAAGCGACGAACCCAGATTGCAGCGGCCATGGCAATCACGAACAGCGCGTCTCCGAAATTGGAGTGCTCCGACATCATGCGACCGATCTCCGACGCACCGATGGCGAATGGTGGGAGGACCGCGAAGGAAATGAGCCGATCGATGAGCCGGGCCGATCGAAGGACTCGGGACACGGTCACCGCCAGGACCACGGCCTCGATCACGATATCGAGGTGGAGACGAGCGACGTGCTCCAGAGAGAGGGCCGAACCGTAACTGGCGAGCACGGCCGCCATGGTCACCGCCGCCGCAGGCAGGGCGTGGTCAGAGGACTTCACCCACAGTGTGCGCTCTCTCCTCACCTAGCCCCTCGCCAAGAACTCCTAAAAAGCTTGAAAGTACTTCGTCGCTGGTGACAGGTACGTAGCGAGGGAGTAGTTGACCTTTGAAGTAGCAACGCGACCACTACCGGCGTACGACCGTATCGCCCCTAAGGAGAGAACGTGAGCGATCACCTCGACGCATCACCCAGTCCGCACTCGAGCAGCGAACAGCCGCACGATCACGCCATTGGCGGCGGATACCGCCGACGCGCAGGATTCCGCCTGGTTTTTCTTCTCGTCTTCGCCGTCGTTATCGCGGGCATCGCCTTCGTGGGCGAGTCGCTCGGACATAGCCACTCCTCCTCCGGAGCGACCATCTCCGTCACGGGTTCGGGCACCGTCACCGGCGAGCCCAACACCATGAGTTTTCAGATCGGCGTGCAGACCGTCGCGGCCAACGCCGCCGCGGCCCTCAGCCAAAACAACGCGAAGATGAAAGCTCTGGAAGCGTCGCTCCTGAGTAACGGTGTCACGAAGAAGAACCTGCAGACGACGGGACTCGACATCTACCAGAACACGAACAACAACAACGTCGTCACGGGCTACACGGTCCAGGACAGTCTTAACGTCACGACTCACGATCTGTCCAAGGCCGGCGCGTTGCTCGGCGCGGCGGCGAAGTCTGTCGGCAACGACATTCAACTGAGCGGCGTGACCTTCTCCATCTCCAACCAGTCAGCCGTTCTCGCCAAGGCTCGTGCCGCAGCCATGCGCAACGCCCTGACTGAAGCGACCCAGATCGCCAAGGGCGGCGGCACCACGGTCGGCCACATCGTTCGCGTGACGGACGAAGAAAATACCGGTTCCACCGGCATCGTTCTTCCCTTCGCGTCGGCGGTAGCGAAGGCGGCCTCCAGTGTGCCCATCGAGTCAGGTTCGCAGTCGGTCAACGTCCAAGTCGAGGTGGTGTACTCGCTGGCCAGCTAAGAACGATGTTCCGCCTCCACGATCGATGAGCCCTCGTTCGTGGAGGCGGCGTCGTTACGCCGTTACGAGTACCACTTCAGCAGGAATCTCGTGGGGGTCGCCGTCTCGCACGCCGCGGACGAAGAGAACGTCACGATCGCCGCCACGGTTTTCTTCGCCACGATATTTCCCTTGACGAAGGTGACTTTGAAAGTGATCGGAACGCTAAAGGTTTGATCCGGCGTTGTTCGAGCGTTCACCGTTGCGTTTCCCGAGTAGGAGGCCGTGCCCGCGCGTGAGATCGACATAGTGGGCAGCTCGACGACCACGACCGAGATGGAAGTCAGGCTGGGATCTTGGCTGGCGAGCGACGGGGAGTTCGTGCACGCTACGGCCGAGTTCCTACCCGTGTCGGCAGCGATTTTCGTCCCGTTCCCCACCACCTTCAGCGTGGCGTAGGAGTATCCCGCATCAAAGCCGTTCATGCTGTAGATACCGTCGTGAACGGTCGACCCTGACGCTCCGGCCGCTAACGGAGTAGCGAACGCCATCGAGAGCGTCACCACCGTGACGACACCGATAAGGGAGCGCGGAACTCTCACGGTAGGAACCGTAGCACCGCCATCTCTTGGCGACGAGTGGAGCCTGGGAGGAGATTCGAACTCCTGACCTACGCATTACGAATGCGTTGCTCTACCGACTGAGCTACCCAGGCGCAAAGAGCAAGATTAGCCGATCGACGCCCGACGACCACGTCCGTGACGGCCGCCAACTCGCCTACCTTCAGCGATCAACTCGTGACGACCAACAACAACGGCCCCGTCACGTACGTAGAGACCATCGCGAGTGGCACGACCAGCGACCCGAACGGCGACGTGGGGACCTTCTCTCTCACGCTCGAAGTCGGCGTGCTCCTTCAGGACTCGCCGTTGTCGGCGAACGTCAAGGCCAGCGGTTCGGCCTCGTTCAGCGATCAACTTGTCGTCACCGGTAACAGCGGAACGGTCACCTTCGTCCCCGTTACCGGAACCCCCAGTCTCAACGTCAGTGCGGGCGGCCTCCTCACCACGAGCGGACCGCTCGCCGCGGGGACCTATAGCGCGACCGGGACGATGAACGACCCCGGCGGCGACGCCGGTTCGTACTCCTTCAGCCTGACGGTGGGCAAGCTCGTCCAACGCACGCCCACCGCGGGAAGCGTGGCGGCGAGTTCTCTCTCGACGTTCTCCGATCAACTGAGCGTCGGCGCCAACCTCGGAGCGGTGGCGTACCTTCAAACGACCGGCTCGCCCGACGTGCTCGTTAGCTCGAGTGGCGTGGTGACGGCACTCAGCACCCTGACCAAGGGGACCTACAAAGCGACCGGCACGACGAGCGATCCCAACGGTGACGTGGGGACCTTCACCTACACCCTGACCGTTAGCGCGCCCGTGGTGACGCCGCCGCCCACCGCGACGACTACGACCACGGTGCCGAGCGGACCCGCGGCGACCGTGGTTCGCGGCTACGCCGTGGCCGGTCGCACGGTCACCCTGGCCATTGACGGGAGCGGCTTTTCTGGTCGTCCACGTGTCACCAGCCACGCCGGCACCACGGCGCTGGTGGTGCGCGATACGGGGAGCGTCTTAGTCGTGCGCGTGAGTGTCAAGCCCCACTCGCGCAACGGCGTCCTTACCTTCACCATCACGCTGGCCAACGGTACGTCGTGTCAGGTGCGCTACAACCAGCGCTAACTCCCTCAACTCTTCACGGTGATCTCGCTGGCCGCGTTGGTAATCGAGCGAATGTAGTTAGAGCCCACTCCGCCGGCCGGGATGGCCACGGTGATGTCGAACGTGGCCGACTTCTGGCCTACCCCTTTGAGCACCTTGGTCAGGTCCGGGAGGGTGAAAGTAATGGAGGTCGCCGAGACCGACGAGGGGGTGACGGTGGTATGAAAGGCGCTACCCGCCGTATTAAGGAAGACGTCCGTCACGCCCTCGAAGTACTGGCCGGTCAGTGTTATTTGCGCCCCGCTCGCCGCGGAGATGCCGTGGGGACCCACGTTGGTCGAGGTGACCTCCGGTCCTTTGTACTCATAGACGTCCGCTGAGGAGGTGGTGGACGTCTCGCGCTGACCGTTGATCGTGGCGACGGCAACCAGGTGGTAGCTGGAACTCGCCGGAGTGCCGTTCGCGTAGGACGTGTCGTCAGGAACCTTGAACGTGAGGTATCGGTCGGAGGCGGGACTGACCGGAACAACCAACGTGCGCGGCGCCGTACCCGCGGGCGAGGTGGCGGCAACCATGTCGACCTCGGTGACGTTGGAAAATCCCGATCCCACCACGGCGACCGTGTCGCCACCGACGTCGGGACCGACGGCGGGGGTCACGCTGTCCACCCGGAGATTGTCGACGGTCACCGGGGTGCTATTGGAGTAGATGAGCGAGCCGAAGGCCTGCGTGACGTTGATCCTGACGTACATGTCGAGAGTGAGTTGCGCGGCGGTCTTATTGGCGACGAAGAAGTCCTTCAGATCGGGAGCCGTGAACTTGAGTTTGGTAGAAGAGTCAACGGTGGCCGGCGCCGAGACGATGGTCGAGGTGCCGTTCTGGAAGTCCACGGCGCTTGCCCCATCGAAGAACTTACCGACGACGATGATCGATTGGCCGCCGCCTACCGCAATCTCACCCGGGGTGGCCGACGTGACGATGGGCGGGGACACGGTGTAGTCCGCCGGTGGCGACAGGATGGAACCCTGGGCGTCAACAGGCACGACCTCCACCACGAGTTGCGAGATCGTCTTGCTGTTCGAAGAGACCGAGGCGTTGTTGGCGTCGTGAAACGCAGACGTAAGGTCGGGGGCCTTGAAGGAGAACCCCGACGCGTCGGCCCCGTCCGCGGACACGGTCGCCAACACGTTGCCGTCGGCGTCGGTGATCTCAGCGCTCACGGCGCTATCGAGCCCGCTGCCCGCCACGTGGACCGTGACTCCCCCGAACACGGGTCCCACGGCGGGTGAGGAGGTGTAGGCACTGGCTCGATGGGCGGTGAAGCTCCGTTGTCCCGCGAAGCCGTCCGGATTCAGAACGGTGCCCGGCACCGTCTTCGCGTCAATGGAGCCGGTGGCGCTGTTTCCCGTAATCGTGCCGTCCCAGTTCGCCGTGTACGTCGCGTTGCGATCGTCGGGACCAGTGCCGCCGATGCCCGAGCGTTCGATGGTGAAGCTGAAGTGTCGCCCACTCACCTGAGCGTTTTCAAGAGAGAAGGGACCACTCAACGACCTGGGTGCGTTGCCGGGGGGCTCGAGGGTACCCGAGAACGAACCATCGGACTTCTCGCCACTGACGGTCAGAGTGGCCGTATCACCGTTGGCGGGATCAGTGACGGTCCAGGACCCATCGAAGTCGATGTTGCCCGAGGCGTGCGCGATAGGGGTCGCTCCACTTCGAGTGGCGGAAGTTCCACGAGAGGTGGCTGACGAGGTCGAGGCGGGGACGAAAAGAGCACCCGCGCTCAGCGCGAGCACCGCGGAAAGGGAGGTGAGTAGGCGAAATGCCCGGGAACTTGCGGCGGTGTCGCCACGGGGGGTCGTTCGATTCATCGCGCCTCCTTCGACGCGACCCCACTTGTCGGGCCCCACGCCATCAGCCAGCATGGTAGCGCCTCGCCTCGTTGCGGTGCTTCCTCTTAGGAAGTTGACGATGACCACCTCACGCTTTAGCCACTCGACGTACTCTCTAGCGCCGTCTGTAGAGCCCACTTGTAGTCGGCCTTGCCGTTGGGCGCACGCTGTACTCGTTCTCGCAGTACCACGGCTTTGGGAACCTTGTAGTGAGCGATCGAGGGCCGCAGAAAAGTGCAGATCTCTTCAAAGGTGGGCGCGCTCGACGCCGAGGAGCCAATCACCGCCACCACCCGTTGACCAAAGCGCTCGTCCGGTACTCCCACCACCAGACAGTCATCGACCAGGGGATGGCGTTTCAGGGCCTCTTCCACTTCTTCCGCGAAGACCTTCTCGCCGCCGGAGTTGATGGACATGGACCCACGGCCGAGAAGGGTGATGGTGCCGTCTTCGTCGACGGTCGCCCAGTCACCGGTGAGTACGTAGCCCTTGCCGTCCGAGCGAAAAAAGGTCCGCGCGGACTTCTCCGGATCTTTGTAGTACCCAAAGGCCGAGGTGCGAGTAGCGAGGATGCCTCGTTCGCCCGTCCCGCGAGCCACCTCGCGTCCGTCTTCACTCACCACCTTGGTGTCGGGCGATAACTGGAAGTGGGCGGTGGGCGCGCCCTGGTTGGGACTGGCGCCGCTCACCCCAAAGGACAGTCCCTCCGTGGAGCCGAGGGCGTCAACCAGGGCGGCAGTCAGACGCCACCTCAATCCGTCTTTGATCTCACTGCTCCAGATGGCTCCGGAGGAGTAGACGTAGCGCACGCTGGACGTGTCGACGGGTCGCCCCTCGGACTCGCGTGCCTCCAAGGCGCGCAGGAGGGGGCGAGCAAAAGGATCGCCGACGATGGCGATCAAGGTCACGCCTTCTCGTTCGGTGAGGCGCCACACTTCGTCCGCATCGAAGGATCGTGACTCCAACAAAAGAACGGCGCCTCCCGATATCAACATGGGCATGGCGCCCACCCACATGCCCGTTCCGTGCATTAGCGGACTGCACGGAATATTGACCTGCGGCCCGAACGTGGAGTAGGCGTCAACCACGTCGCGCAGACCGGCGCGCTCGGTCGGCGTCGAGGTGAGGTAGCCCAAACGCATGGCGGCGCTGAGCAGTGCTTCGACGAACTCACCTTGAGGAAACATCACGCCCTTGGGCAGCCCCGTGGTGCCGCCCGTGTAGATCATGTACAGGTCCTCCGGCGAGCGCGACTTTCGCGCCTGCGGCTCGTGGGACTCCACGAGGTCCATAAATCGACGACTTCCCTCTAGGTGAGAGCCGCAGTCGTCCACCTCGACGAACAGTCGAACGTGGGTGAGTTGGTCGCGCACCCGCTCCACGCACTCCGAGAGCGAACTGTGAAAGACCAGCACCTCGGCGTCAGAGTTCTCGAGCAGGTAGATAAGTTCGTGGTCGAGGTACCGGTAGTTGACGTTGACCGGCACCGCACGGTGCTTAAATGCTCCGAACTGGGCGATGAGGTACTCCGGGCAGTTGTACAGATAGAGAGCGACCTTCCCACCCTCGGGCAAGCCCGCCGCTTCGATCGCGGCGGCGAAGCGCGCGGCGGTCTCCTCAAACTCTCGGTAGCTGTAGCGTCGCTCGCCTTGGATGACAGCCACGCGCTCGGGCACCATGTCGGCAACGTCTTCCCAGGCCGAGGCAAAGTCGAGCACAGATACTCCTTCGATGTTGAAGATTCCTCGAACCGTCGAGACTCGCGCCGCAAACTCGCCACCAGGATAAGCGATGAGCGTCGTCATCGATATTCGCTAGGTGGTGGATCGAGGAGAGTCGTCAGCCGACCCTCAGAGTGACAATTGCGCTCGATGTAGTGCAGATAGTCGCTCGTCCGGTACGCGACTAGTCGGTCTCAACTCTCTAGAAGTTCAGACGTAACCGTTCACCAAAATCGTCGCTTCGATTGGTGACCTGACCCGGAACTCCGGTACAGGACGGCGAGAGCGACGGCGACGCAACCGACCAACAGCAAGGCGAGAGCGAGGGCGACGAAGGGTCCGAAGCCTTGGGCGCCGAACTGCGGGCCAGAGGCGAACCCCGGAAACGGGTGCACGGCGAACCAGTGAGGCGACCGCGGCAGCACGATTCGACGGCCAATATGCGCCGTGATCGCCACCGCCACTCCGTGACGGCCGATCAGCAATGCGGCCGCGGCGAGAGCGGTGAGAAAACCAAAGAGTGATAGAGCGACGATCAGCGCCGGCCGATACCACGAGGGGCGGTCGCGAAGCGGCGGGCTAAAGGGTTCGACGAAAGCGGGCGACCCGATAACGCCGCGGGCACTCGCCCACGCCGCGGCAAAGCGCCGCGGGTCAAAGAGGCTGTTTCCAAGCACGTCCTCAGCGGAGCCACCTTCGGCCTCAGCCTCCTCGATGTCCGTGGTCAGATCGAGGGCCATTTCGTTGGCGATGGGATCGGGCACGCCGAGCCGTTTCCACTCACGAGCCTTGCTACTGCTTCCGTTGGTGGCGTCTGTCTCGGTCGTCTCAAACGGACTGGGTGCCTTTGACACTCCATTTCAACCAACGGCGGTCACCGCATTCACACGTGCATTCTTCGGCGCCCCTTTGAAGCCACTGTCCACCCTTCCTGCCATTGAGGCGGCGAGGCAAGGTGCCCCCGACCTCATGGCTGCCCAGACGTCAGTTTTGGCAG
This sequence comes from uncultured Acidimicrobiaceae bacterium, assembly GCA_963804305.1. Taxonomy (GTDB): domain Bacteria; phylum Actinomycetota; class Acidimicrobiia; order Acidimicrobiales; family RAAP-2; genus RAAP-2. The sequence goes on along the minus strand of CAWDPR010000010.1, from coordinate 373,749 downwards.
CTCCGCTCATCTTCGCGACCGGTCAGGAGGTCTTACCGATTGGTGGCTACACCGGCACGATTCCTGAACCCTCGGTCTCCGAGTTACGTTCCATGGTTGCTGCCGGCACGTTTCATTTGGTCGTGACCGCGGCCACCAGTTTCGATTCACGGGTCATCTGGGTCGCTGAGAACTGCCTCAAGTTGGCGACACCGCCTAACTCGGCGAACGATCTCGCCGGAGCACTCGCTACGTACTACTGCGCGCCTCGACCCTAAGCACGCTCATTGATGATCGCGATCCCTTCAACCTTGGTAGTGTTCCTCATGATTTGGAGTATGTGCTTCGAGGTTCTCGGCGCACACTGGCGTCCCAGTAATAAGGTGCGAAAACGACCTGAACCAAGGCCTAATCGGTCCATTCCCGTCATTCGTGGGTCTGCCCAGATTGGAAAGAAGCTTTGACCAGGAAATCTATTAGCCACTTCAATACCTGAGTGTCCGCTCTAGACCTTATTGGGTGACAAGGTTGGCTGCCAGTTCCGGACTGGATTCAAAGAGGGCCGGTCTGTTCATACATCCAGAATTGTCATACATCCGCGGTTGTGGATGTATACTTATTTGTGATGATTGCGACTATTGACAAATCACTCACGGAGCGGGTCAGGGCTTTATTCGCCACGATTCTGCCTATAGGAACCCGGATTACGGTTGAACAGTTGGACGACATTGACGTCAAAGTAGGCGTAGCGGGAACACAGCTTCGGGTCAGATTTGCCGGTCAGGGCGACTTCCGAGGTGTTCAGATGGCCTTGAAAGCTCGACCTCAGCCAGATGTCATCGCCGCGTCCCGACTCTCCTTAGCCGCGCGCCAGGCGATCACCAAAGAGGGAATCAACTGGGCGGACGAGAGAGGCGCGGCGAGCATCGAGGCTGGCTCGATGGTGATTGCGCTCTCGGGTCAGATCCCAGCGGTTCGTCGCTCATCGACGGATTGGACACCGGCTGCCATCGGAATCGCGGAAGCTATCCTCTCAGACACAACTCCGACTGCCGAAGCGGTCGCAGCCGCGACCGGGCATTCATTGAGTACCGCCGTGAGGGTGCTCGCATTCCTAGTGGGGCGCGGACTCCTCCATGCACCAAAAGCACGCGGGCCGCAGTCGGGACGAAGGATTATCGACTTTGATCGGCTACTCGATCAGTTTTCTGAGGCGGCCAATCAACGTCGACCGAAGTATGAACTTCGGTGCGGATTACTTTGGCGAGATCCGTTCACTGAAATCAGTCAATTAGGTCAGAAGTGGACTTCGATGCACGTTCCATGGTCCACCGCGGGCGCACTCGCCGCGTCGATCCAGGCTCCATATCTGACTCAAACTCCCACCGGTGCCGCGTACGTGGGTGCGTCGAGCAAAGTGGACATGCTCCGTATCGCCAAACAGACCGGGCTCGAAGTGATGGATGGAGGTCGGCTACTTCTTCTGCCGTTTCCAACGCAAGCGACGAAGCGATTGATTCAGGAGCAGGATGGCGTATGGGTAACATCGTGGCCCCGGACGTACGCTGATCTTCGCAACGAAGGAGTTCGAGGCGAGGAGGCGGCCGAGCACCTCCGCGAGGTGTTTCGTGGTGACTGAGCCGACCCGATCCCGACCAGCGCGCAAGGCCGCCGAAGAGGCACTTGTGCGCGTGGTACACCACTACGGAAACACTCCTGAATTCGTTGTGCTAGGTGGGCTTGTACCGGAATTGCTGTGCGACAAGTCAGGAAAGAGGCACGCCGGAACAACGGACATTGACGTCCAAGTCGATCTCGAAATTGCCGCAGGCGCCACGAACGCCGCCAGATTGGAGCAGGCACTTAAGAACGCTGAGTTCGAGTCAACTGACGGGAGAATTTGGCGGTGGCAAACTCAATCGGATGAGTCAAAAGCCATTGTCAAGTTCGAACTTCTCACTGACCTTGAAGACCAACCAGCTGGCGCTTCGGTGAACTTCGCCGAGTGCGACGCGCTAGGGGCGGTCAACCTGCGAGGAACCCGGTTCGCGTCTCGTGACTTCGTTCGTCAACCTCTGACTTCGAAAGTCGGCGGTGTCTTTTACAACGTCGAAGTCAATGTCGCTGGAGCGGCTGGATTCCTCCTGGCCAAATCTGCAGCGGCGTATAGCCGCCGCAAAGAGAAAGACTGGTACGACATTGCTTTCGTGTTGCTACATGGCAACGTCGGAGGTCCCCGAAATGCCGCTGAACGTACCAAGTCGATATTTGCAACGGTCCTTGTTGGCGAGACCAGAACTGCACTTGACGAGCTCCTTTTGAACTTCACCCTCGAGAGCGATCAAGGTCCTTTCGCGTACGCGTCACAGTTTCTGATTGACCACCCTGAAGAAGATGGTAACCAGCTGCGAGCGGATGCAGTACTCGCGGTTAAGGAATATCATGATGCGCTGTTTGGGAGATGAGTAAACGTCGTCTGCGGCGTCAATGCCGATGTATTTGCATTGGACCACGGGAGCCATTCCCGTTGTCAGAGATTCAAGCATCCGGTGTTGGTGTTCAGATTCTCACCTCGACCAACCAACTGTGCATGAGCGAGACCCAATAAACGGGTGCGAAATCGACGTCAACCAGTTCGAAAATGGGCCAAACTCCTCGTAGTTGGGTCTCTTCAATTTGGAAGCCAACCCTAACCGGGGGAGTTGTGCGACATTCAAATAACTACACGATTTTCGAAGGGACTTCGGAAATACAGCGCCTGATCATTGCAAGGGCCATTTCGGGAGTGCACATCAGATAGTCCTGAGAAGTGACTCGGGTACTTTGCGTTTGCCGCGGACACGATCAAGGGCCGCCGGTTGCGACCGACGCGCAAACCGGTTAATTGGCATCCGCGAACAAGTCGGCCGGCCGTAGCGGCCTCGTTCTTCAGGAGCGTGAATCTTCGAACTTCCGACCAATAATCGGACCGACAGAAAAGCGACCGGATTATGTTCGGCGCCTGACAGAACTCTTGTGGAAACTTCAACAGTCAATGAGTGCTGTCTCTTCTCATGAACAGCGGAGACCTGGCGACGTGACCTAGACGATCAGCAGTGTCATCACGTCAGTGGGTAAAACTGCCGCCACCCGGTGCTCGACAACATGCTGTCCATCATTTCCCAAAGATGCACCGAAAACGTCGCCTTGTAAAGATGAGCACGGTACAATGCATTCATGTCAACTCCTGTCAGTCAAGCCCGTGTGTCTCAGCGTGGTCAAACCAGTCTTCCGGCAGAACTAAGGCATCGTTGGGGTATCGAGGACGGTGGCGAGATCGCCTTCGTTGACTTGGGCGACGCAGCATTGGTTCTGCCCGGAGGAATGGCTCGAGCCAAAGCTGAACTGAAAAGCGTCCTCACCGCGCGCTACAACGCTGGGTTAGCAGCAATCGGCGACCCCGACCTCGCCGATCAGGAGTGAACGTCGTCCTCGACGACCGCCTCTTGATCGAGGAGCTTCTCGTTGGCAGTCGTAGACCGGGAGTGCAACTGCACACCACTGCCTACTGGTACTACCGCGCATGTCGGGCCGCTGTACTTGGCGCCGGCGGGCATCTTTCTGGACCATTCCGGGAATTGGAACCACAAGATCAGGAGCGCGCGATTAGCGCAATGCTTCAATTACCGAATGACATTGGCCTTCCTGACACACGACAACTCGTACCGCTCATGGTTGAGATTGCCGGGCGCCACCCTAAGTTGAACCTACTTAACCTTGAGGCGGTGGCTGCGGCCCGCGCGCTGGCCGCCACGATCTGGCTGTCACCAGAGGCAGCGAACGGAGTCTTGCCGGCTGTTCTCGATGGCGAACTTCTAGCGTGGGAAATCGTCACTCCGGAGTGATGCAGGCCGCGACTACTTCTGGTCGCACCTATAGGAACTACACGATCTTCGAGGGAACCAGTGAGATTCAACGATTGATCATCTCGCGCGCCATCTCTGGAGTGCACATTCGCTGAAGAGAATCGCGACCGATTGTTGGCGAATTTTGGGACTGCGCCCTTGTTAAATGCCGACCGAAGTCATGTATGACAACGTTCTACCTCAGTCGAAGCAATCATGGGGTGTCCCACAGTTACAGGTGTGGGACACCCCAGGATGGCGATTGGCTTTACGCCAAGATCTCCGCCTTGGACGCATCGTTTCGGATGTCGATGCGACGAGGCTTCGCTTCCTCTGCAACAGGAATCGAGAGTGTCAACACGCCGTCGGAAAACTGCGCATCGATCTTTGAAGTGTCGAGGTTGTCGCCCAGGAGTATCTGACGTGTAAAGACGCCGTGGGGGCGCTCCGCGACTAGTGCTTCAATACCTTCGGCGAGTGCCGGCGCTTGTCGCTCTGCCCTGACGGTCAAGGTGTTGTTATCGACGGTCAATTCAATTGATTCAGAGCTCACGCCGGGTACATCGAACTGAAGCAAGAATTGGTCTGCCTTTCGATAGGCGTCCATTGGGATACCCACGGACGTAACGCGACGATTCGTATCTCCCACGAGTTGCTGGAAGAGACGATCAATGTCTCGATATGGCTCGGAACGAACAAGAAGTGGCATTAGCCCTACCTCCTAATCACTCAGTTTTCGTGTAATACCAATTGGCACTCATTGGCATCGAGTGCCAAGATAGCAGGTCACGGGCGATTTAAATTATGAAAATGATAAGAAATCTTGAGTCAAACGGCCGGTCGCGACCTCTCTCGAGGATGAAGACGCATTTCAACTTGTCTGGGACATTGCCAGCTCAGCGGAAGAAGACGTCGTCGCAATCGCAAATCGGCTCCGACTCGCAGAGAGCACGATCCAAGTTCCGCGTGTCGCAAGACTTGATCGTTGCTCGGTGGACGAGCGATGTCTCAACGCGGGCGTGTGCGCCATCGGGAAGAGAAATGGTGAGGATTCACGATTCGTCGGCGTCAGAGTGCAGCTTCGTCGCCATCTGGGTCAGAAAGGACCGTACTGTCGATGCGGCCACTCGGTGCAGGAGTGCACGGTCAACCTGCACCCCGAATCTTCCTAACGCGGGCGTATAGGTGGCGGCCAAGGAGATGCGGCAGTGGTCCGGGCCGAGGGGGGCGAGTTCCAGGTCGCCTTCGAGAAGTGGGAAGAGGAACTGCCAATCGGTTGGCGTCCAGGTGAGCGATCGAGCGAGGGCGAAGCCCCGTTCACGGGGAGGCCAAAGCGTCACGTTCACTTCGCGGGTCACCAATCCCGACGCCCACGTGGGACCCACCCGCATTTGAAATCTGTCGCCATCTTGAGTGGCGGCAGTCGCGAGTGGCGCGAGCCAATGCCCATCGCTACAAAAGCGTGCGCGAAGGCTCTCGAAGGGACTCGACACGTCGACAAAGTCGTCGATGAAGCACGGAGTGCGCTTCTTGGCGTCGGCTTGCGAAGTGTCGTCCTGAGCCATTCATCAAGTCTCATTCGACACCGGTTAATCCTCGGAGGGCACAAAGTCACATTGTTACGAGTCCGGGGGTGTCCGCACAGGGTGACCACCTGACCGCGATTCCGAGGGTCGCCCTGGCTATCGGGCGATGGACCGTACGCCGCGGCGGATGGCCCTCGCGGCCCCTGGCGTCCGCGCCGGACCGCACCGGGCACGGCCAATTCTCATGTGACTTTTGGCACTAGGCGGGACTCGCCGCGTTGATTCAAAATCGAGACGTAGGGCGATTCGTCACCCGTGATCGTCAAACGAGAGGCGGTGAGACGTGGTCGAAATGACAAGTCTCGCGACGTCAGTTGGGCCGGCATCGAGTACTCCGGCAAACCCCCCCTGGGCCCCGTCGATCACAGTGTTTCGCGCAAGCACGTTCGTCCTGCAGTCGAACGCAGAGGTTCTGGGCACATAAGGAGAGATAGACCATGAAGAGTTCCAAGTACGTCATGTTTTTCGAGGAGTTCGGAATCGAGGACGTCCCCATCGTCGGCGGCAAGAATGCGTCGCTCGGCGAGATGTATCAGAAGTTGTCCGATCAGGGCGTGCGGGTGCCCAACGGTTTCGCGACGACCGCCGATGCGTATCGCTACGCGCTCGAGCAGACCGGAGCCGTGAAGTTGCTGCACGACGTGCTGGACGACCTCGAACCGAGCGACGTCGGCGACCTCGCCCGGCGCGCCAAGCAGGCACGCGAGATCGTCTACGGAGCCGGTCTCCCCGACGACTTCGCTTCGGAGATCATCGCGGGCTATCGCCAACTGCAACAGGAGTACGGCGAGGACGTACGACTCGCGGTTCGCTCTTCCGCCACGGCTGAAGACTTGGCCACCGCGAGTTTCGCCGGTCAACAAGAGACCTTCTTGAACGTGCACGGCGACGAGAGCTTGCTCGACGCGTGCCGGCGTTGCTTCGCGAGTCTCTTCACGGACCGCGCCATTCACTATCGCGTCGACCAAGGCTTCGATCACTACGACGTCGCACTCTCTATTGGCATCATGAAGATGGTTCGCTCCGACCTCGCGTCCTCGGGCGTCATGTTCACTCTTGACACCGAGTCCGGATTCCGCGATGTGGTGTTCGTGACGGGCGCCTACGGCCTGGGCGAGAACGTGGTGCAGGGTGCGGTGGACCCCGACGAGTTCTTCGTGCACAAGCCCACGCTGGCGTTGGGGCACCGTGCGGTACTTCGCCGCCTCATTGGCGACAAGGCGGTGAAGATGATCTTCGTCGAGGGTAAGACGGGCGCGACCACGCGTAACGTGCCGACGGCGAAGAGTGACCGGGAGCGCTTCTGCCTCTCCGACGAAGACGTCCTCGAGTTGGCCGACAACGCCGTCGTCATCGAGAACCACTACGGCAAGCCCATGGACATGGAGTGGGCGAAGGACGGCCTCGACGGGAAGATCTACATCGTCCAGGCCCGACCCGAGACCGTGGCCTCCCAGCGCGTGACGAACGTGCTCGAGAACTACGTCCTCGATGGTGGCGGCGAACTCATCGTGGAGGGCCGCTCCGTCGGCGAGAAGATCGCGTCGGGAGTGGCGCGCGTCATCGACAGCGTGGCGCACCTGGGCGACTTCCAACCCGGCGAGGTGCTGGTCGCCGATTCGACGACACCGGACTGGGAGCCCGTGATGAAGACCGCGTCCGCGATCGTCACCAATCGCGGTGGACGGACCTGTCACGCCGCGATCATCGCGCGAGAACTTGGTGTGCCCGCGGTTGTCGGGACGGGCAACGCGACGACGACGGTGCCGAGCGGCACCATCGTCACCGTCTCGTGCGCCGAGGGCGACTCCGGCCACGTGTACCGCGGAGCGGTCGATTTCCACGTCGAACGAAATGACGTCGGTGACCTCGCACGACCCAAGACCAAGATCATGATCAATCTCGGCAATCCCGATCTCGCCTTCAAGACCTCGTTCTTGCCCAACGATGGCGTCGGGCTCGCACGAATGGAGTTCATCATCAGCGAGTCGATCCGGGCGCACCCACTCGCCCTGATCCACCCCGAGAAGGTGACCGACGCGACCGCGCGCGCGGCGATCGAACTGCTGATCGCGAACTACCCGAGCGGCGAGGCGTTCTTCGTCGAGCGGCTCTCTGAAGGCATCGGCACCATCGCCGCGGCGTTCTGGCCCAAGCCCGTGGTCGTGCGCATGTCGGACTTCAAGTCGAACGAGTACGCCAGCCTGGTCGGCGGCGCGGACTTCGAGCCTCTTGAGAGCAACCCGATGATCGGATTCCGAGGAGCGTCGCGCTACGCGCACCCGGCCTACGAGGAGGGTTTCGCCATGGAGTGCAAGGCGATGAAGCGAGTCCGCGAGGAGATGGGGCTCACCAACGTGGTGTTGATGTTGCCCTTCGTCCGACGAGTCTCCGAAGCCGTGCGGGTCTTGGACCGGATGGCGGAGTGCGGCCTGCGGCGCGGCGAGAACGGCCTTGAGGTCTACGCGATGTGCGAGATACCGAACAACGTGATCTTGATCGACCAGTTCTCGAAGTACTTCGACGGATTCTCGATTGGCTCGAACGACCTCACGCAGCTGACCTTGGGTGTGGACCGCGACAGCGAGATCGTGGCCTTCGACTACGACGAGCGTGACGACGGCGTGAAGGAGATGATCAGGCTCGCCGTCGAAGGATGTCGGCGTAACGAGATCCACTCGGGTCTGTGCGGCCAAGCCCCGTCGGACTATCCGGATATGGCGGCGTTCCTCGTCGAACTCGGCATCGACTCGATGAGCCTCAACCCCGACACCGTGCTCAAGACGACGAGGCAGGTCCTCGAGTTGGAAGCCAAGACAAAGGTGATGACATGACGACTGGATCGTCGCTATCGCGTCGAGCTCTCGGCAGGGTTCACGGGGGAGCGTCATGGGCTTCGTAACTCGAGCTGAGAACTTCGACGTGGTCAGCCTGGGTGACGTGGTGACCGATGAGTTCATCGAACTGCCGAGCACCACGGTGCGAGTACGCGTCGACGACGAAGGCCGTTGGCTCGAGATTCCCCTGGGAACCAAACTCGTGCTCGACGAAGACGCGTCCTCGACCGCCGGCGGCAGCGCGGCCAACGCCGCGGTGGCGATGGCGCGCCTCGGCCTGCGCGTGGCGCTTTCGAGTTATCTGGCCCACGATCAGATAGGACTCGACATCTTGAGCGCCATGCGTGGCGAAGGCGTCGTCACCGAACTCGTCCATGTCGACTCACCGAGCCACACGGTTCGAAACTTCGTCCTCGCCTACGGCGGCGAGCGAACGATTCTGGTGCGTCACGCAGACTTCAACTATCACTGGAAGGGTCTTCGCAACCATGAAATTCCGGCCTGGATCTACCTCAACTCACTCGGACCCGACGCGCTCACCTATCAAGACGAGGTCGCGGACTGGCTCGACGAGCATCCGGGCGTGCGTTTGGCCTTCCAGCCCGGGACCTTCCAGATCGAAGCGGGGACGCAGCGACTCGCGCGGCTCTACCAGAGGGCGGAGCTCCTGATCTGCAGCGCCACGGGTGCACAGTCCATCACCGGTTCGCGTGACGTCGACGAGATGCTCGGAGCGCTCGTCACGTTGGGTCCGCGAAGGGTCGTCGTCTTCAATGAGGTCGGCGGCGCCGTCGCCCGCGACGAGGAGCGACACCTGGTCATCGATCAGTTCCCCCAGGCTCAGCCGATCTTGGACAGCACCGGAGCGGGTGATGCGTTTGGTGCCACGATCGTGGCGGCGGTCATCAGCGGTGCGTCACTGGACGAAGCACTTCGATGGGCGGCGCTCAATGCTTCTGAAGTCGCGAGCCACTTCGGCACCCAGGCCGGACTCCTGCACCACAGTGCCCTCGTCGAACGTCTGGAGTCGGCGTCAGCGTTCGCGGCGCACGTTCGCTAGGGAGAATCTCGCCCCGCTCAAGAGCGGCCGCTAATCAGTGAACGGTCAGTTCGCGCGCGATGGCGAGCAGTTCGGCGGGGACGGGCCGCGGCCCAAGGGCCACGAAGTTCAACGGCACGAGTTTGGTCGTCGTGTCGTCCGCGTCCACGAGTGTCGCGAAGGAGCCCGCGTGCACTGCCTGCATCGCTGCGACGCCGCAGTTCGACGCGAGCAGCCGGTCCGAGGGGATCGGCGGGCCGCCGCGTTGGATGTGGCCAAGTACGGTGAGCCGCGTGTCGTAGCCCGTACGCTCGCAGAGCCCGTCGGCGACGACCGCACCGGCCGATCGACCGTTCGTTTCGCCGTCAAGTGCTCCCTCCGCGACGACGACCACTGATGACGTCGACCCCGCGTCGTGGCGTTGCGTGATGGCTTTGGCCAACTGGTCGAGGTCCACCGGGATCTCGGGCAGACAGAGCGCGTTCGCGCCGGCCGCCAGTCCTGCGCAGACCGCGAGCCACCCCGACGTGCGTCCCATCACCTCGACGACCATCAGACGGTCGTGGCTCTCACCGGTCGTTTGAACCCGGTCGATCGCTTCAGCGGCGGTGGCGACCGCGGTGTCAAAGCCAATGCAGCGATGCGTGCCTGAGACGTCGTGGTCGATGGTCTTGGCGATCCCGACGAGGGGCACGCCTCGTTGTGAGAGTTTCAGCGCCGCACCGAGCGTCCCGTCGCCCCCGATGACGATGAACGCGTCGAGTCGTTCTCGTTTGAAAGTGGAGAGCACCGCTTCGGTGCCGCCTTCGTGCCGGTCCGGGTGGTACAGGGCGGTGCGCAGTATGGTGCCGCCGGTCTGGAGGATGCCCTTGGTGTCGGCTTCGGTCAGGAGGGCGCCGTCGCCTTCGGCCACGCCGCGCCAGCCGTGGTGAAAGCCGATGACCTCGTCGTCGCTGTTCTCCGCGCACATCACGATGGCACGAATCGCCGCGTTCAGCCCTGGACAGTCGCCCCCGCCCGTCAGCACACCAATTCGCATGTTCACCCCATTCAACGTCTGACTCCAGTGTGACGGCCGAGGGGATGATCGCCCTAGGGAAGAAGGTCCCATCTGGGACGGTTACCTATTCGGGCCATTGGTCCCTAACGACGCCTGATCGCGCGCGGACATCATGGAGATGAAGCGAGGTGCATCATGGTCCAGAGCGAGCTCATCGGAACGACCGCGATCGTCCACGACTACCCAACGGTGTGGGCGTTCGACGGGTTGTTGACCAACGGCTCATCGGTGCGGATTCGACCGATCCGCGCCACCGACGCATCCCAGCTGGTTCATTTCACCGGCTTTCTCGCTCGTCGAGGTGGAGACGGCCACGAGGTTGCGAGTGCCGACTACTACTCGTCGATGGCCTTCGTCGCGATCGCTTTTGAAGAGATCGTTGCCGTCGCCACCTTCGAGCGAGTCGCGCCCGACGAATCCATCGCCGACATCGTGATCGACGTCGCGGAGTCGTTTCGTCAACTGGGTGTGGCGACGCTCCTCTTTGAGAGTCTGGCCGCCTACGCCCGCTCCCAGGGGATCGCGCGCTTCCACGCCGAGGTGGCGACGAGCAACGACACGATGCAGAGCGTCCTTCGCGCGCTGGGCCTGCGGATGACCTCGGTCGTCGAGGGTGCCAACGTGCACTTCGACATCGACCTTCGTCCGACGAGTGAGTACCGAGCGACCTGTGACGAACGTGAAGCGGTCGCCGAGGCGCAAAGCATGTGCGCGATCCTGCGGCCCCGTGTCATCGCGGTCGTCGGGGCCGGACGCCGTTCCGGCAGTCCCGGTCACGAGGTCGTGCGATCGCTGCTGGCGGGCGACGTGGCTGGCACCGTGTACCCAGTAAACCCGAAGGCCAGTTCCATCTGTGGCGTCGCGGCGTTCCCCGACATCGCCTCGATACCGGAACGCGTGGACCTGGCCATCGTCGCGGTGCCGGCGTCGCAGGTACCGAAAGTCCTGAGGGAAGCCGCCTTCAGCGGCGTACGGGCGGTGACCGTCATCACCGCGGGATTCGCGGAGACCGGTGAGGCCGGTGCGGCGATGGAAACCGATCTGCTGTCGCTCGCTCGTGAGCACGGGATGCGCATCGTCGGGCCGAACTGCCTCGGTCTCGTGAACACCGATCCCGAGGTGCGAATGAACGCCACCTTCACCGGTCTCGATCCACTGCCGGGTCGCTTGGCGCTGATCTCGCAATCGGGTGCCGTCGGTATCGTGCTCGCCGAACAGGCGAGCGCCGCGGGCGTGGGTATCTCGAGTTTCATCTCCGTTGGCAACAAACTCGACGTGAGCTCCAATGACCTCTTGTGCTTCCTCGAGCGAGACGAGCGGACATCGGTCATCGCCCTCTACCTCGAGTCGCTCGGGAACCCCCGGAAGTTCGCGCGCATCGCCCGTCGAATCGGCGAGCACAAGCCCATCGTCGCCTTGAAGGCCGGCCGCAGTACCGCGGGCGCTCGCGGGGCACGTTCGCACACCGCCGCGGCGGCGACGCCCGAAGTGTCGGTGGAGGCCCTGCTTCGAAGTGCCGGGGTCATAAAGGTCGACCGGCTTGAAGAACTGTTGGACGTCTCGACGCTGGCGCTCGCGGTCCCGCTCCCCGCGGGCCGTCGCGTGGCGTTAGTGGGGAACTCGGGTGGGCCGCTCATCCTCGCCGCCGACGCCTGCGAGGCGAACGGCTTGCTCGTGACCGAGCTCGACGTGGCGACGAAGGATGCACTCTCCACCTGCCTGGTCGACGCCGCCGCGACCTCCAATCCCGTGGACATGACCGCCGACGGCACGTCCGAGTCATTGGAGCGAGCCCTCGAGATCGTGCTTTCCGACGAGACGATCGACGCGGTCATCGTGGTGGTGACTGAGGTGTTGGCCCTTTCGGGTGACGACGCTCGCGCCGCCGTGGAGAACGTCGCCTCGCGCTTCGCCAAGCCCATCGTCGCCTGCGTCCTCGGTGGAACCCCGTCGCACGCCCCTCGCCGCGTCGCCGAGATCTCCTCGCCGGAGCGCGCGGCGTCCGCGCTGGGCCACCTCTGTCGCTACGGGCAGTGGCGCAACCGCACGCGCGTCTCTGCGCGCGAACCTTCGCCCGTGGACGAGCCCTCGGTCGTTCGAGAGATCGTGGCAGCGAACCTCGCCACGAACCCGGCCGGTGGGTGGCTCGAACTCGACGTGGCGGCGCATCTGCTTGGCTCGTGTGGCCTACCCATCTTGAAGACCGTGGCCGTGACGAGCGCCGACGAGGCCGCTGGCGTGGCGGAGTCCTTGGGATTCCCCGTCGTACTCAAGGCTCGCGCCGGTGAACTGGTCCACAAGTCCGACGTCGGAGGAGTGATGACCTCGCTCGCGAACGCGAGCCAGGTGCACGCAGCGTACGAAGAGATGTCGAGACGTCTCGGCGATCAGATGGGCGGGGCCGTCCTGCAGCCAATGGTGAAGGCGGGGGTCGAGTCGATCGTGGGACTCACGGTCGACCCCGACTTCGGCCCCGTCGTCATGGTCGGAATGGGCGGCGTCATGACCGATGTTCTAGGAGACCGGGCGTTCGCGGTGCCCCCACTCGACGCCGGGGCGGGGCTCGCAATGGTCAGTTCATTGCGGGCCTCGCCACTCCTAGATGGATTTCGTGGATCGCCACCGGTCGACAAGCAGGCGCTGGCCTCACTCGTGGAGTTGGTGGCCCGTGTCGCCGAAGAGGTACCCGAACTCGTCGAGTTGGACCTTAACCCCGTGATCGTGACGGTCGACGGGGCGCTCATCGTGGACTGCAAAGCTCGACTCGCCCCACGCCACCGTGGCCCCGGACCGCTGTTCCGCGCGCTCCGGTCGCGGAACTGACATCGCCTGGTCACTCAGTCGCCGGTTCGATGTGCCGGTCGGTCGTGACGTCAGAACAGGACCTTTTTCCCTGGTCGACGACTCCAAGGGTGCGTGAAACTGCAATCGTGTTGGAAAGCCACGACGCGAGCCACATACGACGGCACGAGGTCCACGTGACACTCGACGTCGGCACCGAGGTCGTGCTGCGCCCCGAAGACCTCACGACGCTGATCGTGCACTTAGGCTCCCTCGGGTACGACGTGAAGGGACCCGTCGTCCGATCCGGAGCGATCGTGCCCGGTCCGCTCCACGGGATTGACGAGTTACCTCGAGGGGTGCGCGACCGCCAAGGTCCGGGGGAGTACCGGCTCGTGCAGGGTGACGACGAGCACCTCTTCGACTGGGCGGTGGGGCCAGTCGGATGGAAGTCTGAATTCTTCCCGGCGCACGAAGAAGTGTGGCGGGCGCACATTGGCGAGGGTGACGTCGTGCTGGAGGAGACCCCTGATGAACGCTCGCCGATCGCCGTGGTGGGCGCGCGTCCCTGCGAGGTAGCGGCACTGGCGATCCTCGATCGCGTCCTCATGGGAGGGGCGCACCCCGACGCCCGCTACGCCCATCGGCGAGACGATGCCTTCATGGTGGTCGCGGAGTGCGCGACGCCAGCGGCGACGTGTTTCTGCGACTCGATGGGTACCGGACCTGATGCGCAGGCTGGCTTCGACCTCTCACTGTCGGAGTTGGACGACGGCGATGGCCATCGATTCCTGGTTCGTATCGGGACGGCCCGCGGGGCCGCCGCCCTGCGCGAGGTCGCGTTTGCCTCGGCCTCTGAGTCGGATCGCGCGGCCCGCGTCGACACGATTGCGGGCGCCCGGCGTCGAATGGTCCGTCACATGGAAACCGACGGTCTCGCCGGAGTGCTCGCGCGCAATCTGGAGCACCCCCAATGGGCGCAGGTCGCCGAGCGTTGCCTGTCGTGTGGCAACTGCACACTGGTGTGCCCGACGTGTTTCTGCAGCGACGTTCGCGACGCGACCGACCTCGACGGCGACGTGATCCGTCAACGCACGTGGGCGTCGTGCTTCAGTGTGGATCACTCCTATCTCCATGGGGGCGCGGTTCGACCGACGACCCAGTCGCGCTACCGCCAGTGGATGACCCACAAGCTCTCGTCGTGGTGGGACCAGTTCGACACTTCCGGATGCGTGGGTTGCGGTCGTTGTATCGCGTGGTGTCCCGTCGGCATCGACATCACCGAAGAGGCGAGCACCATTGCGCGTTCCGATGGCGCGACGTCAGTGGCGCTCTCGAGCACAAGGAGCAGCTCGTGAGAACGATCGAAGAACTGGTCGGTGCACACCCCTTCGTCGCGGGGCTGAACCACGAGCATCGACAGTTGGTTGCGGGATGCGCCCGACTCGTCGCCGTCGATGCGGGGTCGATGCTGTGTGTCGAAGGCGGCCTCGCCGACACTTTCTACCTCGTTCGTCGCGGTCACGTCTCCATTGAGGTCCATCAAGCGGGACACGGCCCGATCGTGATCGAAACCGTGGGGCCGGGCGCGGTGGTCGGATGGAGCTGGCTCGTCCCTCCCTACCTGTGGACGTTCGACGCCCGCGCCACCGAGCCGGTCGGCGCCCTCGCCATCGACGGCGCGTGCCTTCGCGCGAAGTCGCTGGCCGACCCGTCGCTCGGTTTCGCACTGTTGTCGCGCGTGAGCCAAGAGCTCCTTGGCCGCCTCCAGGCCACACGATTGCGGCTCATCGACCTCTATGGGGAAGCACGTGACTAGCGCCACGCAGGTCAACGTTCCGCGATCGGCGCTGACGCCGGCCCTCTACCGTGTCGTGTCGCGACGCGAAGAGACGTCCGACGTGGTCACTCTTTGGCTGACGTCCCTCGACGACGAGCGGCTTTCGTTCCGATCGGGTCAGTTCAACATGTTGAGCGCCTTTGGCGTCGGCGAAGTGGCTATTTCGATCAGTGGTTCACCGTGCGACACTGGTCCCTTGCGCCACACCGTCCGCGACGTGGGCGCCGTGAGCCACGCCCTGTGTGTCAGCCAGGTGGGTGATGTGGTGGGCGTACGCGGCCCGTTTGGCACCGACTGGGGTGTTACTGGCTGCGCCACGACCCTCGACACGGTGATCATCGCCGGTGGCATCGGCCTCGCGCCGTTGCGCGGTGCCGTCGAGGAGTTGGCCGAGGCCCGTGGGAGCGTGGCCGGTCGGGTCTTCGTGCTCGTGGGTGCTCGCGAACCAAGCCAGCTCGTGTTCAACGACGACATGGCGAAGTGGCGCGAACAGGGTGTCAGCGTCCTCACCACCGTCGACCGCTCGGCGCCCGGGTGGAATGGCCGGGTCGGCTTGGTGACGACGCTGCTCGACAGCGCCGGTTTCGATCCACAACACTGTCGCGTGCTCATCTGCGGTCCGGAGATCATGATGCGCTTCACGGCGCGGGCGTTGAACGACATGGGAGTCGATTCCTCCTCGATTTGGGTCTCGCTCGAGCGCAACATGCAGTGCGGTCTCGGGTGGTGCGGGCACTGTCAACTCGGCCCGTTGCTCTTGTGTCGCGACGGTCCCGTCGTGGGCTACCCGCAGGCGAGTGTGCGTATGAACGAGCGTGAGCGATGAGCGCCGACACGGTCGTGGCCCGGCCGACCCTCGCGGTTTGGAAGTTCGCCTCCTGCGACGGTTGTCAACTGAGCCTGCTCGACCTCGAACCGGAACTTCTCGCCATCACGCGTGCCGTGCGCATCGCGCACTTCACCGAGATGACGCGCGCCCACGTCGACGGACCCTACGACGTCTCACTCGTCGAGGGCTCCATCACGACCGACGACGACGTCGCGCGAATCATGGAGGTCCGTGCCCAGTCGCGCTTTCTCGTCACGATCGGGGCGTGCGCGGCGACCGGTGGGATACAGGCGCTGCGAAACTTCGCTGAGCCGGGAGCGTTCCCGGCCATGGTCTACGCCCATCCCGAGTACCTCCGGTCGCTCGACACGTCGACGCCCGTGTCAGCGCACGTGGCGGTCGACTACGAACTACGCGGTTGCCCAATCGACCGCTACCAGCTCCTCGAAGTGATCCTCGCGCTGCTCGCCCATCGTCGTCCTATCGTCGCCAGCCACTCGGTGTGCCAGGAGTGCAAGGCCCGCGCCACGGTCTGCCTTGCGGTGACGGGCGAGTGCGCGTGCCTCGGACCCGTGACGCGTGCCGGCTGCAACGCCCTCTGCCCATCGATCGGTCGTGGCTGCTTTGGCTGTTTTGGACCCAGCGAGGGCGCCAACGTCGACTCCCTCGTGCAATGGTTGCGCGCGCACGGGCACGATGACGTCACGCTGTCGCGACTGCTCCAGACCTTCAACGCGGCGGCACCATCGTTTCGTGAGGGCGCCACGAACCTCGTCGCCACGAAGGTCGCGCTGGGCAGACGGGAGCAGTCGTGACACACGGAACCAAACGCAACCGCACGGTCAGCGCGCAAGGCGTCGCCCGGGTCGAGGGTGAGGGATCGCTGCGGGTCGTCGTCCACGACGGCACGGTGAGTGACGTGTCGCTCGACATCTTCGAGCCGCCGCGCTATTTCGAGGCCATGCTCGTCGGACGACACTTCAGTGAGGCACCCGACATCACGGCGAGGATCTGTGGGATCTGTCCCGTCGCCTACCAACTGACCGCGTGTGCGGCGATGGAAGACGCCGCGGGAATCGTCGTGAGCGATCAGGTGCAGCAACTTCGACGCCTACTGTACTGCGGCGAGTGGATCCAGAGCCACGCACTGCACGTCTACCTGCTCCACGCCCCTGACTTCCTCGGCTGTCTCGACGCTGTCGAATTGGCCGAAAAGGTGCCCGGTGTGATCGAGCGCGGCCTGAGCCTCAAACGAACGGGCAACCTCGTCATGGAGACGGTGGGGGGAAGGGCGGTTCATCCGGTCAACGTGCGCGTCGGCGGTTTCTACCGCGCGCCCGAATCCGCGGCGATCGCCGCGCTGGGCGGACCGCTCGCGCGCGCACTCGACGAGGCACTCGCGACCGTGCGGTGGGTCGCCGGATTCGACTTCCCGGCAGTCACCTCCGCGTATCGCTTCGTCGCGTTGCGCCAGGATGGCCGCTACGCAATCGACGCGGGACGACCAATCTCGTCTGATGGACTTGACGTCTCGCCGCAGACGTTCGCTGAACTCTCGGTCGAAGAGCACGTGTCGCGCTCGACCGCGCTGCACGCTCGCCTCGATGGACGCAGTTACCTCACCGGACCACTCGCGCGCTACGCGCTCAACGAGTCGCTCTTGTCGGACGTCGTGCGAGCGGCCGCGCGTGATGCCGGTCTCGGCCCGACGTGCGTGAATCCCTTCCAGAGCATCATCGTGCGCGCGCTCGAGTTGGTATTCGCCTGCGAGGAGGCCCTTCGCCTCGTCGCCGCGTACGAAGCGCCCGACCCCGCCGGCGCGACCCTGGTCGCCCGAGCCGGCGTGGGTACCGGGGTCACCGAGGCGCCGCGGGGACTATTGCTGCACCAGTACGAGATCGACGACGACGGCAATATCCTGCACGCACGGATCATGCCGCCGACGTCGCAGAATCAGCTCACGATCGAAGAGGATCTGCGCCGCGTCGTCGAAGGCGGACTTGATCTCGATGACGACGACCTGCAGTGGCGCTGCGAGCAGGCGGTCCGCAACCACGACCCGTGCATCTCTTGTGCGGCGCACTTCCTCGATCTCGAAGTCGAGCGCTCGTGAGTCCCCTCGACATCGTCGTGGCCGGCCTCGGCAACTCGTACCGAGGCGACGACGCCGTTGGACCGGTGGTGGCCGCACTCTTCGTGCAGTCGGGCTGCCCCGTGCGCGACGTCGGGCCGCTGGCCGAACCGCTTGACCTGCTCGGCCGCTTCGATCACGCCGATCTCGCCGTCGTCATCGACGCGGTGCGTTCGGGTGCACCGAGCGGCACCGTGCGCGTCATGGACGTCGAACTTCACCCGTCGCGCGACGACCTCGACGAACTCGGGGTGACGAGTACCCACGGCATCGGACTCGTCGGGGTCCTGCGCCTCGCGCACGCCGTCGGGCGCGCGCCGCGACGACTGGTGCTCGTCGCCGTCGACGGCGACGCGTTCAATCTCGGCGACGAGATGAGCGAGGCCGTGCACGCGGCGATACCCGAGGCGTTAGCGGCCGTGGCGGCGGTTATTGAGAGGAGTGAACGATGTGCGTAAGTCGGTTCTACAAGGTGCTCCACCGGGACGGACCTCACTGGGTCGTGGTGGAGGACGTCGAGCGGACGTGGTCGCGAGCGTCCCTGCTCGCCTTCGACGGCGACGACCTCGCTGAAGGCGACTGGGTGAGCGTCCACAGCGGGTACGTGATCGAGCGCGTGGACCGGGTCGCCGCCGCTCGGGTGGTCGAGGAGATCCGTCAGGCGATGTCCTCCTCATCGGTGGGGGGTGCCTCGTGAAGACGTTCAACCCCGTGACTCGTGGTCATCGACTGCCGGGTGTCGCCCTCGTCGGCGCGACCGCCCTCGTGAGTGGGGTGTCGGTCTTCGTCAACAGTTACGGCGTGCGGGCCGGTGCGACGCCCGCCGTCTACACCACCGCGAAGAACATCGTCGCGATGGCGGTGCTCTCGCTCGTGGCACTCGTCGGCTGGAGGGTGCGCGCACGTCGAAGCGGGTCGGCGGTCGCGAACTTCGTCGCGATCGCACCCGAAACCCGATCGGTGCGCCCGACGAGTCGATGGATGACGCGCCTCGGCCTCCTCTACGTCGGCGTGGTGGGTGGGGGTCTGGCCTTCGTGCTGTTCTTCGACGGACTGGCCCAGAGCGATCCAACCTCGGCGGCGTTCTGGCGCGACACGCTCGTCCTTTGGGTGGCCTTGATCGCGGTGCTGTTCCTGCGCGAGCGGCTGCGCTGGTGGAACGTCGTGGCGATCGGCCTCGTCGTGTGTGGTGAGGTGATCGTGAGCGGCGGCGTCGGACGACTCGCCGCGAACCGCGGCGAAGTCGACGTGCTCCTCTCGAGCGTGCTCTGGGCCATCGAAGTCGTCATCGCACGGCGTCTGCTGAAGACCAATGCGCCCGCGACCCTCGCCGTCGTGCGTATGGGTCTCGGCGCGGTGACGCTCATTATCTACCTCGCTGCGAGTGGATCGCTTGGGCAACTAGGCGCCATGAACGCCAACCAGTGGCGTTGGGCACTCTGGACCGGTTTGCTCCTGAGCGCCTACGTGGCGACGTGGATGAGCGCCCTCGCTCGCGCGCGCGCCGTCGACGTGACGTCGGTCCTGGCGTCGGCGGCTCTCGTCACGTGGCTGCTGCAACTGGTGGCTGGCACGACGAGCGTGAGCACCAACACGGGTGGCTTCGTTCTCATCGCGGCCGGCGCGGCACTCGTCCTCGTCAGCGCGGGTCGTCGCACGTGGTCCGAAAGGGGACTTCGCGCGTGAACCTGCCCGGCCGCAGTCGCACTCGGGTGTCGGGGGCGGAGCTCTTCGCTCGATACGCCTACCCACCCAATGAACTCGGCTACTGCGGGCCCGGCGATCCCGGTGCGTTGCTCGAGGCCGCGGTCGAAGGTGGCCAGGACTCGCTGCTCGCGCACCTGGCGCTCCAGTTCGAGGGGGCGTGGCCCTATCTCGAACTGATCGCGGGCTGCAACGACATCACCGACCCACTCGATTCACGCGTGGTGGAGGCCTACTGGATCGGGAACGATCTGACCCGACGTGTCCCAGCTTCACTCCTCGCTGCATCGCTCGACGAGCGCTTCGCGCATCGAGCGGGCACTCGCTTTCCTCCGCTCATCGCGGCCGCGTGGAATGGCGGCGTGGCCCAGCACAACTTCCACGTCTTCGCCGTGTATCCCTGGCTCGGCCTCTTGCGCGCCGGGCAAGCAGACGTCCCTCTCGAGGTGCTCGATCACTGTCGAATTCGTTGGGGCCATGTCGTGGCCCTGGACGGCGACCTCGCGACCGTCGAGAGCCGTGGACTCGATCTCGTGAGCAGCCAACTCGTGCTCGGTGACCAGCGG
Organism: uncultured Acidimicrobiaceae bacterium; assembly: GCA_963804305.1. Classification (GTDB taxonomy): domain Bacteria; phylum Actinomycetota; class Acidimicrobiia; order Acidimicrobiales; family RAAP-2; genus RAAP-2. The sequence goes on along the minus strand of CAWDPR010000010.1, from coordinate 353,513 downwards.
GTCGAGGTCGTGCGCCGAGGCGTCAAGGGGGTCGGATTCTTTGATGACCTCGACGTCGGCGACGCCGTGGCGCTGCACTGGGACTGGGTGTGTGAGCCCCTGGACGACGGAGCACTTCGCCGGCTGCAAGCGGCGACGACTGACAATCTTCGTGCCGTCAATTCGCTGGAGTCCTGTCCGCCGGGCGAGGCCTTCGAAGACGCATAGTCCGCGCCCAGTGTCGCCTTGTGCGGTGACGACGTGGCTCAGTTGCGCTCGGGCACCAGTTCGATCGCACCGCACGGGCATTCGGTGACGCAGATCCCGCACCCCTTGCAGAAGTCGTAGTTGAACTCGTAACGCATGCCGTCCCCGAGTTTGATGACGGCGTTGTCGGGGCAGACCCCGAAACAGTTGTCGCATTCGAAACAGTTGCCACACGACATGCATCGTCGCGCTTCGAAGAGTGCGTTGTCCTCACTCAGACCGCCCACGACCTCTTCGAAGTTCGTCTGTCGTCGGATTCGTTCGAGCTCGGGGCGCTGCGTGCGCGGGGCGTCCGCGTAGTACCAGGTGTTGAGGTGTTCGAACGTGGCGAGCTCGTGACGGGTCGTCGCTTCGGTGCTGCGCCCCATGACGAAGTCGTCGATGCCGTGCGCGGCTCGCTTGCCGTGGCCGATGGCGACCGTCGCCGTGCGATCGGCGGGGACGGCGTCACCGCCGGCGAAGATCCCCGTGGTGCTGGCCATCATCGAGTCCACCACCTGCACGGCGCCGTCGCGCACCGTGACGTCATCAGCGTGCTCGAGGAGCGAGAGGTCGGTGTCCTGCCCGAGAGCAAGGACCAGCGAGTCGGCGTCGAGTTCCTCGAACTCACCGGTCGGCTCGGGGAATCCCTCCGCGTTGAGCTGCATCTTCTCGATGACGATCCGGTCATCGGCGAACTTGCTGATCGTGGAGAGCCAACGAACGGTGACGCCCTCGCCGAGGGCCTGTTCGAACTCCTCGCCGCTCGCGCCCATCCGTTCGCGGTTGCGGCGATAGACGATCACGGCGTCGGTGGCGCCCAGGCGACGCGCGGTGCGGGCCGCGTCAAAGGCGGTGTCACCACCGCCGTAGATGACGACGCGACGTCCGAGCAGTGGCGGATCGTCCTCGGCGACCTGGTGGAGGAAGCTCACGGCGTCGATGACGCGCGAGGAATCACCGGCGGGGATGTCGACTCGCTTGCCGAGTTGCGCCCCGACCGCGAGGAAGACGGCGTCGAACGCTCCCTCACGACGTTCCGCTTCGACATCGTGGACGACGTGCTCGAGTTCGATCTCCACGCCCATCGCCACGATGCGCGCGATCTCGGCGTCGAGGACGTTGCGCGGCAGCCTGTACGCCGGAATGCCGTACCGCATCATCCCCCCGAGGTGTGCGGCGGAGTCGACGAGGCGCACCTGATGGCCGAGGCGGCGAAGGTGGTACGTGGCGCTCAACCCGGCCGGTCCGGCGCCGACGACGAGGATTCGCTTCCCGGTGTCGGGTCCGGCGCTCGGCAGTTGCCAGCCCTTCTCGATGGCTAAGTCGCCGAGGAAGCGCTCGACGGCGTTGATGCCGACGGCCTCGTCCACCTGGACCCGGTTGCACGCCGTCTCGCACGGGTGAAAGCAGACCCGACCCATGATGGCCGGCAGCGGGTTCTCCTCGACGAGCGAGCGCCACGCTGTCTCGTAGTCGCCCGACTCCGCGTCGTAGAGCCAACCCTGGATGTTCTCTCCCGCGGGGCAGGCATTGTTACAGGGCGGAAGTCGGTCCACGTAGACGGGGCGCTCTGTGCGCCACGATCCGGTGTGGTTCGCTCGACTCGATCCGACGTCGAGGGTGATGGCGAAGGGGATCTTCATGAGGAAGGCTCCAGTTCTGGACGGAGCAGTCCGTAGCGCGCGATGTTCTCGTCGGCCATCCGCTGGAGGTGCGCGACGATGTCGGGACGGGGGTTCTTGCCGAAGAGGTGGGCGAAGCGACGCTGGCGCGACAGGTACTCCTCAACCGGCACGACGTGGCGGATCGGCGACACGGAGGTCACGACGCCGTTCTCGGCCTCGAAGACCGGGAAGAGGCCCGACTCGTGGGCGAGACGTGCGATGAGGATTGTCTCGGCGGACGGCGACCCCCAGCCGAGGGGGCAGGGGACCAGGATGTGCAGGTAGCGCGCGCCGCGGAACTCCATGGCTCGCTCGACCTTGCGCTCGAGGTCGTGCAGGTCCGCGACCGTGGCGGTCGCGACGTAGGGGATGTCGTGCGCCATGGCGATGCGCGGCACGTCCTTGCCTTGGCCGAAGACGTTGCCGGGCTCGGGTCCCACCGCTTCGGTGGTCGCGGTGCGAGCGGCCGGTGGCGTGGCGCCCGAGCGCTGCACGCCGGTGTTCATGTAGCCCTCGTTGTCGTAACAGATGAAGAGCACGTCGTCGTTTCGTTCGAACATGCCCGAGAGGCAGCCGAAGCCGATGTCGACCGTCCCTCCGTCGCCCGCCTGGGCGACGACGCGAACGTCCTTTTGACCCTTGGCGCGAAGTGCGGCGGCGACGCCGGTGGCGACGGCGGGCGCGTTGCCGAAGAGTGAGTGGAGCCACGGGATCCGCCACGACGTCTCGGGGTAGGGCGTCGAGAAGACCTCGAGGCATCCCGTCGCGTTGACCGCGACGATTTGACCGTTGGTCGCGCGCATCGCGGCGTCGAGGGCGTAGCGCGCGCCCAGTGCCTCGCCGCATCCCTGGCAGGCGCGGTGGCCCGAGTCGATGGAGTTGGTTCGATCAGAGTGCGACTGCGCCGTGCGCTCGTCGGCATCGAGGAGCCGGTTGCCCACGGCGAAACTGCCGACTTGGTAGAAGTGAACGCGCTGGCCGGTCATGCGCGTGCCTTCGAAGGGACGGCACTGCGGTCGCGCAGGAGGTTTTCGGCCGAGGGGCCCGATCGACGCGTCGCTTGCATGCGGGCGCGCTCTCGATCGACCGCTCCCTGGTCGAGATCGAGGAAGGTGAGCGGCGCGAGTCGGTCGTGCGCCGCGTCCTCGAGGAGCCCTTCGAGCGCCCGTCGAGTGATCGCCCGACCGCCCAGTCCGGCGATGACGGTACGCAGGAATGCCTTCTCCTGGTGTAGCGCGATGGCGATGTCGTTGGACAACACGCCACCGGCCCCGATGCTGAAGGCCTTTTCGAGCACGACGACCTGACGGGCGTTGGCCAGAGCGTCACGCACCGCCTCGCTCGGGAAGGGTCGAAACGAGGTGACGCCCAGGACGCCGACCCGTTCGCCGAGCTCGCGGCGAGCGTCGACCGCGTCCTTCAAGGTGCCGAGGACTGAACCCATGGCGACGAAGACGGTGTCGGCGTCATCCATGCGGTACGGACGCACGAGCCCGCCGCTGTCGCGTCCGGTCGCCTCGAGGAACTCACTGGCGATGGCGGGGATACGCTCCAACGCGTCGAGCTGACGCAGGTGGGCGAGATAGCGAACCTCTTCGAAGGCCTCGGGCCCGACCATCGCGCCAATGGAGACGGGTGCGTTCGTGTCGAGCATCTGTCGAGGCACGTAGGGCGGGAGGAACGAGTCGACGAACGACTGGTCGAGCACGTCGACGCCCTCGACCGCGTGGGTCAAGATGAAGCCGTCGACGCACACCATGACCGGTACCGAGAGCTCCTCCGCGAGACGAAAGGCCTGCACGTGCAGGTCCGCCGCTTCTTGATTGCTCTCGGCGAACAGTTGAATCCAACCCGAGTCGCGCACGGCCATGGCGTCGCTGTGATCGTTCCAGATGTTGATCGGCGCGCCGATCGCCCGGTTCGCGAGGGTCATCACGATCGGGAGGCCCAACCCGGCGGCGTTGTAGACGGCTTCCATCATGAACAACAGGCCCTGGCTGGCCGTCGCCGTGTAGGCACGCGCCCCGGTCGCCGAGGCGCCGATCGCCACCGACATCGCCGCGAACTCCGACTCGACGTTGATGAACTCGCACGGCGCGAGCGTGCCATCCTTCACCATTGCGCCGACCGCCTCGATGATGTGGGTTTGGGGCGAGATCGGATAGGCGCAGACGACCTCGGGACGACAGAGCGCCACGGTCTCGGCGATGGCCTTGGAGCCCTCAATTTGCTGCAGCACGAGCGGCCTCCTTCATCATCGATGCCACGTAGTCGTAGGCCGCTCTCGCGGCGACGGCGTTGCTCGCCCCGACCGGTCCCGTGAAGCGTTCGCGCACCGCCTTGTCGATCGCGTCCCAGGTGATCTCACCAGTGAGGGCGGCGAATCCACCGAGCAAGGCGGCGTTGGGCAGGGGGCGACCGAGGTGCTCGAGGGCGATCTCGGTCGCGGGGCAGGTCATGAGGCGCTCGGGCCGGAAGTGGTCGAAGAAATCGCCAAAACCGAGATCGGAGAAGTGGTTCGAGGTGTTGATCAAGACGTAGCCAGCGTCGGAGAGGCCCGCGAACAGGTCGACCTGGTGGATCAGGGTGACGTCTTGGATGATCACGGCGTCGGGCTCCATGACGGGCTCGTGGGTGCGGATCACCCGGTCATCGAAACGACAGAACGAGACGACCGGCGCCCCGGTGCGCTCGGACCCGAAACTGGGGAAGGCTTGGGCGTGACGTCCTTCATCGAAGGCGGCCACCGAAAGGATCTCGGCTGCGGTGACGACTCCCTGGCCACCCCTGCCATGAATACGAGTCTGAAACACGTTCGAGATACCTTTCAACTGGCCTTGAAGCGAAGGTATCGCGGTACTCCCCTTGATTGCTAAGGGCTTTAGTCACGTTCTGGGAAAGCGACCTGGTCAGCGTCGAGCGATTGTTGGAACCCTCGAACATCGTGACTGCGACCTCAGTGGTCGCTGCCTTCTCGCCGCAATTGCAGCGCCAAGCTGGGGATGAGGAAGGATGCGAGGAAGAGGGGCAGAACGCTCTTGCCCGTACACCGGTACGCGACGATTTCTCCCTCGGCGGCATCAAAGTCACGCGTTCGGCTGGAGTTTCGACCATTACGCACCTGCACGCGGTGGCGACCCGGTTCGATGGGGATCTCAATCGTCTCGTTCATGTCGAGTGATCCGGCGCTTCGACCGTCGAGAATGACGCCGTAAGTGCCCCGTCGGACCTCGACGCCGATCGACTTATGGATCATCTTCAGGGTTGCTGTCACGCCACCTCCGATCCTCTACGAGGTCTGTCGTCTCGACGTTTCTTTGAAGGGCGACCTCCTTCGCACCTTACGCGGCACGCCGCGATTCAACTCCGCCCTCGAGAAGTGACGCCGCGCTGGCGTTCGTCGAGGGGCCCCCAGTCCGTGATGTCGAGCAGCACGATGCCGACGCCGATCAACTCGTTGTCGATCGTGACCGGGTAGAGATTGGTCAGCCACGTCTTGCGTTGCGTCGGATCGCTGGGCGGTCGGCCCGACACCTCTCGATTGATCACTGGCTGACGAGAGTCGAGCACGTATCGATACAACGGCTCGAGGATGGGCCAGAGCGAAGGGACGACCTCCTCCACGGTGCGACCTATCTGGTCGCTCGCGGGTCCGCCGTGAATGGCGGCCAGTATCGGGTTGATACGCACGATTCGAAAGTCGCGGTCGACGAATCCGAAGCCGACCGTGGTCGTGGCCTGATACGCATCGAGCATCCGCAAAGCGGCGGCCGCCGCGTGATCGGCCGCGCGGACGTGCGCCCTCGCCAGCATGAGGTCGATTTCGGACTGGAGCGGCGGGCCCTTGGTTTCGAGTTGTGGCGACGCAGCGACATCACCGGCGGAGGCTCGCCCTCGGCCGCTGAGTTTCATCTCGTACAGACTGCGATCGGCGTCACGAACGAGCTGGCCCGTGGTGGGGTTCGATGGGTCGAGCGACGCGTAGCCGATGCTCACGGAAGGTCGCGCGGACAACGTCAGCGCCGTGTTCATTCTCGTCGCGATCATCGCGGCGTCGGCGAGGGTTGACGTGGGGAGGATGACGGCGAATTCGTCGCCGCCGATCCTGCCCACGACGTCGAAACTTCGACTGAGTGTGACCAGGGTGACGCCGACGAACGCCAGGGCGTCGTCACCCGCTTGGTGTCCGAACGTGTCATTGAAGGCCTTGAAGAAGTCGATGTCGATCATGAGCAGGCTCAGGGACTCGTGTTGACGAAGAGCCCGCTTGACCTCGACGTCGAGTCGATCGTAGAAAGCGCCGTGATTGAGGCACCCGGTCAGGGCGTCGGTCGTCGCCATCGTCGCCAGTTCGCTGCGCAGACGTGTCTCGTCGCTCAAGAGCCGCATACGTGCCGCCGAGACGCCGACGGCGATCACGACCATGCCCACGAGTAACGCGGTGAACATCGACATCGCCGACGTCGAGCGCGAGATGACTGGTTCATCGAGCCAGATGAAGAGGAATTCAGCGAAGGTGGCGACGCCACAGAGCACGACCTGACGCACCTCGAGTGCGAGCGCAGCGGACATGATGGGCAAGACGAGGATCACGAGCAAGGGGCTGGCGGTGCCCCGGTCGAGGTGAATCACTGCAGTCAAGACCACGCCGGCGGCAAGGGTCCACGCGAACGAGTAGTGACCCCTCCAGTGCGAGGAGGCGAAGATTCGCGCGAGGGGAAGACTCGCCAGTAGAGAGAGGATGACGATCACGGTGAGCGTGATCAAGAAGAACCGATGGGGGCCGTCGGGTGTCAGCGCCAGATACGTGAGGGCCGCCACTGCCTCACCGACGAACACGAGGATGCCCACGACGAGGTAGTGCAGCCAGAAGCGCCGTGCGTAGAGTTCACCGTCGAGCGCCGGTGTGGCTTCGTATGTGGCGGGCCGCTCTGGTGCCGCGTCACTGTCGCCGGTACGTGGTTTCACCCGATTGTCCCTTGGGTCACCATTCGGCCCCAACGTTTCATGGATGCCTCCAACGCGCGGCCAGAGCCGCGCCTACCCAAGCTCCACTTTCGAGTTCCAACCGAAGTCTCGTCAGTTCGCGAGAGGGGGCACTAGGGTCAAACGTCACCACTTCGGTGAAAAGCCCTGGTCTCAGCGGTCGAAGTCGACCAAGACAGCCGCGCCGTCGAACCGGTCGTGGGCCAAGTCGTCGAGCGCTTGATTGGCGTCGTCGAAGCCGTAGCGGTGCACGGTCGAACGCACGCCGACCCGCTGGGCGGTCTGGAGGAATTCGCGACCGTCTTGGCGGGTGTTCGCGGTGACGCTGCGCAGCGTCCGTTCCTGGAAGAGGTGGCGTTCGTAGTTGAGCGAAGGGATGTCACTGAGATAGATCCCGGCCACGGCGAGTACGCCGCCTCGGTCCAGGTTCGACAGCGCGATGGGGACGATGTCCCCGACCGGAGCGAAGAGGATGGCTGCGTCGAGTGGTTCCGGCGGGGCGTCACCGGTGTCGCCGACACTCGCCGCTCCCAACGTCAAGGCCAGTTCGCGCGCCTCGTGGGAACGGGTCATGACGTAGACGCGGGCGCCCTCGGCGATCGCGATCTGCGCCGTGAGGTGTGCCGAACCACCGAATCCGTAGATCCCGAGTCGACCCCCGTGCGGCAACTCCGTGCGGCGAAGGGCGCGGAAACCGATGATCCCGGCACAGAGCAGGGGCGCCACGTCGACGTCGTCGAAGCCTTCAGGTAGGCGGTAGATGAAGTCTTGGTGCACCACGACATAGGTCGCGTAGCCGCCGTCGATGTCCCACCCCGTGAACGTCGGGTGTAGACAGAGGTTCTCTCGGTGATCCTGGCAGAAACGGCACACGCCGCACGTGCGAGCGAGCCACGCGGCGCCGACGCGCTCGCCCACGCGGTACGTCGAGTTGCCCTCTCCGAGCTCGTCGACGATACCGACGATCTCGTGTCCCGGCACGACCAGCGCGCGACGCGGCGCGAGGTCACCTTCGGCGAGGTGCAGGTCCGTGCGACAGACGCCGCACGCCACGACACGTAGACGCAGTTCGCCCGGTCCGGGCGTGGGCACGTCGCGCTCGAGTTGGACGAGCGGGTTCGTCGCGATCGGTCCCGGCGTGGCAACCGCCCAGACGCGCATCGACGATGTCATGTCGCTCCCGCTCGAACCGTTGGGTTCGTCAACACGACGATAGGTGCCCCCGCTGCCGGTCGCGCCGCGAGACCAGGCGCGCTAGCTCGCATCGGGTGAAACTGTGCTTGGCGCGTCGTCGCCGTCTGGTTCGAGCGAGAGCGTGACGCTGATGTCCCCGCGTGCGAAGGTTGACTTCATCGGCAGGCCCGAGTGGCGAAAGACCGACATCATGTCGTGGTTCTCGTACAGCGTTTCGGCGCTAAGCGTGGTGATGCCCCGTTCGCGCGCGGCGTCGGCCAACGCCTCGAGGAGGCGATGGCCGAGTCCGAGGTGCTGGTAGTCATCGCGGACGACGAAAGCCACCTCCGCGGTCGGTGTCGAGGGGTAGCGGTCGTAGCGCCCAACGGCCACCAGTTCGTCGCCGTCTTCGATCACGAAGGCCAAGCGGTCAACGTAGTCGACCTCGGTGAGGTGGGCCACTTCGACCGCCGAGAGTTCGGGGTGGACCGAGAAGTAGCGGCGATAGATGGAGTCGAACGACAATCGGTGATGGAACGCGACCAGCTTGTCGGCATCGCTCGCCCGAATCGGCCGCAGATGGAGCACGGCGCCGGTGCGCACGACGATGTCGGTTTCCAACGTCGCCGGGTACCGTCCCGGGATGAAGCTTGATTCAGGCACTCGACGATCGTTGGCCGGTCGAGGCGTTTCACGAGTGGCGTTCACGGCGCTGCTCGGTCGCTGCTTCGAAGATGCGCCATGCAACAATGGTCGTCGTTCGATGTTCTCGCCACGTAGGGACGAAGGTCATTTGCTGTCGTCCACGTCGTGTGACACCCTGAACTCGGCGACCACGATCGTCCGACGTCGGTGGTCCGTCTGGGACCTATTCCCCTGTTAATTCAAGGCAACACAGTCCTAGATTGGCCGCGTGACCGGCACCTTGGCGCCTCCTTCGTCGTTGCGGGGGCCGGCGCGCCGCCGTTGGGCGACGTTGTCGGTCCTCTGCGTGACGCTCCTGCTGATCAGTCTCGACAACACGGTGCTCAATGTCGCGCTCCCGTCGATCGCCGACAAGTTGGGAGCGAGTGCGAGCGAGCTGCAGTGGATGGTCGACGCGTACGCCGTGGTCTTCGCGGGGCTTCTCCTGTCGCTCGGAGCCCTCGGTGACCGAGCGGGTCGCAAGTGGGTGTTCATGGCCGGACTGGTCGTCTTCGCCAGCGGGTCGATGGCTGCCGCGTGGTCCGGTAGTCCACTCGAACTGACCCTGTCGCGCGCGTTCATGGGGGTCGGGGCCGCCGCGTTGATGCCGTGCACCCTGTCGATCCTCACCAACGTCTTCACGGGCGAACGCGACCGCGTGCGCGCCATCGGGATCTGGTCGGGCACGATGGGTATCGGCGTGGCGCTCGGTCCGATCCTCGGCGGCGTCCTCCTCGCGCACTTCTGGTGGGGCTCGGTGTTCTTGATCAACGTGCCCATCGCCTTCGCGGGTTTGATCGCCTCGATATGGCTCGTCCCGAACTCCAAGAATCCCTCATCGATGCGTCCCGATGCGGTGGGCTCGTTCGTCTCGATGTTGGGCCTCGGCCTGTTCCTATGGGGCGTAATCGAGGCACCGAATCGAGGGTGGACGTCACCGCTCATCATCGGCTCGCTGCTCGCGGGAGGCGCCTTCCTGACGGGCTTCGTGATCTGGGAGCGACGCATTGATCATCCGATGCTGCCACTGCGATTCTTCGCCAATCGTCGCTACAGCGTCGCGATCGGTGCGCTCGCCCTGGTGCTGTTCTCGCTCATCGGGATGTTCTTTCTCATGACCCAGTACCTCCAATTCGACCTTGGCTATAGCCCCCTCGAAGCGGGTCTGCGCGTGATCCCCGTCGCGGCAGCGCTTCTCGTCGTCGCCCCGTTCTCGGTCATCACGGCGCGTCTCGTCGGGACCAAGTACGTCGTGAGTACCGGGCTGGTGCTCATCGCGGTCTCCTTCGGTCTATTGTCGCGCACGACGTTGACTGGGACCTATCGCGACTGCCTCGTACCGTTCCTGCTCGCTGGCGTCGGCGTCGCGCTGGCGCTCGCACCGTGCACCGAGTCGGTGATGGGATCGCTGCCGATTCGTCACGCCGGCGTGGGATCGGCCACGAACGACGCCGCCATGCAGGTCGGCGGCGCCCTAGGTGTCGGCGTGCTCGGGACGGTGCTCAACCTGCGCTACCAACACGTGATGACGGGCGCCCTCGCGCACGCGAGCGTACCGGCGTTCGTGCAGCGACTTATCGAGGGTTCGCTCGGCGCGGCACTGGCGGTCGCCCATCGAGCGCCCACGCGCGAAGGCGTCGAACTCGCGTTGGTGGCGCGACGGGCCTTCGTCTCTGGCATGGACGAGGCGTTGGTGATCGCGACCTGCGTGATCTGCGCGGCGGTCCTCGTCGTGCTCGCATTGCTTCCGAACCGTGGGCGTGCACCGACGGAGTGACCGGCTCATTCGCCCTTCAGGTCGCGCCGACGAAAGGCGAGGACGCCCAGTGTCGTCGAGAGCGCCGCGAGTGCGATCAAGGATGCGTTGGCGGTCCAATTGACCGCGACGGCGGGTGACGCGGCCATCTGGTGGAAGGCCGACAGGTCAAGGATCCAATGATTCAAATTGACGACGCTGCCCAGGATCTCGACGAGCAAGAACCACACGAACATCGAATAGGTGACGACGCTCGCCAGCCGAGGGGCGACGCCGAGGACGAGTACGCCGACGCCGAAGAGGAGCAGTGCTGGGAACGCGACGTTGATACCGGCGCTCAGGAGCGACGCGATGTGGACCTTGGCGTGATCGCTCACGGCACCGAGCCACGTCGAGAAGCCAGCGAGCAGTCCACCAGCCGCGACCACCGCGACGGCGATCGCAACCCTTTGCGCGAGCCAGGTGACCCTCGAGAATGGGCGGACCAGCAGGTTCTCGAGCTGCCCGCTCGACTCCTCCTTGCGAGCGACACTCACCTGACCGAGCGCCACGAAGGCCAAGAGGACGGCCATGATCAAGAGCGCGACGCTCAGATACGCCTCCGCCCCGGACACGCCGAGGCGCGCGAAGGCCAACCGCAAACTCGGCGAACTGGTGATGATCTTGCCCCCCGACTTCGCGATACCTCCGAGGAGCAACCCGTACGCGACGATGCCGCCAGACCAGGCCAACAGCGTCGCGCGCGACGTATAGAAAGCGAGACCGAGGGGCGTGGTGGGAAGACGTCGCACGGCGGCGATGGTCGAACGATCGGACATCATGCCGGCACCCAAGTCGCGACGCTGAGCGAGGAACTCGGTGGCGATCGCCACGACCATGACGAGTGCGACGATGGGCACCAAGGCGAAGGGCCGTGGGTTCGTGAGGGGTTGTAGGTTCTCAATCCACCCCAGCGGCGTCGTCCAACGAAGCCATCCGAGCCCCGAGCTGGAGTCGGCGATCATGCGAAGGGCGTAGCTCGCGCCGAGCACCGCGGACGCCACGCCGGCGGCCTGTCGCCTCGACGTCGAGAGCTGCGCGCACAGCGCGCCAAGAGCGAGGAACATGACCGCGCCGCTGACGACGGCCAGCGCGAAGTAGACGGCGCTTCCCGCCGAAATGTCAACCTTGGCGCTGCGTCCGACCGCGACCGTGATGAGCGCGGTCACCCCCAGCATCGCGGTCACGCCTGCGGCCATGCCGACGAGCGCCTGACGGGCCGCGCTCTTGGCGGTCGTGTCACCGGCGAGGAGGAGTTCCCAGCGCCCGGCGTCTTCCTCCCCCCGCGTCAATTTGGTGCTGGTGAGGATTCCCCACACGGCGCCGATGATGGCGAGGACCGTCAAGCACTTCCACGCGGTGAAACCCGGGACGGTGTCGATGCGACTGGCCGGTCCGACGAGTGCGCTGATCCCGGCGTTATTGCCGAACTGTTGCGCCAGCAGTCGACGCGACGCGACGGTCTTGTAGCTCGTGGCGAAAGTGAGCGCCTGGGTGGCGATGTAGAGCCCGAACACGACGCCCCACACGACGCCAGACCGCACGCACTTGCGCGCCGTGATGCGCGCAACCATCTCCCGCGACGAACGACGTCCGACCGGATGCGCTTGCGCGGGCGACGGACTAACTGTCGTGGTCATTCGTTGCACCGGTCGACGTCGCTCCATAGTGCGACAAGAACAGTTCTTCGAGCGAGGGTTCTCGACTGAGCAGCTCGCGCACGCCGGTGTTGGCGAGCGCGTTGAGCAGAGGCTCCACCGAACCACGTACTTGACAGCGCAACGTCGAACCCTGCACGTCGACTGTCGACACGCCGGGCACGTTGGTCACGTCGGGGACGTTCCCCTCGAACGTGGCCTCCACGGTGAGCGCGGACAGGTGGCGCATCTCGGCCATGGTGCCCATCTCGACGAGACTGCCAGCGCGCAAGATGGCGATCCGGTCACAGAGCGCTTCGACTTCGCTCAGGATGTGCGATGACAACAGCACGCTCTGTCCGCGGTCTCTCGCTTCGTGGATGCAGAGTCGGAACGCCTGTTCCATGAGTGGATCGAGACCGCTCGTCGGCTCATCGAGAATGAGTAAGTCTGCGCGCGTCATGAGTGCGGCGATCAAGATGAGTTTCTGCCGATTGCCTTTGGAGAGGGCCCGGACGCGCTTGGTGACGTCAAGGTCGAATCGATCGATCAGTTCTCGCTGGTAGGTCGAGTCGACATGGCCCTGAACCTGGCCGAGCAGTCGAAGCGTTTCGGCGACGCTTAGCGTGGGCCAGAGATTCGCTTCTCCCGGCACGTAGGCGAGGCGTCGATGCGCGGCGATTGTCTCGTGATGCGAATCCATGCCAAAGATCTCGGCGCGTCCGTGCGTCGGGATAAGGAGTCCCAGCAGGAGTCGAATGAGCGTGGTCTTGCCTGCGCCGTTTGGTCCGAGGCATCCAACGACCTCGCCCTCATCGACTGTGAGGTCAAGTCCGAGGAGCGCTCGGGTCGATCCGTAGTTCTTCGCGAGCGCGAAAGTCTGAATCGCGGGGGAGGTCACAGCTCCACCATCGAGACGGGACCGTCACTGCGCGCATTGATGGCCGCGCGCGACGCCAGCGACACTTCGGTCGCACGGGCACACGTCGGCGGTGCGACGATGAGTTCGGACATGACTGACTCTCCTCGGACCGTCGTCGATGCAAGGACCGACGACCCTTCCAAACTACGATTCGCGCCCGCCGCCAACTAGTGCCCTTAGTCCCGTATCTCGCGAATTTCCTTGGCGGTATGGTCGGCCTTGAGGTCCGGAAGTGAAATCGGACGAAACGGAGGTAGCCATGAGTTCAGAACAGTTGAACGTCAACACCGAGGCGAATCACCGGATTGTCGTCGGCTTCGACGGCTCGGACGCTTCGCTCTCCGCTCTCGAATGGGCTGCGCGCCAAGCGGAGTTCACGAAGTGCGCACTCGAGATCGTGGCGGCGTGGGAGTGGCCGACCGGGTTCGGATGGTCCTTCATTCCCAACGGATTCGACCCCCAAGGCGAGGTCCAGAGCATGCTCGAGCCGATTCTCGCCTCGACCAAGGCCGCTCATCCTCAAATTGAGGTGACGTCGAAGATCGTCGAGGGCCACCCCGCACCGGCACTCATCCATGAGTCGATGGGTGCCGATCTCTTAGTCGTGGGTAGCCGCGGTCACGGGGAGTTCGTTGGCATGTTGATCGGTTCGACGAGTGAACACTGTGTCGCCAACGCTGCCTGCCCGGTGGTCGTCTTTCGCAAGAAGGCGTGACGCGAGGTACGAACTTGATCGGACCGTTGCCGAGCGTTAAACGTGGCTCGACTGCTCACTCTCAGGTTTTCCTTCGTTCGAGCGGGCTCCAGGCGTACGGACTCGCCACATTGTGGCGGATGGCGGACCCGGGTAACACTTGGCCCCGGCGGGACAGTACGGAGTAGGAACTGTTCGTAGGAGGCTTCTATGCGATCTCGTCGTCTTCTGGTGGCGGTCACCTTGGTGGTCGGTGCGCTCCCGTCAGTTATCGCGTCCTCGTCGATGGCAGCGACGCTCACCACGCCCAAGTGCGCTCCGACGCAGGTCTCGCTGAGCGCGACCGCGAATCAGGCGAGTTATTCGTTGGGCGACACCGTGCACGTCACGGTTGCCTTGCACAATCATTCGGCAACGTCATGTTCGTACGCGACCGGGACGTTCTCGCCCAACTTCGTGCTCACCAATGCAGCCGGGCGCACCGTCTGGGGTTCGTGCTGGTTCGGGGGAGGTCCCGCGCCGTGCGCGTACTACCTCATCCACCGCACGCTCGCGCCGGGCGCCACGTACCGCGAACGACTGACGTGGGATCAACGCACCGGCCACCCCGAGGCGGCCGTGCCTGCGGGTGTCTACACGTTCAGGGTGAACATCGTCGGATTAGCTGGGCACGCGACGACGCACGTCGTGCTCACAAGGTCGTAAGCAAATGGCAGCGCCCACGTCCGAAGCGTTTGCACTTCGTTCGGACGTGGGCGATGCCAAGAGAGGTTTGACCGACGCGGTCGAGAGCTACTGCGTCGACTGGGCGAATTCGCGTGCGGGCCTCACTTCGACGTGCGTATCAGCCATCGCTGAACGTCGAATCCATTGATGCTGTGCTTTGCGGTGCGCGTGAAGTGCGATGCCGAGAGGGACGAACACCACCGCAAGTGCGAAAAGTGCGAAGAGCCCCATTGAGAGGATTACCAACATTTCAGTCTCCATTCATTTCGTGGTCCGAAACGTTTCGAACATGACCAGTCAATGACCTCGAGATCAACGCCGGGCGAGAACGAGCTAAGGGTCACGTATGAATGTGGGTCGGTCGAATTCGGAGTTAAGAATGTCGTATGTCGTGGCTCAAACAACCTGGAAATTCGAACGGTCGGACGACCGGCACACGTAGAATCGTCGCTCCCTTTCGGCAACCGAGTGCGATGCAGTCACTCAAGCCCAGCCCAATGACTGAAGTGGACCGGTTTTGAAGATTCTCACGCTCTGCACGGGCAACGTCGCACGTTCGGTCATGCTCGGCTACATGCTCGCGTCGCTGGGCGAAGGTTCCGGCGAACAGTGGTCAGTGCGCAGCGCCGGCACCCTTGCCGTCGAAGGCGCCGCGATGAGCGTTCGGACTCGCGACGCGCTACGCAGCGTCGCCGAACTCGGTGAGCAGCGCTACGGAGCGCACCGCAGCCATCAGGTCGATGGAGCGGACGTCGAGTGGTCCGACGTGATACTCGCGAGCGAGGCCGCACACGTGCACTACGTTCGCGCACATTTCGAGAGCGCGAGCATAAAGACGGTGCAGTTGGCCCTCTTCGTGCGTCGAGCACCGACCGGCGTCACCTTCGCGCAGCAACTCGCTGCCGTCGCCGACCTCGATCCTTCGACGCAGTACGACGTGGCCGACCCGGCCGGCGGCGATCAGTTCGTGTACGACCAGTGCGCGTCGCAACTCTGGGAACTGGCGAAGGCGTTCACACAGTTGGTCGCGGGCGACTCGGGTTCCTAGTCCTCTTCGTGCACGGTGCGTAACCCGCCCCAGGCCAGGGTGGCGCTGCGCGCCGCGAGGCGCTCGGCAGCGCCAGGAGCCGGCGTCGGCCAGCCCTTGGACGCCTGTTGCTCCAGCCACACGATGGCGGCGCCTTCGGCGATGCCGACGACTCCACCCGCGAGCTGTCGTCGATGTTCTTCGCTGAATGAGTCGTCCATGAAGGGGATGACGAAGGAGATAAGACCGAGTTCGAGCGCACGTAGCTCTTTCGCGGTGTCACCTTCGTGGGAGTGGATGAAGAGGATGCGAAAGGTGTCCGTTTCACTCACGACCATCTCGAAGTAGACACGAAACGCCACTTCGATTTTCGCCCGCGGCGTCTCGGCGGCGTTCACCGCTTCCTTCAATGACGAGAGCAGCGACTCGGCGAGTTGCGCCACGATCTCGTGGTAGAGGTCGGTCTTGGACTCGAAGTACTGGTAGAGGATTGGCTTCGTGAAGCCCGCTTCCTTCGCGATGTCATCCATGGTCGCCGATTGGAATCCCCGCTCCGCGAACATCGACGTCGCGACGCGCAGCAACTGTTCGCGTCGCTCGGCGTGCTGGGGACGGTCGTCCTGGATCACCATGTGCTTAGAGGATAGTGGGCATCACTCGATACCCAGAGGGGTCAGCACCTCGCGGAGGCGTCCAGGAAGGTTGGCCACGTTGAAGTGCGCTTCGGCGATTGTGAGGTTGTTCGCAAGGAGTGCAGGGTCAGGGTGCGAAAGGAAGTTCGCGACGCCGGCGACGTCGGTCAACTCGAAGAACTCAAACCCGTAGGCCATGATCTCGCGCGCGACCGGGTAGGGGTACAGCGCGAGCGGCCGACGATGCGTCACTGATTCGAGGACGGGATTGCCGAAACCCTCCCACGTCGAGGGCATGACGACCAGGTCGCTTGCGGCATAGGCATCGTGGATGTCGAGCCCTTCGCTCGGACCACGACGCAGTTCGACGCTCGACGCGTCGAGGAGGGCTTCGAGTTCCTCGTCGTAACCATCCTCGCTCGGACCGAGCAGCCAAAGGATCGCGTCGAGTTCTTCGCACAGCGCCAAGGCTCCGGCCACGTTCTTGCGTGGCAACGCCCGCGTCGCCATGAGCGCGAGCGTTTCGTCATGAACGCCAATGTTCTCGCGCGCGATGTCGCGCCGTCCGGGTGGGGGAGCGCAATCGAAGCTGTTCATGATCGTCACGGCGTCGATGCCGCGCTCTCGAAGCTCTCGTCGCGAGAGTTCATTGATCGTGACGTGTGACCATCGCGGCGCGTCGCGGGGTCCTTCTACGTGCGCGAGGTGCGGGCGTTGCCATGCGAGGTCGTGGTGGTGGAAGAGTGCGCGCCTCCCCTCGAGGACGTCATAGAGGACGTCGCGGGCTCGCACGTTGAGCGGGAGGGACGCCAGGTTCTCGACGACCACGAGGTCAGCGTGGCCCAGCGCGCGCCGCATCTCATCTCTCGTGGGCGGCGACTCGGCACCGATCGCGAGGCCGGGGAGCAGGACGTCAGCGGCGCCGGCTCCCGCGACCGTGGTGACCTCGTGGCCGAGCAGTGAAAGCGCGTCGCACCATTTGCGCGCTTCGATGGCGACGCCGTCGGTCCCCCCGAGTCGGAAGCTGATCATTACGACGCGAGCCATCCGCCAAGGCTACGTACGCAAAAGAGCGCGCTCGAGCGCCTCTAGTAAGGTTGCTGGCGGTGCTGGCGCGAAGTCAGCGCCGCCCTCTGGAGGACTGCCGGTGGCCAAACGAGCACTGATTACTGGGATTACCGGTCAGGACGGCTCCTACCTCGCTGAACTCCTGCTCGCGAACGGTTACGAGGTAATCGGCCTCATCCGGCGCAGCTCCACGCTCACGATCGAGCGCATCAGCCACATCCAGGACCAGATCACCCTCGTCTCGGGGGACCTGGTGGACGAGGTGTCGCTCATCAACGTGCTGCGCGACTGCCGGCCGAATGAGGTCTACAACCTCGCCGCCCAGAGCTTCGTCCAGACCTCGTGGACCCAACCGGTCCTCACGGGCGAGATCACCGCGCTGGGGGTGACCCGCATCCTCGACGCCATCCGCATCGTCGACCCGGAGATCCGTTTCTACCAGGCGAGTTCTTCGGAGATGTTCGGCCGGGTCCATTCGGTGCCCCAGGACGAGTTGACGCCCTTCTATCCTCGAAGCCCCTACGGCGTCGCCAAGGTCTACGGCCACTGGATCACGGTCAACTACCGCGAGAGCTACGACTTGCACGCGTCCTCGGGCATCTTGTTCAATCACGAATCGCCGCGTCGCGGACTCGAGTTCGTCACGAGGAAAGTGACCAATGGCGTCGCCCGGATCAAGGCCGGATTGGCGAGTGAACTGCGACTCGGGAACCTCGACGCTCAACGCGACTGGGGCTTCGCCGCAGATTACGTGCGCGCCATGTGGATGATGCTCCAGCAGGACACGCCGGACGACTACGTCGTCGCCACGGGCGAGACGCACTCGGTCCGTGAACTCTGCGAAGTCGCGTTCGACACCGTCGGCCTCAACTACGAGGACTACGTCGTCGTCGACCCGAAGTTCATTCGTCTGGCCGACGTCGACCTGCTGGTGGGCGACGCGACCAAGGCGCGCGACGTGTTGGGATGGAAGACCGAGACCGACTTCCACGGTCTCGTCCAGATGATGGTGGCCGCGGACATCGACGCTCTGGCGCGATAGTCCTGCCATGACAGTCGAGGCTCCTCCCGTCGTTCGGTTGCGAGGCGCTGTCGCGATGTCCAACGGCTTCCCGCTGTTGAGCGGCGTCGACCTTGAACTCGCGCCGTCGTCATTGACCGTGCTCGTGGGAGCGAACGGCGCCGGAAAGACCAGTCTCTTGCAACTCCTCGCCGGGCTCATCGCCATTACGAGCGGCGAGGGTTCCGTCCTGGGCTTCGACCTCGCGCTCGACGATCGACGGTTGCTCCGTCGACACGTGGGTTGGCTCGGTCACGAAGGTTCCTTCTACGACGACCTCACGGTGACCGAGAACCTGACCTTCGCCGCGAGGGCGCTCGAACGACCGCTCGAGGACCTCACGAACATCCTCGCGCGCGTCGAACTCGTGGGACGACGCAACACCATCGCCAAGGCCTTGTCGGCGGGGCAGCGACGCAGACTCGGGTTGGCGTGGCTCCTGATCCGTCGACCACAGCTCTGGCTCCTCGACGAGCCCTACGCGTCACTCGACGATCAGGGGCGGACCTTCTTCGATGCGTTGCTCGCGGAGGTCATCGAACAAGGTGCGACGGTGGTCGTCAGCGCTCACGACCCACTTCGCAGCGCACGACTCGAGCCATCCACGTTGACGATGGTCGGCGGAAGGATCGTGGCACCGTGATGCGCGTCGCGTGGCTCGTCGCCACCAAGGACCTCCGGATCGAAGCGCGTAGTCGCGTCTTGTTGTGGCAGGTCGTTCCCTTTGGCGTCATGGCGCTGTTGCTGTGCGGTCTCGCGCTCGGACCGACGCAAGTGGGCCATTCGAGTGCCGCGCCCGGACTGTTCTATCTGGTCGTCGTCCTCGTGGCCCTGCTGATGATCAACCGCAGCCACGCCATCGAGACCTCGCCCGGCACGAAGGCGTCGGTCGCCACCCTCGGACTCGACCCCGCGGGCGTCTTCTTGGGCAAGGCCTTCGCGCTTGCGATCGAACTCTGGTTGAGCGCCGTCGTGTTGTTGGCGGGCAGTGTCGTCGTCTTGCATACGGCGCTTCGTGCGACGTTGGCGGCGTCGCCCAGCATCGCGGTCACCCTGGGTGCGATCGCGGCCGCCGGGACGCTCTATGGAGCGCTCACCAGTGGAGGCAACGCCGCGGCGACGTTGCTGCCGGTGCTGAGCCTGCCCGCCTTCGCGCCCCTGCTCATCGCGGGCGAGCGCTCGTACAGTTCGGCCCTGCACGGCGGTGCGCTCCTCGAATGGTGGGTCATTTCCGTGGTCGCCCTGGCCGTATACCTGGGCATGGGAATTCTCCTTTACGGTGTTCTCGAGGAATCGTGATGAAAAAGACCGTCGAACGACTACTAGGCCCGGCCACGATCGTCACGATGGGGCTCACGATCTGGCTGGGCATCTGGGTGACGCCGCCGGACAAGGTGCAGGGCAATCTCGCCCGGCTCCTCTACGTGCACCCCGCGATCGCGACGGTGGCGCTGTACCTCTCGTTCGGGACCGCGACGATCGCGAGCGCTCTCTATCTCTGGCGACGCACGCGTTCGATGGTCATGGACCGTATCGCGCACTGCGCGATGGAGGTCAGCCTCGTCTTCATCATCCTCACCTTGATCACCGGTTCGATCTGGGGCCGACCGGCGTGGGGGGTGTGGTGGGCGTGGGACGCGCGACTCACCTCGACGGCGATCCTCGGCGTGCTCGCACTGGGCTACCTGGCCCTTCGCCGAGCCAACGACGACGTCGAACTGCGCGCACGCCGGAGCGCGGTGTTCGCCATCCTCGCGGCGATCAACGTGCCGATCGACCACTTCTCGGTCCAGTGGTGGCACACGTTGCATCAGGGTGCGACGCTGCTCGGACCGAATCGCCAGTTCAAGGTGCACGGCAGCATGCTCTGGACGTTGCTGCTCAGTTTCGTGTCGTTCAGCCTCGCGTACGCGTGGCTGCTGCGTGCTCGCTACCGCCTCGAGGTGAAACGTGACGCCCAGACCAGCGAGACCTTCGAAGTGGCGCTCGAGCGACGTCGGGCCGAAGGGGTGCACTAGTGGGTTACGTCGCGGCCGGTTATTCCTTTGCCTTTGGGGGGCTCGCGCTCTACGCGCTGTCGATCTGGTGGCGAGGGCGACGCAGTGACTGAGACGAACCTCGACCTCTCACCAGTTGAGCCGCCGCCGGCGAAACGCTCGAGTCGGCGCCGGTCCATCGCCGTGCTCGTCGTGATCGCGGCCGCCATCGTGGCGCTGCTCAGCCAAGGACTGCTGCACTCACTGAACTACTTCGACACGGTCGATCAGGTCTTCGCGAGCCGGGCGAAGATCGGCACCACGACGATCCGGCTCGAGGGACTGGTCAAGGCCCACACGATCGTGCGCACGTCGAGCGGGGCGTCGTTCTGGCTCACGGGCTCGGGGACCCACGAGGTCTACGTGAAGAGCAAGGGCACGCCGCCGCAACTCTTCCAGGCGAACATCCCGGTCGTCGTCGAGGGTCACTTCACGACGTCGACGTCGACGACCTTCGACGGCACCCAGATCCTCGTCAAGCACACCTCGACGTACATCGCCCAACATCCCAACCGGGTGAAGGCGCCCAACGGCTCGTCGCGATGACCCTGACGTGGCTCGGGCGCGCCGCGCTCTACCTCGCCTTCATCGGCGCCATCGGCGGCATCGTCCACCAGGCCGTCGCGCTGCGAACCGGCACGCCGTCTCGATCCCTTCGTTGGGCGATGGTGTCGTTGTTTGGCATAGGGTCCGCGGTGGCGGTGATGCAGTTCGCGCTCATCACGCACAACTTCTCGCTCGCGTACGTGTCAGAGAACAACGCGACGTTCACACCGCTGCTCTATTCGATCACGGGTATGTGGTCAGCGCTCGAGGGTTCGCTGTTGTTGTGGGCACTGCTGCTGGCGGGACTCATCACCTTCGTCGTGCGCTTCTACCGGCGACAGAGCGACGACCACGTCGTGGGCTGGGCGACGGTGGTCCTCTTCGGGGTCAGCGCCTTCTTCATCGGGCTGATGTGCGGACCGGCCGACCCCTTCATCCACAACGGGGCGAAGGTCCTCCAGGGGGCCGGACCGAACGCGCTCCTCCAGGACAATCCACTGGTCGCCATTCACCCGCCCTTGCTCTACGCCGGCTTCGTCGGCTTCACCGTGCCCTTCGCCTTCGCTCTCGCGATGCTCATCACCGGAAGGGTGCACGACCGTTGGCCGCTCGAGCAGCGACGCTGGACCGTGTTGGCGTGGGGCGTTCTCTCGGTGGGCATCGTGCTGGGCGCATGGTGGAGTTATCAGGTCCTTGGCTGGGGCGGCTTCTGGGGATGGGACCCCGTGGAGAACGCGGCGTTGCTGCCCTGGCTCACGGGCACCGCCTACATCCACTCGGTGATCGTGCAGGACCGGCGCGGTCTGTTTCGCGTGTGGAACCTCTCGCTCGCGATCGCGACCTTCTCCCTCACCGTGCTCGGGACCTTCTTCACCCGATCGGGGGTCCTGCAGAGCGTCCACGCCTTCTCGTCGAGCACGCTGGGGCCGCTGCTCATCGGCTTCTTCGCGGTCACGGTCGTGCTCGGGATCGGGCTGCTCGCGTGGCGAGGCGATCGGCTGCGCTCGCCGATCGGGGTCGATCACGCCCTCTCGCGCGAGGGACTCTTCATCGCGAACAACGTGCTCTTCGTCGGCTTCGCGGTCGTCGTGCTGCTCGGCACCGTCTTCCCCTTGCTCTACGAGGCGGTGAACGGCGGCCAGGTGACGGTCGGCACGCCCTACTTCGCGACGGTCGCCGTACCGATGAGCATCGTCGTCTTGGTCCTGATGACCCTGGCGCCGCTCGTTGGGTGGCGCACGCTCGACGTCAAGGTGCTGTGGTCGCGCGTTCGCCTCTCGGCCTGGAGCTCGCTCGTCGTCGTCGTCGTGCTCGTGCTCGCGGGCGTGCGTCGACCCATGGTCCTGCTCGCGTACTTCCTCGCGACCGCCGCCGCGGGCGCGGCACTTCGGACCTTGCGCGGGGCGTTCGTCACGGCTCGACGCCGCCGACAACCGTGGTGGGACGCCCTTCGTGGACCGAGCGCGGGCGGCATGGTGGTGCACCTGGGCGTCGTCATCATGGCCGTCGCCATCGTCACGTCGACGTCGTACACGACGCGCAACGAAGTGACGCTCGCGACCGGTCAGAGTACCGTCGTGTCGGGCCAGTACGTGACGTTCAAGGGATTCAGGACGGTGAAGGATTCGCTCGAGACGGCGACGCAACTGCGGGTGGACGTCGACCATCACGCCTTGTTGCCGGCGGTCACCACCTACAACGGACGCAGTGACCAGAGCGTCGGGACGCCGGCCATCGACTCCAATCTCGAACGCGACGTCTACGTCACCTTCGACGCGGTCGGCGGCAACGGCGCGACCTCGGGCGCCCAGGTCCAGGGCAACCTTCCCGCCGGCTCGGTCGTACTGGGCGTCACGGTGGAGCCGCTCCTCGCGTGGCTCTGGATCGGCGGGCTGCTGCTCGGTCTCGGATCGGTGCTCTCCTTCGTGCGGCGCCGACACAGCGAAGTGGACCCGGCGTGAAGCGCACGGTCACGATCATCTCGCTGTCGGTCCTCGTCGTCGTGATCGCCCTCTCGGCGTTCCTCGCGACGCGTCAACCCAGTGACGCCACCGTCGCTCCGAGCCCCCTGCTCGGCAAAGTGGCGCCCGCGGTCGCGGGGAACGAACTCGGAGGTGGCCGTTTCTCACTGAAGAGCGAGCTGGGCAAAGTGGTGGTCGTCAACTTCTGGGCGTCGTGGTGCGGACCGTGCAAGCAAGAGGCGCCCGAGCTCTCGACCTACGCGTGGAACGAACGTCACCAGGGCGTCGCGGTCGTCGGCGTGGTCTTCGATGACACCGTTTCGTCGGCCACGAGTTTCGCCGCCTACTACGGCTCGCTCTACCCATCGATCGTCGACCCCGGCGGCGTGATCGCCAACAGCTACGGCGTCGAGAGCCCGCCCACGACCTTCGTCATCAATCGTCAGGGCCGGGTTGCGGCGACGCTGTTCGGTGCCACGAACGTGAAACAATTGGCGGCCGTCGTCGCCCGGGTGTCGCGATGAAGATCCTCAAGTCGTTTCGACTCTGGGTCGTCGCCTTGCTCTGCGTCGTCGCGCTCGCACTCGTCGCCGCACCGAGTACGGCGAATGCCCAGAGCCGTATTGCCCACCTCGAGACGCTCGTCAAATGTCCCGCGTGCGACGACCTCTCCGTGGCCCAGAGCAACGCCACGTCGGCGCTCGCGGTGCGCCAGGACATCACCACCCGGGTGAAGGCGGGTGAATCCGACAACAAGATCCTCACCTCGCTCGAATCGACCTACGGGACGTCGATCCTCCTGAGTCCCGCGACGTCGGGTCTCGGATCGCTCCTCTGGCTGGTGCCGGTGCTGGTACTGCTCGCGCTCGTCGTAGCGGGCGTGCGCCTCGCGAGGCGTCGATGAGCCGCGACGCCGCCCAACTGCGCGACGAGATCGCGCTTCGCGAAGCCTCCCTGGCGGATGCGGCCAAGGAGTTCGCTGCCGCCGAACTGACCGTCACGCAGTACGAGACGATCACGCAGCGAGAGCAGTCGGCGCTGGAGAGGGCGCGACGAGAACTGAGCGACTGCGACGATCGTCCGCCAGCCGTGGCCCGTCGACGGATCCGCCGGACCCGCTGGCTCGTCGTGGCACTCGTCTGTTTCGCCATCGTGCTCGTGTACGCACTCTTCGCCGCGTCGTCGCCGCGCCAGGCCGGCAACTCTGGTGACGGATCGATCTCGCTCTCGAAGTCCCAGCACATCGCTCGGCTCCTCGTGGAGGGCGAGGCCGAGGTGAAGAGCGGTCAGGTCGTCACCGCGCTCAACGCGTATCAGCAGGTGCTCGGACTCGATCCCAAGAACGTGACCGCACTCACCGAGACCGGTTGGCTCGACTTCACCGCGGGTAGCGCGGCGAAGAAGGCCAAGGTCGTCGAGGTGGGCATCAAGGACCTCGAGAAGGCGATCACGGTGGCCCCACGAAATCCTGCGCCGCGCCTCTACTTCGCGATCGTCGCTGACTCGACGCCCGGCAACACGAAGGTGGCGAAGACCGAGTTCACGGTGTTCCTGCGACTGCACCCCTCCTTCGACCAGATGACGATCGCCGAACCGTTCCTGAAGAAACTCGGACTGGCGCATTGACGTCGGGCCGTCAGCGACGTCGACGGCCGGTCGTTCGTGAGTCGAGAGAGGTTCGCTGACTTACGCGGTGACGCGACAGGTGTCGTCGCCGCGCGCGCGTGACGTGAGCGTGACGTTTCGCCGTTCGGCGCCGAGACCGTCGAGCATCCCCGAGATCAGTCCGCGGTCAACGGCACAGAGCACGGGGTGGTGGACGGCGGCGTTGCCGAAGGGACAGTTCTCCGAGACGACGGACTGTTCTAGGTCGTTCTCTTCCACTCGGGCGGCGAACCCGTGAGCGGTCAAGATGCCCGCGATGGACGACATCGCCGCCTTCAGTGTGGGATTGGGCTCGTTGGAGCCGACGGTACCGGCGAGCGTGCGCCCGTATTCGACGCCGACGTCGTGGGCCATGGCCTCGGAGGCCTCGGGACCCAGCCGCTCGAGGGCCATCTCCAACAGTGCGACCAAGAGGGCGTCGCGACGCATCGAACCGTCCATTGCGAGGTTCGAGTCCACGACCCGGTAACCCTTGGCCGGCCGCCCGACCGTCGTTTTGTGGACGTTGTCGAAGGTGACGTAGCCCGACTCGGTGAGGCGCTCGAGGTGATGGCGCACGACGTTGGCGTGCACGAGACAGTGCCGGGCGAGTTCGGTCGCCGTCGCACCGGGGTTTTCGCGCAGATAGAGATAGATCTTGCGGCGGGTGTTGTCACCGAAGGAGTGCGTCAGGCTGGTGACCGTTGCCGTGAAAAGCGCAGGGTCCAACTCGTTCTCGTTGGTCGTCGTTGACACGTAGAAAGTCTAGGAGCAGGCGGGCTGCGCGCGCCGGTAACCTCAAGAGGCCCTCTCAAAGGAAATTCGTGACCTCCAGCAGTCCCTCGCGCAGCGAACTCAGCGCCATCGTCGAACCGCAGTTGGTGCGCACGCTCGGAGAGTTGGGTTTTCTCGGCGCGGTGGACGAGGTCAACGGCGCCACGAAGGTGGAACTCGTGTTACCCGTCACCGGGTGGCCTAACCTGCCCCTTCTCGAGGCGGCGATCAAAGAACTCGCACCCGACGCGACGGTGGTCGTGCGATCGATGGACGAGGAGGAGCTGCTCGGTCTGCGCAACTTCCTGCGAGGCGAGATGGCGGGGGACCCAGGTCCGGGACTGCACGACCACGGCGACGACCCTAAGCCCAAGTTCCTCGATCGGCTCTCCAAGACGCGGGTGCTCGGGATCTCCTCGGGCAAGGGTGGTGTCGGCAAATCCTCGGTGACTGTGAACCTCGCCATCGCGCTCGCGCAGAGCGGCTTTGACGTCGGTGTGCTCGACGCCGACGTCTACGGTTTCTCGCTGCCCAAGATGCTCGGCGCCGTGAACGATCCCATCGTGCTGGGCGACACGGTGATCCCGACATTGGCGCACGGCGTGCGCTGCGTCTCGATGGGGTACTTCGTGCCCGACGAACAGCCCGTGATCTGGCGCGGCCCGATGTTGCACAAGGCCATCGAGCAACTCGTCACCGAGGCGTGGTGGGACGAACCCGACTTCTTGTTGATCGACATGCCGCCGGGGACGGGCGACGTGGCGCTCACGCTGTCCGAAGTACTGCCCAAGATCGAGATGTACGTCGTGACGACACCCCAGGCCGCCGCGCAACGCGTGGCGCAGCGCTCGGCCTACGCCGCGCGCAAACTCAAGTTGAGTGTCCGAGGCGTGATCGAGAACATGAGTTGGTTCACCGGTGATGACGGCAAGCGCTACGAGATCTTCGGGCAAGGCGGCGGCGCGAAGCTCGCCCAGGAACTCGGGATCGCGTTACTCGGTCAGATTCCGCTCGAGGCACGACTTCGCGAGGGCGGCGACATCGGTGAACCCATCGTCGTGACCGATCCAACGAGCGAGGTCGCCACGGCGTTTCGCGCGTTGGCGACGACCGTCGCGGCGCAAGGACCGGCACGGGTCTACCGTCAGGAACTGCGTTTGATGTAGTCGCATCGTTGCGTCAGTGCGAACCGACTGCAGCGATCGCTCACCCTCGCCGCAATGAAGGCGTCGAGTGAGCGTCCTACCTTTAATGGGTCTAGACAATTTACGATTTGTCTGGTATTTTTCCGCTCACTGGGCAATAGCGCCTGGGCTATCGGGGGGATAGATATGGACGACACCAGCATCAATGCTGGCGCAGGGACTTCGGCTGACCAGAAGGACCTCGCCACATTCGGCTACAAGCAGGAGTTGCATCGAACGCTCGGGTTCTTCAGTTCGTTCGCGGCGGCCTTCAGTTACATCTCGCCATCGACGGGTATCTTCACCCTCTTCGCCTTGGGTCTCACGACGATCGGCGGTGTCTTCATCTGGAGCTGGCCCATCGTGGCCGCGGGCCAGATGCTGGTCGCGCTCAACTTCGCCGAAGTCTCGAGCCACTTCCCGGTCGCGGGGTCCGTGTTCCAGTGGACGAAGTACCTCGCCGGACGTCCCTACGCGTGGTTCACGGGTTGGATCTACATCTTCGCCGGTGTGCTGACCGTCACCGCGGTCGTGGTGACGCTACCCCTGACCATCCTGCCGATGCTCAACCTCATGGGTTGGAACCTCAACGCCGGTGCGCACGTCGACCAGATTTGGGTCGCGGTCATCACGCTCCTCGTCATCACGATCCTCAACATCTACAGCGTCAAAGTGGTTTCGATCGTCAACAACACTGGCGTCTTCTTTGAGATCGTGGGCCTCGTCGTCTTCGCGATCGTCATGTTGATCGTGCACCGCCACCAGCCGCTCTCCGTGGTCACCAACACCGGCGGCCTGCACCTGGGCTTCGGGTCGTTCTTCCTCGCGATGTTCATGAGTCTCTTCGTGATCTACGGGATGGATACCGCCTCGACGCTGGCCGAAGAGACGAAGGACCCGCGCCGCGCCGCGCCCAAGGCCGTGCTCTCGTCGGTCGGGGGTGCCTTCATCATTGGCGGCATCTTCCTGTTGGCAATGTTGATGGCGATCCCTCACCTCGGCTTCGCGATCAAGAACGCGTGGGGTCCGGCCCAGATCATCGAGGCGAATTTCTCCAAGCCGTGGGCGATCATCTACCTCGCCGTCGTGTCCGCCGCGATCCTCGTGTGCTGTCTCAGCATCATGACCGCGACGATCCGACTCTGCTTCGGCATGGCGCGCGACAACCGGTTGCCGGGATCGAAGTCCTTGGCCAAGGTGCACCCCAACCTGCACACGCCAATCCTTTCCTGCCTCGTCATCGCGGTGCTCGCCGCCATCCCCTTGATCAAGTACGCCGGTGCGGGCTACGTCGCGATCGCGGCGACGGGCATGATCTACCTCTCCTACTTCTTGGGGAACTTCGCGGTCCTGCGAGCCCGTCTCAAGGGCTGGCCGCGTGAGAAGACGCCCTTCATCCTGGGCAAGTGGGGGATCCCCGTCAATATCCTGGCGCTGCTCTGGGGTGGCGCGATGCTGGTGAACTTCGCGTGGCCGCGCGCCGCGAGCAATCCAACGCCCAATCAGACGGCCGGGTCGCTGAGCACGGGAATCTCGTTCCTCAACAAGGTGCCCATCCTCTACACGGTGCTCGGCGTCATCTTGATCATCGGGATCCTCTACTACTTCATCGTCGAGGTCCACAAGGACCTGCCGGTGAATCCGCCAGCGGAGTCGGGGACGTTCACCATCCCGAGCGAGTCACTGCCGCCCGACGAAGTCACGGCGTAGTCACCGTCGCCGATCACTTCGGCGGAAGTTCGAAACTCCAGACCAACATCCGACTCCGGTCGGCACGCAGGATGTCGCGTGCGCTCTCGACGGGTACGCCGTTCACGTCAAAGGCCACGCGTTCGACGCGCAGCAGCGGCGTGCCGCGTGTCACGCCGAGCAGCCGGGCGGTCTTGACGTTGGCGTTGATCGGAGTGATCCGTTCGACCGCACGCACCGGACGGGCGTCGTAGCGTCGCTCGAGCACTTCGTAGATGGAGCCGTGCAGCGGTTCGCCCAGCAGCCCCGGGAATCGTTCGGCCGGGAAACTGGAGTGCTCGAGCAGCACCGGGAGCTCATCCGCGAAGCGCAGTCGGTCGATGTCGTAGACCTCAGCTCCTTCGTCGAGTTGCAGGTCCTCGGCCGTCGATGCGTCGGCGGCCACCTTGTCGGTGCGAAGGATGCGAGCACTCGCCACGTGGCCCACCCGACGGGCCTGTTCTGAGAACCCGGCGAAGGTGGTGAGGTCGTATTCGATGACCGGTTCGGCGATGAAGGTGCCGCCGTTGCGCCCCGTGCGACGAAGGATGAGTTTGCGCAACTGGAGTTCGGCGAGAGCTTGACGCACCGTCAATCGATTGACACCGAACTCTTTGGCCAGTTCGCGCTCGGGTGGCAACCGGTCGCCGGAGCGGAAATGTCCGAGCGTGATCGACGACGCCACCGCGTTGGCGATCTGGGTGTGCAGCAGCCCCTTGGACCGCGAGATCTTGGGCGGCCACTGTGACTCTTTCGCCATGGCGCCTCCTTTCGAAGTACGACGCGTGCCCTCAACACCGTGTACCGCGTCCACTATTTATGGTATAGACAGTTCGGGAATTACGTGCGTCGGGGGGCGACAATGATCGATCGGGCACGGGTAGTCGTCATCGGGGGCGGTATTGGCGGCTGTTCGATCCTGTATTGGCTGACGCGCCTGGGCTGGAGTGACGTCGCCCTTGTCGAGCGCTCCGAACTCACGAGTGGCTCGACCTTTCACTCCGCCGGCCTGGTGGGCCAGTTGCGCGGGTCGCTGTCGCTCACCCAGATGATGATGAACTCCGTCGACCTCTATCGCACACTCGGCGACGAGGTGGACTTAGAGACCGGGTGGCGCGAAGTGGGTTCGCTTCGTCTCGCATCGTCGCGCGAACACATGGAGGAACTCGAACGCCAGGCCGCGTGGGCCGAGACCTTCGGGCTGGCACTGCACCTGGTGTCGCCCGACGAAGCGCAGGCGATGTTTCCACCGATGTCGACTGAGGGAGTGCTGGGCGCGGCGTTCCTTCCCTCTGACGGCTACGTCGACCCCAGCCAACTGACGTTGGCGCTGGCGCGCGGCGCTCGCCAGCGCGGCGCGACGATCCTGACGTCGACGCGCGTGACCGGCATCCGAGTGGAGCACAATCGCGTGCGCGGCGTCGAGACCGATCAGGGCTTCATCGAGTGCGACGTGGTCGTCAACGCGGGGGGCATCTACGCGCACGAGATAGGTCAGCTCGCGGGCGTGCACGTGCCGCTGGTGGCCATGGCCCACCAATACGCGATCACCAAGCCGTCGGGTCTTTCGCGTGACATGCCGACCCTGCGCGACCCCGCGCGACTGGTGTACTACCGAGCCGAGAGCGGGGGACTGGTCGTGGGCGGCTACGAGCGCAATCCCGCGGTGTGGGGGCTCGGTGGCATCGCGTCGGACTTCAACTCTCGTCTGCTCGAGCCCGACTGGGACCGCTTCGCGCCGCTCTACGAAGCGGCGACGACGCGCGTACCCGAACTCGCCGACGCGGAGATCGTGACCTTGATCAACGGTCCCGAAGCCTTCACGCCCGACGGTGAGTTCATCCTGGGCGAGAGCGGTGTCGCGGGGTTCTGGGTCGCCGCCGGTTTCTGTGCGCACGGCATCGCCGGGTCCGGTGGCATGGGCAAGGTGATGGCCGAGTGGATCATCGACGGTCAACCATCCATCGACGCGTGGGCCCTCGACCAACGTCGCTTCGGTCCCCAGTACCGCAGCCGCCGGTACACGCTCGTTCGGACCGAGGAGATCTACGCGACGTACTACGACGTCAAGTATCCAGGGCACGAACGCGAAGCGGGGCGTCCCCTCAAGGTGTCACCGGCCAACGCGCGACACCGTGACCTCGGCGCCGCCTTCGGCGAGAAGTCGGGGTGGGAGCGAGTGAACTGGTACGAGTCCAATGCCGCGAACGGCGACGAGGCGACGAGGCCCCAGGGCTGGGCCGGCATGTTGTGGTCCCCGGCGATCGGGGCGGAGCATCGCGCCTGTCGTGAACGCGCCGCGTTGTTCGACGAGAGTTCCTTCTCCAAGCTCGACGTCACCGGCGACGATGCCGCGGCGTTCCTCGACCACCTCTGCGCCAACGCCGTCGCGCGACGCGTCGGCGCGGTCACCTACACACAGCTGCTCAATCCGCGCGGTGGCGTCGAGTGCGACCTGACGGTGACGCGACTCGACGAGGACCACTTTCGACTCGTGACCGGCACGGCGTTCGGCAATCACGACGGGGCGTGGATTCGCCAGCACCTGAGTGACGAGTTGGACGTGGTCGTCGAGGACGTGACCTCCAAGTACGCCTGCTTCGCGCTCTGGGGACCGTCGTCGCGCGAGATCCTCCAGCCGCTCACCGAGAGCGACCTGTCCAACGAAGCGTTCGGGTACCTCAGTTGCGCGCAGATCAACGTCGGCCCGGTTCCTTGTCTCGCCGTGCGCGTGACGTTCGTGGGCGAACTCGGCTGGGAGCTGTACTGCCCGAGTGAGTACGCGCTTGGGCTGTGGGACGACCTCGTGCGCGCCGGTGCACCCTTAGGGCTCGTCCCGGGCGGGTATCGCGCCATCGAATCGCTTCGTCTCGAGAAGGGCTATCGGGTCTGGGGAAGTGACGTGACCACGACCGACTCGCCCTTCGAGGCGGGGCTCGGTTTCGCGGTGAAGATGAACAAGGGTGACTTCATCGGTCGCGACGCGCTCGAGGCCGCCGGCGCGCCAACGCGGCGCCTCGCGTGTCTCGTGCTCGACGAGCGCTCGTCGGTCGTGCTCGGCTCGGAGCCGGTTCGCTCGGACGGTTCGCCAGTCGGTCGCGTCACGAGCGGCGGTTACGGCTACACGCTGGATGCTTCCATCGCGTACGCGTACCTGCCGGTCGAACTCGTCGAGCCCGGCACACGGGTCAGCGTGGGGATCTTCGGGCGCGACGTCGGCGCCACCGTGACGCGTGAGCCCCTCTACGACCCCAAGAACGAACGCGTGAAGTCCTAGCCGCGCCGCGCGTAGGCGCTGGCGGAAGCGAGCGCGGCGGGGAGGTCGACGTCGCGAGCCAGTTCGAGGGCGTGCGTCCCGCGCTCGGTCGCGTAGGCGGTGAAGTCGACGTCGAGTTTCGAGATCGCCATCTGCACGACGCCCCACATGGCTTCGCGCAACTCCGAGACGATCTTCATCAGCGCCAGCGTCGCCATCCGTGCCTCGTCATCGTCGCCGAAGTAGTGACGGACGAGCGAGTGCTCCGCGTGCTCGGGGAAGAAGTTGTTCACCGCGACGTTGGCGAGGTCGAAGAATGGATCGGACATGCCCGCGTACTCCCAGTCGACGATGCGAAGTCGGCCGTCGTAGAGGAAGTTCGCGTTGAGTAGATCGTTGTGACCGAGCACCGTCGCTCGGAACGGGCGCGCGACCTCGATGGCCTCGAGCAGTTCGAAGGCGTGCTCCATGTCGAAGGGCGGCTGCACGTCGCGAGCGATGGCGACGTCGCGATGGTCGCGGATGACCTCGTAGGGATTCCACAGCGTCGGCGCGGTGCCGGCGTGGTGCACGATGCGAAGCGTCTGCACGAAGTGGCCGAGCATCGGCTCTTCGCACAGTTCGCTCGCGGGAACCGGTCGACCGTCAATGAACCGAAAGACGATGCACCCGGTCGCCTCGTCCGTGACCAGGACCTCCGCGCCGACGCCCACCGCGGCGGCGATGCCACCGGCGATGACCTCGTTGGTCCGGTCGATGCCGAGCAGCTGGGTGTTGGCGCCGGGCACGCGCACGACTACTCGTTCGTCGCCGAGGTCCACCACGAAGTTCGAATTGGTGATGCCGTGCGCGAGTACTTCGATTGACTTCACCCGGCCCGGCCAGAGGCGCGACGCGACGTCGTCGACGACTTCCCCCATGGCCCGACACTAGTGAGATGCGCCGTGCACGTGGTGTGACGCCCGCGTGCCTCTGACAGCGTCGCGATCACGCTTCTAGTATGAGGAAAACTCCGGGGGGACCATGGACAATTTCACTGGACGCATTGCCGTGGTCACGGGCGGCGGCACGGGCATGGGGCGTGAGTTGGTGCGCCAGCTCGCGAAGGAGGGCTGTCACGTGGCGACGTGTGACGTCTCGGAGACGACGGTGCGCGAGACCACGACGCTGGCGTTGGAGGATGCTCCCACCGGTACCCGGGTGACGTCCTTCGTCGCCGACGTGTCTGACGAGAGCCAGCTCGTGGCCTTTCGAGACTGCGTCGCGCGCGACCACTCCACCTCGTCAATCAACCTCTTGTTCAACAACGCGGGCATTGCCGGCGGCGGAAGTTTCGTCGACGACGAACGCTCATCGTGGGAACGGACGTTCGCGATCGACTGGGGTGGCGTCTACCTGGGTACCCGGACGTTCCTGCCGATGTTGATGGCGGCGAAGGAGGGCCACATCGTCAACACCAGTTCGATCAACGGGATCTTCGCGTCGATCGGACCTTCGAGGCCGCACACGGCCTACTGCGCCGCGAAGTTCGCCGTTCGGGGCTTCAGCGAGGCGCTCATCACCGACCTCCGCGTGAACGCGCCGCATATCAACGTCTCGGTCGTGATGCCCGGACACGTGGGTACGTCGATCGTGATCAATTCGGGCATCGTCCACGGCAAGGAGCCCGACGACCTCACCACAGAAGACCTCGTCAAGATCCGTCGCCAACTGGCCCAGGGCGGAACGCCCGTCGACGAAGTCGAAGACGAGGACCTGCGCAAGGGCGTGGCGATGTTCGGCGAGGCCTTTCGCGACCTCGCGCCGCTCAGTGCGGCCTCGGCCGCCACGATCATCCTCGACGGCGTTCGAAAGAACCAGTGGCGAATCCTGGTGGGGGATGACGCCGTCGTGATGGACGAGATGGTGCGCGCGACGCCCGAACAGGCGTACGGGGATGAGTTCTGGCAGGCCCTGCAGTCCAAGGGTCTCTTCCAAGGGTTCGGCGTCTAGGACGAGGAACATCTAACGTCGAAGAAGTTCGAGCGTGAAGAGGGACATCATTGGAACTCAAGGGAAAGACCGCGGTCATCACCGGGGGAGCGAGCGGCATCGGTCTCGCCACCGCCAAGAGGTTCGCCTCGTCGGGGGCGAACCTCGTACTGGGTGACATCGAGGACCAGCCCCTCCAGGCGGCGGTCGCGGCGTTGCGCTCGAACGGCGCGAACGTGATCGGCGTCCAGGGTGACGTCGCACAAGAAGACGATGTGGTCGCCTTGCGCGAGGCCGCGCTCGCGCAGTTCGGGGCGGTCCACGTGGTGTTCAACAACGCCGGGGTCGCCGGCGGCATGGCGATCGGCACGCCCAAGGCGGTGTGGGATTGGGTCCTCGACATCAACCTCGGCGGCGTCATCAACGGTGTCAACGCCTTCGTGCCGCTGTTCCTCGAACAGAACGAGGGCCACGTCGTGAACACCGCGTCGGAGTCGGGTCTGGTGGGCAGCGCCGGATCAGGCCCTTACTGCGCCAGCAAGTTCGCCGTGGTCGGACTCTCCGAGGCGCTCTTCCAGGAACTGGCGCTCAGTGGCAAAGACGTCCACGTCACGGTGCTCTGCCCCAACTTCGTGCGCACTCGCATCAACGAATCCCAGCGCAACATGCCCGCGGAACTTCGCGGCGACCCCGACGACCCGATGGCCAAGATGGTGAGGAAGATCGCTGACGACCTCGTGAACGCCGGCATCGAGGCCGACGAGGTTGCCGTCGCGGTCGAAGACGCGATTCGCCAGAACAAGTTCTGGATCCTCACCAATGAGCACTCCGCCACGCGGATCACCGAACAGCGACTCGAGTGGATGCGCGGCGGTCGGCCACCGCGAGCCAAGAAGCTCACGTCGTCCGACAGCTAACGATCGATGCCGCTTGGCAGTTGATCGTCGGGCCAATCGAGCAGCGTCACCGCGCTTCGACACGCGAAACGGTCCGTCATCCCCGCCACGTACGCGACGCTGAGTCGCATCGCTTCTGACTCGCTGTTGACCTCGCCGCTCGCGTGCGCCACGTCGGGTATGAGCCAAGGATGCAGGGCGAAGTATTCGACCAGTGCGCGCAGCATCGATACGACGGCCTGCGCCTGTTGGCGCGAGGCGCCGCGCAAGTAGATGGATTCGTAGTTGAAGGTTCGAAACGCGGCGAGCGCCTCGGAGTGTCGCGCGTCCATGCCGATGACGCCCGTCGTGCGGATCGTGTTGATCATGGCGTTGATGAACGATCCCAGTTGTTGGCTCCGACGGGTGCCGCATCGTTCTGCGACCACGGGGGGCAAGTCCTCGGCCTTGACGATGCCCGCCGACACCGCGTCCTCGAAGTCGTGGCAGCTGTACGCAATCCGGTCGGCCCAACTGACGACTTCGCCTTCGGGGGTGCACGGCGCCGGTCGTGACCAGGAGTGGTTGCGAATCCCGTCGAGCGTCTCACGGCAGAGGTTGAGACTCACCAGTGACACGTCGGCGCCCCAGGTGGCGTGATCGAACCCACCGAGGACGTAGGGGTCGAGCGCTTCCTCGCTGGCGTGGCCGCCAGGACCGTGTCCGCAGTCGTGTCCGAGAGCGATCGCCTCGGTCAGCGCGACGTTGAGTCCGACGGCCCGTGCGACGCCGGTCGCCACCTGCGCCACCTCCAGGGCGTGGGTGAGACGGGTGCGCATGTGGTCGTCGGGGAAGACGAAGACCTGCGTCTTGCCGGCCAGCCGCCGAAAGGCGCTGGAGTGCAGGATCCGGTCGCGGTCGCGCTCGAAACAGGTGCGAAACTCGTCGGGGTCCTCCGCTCGGGCTCGGTTGCCAGCACCGTGACCACGCGTGGCGCCTCGAGCGAGCAGGGCGTCGATCTGTTCTTCGCGTTCTCGCAACGTGCCGGCCACGCTGAACGGTCCACTCGCCACGTCGATCGTGGCGGCGGAGTCCTTGTGGGCCACGGTCACGTCGTCGGCCGAGCCCTCATAGCCCTCCATGGTCGCGGCCCACCGGCGGCTGCGCTCGGAGATCGGTTCGTTCGTCTCGTTTTCCATAATGCGTCAGCCCCGTAGCATAGAGAGCATCGTCAACGTTTCAGAGGGGTCGCAATGGAAGTACGCATAGGCATCGTGCAGTCGATGAAGGAGATCGAGGTCTTGCTTCCCGAGGACGCCAAGCGCGAGAAGGTTATGAAGGACATCGAATCGGCCATGAGCGACGACGCGGTGTTGTGGCTCACGGATCGCAAAGGTCGCCGCGTTGGCGTTCCCGCGGCCCGAATCGCCTACGTCGAGCTCGGTTCCTCGTCGAGCGAACGCATCGTCGGTTTCGGCTCGGCCTGAGAGCGTCTGGTTCCGTGCGGTGATCGACTACCACCTGCACCTCTGGCCCCACTCGGAGTCCTCCGTCTGGTTCAAACTCGACCAGATCGCGGCCTACTGCGACGAGGCGGCGGCCCACGGCGTCACCGAGCTCGCACTCACTGAGCACACGAGTCGTTTCACCGACGTGCTCTCCGCCGTCGGACCGTTCTGGCTGAAGTCGGGTCACGAACCCACGAGTCGGGTACTGGCTGACTACCTCGACTTCCACGCACGCAACTCCCTCGAAGAGTACGTCGCGCTCGCTCAACGAGCGAAGGACGAGGGCCTGCCCGTCAAGATCGGACTCGAAGTCGACTACTACGCCGACCAGATGGACGTCATCGCGCCCCTGCTCGCGCAGTACCCCTTCGACGTGCTGATCGGATCGATCCACTGGCTCGGGACCTGGCAGTTCGATGACTACGACGTGGCGGAGCACTTTCACGAGTGGACCGTGCGCGACGTCGACCAGTGCTGGGCCGACTACGCGCGCGCCTTCGAGGAACTGTGCGCGTCGAACGCGGTCGACGTCCTCGCGCACCCCGATCTCATCAAGGTCGCGGGCTTCATCGCGAGCGACCCTACCGAGTACTGGGACGTGATGGCCGAGTGCGCCGCGCGAGCCGATCTCTCCATCGAGTGCTCGTCAGCCGGCTGGAAGAAGCCCGTGAAGGAGCAGTATCCCTCGGAAGGTTTCCTCGATCGCTGCGTGGCCAATGGACTCACCTTCACGACGGCGAGTGACGCCCACAGCTTGGAGCGCGTGGGCGAACGCAGCAACGACCTCGCGCTCCTGCTCGAGGCACGCGGCGTGCACGAAGTCGCCTCCTACGAGGGTCGCCAGCGTTCGATGATCGCGCTGCGGGCGAGCTAGTGGCGACACTCGCCGAACTCGCTGCGCAACAGACGTCGCTCGGCGAAGCGGTGGTCGACCACCTGTTACGCCTCACCGCGTCGTGGTCGCTCCTTTCGGACCTTTCGTTCTCGGACATGTTGCTCATGGCCCGTGTCGACGAGCCGAACAATCGCTACGACCAGCACTTCGTCGTCCTGGGCCAGATGCGGCCCAACAACCGCTCGACGATGATCAACGACGACCTCGTGGGGACACTGCACAGCCACGACGCGTGGCCGCTCGTCCAGCTGGCCTTCGACAGCGGGACCCGGATCATCGGCGAGGTGAACGTCGACGCCATCGACGACGTGGTGCCGGTCTGGTGCGTGCCGGTTCGCTTCGACGGGAAGATCGTCGCCGTCATGGTCCGCTTGCAGGGGCCGCTGCGTGGGCCCGCGTCACTCTACGAACAGGCCTACCTCTCGATCTTCGAACGCCTGTGCGTCATGGTCGCCGATTCGACGTTCCCCTTCCGCGAGGAGGGCGTCGCCGGACCGGGACTACCGCGCGTCGGCGACGGCATCATCCTCATCGACGGCGAGGGACGAGTGGAGTTCGCCACGCCCAACGCGTCAAACGCCCTGCACCGGATGGGCGTCTACGGGGCGGCGGAGGGCCAAACGTTGGGCGAACTCGGACTTCGGGTCCGAGTCGTCGAGCGGTCACTGGAATTCGCGATCCCCGCGATGGAGGAGATCGACCGTGGTCACGACGTCGCCATCCTCTTTCACTGCGTGCCGTTGCTCGAGCACGGCCTCGTGACGGGAGTGGTCACGTTGTTGCGCGACGTCTCGGACCTGCGCCAACTGAATCGACTGGTCCTCAACAAGGAGGCGGCCGTTCGCGAGGTTCACCACCGCGTGAAGAACAACCTGCAGACGATCTCGTCGTTGCTGCGCCTCCAGGCGAGGCGAAGCGACGAGGAGGAGACCCGCATCGCCCTGGGCGAAGCCGAACGGCGGGTCCGTTCCATCGCGGTCGTCCACGAGGTGCTCAGCCGAGAGCCCGGCGAAGAGGTCTCTTTCGACGAGATCGTGCGCTCGCTCGTCCTTCTCGTCGAGGACACCGTCCTGGCCCTTCACCCGGTGGAGATCAACGTCAACGGCGGGCTCGGGACCCTTTCCACCGACCTCGCGACGCCGCTCGCGGTCGCGCTGGCGGAACTGCTCACCAACGCGGTCGAACACGCGTTCATCGACTTCGGCGGGGCCAACAACGACCACGTCGGCGTGGTCACGCTGAACCTCTACCTGGAGGATGACAACGCCATCGCGGAGATCCGTGACAACGGCCGCGGCCTCGGCGAGGACTTCTCCCTCGACGTGCCTACGAGCCTCGGACTGTCGATCGTGCGCGACATCATCCGGGCGCAACTCCACGGCACCATCGACATGAAGAGCGTGGGCTACGCCGGCGGCGGTGGCACGTTCGTGCGGGTCTCGGTACCCTTGTCGCTGCGACCCTGAGAGACGCGAGGAACCGTACGACCATGCAAGAGTTCGACGCCCAACCCTGCACCACCGACAACTACTTCCTCGGCGAGTGCTGTCGATGGGACGAAGTGCGTCGCGAACTCAACTGGGTGAACATCGACGCGGGCGAGTTCTACCGCGCGACAGCCGACGGTCCGGCGCTCGACATCGTGCAACGTTTCGACCTCGGCGCGTACCTCGCGACGGTCGCGCCAATGCAAGATCGCGCGCAAGGCTGGATCGTCGCCCAGGGTCCGTCGATCCTCTCACTGAGTGAGGCCGGCGAACTCACGCTCATGGCCGAGCCCGAAGCGCACAACGCCGGAGTCGTTCGCATGAACGACGGTACCGCCGACCCGTGGGGGAGGTTCTTGATTGGGTCGATGGCCTTTGACAGCGAGACCGGGCGCGGGAGTCTCTACCGCTACCACGAGTCCACGGGCACCGAACTCCTGTTGAGCGACGTCACAATCTCCAATGGCATCGGCTGGAGTCCCGACGAGCGCCAGATGTACTACGTCGACAGCGCGCCGGGCACGATCACCGTCTTTGACGTGGACGAGCGAGGCGACATCAGCGGCGCGAGGACCTTCGCGCGATTGACGCCCTCGGAGGGTGTGCCCGACGGACTCTGCGTCGATAGCGAAGGTGCGATCTGGGTGGCGGTGTGGGGAGGTTACGAAGTTCGTCGCTACGCACCAACCGGTGAACAGATCGGACGGGTCGCGATCGGCACCGCACAGCCTTCATCGTGCGCAATCGGTGGGGCGAACGGCACGACGCTCTACGTCACGACCGCTCGTGAGGACATGACACCTGAACAACTCGACCGAGAGGTCGACGCCGGTCGGCTCTTTTGCGCCGACGTCGGCGTCACGGGCCTGGCGCTCAATGCCTATCGCCCGACGCTTCGCGCGTGACGCACGCGAAGAGACCCTAGAGCTTCAGGGGCCTCATCGTCGGTGTCGACCACAGGGCCGGATCGTTCCAGTCGACACCGGGCACGTCGATGTAGAGCTCGATCTCGTTGCCGTCCGGGTCCTCGACATAGAGGCTGTGGGTCATGCCGTGGTCGGTCGCACCGACGATCTTCACGTGGTTCTCGCGAAGTCGCTCGAGCGCCTCGCGTAGTTCGTCATCGCTGTCGCCGACCTTGAGACCGAAGTGGTAGAGACCGACTCGACGGCCCGGCGTGATGGGTGCCGCTTGAGGACCGACTTCGATGAGCAAGAGTTCGTGGTGTGTTCGATGTGACGAGGAGTTGAACGCCATGGCCGGGAATGCGAACTCCTCGTCGCCGTCGATGATCGGCTCCCAGCCGAGCACGTCACGATAGAAGTGCGCCGACACGTTGAGGTCGCGCACGTAGAGCACCAGGTGCCCGAGTTCCTTCACTTCCATGGCCACTCCTTTCGCCAGGATTCTATGGGCGGGGCTTCGATGTTATTCTCGGCGTTCTACGGACACGGTCACGACTGAAGAACTCGCTACGACGAGCCGCTTGGCGCAGCGCGGGCGCTATAAGTCCGCGTCGCGAGCGTTGGCGCCGTTGTTGTCGAAGTACCCCACGGACCCGAAAGTGCTGGCGATGAGGGCCACCCTGAACGCACATCTCGGTATCCAATCATTCGTCGAGGCCGAAGCGGTGGTGCGAGATCTGATCGCGCAGAACCCCGACATGTTTCGACTTCGCGTCAACGCGGCCTACCTCGAAGCCCGCGACGGAGGTCGCGAACGCGCAATCGAGGAGCTGCGCGAGGTGGTGGCCGAGTATCCCGGCGAGGCCTACGCCCATCAGGGACTCGCCGGATTGCTCCACCTGGACAAGGCGCGATGGACCGAAGCGTGGCAGGAATACAAAGTCGCGCTCGCGTCAGGGCCACTGTCGTCACCGTGCTTCAAGACCGCTGCCTTTCAGGTCGCCACCACCGTCGACCCCGCCAATGCGGATGAAGCACTGAAGGGTTCGCCGGCGATTGAGCGCCTCGGTGTGCGAACACGCACGAAAGGATTTCGCGTCATGTTCGCCATCTTCGCGATGCTCTACGTGGCAGCGGTTTTCCTACTTGGTCAGTCGAATCACGTGGCAGGCATCGTCGTGGCGTGCCTGGCCCTCGTCTGGACGGCGTGGGGCGTGTACATCAATGATTTCGCGTGTTGCAAGAAGTGTCGAAATGCTTGGATTGGCTTCGGACTCGTCGAGATTGCGTCGTTCATCTTCGTATACGCGAATAGCGAGGCGAGTCACGTAACCAAGACGCTGCTCTTGATTGAAATCTGCTTCTTCGTTATCGTTATCGGCGCCAGCGGAGGACGCACGCGCGTGAGCGACTCGCCGCAGCCTCCGGGCAAGGTGACTGTGTAGTCGTCGCCGTGGCCGTTACTGGTCACTCGCTCACTTCGGGCGGGAGTTGCGTCGTGAGGCAGAACGGGTGGCCGGCCGGATCGAGCATGACGTGGAACTCATCTGAAGGCTGGTTGACAGCGCTGCGGGCTCCCAGTCGAATCGCTTCGGCGGTTGCTCCTTCGAGGTCATCGACAGCGAGGTTGAGATGAATCTGCTTGGGGACATCGTTGCTGGGCCACGTGGGTGGTCGATAGTCGGGTATTCGCATTGCACTCAGCCAGAGCCATTCGGTGCGAACGACGATCGAGGTTTCATGCCGGAACATGATGTCGCCACCCAACATCGCTGCCCAGAATTCGGCCAAGCTCTCGAGATCTTCACAGTCCAGTGAGACTATTCCGCGTCGAGCAACTGCCACGTGCGAAAGTTAGCAAGCCACACTGACATAACGCTCGACGGTTGAGTCCACGAATCGCGGTACGAGACGCCGAGGTCTCAGATTGGAGTTTCGACGATGCTCGCGCGACGCCGCGGCGGGCGACGAAATCGACGTAGAACTAGTTGGCGCTGGCGCGACGACGAGCGGCCAACCACTGCTTGCGCAGCTTGCGTCGTTCGTCCTCGGTCGTGCCACCCCACACGCCCGATTCCTGGTTCGTGGCCAGTGCGAATTCGAGACAGGCCTTCTGCGCGTCGCAGTTCAGGCAGACTCGCTTGGCCGATTCGATCTGGTCGGTCGCCATGCCGGTCGTCCCAATCGGGAAGAACAGTTCCGGTTCGGTGTCTCGGCATGCTGCATTGGAACGCCAGTCAGC
Organism: uncultured Acidimicrobiaceae bacterium; assembly: GCA_963804305.1. Lineage (GTDB taxonomy): Bacteria > Actinomycetota > Acidimicrobiia > Acidimicrobiales > RAAP-2 > RAAP-2. The sequence continues at coordinate 312,205 of CAWDPR010000010.1, read as the reverse complement.
GTCGTCCCAGGCGTGAGTTCGGTTCCAAATCAACGACATTTCAAATCCTTACATTGGGGGGGGTAAATCCACGGCATTTTCTAGAGAAAATGCTGTGGTGTGGCTTGAATTTTAACGAATTTGAAACATGATTACAAGGGCAGATTCACGAATTAACAAGATGACGTCCATGTAATTCGCAGATGCCTCTGCCAAACTCATGCGGTGATTGCCGTCTTCGCCCATCGTGGGGTGCATTCCGAAGTACGTGAGAACACCATCGGGGCCTTCACGGCTGCAGTCGCCCTCGGTGTCGATGGCGTTGAATTGGATGTCCGGCGCACCCGTGATGGAATCCTCGTGGTCCATCACGACCCCTCGATCGAGGATCAGGTCATCGCTCGCAGCGACGCTGCCGACCTTCCTTCCTACGTACCGACCCTGGAAGCGGCCCTTGAGGCGCTGAAAGGTCTGTTGGTCAACGTCGAGATCAAGAACATTCGGGCGCCGAGTGAACCGACCTACGACGAGACCGGAGCGATGGCCCGTCAGGTCGTGACCACGGTACGCAACCTGGGACGGGGCGAATCGGTGAGCATCTCGTGTTTCGACCTCCCCACCTGCGCCGTCGTGCGCTCCTTCGACCGCGACGTCACCGTCGATTGGCTCTTGTGGGACGTCGCGGTGGGCGACGCGATGATCCGAGCGCACGTGCTAGGGCTCGACGCCATTAATCCCCACTATTCACTCGTCGACCAAGAGGTCGTGGATCGGGCGCGCGAGCTCCAGTTGGACGTCAATGTCTGGACCGTCAACAGTCGCGATGACCTCGAACGCATGACGTCGCTGGGTGTCGCGAGCATCATCACCGATGAGCCGGCGCTGGCTCGACGGGTCGTTGGTTGACCAGAATGGCGACGCGTGCCGATGGCCTAGATTGAGTGCCATGAATATCGTCGTGTGCGTAAAGCAGATACCAGACCCGGCCGCGCCTCAATCATTTGACGCGCAGCACAACCTCAATCGAACAGGGAAGTTGATCCTGGACGAGGCCGATACCTACGGCGTCGAGATGGCGTTGCAATTGGTCGACAAAGCCGGTGACGGTGAGGTCACCGTCGTGTCGATGGGATCGGCCGACGACGTCGGCGGTCTGCGCAACGCCCTCGCCATGGGTGCGGCGAAGGCCGTCATCGTGAGCGACGTGTCGCTGCGCGGTACCGACGCCCTCGGCACCGCCAAGGTGCTCGCCGCCGTCATCAAGCGGATCTCGCCGGACCTCGTGCTCGCCGCCACCGAGTCGTCGGACGGTTACACCGGCACGACGCCCGTCCAGCTCGCCGAACTCTTGGGCTTGCCATCCATCACCTTTGCGAAGTCGGTGGCGATCGATGGCACGACGGTCAAGGTCGAACGTCAGACTGATGCCGGTTACGACGAGGTCACCGTGGCGCTGCCCGCCCTCGTGACGGTGACCGCCGGTGTCGTCGAGCCCCGCTACGCGTCGTTCAAGGGCATCATGGCCGCCAAGTCGAAGCCGCTTGAGGTCTTGAGCGTCGCGGACCTCGGTCTCGGCGCGCAGACTGGTCAGGCTGGCGCGCGTGAAGAGATCACCGACATCGTGGCCGCGGAAGCGCGGGCGTCGGGTGAGAAGTACGTGGATGACGGTGACGGTGCCGAGAAGATCGTCGCGTTCCTCGAGTCAATCAAAGTTCTGTAGGGAGATCAAAATGTCACTGTCAACCATCTGGGTCGTCGCGGAGCCGTCGAACGGCTCCTTCACGACGACGTCACTCGAGCTGCTCGCTCAAGCGCGGACCTACGGCGCCACCGTCTCGGCCATCACCTGGGGCGAGGACGTGACGGCCTTGGCCGCACAGGCCGGCGAATACGGGGGAGCGGCGACGCTCTACAACGTCGGTGCCTTGGGTGGCGCGCTGCCCGGCGTGCCAGTGGCGTCGGCCATCGCCGCGCTCGTGGCGAGCGCGGGCGCGCCCGACGTGATCTTCGTTCCAACGAGCTACGACGGTCGTGACATCGCGGGACGCCTGTCGGCCCGTCTCGATCGTCCGGTGCTGACGAACGTCACCGGACTGAGCGAGGACGGACTCACGACCGAACACCCGGTCTTCGGTGGATCCCAGACCGTCAAGGCCCGCTTCACGGGCGAGGGCCCCGGCATCATCGTCGTGCGAGCCAAGTCCTTCGCCGCCGAACCGGCCGGCGGTGCACCGGCCGCCATCGTCGACGCCCCACCCGGCGACCTCGGGACGACCGGTGGCGCGACGATCGCAACGAGTCACGTCGAAGAGCGCGTCGGACCAAAACTCGAAGAGGCCGCCGTCGTGGTGTCGGGTGGTCGAGGCCTCGGTGAGGCCGACAAGTACGCACTGATCGAGGAGACGGCGAAGCTGTTGAAGGGCGCCGCCGGAGCCAGTCGAGCCATCGTCGACGCCGGATGGGTTCCCTACAGTCACCAGGTCGGACAGACCGGTAAGACCGTGAAGCCCACCGTCTACATCGCGTGCGGCATCTCGGGCGCCACGCAACACATGGTGGGCATGAAGGGTTCGAAGAACATCGTCGCGATCAACAAGGACCCCGACGCGCCGATCTTCCAGATCGCTGACCTCGGCATCGTGGGCGACGTCCACAAGGTGTTGCCGGCGCTCATCGAGGCACTAAAGGCTCGCGGCTAACTGATTGTCACGTTTGGTACGTGGCGTACACCACCACCGAGACGACCTTGGGAATCGAACTCGTGTTGAAGTCGCCGCTGCCGTAATTGACGGAACCGGGCGCGTCCACCGAGACCTGTCCGACCGTGATCGAAATCGGCTTGCCGAGCGTGACCTGCTTCCCCAACGCGGCCTGAGCGCGCTGGCGCGCGTTCGCGGCCGCCTCCTTCGTGAGAGCGGGTCGCAGTTTCTTCAACCCGTTGAAGGTGTACTGCGGTTGCTCGGCGATGAAGGGGACGTTCGCGGCGAGCAGGAGATTACTGACGCCGAGAACACGTTGCATGGCGGCGAGGCGAGAGGATTGCACGGTGACGGATTGGCTCATGGTGAAACTGGTCACCTGACCACTGACTTGGGTATTGGGCTGCACGTTGACCGTGCCGAACGAGATCTCGGTGTTGAGCGCTCCCGCGCTGTTGAGCACATCATGGATCTGAGCGATCCACCGGTTCAATTGTGCGAGTGCCGCCGACGTCGTGGGCTGGGTACTCGACACGGTCGCGTTCCACTGGAATGAGTTCGATGTGACGGTCTGTTCGGCGGAACCGGTGATGGTGATCTGGTTCGATTGCGGTTGATTTCGGTTTCGGATCCCCGACGCCACCGAGAGCGACCCGATGATGAACGCCGCCGACAGGATGATCATCCCGATCAACTGCTCATGTGAGCGAATCGAGCGCTTCTTGCGTGGCGCAGGCTGCTCGACTTCATTCTCGATGCCGATGTCGGCTCCTCCTTCGGCGGTCATGGCCCCAAGTTAACCCAACCCATGCCCCAAACCTCCAAGCGTTCGTAGCGAACTGACGGGTGCGCCATGGAGGACGGTGACTTACTTAGGCTGTTGTCACGATGAGTAGCGCCCCCTCGACGTCACCCGCGACTCGGTGGTGGGCACTCGGGGCCCTGAGCGTCACGCAGTTGATGGTGGCGCTCGACGCCACGGTGATCAATATTGCTCTTCCGCATGCGCAGCGTGACCTGCACTTCTCCTTGGCGAATCGCCAGTGGCTGATCACGGCCTACGCGCTCTCGTTCGGTTCGCTGTTGCTGCTCGGGGGTCGCCTGTCCGATCTATGGGGTCGACGCACGTCGCTCTACGTGGGTCTCGCCGGCTTCGCGTTGGCGTCCGCCCTCGGGGGCACGGCGCATAGCTTCACGATGTTGGTCACGGCTCGTGCCGTCCAGGGGGCATTTGGCGCGTTGCTCGCGCCGGCGGCGCTCGCCGCACTGACCACCACCTTCAGCGATCCGCTCGAGCGGGCCAAGGCCTTCTCGATCTACGGGGCCCTTGGCGGTTCGGGTGCGGCCATCGGACTGCTCCTTGGTGGCGCCCTGACGCAGTGGGCGTCGTGGCGATGGTGTCTCTTCATCAATCTCTTCTTCGCCGGCTTCGCGATCATCGGCGTGGCGCTCTTCGTCGCCGGTGGTCGTCGCGAGCACGAGACCCACCTCGACGTGCTCGGCACGTTGCTCGCGAGTGCCGGGCTCTTCTTCATCGTCTACGGCTTCGGCCACGCGGTCACCACCAACTGGGGCAATTACGCAACGTGGGGAAGCCTCGTGTTCGGCGTACTGTTCATCGCGGCCTTCGTCGCCTGGCAGCAACGCACGAAGTATCCGTTGCTGCCGCTTCGACTGCTCCTCAACCGCGCACGTGGGAGTTCGCTCATCGCCCTCTTCCTCACGAGCATCGGCATCTTCGGTATCTCGCTCTTCCTCGCGTACTACCTGCAGGGCACGCTCGGCTACTCGCCACTGCGAACGGGCGTCGCGTTCTTGCCCTTGGTCGCCGCGATCGCGCTCTCCGCGTTCATCGCCAGCGCCCGGTTGCTCTCGGTCTCGGGACCACGGCCCTTGGTGCCGACGGGGATGCTCCTGTCGATGATGGGCATGATCTTGTTCACCAGGTTGTCACCGGGTAACGACTACTTCTCCAACGTGTTACCCGGACTGATCGTCACGGGACTCGGACTCGGACTGATCTTCGCGCCGGCGGTGGCGACCGCGACCTCGGGCGTGCGCGCGAGCGACGCCGGTGCCGCGTCCGCGCTCGTCAACACCACCCAGCAGATCGGCGGTTCGATGGGCGTCGCGTTGCTCAACACCATCGCGGTATCAGTGACGGCTCGCGTCACGTTCCACAGCGCTCCGCTCGGCGAATTGACGAAACTCGTCTTGGTGAAGGCGACACTCCACGGTTACGCGGTCGCGTTCTGGTGGGCGGCCGGGTTCTTCGGCGTCGGCGCGATGCTCACGTTGGGTCTGATGCCGTCGGGCGTGCCCGACACCGACACCGGACCCGTGCCGGCCTAGATCAACGGCCAGGGGTACGGCGGCCAGTCGGCGTGTTCATCGGGAATCGGGTAGTAGGCGTTCTCGACCAGCCCATGCGCGCGGGCTTGGGCCAACGCGAGTTCGATCGGGTTGAGCCACGTGCCCACCTGACCGGTCTCGCCGTTGGCAAACCGTGACAGTCGCTCGAGGAGGTGCGCTTCCACTTCCAGTCCCGCGTACTCCCAGATGACCGTGCGCAGCTTGTCCTGCTCGTGAAAGCAGAGTCCGTTGTCGATCGCCCAGCAGCGTTCGCCGTCGAAGATGACGTGTCCGGCCTTGCGGTCGGCGTTGTTCGCCACGACGTCAAAGGCCGCGAGTTCGCTAAACCAGTGGTGGAACTCCGGGTTCTCGCGCAGCGTGAAGTAGTGGTCCTCCATGTTGTCGTCGACCCACCACTGCAGCGAGCCCACCCCGAAGGGTCCGTCGTCGCGTCCGACGGTTGGGGGCACGAGGTTCGTCTCCAGGACGAGGTCGAGTTCGTAGGCCGCCACCTCGCGGCGCCAGAGACCGTCGGGGAAGTCCCAGAGCGGGCGCTCACCGGCCTCCGCTTTGTAGCACGCCTGCGCCTCGACGCCGTCGAGCGAGACCGTGACGAGCAGGGCCTGATTGGACGAACCGACGACCCGGCCCTCGACCTCGATGGCCCCCTTCAACAACAGGTTCTGCTGTTCGTCGCGGTCCATGCGCTAGCGAATCGGAGGGGAGTGGCCGTTCGTGCGCGGACAGTCGTGGCCCCGCGGGTCCAGCGGTCCTCCACAGAGCGGGCAGATCGGACGTCCGGCCTCGACGAGACGGGTGATGGCGATCGCAAGGCCGCCGGCCCACTCGCGCGTCAGCGTGAGTGTCAGCTCGTCGTCACCTTCGAGCGATTCGAACGTGACTTCGATCGTGTGGGACTCCTCGTCGATCGCCACGGCGATGTCGCCCGCGACGAAGTCCGACTCGTACTCGGGTTCGAGCGAGAAGTCGTCGGGGAGGTGACCCGGTCGCCCCAATTCACTCAGCACCTGCGCGAGCCACTCGCCGAGCGCCTGGAGCTGCTGCTTCTCGCACTTGACGATGACGAGTCGTCGGCCCTCGCGAGCCTGCAGGAGGAAGAGCCGGTTGCCCACCTCGCCGCGCACGCCGACCATCACCTTGTCGGGGTTCTCGAAGACGTAGTTCACGACGGGGCCAAACCCTTCAACGTTCCGGTGTTGTTCACGGTGAGCACGACCGGCGTCGAGTTCGTGAAGCCGATGGCGCTGATCGAGCAGGTCGAGATGACGGTGCGCTGGAAGAGGTCGAGGGGGACGCCCTGGGCGTAGGTGACGGCGGCCTTGATGGGGTCGGCGTGACTCACGACCACGATGGTCTTGTTGCGGTGCTTCGCCGCGAGGCGCTCGAGCGCCGTCCAGATCCGAAGTTGCATCTCGGTGAACGACTCGCCCTCGGGGAACCGGAACGTGCTCGGGGCGTGCTGCACGGCGCGCCACTCGGGCTTCTTTGCGAGGAGGCTAAGGCGTTTGCCGGTCCAGGCTCCGAAGTCGCACTCGAGGAGACCGCGATCGACGTGCGGTCGCAGGCGCAGTGCCGTCGCGATCGGCGCCGCTGTCTCGCGGGCCCGTTCGAGGGGCGAGACGTAGAGCGCGACTGGCTTGCGGTCGAGTTCGGCGATCCGTGTCGCTACCGCCTCGGCCTGGGCGACGCCGCGATCGGAGAGGTGCAGACCGGGCGCCCGACCCGGCAACACGATGCCCGTCGTGGCCGTGTTGCCGTGGCGAACGAGGAGGACGGTGGTGAAGGTGGGACGACTCGGCACGACTCGACCTTATTCGGCGCGCTATTTGATGACGACTGGGATCCGACGCGGCGCGGGCGCGCCGTCGGCGGGCCAGCGTTTCCTTGACACGATCGCCAACTTGTGCAACAGCGCGACGGCACCGGGGTCGTCGTCGCCAGGGCGCGTCTCGATGAGGCCCCGGTCCTTCAGCGCCGCGATCAGCGCACGGCCGATGTCGGTGCGCACGATGACGAGGGTCCAGTCACCGAAGGCGCCGATGCCGCCCGTCGAGATGTCGGCGTGCTCGGCCGCGAAGTCGGGGCACTCCTTGCATCCTTCGCGGGTGAAGGCGTGCGCTTCTTTCAGCGGCACCTCGTGGAACGTGCCGTCGTGGGTCCAGATCTGGAAGACGCCCTTGATGTTCATCTTGGCGATGTCGGCGCGCTTGATCGCGTACTTCTCTTCGAAGAGCTCCTCGAAGATCGAGTCGTCGAAGGTCTTGGAACACATGAGCCCGATCGTCAGGCTCAATCGGCGCGCGATCTTTCCGGCCTTGCGCGACTGCATCGCGCCCGGTGCCGAGGCCATGCATCCCATCCCCACGACCGCGATCCTCTCGGCGCCGCCCTCGGCGGCTTCGGGGTACGCGAGAAGGTTGGCGCTGTAGGTGTAACGCGACTTCGCGGTCTCGATCACGTCGAAGCGGGTGCGCGCGACGCGCGGCACCGCACGCCACGTGGACCCGTCACCTTCGAGTCCGCTCACGAGCGCGGCGTCGATGATGTCGTTCTCCAACGCGTAGATCAGGAGTGCCGACACGAAGCCACCGTCCTGTCCGTTCTCGACGAGCGACTCGTCGCTCGCGCGCGCGAGCATGACGTCGCCGATGCCCCAGACCTCGTCCTCGGTGCGCTCGCGGGCGAACTTGTGGGTGTCGATCTCACTCTCCCAGTTGCGAAAGCGCGGACAGGCCCGCGTGCACATCGTGCAGCCCTTCTGTCCGTGCGTGCAGTCGTCGGGGCCGCCGTCGATGTCGAGGTGGAAGGGCTTGTAGGCGCCGTTGGCGGTCTCGTAGTCCAGCACCGGGTGAGGACAGGCAATCACGCACGCCGCGCATCCGGTGCACAGCCCCGAGGTGACGACCTCGCTGAAGAGTTCTTTCCACTGCGGCTTCTCGATTGCCATGGAGCAACCTTACCGACGGGGACAAATGACGATTCCCGATACGCTCGCACAATGCCCGAAATACTCGAGGTCGAGTCCTACCGGCGACTGGCCGATCGAGTCGTGGGCGCGACCATCGTGCGCGGGTGGGCCGACGCCTACAGCGCCAAGAAGTTGACGAGCGTCACCGCGTGGAATCGGGCCGTGAAGAACCTGACCGTGACCGGCACGGGGCGTCGGGGCAAACTCATGCTGCTTGACACCTCAGGTGTTCGTCTGGGCTTCCGATTCGGCATGACCGGGGTGCTGTTGATCGACGACGATGCCGGTATCGACGGGCTCTTCTACGGTCCTCACACCTTCAAACGAGAGTGGGTTCGAGGCGGCCTGGAGTTCGCTGACGGACGAAAGTTGCTCCTGCACGACCCGCGCCGCCTCGGTCGCTTCGAGGTCGATCCGGACTTGAGCGAACTGGGTCCCGACGCCCTCACCCTCACGCGCAAGGAGTTTGACGGGGTCGTCGCGACGCGCGGTGACGGCCCCGCCATCAAGGCGCGGCTCCTCGACCAGTCGGCCGTCGCGGGCGTCGGGAACCTTCTCGCGGACGAGATCCTCTTTCGCGCGAACATCGACCCTCGCACGCCCACGGGGACGCTCAGCAGCGAGCAGCGCACGGCGTTGTTCAAGAGTTTCACCCAGACGATGCGAACGCTGCAGCGCCGTGGCGGATCGCACCTGGGCGATCACATGGACGCTCGGTTCCCGGGGGCCTACTGCCCGCGCGATGGTGCTGCGATGCTGATCGCCACCATCGGCGGGCGCACGACCTACTGGTGCTCGAAGCACCAGGCCTAGGCACCGTCGAGAAGCCCCACCAGACCGGTCGGCGCGTAGGGGCCGACGACGAGCTGCTCGAGGACACCGAGACCGACCTCATCGGCGCGCGTCGCGCGAACCACGTGCTGCACGTGGATGTTGGGGTAGTCGAGCGGGTCGAGTTGATCGAGGTTCAGGTGGTCATCGCTGACGATCGGACCGCCGTGCCAGCGCCCGTGGGCGAACTGGGGGTGGTTGTAGCCCGCGCCGCGCATCTGAAACCGAAGGAGCGGTTCGAGATAGATCTCCTCGTCGCCCATGGTGAGCACCGCGTCCTTCATCCAACGTGTGCCCGGTTGCATGTTGAGCGACAGCGAACCCTGCGTCGACTCGGCGGCCCCGTCGAAGGGGAGGTAGCTCGCCGCGCGACTTATCGGCGTCCCGTCGGCGTCGTTGAACGTCATGAAGTGAAGTCCGCCGTCGTCGAAGTTGAGCGGGGCCCAAAAGAAACAGAGTTGGGGAACACGTACGCCCGGTGCGCCGGGTAGCGGTTCGCCGACCGGACGCACGCCCCACGACCGGTCCTTCGTCCCGAGAAGGGGCGCCTCGAGGTCGACGCGCCCGTTAGGCGTCTCGAGCCACCCGCTCCACGTGCCGAGTTGCGTGGCACGCGTGACGTCCATGAAGATCCGCGGGCCGTCGTGCATCGTTTGACGCGGTTCTTCGCTGACGGCGGAGCGACGGGTATAGAGGAGGTCGGCTCGAAGACCCTGCTCGGGCGCGTCCACGCGAAGCCGGTTCACCCGCAGTGGTTCGACGATGTCGACGCGCAGCGGCCCGACGGCCGTGGGTCGACCGTGCAGCGCGTCGCTCGCGAAGACCGAGAACTGACGATGGCCCTGCACGACCGAGAACGCCCCGTCGATCACGCCGCGGTTGGGATAGAGCCCGAGGGCGAAGGCGAAGTAGAGCTCCTCGTCGTAGCCGTTGAACCAAAACCGGTCATAGGCGTTGGGGTGGCCGTCCATGACGTGGGCCAACGGCAGTGCGGTCTGGTGCAGTGGGTAATCGTCTTCAGGAAGCAGCATGTCGTTCCAGTCTGTCGAGTGCGTGCCAGCGCCTCGCCGCCACCACGCCGCGCGCGATCATCGAGAGGAACATGTCGTCGCCCCGGGGCGTCTGCTCGACGATGACCGACGCCGCGACCAGCATGACGATGGGCTGCAACGTGTAGCGAGCGAACTCATCGTGCGCGACGGAGCGCGTGATTCGCACCTGCTGGTCGCTCATCGCGTCGACGTAGAAGTCGATGAGGTCCATCTCGAACTGTTCGCAGTCATTGGGGGAGAGACTGGTCGTGAGGAAGTACGCGACGTCGAGGAGGGGGCTTCCCACACCGATCGTCTGCCAATCCACGACGGCGAGCGGTACGGCGCCGCCTTGGGCTCCGACCAGGAGGTTGTCGGTGCGAAAGTCGCCGTGGGTGACGCAGGGGTGGGGCGTCGAGTAGTCGCTGTACTGCGCGAGTCGGCCCTTGAGCGATGCGACCATGTCGCGGACGTCGTCATCGAGTCGCTCGTCGTAGCGCGCGAGGAATTGGTCGAAGAGGTCGGGCAACACCATCGCGTAGAGCGGGGCGAGTTCGACGCTCACGCCGCGCAGCCACGTCGAACGGTGCAGGTCCTCGAGGCCGTGGGTCGGACCGTGCAGTCCGGCGAGCGCGGTCAGTCCGTCGCGCGCCAGGCTCACGTCGATCCCCGCGAACTGGTCGATCGATACGGCGGGACTGAGGTCCTCCAAGAGCAGTAGGAAGTCGTCGTGCTCGTCGCGAAGCGCGAAGTGACACTGGGGAGTCCGGGTCGCGACGTTCGACGCGAGCTGTTGGTAGAAGGAGACCTCTCGTTCATAGAGGTGTTGGAGCGTCGCGGTCGAGCGACTCACCGCGTCGAGCGACGGGACCTTGGCGATGAGGCTGACGCTCGGAGCGTCACCGCGCTCGATCGCCAGGCGATGACAGTTCGCCACCTGTCCGTGACCGACGCTCGTGGACGAGACGTCGGTGACGTCGCGCCACCCCAAGTGTTCGGCGAACCATCGTCCGTCAATCTCGTCAATCGTCGGCACCAACGACACGCGACCCCCCAGTCAGTGAACGAGGATACGGTGTTTCGATCGAGTTCGCACGAGCGATAAGAATGACCTGATGCAGTCCTTCATCCAGCACTACGGTTACTACGCCCTCTTCGTCTTGTCCGTGCTCTCCTCGGCGTGCATACCCATTCCTTCAGAGGTCGCCTACGGCTTCGCAGGCGCGCTGTGCACCGCGGCGGTCACGGGTCACGTGCGCTTCACGTTGTGGGGCGTCATCGTGGTGGGGACGATCGGCTCGCTCGTAGGAGCGGTCATCGCCTACGAAGTCGGTCGAAGCGCCGGACGCACGATCGTGGACCGCTGGGGCAAGTGGATCCTCGTCACGCACAAGGACCTCGACCGCGGTGAGCGTTGGTTCGAGCGCTACGGCGCTGCATCGGTGCTGATCAGTCGGGTGCTGCCGGTGGTGCGCAGCTTCATCTCGGTGCCCGCGGGCATGGCCGAGATGAACCGCGCACGATTTGCGGTGCTCACCACGATCGGCTCCGCCGCGTGGGTCGCGCTCCTCGCGGGCCTCGGCTACGCCGCGGGCAGTAACTGGAAGCACGTCAGTGGCGACTTCAAGACCGCCGAGTACCCGATCATCGCGATGGTGGTGCTCGCCCTGGCGTTCGCACTGTGGCACCGGATCAGGTCGGTGCGTCGCGACAACGAAGCTACGCCAGCGAGCTGAGGACCTTGGCGGCGTGCCCGTCGGCGCGCACGCCGTACCACGCCTGCTCGATCTTGCCGGTCGGGCCGATCACGAACGTCGAGCGGATGACGCCGGTCACCACCTTGCCGTACATCATCTTCTCGCCGTACGCGCCGTACTTCGCCATGACCGACTTGTCGGGGTCGCTCAGTAGGTCGAACTTCAGTCCGTACTTCGCGCGGAACGCCACGTGCTTGTCGGCCCCGTCGGGCGAAACCCCGACGACGCGCACGCCGAGCTTGCGATAACTGGCCAGACCGTCGTTGAACTGACAGGCCTCCTTCGTGCAGCCCGGCGTGTCATCAGCGGGGTAGAAGTACAGCACGAAGCGCTCGCCGGCGAAGTCCTTGAGCGAAACGGGTCGTCCGGCCTGATTTGGGAGGGTGAAGGCCGGCGCTTTTGCACCGATTTCCAGTCGTGCCATGGTGTTTCCTCACTATTTACGGAGAATATCGACTTCTTCGACCTAGACTGTAACGGAAGCTCTAGGAATTGAGCTTGGGCCCACACTTTCGAACGCCGGTTCCGGGTCCAACCGAGAAACGTCGTCGTCGTGAGCAGTGAAACCAAGCAGTCGGTGCCGTCGGCACCCGACTCGTACGCAACCAACAAGACCTTTGCCGAACTCGGCGTCGCACCAGAGCTCGTGAAGGTCCTCCAAGAGCAGGGCATCACCACGGCCTTCCCAATCCAGGCACTCACCATCAGTGACGCGCTCGCCGGTCGCGACGTCTGCGGCAAGGCCAAGACCGGTTCGGGCAAGACGCTCGGATTCGGACTGCCGATGCTCCAGCGAATATCGGCCGGTGAGAGCTTCAAGGCCAAAGAGGGGGGACCGGCTCGACCCCGCGGTCTGGTGCTCTTGCCGACCCGCGAACTGGCCGTGCAGGTGCACGAGGTCCTCCAGCCCCTCGGTGCGGCTCTGGGACTGCACGTCAACGCCGTCTACGGCGGTGCCGACATCGAGCGCCAGGTGAAGTCGCTGCGCAAGGGATGCGACATCATCATCGCCACCCCGGGGCGCCTCATCGACCTGGGCGACCGCGGCGAGGTGAACGTCGAGAACCTCGACGTGCTCGTCCTCGACGAAGCCGACCGCATGGCCGACATGGGCTTCATGCCCCAGGTCGAATGGGTGCTTCGTCGAATCGCCGAACATCCCCACCAGACCTTGCTGTTCTCGGCGACCCTCGACGGCGCAATCGACCGCCTCGTCAAGCGCTACCTGACCGATCCCGTGTTCCACGAGGTCGCGAGCGACACCCAGACCGTCTCGTTGATGGTCCACCACTTCTTGAACGTCCACCAAATGGACCGCATCAAGGTGGCGGCCACGATCTGCGCCTCGTTCGACAAGACGTTGATCTTCTGTCGCACCAAGCGCGGGGCCGACCGTCTGGTCGAGCAACTCCAAAAGGAGGGGGTCGACGCGGCCGCCATCCACGGCGACCTGCGCCAAAGTCAGCGTGAGAAGGCCCTGGCCGACTTCTCGGGCGACCGCCTGGCCGTCCTGGTCGCCACTGACGTCGCCGCCCGGGGACTCCATATCGACGCCGTCGACTGCGTGATGCACTTCGATCCGCCCGAAGACCACAAGGCGTACCTGCACCGATCAGGGAGAACGGCTCGGGCCGGCTCGACGGGCGTCGTCGTCTCTTTGTTACTGTGGAACCAAATTATTGAGGCTGAAGTGATCATGCGCCGTCTCGGACTCAAGCGCCCGATCGTGGAGGTCTTCTCTAACGACCCGCACTTGAAGGACCTGGCGAGCTGGGATCCGTCCAAGGAGGACTCAGTACTGTGAGCAAGAAGAAGCAGGCGTTGCCCGTCTTCAAGTACGACAAGTCCTTGAAGCGCGCCCTGGTGGTCGTCGCGCACCCCGACGACGTCGACTTCGGCTCCGCGGGAACGATCGCCACGTTGACCGCCAAGGGCGTCGACGTCGCGTACTGTCTCGTGACCTCGGGCGACGCCGGCGGTGACGGTTCGACGCTTACGCGTGAGGAACGCTCCGAGATACGAGAGACCGAACAGCGCGCCGCGGCCCGCGAGGTCGGCGTGACGAACATCACCTTCCTTCGCTGGCCCGACGGCCAAGTGGAGCCGACCCTGCTGCTTCGACGCGAGATCGCGCGGGTCATCCGCACGCACCGTCCGGACCTCGTGATCACCCAGAGCCCCGAACGCAACTGGGAGCGCATGCGCGCCAGTCACCCCGACCACATGGCGTCAGGCGAGGCGACGATGCGCGCCGTCTACCCCGACGCGCGCAACCCCCACGCGTTCCCCGAACTGTTGCGCGAAGGTCTGACGCCCCATACGGTGCCGACCGTGTGGCTGAGCGGGGGACAGGCGAACATGGTGGTCGACATCACGAAGCGCTTCAAGTACAAGCACGCGGCGCTGAAGCGCCACGTCAGTCAGGTCGGCGACAACAAGGGTCTGAAGAAGATGCTCAAGACCTGGGCCCGTTCGATCGCGAAGAGCGCCGGCATGGACAAGGGCCGCCTCGCCGAAGGTTTCAAGGTCGTCATCACCAGCTAGTGCTCCGACAGTGTTTGTAACCTGTCCTATGGCCGCACGCGAAGTCGTCACACCACGTACACCGATTGGTCAACGCACCGCGGCGCACGGACTCGGCCAGACCTTCGCGGGCCTCAACAAGTCGAACTTCCCGGGCCAGTTCCTCGCGGGCATCACGCTGCTCGCGATCGCGATCCCCGAGCAACTCGCCACCTCGCAGCTCGCGGGCGTGCCGGCCTTTACCGCGCTGATCGCGTTCATCACGGCGTCGCTGGTCTTCTTCGTGATCGGTTCCAACCCCATCGTCTCGGTGGGCGCCGACTCCACGATCGCGCCACTCTTCGCGGTGGCCCTCCTTCGTCTCGCCCCGGCATCGTCGGCGCAGTACATGGAACTCGTCGCGGCGACGGCGGTCGTCGCAGGTCTCATCGTCATGCTCATTGGGCTCTTGAAACTTGGTTGGCTGGCTGACTTCCTGTCGCTCCCGATCGTGGTGGGCTTCCTCGGGGGGATCGGGGTCATCATCATCACGCACCAGTTGCCCCGAGTGCTCGGCGTGCCGTCGGGTGGCGAATCGTTCATCCAACGCCTCCAATGGATCAGTCATCAGTTCGGTCACGTGAGCGTGTGGTCGATCGTCCTCGCGCTCGGGACCCTCGTCGTGATGGTCGCAGGCGAGAAGCTCAACGCCAAACTCCCGTGGGCGCTCGGCGCGGTCCTGGTGGCGACGATCGTGTCGGCGACCGGATCGCTGGCATCGCACGGGGTGCAACAACTCGGGGCGGTGAGTGCCGGGCTGCCGACGTGGCGACTTCACTGGCTCAACGGGCACGAGTGGGCGGTCGTCACCACGACGGCGCTCACGTTGGTGATCGTGATCCTCAGCCAGAGCGCGGCAACCTGTCGCACCGCGGCCGACGATTTGGGCATCGCCGATGACGTGAGCCGCGACTTCGTTGGCATCGGGTTGGCGAACGTGGCCTGCGGCCTCGTGGGCGCGTTCCCGGTGAACGCCAGTCCCGCGCGCACGACCGTGACCAAGTTGGCCGGTGGACGCACCAAACTGGTGCTCCTCGTCGCCGGGCTCGGCGCGCTCGTGCTGTCGCCGGTGTCGAAGTTCGCGCACATGATCCCGTTGGCCGCGCTGGCGGGCGTCCTGTTGTTCATCGGCGGACGGCTCATCAAGATCGGCGAATTCAGGAAGATCCTCGCCACCAGCCGTTGGGAGTTCTCCCTCGCGGTCATCTCGGCCCTGGGCGTGATCTTGATCGGGGTCGAGCAGGGTCTCGGCATCGCGGTTGGCCTGGCGATCTTGGACCAGACGTGGCGCTCGGCACGCCCCCGCATGGTCGAACTGGGCCGACGAAAGGGCACGACGAGTTGGGAGCCGGAAGAGGAGGAGGGTGTGGAGCGGGTCGACCATATCCTGGCCATCCTCTTCGGCGAGGAGATCTTCTTCGCGAACGCGGGCATCTTTCGTCGCGACATCCACGATCACCTGGCGAAACTACCCGAGACACGCCACGTCGTCGTCGACGCGGTCGCTATTGCTGACATCGACTTCACGGGCATCACGGCACTCAGTCGCGTCGTGGCGGACCTTTCGGACGACAAGATCTCTGTCTCCTTCGCGCGCGCCAACGACGCGGTGAAGGGTCGCATCGCCAAATCGGGCGACCCATCACTCCTCAAGATCTCGTTCTACGACAGCACCGACGCCGCAGCCACGGCCGCGCTGGCGACCGAGCCGACTACTTCGTAGCCAACTGGCGAAGCACATAGTTGAGTACCCCACCGTGACGGAAGTACTCGGCCTCGGTGGGGGTGTCGATCCGCAGACGTACTTCGAACGTGACGACCTCACCATTGGTACGCGTCGCGCTCAGTGTCACGTGCGGCACGGTCTCTCCTCGATTGAGCGGATCGAGACCCGAGATGTCGAAGACCTCGGTGCCGTCCAGGCCATAGGTCTCGGCGCTCTCGCCCGCGTGGAACTGCAGCGGGAGGACGCCCATGCCGATGAGGTTCGAGCGGTGGATGCGTTCGTAGCTCTCAACGAGCACGGCCTTCACGCCGAGCAGTTTGGTGCCCTTCGCCGCCCAGTCGCGCGATGAACCGGTACCGTACTCTTTGCCCGCGATGATCATGAGTGGCGTGCCCTCGGCCTGGTAGGCCATCGCGGCGTCGAAGATCGACAGTTCGGTCCCCTCGGGCTGCTTGATGGTCACGCCACCCTCGGTGCCAGGCGCCATCTGATTGCGGATGCGGATGTTGGCGAACGTGCCGCGCACCATGATCTCGTGGTTGCCACGGCGAGTGCCGTAGCTGTTGAAGTCGGCCTGCGCGACGCCGCCGTCGATCAGGTAGCGGCCGGCCGGCGAGGACGCGCGGATGTTGCCGGCCGGTGAGATGTGGTCGGTCGTGACCGAGTCGCCCAACTTCGCCAGTACCCGCGCACCGCTGAAGTCACTGACGACGCCCGGCTCCATGGTGAGCCCGTCGAAGTACGGCGGCAACTTCACGTAGGTCGACTTGGGGTCCCAGGCGTAGGTGACGGCGTTGGTCGTGGGCACGTGCTGCCAACGCTCGTCGCCGCTGAAGGCGCTCGCGTAACGCTCCTCGAACATCTGTGGCGTGATCGACGCGCGCACGGCCTCGGCGACGGCGGCATCGCTCGGCCAGAGGTCGGCCAGGAAGACCGGCTTCTCGTCGGTGCCGATGCCGAGTGGTTCGTTGGACAGGTCGATGTCCATGGTGCCCGCCAACGCGTACGCGACGACGAGCGGGGGACTGGCGAGGAAGTTCTGCTTCACGTCGGGGTGGATGCGACCTTCGAAGTTGCGGTTACCCGAGAGCACCGACACCACGGAGAGGTCGTGCTCGTTGACCGCTTCGGAGACGCCAGCGAGGAGTGGACCGGTGTTGCCGATGCACGTGGTGCAGCCGTAGCCGGCGAGGTAGAAGCCGAGCGCGTCGAGTGGCTTCACGAGGTCGGCCCGCTCGAGGTAGTCCATGACGACGCGACTCCCCGGGGCGAGCGACGTCTTCACCCACGGCTTCACGACGAGTCCGAGTTCCACCGCCCGTTTCGCCACGAGCCCCGCGGCGACGAGCACCGACGGGTTCGAGGTGTTGGTGCACGACGTGATCGCCGCCACGACGACCGCGCCTTCTCGGAGGTGCTCGGCCATCTCCATGCCCTGGACCTCCTTGGGCTCGCGGCCGAGCGCGTTCAAGAACGCGCCACGCGCGCCCGAGAGCGAGACGCGGTCCTGGGGACGCTTGGGTCCGGCCAGGCTCGGCTCGACGCTCGAGAGGTCGAGTTCGACGTACTCGGAGTAAGTGGGCTCGACGGCCGCGTGATCGTGCCAGAGGCCCTGGACCTTGGCGTAGGCCTCGACGAGGTCGAGCTGTGCTTGGGGCCGACCGGTGAAGGCCAAGTAGTCGATCGTCAACTGGTCGATCGGGAAGATCGCACAGGTCGCGCCATACTCGGGCGACATGTTGCCAATGGTGGCACGCGTTTCGAGTGACAGTGACGAGACACCCGGACCGTACGCCTCGACGAACTTGCCGACGACGCCGTGCTTGCGCAGCAGTTCGGTGATGGTGAGCACGACGTCGGTCGCCGTGACGCCTTCGCGCGGTGCACCGGACAGTCGTAGCCCGACCACCGGAGGGATCAACATCGACGTCGGCTGGCCCAGCATGCCCGCCTCGGCCTCGATGCCGCCGACGCCCCAACCGAGCACGCCGAGTCCGTTCACCATGGTCGTGTGCGAGTCGGTGCCCACCACCGTGTCGAGGTAGGCCACGCCGTCCTGTTCGAAGACCACGCGCGCCAAGTGTTCGAGGTTGACCTGGTGGCAGATGCCCATGCCCGGAGGTACGACGCGGAATCGGTCGAAGGAGCTCTGCGCCCACTTGAGGAACGTGTAGCGCTCGACGTTGCGTTCGTATTCGATCGCGACGTTCTGTTCGTAGCTGTCGGCGGTCCCCGAACGTTCCAGGATCACGGAGTGATCGATGACGAGCTCGACGGGCACGAGCGGATTGATCTTGTTGGGGTCGCCACCGAGGGCGATGATGGCGTCGCGCATGGACGCCAAGTCCACGACCGCCGGCACGCCGGTCAGGTCCTGCATGAGCACCCGTTCAGGGGTGAAGGCGATCTCCTTGGCGTCCTCTCCCGCCGCTTCACCGTGGCGCGTCGGCGTCTCTCCCCAACGAGCGAGCGCCTCGATGTCGCCGGCGAGAACCTTCACGCCGTCTTCGTGGCGCAGAAGGTTCTCGAGGAGCACTTTGATCGAGTACGGCAGTCGGTCCACACCCAGTGAGGAGAGCGCGTCGGCGCGAAGTGAGTAGTACGTCAACTCACGTCCTTGGACGGTGAGCGTTGCTTGAGAGCCGAAAGAGTTGAGAGAGGTCATGTCCCCATTCTGCCGTGTTCGCGGTGGTGTCGTTCTCGGGCGTTGATGACCGAGGTCTCTTCGAGGTGCGAGACTGGCACCCATGACAACGACGTTCCAGACGCTCCAGGCGAGGCTCCAGCGTGCCTTTGACGAGCTCGAGCCCGGTGCCGATCCCGTGCTTCGTACGTCGGACCGTACTGACTACCAGTCGAACGGCGTGATGTCCCTCGCCAAACGGCTCGGACGGCCCCCGCGCGACGTCGCACTCGAGATCGTGGGCCACCTGGACCTTGATGGCGTCGCGAGCGTCGAGGTGGCCGGTCCCGGTTTCTTGAACCTGACGCTGCACCCGTCATTCATCGAGGCGCAACTGGTAGGGCTGCTCGGGGACGAGCGACTCGGGATCGTGACGGCCACCGCACCGAAGACGGTCGTGATCGACTACTCGGCGCCCAACGTCGCCAAAGAGATGCACGTCGGGAACCTACGATCGACCGTCATCGGCGACGCGCTCGCGCGCAGCTACCGCTTCGCCGGTCACCACGTGATCGCCCGCAACCACGTCGGCGACTGGGGAACACCATTCGCGATGCTCATCGAGCACCTGCTCGACACGGGCGAAGGCGACGCCGCCCTCTCTATCGGCGACCTCGACGGCTTCTACAAGGAAGCGCGGGTGAAGTTCGACAGTGACGACGCCTTCAAGGAGCGATCGCGTGCCCGCGTCGTCGCGTTGCAGTCCGGGGACCCCGAGACGCTTCGACTGTGGCGGATCATCGTCGACCAATCGATCCGCTACCTCGATCTCGTGTATCAGGACCTCGGCGTGTCGCTCGTCGTTACCGACGTCGTCGGCGAATCGTTTTACAACCCCATGCTCGGCGACGTCGTGGCCGATTTGGACAAGGCTGGCCTACTGGTCAATAGCGGCGGCGCACTCTGCGTCTTCCCTCCGGGCTTCACGAACCGCGACGGCGAAGCGCTGCCACTGATCGTCCAGAAGAGCGACGAGGGATTCGGCTACGCCGCGAGCGACCTCGCGGCGGTGCGCGACCGGGTCACCAATCTGCACGCTGACGAGATGCTCTACGTGGTCGGCGTTCCCCAAGCGCAGCATTTCGAGATGGTGTTCGCCGTCGCCCGACTCGCGGGCTGGCTCCCGGATCGAGTTCGATGCGAGCACGTGACCTTTGGCAACGTGCTCGGCACCGATCGCAAGATGTTCAAGTCCCGAAGTGGCGAGACGGTGAAATTGGCGTCGCTACTGGGTGAGGCGATCGATCGGGCCGATGAGGCGCTGAAGGAACGAAACACCGATCTCGATGAGACTGCGAGGATCGAACTCGCCGTACAGATCGCTCGGGCCGCGATCAAATACGCGGACCTCTCGACCGATCGTCAGCACGACTACGTCTTCGACCTCGACCGCATGATCGCCTTCGAAGGCGACACCGGTCCGTACCTGCAGTACGCGCACGCCCGGCTTCGCTCGATCTTTCGGCGTCTCGGCGCGACGTGGGTGCCCTCGAACGTCTCGTTCACGCTTGACGTCGAACAGGAGCGCCACCTCGCCTTGGGCCTCCTCGATCTTCCTGAAGCCTTCGACGCTGCGCTCTCGAACCTTCAGCCGCATCGTCTCTGCGTCTACCTCTTCGATCTGGCTCAACGACTCACTGCCTTCTACGATGCCTGTCCCGTGCTGAGCTCTGAGGGTGCGCTGCGCGAACAGCGTTTGGCGCTCTGTGACCTCTCGGCACGAACGTTGGCCCTCGGCCTTTCGGTGCTGGGCATCGACGCTCCCGAGAAGATGTAGTCGTCGGACTCGCCTCGCACGCGCCGCGTCGGTAGAGTGAACTCGCGGGTCGAAGGACCCATCGAACGGGGGAACTCATGGACGTCAAAGCCTCAATAGTGAGTGAACTGAACGGTCCTTGGCACACCGAGACCATCGAAATCGATGAGCCACACGCCTATGAAGTCCGAGTGAAGGTCGCGTTCTCGGGTCTCTGCCACTCGGACGAGCACCTTCGAACCGGTTCGCTCGGGAGCGATCCCGCGGTCCTCGAGATGATCTCGGGCCGCTCGTCGATGTACCCGATCATCGGGGGGCACGAAGGTTCCGGTGTCGTTGACGCGGTGGGCGAGGGCGTGACCTCGGTCAAGCCCGGCGATCACGTGGCGACTTCCTTCATCCCCTCGTGTGGCAAGTGCGAATACTGCGTCTCGGGGCGACCGTACATCTGTGACATGGCGGCGGGGACCTTGGCGGGGCCGATGATCTCGGACGGTACCTGGCGCCACCACCTCGGTGACATGAACCTGAACCGCATGTGCAACGTCGGGTCGTTCGCGGAGTACATCGTCGTGCACGAGGCTTCGGTGATCCGCGTGGAGCCCTGGTACGACCTACGGGCCGCGGCACTCCTTTCCTGTGGCCTCTCGACGGGTTTTGGCGCAGCCGTCAGCCGCGGCGGCGTGAAACCTGGCGACGTCGTAGCGGTCATTGGCTGCGGTGGTCTCGGCTCGGCCGCGATCCAAGGCGCCGTACACGCCGGTGCGCGCGCCGTGGTGGCGATTGACACGAATCAGTCCAAGATCGACCGTGCCCTGAAGATCGGCGCCACGCACGGGTCGACCTCGACGCTCGACACGGCCTTCACCATCCTCCCTGACCTGACGTGGGGCAAGAACTGCGACGTGGTCGTCATCACGGTGGGGGAGATCACCGCGGAGATCGTCGAGCAGGCCCGATCGATCACCGCCAAGGGTGGCGTGGTCGTGATCGCGAGCATCGCGCCTTGGAACATGACTTCGATAGACCTGAACGTCTTCATGTTCTCGATGATGAATCAGGAACTTCGAGGCACCGTCTTCGGTTCGACGGCGCCGCGCCTACAGATCCCTAAACTCCTTCGACTGCACCACGAAGGCAAGTTCATGATCGATGAACTGGTGACTCAGGAGTACTCGCTTGACGAGGTGCAAAAGGGCTATGACGACCTGGAAGCGGGCGAGAACATCCGTGGGGTCATTCGCTTCTAGGCTTGTGAATCGCCACTGATCGGATCATGGCGATCTGGGCCGAGATCACATAGGGAATAACCCCGAAGGTTTCGACACCTCGTACGTGTTGTTCCCGATTGTCGTCAATCACCAATCCACGTACCTTGAGGTCGTGGCATCAAAGAAATCGACCGAGGGTCATCGAGGACCGTTCTCACACGAGAGCTCAGGGTATTTGCCCTAATCACTGATTTCTCATCTTGACGGACTGTTGTATATGGAGTAGCATACTGGGTATGTTTAACTCCGTGAGGTCCCGATGAGCATTCGTCATTCACTGCTGGCCCTATTGAGCGAGGGCCCAAAATATGGCTTCCAGCTCCGCCAGGAGTTCGAAGCCAGCACGGGCGAGGTGTGGCCCCTCAACGTGGGCCAGGTGTACACGACCCTGCAGCGACTCGAGCGCGACGGTCTCGCATCGTCCGACGATGTGGACGACGACGAGCGCCAGAAGAACTACCGCATCACCGAGCTCGGCAGCGACGAACTGTCGCGATGGCTGCGGACGCCGCCGGACCTCTCGGAACCTCCTCGCGACGAACTCGTGATCAAGGTCCTGGTGGCGTCGCGGCTTCCCGGTGTCGACGTGTACGAGGTCATTCAGGTCCACCGTCGTTACATCGTGCAGTTGATGCAGCAGTGGACGCACCTGAAGGAAGACGAGTCGCACTTCGATCTCGCCTTCGCGCTGGCGGTCGACGCCGAACTCTTCCGCCTGGACGCCGTGGTCCGTTGGCTCGACGCCGCCGATGGACGGCTCCACCGCGCCGAGTTCGACGTGGCGCCCGAGAACCCTGTTGCACTACCGAGTATTCGACGAAGGACTGGAGCACACCGATGAGCATGCTGGAACTACGACAAGTGTCGAAGAGCTATGGCGAGGGAGCCAACGAGGTCGAAGCGCTATCTGCGATCGATCTGAGCGTCGAACGTGGTTCGCTCGTCACGATCATGGGGCCGAGTGGTTCGGGCAAGTCGACCCTCCTCACGATCGCGGGGAGCCTCGAAGAGCCGACGACCGGTGAGGTCATGATCGACGGTGCACGCCTCTCGGGGATGTCGCGCAACGATAAGGCCCGACTTCGTCGACGCACGGTTGGCTACGTGTTCCAGGACTTCAACCTCCTCGCCGGACTCACCGCCGTCGAGAACGTCTCTTTGCCGCTCGAACTCGATGGCGTGTCCATGAAGAAGGCGAGGGTGAAGGGCATGGCCGCTCTCGATGAGTTGGGCCTCGTTGAGCGAGCCCTCAACTTCCCCGACCAGCTCTCCGGCGGGGAACGTCAGCGTGTCGCCATCGCGAGGGCGGTCGTGGGCGAGCGAAGCCTGCTGCTCGCGGACGAGCCCTCGGGGGCGTTGGACTCACTTAATGGTGAGGCGGTCATGCGGATGATCTTGTCCGCCTGTCACGGCGGGGTTGCGGCCGTCGTCGTGACCCACGACGCGAAACTCGCGTCGTGGGCGGACCGTGTCGTGTTCCTGCGCGACGGCAAGGCCGTTGACGAAACGCTGCCGCCGCCCACGCCCGAGGATCTGCTCAACCCTGACCTGAAGCCGGCGTGACGATGGACGACTTCCGGATTCAAAGCGAGCGTCGAGCGTCCGACGGCGGTCTCCCCGCGCGCCGCGCCGTCACGCGTTGGGCGTGGCGCCTCTTTCGCCGCGAATGGCGCCAGCAGTTCCTCATCCTGGCACTCATCACCGTCGCGGTCGCCGCGACGATCCTTGGTTCGACCGTCGCGGTCAATAATCCACCGCCCAAGGACGCCGGATTCGGCACCGCGCCCTATTCCGCCTCCTTCGTGAGCGACAACGCAAAGACGCAGTCGTTCATCGCGAAGACCCAGCACCTGGGCACCGTGCAGGTCATCGAGAATCAGACATTCTCCATCCCCGGTTCGATCAACACGTATCAGCTGCGTTCCCAGGCCGCGAACGGGCCGTTCGGCGGCCCGATGCTCTCCCTCGTCAGCGGTCGTTACCCCGCGAGCGCTGACGAGGTCGCGGTCACGCACTCGGTAGCCGGTGCCTTCCACCTTTCGCTCGGTCGGACGTGGGACGTCGCCGGCGTGAAACGCACCGTGGTCGGGATCGTCGAGAACCCCCAGAGTCTCCTCGATTCGTTCGCCCTCGTGGTGCCCGGTCAGGTGTTGAACCCTTCGCAGGTCACCGTGCTCTTTCGGGTTCCGAGCAGCGCGATCCACGCGCTCAGCAAGGGCGTCCAGATCAGCACGCCGGCGTCGGTCGCCGCGTCGAATCCGCTGAACCCCGAGACCATCTCGCTGGCGGCACTGGTTCTTGGAATGTTGTTGATCGCGCTGGTCTCGATCGGCGGCTTCACGGTCCTCGCACAACGTCGCATGCGGTCCATCGGCATGCTTGAATCGATCGGCGCGACGGACCGGCACGTACGGCTCGTCGTGCGCGCCAACGGCACCGTCGTGGGCGTCGTCGGCGCGATCTTTGGTTTCGCCCTCGGTTTCGTCGGTTGGTTACTGTACCGACCGAGTTTCGAACAGAGCGCGCACCACGTCGTGGGCCTCCTCGCCCTCCCGTGGCTGGTCGTCATCTTGTCGATGGTCCTCGCGGTCCTGGCCGCCTTCTTCGCGTCCTCTCGACCGGCGCGATCGGTGACCAAGGTGCCGATCGTGCACGCACTCTCGGGACGGCCCGCACCGCCGCGACAGATCCATCGCTCGGCACTGCCGGGCATCGCGCTCCTCGTAGCGGCCTTCCTTTTGCTTGGCTACTCGGGCAGCACCGGAGGAGGTAATGGCAGCGGAGGAGCACCGGAGTTACTGCTCGGCCTCGTCTTGTTGATGCCCGGATTGATCTTGCTAGCACCGTTCTTCTTGTCATTGACCGAACGCGTCAGCCGACGTGCGCCCATTGCGTCACGACTCGCTCTGCGCGACCTCGCCCGCTACCGTGCACGCTCTGGATCGGCGCTGTCGGCCATCAGCGTCGGCGTGCTCATCTCGGTCATCGTGATACTCGCGTCGGCCGCGCGATTCAGCAACGTCTTTGACTACGCCGGTCCCAACGTCGCATCGAATCAGCTCGCCCTGCACCAGGCCTTCGCTCCGAACGGACACGTATTCGTTCATCGAAATTCCAAGGGACAGTTAGTCCAAGACCACCCGAAGATTGAAACCGCGACGCCGGCCGAGCTCACTGCGGGGGCTCAGCAAATCGCGAG
This sequence comes from uncultured Acidimicrobiaceae bacterium, assembly GCA_963804305.1. Lineage (GTDB taxonomy): Bacteria > Actinomycetota > Acidimicrobiia > Acidimicrobiales > RAAP-2 > RAAP-2. The sequence continues at coordinate 287,370 of CAWDPR010000010.1, read as the reverse complement.
GGGACTCGACGCGCGTTTGGTGCCCCTCGAGTCGCCGAACGCACAACTCAATGGCAACCAAGGGGGACGTAGCTGGACGGGGCAGATCTACGTCGCAACGCCTTAGTTACTCAAAGCGTTCGGGATAAAGTCCTCCCAGATCGATCCCACCGCCATCGTGTTGACGTCGCGACCCGGACTTGCCGGATTCTCGGGGCTCTCGATGGTCTTTGGCACGGGGAAGCGTGGAGTTGAACAGGGCGGCCCCGCGAGTGGCGTCAGGAGTCCGCTCGTCCAGGAGGTCAGCGCACTGCCCAACGGCACCTCGGCGCCGAACACGGTCCTTACCGAGTACGCCATGAAGAAATATCACATCAGCGAAAGCGTCACGGACTGGCTCGTGGTGGGCAATCAAAGCTTCACGGCGGCCCAGATCAGTAGCGCCGAACTCACCGCGGCGTCCGCACAACTCCAAGTCGAGTCGAAGAACGACATTCCGTCGGGGTCGACCATCATCAATTGGGCGACCGTCTTTGGGATCTTGATCGCTCTTGGCATCCTCGCGATGTCCGTGGGCCTCGTGCGAAGCGAGACGTCGAGCGAACTGCGAACCCTGTCGGCGACCGGCGCGTCGAGTTACACCCGTCGCACGTTGACCGCGGTCACGGCCGGCGCACTCGGTTTCCTCGGCGCCCTTCTCGGGGTGGTGGGCGGTTACGTCGCCATGATCGGCTGGTTGCGGAGCAACTCTCTCAATGGCGGTATCAGTGCGCTGGCGAAGATCCCCGTCGGCGACCTGTCGCTCATCCTCTTTGGCATGCCGGCGCTCGCGGCGGTCGTGGGTTGGCTTCTCGCGAGTCGCGAACCTTCAATCTTGGGGCGTCAACCGATCGAGTGATGCGTACTTCACTTCGCCGTGCTACCTCGCGCCTCTTTGAGGCCGAGGACACTGCGCAGTCCGAGTGTTGATTTGGTGATGTGCGGCGTCAGCGCCGCGAGAGACCGGCTCGACACGGCTCCCTCAAGGAGGCCTACGCCGTACGCGGCGTCGTCGGCGATGGCGAGTGGGATATCGGTGACGTGGAGACGCGTGTCGCGCCAGCGCCACGCCGTGCCGACGGCGTAGAGGAGCAGTGCACGCCGACGCAGTCTGGGAAGCAGGGCGCCCAGAACGACGACGAGTCCGAAGTGACGTACGACGGCGCGAGCCAACGGACCACCGGCGCGCACCATCCCTCGTCCGACCAGTTCGCGCGACACTTGGTTCGCATCGTCGGTCGTCGGGCGAAGTCGCTCGCGAAGTTGCGCGCGCGCGGCGTTCATGATCCGCAGTCCGACCACGGGCTTACCGGCGAGCGCGCTCAGCCAAGCCGTGAACGTCCACGCGTCGACCCGAAGCGGAGCCAGGCGCTCCCCGTGTCGAATCGCTAGTTCACTCGCCGACTTGCCGTATCGAACTCGTTGGTGCCACCACGCACGCCACGTCGCGCGTGCTCGGTGCGTCACCGTGACGTCGGCGACGAAGCGGACCAACCAACCGCGATCGTGTAGGCGCCACACGAAGTCGACGTCCTCGCCGACGCGCAGCGACTCGTCGAAACCCTCACCGATGCTCACCCGTCGCACCAGGAGGCATGCACCGGGCACGTAGCTGACCGCACCGTTGGGGACCACGATCGCGTTACGTCGCCCTACGTCGAGCGGACTGAACCGCTGTTCGAAGCGGTCGCGCACCGAGTTGCCTCGCGCACCGACGATCCGCGGCGCGACAGCGCCCTCGAGGGGATCGTGAAAGTGCGACTGCAGCCGTGCGAGCACGTCGAGGGGGTCGTCGATCACGACGTCGACGTCGATGAACCAGAGCAAGGGACGCGACGTCGCTCGAACGCCGGCGTTGCGGGCGGCGCCGGGCCCGCGGTTGACGTCGAGGCGCACCAAGTCCACTTTGAACTCCTTGGCGCACTTGGCGACAGCCAACTGGTCCTGGGAGCCATCGTCGACGACCGTCACGTGCAGGTGCGACAACGCAGCAAGGAGTTTGCGCAGCGAGGTCACGTCATCGCGGACGGGAATGACGACGTCGACATCGTCGAGCGCGTCGACACTGGGGTAGATGGGGTGCAAGAGTCCTTGTTGTACGAGGGTTCGCGCGAATCGTCCTTCGCCCGCTCCCACGCGACCACCGTTCCTCCATCGCTGCGCCACTGACTTAGAGCCACCCGGGAGTCGCAGCAGTCGCCAGGGCGAGCCGCCGCTCAGCAGGTCTCGATCGATGAACTTCGCCTCAGCGTCGAGTCGGACCGCCGTGCCTTGGCTGATGGGAGCCTCCACGGGAACGGGGGCGAAAGGCGGGTGATCGCTCACGGCGCGAGTCTTCCATGATTTCAGCCTGCGCTGAGTGCGCGATAGGACAGAATGGGAGGGTTCGAGGAGGAACCATGACAGTCGACACCCTGACGGAAGAGGTCGAGGAGACCGAAGAGAGTGAGGAACTCCTCGTCGAGGAGGTCTCCATCGACGGCCTGTGTGGCGTCTACTAAACGGTGACGCTTTCGACGACGGAACGCTTCGACGCATCAGCGCCGTGGTCACTGAACGAACAGGTCTCACTGCGCGACGAGTCGTTCGGGGCTTTGGCCTATCACCACGTCACGCGTCGACTCGTCTTCCTCAAGTCGCGCGAACTCGTCGACCTCGTACGTCAGCTCGATCGCTTCGCGAGCGCGCACGCCGCGATCGACGAACTCGTGCCACTCGACCAGCACGATCGCTACGTCGCTGCACTGGCGTCGCTCGCGCGATCGGAGATTCTCCGTGCGCGCTAACCCTTCGCTACGTGACCGCTTCGAGCGCGGGCTCGCCGCGCCCATCTGTCTCACGTGGGAACTGACCTACGCTTGCAACCTCGCGTGCACGCACTGTCTCTCCTCCTCGGGTCGCCGTGACCCCAAGGAGTTGACCACCGCTGAAGCCAAGGCCTTGATCGACGAAATCGCGGCGATGCAGATCTTCTACATCAATGTCGGCGGCGGTGAGCCGATGATGCGCGACGACTTCTTCGAGTTGATCGAGCACGCGGTGAGCCAGCACGTCGGCGTCAAGTTCTCGACCAATGGCACGCGCATCGATCGGGCCGCGGCGAAGCGGCTCGCGGGAATCGAGTATCTCGACATCCAGGTGTCGATCGACGGCGTCGACGCTCGCACCAGTGACGCGGTGCGCGGCGCGGGAAGTTACGACCGCGCACGCCGCGCGATGGACAACCTCAAGGCCGCGAACTTCGGACCCTTCAAGATCTCGGTCGTCATAACCAAGGAGTCCGTGGAACAACTCGACGACTTCGAGGCGTTGGCGCGACACTACGGCGCCGAACTACGCCTCACGCGCCTGCGTCCTTCAGGTCGTGGTGCCGACGTGTGGGAGGAGCTGCACCCGACGCTCGAACAGAACCGTCGGCTGTACCGCTGGCTGCTGGAACGTCCCCACGTCCTCACCGGTGACTCGTTCTTCCATCTCTCGGCGCTCGGCGAGTCCCTCGAAGGTCTCAATCTCTGTGGGGCGGGACGAGTCGTGTGTCTCATCGACCCGGTCGGCGAGGTCTACGCCTGCCCCTTCGTCATCCACGACGAATTCCGGGCCGGCAACGTGCGTGACGCCGGCTTCGCGGCTGTGTGGACGAACAGCGAGCTGTTCCGATCGTTGCGTGAACCGGGAAGTGTCGGCGCCTGTAACTCGTGCGGCTCCTACGACGCGTGTCGCGGGGGGTGCATGGCGGCCAAGTTCTTCACCGGCCTCGAGATGACCGACCCGGACCCCGAGTGCGTCTTCGGTCACGGCGAGGAGGCACTTCGAGCGAAGCGCGTGACGCTGCGTCCCACACCGTCGCCGAACCATTCACGGAGAGTTCCGGTCTCGATCTCGTCGCGTTGAGAGAGCCCATCATTGGGGCCTCAGGTAAAGTCGCGTTGAGTCGGGAACGGGGAAGCAATGGCGAGTACGTGGTTTGAGTCGGTGGCGGTCGCCCAGCGACGGGCCGAAAAGCGCCTCCCGAAGTCCGTGTACCTCGCGCTCGTCGCTGGATCCGAGAAGGGACTCTCGTCCAAGGACAACCTCGAGTCCTTCGACGAACTTGGCTTCGCACCCCACGTCGCGGGGAACAAGAGCGAACGGTCCATGGCGACGACGGTGCTGGGGCAATCGGTGTCGATGCCGGTGCTCCTCTCGCCGACCGGCGTGCAAGCCGTCCATCCCGACGGTGAAGTCGCGGTCGCGCGCGCGGGCGCCAACCGAGGCGTCGCGATGGGGCTCAGCTCCTTCGCCAGCCGGTCCCTCGAAGAGGTCTGCGCCGTCAACTCCCAGGTGTTCTTCCAGATGTACTGGTCCGGCGACCGCGACACGATGCTCGCTCGACTGGCGCGGGCTCGCGACGCTGGCGCCAAGGGCATCATCTTGACCCTCGACTGGTCCTTCGCCAACGGACGCGACTGGGGGAGTCCCTGGATCCCCGACAAGATCGGCCTGAAGGCCGTCGTCAAACTCGGCCCGGAAGTGGCGCTGCGGCCCCGATGGTTCTGGTCGTTCGCGAAGACCGGTCACCTGCCCGGTCTGTTGACCCCCAACATGGCCAAGCCCGGCGAGAAGCCGCCGACGTTCTTCGGTGCCTACTACGAGTGGATGCAGAGCCCGTTGCCGAGTTGGGAGGACGTGGCGTGGCTGCGCAGTTCGTGGGACGGCCCCTTCATGGTGAAGGGCGTGAGCCGCGTCGATGACGCGAAACGCGTGGTCGACCTCGGCGCGACGGCCCTATCGGTCTCCAATCACGGTGGCAACAATCTCGACGGCACGCCCGCACCGATTCGCGCACTCCCGGCCGTCGTCGACGCCGTCGGCGACCAGATCGAAGTGCTCCTCGACGGCGGCGTGCGGCGTGGGAGCGACGTGGTGAAGGCGCTCGCGCTCGGCGCACGCGCGGTCATGATCGGCCGGGCCTACCTCTGGGGACTCGCCGCCGAGGGACAGGCGGGCGTCGAGAACGTGCTCGACGTGTTGCGCGGCGGCATCGACGCGACGCTCCTGGCGCTCGGCAAGTCCGACGTGAGCGAGTTGTCGCGCGACGACGTCGTCGCCCCGGACGGCTTCTTTCGAAGGTTGGGTACGTGAGTCGCGTCGCCATCGTCACCGGGGCCGCGCGCGGCATCGGCGCGGCGACGGTCGACGCCCTCGTGAACGACGGCTACCGGGTCATCGCCATTGACCGCTGTCGGGACATCCCCGAGGTGCCCTACGCCCTCGCCACCTCCGCCGACCTCGACGCCGTCGTCGCCCACCACGGCGACGCCGTGCTCGGTCTCGTCGGTGATGTTCGCAGCGCGAGCGACATGCAGCTCGCGGTGGAGACGGCGACGCGTCACTTCGGCCGACTCGACGCCGTCATCGCCTGCGCCGGGGTGGTCGCCGGCGGCGCGCCCATTTGGGAGATCAGTGACGCCGCGTGGGACGCGGTGTGGTCGGTCAACGTGCTCGGCACCCGGCGTCTCATCGAGGCCGCCGCGCCAACGCTGATCGCCAACGGCAAGGAAGCGAACGGCCGCATCGTGGCCGTCGCTTCGGCGGCCGGTCGAACTGGTCTCTACCACCTCGCCGCCTACTCCGCCGCGAAGCACGCGGTCGTCGGCCTCATACGCGGCACGGCGATGGACTTGGCGCAGTACGGCATCACCGCGAATGCCGTGAGTCCCGGCTCGACCGACACCAAACTCCTCGACGCCTCCGCGGCGGTCTACGGGTTGGCCAGTCCCGAGGAGTTCGCGCGACAGCAACCCATTGGCCGTCTCATCGAACCGGTCGAGGTCGCCGCCTCTATTGCCTGGCTGTGTTCGCCGGCCGCCTCGGCGATCACTGGCGCGGACATCGCCGTCGACGGCGGGATGACGGTCGGTTAACCCTGCTCCGTGGCGAGCAGCACGACGGCCGAGTGGAGCACACGTGCGCTCGCCGGCGCCGACGAGTGCGACGTCACGTAGTCGTGGAGAAAGACGATCGCGCCCACTAGGACCGCCATCAGCACGAGGATGACGAGTAACTGACCGATCATCTCAGCGCGCGTGCGCTTGGGCGGCTCGTCCATAGCGTCACACTAGGCCCGAGGTCGGTCAATTTTCTGGGCGCTGAACCCGTCATGGGGTAAGGTCGTGCTTGCCTCGCGGCAGCGAAGTTGGTGAGATTCCAACGCTGTCCCGCAACTGTAAGTGGTCGGTAATTCGACCATGTAGCCAGGTCGCCTTCCGCGAGGAGATGTGAAAGACAGCTCTCGAGGTAAGGAGCGGTCGTTCGGATATCCATCCGTCGCCCAACCCACTTCGACGGAAAGGAGATATCCATGTTCAAGACCATCCGGTTGGTCCTCGCGCTCTCACTGAGTCTCGTGGCCCTACCCCTAGCTCAGCACTGGGGCGCAAGCCGCCAGCGCACCGCAGTGCGTCGTCTCGCTTTCGCCCACGGCGACCGAAACGCTCTTCGCCATCGGCGCGGGGCACCAGGTGCAGGCAGTCGACAAGGACTCCGACTACCCGACCAAGGGCCTGCCGAGCAAGCGCATCGATTCGCTCAACCCGAGCGTCGAAGCCGTGATCGGCATCTGCGCGACGACGTCGACGCACCCTTCGGCGAAGCCCGATCTCGTGGTCATCTCCTACGACGCGAACGAGATCAAGGAGAAGCTGACCGCGGCGGGCGTCAAGGTGGTCGAGCAGGAGCCTCCAACCACTGTCGCGGGAGCCCTGGCACAGATTCGCGCCCTGGGCGCGTTGACGGGACACGTCGCGAGTGCGGACGCCCTGGCGTCGTCCATCAAGGGCACCATCGCCAAGGACATCGCGTCGGTGCCGTCGCACAAGGGCAAGACCCTCACCGCGTACTACGAACTTGACCCGACCTTCTACTCGTTGACCAGTTCCACCTTCGTCGGGTCGCTCCTCAAGTCACTCGGCGTCGTCAACATCGCCGACGCGGAGAACACGACGGCCGACGCGGGGTATCCGCAACTGAGCAGCGAGTACATCGTGAGTGCCGATCCCAAGATCATCTTCCTGGCCGACACACTGTGCTGCAAGGCGTCCGCGGCGACACTCGCGAAGCGAACCGGATTCTCTCGGATCGCCGCCGTTAAGGATCACGAGGTGATCGGACTCAACGATGACGTCGCGTCGCGATGGGGTCCGCGACTCAGCCTCCTCATGAACGAACTCACCGCCGCGGTCAAGGGCGCCCTCAAGAACTCCAAGCTCTGGGGCTAGCGCTGAGCAACAATCCTCCGACGAGACGACGCGTCGCGATCGTCACCGCCTTCACCGTCGTCGCCCTCGTCATCGCCATCGTCGCGGGATTGGTAGTCGGACCGACGTCGATCGGCACGTGGCGCGTCGTGGGCGACGCGTTCTCGCACGTCGGCATCGGCCACACCAAGCTCACGTCCCTGCAGTCGTTCATCGTGTGGCAACTTCGCGCGCCACGGATGGTGATGGGACTCCTCGCCGGCGCGATGCTCGCGGTCGCGGGCGGTACCTACCAAGGGGTCTTCCGCAACCCGCTCGCCGATCCGTACCTGCTCGGCGTCGCGTCCGGCGCCGGGCTCGGGGCGACCTTCGCCATCGTCGACATCGGTCACGGACTGAGCACCCCGACGTGGACGCCGCTGCTCGCGTTCGTGGGCGCCATGGCGGCGGTCACGGCGACGTGGCTCATCGGCGGGCGCAGCATGCGAACCGGCGTGGGCACGCTCATCCTCGCGGGCGTGGCGGTGGCGTCGCTGCTCACGAGCGCCCAGACGTTCCTCCAGCAACAGTCGAGCGCCGGCTCGATCACCCGCGTGTACATCTGGCTCCTGGGCTCGCTCGCCAGCAGCACTGGTTGGGGACCGGTGACGTTGGTGCTTCCCTACGTGCTGGCGTGCATCGCCGTTTGCGTGGCCGCCGGCCGAGCGCTCGACGTGATGAGCGTGGGGGAGGACGAGTCGCGCTCGCTGGGCGTCCCGGTGCGACGGATCCGCTTCATCGTCATCGCGGCCTCCTCGCTCGGGACCGCGGCGATCGTGTCGGTCGTCGGACTCATTGGCTTCGTGGGCATCATCGTGCCCCACATCGTGCGCCTCCTCGTGGGTACCTCGTACCGACGGATACTGCCGCTCTCGGTGCTGTTCGGTGCGGCCTTTCTCGTCTTCGCCGATACCATCGCGCGCACCGTCATCGCACCGTCGGAACTTCCGCTCGGTGTGGTCACCGCACTCGTGGGTGCACCGGTCTTCGTCGTCATACTCAGTCTGCGTCGGCCGGTCGCGGTATGAGCGCGGTCGACGTCCAGGGATTGAGCGTCAGGGCCGGTGCCAAGGCGCTCGTCACGAACGTGTCGTTGTCGATCGATGCCGGCACGTGGTGCACGGTGGTGGGACCGAACGGCGCCGGCAAGACCACGCTCGTCGAGACGATCGCCGGGCTGCGAAAGGCGTCGCAGGGGACGGTGTCGATCTCGGGCCGTGCTCTTCTGTCGATGAACGACCGAGAGCGCGCCCAGTGCGTCGCGATCGTGCCCCAACACCCCGTGATTCCGGCTGGCATGAGCGTCGAGGACTACGTGGGGCTCGGTCGCGTGGCGTATCACGGACTGTTTCGACCTCCCGGCGCGCACGACCGGTCCGTCGTTCAGTCGGTGCTCGAGCGGCTCTCGCTGGTCGAGTTCCGCGACCGCGACGTACTCACGCTGTCCGGCGGCGAGCGCCAGCGGATGGTGCTCGCTCGGGCCCTCGTGCAATCGACCGCGGTCATCGTCCTCGACGAGCCGATCACGGGTCTCGACCTGCGTCACCAGATGGACATCCTCGAACTCTTGAAGGCGGAGATCGCTCAGTGCGGTCTCACGGTCGTCGCCACGCTGCACGACCTCACGCTGGCGGGGCAGTTCGCCGACCGCCTCGTACTGCTCGACCACGGCGGCGTGGTCCTCGACGGCGCCGCGGGCGACGTGATCCGCAGCGACGAGCTGGCGCGCTGTTACGGCATGAAGCTGCGCGTCGTCGACGTCGACGGCGCCGACGTCGTCGTCCCCGTCCGCCAATGACTCCGTGAACATCGGGTGACGACGCTTCCCCGATTTCTCATCTCGTAGACTTGTCAAAAGCAATGAAGGGAACCACGTGCGACGCACGCGAATCGTAGCTACCATCGGCCCCGCCTCAGAGAGCGATGAGGTCATCCTTAACCTGGTCAAGGCCGGTGTCGACGTCTTTCGACTCTCGTTCGCCCACGGCGACATCCCTTCGGGGATCGCGCGGCTTCGTCGAGTGCGGGCCCTCGCGCCCGATCTCGCGATCATGGTCGACATCCCTGGACCGAAGATTCGCGCCGGCTCCTTCGGTACGACGCCGGTGACCCTCAACGTCGGCGACCACATCGAACTCTCCGAAGGTTTCGACGAGAGTTCCACCGCCTCCAACATCGTGGTCGAGCGACTTCACGTCCTCGCGCAACTCCAAGTGGGCGACAAGATCCATATCGGCGATGGCGGCGTGTCGCTGCTGGTCGAGCAGCCCGGCCCGAAGGCCCTGGCGATGGTCACCTCGGGTGGGGCAGTGATGGGCAAGCCCGGACTCAGCCTCCCTTCGTCGCTCGTCAACGACCGACTGCCGACCGATGACGACCGCGAGCGTCTCGAGGCGCTACGCAGCGAATCCTTCGAAATCCTGGCGGTCTCCTTCGTGCGTTCCGCCTTCGACATCGTGTCGGTGCGGACCGCCTTGTCGCGCGATGACGTCATGTTGATGGCGAAGATCGAGACCGGTGAAGGGGTCGAGAACCTCGACGACATCATTGCGGTCTCTGACGCGATCATGGTCGCGCGCGGCGACCTCGGCGTGCGCATGCCCATTGAAGAGGTGCCGCACCTGCAGAAGGAGATCGTTCGTCACGGCGTGCGTTACGCGCGACCCGTCGTCGTCGCTACGCAGATGCTCGAGTCAATGACGCACTCACAGGTGCCCACTCGTGCCGAGGTCACCGACGTCGCCAACGCGGTGCTCGACGGCGCGAGTGCGGTCATGTTGAGTGGCGAAACGGCGATCGGTGACGACCCGGTGGCGACGGTCACGACCATGGACCGTATCGTTCGACGCGCCGAGGAGTACTTCGACTACGAGGGCTGGGGTCAAGGGCTCGGCGTGCAGCAGATCGGCGTCGGCACGCGATCGACGCGGATCACCGCCGCGATCACCGGAGCGGCGTGGCGCGCCGCGATGGAAGAGAAGGCGGTCGCCATCGTGGCGTGCACTCGATCGGGCATGACGGCGCGCGCCATCTCTCGGTTCCGACCACCGATGCCCATCGTGGCGATCACGCCGAGCGACGCGACGGCCCGTCAACTTCGTTCGTCGTGGGGCGTCGAGGAGATCTACGTCTCGCCCGCTCAGGACATCGACGAACTCTGTGAGGTCGCGATTACCCGTCTGAAGAGTTCGGGTATCGCGAAGTCCGGTGATCCCATCGTCATCATGGCCGGTTCGGCCTCGGGTGGCGCGCAGATCACCGACACCGTTCGAATGTTGATCGTCCCTTAGGCCCCTGGCGTTCTCAGGGTTCCTATTGGGGATGTCCCCACTAGGCGTGCAGCGCGGGTGCGGTGAGACTGGCGATGTGCAGAGTCGACGTAGCGCAACGCTCCGGTGGTGGGTTCACCTCGGGCTCATGGTCAGCGTGGTCGTCTCGCTCTGCTTCGAATTCATCCTGACCGTGCACATCGTGGTCGGTCTGCTCTTCGTGGCGTTCGTCATCTGCCACCTCGTGCAGCGCCGCAAGATATCGGGCAAATTGGCGCGACGCTTGACCCGCTTCACCACCGCCCAGGGCCGACTGGCCCGCATGGCCATGTCGGACGCCCTGTTGACGGCTCTCACGCTCGCGATGCTCGCGTCAGGTTTCGTCGACGTCGCCCTCGGACACCCGACCAAGGTCCGCTGGCACGCCATCCTCGGCGTGGCGCTCACCGTGTATCTCGTGGTGCACACGCTCAGGCGACGAGCTCGCCTGAAGTCCTCCGCAATACGCTGAGTCGCGTGGGCCGCCAACGCGCCACGTGCGCGGCCTTCAGCAACCGGTGCCGGGGGTGTTGTTGATGCCGCCGGGGCACCAAGTGAAGGGCTGACTGGACGTCACTCGGCCCACTTTGTCGAATCCCATGATGCGTCCCAGGGCGATCGGGCCGCGAATCCACGGGGCGTGCCACGGAGGCCACTGGGCCATTGGAATTCGCAACACCTCGAAGCCACTTGCCCGCGCGATAACGATGGAACGCGATGTCGCCGTCGTCACGACGACTGACGTCGTGTGCCGCGCGAGATGCACCAACATCAAGACGTCGCTCGTGAGACTCCCGTCGACGACCGCGACGGGCGTGGCGACCGCCGCGCGCATCTGCTTGCGCGAGATCCCTCCGGTGCCGATTCCCATGCCGTCGAAACACCACACCCAACCCGTGGGCGTGTGAATGGTGGCGATTGAGGCAATCGACCCGAGTCCGACGACACCTGGTCGATACGTCGCCCCAAGCGGCGGCGTGTTCGGCGGACTCACCAATGCTTCAGTGCAGTCAGCCACCGTCACGTTGGGATTCAGTCCGCCGGAGTGGTCGATGCCATACCAAAGTGTGGCCGCCAGGACGACGACGGCGACAGCCCAGAGCGACGTTTGTCGCGAGCGGAGGGCGCCGCGTGGCGACGCGGTGTCTCCCTGGCTCTGAGCATCGCTGTCGGTGGTCACGTCGATATCGCTCACCTTGCTCATCTAAACAGACGGCGCCTCGAAGCGTCGACGGACCTTGTCGACTTTCTCAGAGAAATCCTCGAATTCGGACATCCGGGGTCGCGATGGCTGCGAATAGTCCTCAGTGCCGTACTTATCGAGGCGATCGAGGGAACCCTTCGAACGTGTTCGCAACCGGTCCACGGATGTGGGCCGAGAAGGAGGAGTTGTAATGCAAGACATCTCACGCAGGGGCTTTTTGAAGGTTGCGCGTAACACGGTCGCAGCGGCGGGCATCGTGGCCGTCGTCCCGACAGCGTTAGCCGCGACCGCGGGCGCCGCCACGAAGCCCAAGGTGGCCAAGCAGCCAGCGACCGTTCGCCCGGTCTCCTCCACCGAGAATCTCGTGGTCCACATCCCCAACCCCAGTTCCGGCGAGATCCACTTCATGGTGGGCACCCGCGAGGTCGTTCGACACGACCGTGCACTCGTCGCGCGCCTCGTGCGCGACGTCAGCTGACCGCCGTCCATTCCGTAGTACGCGAACCCCACAATCAGAAAGGTCTTACCAATGTCATCGCACTCAGAAGCACCAGAAATCTCCAAGGACCCCGTTGCTGACAGCACGGACCTTTACGCCTTCATCAGTCCCGACACGCCCAACAAGGTCACGCTCATCGCGAACTACATCCCGCGCCAGCAGCCCGCGGGCGGTCCGAACTTCTTCGAGTTCGGCGACGACGTGCTCTATCAGATCCATATCGACAACACCGGCGATGGCGTCGCGGACATCTCCTACGAGTTCCGCTTTCAAACGGTCCTGACCGACACGGGTGCCAACGACACCTTCCTCTACAACACCGGTCAGATCACCTCGCTGAAGGACTCGACGTGGAACCGCAAGCAGTTCTACACGTTGACCCGTCGCGACAAGCACGGTAGTCACGTGCTCGGTCGCCACCTGGCCTGCCCGCCGTGCAACGTGGGCAAGAACTCGATCCCCAACTACGCCACGTTGACTGAACAGGCCGTGCATTCGGTGGGCTCCACCAAGGTCTTCGCCGGTCAACGCGCCGACGGCTTCTACGTGGACCTCGGATCGATTTTCGACCTCGGCGACCTGCGCCCGTTCCAGCCGGACTTCCTCTTGAAGGGCGCGGCGATCGCCGGGGTCAACTCATTGGCGGCGACGAACGTTCACTCCATCGCGCTCCAGGTCCCGATCAGCGAGCTCACGAATGATGGCACGGTCCCCACGACCTACACGGCGTCGAATTCGACGATCGGCGTCTGGACGACTGCGAGCCGTCAAAAGACCAAGATCTACTCGCTGCCCCAGACCAACACCGGTCCATGGGAGCAGGTCTCGCGTCTGGGCAACCCCTTGATCAATGAGGTCATCATCCCCATGGGTTTGAAGGACCGCTGGAACTCAACGCAACCGGCGAACGACGCCCAGTTCTCGCAGTACTACGACCACCCAGGTCTCGCGGGACTGTTGAACGTGCTCTATCCCGGGGCGTTCCCGAACCTCGCCGCGTACACCGCGGTGGCGACCAATACGCGACCGGACCTCGACGCCGTCTTGCTCACGGGCGTGCCGCCGCTGTTCCCTGGTTTCCAGAACTACACGGGTAAGACCCAGGCCGACATGCTGCGTCTCAACGTCGCCATCAAGCCCACCGCGACGTCGCAGGCGAGCATCCTCGGTGTCGTCGGCGGAGACAACGGCGGCTTCCCCAACGGTCGACGGGTCTTTGACGACGTGGTCAGCATCGAACTCAAGGCCGTCGCTGGCGCGCTGTTGAACGCGGTGGTGCCGAGCTACAAGCCCGACGGTGCAGCCGGCCTGCTCTACGACGTGGGCGGCCCGACGGCCGAGCCCAAGTCGGTGTCGAGTCTGCGGGCCTTCGGCCTCACGTACAAGTCGAGCTTCCCGTACCTCGCGGACCCGTGGGACGGGTATGACAACCCGGCCACCACGCGTCACGCGATGGCCGGTTGATGCTGCTCGTCGCCGATACCCCTTCGTGGGAGCACGCCATCAGCTCGGATCCCCCCGAGCTGATGGCGTCGACCACGTGCACGACCACGACGAGCACGACCACGCGGGCGACGGTCACGTCCACGCGGAGGCGAAGCCACCCACCGCCCCGAGTCGAGCCGTGATGATCGACGTCGGTGACACCAAGGGTGCGCTGGTCCTCAACTCTCGATCCGACTTCGAAGGCGTCGAAGTCGAGATCCACCCGGTGTCGGAACCTTCAAAGAAAACCCACGTCTGGGTGCTCCCGCGCGAGGGGCGCGAGGGGCTGGTCTACGCCGCGGTCTTCCCGAGTCTGGCGATCGGCGAGTACGCCGTGCTTCGTCGCGACGGCACCGTGGCGTTCGTCATTGACGTACCCCCTAATAAGGTGACGCACGCCACCTGGGAGTGACGTCACGACCGTTGCATTGAGGTGCGGTCGGTTCGATTCTGCACCTCGTTCGGCTCGTCTCCTACGATGAAGCCTGCCACGGGAGTGCTCGAACTTCTCGTTGGCTGAAGGTGCGAGGTCTACATGGTGCAACGACGTCGGCGACGACGGTCGCGATGACAGAGCGGATCGCACTGATTGGGATGATGGGGGTCGGCAAGACCACCGTCGGTCGAGCCTTGGCGCACCGTCTTGGATGGACCTACCTCGACTCCGACGAACAGGTGCGCGCCGCGACCGGTCGCAGTGTGCGCACGATCGCTGACGAGGACGGTGCCGCAGTGCTCCACCAATGTGAGGACGATGCCTTGGCCACCGCTCTGGCGACGACCCTGTCGGTCGTGATCGGCGTCGCCGGCGGCGCGGTGTTGAAGGCGGAGAACCGAGCGCTCTTGAGGAGTGAATCGCGCGTGGTCTGGCTTCGTGCCTCCCTCGACACGTTGACGCGACGGATCGGCACGATGGCCGATCGACCGTACTTCACGAGCGACCCCAGGGAAGCGATCGAGGCGCTCTACGACGTGCGTCGACCGTTCTACGCCGAGGTCGCCAACGTCACGATCGACGTCGACGACCTTTTGCCTGATGACATCGTCGAGAGGGTGGTCGCCACCCTGTCGTGACCTTGGTCTGTGGCTGTTGACTTCGCCGCGGCGGGCGGTCTGACGTCGTGCAAAAGTCGGCCGGAGCGCGGAGTGTTAGCGTTGAATCCGCTATGAAGACCCCTTCGACCACCTCGCTGAGGTCGCCACGACGGTGGAAATCCACGTTGGCGACGACGACACTGCTCGTGACGACACTCGTCGGGTCTCAAATCGTGAGCATTGACGCCGGATCGGCGTCGGGCCTCATCGCACCCAATGGTCGGGTCGCGACGACGGGGACGTCAGGACCGACGTCGACGACGCTGCACTCTTTGGCGCGCTCGTCGCGTAGCCACGCCGTCAAGTCCAAGGTCCCCTTGGACATCCCGGTTGCGGACAAGGCACCGTTTCGTTCACCACTTCGCGGGTGCGGCTTCACTCCCGTGTCAGCGCTGGTGCGCGCCGGATCGACGAAGTCGACGACCACACCTCGTCGCGGCCCCTTCGCGCTCGGCCACT
This sequence comes from uncultured Acidimicrobiaceae bacterium, assembly GCA_963804305.1. GTDB lineage: Bacteria > Actinomycetota > Acidimicrobiia > Acidimicrobiales > RAAP-2 > RAAP-2. The sequence continues at coordinate 272,028 of CAWDPR010000010.1, read as the reverse complement.
GTCGACTGCTCGAAATCGGCGACTCACTCGGCGATGACCTCGAATACGGGATCCGACACGAACTGCAATACACGCCAGGACTCAAACTGATTCAGCGAAACAAGACCTCGACCGGCCTCTCCGCCACGTGGTTCTACAACTGGCCCGCGCATCTGAAGTCGGACCTTCACCTCTACCACCCCAATCTCGTCGTCATCATGTTCGGCGCGAATGACGAGCAGGCGCTCGCGGTCAACGGTGCGTCGCAACCGTTCGGTTCACCCAAGTGGCGCAGCGCCTACGTCGCGCGCGTGCGGCGTATCGACCGGATGATCACCAAGGCCGGCGCCTACGCGTTCTGGGTCGGTCTCCCGATCGCCGCACCCAAGAGCTACAGCCAAGGACTCCGGGCGTTGAACGCCATCTACGAACAGGTCGCCAAGTCGACACCGGGCGTCACGTTCCAGCCGATGTGGCGACTCTTGGCAACCAAGGGCGGTAACTATCGCGGTGGCGCCGTCGTCAACAACGTGCAGAGCGCGATGCGGCTCTCTGACGGCATCCACTTCAATTCAACGGGCGAACTCGTCATCGGCACCTTCGTCGCGGGTCAACTGGCCACGGTCTATAACGTGAAACTCCACCTCGAAGAGCCCGCGTACATAGACCATTAAGGTTCGCCTCGGAATCTGTCAGTTTGTCTCTCATTGCTGGCTGAACCGTAGATAATCGCAGTCAAATCGAAAGCGAGGGAGCTGATGTCAGAGGGAACCGACGAGATCGGACAGGAAAAGGGACCAGAGGCCGAACGCACGGTGACCATCACCGGAAAGCCAATTCTCATCGCTGGCGTGATCGCATTCTTGAGCCTCAGGTGGCTCCGACGCCGCAAGAGCCGCCGAGGCACCCCGGAGTAGTAGCCGAGCCCCTGATCGAAGTCGCTGTGGCGTGGCCATTCGACGTCCAATTTTGTGATGGTCGTAGGGTGAAGCCATGAGTGGCCACCTGAGTCTGAAAGGTCTGCGCCGCTCGTACGGGAAGGTTCTGGCGTTGGACGACCTTTCCTTCGAGGTCGCTCCAGGTCAGGTGATGGGGTTCCTCGGCCCCAACGGTGCGGGCAAGACGACCACGATGCGCGCGATCTTCGGTTTGACGGACCTCGATGCAGGCAGTGTGCTTTGGAATGACCGGCCGGTGGGTCACGCGGACCGGCGCCGTTTTGGCTACATGCCCGAAGAGCGTGGACTGTATCCCGGGATGCTCGTCGGACAACAACTCGAGTACCTCGGTCGACTCCACGGCCTCAGCGTTCGTGATGCCGCCGCGACGACGACGGCGTGGCTGGAGAAGCTCGACATCGCGGACCGCCGCGATTCCAAGGTTGAGGTACTTTCGCACGGCAATCAGCAGCGCGTGCAACTCGCCGCCGCACTGGGACACCATCCGGAACTCCTCGTACTTGACGAACCGCTCTCGGGACTGGACCCTTCGGGCATCGAAGCGATTGGTCAAGTCCTCGTCGAACAGGCGAGGAACGGTTGCTGCGTCCTCTTGAGCAGCCACCAACTCGACATGATGGAGGAACTCTGCGACCTCGTGACGATCATCGATCACGGGCGCCTCGTCGTCTCGGGGAGCGTCGACGAGCTCGCCACCAGTGGAGCGCGTCGACTACAAGTCAGGGTCGAAGATGACCGAACTGGTGATTGGGCGAAGGGCATCGCGGGCGTCACGGTGTCGGAGCCGGCCGGCGGCGCGGTACGCATGCAGTTGGACGACGATGTCGACAGCGACGTCGTCCTGCGCGCCGCGATGGCCGCGGGACGGGTCACGGAGTTCACCTTCACGCGCCGGCGACTCTCTGAGGTCTTTCGCGAGGCACTGGGATGAAGTCGACGCTCATCATCGTGTTCGTCGTCCTCGCCGTCGCCCTACGCGTCACGCTCTTTCGTGCCAGGCGACGACGGTCCTCGAAGAAGGATTCGACGTCAAGTGAGCCTGCACCGATTGTTTCTGCGCCAGCGAAAGCGACGCGATGGACCGCGGTCGAAGCCGCATTTGGCGACGTCGGACTGGTCGCGGGAAGAGAGATCCGCGAACGACTGCGTGGTCGCATCTTCAGAGTGGGCACGATACTCATGCTGCTCGCCGTCTGTGCCGTCATCGTGATTCCCACCCTCGACAAGGGCGGCACGAACAGTCTCTCGATTCAAAAGGTGGGCGTCGTTGGAACGCTCTCTCCGGTGGCCCAAGAACTCGTGTTGGCCGCCGCAGGGTCGAACTCGGACAGGATTCTGTTCGTGCATGAACCGTCGACTGAGGTCGCCAAGCACCAACTCAGAACCGGGAAGGTCGACTTCTCGATCGTTGATTCGAGCGCAGTCCTCCTCTATCGACCGGCGACCGCAAGCAATTCGCCCGCGGACCCCGGACTCGTCAACGAGGTGGCCGCATACCTGGGTGTCGTCATTGCCTACCACGACGCACATCTGACGCCCGCGCAGGCCGCCGCCGTGACCAACTCGCACGCCGTACCCATTCGCACGCTGGCCGCCGGATCGAAAGGGCCGGCGACGCCTTCGATCATCGGCATCGTGCTGCTGTTCTTACTGCTGACCCAGTACTGCACCTGGATCATGATCGGCGTCATGCAGGAGAAGTCAAGCCGCGTCGTCGAAGTCTTGCTCGCGACCGTGCGCCCCATACAACTGCTGGGGGGCAAGGTCTTGGGCATCGGACTCGTGGCGCTCGGCCAGGCCTTCCTCCTCGTCGGTGCCGCCCTCGGCGTGGGAGCGGCCGTCGGATCCAACGTGCTCCACGGTGCCGCGCCGCTGGGCCTCTTGGCCGAGTTGGCGTGGTTCATACTCGGCTACGCCTTCTACTGCTGGGTCTACGCCGCCGCCGGTTCCATGGCGGAGCGCCAAGATCAGATCCAGACGCTCGCCCTGCCGCTCAGCATTCCGATCCTGTTCGGCTATATCTACTCGATCACCGTCGCGAGCTCGGGTTTGCCGAACGCCTTCTTCGACTTCTTGGCCTACTTCCCGCCGACGGCACCATTTTGCATGTCGGTGCTCGTGGGGCTGGGCAAGGCGACGTGGTGGGAGTTTGTCGCGTCCGCGCTATTGAGCATCGCCGCCACCGCGGGCATGGCGATCGTGGCCAGTCGCGTCTATCGTCGGGCGGTCCTGCGCACCGGCGGCCGCGTGAGCATTCGATTCCTCTTCGACCGCCAGTCTCGGTGACGGTCGAACCCTGAACCTGCGAGGTAGTTGATCCGGACGACGACGCGTCTCGACTCCGAAGTCTTAAGAGAAGTAGCCGTCAACCGTGGTCACGTTTCCTCGTAAGGCGATTCCACAATTGACTTCAACGCCTCCCGGTCAATTCTGCCCACGACCGCCTTCGGTTTTCGAGGTCCGGCTGAATTTCGGCTTGATGCGCCTGGGTCTTCGGGAGTTGTCGACCTGGCCGAGAACGTGGGGTGAATCGGGGCTTTTCCCTGAAATTACTTGGTGCCCCCGACAGGAGTCGAACCTGCGCACATGGCTTCGGAGGCCAATGCTCTATCCACTGAGCTACGAGGGCATGTTTGGCTTTCGCCCGTTCCGGTCAGTTTATCGAAGTGGAGGAAACGCCGGATTGGCCATCATGTCGCAACCGAATGATGGAGCGCAGGCGGTCTACGCGTTCACCGTCGCTGGAAAAATCTCGTCCACTGCCGCTCGTGCCAATCGCACCAGCGAGTCGATCGAGAGCTCCACGCCCTTTTCCCATGCCGCATCCAAATGATGGTCAGCGAACTCATCACCGAATCGTTTTTGCAGCATCGCCAATCGAATCTCTCGCCAGGTGCCGTCCGAACCGGGACCCGGTTGACGTGCCGCTCCGGCGACCAACGTCGTCGCGATCTCGGGCGCCGTATCCAACATCGCGTCGCTCATCCGACCGAGTGACACCAAGACGTTGCTCTTGGCTCCACTGTTGAGCTGGTTCTCGATCGCTTCGGCCCAAGCGCGACAACTCCCGGCGACGTCGCCCAACTCCCAGTTGGCGAGAGCGAGCCCGGCCCAGGCGCCACCGAGGTAATAGGACGATCCGAGCCGTGTCGCCTCCGTGACGGCCTCTCTCGCGGCGCTGACCGCGGCGTTGGCGTCCAGGGTGAAGCACGACCATACATAGTTGGTGAGTGCTGACGTGAGCCAGAGGTCAGTCCCGCGCGCACGTTCGACCGCCCGCTGACAGATCGCGGCGCCCTCTTCACGATCGCCGCACAGTGAGAGCACCGCACCGAGGGTTCGCTCGACGACCATCTGGGTCTCCCCACCCCTGGCTTCTGACAACTCGAGAGCGCGTCGGCAGAGCCGTCGACCTTCGACGTCGTCGCCGGCCAGCCACTTGATGGTGCCGATCCGAATGAGTGCCTTGGGAGGGTCCTCCTGGCCGAGACGCTCGGCCATGGAAAGGCAGGCTTCGAGATAGTGGTCGGCCAACGCCTGTTCGCCGATCATCCAGGCGAGGGTCCCCGCGTCGTCGAGTCCGACCACGAGCGCACTTGTCGCATCGGCACCTTCGACGCCACCCAAGACCTCGAGGACCTCGCCGAACCACCCGACACCCTCTGCGCCCAGGTCTCGCAGTATCCAGAGTGCGTAAAGGTCGGTGGTCATCTTGAGCGCGGCGACGGGGTCGTTCGTCAGATAGAACTCGAAGGCTCGACGAAGGTCGGCGAGCGCAAGGACTCCCTCGTTGACCAGTTCGAGCCCGCCCATTCCCCACATTGCTTCGCGCATGCGCGCCGCAAAGCTGCCGAAGTGACGCGCGTGGCGTTCGCGAACTTCGTCGCCGAACGGCTCAGCCTCCAACTGCGCCTGGGCGAAAAGTCGAAGACTCTCCAGCATTCGATAGCGCGCACCTTCATCTCGCGAGTCAACGACGACGAGAGAGTTGGTGACCAGCTCGCTCAGACGGTTCATGGTGTCGAACTCGTCGCGACTGACGACGGCGCAGGCCGTCTCGAGGTCGAAGGTCGACGCCACCGCGCCGAGGCACGTGAAGAGTTCCTTGGTGTCGGCACCTAGGAGTTCGACACTCCACGCGAGCGCGGTCACTAGGGCCTGATGCCGGTCAATGTGCCCTGACGATGATTGCAACAGTTGGAAACGTTGGGACAACCGGGTGGCAATCTGGCGGGGCGAGAGAAGCTCGACCCTCGCCGCCGCGAGTTCGATCGCCAGGGGCAGTCCGTCCAACCGCTCGCAAATGGCGACCACGTCGGACAGGTTGCTCTCGTTCAGCGCGAAACCCGGCGATGCAGCCCCAGCCCGGTCGACGAAGAGTTGGACCGCGGGCCATCGCTGCGCGGCCGACAAGTCGCGAACATCGGTGTCGGGAGGAACCTCCAAGGGAGCAACGCGCAGCCGTTGTTCGCCGGCGACACCGACGGGCGAAAAACTCGTGGCCAGTATGCGAACCAGGGAGCCGTGCATCAAGACCTGATCCAGAAATTCCGCGACACCCTCACGAGGACGCTGCGCGTTATCCAAGATGATCAACGCTCGCCGAACACCGAGGGCGTCCTTCAATGTCTCCTCGAGGCTCTGGCCAAGGCGGGGGGCGATGCCCATCGTCTGTGCGACGGCGGTGGCGACGCCGGCGCCGTCGGTCACGAGTGACAGATCGACCGTCCAGACACCGTCAGGAAATCGGTCGACGAGTAGTTGACCGACGTTGAGCGCGACACTCGTCTTGCCCACACCCGCAGGTCCGGTCAGCGTGGTGACCGATGAGTGCGGCAGCAACTCCACGAGTTCGGCGATCAAATCGTCGCGACCGAACAGATTGGGTAACGCCGACGGCAGATTCCCGATGAGTGCGTTGAGCGAACGGGGACTTGGAAACGAATCTCGCAGGTCGGGATGGGTGACCTGGAAGATCCGTTCGGGGTTCGAGAGTCCCTTGAATCGGTGAACGCCGAGGTCGAGCAGGCCGACGTCCAGTGATTGGCACCAATCCTCGTGGTCGAGCCGCAGGATCCTAGCCACCGCGGAGGTCGCAATGATTTGACCCCCGTGCGCCGCGGACATCACCCGGCCGCATTGGTTGAGGGTCGGTCCGTAGAGATCGCCATCGCGTTGCTGGGCACGACCGGCGTTGAGGCCCATGCGAACGGTGAGACCGCCGACGGCGCTGAAGTCCTGTCGCGTGAGTTGACGTTGCGTCTCGATCGCCGACTGCACCGCCGACGGTACGTCGGCAAAGATCGCGACCATACCGTCGCCCGTGTGTTTGAGGACCTGACCCCCGAACGTCACGACGGACGCTGAGAGGATCGAATCGTGTTGTTGCAACGCCACTGACATCGCCGCGAAGGCCGCCTCCCACTTCGGGGTCGACTCTTCGATGTCGGTGAAGAGCACGACGACGTCAACCTCGTCGGACCGCAAGGAGTCGGCAACGCTCTGCGTCACGTGACCTCCTCACCCACCCCGGCGGATTTCCGTGCAAGCCTACGACAAGAGTTGTACGCTGACCAGGGGTCTAACCCACGATCTTGATTAAGCACTGATTACGTCGTCAGTGGATTTGGAGGTCAGCGATGTCCACAACAACCCCGACTCCATGGGCCGATCTCGAACCGAAGATGCAAACGGGCGATCTCATCCTCTTCGTCGGTTCTTCGGTGCAGAGCGACTGGATCAAAGTGGTCTCGGGCGGAATGTTCAGCCATTCGACGATGATCTATCGACCGGACGCGGGCCAGCCACCCATGATGTGGCAAGAGGCACCCGACGCCATCTGCGGCGACCCCACCATCAAGTCGCCCGATCCATTGAAGGTGCTCCACGGTGGTGCGCAACTCGGATGGGCGCTGGAGGCGACCCAGATGATTCGGTACCACTACGGTGACATCCCGTACTACGTGCAGCTGAACGGTGATCTCTCGGCCAAATTGAACGGCCCCATGTCGGACGTCGTCGCTGACTACGAAGCCCGACCGTTCGGTTCGATCCTCGACATGGCGCTCAACTACATCATCGGTCACGCCTACAACATCTCTTCCGGTGAGGCCACGCTCTTCTGCGCACAGTTACTCGGCCTGACCTTCATGAAGACGGGACTCTTGAACGACACCCATCCGGCGAACTGGTATTCACCCAACAGCTTCACCCCACCTCAATCGTCCGAACTCCCGTGGGCAATCGAGACGACATTCGGCGCACCCGTGCCGATTGACGTCCCGCCGTTCTCCTCGTCCGCGGCACCGTCCAAGGCGGACCCGGCCGCATGGCCGGCCGGACCCATGGCACCGTTCATCCTGGGCGCCCCGCCGGCCGCACCTTGGATCTCCAACACCTGAACGCAACGAAGTGCAGCGACGCGTAACGCGCATCCCTCGGCGAACCGAGGTCGTGATTCGAGTGGGACGCCCACAACTCGTAATGTTCATCTATGACTGCAGAGCCGATACTCGCTTCGCTGCTGCCTGACACGGCCGTACTGATCGAGAACGACGTGCTCGTCGGCGGCGTTTCACTACGTGGTCTTGCGGGCGTCTACGGCACGCCGCTCTTCGTCTACGACGAGGAGACGCTCCGCGCACGTTGTCGCGAGGCGGCGGCATCCTTCGACGACGGCGTGGCGTTCGCGTCCAAGTCGTTCCTCTGTGGCGCCATGGCGCGCATCGCGTTCGAGGAAGGTCTCTGCATCGACGTCGCGACCGGTGGAGAGTTGGACCTCGTGCTCCGGTCCGGCGTTCCGCCACGTCGCATCATCATGCACGGCAACAACAAATCCGCCGAGGAACTCGAACGCGCGATCGCCGTGGGTGTCCATCGGGTGGTGGTCGACAACTTCGAGGAGATCGCCCTACTTCAGTCATTCGTCAGCGCGTCGTCGCCGCTCAACTGCCTGGTACGCGTGACACCGGGGGTGGAAGCGCACACGCACGAGTTCGTCCGCACGGGACAAGAAGACACCAAGTTCGGCTTCTCGGTTTCCTCGGGCGACGCGCGCTTGGCGATCGACGCGCTTCGTTCGATCGACGGCGTCACGCTGCACGGCGTCCACGCGCACATTGGTTCGCAGGTCTTCGACCTCATCGGCTTCACCGAATCGCTCTCGATCCTGGCGAGTTTCATCGCCGACGACGACTTCGACGAACTCTGCGTCGGGGGAGGACTCGGGGTCGCCTACGTCGCGGGCGAGAGCGCGCCGTCGATCACGCAGTGGGGCGACGCCCTGCGTGACGCGGCCGCGCGGATTGGTCTCGGCGAGAACGTTCGGCTCCTCGCCGAACCGGGTCGGGCCATTGTCGCGCAGGCCGCGGTCACCTTGTACCAGGTCGGGGCGGTGAAACCGGTCGCGCAGCGCACCTATATGGCGGTCGATGGCGGCATGAGTGACAACCCGCGACCGGTGCTCTACGGATCGGGCTACGAGGCCTTTGACGTCAGTCAACCATTGGCCGACCGCCCCCAGAACGTGCGACTCGTCGGCAAGCACTGTGAGAGCGGCGACGTCCTCATCGACGAGGCGTGGCTGCCCGAGTCGACGGGCGCGAGGAGCATCATCGCCACACCCGTGACCGGCGCCTACGGCTACTCGATGGCGTCGAACTACAACCGGGTCCCTCGACCGGCGGTCCTGTTCGTGCTCGACGGCGAGGCGCGCGAAGTGCTGCGCCGAGAGACCTTTGACGACATGGCCGCACTGGAGATGTAGGGACGGAGCGACGGAGTCGTTGCGTTAGCCTTTGGTGGTGAACAAGCCGGTCATTCGCGTAGGGATCATCGGCGCGGGCAACGTTGGCGCCGCCCTCGTGCAGCTCCTGAGCGATCCCACCAGGAACGAGGCGCTCCTCGACGCCGCCACCGGTCCCTTCGAACTAGTGGGTGTCGCGGTCCAAGACCTCAGCAAACGACGCAAGGGAATCCCCAAAGAACTCCTGACCGCTGACGTGCACGGCCTCGTGGCGCGCGACGACCTCGACATCCTCGTCGAACTGGCGGGTGGCATCAAGCCGGCCCGCGTCTACATCGAGACGGCGTTGCGACGCGGGGTGTCGGTCGTGACGGCCAATAAGGCCCTGATGGCCGAGTGCGGCACCGAACTGGCGCAGCTCGCCGATCAGCACGGCTGCGATCTCTTTTACGAAGCGGCCGTGGGCGGCGGCATCCCGATCCTCCGCGCACTGCGCACGTCGCTCGCCGGTGAGCGGATCACGCGGGTCATGGGCATCGTCAATGGGACGACGAACTTCATCCTCTCCAAGATGTCGAGTGAGGGGAGCAGTTTCGCGACCGCGCTCAAGGAGGCGCAGTCGCTCGGCTACGCCGAGGCCGACCCGAGCGCGGACGTCGACGGCTTCGACGCCGCCGCCAAGGTGCAAATCCTCTCGTCGCTCGCCTTCGGGACCGAGTTGGCGGGCGAGACCATCACGCGCGAGGGCATCACGGGCGTTCGTTCGTTGGACGTCGAATTCGCCCAGCGCTCGGGCTACGTCATCAAACTGCTCGGTGTCGCCGAACGGGTCGGGGCGTCGGGGATCTCGCGCCGGGCCCACCCGGCGATGATCCCCGAAGACCACCCCTTGGCGTCGGTGCACGGGGCGATGAACGCGGTCTTCGTCGAGGGAGAACGCAGCGGACCGTTGATGTGGCTCGGTCAGGGAGCGGGCGGCGAGCCGACCGCGACCGCCGTGCTCGGTGACCTACTTGACGCGATCCGCAATCGGGTCAGCGGTCGACACGACGTGCCGTTCAGTGTCGACCGGACGTTGCACAGCGTGCCCGCCGGCGAGCTCGAGAGTGCTTTCTATATCAGCATCGACGTGCTCGACAAGCCCGGTGTGCTCGCGGCGGTCGCGGGCATCTTCGGTGACAACGGCGTCTCGATCCAGTCAATGGAGCAGTCGGGTTTCGGTGACGAAGCGCGGCTCTCGTTCCTCACGCACCTCGCCGTGACCGATCACGTGGTCAACACCGTGAGGGACCTCTCGACGCATCGTTCGGTCGACTCGGTGGGTGCGTGCATTCGTGTCATCGACGGAGGAGCCACATGATCGGATGGAAGGGGCTCTTGCTCGAGTACGCACAGTGGTTCGACCTCGACGGTGTCGATGAGGTCATCACACTCCAGGAGGGTCACACCCCGCTGATCCACGCCGACCGACTGTCCGAACGACTCGAGGCCGACGTGTGGCTCAAGTTCGAAGGCCTCAATCCGTCGGGCTCGTTCAAGGACCGCGGCATGACCATGGCGATCACCAAGGCCAAGGCCAACGGCGCTCAGACCGTCATCTGCGGCTCGACCGGCAACACCTCGGCTTCGGCCGCCGCCTACGCCGGTAAGGCCGGCATGGACTGCGTCGTCCTGGTGCCCGAAGGCAAGATCGCCCAAGGCAAGCTCGCGCAGGCCATCGTCTACGGGGCGAAGGTCTTGCAGATCCGTGGCAACTTCGACCAGGCACTCAACCTCGCGCGCGAACTGACCCAGCACATGCCGATCACGATCGTGAACTCGATCAACCCCGATCGCATCGAAGGCCAGAAGACCGGAGCCTTCGAGATCGTCGACGTGCTCGGCAAGGCGCCCGACATCCTCTCGATCCCCGTTGGCAACGCGGGCAACATCACGGCGTACTGGCGCGGCTTCACCGAATACCACTTTGCCGAACGTTGCAAAGCGCTCCCCAAGATGTGGGGGTTCCAAGCGGCCGGCGCGGCGCCAATCGTGCTCGGTCACCCCGTCACCAACCCCGAGACGATCGCGACGGCGATCCGCATCGGCAACCCCGCGAGTTGGGTGCCGGCGCTTGAGGTCATTCACGAGTCGCTTGGCGACATTCGCGCGGTGACCGACGACGAGATCCTTGACGCCTACCGCTACGTCGCCCGTCACGAGTCGATCTTCTGTGAGCCGGCGTCCGCGGCGTCGATCGCCGGCATCATCAAATACGGCGTCCCCAAGGACTCGACGGTGGTGTGCGTGCTGACGGGCAACGGACTGAAGGACCCCGACACCGCGGTCCAGACGAGCGTCACGCCCGACATCGTCGACGCGACGCTCAAGGCGCTGCTCGCGAAACTCTCCTAATCCTTCGTCGAAATGTGCATCTGCCGATGGCGATGCGACGCAGGAATTCAGGATTGAAGGCCCGAGGAGAAATGTGTTCCAGACTCCCGTAGGCTCGCCGCGAGGGATGTTCATCAGCGCTCGTCCCCGCTAAGGGGGACCGATGTCGCGCATTTCGAGAGTTCTGTTTGCATTCGTGGCCATGGGCACACTCGTGGTGGGTCTGAGCGCTCAGGCCGGAGCGGCGACGAAGCCCTTGGTCCAGGCACTCACGTCGTTGCGTTCACACAGTGAGAGCGGAAGTTGGGGCGCGGCCGCTGAAGTCCCGGGCACGTCAAGTCTCAATGCCGGTGGCAACGATGAGGTGGACGACGTCTCGTGCGCGTCACCGGGCAACTGCGGCGCCGGCGGTTTCTACACCGATGGTGCCGGGCACCAGCAGCTCTGGGTCGCCAATGAAGTCGCCGGGACCTGGAGCAGCGCCGAAGAGATTCCTGGCACCGCTCTACTCAATACCGGCACGACGGCGGACTTCAACGCGATCTCATGTCCCTCCGTGGGCAACTGCACGGCGGTGGGCGACTACACCGACACGTCCAATGCCCTCCAAGCATTCGTGGTCCAGGAGACCGGCGGCACTTGGGGGGCCGCCATCGAAGCGCCGGGTACCGGTTTCTTGAACTCCGACGGTGTGGCGTCAGCATTCACGGTGTCGTGCGGTTCGGCTGGGAACTGCACCGTCGGCGGGACGTTCGCCAACTCTTCGGCGCACCTCCAAGCGTTCTCGCTGAATGAAGTGAACGGTGTCTGGGACAGCGCGGTGCAACTGCCGGGCATCACCACGCTGAGCCTTGGCTCGGTGTCTGCGCTCACGTCGGTTTCGTGCTCGTCGTCGGGCAACTGCTCGGGGGTGGGGGTCTACACCGACGCCTCGGCGTTGACACAGTCATTCGTGGACGACGAACAGAACGGCATCTGGGCCACGGTGCAAGAGACGCCGGGTGACACAACGTTGAACACCGGAGGCGACATGGAGTACAACGGACTCTCGTGCTCGTCGGTCGGGAACTGTTCGGCGGGAGGGTTCTACAAGGATTCCTCGACGCATCTCCAGGCGTTCACCGTCAATGAATCGAACGGCGTCTGGGCGAGCGCCGCGGAGCTCCCGGGCATCGCGACCATGAACGCGGGCGGTGCGTCGGCCGTGTTCAACCTGTCATGCACGGCGTCGGGATCGTGCAGCGCGGTCGGCAACTACACCGACGCCTCGTCTGCCGAACAGGCCTTCGTCGTCGACGAAGCGGGCGGCACCTGGGGATCGATCGAAGAGGCACCGGGAAGCGCCGCATTGAACGTCGGGGGAGGGGCCAATCTCAATGATGTGTCGTGCACCTCGCCGGGCGACTGCGACGCGGGCGGCCTCTACAGCGACACCGCCAACAGCACTCAGGCCTTCACCATCGATGAAGTGAACGGGACCTGGGGAAACGCCCAGGAGGTGCCGGGGACCGCGGTGCTCAACGCCAACGGCAACGCCTCGGTGCTCACGACGTCATGTTCGACGTTCGGCAACTGCACGGCGGCCGGTTTCTACCGCGACAGCACCGGCAACTATCAGGCGTTCGCGATAAGCGAGACGTTCACCAAGGCAACGGAGAAAATCCATCTCTCGGTCACTCAGTCAACCAAGATCGTCAAGCACGTCGTCACTGAGGTCGGTCTGAAGATCTCGGCGACGGGCCTCGGGTCGTCTACGGGTACGGTGACCTTCAGCGCGGGCGCGGCCAAACTCTGCACGGCGACCATCGCGGGCGGGGTCGCAAAGTGCTCGACGACCAAGCGCTTCAAGAAAGGTTCGATCACGGTGACGGCCAAGTATGCCGGCGACATGTTCGACCAGGCGGCCACCGCATCGAGTCGCGTCAGCGTGAAGTAAGCGCCCTCGCAGTAGCGAAGGACTTCGGCGTCACCCTTTTCGAAAACGTCGTGGTCTGCATGGTGACCACGATCTTGCAACGAAAGAGCACCATTATCTACCTGGTCTATTCCGGGGACTCTCTACGCGACCGTGGTCACGTAGAAATCGCTGAGAATGAAGAAGTGAGATGGGCCGAATGTCGAGCGAGTCGACGGCCCAGCGAGCGGATTTTGATGAGATGTTTACTCTTGACAAAATCTCCGCTACAATGTTTTCTGTCGTCCGCGTCCGGCCTTTTCCCGGAGTGAGGAACTCTTCCCAGACGGCATTTCCCGATTTTCTTCTTTGCTCATGGATTCTTTTTGCGAGCAATGAGAAAGGACCACAATGGCTGTAAGGCCCTCCCCAGACAGGTCAGATCTCGAGTCCAAGACTCGTGAAGACCTGCAAACCATCGCCAAGGTGAAAGGCGTCGACGTGTCGGCGCGAGCATCCAAGGCCTCACTTATCGAAGCGATCATGGGTGACCCCGCACCGACTTCGAGCAACGCCCCCGAACCGGCGACGCGAGCGGTCCGCTCCCGTCGCACGGTCGCCACACCGGACGACGACTTCGACGAACTCCTGAGCGAGTTCGTTGCCGACGCGGCTGCTGGCTCCCACGAGAGCACGTCGTCGAACGAATCAAACTCCGACTCGACCGTCGACGACGCACCGGCGCCGGCGCCTTCGTCGAACGCCGAGCGCGCCCAGCAGAACCCCCGTCAGAACGCGCAACCCCGTCAGGAACGTCAGCCGCGTGACTTCACCAACGACACCGCTGGTCGCAACCGCCGCAACCGCCGCAACCGCAACGGTCGCGAGCGCTTCGGTGGCGAGTCGATGCCCAACGCCGACCAGCCCTACGCCGGCGAACTGATCGAGATCGAAGGCCTACTCGACCTTCGTGACGACGGTTACGGCTTCTTGCGCACGAAGAGTTACCACCCGTCGCCCAACGACGTCTACGTCTCCATCAACCAGGTCCGTCGCTACCACCTGCGCAAGGGTGACACCATCGTCGGCGGCTTTCGCCCCGCCGCGTCCAACGAGAAGTATCCGGCCCTGTTGCGTGTGGACAGCGTGGCGGGCGTCGACCCCGAAGTGGCGCGTCTGCGCCCCCGCTTCGAGGACCTCACGCCGCTCTTCCCCGACGAGAAGCTGAACCTCGAACTGAACGAGGGCAAGACCGACCTGACCCCGCGCATCGTCGACCTGCTCTCACCGATCGGCAAGGGCCAGCGCGGACTCATCGTCTCGCCGCCCAAGGCCGGTAAGACGACGATCATGAAGCAGATCGCCCAGTCGATCGAGTCGAACAACCCCGAGGTGCACCTGATGGTGCTGCTGGTCGACGAACGGCCCGAAGAGGTGACCGACATCCGTCGCACCGTCAAGGGCGAAGTCATCGCGTCGACCTTCGACCGTCCGGCCGAGGAGCACACGCACGTGGCCGAACTCTGCATCGAGCGGGCCAAGCGCCTCGTCGAGCAGGGCCGTGACGTCGTCATCATCCTCGACGGCATCACCCGTCTGGCGCGCGCCTACAACCTGGCCGCACCAGCCACGGGTCGCATCATGTCCGGTGGTGTGGACTCCGGAGCCCTGTACCCGCCGAAGAAGTTCTTCGGCGCCGCGAGGAACATCGAAGAGGGCGGTTCGCTCACGATCATCGCGTCCGCGCTCGTGGAGACCGGTTCAAAGATGGACGAGGTCATCTTCGAGGAGTTCAAGGGAACGGGCAATATGGAACTTCGTCTCGACCGCCGATTGGCCGAGCGTCGGATCTACCCCGCGATCGACGTCAACGCGTCGTCCACCCGACACGAGGAACTGCTCTTTAGCCGTGAGGCCCTGCCCCAGGTATGGAAGCTCCGTCGGGTCCTCAACGGACTGGCCTCCGAAGGCCGTGAGGCCGCTGGCCTGGAACTGCTGATCGACAAGTTGAAGTCCACCAAGTCCAACGACGAGTTCCTGGCCGAGATCGCCCGCGGCCCCGCTTCGACCAGCTGATTTTCCGCTAAAGTTGTTATCCGCACCAAGGAGCACTCATGAAGCCTGATATTCACCCCAACTACGGCGAAGCGACCGTCAAATGCTCGTGCGGCAACACCTTCACGACCCAGTCGACCAAGTCGTCCATGACCGTTGAACTGTGCAACGAGTGCCACCCGTTCTTCACCGGCAAACAGAAGTTGGTTGACACCGGTGGCCGCGTCGAGCGCTTCCAGCGCCGTTACGCTCAGAAGACCAAGGCGCGCGCTCCCAAGGCGTAGGGCCAAGAGCGCCCTCGACCTGCCGTGCGCTCCGTTGACGAAACCCTGAACGCCCTCCAGGACGAACTGCGTTCGACTGAGGCCGCGCTCTCAGAACCCGACGTCGCGAGCGACCTCACGCGTCTGCGTGACCTTTCGAGACGCCACAAGGAACTGGCCGAGATCAACAACGCGTGGAACGAACTGAAAGCGGCCCGGTCCGACGCCTCGACCGCCAAGGAGATGTTCAACGAGACGAGCGGCGACGACCGTGAGCTGTGGCGCGAAGAGATGAACAACGCGGAGGCCAAGCTCCCCGAACTCGAAGCGACGCTCGAGACCCTGTTGTTGCCCCGCGACCCTAACGAGGGCCGCAACGTGATCTTGGAGATACGCGGCGCCGAAGGCGGGGAGGAGGCGAACCTCTTCGCGTCGGACCTCGCCCAGATGTATCGCCGCTACGCGGCGCTGCGTGGCTGGAAACTCGAGGTCATCGAAGAGCGCGAATCCGAGCAGGGCGGTCTCGATGAGGCGATCTATCTCATCAAGGGCGACGACGCGTGGTTCCGCCTCCAGCACGAGGCGGGCGTGCATCGCGTCCAGCGCGTGCCGGTCACCGAGGCCAAGGGCCGCGTGCACACGAGTTCGGCGACGGTCTCGGTGCTGCCCGAGGCCGAAGAGGTCGACGTCGACATCAATCAGAGCGACCTCAAGATCGACGTCTACCGCTCATCGGGTCCCGGGGGTCAGAGCGTCAACACGACTGACTCCGCGGTGCGCATCACGCACCTGCCGACCGGCATCGTTGTCTCGATGCAGGACGAGAAGAGCCAGATCCAGAATCGCGCCAAGGCGCTCATCGTGCTGCGCTCGCGCCTCTTGAAGGCGGCACAGGACGCCCAGGCCAGTGAGCAGGGCGACCTCAAGCGATCCCAGTTGGGCAGTGGCGGTCGAAGCGAGAAGATCCGTACGTACAACTTCAAAGAGAATCGCGTCACCGACCACCGGATCAACCTCACGACCTACACGCTCGACGCCGTCCTCGCCGGGTACCTCGACACCTACGTTGACGCACTCCTGGCCGAGAAGCGAGCCCGTCAACTGGGCGAGAGTGATGGGCGCTAACGGCTATCTCGTGAACGAGCTCATCGACGCCGGCCTCGATCGACGCGAGGCGAGATGGCTCGTCGAGGAGTTCATGCCCGACGACCACCAATCGATCGCGGCCCTGCGAAGCGCCGCACAGCGCCGACTGAACGGCGAACCGCTGCAGTACGTCATCGGGCACTGGCCCTTTCGCCAGTTGGATCTCGACGTCGACGAACGCGTCCTCATTCCGAGGCCCGAGACCGAGGAGCTCGTGGGGATAGCCCTCGGCGAACTCGACGTCACGACCCACCGCGCGCCGGTGATCCTGGACATGGGCTGCGGATCGGGGGCCATTGGGCTCTCGTTGTCGGTGGAACTGGCGCAACGCGGCGTCACGGCGACGCTCGTCTGCGTCGACGAGTCGCGCGACGCCCTCAGCGTCGCGACTTCGAACGCGCGCAAGCACGGGGTGGAGAACGTCTCGTTCGTGGTGTCGTCGTGGTTCAACGATCTGGAGCCCTCGCTTCGTGGAACCGTGGACCTGATCGTGGCCAATCCGCCCTACGTCAGCGCCGCGGAGTTCGAGACCCTGGACCTGGTCCTGCGTCACGAACCACTCGGGGCACTCGTGGCCGACGACTCGATCCTGGCTGAAGGATTCGCTGACGTCGAGACGATCGTTCGTGACTCGACACAATGGCTCTCGCATGACGGCCTACTTATATGTGAACATGGAAACATGCAACGAGAGGCGACGCTCCACGCGGCGCGCGATGCCGGTTTTCGACACGTCGTGGACCTCGACGACCTTTTTGGCAATCCCCGTTTCCTCGTGGCGAGACGCTGATGGCGCGGCTGCTCAAGGTTGACGCCGCGATCGCGGCCTTCGATGCGGGCGAAGTCGTCGCGATCCCGACGGATACCGTCTATGGCTTCGCCGCGGAGGTGAGCCATCCGGCCGCCGTGGCCAGATTGTTCGCCCTCAAGGGTCGGCCCGCGAACGTACCCGTGCCGGTGCTCGTCGACTCGGTGGATCAGATCGCCTACCTCGGCGTCGAATGGAATGAGTACGCGAGCCGACTCGGGCGCGCGTTCTGGCCCGGTGCACTCACCATCGTCGTGCCGGTGCCACACGACCTCGGCGTCTTGGTCGGCAGCGAGAACGACACCGTGGGCTTTCGGATACCTGACGACGACCTGATGCGTCGGATGATCGCCGTGATTGGCCCGTTGGCGGTCTCGAGCGCGAACCTGCACGGCCAGCCGGCCTGCTCGAGCGCCTACGAAGTGCTGGAGCAGTTCCGCAACAACCCTGGGTTGGCGGGCATCATCGATGGCGGCGAACGATCCGGCGACGTCTCCACGGTGGTCGACGTGACGACGAACCAGTGGCGAGTGGCGAGAGAAGGCGCGATCACCGCCCAGGACATCGCTCGCGTCCTGGCGTAGTCCTCGATCACCCCTTACCGGAGGGACCTAGAACGTGATGACGTCACTCGAGACCGTGCCGCGGCGGCCAATCAGGTCATTCTTCTCCGCGTCGACCATGGTCATCTCGTCGGTGCTGTGGCACCACGTGCGCACGTCATCGCCCGTGCGCGCGGCGACGATCAGTCGCTGTCGCGCACCCTCACGGTCATGGGTCACGGTGTAACTCTCGACGGTGACGGCGCCGTCGCGTTGTTCACTCACGCACCTCGGCAGTCGATCAACTATCTCCTGGGGTTTCGCGTGTCGGAAACCCTCGCTCGGTGGCGACGTGGCGTAGGTGCCCCATGAGTGTTTGGTGCAGAACCACCCGAGGGCGGTGACCAGTCCCTGCCCGTCGGGATTGGCACGCAAGGCGTCGACCATCGAGCAGATCGAGTGGGTCACGTAGTTGTTGCCCGGGCCGCCGGCGAAGGTGAGCCCACCCGTGAGTGACGGGACGAAAGTCGGGTCGAAGGCGTCGAGGCCGAGTACGTCACACGCGGTCTGCACCACGGTGGGAAAACAGCTGTAGAGGTCGATGGACGTCAGTGCGTCAAGCGCCACACCCCACTCCTGGAGGGTCGACCAGATGGTTGACATCGCGGGAGATGCGTCGAGCACGGGACGGTCCGAGATCAGCCAATGGTCGTTGGCGTCCACACCGAGAGCCGGGAACACCATGGCGTCACGGGCCACGCCGAGCGACGTGGCGTGTTCGAACGTCGTGAGGATGTACGCCGCGCCCATGTCCACCGGCACGTTCGCCATCAACATCTTGGTGTAGGGGAATGCGACCATCCGATTGCGCTCGGTGATGGTGGTGATGGCTTGGGCGCTCGGTGCGTTGGTTATCCACGCGTACGGATTGGTGGCCGCCACGGCGGCGAAATTCGACCACAGCCGCCCGAGGTGCTCACGGTGTTCCTCCAGCGACCAGCCGCAGCGCGCGCGCCGTGCGTTCTCGAAGAGCGGATAGATGTTCGTCGGTAGGTTGAGGCCCTGCTCGTACTCGGCCGCGGTGAGTGGCGCCGCGTCGTTGGACGTCGTGACGGGACTGAAGACCGCACTGTCCTGGACCATCCAGTCGACGTCGTGGCCTTCGCGACGTGCCACCAAGCGCGAGTACATGGCCTCGGACCCCACGACCGCGACGCACGTCAACTCGCCCGCGAGCATCCTTCGAGCCGACTCGTGAATGAGGCGCTGCGGCGTGTTCCCGCCCACCGACGTGAGCCGGGTGGTCACGCCTCGAAGACCGAGACGCTGGGCCACGAGGAGGGCGGGGTCGGCCGTGTGCCAGGTGAAGGAACTAACCGCGACGATCTCGTCGATCGTCTCGAGGGCGCGACGTCCCGCCCCCGAGTCGTTCGCGGCGAGCTCGAGCGCCTCGACCATCAGCTCGAGGGGCGTCTTTCGCGACGCGTACGTGGCCCCCGGCGTGGGACGCTCCGTCACCTGACCGACGCCTACTAAGACGGGTGTACGCGGCGGATATCTCATCACATGAAGTATTGCCGCACCTTCGACGCCGTCAGTGGCGACGGTAGGGTTAGGTCGATGCGTATCGCCCTCGGTTCCGACCACGCCGGTTACGACCTGAAGGTCAGCCTGGCTTCCGCCTTAAGGGACTGGGGACACGAGACTGTCGATCTCGGTACCGACGGCGCGGAACGTTCCGTCGACTACCCCGATTTCGGCGCGGCGGTCGGGCGCAGCGTCGCGTCAGGCGACACCGACCTTGGCGTGTGCATCTGCGGCTCGGGAATCGGCATCGCGATCGCGGCCAACAAGGTGCCAGGTGTTCGCGCCGCCACCGTGCACGACGTCACCTCCGCGCACCTCGCGCGCGAGCACAATCACGCCAACGTGCTCTGTCTCGGCGCCCGGCTCATGGGCACCGTCGTCGCCGAAGAGGCACTCCGTGCCTGGCTTGACGCCACACCCGGCTCTGGCCGGCACCTCGAAAGGATCGAAAAGATCAATGAACTCGACCAACTGCTCGTCGAGCACGAAAGGTAAGCAATGACTTCTTCACCCTTTGACGTCTGGATCAAGAACGACGACGAGGTCACGTCGCTCCTCGCCCAGGAGTGGGAACGTCAGACCACGACCCTTCAGCTGATAGCGAGTGAGAACTTCGCGTCACCGGCGGTGCTCGCCGCCACCGGTTCGATCCTCACCAACAAGTACGCCGAGGGCTACCCCGGACGGCGCTACTACGGCGGCAATCAGGTCATCGACGAGGTCGAAGACCTCGCGCGACGTCGACTGACGGCGCTCTTCGGGGCCGATCACGCCAACGTTCAACCGCACAGCGGCGCCAACGCCAACGTCGCGGTCTATCAGGCGCTGCTCGATCCGGGCGACACGATTCTCGCGATGCGCCTCGACCAGGGAGGTCACCTGACCCACGGCTCGCCGGCTTCGATCACGTCGAAGTGGTGGAACTTCGTCTCCTACGGCGTGACGCCGAGGTCGGACGACCCCGAGAACCCTGGCGAGCTCATCGACTTCGACAACGTCCGTGAACTTGCGCTGACCCATCGACCAAGGATGATCCTCGCTGGCGCGACCGCCTACACCCGGGTCATCGACCCCGTGCCGTTCCGCGAGATCGCGGACGAGGTCGGGGCGTTGCTCATGTTCGATTCGGCGCACGTTGCCGGTCTCATCGCCGGCGGTTCCCATCCCAATCCGGTGCCGTACTCCGACGTCGTGGCCTTCACGACGCACAAGACATTGCGGGGACCGCGCGGTGGCGCGATCGTGTGCCGTGAGGAGCACGCGAAGAAGATCGACTCCGCCGTGTTCCCGGGCCAACAGGGAGGACCGCTCGAGCACGCCATCGCGGCCAAGGCCGTGGCGTTCAAGGAGGCGTCACTTCCTGGCTTCTCGACCTACACCGATCAAATCGTGCGCAACGCGCAGGCCTTCGCCGACGCCCTCGCCAAGGAGGGATTCCGTAACGTCTCGGGGGGCACTGAGAACCACATGGTCCTCGTGGACCTGCGCGAGTTCGATGGTGAACTGACCGGCAAGGCCGCCCAGGAGGTCCTCGACCGCGCCGGCATCACCACGAACCGCAACACGATCCCCGACGATCCGCGTAGTCCGTTCGTGACGTCGGGCTTGCGCGTGGGCACCGCTGCGCAGACGACGGCCGGGATGAAGGAGGGGGAGTTCGAGACGATCGCCACGCTGATGTCGCGAGCGCTCCGCCACCGAGAGGACGACAAGGTCAATGCAGAAGTCCGTCGCGACGTCGCCGAACTCTGTGGACGGTTCAACCCGTACGTCAACTTCACGAAGTAGTCGATGCACAACATCGTCGCCTACCTCGTCGTGATCGCCGTAGGGACGATCGTGACGCTGGTGGCGAATGTGCCTGCGCGAAAGATCTCGTTGCGCATTGGCTACACCGCGCAGCCCGACGCCCGCAAGGTCCATCAGGTCGTCACGCCCTACGGCGGGGGAGCGGCGATGCTCGTGGGCTTCTGCGTCGCGCTGATGGTGGCCGTCGCGATCCCCGTGCTGCGCAGTGTCATCTTCTCGTCGCACGAGATGATGGGCGTGCTGCTGGCGGCGGGGGTCATCTTCGTCGTGGGCGTGTTGGACGACTTTCGAGAGATGAGCGCCCCCGCCAAGGTCGCCGGCCAGTTCCTCGCCGCATCGATCCTGTACTTCAGTGGCGCGACGATGTACCAACTCAAGCTGCCCTTCGCTGGATTCGTCGTGCTCGGACCGTCGATCCTGCCAATCATCACCGCCATCTGGGTGTTCGCGCTCTCGAACGCCGTCAACCTGATCGACGGACTCGACGGTCTGGCCGGCGGCATCGTCGCCATCGCGTCGGGCACCTTGTGCCTGTACGGCTTGCGACTCGAGGACCTCGGGCTCCTGCCCAGCAATAACGTCGGGCCCCTCATCGCCGCACTGACGTGCGGGATTTGCCTCGGCTTCCTCCGTGACAACTTCCACCCGGCCAAACTCTTCATGGGTGACGCCGGCGCGCTGCTCCTCGGGCTCTTGATGAGTGCGTCGACCATGGTGATCGGCGGACGCACGCCGCCGGCAAGCGGAGTCACGTTCTTCTTCTTCGCGCCGTTGCTCATCCCCGTCTTCATCCTGGGCGTGCCGCTCATGGACGCGGTGTGGGCCTTCATCCGCCGAACGGCGTCCGGCCAGGGATTCCACACGCCGGACAAGAATCACATCCATCATCGCTTGATGCGACTCGGACACGGTCACCGTCGCACGGTCGTGATCCTGTGGCTCTGGACCGCTCTGCTCTGCGGCTTCGTCCTCCTGCCCCTCTTCGACACGCAGGCGAACGTCTTCATCCCCCTCGGCGTCGGACTGTTGCTGATCGGCCTCCTTACGTGGTTCAGCCCGCTGGTCAATCGTCTCTACTATCGCCGCGAGGAGGCGAACCGACTTCGCGAGGAGGCGCGGCGGTGAGCGACGAGCGCGACGATTCATCGCAACATCGACCGCCTGAACAGGAGAATCCCGTGGTCAAGGACCTTCCGGGGGTGGCCGCCTTCGCCGCGATGGGCATGACGGCGGCGCTCATCGTGGCGGCTGGTGTCGTCATTGGACTCTGGGTCGATCACGCGTGGGGCACTGATCCGTGGGGTCTCTTAATCGGGATAGCATTAGGAACGGTCGCCGCCGTGGTGAGCGTAGTAAAGCAAGTCCGGCGTTTCCTTTAGAAACCCATTGCCCGTGCTAGAAAACCTACCCACCGACACCCTGCCGCGCCTGCTTCGTCGCACCACACTTTCAGCCATCATCGTTGGCGTCATCGGTGTCGTCGTGGCACTCCTCGTGGCACCACCGCTCGCCGCTCTCGGCGTCATTCTTGGCGTGGGCATGGCGATTTTGAACCTCCGATTCCTTGACGGTCAGGCGGTCAAGGTTGAGCTGCGCGGCGAACAAAGTACGAAGACGGTTCGTCGCCAACTCGGGCGAAAGACGACTACGAGACTGCTCATCATGACGATCGTCGTCCTCGCCGCCGTATTTCTCAACGCCCCTCTTGGAATCGGTATTGTGTCAGGGCTCGTGCTTTATCAGCTCGTGTTCGTGGCGAACGTACTGCGTGTAGTAACCGGTCAGGGAGGAATAGGGTGACGATGCTGTACGCGACCAAGACGATCCACGTCGGCGATCACCCTCACTTCGCTCTCTTCGGCCTGACGTTCGACACGGACATCGCCCTGTCGACGCTGTTGGCGCTCGCCGTGATCGTCTTCATGGGCGTTCGCTTGCGCAAGAACATGACCGACGGCGTGCCGGGCAAGTTCCAACTCATCTGGGAGATCTTGGTCGTCGACATAGTCGGGGACCTCGTCAAGTCCTCCCTCGGCGACAAGGGCAAGCGGTTCATCCCGCTGGGCGTGACGGTCTTCGTTTTCGTCCTGGTGTCGAACTGGATCGGCTTCCTCCCGACGGCAATGCAGCCCGGAGTATCGGGGGAGATCCTTCCGGCCCCCACGAGCGACGTCAACCTTCCGCTCGCGCTCGCCCTGTTCGTCATCGTGTGGGTGCACATCGAGTCACTTCGCGCGCGACGCCTCGGCGGGTACATCAAGCACTACGGCAAGCCGGCTGGATGGCTGACGCCGATCAACTTGATCGAAGAGGTCACGAAGCCGATCACGCTGACCCTCCGTCTTTTCGGCAACCTCTTCTCCGGTGGTCTGATCATCGTTGTCGTGGCCGCTCTCGCGTCCAAGGCGCTCGGGCCTTTCGAAGTGATTTGGAAGCCCTTCGACCTCGCGATCGGTTTGATCCAGGCGTACATCTTCATGTTGCTGACCATCATCTACCTCGACATGGCGACCAGTCATGACGAAGAGCACGAAGAGAAGCACGAGAAGAAGAAGAAGCGCAGCAAGAGCAACGCAGTACTAGTGACTACGCAGTAATACCAACCAGGAGGAATAGAAAATGGCAGCACAAACAGTCGCAGGAGCAATCGGCATCGCGGGAGCACTCGTCGGCGGCGGCGTCGCCCTCGGTGGAGGAGCCATTGGTGCGGCGATCGGTGACGGCCTGGCGGGCAGCCAGACCATCGCAGCGATTGCCCGTCAGCCCGAAATCGAAGCCAAGGCGCGTACGTACTTCTTCTTGACCGTCGGACTGGTCGAGGCCATGTACTTCATCAACCTGTTGTTCATGATCGTGTTCGTGTATGTATTCGCAAAGATTAAGTAGCCAGCAGAACCCTCTCCCGTTCGTTGAACGGGTCGAAGTTCTCTGACTAGATAGAAGGGCATTGAGATGATTGGGTCAATTTTCCTGATTCCCAACGGCACATTCTTCATCGAGCTTGTGACGATGGTGGTGATACTGCTCCTCATGACGAAGTACATCCTGCCGCCCCTTAACAAGGCGTTGGAGAGTCGTCAAGAGAAGATCCGTGAATCGCTGGCAGCCGCTGACGCCGCAAAGGCCGAAGCGGTGGCCGCCGGTGACGAGCGCGCCACTCTCTTGAACGCGGCGCGGGACCAAGCGCGAGAGATCGTCGCGGCGGCACAGGCCACGTCCGATCAAGTCCGAGCGGAGGCCGCTGGACGGGGACAGGCCGAATACGACCGCATTCTCGCCAATGCCAACGCCGAAGTGGACACCGCGCGTCAGCGAGCCATCGACGAGGCATCGGCGAGGATCGGTCAGGTCGTGTTCGAGCTGGTGAATCAAATTGTCGGACGCGAAGTCGACGAGAGTTCGCATCAAGACCTGGTCCGAGAAGCCGTCGCCGCGTTGAACGCGGAAGCGGCAAGGGGTTCTAGTAACTGATAATGCTTGCGAAGCTCGAAGGATACGCCGCAGCCCGCTTGGGCTCACTGGACACCGCCGCACTGGCGACGGTGGCGAGTGAACTCACGACGCTCGAACAGACCGTCCTCGGTCGGGCTGATCTGCGCGCCGTCCTCACCGACACTTCGATCGCCAGCGCATCTCGGGGACTTATCCTTCGCGACCTCCTGTCGGGAAAAGTCCACACCGTGACGATGCAGGTCGCCGTCTACGCCGCAAGCAACGCTCCGGCCCAAGAGGTTCCACACTCGCTCGCCGAACTGGCCTTTTCGGCACGAGCGCTCGAGCTGGACAGTACGTTCCCGCTCACCGGTCTTGGGCTACTGGCCTCTCGCCAACGAGTCGCCGGGTACGCGGACGCGCTGCTCGATGAGGTCGACACGCAGAACTTCGACGAGATCGAGGACGAACTCTTTCGCTGGGCCCGCACGGTCGAAAGCAACCTCGAGTTGCGCCGCGTACTGCTCGACCGTGACGCCGATCTCGAGTCACGCTTAGGCACGGTCCAGGCTTTGCTCGGGGAAAAGGTCGATCCCGTCACGCTGGCATTGGCGCTCTTCGTGATCTCTGGCGGTCGTCCGCGTGACGTCGTGGGGACACTCGACTACCTGGTCGACTACGTTGCACGCGCCCGCGACTGGCGCGTCGCTCGGGTGCACACCGCCCGCCCGCTCGATGAGCAGAGCCGAGCCGAACTCACCTCGTCGCTCAGTTTGCTCACCGGCAAGAACGTGGAACTACAGGTCGCCGACAGTCCCGAGTTGCTGGGCGGGGTGCTGATCGAGATCGGCGACTTGCGCCTCGACGCAACCACGCGTGCGCGCCTGGGCGTCCTGCGCGACGCCGTCTCGCCGGGCCACCTCTACGAATCGTCTTTGAATCGAAATGACTAAGAAAAGGAATCTGTGATGACAGAGCTCACAATCAGTGCCAACGAGATAACGGAGGCCCTGCGAAAGCACGTAACGGAGTTCAACCCGGCGGTCGGTGCTGAGCAGGTCGGTCGCGTGGTCGAGGTCGGCGACGGCATCGCGCGCGTCTCGGGCCTACCGTCGGCGAAGGTCAACGAACTGCTCGAGTTCGAGGATGGCACGTTGGGTCTCGCCATGAACCTCGACGAGGACACGATTGGCGCCGTCGTGCTCGGCTCGGTCGACACCATCGAAGAGGAGCAGGTCGTTCGCGCGACCGGTCGAATCCTGAACATGCCGGTAGGCGACGCCCTGCTCGGGCGTGTGGTGAACGCCATCGGCGAGCCCATCGACGGCAAGGGCCCGCTCGTGAACCCCACGCAGCGACGGATGGAGATCCAGGCCCCCGGTATCACCGGTCGTCAACCGGTCAGCGAGCCGCTCCAAACGGGCATCAAGGCCATTGACGCGATGACCCCCGTCGGTCGAGGTCAGCGCGAGCTCATCATCGGTGACCGCAAGACCGGTAAGACCACCGTCGCCATCGACACGATCTTGAACCAGAAGGGTCAGGGCGTGAAGTGCATCTACGTCGCCATTGGCCAGAAGAACTCGTCGGTCGCCCAGACCGTCAAGGTCCTCGAGGACTTCGGGGCGCTCGACTACACGGTGGTCGTGGTCGCCTCGGCGGGCGACCCCGCACCGTTCAAGTTCCTCGCCCCCTACGCGGGGTGCGCGATCGGCCAGGAGTGGATGGATAACGGCGAGCACGCCCTGGTCGTCTACGACGACCTGTCCAAGCAGGCCGAGGCCTACCGCCAGATCTCGCTCTTGCTGCGCCGCCCACCGGGTCGCGAGGCCTACCCCGGCGACGTCTTCTACTTGCACAGCCGCCTCCTCGAGCGCGCCGCGAAGTTGAGCGACGAGCGTGGCGGCGGTTCGTTGACGGCCCTGCCGATCATCGAGACCAAGGCGGGCGACATCTCGGCGTACATCCCGACCAACGTGATCTCGATCACCGACGGGCAGATCTTCTTGCAGTCGGACCTCTTCTACTCCGGTGTGCGTCCCGCCATTGACGTGGGTAACTCCGTGTCGCGCGTCGGTGGCGCGGCCCAGATCAAGGCGATGCGATCGGTGGCGGGCACGCTCAAGATCGACCTCGCCCAGTTCCGTGACCTCGAGTCGTTCGCCACCTTCGGGTCCGAGCTCGACAAGTCCTCGCAGCGACAGCTCGACCGGGGCTACCGCCTCACCGAACTGTTGAAGCAGGGACTCAACGCGCCGATGCCCGTCGAGGAGCAGGTCATCGCTATCTACGCGGGCACGAAGGGCTGGCTCGACGAGATCCCGGTCGAGGACGTTCGCCGTTTCGAGTCGGAGCTGCTGACCAACTTCCGAGCCCAGCACTCCGATCTCCTGTACGCGATCCGAGAGACCGGTGCGCTGCCCGAAACGACGGCGCTCGATCACGCGATGCAGTTGTTCGTCAACGGCTTTGCGGTCACCACGAAGTAAGCAGAGTTAGAGCGAGCGAAGGGAAGGAGGAGCAATGGCCGGTGGACAAGAACGGATTCTGCGTCGACGCATCAAGTCAGTACAGTCGACGCGCAAGATCACCAAGGCGATGGAACTCATTGCCGCCTCCCAGATCTCTCGGAGCCAGGCACGCATCATCGCGAATCGGCCGTATCGAAACGGCATGCGACGGATCATCATCGAGGCGGCGAAGGGCGACCCGGCCGCCGCGGCCAAGTTGCTCGTCACGCCCGATCACGTCGAATCGGCGATCGTCTTGGTGTTGACCGGCGACCGCGGACTCTCCGGCGCCTACAACTCGTCGGCGCTGCGCGCGGGGGAGCGACTGGTGCGAAAGTTGCAGAGCGAAGGTACGAGCGCTCGGCTCTACAGCGTCGGCAAGAAGGCGGGGGCTTTCTACCGCTTCCGCGGTATCGATCTCGTCGAGGGCTTCGTGGCAATGTCCGATCGCCCCACCTTCGACGACGCCCGTCGGATCGCGGCGGTCGTCGCGGCACCCTTCGTCGCTGGTGAAGCGCAACAGGTCCTCTTGGTGTCGACCCGCTTCTTGTCCGCGGCGTCACAGAGTGTCGAGGTCGAACAGTTGCTGCCATTGTCCAAGCCGGAGGACGACGTCGAAGAGACGGTGAAGGTCCTGAAGGGCTACACCGAATTCGAGCCAGAGGTCGCGCAACTACTCCAGACCCTGGCCCCCAAGGCGCTTGAGAGTGAGATCTTCTCGGCCCTCTTGGAAGGCGCGGCCTCGTTCCACGTCAGTCAACAGCGCGCCATGGCCGCGGCGACGGACAACGCGGACGAACTCGGACAGAACCTCAGTCGCATCATGAACCGGGCCCGTCAGGACTCGATCACCACCGAAATCATGGAAATCGTGGGCGGCGCCGAAGCGCTCCGCTCGGGAAAGTGAGAAACAAATGACCATCGCTCCAGAAAAGACGACCCTCGAAACGGGCCGCGTCGTCGCCA
The DNA here is from genome assembly GCA_963804305.1 of uncultured Acidimicrobiaceae bacterium. GTDB lineage: Bacteria > Actinomycetota > Acidimicrobiia > Acidimicrobiales > RAAP-2 > RAAP-2. The sequence goes on along the minus strand of CAWDPR010000010.1, from coordinate 243,961 downwards.
TCGCCGGTCCGGTCGTGGACGTGGAGTTCCCGCCGCACTCGTTGCCCGAGATCAACCACGCGGTCGAGGTCGACATCGTCATCGACGGACAGACGATCACGGTGACCGGCGAGGTCGCCCAGCAGATCGGTGAAGGCCGTGTCCGCTGCGTCTGCATGAAGCCCACCGACGGTCTCGTTCGCGGCGCCGTCGTACGCCAGACCGGTCGCGGCATCACCGTGCCGGTTGGCGACGCGGTCCTCGGCCACGTTTTCAACGTGATCGGCGAGTCGCTCGACACCGACGACATCGGACCGGTCGAGGACTACTGGGAGATCCACCGCAGCGCGCCGGCCTTCGACCAGCTCGAGCCCCACGCGACCATGTTCGAGACGGGCATCAAGGTCGTCGACCTTCTCGCGCCCTACGTCCAGGGTGGCAAGATCGGCCTCTTCGGCGGCGCCGGCGTCGGCAAGACCGTCTTGATCATGGAGATGATCCGCCGCGTCGCGGAGCTGCACGAAGGTGTGTCGGTCTTCGCGGGCGTTGGTGAGCGAACGCGTGAGGGCACCGACCTGCTCCTCGAGATGCGCGAGTCCGGCGTCATCGAGAAGACCGCGCTCGTCTACGGTCAGATGGACGAGCCACCAGGCGTGCGCCTTCGAGTCGCCCTGGCGGCGCTCACGATGGCCGAGTACTTCCGGGACGTGAAGAACCAGGACGTGCTGCTCTTCGTGGACAACATCTTCCGCTTCGTCCAGGCCGGTTCAGAGGTCTCGACGCTGCTCGGTCGCATGCCGAGCGCGGTGGGCTACCAGCCCACCCTCGCCGACGAGATGGGCGAACTCCAGGAGCGCATCACCTCTACCAGGGGCCGTTCGATCACGTCACTGCAGGCCGTGTACGTGCCCGCGGACGACTACACCGACCCGGCACCGTTCACGACGTTCACCCACCTCGACGCGACCACCGAGCTGAGCCGTCAGATCGCCGCGCTGGGTATCTACCCCGCGGTGGACCCACTGACCTCGACGTCGAACATCCTGGCGCCCGAGATCGTCGGCGATCGTCACTACGCGGTGGCGCGACAGACCCAGCAGATCCTCCAGCGCAACAAAGAGCTCCAGGACATCATCGCCATCCTCGGACTCGACGAACTCTCCGAAGAGGACCGCATCACCGTGACCAGGGCCCGCAAGATCCAGCGATTCCTCTCGCAGCCGATGTTCGTCTCCAAGGTCTTCACCGGCATCGACGGCATCAACGTGCCCGTGCAAGAGACGATCGAGTCGTTCGAGCATCTGGTCAAGGGAGACCTCGACGCGTTCCCCGAGCAGGCGTTCTTGAACGTCGGGGGAGCCTCGGATGTTGAACGCAAGGCCGCCGAGCTGCAAAAGGACTAAGCGTGGCAACTCTGAAGGTTGAAATCGTGACGCCCGAGGCGCCGCTCTGGGTCGGTGAAGCCACCGCCCTGGTCGCACGGTCCTCCGACGGCTGGTTTACGGTCCTGCCCGAGCACATGGACATGGTTGGTGACGTCGTGCCGAGCATCGTGCGCGTGGGCACGACGGAGGGCGAGATCGCCGTCGCCGTGCACGGGGGTTTCTTCCAGGTGGGACCTGGCAGTTCCGAGGACGAGACGCTCGCCACGGTGCTCGCCGGGATCGCCGAACGGGTTGACGAGATCGATGTCGCGCGTGCCCAGGTCGCGAAAGCTGCCGCCGAAGCGGAGATCGCCGCCGAAGCCCGCGATGAGCACGACACCGCCGCGAGCACGCTGGCGAAGGCCGCTCTCGAACGGGCCGAACTTCGACTGAGTGCGAGGTCCTGATGCGAGTCGCGGACCGCATCGAAGAGACCGGCGTCAAGCGTTGGGGTGCCAAGTACGCCGAACGCGCGAAGTACGGCGATGCGATTGCCGACCAATACGGCCGAGCTCAGATTTGGAAGCGCATCACGTGGGCGTTCTACCTCGTCGGCTTGGTGTTGATGTTTGCACCCGACGGCAAGACGCTCGAATACATCGGATGGATGATCTCGACCATCGGCCTCTTTCCACTCGTATGCTGGTTGGCTGAGCGTTTCAAGTTCCGAAAGGCTGTCAAGCTCGCGACCGAGTGAGTTCGGCCTGGATTCGTCGTTACCGGGCCGTCACGTAGTCGAGCAGGTCCCTCTTCTCGTGTTCGAGTTCATCGAATCGCGCTTTCACGACGTCGCCGATGGATATCATCCCCACCAGCTGCTGGTCGTGGACGACCGGCAGATGTCGAATCCGCCGTCCGGTCATCAGACCCATCAATTCGGTGACCGTCGTCGTCACGTCGCACGTCAGGACGTCGGACGACATCAATTGGGCCACCGTCATGTTGAGCGCGTCAGCGCCGCTGGTCGCCAGTGCGCGCACGGCGTCACGTTCGGAGAAGATGCCCACGAGCGGTGGTGTCGGTCCAGTGACCACGAGCGCGCCGATGCCACGCTCGCGCAAGAGCTGTAGGGCGTCGTTGACGGTGCGCTCTTGGGAAATCGTGGCGACGTCGTTCCCCTTGTTCGCTAGAAGACTTGCAACCTGCACGGTGACCTCCTCGATCGGTACCTGAGTACCAGAGTCCGGTGGGCTCTTGGGCGCAACCTAGGGCGCGGTGCGCACCATTGCAATATGAACGGGCTAAGAAGTCGTGGGACGCCGCGAGATGCGAGTAACGGACGGGTTTCTCGTCATGTGAACTATTCCGCAAGGCCTAGAAGCCGGCGGACGTGAACTCTTCGAGTTTGTTGTGGCGATGGAACGTCTCGACGGTTCGCACGGTGCCCGAGCGCGAGCGCACGACCATCGACTGCGTCGTCGCTCCGAAGTCGTGGAAGCGCACACCTCGCAGGAAGTCGCCGTCGGTGATGGCGGTCGCGGAGAAGAAGCAGTTGTCACTCGCGACCAGGTCGTCGGTCGTCAGGACCCGCGAGAAGTCGTAGCCCAGGCTTTCGGCCAACGTGCGCTCGTCGTCGTCACGCGCGATGAGCATCCCCTGGATCTCGCCACCGAGGCCCTTGAGGGCCGCGGCGGCGATGACGCCCTCGGGCGTGCCGCCGATGCCAAAGAGGACGTCCGCGCCCGAGTTCGGCCAACCGGTGGCGATCGCCCCGGCGACGTCGCCGTCGGAGATGGAGAGCACTCGCGCCCCGGCCTCGCGGACCTCGGCGATGAGCGCTTCGTGGCGAGGGCGGTCGAGGATGACGACGCCGAGTTCGGGCACCGGCTTCTTCAGACGCTTGGACAGCTCCGCGAGGTTCTCGGTCGCCGACGCGTTGATGTCGACCGAGCCGCGACCGCGCGGCCCCACGGCCACCTTCTTCATGTAGACGCACGGTCCGGGATTGAACATGGTGCCGCGCTCGGAAAGTGCGATGACCGAGAGGGCGCCGTTTCGACCCATCGCCGTCAACGTCGTGCCATCGACCGGGTCGACCGCGATGTCCACCATCGGTGGACGACCGTCGCCGATTCGCTCGCCGTTGTAGAGCATCGGGGCGTCGTCCTTCTCACCTTCGCCGATCACGACGATGCCGTCCATCGCGATCGCGCCCAGCACGAAGCGCATGGCGTCGACCGCGGCGCCGTCGGCCGCGTTCTTGTCACCGCGACCGGCCCATCGAGCGGCGGCGATCGCCGCCGCCTCGGTGACACGGATCATCTCCAAAGCGATATTTCTGTCCGGTTTTGACGGTTGCAGCACGACGCCAGCGTACACACCGGGGTCGGTTCGCCCTCGTCCCGGCCCATTTCGCCCAAACTGCGATACTTGATGGGTGACATCACTGGTCGTTAAACCCGTCGGCGCGCTCGAAGGCGAGGTCCAGGCCTTCGGCGCGAAGAATGCGGTGTTGAAGGAGATGGCCGCCTGTCTGCTCGCCACGGGCGAGCATCGACTCACCAACGTGCCCGACATCACCGACGTCGCGGTCATGGGGGAGTTACTCAGCGCCCTCGGCTGCACCGTCGCTCGACCGGCTCCCCACGAACTTTCGATCGACGTACCCGACTGCTCGTTGATCAACCCGGTCGCTCCGCCACATCTCTTTGAGGCGATGCGCGCCTCCATCGTCGTCCTCGGTCCACTGCTCGCCCGTTGCGGACATGCCGACATGGCCTTGCCGGGCGGCGACGACTTCGGTCAGCGCCCCATCAACTTCCACACCGACGGACTCTCCGCGATGGGCGCGACGTTCCACAACGACCGAAGTTCGATCCGCGCCGAGACGACTCGCGACCGCCTGCGCGCCACGCGCATCACACTCGAGTACCCGAGTCACACCGCCACCGACAACCTCCTCATGGCGTGCGCGCTCGCCGAGGGGCGATCGGTCATCGACAACGCCGCGCGCGAGCCCGAGGTCGAGGACCTCGGCCGTCAGCTCATCGCAATGGGTGCTCGCATCGAGGGCCTCGGCACCTCTCGTCTCACGATCGACGGCGTCGAGGAACTCGCGCCCGCGACCCATCACGTCGTAACCGACCGCGTCGTGACCGCTACCTATCTCGCCTCGGGCCTCATCACCGGTGGGGAAGTGCGCGTCGTCGACGCCCACCCCGAACACATGGAGATGCTCCTGCGCAAGATCGAGGCCATGGGGGGCATCGTCGACGTCGACGGCGAGGGTGTCAGCGCTCGCGGACCGGCACGCCTGAACGCGTGTGACGTCGCGACGTTGCCCTATCCGGGCGTGGCGACCGACTACAAACCCCTCATCACCACGATGTTGAGCGTCGCCGCCGGCGTCTCAGTCGTCACGGAGAATCTCTTCGTCGGGCGCTTTCGCTACGTCGATGAGTTGGTCCGACTCGGCGCGAGCATCACGACCGAGGGCCATCACGCGATGGTGCGCGGCGTCGACCACCTGGTCGGCACGTCGGTGCACGCCAGTGACATTCGTGCGGCGGCGGCCCTGATACTGGCCGGACTCGTCGCCGAAGGCGAGACGACGGTCACGGGACTCGAGCACATGGACCGCGGCTACGACGACTTCGTCGGACGACTCCGACACCTGGGCGCGGCCATTGAACGGCACTCATGATCTCTCGCGACCCGGCTGAACTCATGACCCAAGCGCGCGAGGGCTCGCGCACGGCCCTCGCGCGACTGCTCACGTTCGTCGAGTCGGGCGGACCGGCGCAGTTGGCGACCGCGGCGTTGGCGTACCGGACGAGCGCGCCCTACGTCGTGGGGATCACTGGACCCCCCGGAGCCGGGAAGTCGACGCTGACCGACCAGCTGATCAACGTGGTACTCGAACGGGGATCCTTCGACGGCGCGGACCCGCCCGCGCAAGTGAGCATCCTCTGCGTCGATCCGAGTTCGCCCTTCACCGGCGGGGCCATCCTCGGCGACCGCATCCGCATGCAAGGCCACGCCACCAACGAGCACGTCTTCATACGCTCCATGGCGACCCGGGGCCATCTGGGCGGGCTGTCCTTAGCGGTGCCCGACGCGCTACGCGTGCTCGGTGCGGCGCACTTCCCCCTGGTGCTCGTTGAGACCGTCGGTGTCGGACAGATGGAGGTGGAGATCGCCTCGGCCGCCGACACGACGATCGTGGTCGTCAACCCCGGCTGGGGTGACGCCATGCAGGCCAACAAGGCGGGTCTTCTCGAAGTGGCCGACATCTTCGTCATCAACAAGGCCGACCGCACCGGCGTGCGCGAGACCCGTCGCGACCTCGAGCAGATGCTCGACCTCGGCGGCGAACATGAATGGCGACCTCCCATCCTCGAGACGGTGGCGACGACCGGTGGCGGGGTCGGCGAACTGTGGGACGGTGTCGTCGCGCACCGCACGTTCCTCGACGACGGTCGACTCGACGAACATCGCCGGGCGCGCATGCGCGTCGAGTTGGACAAGGTCCTCACGGCGACGGTCCGTTCGCGCGTCGGCGCCCTCGCTCGCGGCGACGCCTACGAGGCACAGGTGCAGGCGCTGCTGGCTGGGACGACTGACCCCTACCAGGCGGCCCAGACCCTCTTGGGGGAAGGATGATCGCGACGTCGGTCGAGTTCGACCTCGTCTTCCTAGTGCACATCATCGCCGCGGTCGATACGTTGATCGTCTTCATCGCGATGCGCATGGCCGGACAGGCGCTGGTCCGCGGCGCCGACGCCGCGACCCAGCGGACCAAGTTCCCAGGACGGCGAAACTGGGCCGCACGGGTGCTGCACATCCTGCCCGTCAGTGGCCTCATCATGTCGCTCGCGGGCAACAGCTCACTCTCGCTCACGAAGCCGTGGATCGGCGTCGGCATCCTCTGTTACCTCGCAGCCGCCGGCCACCTCGAAGCGCGCACGCTGCCTCAGGAGAAGATGCTGAGCGAGGTCATCGACCACGACGGCGTGGCGTCGCCCGAGCAGGGTCGCGCCTTCGTCAAGTCGGTCGATGTGTTGTTGGCGCTCCTGGGCGTCGCGCTGCTCGCGATGCTGGTTCAGTTCTAGAGAAAGCTCGCGTGGCCGATCATGCCGGCCGCCACGGTGGCGTTGGTCGCCTCGTCGATAAGGACGAAGCTTCCGGTCACACGGTTCACGCGGTAGTCGTCGACGACCAGTAGGTCCGCGGTCTGCAAGGTCGCGAGGCCTATGTCGTTGGTGTTGAGCGTGGTCGAGTCGTCGATGTCGAGTTTCGCGATGTCGATGACGCCGTTGATGATCTTGACGCGTACCGGCGTGACCTTCGAGGTGTGCTTGAGTCGTAGGCGCTGACCGACGACGAGTGGCTTCTCACCGAACCAGCAGATGGTCGTCTTGAGCTCATTGGAGACCGTGGGCAGTGGTGCGGTGGCGATGAGGTCGCCGCGCCCCGCGTTGGTCTCGGCGGCGAGTTCGATATCGGCCGCCAGTCCGACCGTGGCGTCGTCGATCGGCTCGCCGCCGAAGTTGATCGACGTGATGGTCGTCTCGACGTTGGCGGGCAGGAGCGTCACGCGGTCACCCACGTGCATCGTGTCGCCGTTCACCATGCCGGCGTAAGTCCGACCACCACCGGGCTGGCGCAGCACCCATTGGATCGGGAGCCTGGCGCCCTGGGTCGTCGTGTGCTCCCACGCGCCCGCTTCGGAGCTCTCCAGCGCCTCGAGGACGGTCGGTCCGTCGTACCAGGGAATGTTGCTCGACGTCTCGACCACGTTGTCGCCGAGGAGCGCCGAGACCGGGATGATCGAGACCGAGGTGAAGTCCAATTCGCGCGACAGGGTGACGATCTCGTCGACGACGCGGTCAAAGGCGACCTGGGACCAGTCGACGGCGTCCATCTTGTTGATCGCGACGATGATCGAACGCACGCCGAGCAACGCCGCGATGCACAGGTGGCGCCTCGTCTGCTCCTTCAACCCTGACGCCACGTCGAGCACGACGAGCGCGAGGTCGGCGGTCGACGCCCCCGTCGCCATATTGCTCGTGTACTGCACGTGTCCCGGGCAGTCGGCGATGATGAACTTGCGCGTCGGCGTGGTGGCGTAGCGATACGCGACATCGATGGTGATGCCCTGTTCGCGTTCGGCGCGGAGTCCGTCGGTGACGAAACTGAGGTCCAGGTCGCCCACGCCGCGCTTCTCAGACGCCTCGGCGATGGCGTCGAGCTGGTCGTCGAAGAGTTGTCGCGTGTCCACGAGGAGTCGTCCGATCAGTGTCGACTTCCCGTCATCGACCGAACCGACCGTGGCGAGTCGCAGGAGGTCCTTCGTGGCTAACTGCATCGTTAGAAGTACCCTTCGCGCTTGCGGTCTTCCATCGCCGTCTCGGAGAACTTGTCGTCGGCTCGCGTGGCGCCACGCTCCGAAACATTGGCGAGCGCGACCTCTTCGATGATGGCGCTCAACGTATTCGCGCGCGACAGCACCGCGCCCGTGCAGTTCGCGTCGCCAACCGTGCGGAATCGAACCGTTCGCCGTTCCACCGTTTCGCTCGCCCGCGGCTCGACGAAGGGCCCAATGGCCAGGTACATGCCATCACGCAGGACGACGTCACGGTCGTGGGCGAAGTAGATGGCCGGCAGGTCCATGTTCTCTCGTTCGATGTACTGCCAGACGTCGAGTTCAGTCCAGTCAGAGAGCGGGAACGCTCGGACGTGCTCTCCGGAATTCACCTTCCCCTGGTAGAGCTGCCAGAGTTCGGGGCGCTGCTTGCGCGGGTCCCACTGACCAAAGGTGTCGCGAAAGGAGAGGATCCGTTCTTTGGCGCGCGCCTTGTCCTCGTCACGGCGGGCCCCGCCGAAGGCCGCGTCGAAGTTGTTGTCGTTGATTGCGTCGAGGAGCGTCACGGTCTGGAGTCGGTTCCGTGAACCCATGAGCCCGGGGTCGACGACCTTGCCCTGGTCGATCGAGTCCTGCACCTTGGCGACCACGAGGCGAGCGCCGACTCGAGCGACGGTCGCGTCGCGAAAGTCGAGGACCTCCGGAAAGTTCTGGCCCGTGTCGATATGCATGACGGGGAAGGGAAGCTGCTGTGGCGCGAAGGCCTTGACGGCGAGGTGCAACAGGACCGCGGAGTCCTTACCGCCCGAGAAAAGGAGCACGGGGCGCTCGCATTCGGCCACGACCTCTCGGAGGATGAAAATGGCGTGCGACTCCAGCAGGTCGAGGTGGTCAGTGGTGTGGGAAGTGCGCAAGGGTGTCGTCGTCATGTTCCATTGGGTCTCCCTATAGCCTAGTAAAACACTCGAGAATGTAAGGCCGACGAGCATATGCCCCTGATTACCCCCACTGGCGACCTCCTCGATGAACTCGAGGCCGTCAACGAGAGCTTCGAGCGTTCGACGCCGATCCAAATCCTGCAGTGGACCTTCGAGCGATTCAACGACGACGTGGCGATGGCGTGCTCATTCGAAGACGTCGCGTTGCTCCACATGGTTCATCAACTTCGCCCCAATTCTGAAATCATCTTCCTCGACACCGAGGGTCACTTCCCCGAGACGCTCGAATTCGCGTCGCGTATCGAACGCGAGTGGTCGCTCAACATGACGCGCACGAAGCCCGGTCCCGAGGCGGCGGCGTGGCCGTGCGGCACCGAACGTTGCTGTGAACTTCGAAAGGTCGAGCCGCTCGGACGAGCCGTTGCTGGTCGTTCGGCGTGGATCACGTCGGTGAAACGAGTCGACGCGCCGTCGCGTGCAGCCATGAAAACCCTGATGTGGGATGAGAAATTCAAATTGGTGAAGGTGAACCCTCTCGCCACGTGGACCGACGATGACGTGGCGTACTACTTGACGTCGAACGACCTCCCCGAGCACCCCCTCTGGGCTCAGGGTTACGCCTCGATCGGGTGCGCCGCGATGACCGAGAAGCCGCTCATACCCGGTGACCGCCGATCGGGTCGTTGGGTCGGTGCCGACAAGGAAGAGTGCGGCCTCCACGAGGCCTGACATCCACCAAAAAGCCTTAAATCAACCGTAACCTTGACTGCAATGTCATGGTCGTGGTTGGTAAGGCTGGTCAGGTGCTGTTAATAATCCTGGCCCTATTTTGGGTGGCCCTGCTGGCACCCGTGGCCATCCGACGGCTCAGAGACGGCAGCGCGGACCGCTCAATCGACTCTTTCCACGCCGAACACGAGGTCCTGAGCCGCCAGGAGTATTCCGTGCCGCCGGCGCATCGTTTGGACCGGTCTGACGAAGGTGAGAGCCAGGTGACTGAGGACGTGCGCCGTCCGCGACTGACGGTCGTTCACGCTGACGACACGTACCGTTCGTTGGAGACGCGCAGTTCGTGGGACGAGTGGAGCCACGACTACGACTTCGACGACGAACCGCCCAGTCGCGCGTCGAATATGAACCGCTACGCGCAGGCCTACGCCTCGGTGCCGAATGAAACGACCGTCACCCGAAATTACGAGGCGCCGATCCGTCGGCGCTCGATGAAGTCGCGTCGCAAGATGATGTTCGTGCGCTTGGTCCTGGGCGCGGTCGTGCTCACCGTCATCGCGTTCGTGTCGGGCTACGCGCTCGTCACCGATGTCGCGGTCGCGTCGTGGGTGTGCGTCGTGAGCTTCGTGGCCCTCGCACTCTATGCCGTGAGCCAGGGTTATCTCAACGAATCATCGCTCGGCGTGCGGATCTCCCTCCCGCGCCGCCTCGCCACCGTCCAGCCCCTCTACGACGTCGGCACCCCCCAATTCAGCGACGAATTCAGCGCCGACTACGACGAAGAGATTGGCGACGCCTGGGAGCGTCAACCCCTGCAGCGTCGAGCCCTGGGCTAAACTCAAAGCCTCTTCGGGGGTGTAGCTCAATTGGTAGAGCGCTACGTTCGCAATGTAGAGGCAGTGGGTTCGAATCCCATCACCTCCACGAAGTGGTCCTGACTCCATCGCTAGGACGACTCAATCTGCTCGTGCGCTGATGTGTCACAATCGTGCCAATGAACGCGCCGATTCGACGTCCTCTGCACAAGTACGGACCTTGGATCTTTCGCGGCGCCATTGGATTGCCGTTCTCACGTCGATCGTCATCACGCAGCTGAACGCATCGAATCGAGCTTACCGAGGTCGCCAAGCACTACGGTGTCGACCGGCGGACCCTGCACCGCTGGCTGACCCGCTACGCCAACGGCGGCCTCGAGGCACTGGTCACTCAGTCGACTCGCCCCGACACCTGTCCCCACCAGATGGACCCGGTGATCGAGGCCCGCCTGGTCGAGCGACGGCGCACGCACCCGACCTGGGGACCGCGCACGTTGGCCACAAAGTTGCGCGCCGAGTTCGGCGACCGCGCCCCCTCGAGGGCGGCGATCTATCGCGCGCTGGTCCGTCACCAACTCATTGTCCCGGTGCCGCGTCGGCGCACGAAGGAGAGCTACACGCGCTGGGAACGAACCAGGTCCATGGAGCTCTGGCAGATGGACGTGGTCAGTCGGATCTATCTCACCGATGGCACCCAGTTGCACTGCATCACGGGCATCGACGACCACTCGCGCTTCGTCGTCTCGGCGAAATTGGTGCCACGCGCGACCGCGAAGCCGGTCTGTGATGCACTGCTCCTGGCGCTGCAGCGTCACGGCGTGCCCGAGGAGATCCTCACTGACAATGGGCGCGTCTTCACCGGGAAACTGCAGAACCGACCGACCAACGTGCTCTTTGACCGGATCTGTCTCAACAACGGCATCACGCACCGACTGACCAAGCCCTACTCGCCCACGACGACGGGCAAGGTCGAGCGACTACACCGCACCATGCGTCGCGAGTTCTTCGAACTCCACACCTACGACACCCTCGAGGCGACCCAGATCGCCCTCGACAACTGGGTCCGCGACTACAACACGCAGCGCCCCCACCAGTCACTCGGCGACGTGGCACCCGTCACGCGCTTCGAACTTCGTCGGCGCGAGCCCCTCGAGGTGATCGACGGTGAGGTCACGACGAAACAGCACGAGGTGCTCGCGGCGAAGTCGCTGCACCGCGTCGTCGACGACAAAGGCCGCGTCTCAGTGCTGCGTTTTCGCTACCACGTCGGCAAGGCCTTCGTTGGTGAGGGCGTCGACGTGACCAGCGAAGGGGGTCTCCTCAACGTGCACCACAACGGCGTGGTGATCGCGACCCACGCCAAGCGCCACCTGCCCGAAGCGGACGAGGCGTTCAGCGATCGGCCGCCGGCCGCTCGACCCACGAAGGGTGACGAGGTGCTGCGCAAGGTCGACAACCAGGGCGCGGTCAGTTTCGCCGGCGTCGCCTACCGAGCCGGCAACCCCTACCGCGGCATGGTCGCCGGAGTGCGCATCGTCGGCGATACAGTCCAGGTCACCATCGACGGCAAACTCATCCGAACCCATAAAGCACGCCACGATCGCTCCAAGGAGTTCGGGGCTCTGGCCATGCCCACCGGCAAACCAAGGAGGAAAGATGTCGCATAACTACCGAGGCCACATTGGGACACGGGTGGTGAGTCTTTACAGGTCCTGACTCCATCGCTAGGACGAGTCAATCTGCTCGTGCGCTGATGTGTCACAATCGTGCCAATGAACGCGCCGATTCGACGTCCACTGCACAAGTACGGACCTTGGATCTTTCGCGGCGCCATTGCGATTGCCGTTCTCACGTTGATCGTCATCACACAACTGAACGCATCGCATCGAGCTGCCAAGATCGCAGCACCGGGTGCTCACATCGTCGTTCCGTTCACCGGCTTCGGCGGTTACAACTGGTCTGGGAAAGTCACGACCATCGGTGCCCAGTGGAGCGTTCCCAAGATTGCGAGCGGGTCGCAACTCGGCGGCGCGGCGACTTGGATCGGCGTCCAGAACAGTGTCAACAATCAGTTCGTCCAAATTGGAGTTGATGAGAACGACTTCGGCGGCGGACCGGTCCAATACCAAGCGTTCTGGAGCGACCTCCAAGTCGGTTTCTCACCGAAGCCCTTTGGTGAGGTCTATCCCGGTGACGTGATCTCGGTTTCGATGGCACGCTCGACTAGGGGTTGGTCACTTCGTTTCGCCGACCTGACCCAGCGATTGAAAGGATCGGCGTTCGTCAAGATGCCCCCGTCGGTTCCCTTTACCCAAGGGGAGTGGATTCAGGAGGATCCGACCGATTCGACGAACACTTCCGAGGACATTCCGTACCCGGAGCTTTCCACCGTGACGTTTCAAAGTCTGAAGGTGAATGGGGCTGCGCCGACGCTGAACCTCAAGGACGGCCAAGTGTTGGTCTCATCCGATGGCACGATCAGTGTGCCAACCCCCCTTGTGAACGACGCTTTCAGCCTCGCGCCTCCACGTGGTGTCGCGCGTCAGTACCTGGATGACGAACAGCAATTTGATGATTCGCTCAACGAATTTGACGTCGAACTGACGTCGTGGACGACGGCGCCGATCGCGAAGAAGTCGTCGGTCGCGACCTCGTTGGCCGCGTCCCTCAAGTCGGACGCAGAAGATTTGTCGTCACAGCAGTGGCCGACTTCGTCGCAATCAGCGATCGCGCAACTGATCCGGAGCGATCGCGATCAATTGAGCAACATCACGTTGTGGTCGCGTGATGACTACAACACGGGTGGCGACGCCTTCAGACGATTTCAGCACGAGTTGAATCGAAGCTTCATTCTCACTGATGCACTGAGATCTACTCTCGGACTTCCGCCGCTGTAGGTCGCACGAGTGCAGTCCGAAGTGGGTGCGCAAGTCTCTACGGCGAACGACAGCAGTGGAGCTACTGCGATTCGGGCTTCTTGTAGTCCTTGTGGTGAGGGTCGAGGCGGTCGATCGACGCGTCGTAGCGATCGCGATTATTCATGATCAATTCGGAACGCTGCTCGTCAGTTTGGACGATGGCGCGACCGGCCCTCCCGTAGCGACGCACTCCACTGAGGTACTTGGGTTTCTCCATCGTCACTTTGCGGTGAGGGTCCTTGCTCGCCTTTGACATGTAGGTGGCCCAGACCAGTACGAAGAAGATCATGAGTCCGATAATCAGGTATGCCATGTGCGTTCCTTCTCTTCCCGTTCAGGGCGGCGCTCGATTGGCCACAGTAGCGCGACAATCGGCTCCGGGCCGGCAAAGGCCACGAAGAAGATAGGACGTCGCGACGTGTTGAATACAACGGCCGCTGTCGAGGCGTCGTCGGCCTACGCGAGCCGCATGTGGAGCGTGGCGAGCGTGATCTGCGAGTCCGGTTGGTAGGCGCCGGTGGTGGCGTCGATCATGCCGACGAACTCCATGTCTGCGGCCAACGCCTTCTGTGCCGTTTCATACGCCGCGATGTCCTTGTAGCCCGCGATCCAGACGACCGACCCGTAGGGCCCGGTCTGACCCGCGAGGAACGCGGTTGACGTTCCGGTCGCCTTCTCCACCGCTTGGGCGATCTCGACGCCGCCCATCATGCCGCGGGCGAAGTTCCCGGGTGCGCACACCGCGGTGACGGTGCCGGCGTACGTCGCATCGGTCGACGGGGCGTTACCCTCATAGACCGTGTCGTACAAGGTGTCATTGATGGGACCGTTCACGAGCTCAGCACCTTGCGCGGCGAGGTCGCGATACTTCGTGTCGGTCATAAGGTTCGCGAAGCCCCTTTCGATGGCGCTCAGATCTTCCCAGTTTGACGTCCACGTCACCGTGCCGACGCCGTGCGACAAGACCGTGGCCCACACCGCTACGTCGTTGCCAATGCCGGCCGAGGCGGCAGCGCCGATCTCCACTGCCCACTTCTCGAAGTCCAATCCCCTTAGATTGGCCTGCCTTGCCAATAAGTACATATTTCCCCCTTGCTATCGGTGCCACTCGACACCATGGAGGAAAATAGAACATCCGCCACCACTTTGCACGGGGGACTTTCGAACGGACTGAAAATCCTGGGTGACGATCGCTCGCGACATCAAGCATCGACGTGACGCCCGGGGTCCACTCAAGCAAAGCGTGATTGCACTTCCATGCGGGGCGACGTTAGAGGAGCTCTTCCATCTGCCCGAGTTCGATCAACTGCGCGTGTCGATCGAGCTTGTCGGGCATCTTGAAGTAGGGATTGCCCTTCGCCCAGTAGTAGAAGAGCGGGATGAGACCCAGCGCCATGGAGCCGAGTCCGATCCACAAGGCCTTGGGATTGGACGTCCGCAGTGAATTCACCTGGTTCTCCAAGACGTAGCCCATGAAGATTGCTCCCACGAGCGGCCAGAGTCCCATGAAGATGAAATTCCCGACGGACTTGAACAGTTGTCGTCGGTACAAGATGACGACTGACAGCCCCGCCAAGCCGTAGTAGATGCAGATCTGCAGTCCGATGGCCGTGACGCCGTCGCTCAAGATCGTGTACACCGAGCCAACGTACGAACTCCCCACGAACAAGAGCAGGGAGAAGACCGCCGCGGCCGCGGTTGCCACGACGGGTGTCTTTCGCTTCGGGTCGATTCGACCGAGTGCTTTGGGGAGTGTGTTGTCACGGCCCATCGTGAAGAGTGTGCGCGTGACCTGAATGAGCGTCGTCTCAAGGGTGGCGACCGTGGAGAGGACGACCGAGAGGATCAGCAGCTTCCCGCCCCAGCCGTGCCAGACCGCTTGACCGAGGACGGCCAGGATGTCCGAGGAGTTATTGGGGTTCTGGAGTTGCGCGGGCGTGAGGACGAGGTTCGTCGCCACGGTGAAGACTTCGAAGAGAAGGAAGACCACGATCACCCCGATGACACCACCCATGCCCGAGGTGGATTTCGGTTCCTTGGTCTCTTCGTTGAGGTTCGCTGTGACGTCCCATCCCCAGTAGAAGAACGCGGCAATCAGTGCGCCCGCGGCGAATGTCCCCGATCCCTTGTGGTGAAAGACCGACCAGGAGAACCAGCTCCACGAGAAGCTCGTCACGTGATGGGCGTGGAACAGGGCGAGTGCGGCGAAGAGCACCAGCAGTCCCACCTCGATGGTCGACATGATGATCTGGACCTTGACCGTCACGGTGACCCCCGCGGCCACGGCGGCCACCATCAGCAAAAAGAAGACCGCGCCGATGACCGTGGTCACGAACTTGCTGGGCACCGAGGAGGTGAAGATATTGATGACGCTCCCTCCGGCGGGGAAGGTCGCGATCACCATGAACAGGAGCGCCGAGACCACGAGCGCCCAGCCCGACAAGTACCCGAGCACTGGGTGGATCGCTCGACGAACCCAGGAGTAGGCGGCGCCGGCGTGCGAGTCGTCGCGACTCAGGTAACTGAAGGCAAAGACGATTCCGAACATGCAGATGCCGCAGTACAGGAGCGCCGCGGCACCGCCGTAGAGGACGGTGACGAAGAGCACCGTGGCGGTACCCGCGATCGAGTAGCCGGGCGCGGAACCGGCGATACCCATGATGACCGAGTCGAAGAGTCCGAGTACTCCGTGACGCAAACTATGTTGCGTTTCGTCGCTTTGCGCAACGGCGGTATCTTCGGACATGGGCACCTCTTTCAAGGAGACTGCACTTTCTTCGAGTGCAGCAAGTAACGAAATGTAACATGCGCACGAGTGGTGTACACCATTTCGGAGTCCGGCCGGAAGGAGAGAGCGTTGACTCAGATTGCCCGCGTCCAAAATTTCATGGTGTCGAGCGACGGTTTCGGCTCAGGCGAGGGACAAAGCCTCGAGCATCCGTTCGGACACGCGAATCCTGCCGACCTCTTCTTCTGGGCCGGAGCGACCGCCCATTGGGTCAATCGAGACGAACCGGGAGGCACCTACGGTCTCGACGACTACTTCACCCGCGATTTCCCGTTCAACATTGGAGCTGAGATCATGGGCCGCAACAAGTTCGGTCCACAGCGTGGCCCTTGGGAGAACTTCGACTGGGAGGGCTGGTGGGGCGATGACACGCCGTTCCACACGCCCGTATTCGTCCTTACCCACCACGTGAGGCCGTCCATCACTTTGGGTGACACCACGTTTCACTTCATCGACGCGTCACCCGAGGTAGCACTGGCGAAGGCGTTCGAAGCGGCCGACGGCAAAGACGTGCGTATTGGTGGCGGCGTCGCCACCTTGCGGCAATTCCTCGACGCGGATCTGATCGACCAGATGCATTTCGCGGTGGCACCGGTCGAACTCGGGCGAGGTGAGAAGGTGTGGGACAGTCCCGACGAATTGACGGATCGCTTCTTCATGGAGAAGATCCCGAGCCCGAGCGGAGTGACGCACTACATCTTCTGGCGACGCTGAACACTGCTTTTGGCAACCCCGCTCACCGTTTCGGCGGCAATACGAACTACGCGTCAGTGTTCGGTGATGAGGAGCTAAGCCACTCCGGCTTCCCGGCCGAGTCACTCAACATCTGATCCAGGTCCTCGACCGAAAGTGGGTGGGCGAAGAGGAAACCTTGACCGGAGTCGACTCGCTCCGATTCGAGTCGAGTGCGCTGATGGCTCGTTTCGATCCCTTCGGCGATGGTCTCGATGCCCAACACCTTTCCTAGCTGGACGAGGGTGGTCACGAGTGCGGCAGATTCGCGTGAATCGGCGATGCCCGCAACGAACGATTTGTCGATCTTGAGTATGTCGATGGGGAACTGTCGCAGGTACGCGAGCGAGGAGTATCCGGTCCCAAAATCGTCGATGGCGATGCGTACACCGAGAGCCTTTAACAGCATCATGCGCGCCAACGTCGATCCTGAGTCGTGCATGAGCGCGGTCTCGGTCAGTTCCAGGATCAAGTGGTGCGGATCGAAACCTGACATCGTGATGGCGTCCTGCACGTCCGAGACGAGGCTGTCGCGCTCGAGCTGTTTCGCCGAGATGTTCACCGACACGGTGAACGTGTGGCCGCGACCCTGCCACAAAGCGCCCTGGCGGCACGCCTCATGGATGACCCACGCACCGACCGGAATGATCTGACCACTCGACTCCAATGCCGGGATGAAGTCGTTGGGCTGCACCACGCCACGTTCGGGTTCGGCCCAACGCAGTAACGCTTCGACACCCGTGAAGGCGCCGGTCGAGAGTTCGACCGTTGGTTGGTACATCAAGAAGAACTCGTCGTTCTCCAACGCTCCGCGAAGGTCGACCTCGAGCGCACGGCGGTAATCAACGGACTCCTGCATCGACTTCACGAACTTGACGGCCTGTTGCTTGCCCCGGGCCTTCGCCTGGTACAGCGCGATGTCGGCGTCCTGGAGCAGCTCTTCGGGTGTCGATCGGTCGCCCTCGGCGATGCCGATGCTGGCCGTCACGTTGAGCGGCGTCGTGCTGGCCGCGATGATGAACGGTGTGGCGAGCACGTCGAGTATCCGCTGCGCCACGACGTCAACGCCGGCGTCCAGTGAGACACCCTCGGCCAGCATGACGAACTCATCGCCACCGAGTCGCCCGACGGTGTCGGTCTCTCGAACGGCGCTGAGTAAGCGCACACCGACGCTCATGAGGAGTTGGTCCCCGGCCCGGTGACCGAGCGTGTCGTTGATGTCCTTGAAGTTGTCGATGTCCAAGAAGAGTGCCGCGACCGCGTGGTGTTCGCGACGCGCTCGCGCCAGCATCCGGTCGATGCGGTCCAGGATCAGCGCCCTATTGGGTAGTCCGGTGAGCGAATCGTGCAGGGCCTGGTGCTGGAGTTGATCGGTGCGCTCCTTGACGAGCGCCATGGCCCGCGAGCGACTCGTGCCCAGTACGAACAGGAGCAGTCCGATGAGGACGCTGAGCAGGACGCCGCCAAGAAACACGAGCAGTGACTGCCAGTTGTCGAAGACGCCGGTCGCGATGTCGGAGAAGAAGACCTGTACGTGCCAGCCGTTATGCAAGTTGATCGTCCGCGAAAGGTCGTCCTTCGGTCGGACGCCGGCCTTGAAGGTGACGTTGGACCCACTGCCTCGGTAGTGGAACGCAACCGCGGTTCCGGGGTGGCCATCGAGCGCCACGTCGAGGATCTTGCTCGGCGTGATGGACGTGCCCGTCCAGCCAATGAGTTCCTTGCGGCGCGCCGCCTCCGTCGATGGATGCTGGCCTCCTCGATACACCGCGGCGCCGACAGCGAAGGCGTGGGCGCCGCCGAGTTGGTCGGGCGCGTAGATGGACTTTCCCGAGTCGCGTGCCTGCAGCAGCTGTGAACCGAGCGTCGTCTGACAGAGGTCGAGTCCTATCGGGATCTCCGTCGTGACGACGCGTGCCTGCTCGACGTTGACCAGGCAGTAGAAGGGACGCTTGCCCGGCGGCGTGACACTGAACGTCTGACGCGCCGCGTGTGACTCCACGTTGTTGACGTTCGCCCGTGCCGCGAAGGCTGGTAACTGCGCCAGAGTGACTTTCGAGACGAGAGCGATCGACTCAATCTCGGGATAGCGTTTGAACGCCTGCACGTCCCGGACCCAGTTGATGAACTGGGTCTCGGAAGCATTGGGATTCTCCACTATGAATCCCACTTCACTCGTCGTGAGGTCCTGCTCGTGCTGGATCGCCAGGTTCAGAGCCGAAGAGATCTCGACCGCGGCGGTCTGCTGCGATTCATGTGCGCGCTGGACCTCGCCGTGAGCCGTTGCGCTCGCACCGAGGAACGCGCCGAATGAACCCACGACGATGACGCCGACGGCCCACGCCGCCCACGCGGATCCCGACCGCCTCGCTTTGGAGTGCCCTTGCGTTGTGACCGTACTCACGTCGCTAGCCAGACCTCGCCATGGTGAACTCCGTTTGCCACGAGCGAAGCACTTGCTTCGTGTGAGTGAAACGACACGCAAAAGGCAGAGTGGTCGACAACGGCCCTACGCAAGGCACATCACCAATTTAGTGGGCTCCCCACGCATACCTCCCTTCATTCGACGCGAATTGATGGCGTGTAGTGATGACGGGTTGCCTGACAGCGACAAATCGGTTGGATGTTGACGTGAGCGTGACATTCGTCGCTCGCCGAGTAAGTACTTAAGTCACTTGCGCTGAGGCATCCTGACGTCAGATCGCACGCTCGTCGACGATGTCTCGCTGGACTCACCAAAAGGTACGCTCGCGAAATGGACGAGTCCCCGCTCTCGAGCCAACGCGAAGTCCTTGAAGGGCTCCTCGACGAGGAGCTGACCTTCGATGCCACGACGACGAGTGGCCTTACGAATCATCTGCCGATGGCTCTCGTCGCGAAGTGCGGGCTTGGTGCGTCGAGCGAAGAGCTTCGGAGGTTTGCGACGCGATACGAGAAGAGGCTCGCGCCTCGCATTGTCGTCGACGCGCCGCTGACCAAGGCCACCTGGCGCAGCGCGATCGGGCGCAGGGGCACCTTCGATGCCCTGAGCATGTACTTCGTCAAAGCCGTCAACGACGAAGGCCCCGAAGCGACGCTGCGCCAACACCTGGATGCGCTCACGCCAGGAATCTGCGGTGCCGCGTTCCACGGCGCGATACGCCTCGCGTACGCCTTGGAGTTATCGAGTCCCTCTCGGATCGCGGCCGGTCTGGCCTACCTCGCGGAGAATGCCGAACCTCTCGGCGATCCACTGCGATCACGCTCGCCCGAGCACGGCGTGTCCGAAGTTTTTGCGCGACTCTCGACGACGGTCGACTCCGTGGTGTTTCCCGACAGAAAGCTGATCTCTGAGGAGATGCTCGACGCTGCATCATGGACGACGTTGCGCGACGCCGTCGCGACGTGCCGACTCGATGACAACACGATCGACGAACTTCGTCGCGCGGCTTTGACGTTGTACGCGACGACGGGAGACTTCACGTCCCTTCACGCGGTCACGGGCGTCGACGCGCTCACGGCGCTTCGACCGTACGCGCAGGACATCACCGCATTCGATGCGGCGTGCGTCATGGGTGTCGCCGCCGCGTACGCGACGGTGGGGGCGCCTCCAATGGCGACCCTCGCGCAACTGGCGGAGTTCACCGCGGCGAGTTCTGCGTCGATTGACGAGATCGCCGCGGTCGGCGCCAACAGTGACGACGAGCACGTGGCGAAGCTGATCTACACCTCACTTCGACTGCGCGCGCGCACGAGCGACGATCTCTATTTGGCCGTGGCGGCTCGCAAGGCGGGCCTGTCTCGCGCGACACGCACCGAGTAGGTCACGACAACGAAAGGTCAGTCCCCGTCAGCGTCGCGAGCCACGCATTGAGATCTGGGAGATTGGTGTAGAGGTGCGACCGGACGCCGAGCTCGTTGGCGGCCTCGACGTTCCCGGCGATGTCATCGACGAACAGCCACTCCGCGGGCATCGCATCCAGGGCCCGGCCGACGAATCGAAAGACCTCGGGATCCGGTTTTGCGATGCCGATCTCGCTCGAACTGAAGATGTGGTCGAATTCATCGGTGATGCCATGGTCGGCGAGGTCACTCCTCAATCGAGACGTGGCGTTGCTCAACAGCGCCACCGTGAAGTGCGTGCGCAGGGCGCGAATGAGCGCGATCATCTCGGCGTCGAGGTCACCAATGCGCAGGCTCCATTCGTAGACGGCGGTTCGAGCCTCCTCGCCGTGTACGCCGACCAGTTCCTCGGCGACGACGTCGCGCCACTGCTCGTCGGAAATGACCCCCGTAGTCACCTTGACGATGAGTGTCGGATCGGACAACCGTTCGTAGATGCAACCTCGTGGCAGTCCGTGGCGCTCCTCGATCGCGTAGGTCTCCTCGTCGTTCCACGTGCGGACGACGTCATCGAAGTCGAACACCACTGCCTTGATCATGGCTATCCCTTTCCGGCGCCACGGCGCTAATGATGAAGGTCATCTCACAAAGTAGAGCGTGAGCGTCTCAACGTGTTCGTTGGATTCCTTCGTTGAGTAGTGTCGGCAGATGGCGATCGAAGACCGCGAGCGAATTCGGGCCGGGTTTGACGGTGCGGGCGAGGCCGAGTGGGAACGTCTCGAGCGCGATCCGCGCGGCCGTGTCGCCTTCGAAGTACACCGGCGCTTCCTGTCGCGCTACGTCGGTGCCGGACAACGCGTGCTCGAAATCGGTGCCGGACCGGGACGATTCACCTTCGTGCTCGCCGAACTCGGCGCTCTGGTCGACGTCACCGACTTCTCGCCCGTCCAACTCGACCTCAATCGAAAGCATCTGGCGGGTAGTGACGCCGAGAGCGCCGTCATGTCGCGATCGACTCTCGACATCTGTGACACGTCGCATATAAGTGACCACAGTTACGACGCCGTCGTCGCCTACGGTGGGCCGCTCTCGTACGCATTCGAAGATGCGCCGGACGCGTTGACGGGCCTCTTTCGAATCCTTAAACCGGGCGGTGTGCTCGTGGCCTCAGTGATGTCACTGCTCGGCGCATGGCGGTATTTCCTGGGCGGCGTCATCGAGGAGATGCGTCTCTTCAGCGACGAGGTCAACGACCTGATCTTCGACACGGGCGACATCCGTCACAGCGGCGCTGGACACGTGTGCCAGATGTTCCGTTCGCGCGACATCGCCGAACTGATCGAATCACGTGGGGGAGAAGTGTTGGCCATGAGTGCGAGCAACTGGGCTTCGCTCGGTGATCCGCAGCTGTTGGCCGAGCTGGAGAACGATCACGCGCAGTGGACGAGGTTCGTCGACAAGGAAGTGCGCGCGTGCGCCGAACCAGGCGCGCTTGACGGAGGCACGCACATCCTGATCGCCGCGAGACGTCAAACCTTGGCCTGACCTCGTCGTATCGACACCGCTTTCTCCCTTAGCCAAGACCGCGCGGAGTTGCATCGCCGTACACTGCCCTTGTGAAGCTCAGTGTCGTCGTACTCCCGTCGGAACGCTGGAGTGAGAATCAACGAAAGTGGATGCACGCCGAGGAGCTCGGTTTTCACGCCGCGTACACGTACGACCACCTTTCGTGGCGGTCCTTTCGAGATCGCACTTGGATGTCGATGGTGCCGGTGCTCGCCGCGGTGAGTGGCGTCACGTCAAGGATCCGACTTGGTCCACTCGTGACGACACCGAACTTCCGTCATCCACTGCTCCTCGCCAAGGACCTGATCACGTTGGACGACGTCTCTGACGGCCGCCTGGTCATCGGCATCGGTGCCGGAGGTCAGGGCTTTGACGCGTCCGTCTTCGGTGATGCGCCGTGGTCGACGAAGGAACGTCACGAACGATTCAAGGAGTTCACCTCGACCCTCGACCAACTACTACGCGAGCCGGCGTCGACGATAGAAGGTGCGTACTATTCGGTCTTCGAGTCACGACAGATTCCCGGTCCGATGCAACGACCGAGACCGCCGCTCCTGGTGAGCGCCATGGGAGCGAAGGGCGTTTCGTTCGCGGCGCAGGTGGGCGATGGTTGGATCAGTGTGGGTGGACTGTCTTCGTGGTCGGGGACGACCGAAGAGGCCGTTCGCGATCAGTCAAACCGTCTCGACGATGAGCTGGCGAGAATTGGACGAACAGACCGTTTTGAACGACTCTTCCTCGACGGGCAGGACGACGAAGCACCGATGTCGTCCTTCGAGCGGTTCATCGATTGGGCCGAGCGGTATCGCGCGCTTGGCATAAGTGAACTCGTGGTCCACTATCCGGTCTCCGATTCGATCTTTGACTATGACGTCGCGACCTTCGAACGTATTGCGACCGAGGGCCGAGAGACGCTGGCTGGGTGGCCGTAGGGCAATCAATTCACGCGGGCCAATCTGATCGCGGTCGTCGCCGATACCGGGTGCTGCGGATGACGAGGACGGCCACTTCGTTGGGCGGGGGAGGATTGAAGGCCGACCGTGGGATTCGCGGTCCCATGGTGCACGAGAACTCCCTTCGCCAACGATTGGCACCCGGTGGGTCGCCGTAGACCCAGCGCTCGGCGGTATGGCGCGGAACGATGACGTGCGCTTGGACGAGTCGACTGCCCGGGGACGTCAAGCGACGAAGGATGGCGACCGACGCGGCGAATGGAGGGTTGGACACCACGTGGAAGGGTCGTCGCGGCAAGCGCAGGTTCTTGACGTCGGCACGTATGACCTTCACTGACCGATTTGCGAATCTCGTGCGAAGGTCCTCGGCCCGCTTCGGGTGCAGCTCGAACGCGAGCACTGTCGCGCCGGTGCGTACCAGTGGATCAGTGAGTGCCCCACTACCAGCTCCGAGGTCGAGCACGAGATCGCCTCGACGAATGGCGGCCTCATCGACGAGTCGTTGAGCCCACTGCCTATGAAGTTGGTGCCATCCCCATCGTGCGAGTTCCCCGGGCACGGCGGACCATCGTGATCATTGTCATGGTCGCACCATAATTCACGAGAGGCGGCGCGTGCATTAAAGGCGAGGCACGTCGGCGGCCATCGAGTCAGGCGCCGTGCGGGTCAACAGCACGACGCCCGCACACATGACGGCGAACGCGGTGACGCCAATGGCCAAGGGAGCGACGCTGTCTCGAAGGCGCTCGTGATAGATCCAGATACCCAGGCCGACGCTTACCACCGGATCGACGATGACGATGAAGGGCTGCGAGACGCTGAGTGGACCGACGTGCAGCGCCGCCTGTTCGCACAAGAGTCCGACGATGCCACCGACGATCAGGGCGTAGACGGGCCAGCGTTCGAAGGCGCCCCAGAACCCGACCGCGCTGATCGAGTCGGTGGTGGCCTTGATGAACGTGGCCTCGAGCGCCCACATGACCGCGGTCGCGCTCGCGAACAGGGCGGCCTTGCGCGAAGGCGAACCGCGCTGGGCGAGCGCAACGAGCAGCGCGACGGCGATGACGCAGACGATCGATGGGGTTGTCCACGCCGACGACGTCGGTGCGAAGCCGTGCGCGTGCGGCGACGTCGTGATGAGAAAGATGACGAGTCCGCCACCCGTGATCACCGCGGCCATCCACGTGATCATTCGTATTGATTGGTGCAGCCACAGTTGGCGCAGGACGAGCGCGATGATGAGTTCAGTGACGAGTACCGGTTGCACGACCGAGAGCGGCCCGAAGTGCAACGCCAAAGCTTGGAAGACCAGTGAGCCGCACAGTGCGAGCCATCCAAGTAGCCACAGTGGGTGCGTGAAGAGGTAGAGGACGAATCTCCATCCCGAAGACTTCTTCGTGTCGCTCGTACTCGCGATGTGTTGGAGCGCCACGGCGAGCGCGTTGGTCAGCGACGTGAGGAGTGCGAAGAGAATCGTCATGGTCGACACGTCACGTGCGCGCCACGCGACACATGTGAAGCAGTGCGCACGAAGGTGGCGACGCCATAAGGAGTGT
This sequence comes from uncultured Acidimicrobiaceae bacterium, assembly GCA_963804305.1. Taxonomy (GTDB): domain Bacteria; phylum Actinomycetota; class Acidimicrobiia; order Acidimicrobiales; family RAAP-2; genus RAAP-2. The sequence continues at coordinate 219,437 of CAWDPR010000010.1, read as the reverse complement.
GCCCACGCATGGTGTGGACGTTACGACACGCGCTTTGATGACCCGTTTTCGTCGATCGACGCCCCGGACGTCGCATCGTCGCTCGTGGCGAGCGAATTCCAGGTGAAGAATGGGCATCGCAGGCAGCGCCAAGACCTCGCTCACCTGTTGAAAACTTGCGACTAATTGGTTGGTATTTGTGCTCTTCGCCAACAAACCGGTGGATAAGGTCAGAACTTTTGGGCAAAAGTTCCTGATATCACGAATCGACCCGTCATCAGCCAAAAGGGTCTGGCAGAGTGTCTCTCGTAGTTCACGTAGCACCTGTCGATGGGAAGAGGAACCGAAAGGGGAATCGGACCAGGAGGGGAGAGGGGCCTCGCAAGAGGAACAGAACCCCCCCGGCGGACAGCGGAGTTCGGTCCGCAGTTCGTAACGACGAATGACGTGAAGTGCCAGCCGTCAAGCGGTGGCCTGTCCGACACGGGCCAGCGAGTGATGTGCCTTCGGGAACCCCGAGGGGCGGGTGAGTTTCGACTCACTGGTCACTCGGGGTTTTCGGCTTTTCAAAAGCTAAAACAGTGACCCGGTCTCCACCGGCTCGATGAGTTGTGGACCGTCATTCTTCACCGATCCCACCGCCTTGTCGACGCCGTAGTGCGAGAGCGTGCCCTTGGGCGACGGGCGAAGCAGCAGCGCACGTTCGTCGGACTCGTGCTCGCGGACGTTAAGCCAGGTCTCCACGTCCTGCGCGTCCAGTACGACGGGCATGCGGTCATGAATCTCGTCCATGTCCTCGCTCGGCGTCGTGGTGATGATGGTGCACGTCTTGTGCGACGGGGCGTCCTCGGGCTCCTCGGGGTTGCGCCAGTATTCGTAGAGGCCGGCGAGGAGGAGTGGCTCGCCGTCGACACGCGTGAAGAAGTTCGGTTGCTTCGCGCGACCGGGACGATGGTCCCACTCGTAGAAACCGTCAACCGGGATGACGCACGGTCGCTTCGCGAAGGCGCTGCGAAATGAGGGTTTCTCGGTGACGGTCTCGCCCCGAGCGTTGAAGAGGCGATTGCCGATCGTGGGGTCCTTCGACCAGCTGGGCACGAGTCCCCAGCGGTAACGGTCAAGGATCCGCTCGTCACTGGGCTCGGCGACCGCGAAGAGTCGGCGTTGGGGTCCGATGTTCCAACTCGGCGTGGCGTCGGGATCGAAGCCCGCGGCGAGGGCGGCGTCAAGGAGACGGGCCAGTCGGATCGGCGGGGTGAAGAGGGCGACACGTCCACACATAGCCACCAGTCTGCCGTGGAAATTCGGCCATTGGCGCATGTCGCGCGCAGCGGCTATCTTACGAACATATGTTCGCTTTTTCGTCCAATCGCCCTGCGCTGCCTGAAGATCTGATCGCACGTCTGCGCCCCGTCGCCCTCGCCAAGAGTCGGCTACTGCCCCTTGGCGAGCCCTGGGGCCCGCTCGTGCCCAACGCCGGACTGCGGCGTGGTTCGAGTGTCGTGGTGCAGGCGCAGCCGGGGCTGGGAGGACTCAGTCTGGCGCTCAGCCTGCTCACCGAGTCGAGCGCGCGCGGGCACTGGGCTGCGGTGGTCGGCGTGGACGACCCTGGCGTCGTCGCGATCGCCGACCTCGGTGTCGACCTTCGTCGCGTGCTGTTCGTGCCCCGTCCGCGCGGCGCGTGGGCTGAATGCGCGGCCGACCTGCTCGACGGGGTGGATCTGCTCATCGTGCGTCCACCGTCGCGCGCCTCGCACGGTGCCGCACGTCGACTCGTCGATCGAGTGCGCGAACGAGGCACGGTGCTGATCATCCTCGCCGAACCGGCGTCGCTCTGGCCGCTGCCCGCCGACCTCTCCTTCGACATCACCCAGGCGCAGTGGTCGACGTCGTCGCGGCTCGACGCGCGCTACCTGACGGTGCGTATCGGCGGACGCGGCGAGGCCGTACGTGCGGGCGAGCACGTGGTCATGCTCCCGAGTCGAAAGGGACGCTGCGAGGCGAGCTGATGGAGCGCCTCCTCGCGATTTGGATCGAGGCCTTCGAGGACGAAGCGCCCGACGGTTCCACCCTGCGTGATCACCTTGCGCTGCTCGAGGCGCTGACGATCCTCTGCCCCTTCACCGAGTCGATCCGTCTCGATCTCTTCGTGCTCCCGATTCGGGGACCGAGTCGCTTCTTCGGCGGCGAAGCGAAGGTGCTCGAGATCGTTCGCGACACCGTTCGTGACGTGGTGCACCAGCAACCGCGCCTCGGCATCGCGGACGGACTGTTCTGTGCGGAGGTCGCCGCGCGCCAGGGTCGCGTGGTCGCGCCGGGCGCGACCGACTCGTTTCGCCGCTCGCTGGCGCTCGCCACGCTTGGTCGAAAGGACGTCGCGACGACCTGTCAGCGGCTCGGACTACACACGGTGGGTTCATTCGCCAACCTCGACGAAGCACGCGTCGCGGAGCGCTTCAACCAACACGCCCTGGCGCTGCATCGTGTCGCGCGCGGCGAACTCTTCGAACTCGACACGCAACGCGACCTCAAACTGGCGCGACGTCTTCGCCAACTCCGTGGTGAGGAGGAGGTCGCCGACGAGCAGCTCGGCTTCTTTGGTCAGCGCGGCGCCGGCGACGACCGCGCCGAGGCGGCCGCGCATCGCGTGCGTCGCCGACTCGGCGCCGAGGCGGTCGTGGTGGCGTCGCTTCGCGGTGGACGGGTCCCCGAGGATCGCGCGACGCTCGTGCCGTGGGGGTCACCACTGTCGGCGAATCGTGACAGCGCGCCGTGGCCCGGTCAGATGCGCGCACCGTCGCCGGCCACGACGCTGGCGCGCCCCGTGGCGGTGCAGTTGCGCGATGCCAGGGATCGGCTTGTCGTCATGGAGGGGAGGGGCTTCCTCAGTGAGCCGCCCGCCACGTTGTTGTTCTCACACCAATTACGTCGCGAGGTGATCTGGCACGCGGGGCCGTGGCCGTTGGTGGAGCGCTGGTGGGTGCGCAATCGCCGTCGGGCCCACCTTCAGATCCTGCTCGTCTCGGGCGAAGCACTGCTGTTGACCGCCGAGTCCAGTCGTTGGTGGCTCGCGGGGATCTACGACTGATGGCGCTCTACGGCGAACTCCACGCCCACTCGGGCTTCAGTTTCCTCGACGGTGCGAGCGACCCCGAGGAGCTCGCCGCCGAAGGGGCGCGACTCGGCCTCTCGGGCCTGGCGCTCACCGACCACCACGGGTTCTACGGCGTCGTGCGCTTCGCCGAGGCGGCCCGGGCGTTCGGGTTGCCGACGGTCTTTGGCACCGAGATCGCCATCGACGCGAACGACGACCGCGTCGGGGTCCACGATCCCTCGGGAGAGCACCTCGTGCTGCTCGCGCGCTCGCCCGAGGGCTATCGCCACCTCTCGACGATGCTCGGTGAAGCGCACTTGCGCCGGGGCGAGAAGGGGGCGCCGCGTTTCACCCTCGAGGAGGTCGCGAACTGCGCGCACGAGTGGTTGGTGCTGAGTGGATGTCGCAAGGGAGCGCTCACCAGAGCGTTGATGGACCGGGGACCGAGCGCCGCGCAACGCGAACTCGAGCGCCTCGTCGGCGCCTTTGGTCGTGACAACGTCGCGGTCGAGATCTGGGACCACGGCGCGCCCGACGACGTCGCGCGTAATGACGTGCTCGCCGAACTCGCGGTCCGTCGTGACGTGGCGTTGGTGGCGACGAACAACGTGCACTACGCCACGCCCGACGCCTTCGCACGCGCCAACGTCCTCTCGGCGCTTCGCGCACGCCAGAGTCTCGAGGAGATGGAGGGCTGGCTGAACGCCTCACCGCTCGCGCATCTTCGAAGCGACGCCGAGCAACGACGCCGCTTCGCACGCTGGCCCGGGGTCGTCGACCAGGCCGGTGAACTCGCCATGGCCCTCGCCTTCGACCTCCGCCTCGTCGCGCCCAACCTGCCGCCGTTCACGACGCCCGCGGGGATGGACGAGCAGTCGTACTTGGAGGTGATCGTCGCTGAGGGCGCGACGAAGCGTTACGGCACCCGCGAGGAGGAGCGTGTTGCGGGCGCGTGGCGACAGATCGATCACGAGTTGGCCGTCATCGGTACCCTCGGCTTCGCGGGGTACTTCCTCACCGTCTGGGACATCACCGAGTTCTGTCGTCGCAACGACATCTACTGCCAGGGCCGCGGCTCGGCGGCGAACTCGGCCGTCTGCTTCTCGCTCGGGATCACCAACGCCGACGCGGTGAAGTTGAACCTGTTCTTCGAGCGCTTCCTCTCACCGGCGCGCGACGGCCCCCCGGACATCGACGTCGACATCGAGTCCGGTCGGCGCGAGGAGGTCATCCAGTACGTCTACGAGCGCTACGACCGGCGCCACGCCGCCCAGGTCGCGGCGGTGATCACGTACCGACCGCGCTCGGCCTTGCGCGACGTGGCGCGTGCCTTTGGCTTCAACGAGGAAGAGGCCAACCAACTGCGTGACAGCGTGGACCGTCACACCATGACCGCGAGCGAGGACGTGCCCGAACTCGTCACGACCATGGCGACCCAGATGCTCAATCGGCCGCGTCACCTCGGCATCCACTCGGCCGGCATGGTGCTCTGTGACCGCCCGGTCATCGAGGTCTGCCCCGTTGAGTGGGGCCGCATGCCCGGTCGCACGGTCCTGCAGTGGGACAAGGACGACTGCGCCGCGATCGGGCTCGTGAAGTTCGACCTGCTGGGGCTGGGGATGCTCGACGCGCTGCACCGCTGCGTCAAGCAGGTGGAGTCCTTCTATGACGTCACGATCGACCTCGGTGCGTTGCCCCAGGAGGACGCCGTCTACGACCTCTTGTGCGAGGCCGACACGGTGGGTGTCTTCCAGGTGGAGTCACGCGCGCAGATGGCGACGTTGCCGCGGATCTTGCCGCGCTGCTTCTACGACCTGGTCATCGAAGTGGCGATCATCCGTCCCGGCCCCATCCAGGGCAACGCCGTGAACCCGTTCATCCGACGACGGCGCGGTGACGAGCCCGTCACGTACCTGCACCCGCGACTCGAGCCGATCCTTCGTCGTACCCTCGGTGTGCCGCTCTTCCAGGAGCAGTTGATGGAGATGGCGGTCGCGGTCGCGGGCTTCTCGCCGGCCGAGGCCGACGAACTGCGCCAGGCCATGGCCGCCAAGCGCTCCGAACTACGCATGATGAAGCTCAAGAGCCGCTTCTACGCCGGCATGGCCGAGAACGGCATCGAGGGTGCGCCGGCCGACCAGCTCTTCGACGCGCTGGCCGCGTTCTCGAACTTCGGATTCCCCGAGTCGCACGCCGTCTCCTTCGCCCACCTCGTCTACTGCTCGGCGTGGCTGAAGCACCACTATCCCGCCGCGTTCCTCGTGTCGATGCTGAACGCCCAGCCGCTCGGCTTCTGGTCGACGCAGAGTCTGGTCGCCGATGCGCAACGTCACGGGGTGCGCGTGCAACGTCCCGACGTGAACATCTCGGGCGTGGAGGCGACGCTCGAAGGCGCCAGTCACGACCCCGACGTGCGTCTGGGCCTCTCGGACCTTCGCACCATTGGCGAGGAACTCGCGACGCGGATCGTCGAGGGTGCACCGTGGCGCGATTCGTCGGACCTCGTGCGCCGAGCCGGTGTCCAGCAACACCACCTCGAGGTGCTGGCCGCGGCGGGCGCCCTCGACTCCTTTGGCGCCACACGGCGCGCGTTGGCCTGGTCGGCGGGGGCCGCGGCGCAGGGGACGCCCGATCGGCTGCCCGGTGTCGTGACCGGCCTGGACGCGCCGCAACTCCCGCCGACGAGCGAGATGGAACGCGTCGCCGACGACCTGTGGGCCATGGGGCTCACGCCCGAGGCGACCGCGATTTCGTTGGTGCGCGACCACCTCAACGAGCGAGGGGTGACGCGAGCGGACGCATTGATCGGCGCGGAGAGTTCGCGCGTGATCGTCGCGGGGGTGGTGACGCATCGTCAGCATCCCGAGACGGCCAACGGCGCGGTCTTCCTCAACCTGGAGGACGAGACCGGCCACGTCAACGTGATCTTCTCGAAGGGGGCGTGGGCCAGGTGGTCACTCGTGGCGAGGAAGTCGCCGGCGCTGATGATCCGTGGCACCCTCCAGCGCGGTCAGGGGACGTTGGCCCTGACCGCCGAGTTCGTCGAGCCGCTCCTGCTCGGGGCCACGACACCGTCGCGCGACTGGCACTGAGCTCAGTCGGCGGCGGCGTGGTGCCCTTCCGCCGAGAGCGGCGTCGCGACGTCCTCGAGCGACTGTTGCTCGGCCGGAACACCGAAGACGAGCGCGACGACACCACCGAGCATCATCACGCCCGCACCGATGAGATAACCGATGAACAGTTTGAAGTGGTCCTGGCCGGTGCCGATCAACTGACCGTAGAGCCACGGTCCGAGCGCGCCGAAGGACTGGGCGATCGCGAAGAACACCGAGATGGCCTTCGCTCGAACCTCGACCGGGAAGACCTCGCTCACCGTGAGGTACGCCGCACTCGCGCCCGAAGACGCGAAGAAGAAGATCACGCACCACCACACGGTCTGGGTGACCGCGTTCAAGGCCCCGGCGTCAAAGAGCACCGCACTCAATGCGAGCAACACACCCGAGAGCAGGTAGGTGCCCGCGATCATTCGACGCCGCCCGATCGTGTCGAAGAATCGACCGATGGTGAGCGGTCCAATGAGGTTGCCCAACGCGAAGAAGATGAAGTAGTACGGCGTGTCACTCTCGGGAACGTGATAGATCTTGGTCAGCACGAGGGCGTACGTGAAGAAGATCGCGTTGTAGAGGAAGGACTGGGTGATCATCAAGGTCGCCCCGAGGATGGAACGTTTCGGGTACTTGGCGAAGAGGGTTCGCCCCAACGCGACGAAGCCGATGTTGGTCGTGGGAGTGATCTCGATGGCCTTGCGGTCGCTCACCTTACGCAACGAACCGCCCGACTCCTTGGTGAGTCGCTCGATCTTCGCCACGGCCTCCTCGGCCTCTTTCTCGCGACCGTGCATCAACAGCCATCGGGGGCTCTCGGGCAGGTTCTTGCGCACGAAGAGGATCACGGCGCCGAGCGCGGGCCCGAAGAGGAACGCCACGCGCCACGAGTAGCTGACCGGGAGGTGGTCGATCACGAGCAGCGTCAGCACGGTGCCGATCAACGCACCGCCCCAGTAGGTGCCGTTGACCGCGATGTCGACGCGACCCCGGAACTTCGCGGGGATCAGTTCGTCGATCGCGGAGTTGATCGCGGCGTACTCGCCGCCGATCCCCATACCGGCGATGAATCGCGAGCCCCAGAGCCAGTAGACCCAGAACTGCGAGTGACCAAAGGTCATCGCACTCAGCAGACCTCCGAAGAGGTAGACCGCCAGCGTGATCATGAAGAGATTGCGTCGTCCCCATTTGTCCGAGAGTCGACCGAAGAAGATCGCGCCCGTGACCTCGCCCAAGAGGTACACGGTGCCGACGGCGAAGGCGACGCCCGCGGACGAGAGATTGAGCGCCTGCTTGTTACTGATGAAGTTGGTGACGTTGCTCGCCACGGTGATCTCGAGCCCGTCGAGCACCCACGCCACGCCAAGTGCGATCACCAACCTGGTGTGAAAGCCGGACCACCCGAGGCGGTCGAGCCTGGCCGGAATCACACTTCGAATCGATCGTTTTCGCGCCATCGTTGATGCCCTGTCTCTCGTCGTTGAAAAACTTGAAGAGACCGTAATGGTGCATCGGACAACGCGAATGCACGATCATCGTTTGAAATCGTGAGAATTACTCACTCGACTTTTGGAACTTTCTTAATTCATCGTTCGCGTCGCTCGAGAGTCTCAAAATTCAGACGACTCGCCACGACACGGTGGCTTCGCGATCGGAGTCGGCCGTCGATGCAGCGACGAACGTGCGACGCGAAGAGGGTGCAGGGTGCCGGAGGGGCCGACACATTGACGCGCAATAATTCATCGCTAAGGCCACGATAAGAATGCAGCCATCGCGGCAATTTTCAAAAATAATGTCCTGAACGCGTGGCTACAGTTCGCGAAGCGGCCAAAAAGTTTGGTCAACTTCATCCCTGGTAGGTCACCGTGTTCTCCTTAAGTTACGCATGGAATGAGCTGCGACGCCGACTTGGTCGAACGGTCGTCACCGCGATCGGTCTCGCCGCTGGCGTCGGTCTCGTCATGGGGATCATCGGGGTGTCACAGGGACTCAGTGACGCCCAGAACAAGGCTCTGTCACCCCTCAACTCAGTGGGTACCGACATCATCGTGACGCGCACGGTCGCGCCGACGCTCTCCACCGCAACGACCACCACGACGACGCCCTCGAATGGATTTGGCGGCGGCGGTGGGTTTGGTGGCGGAAGCAGCGGCGGCACCGGTGGAGGCGGCTTTGGCGGCGGCGGGTTCTTCGCTGGCCGCGGGAGCTCGCTGAACTCCTCGGATGCTGCCGCCCTCGCGGCGGCGAACTCCTCGGTCATCACTGACCTCGCCAAGCTCGGTCCGGCCGGCACCGAGTTCACCCACGACTTCTTCGTCCCCGGCACGTTGATCACCTTTCCTTCCCAGGCGGTCAGCACCGTCGAGCACGTCAAGGGGGTCAAGAGCGCCGTGGGTGCCCTGTCACTTGACGCGCTCCACGAAACAGGCACCGTGCCCAAGATCACCGCGTCGATCAAGACCGGCGGGGAGACGATCTCGACGAGCGTCAAGCCCCCGGTGCTGACCGCGGCGGAGCAGGCCGCCGAGCGAACGTGCATTCAGAATCTCATCACCAAACAGTTGGGTTCCACGACGACCACGCTGCCCACTTCGGGCGGTGGCACCGGTGGCGGCGGCGGCTTCGGCGGTGGCGGCGGCGGCTTTCGATTCCGAGCGGGCTTTGGTGGTGCGTTCGCGAAGTGCCTCACGCCCGCCCAGAAGGCCTACCAGCAGAACGTGATCGTTCCCGAACAAACGGTCAACCAAGTACTCAACCCGCCGACGACGAACACCAGCACGTCGACGTACACCGTCGCGGGAGTGAACCCGTCCGACACCACGTCGGGACTCGTGACCAAGGCGCAATTGGTCAAGGGCGCGTGGCTTTCGTCGACGCCGTCGATTGCCAAGACCCAGGTGCTCGTCACGACGGCGTACGCGTCGCAGAAGGGACTGAAGGTCGGTGACACGCTCACGATCAACAAGGTCAACTACACCATCGTGGGACTCGTCAACCCGACGCTGACCGGCGACGTCTCGGACGTGTACTTCAGTCTCTCCTACCTCCAGACGTTGTCGACGAACACGAATCGCATCAATGAGGTGCTCGTGTCGGTCGACAACTCGAGCGACGTCACCGCCGTCGCCAAGGCCATCAAGGCGGCCCTGCCAGGAGCGACCGTTCTCACGTCCGCGTCACTCGCCGATCAGGTCACCGGGAGTCTCTCGAACGCTCGCAAACTCGCCAACGATCTTGGCGGGGCGCTCGCGTTGGTCGTCCTGTTGGCCGCGTTCCTCATCGCCGGTCTGTTGACGCTGTCGAGCGTCTCCAAGCGCGTGCGCGAGATTGGTTCGTTACGCGCCATCGGGTGGTCGCGCGGACGCGTCGTGCGACAGATCATGGCCGAAACGCTGGGCATCGGTGTCGTCGGAGGTGTCATCGGCATCGCGGTCGGGTCGGTGATATGTCTGATCATCGGGGCAGTCGGTCCGGCGCTCAGCGTCACGAGTACCGGACTCGCCGTGGGCGCATCAAAGGTGAGCGGGCTCTTGGGACAAACGACGTCGGCGTCCGTGGCCCGGACGGTTCACCTCACCGCACCGATTCATCCGCTCACCATCGTCATCGCTTTCCTCGGCGCGCTGCTCGGCGGTCTCATCGCGGGGGCCGCGGGCGGCTGGCGAGCGGCACGTCTCTCCCCGGCATCGGCGCTGCGGGACCTCGGATGAAATTCACCACTACTGAAAGGCACGCAACATGACGCAAGTTCTGGTTGACGACAACCCCCAACCCTCGTCCGGGGAGCCCCTCTACTCTCTGAAGGGTGTGACGCGAAGCTTCTCCAAGGGTGGCGTGACCGTCAACGCCCTGCGGGGAATCGACTTGGACATCGCTCGCGGAGAGACGGTCTCGCTCGAAGGCCCCAGTGGGTCCGGCAAGACCACGCTCCTACAGTTGCTGGGCGCACTGGACTCACCGACTTCGGGCCAGATCCGCTTCGCCGGTCGAAACCTGGAGGATGAATCTGACGGTGTGCTGACCGACATCCGGTCGAGGGAGATCGGCTTCGTCTTCCAACAGTTCAACTTGATTCCGACGTTGAGTGCGGAAGAGAACGTGGCGATCGCCATGGTGCCGCGTGAGCCTTCCCAGTCGACGCGACTAGCGCGCGCCAGTGAGCTACTCGGCCAGGTCGGCCTCGCGCACCGGCTCGGGCACCTTCCTTCGCGACTGTCCGGCGGTGAACAACAGCGAGTGGCGATCGCTCGGGCACTAGCGAACGCTCCCGAGGTGATCATCGCGGACGAGCCGACGGGCAACCTCGATTCCACGAACGCCAGTGAGTTCCTGGCGCTACTGGACGACCTTCAAAAGAGGTTTGGTGTGACGATCATCATCGCCACGCACGACGAAGAGGTCGCAGCGCACACCGGGCGACGGATCCGCCTTCGAGATGGCTCGATCACTTCGGACACGGCGAAGGCAACGTAACTCGTCAACGCGAAACTCGCGACTCCGACGTTGTTCAACGAGTACGACGGTAATGTCGCCCGCGTCGCTCGGACGGCAAGTTGAGGGGAACCCGATCAGTTCGAAGGCGGCGGCGAAGTCGTCGAGCCCTCAGCGAACGCATATTCCGGGCGTTGGCCGACTTCGATCTCGAGGCGGACGAGGAGTTGGGCGACGGCGAGGTCTTGGGCGTGGGTGACACCGATGCAGCGCGATCGGGTCTGCAAGACGTCGAATCGAGGCTTTTCGGATTTGAGCAGTTGGCCGACGAATGTCGAGAGTTGGATCTCGGACTCCTCAGCGAAATTGTGCTGTTCGATCGCCTTGTGCATGAACGGGATGATCGAGGGTTGGAAGCCCCAAAGGTTCATCGACACGGTGGTGAGGGGCGAGAGCGACTCGGGCTGGAGGCCATCGTCGGCGTCGTAACCCTCGTTGGTGGCGTGCACGTTGCGTCGCTCGATGATGTCGGTCAGGACCCCGTCTTCGACCATGCAGGTACCGCGCGAGACCTGCAGGTTGCCCACGAGTGCGCGGTCGAGTTCGAAGCCGACGAGGCAGTGGTTGGGGCTCTCGGCGAGGTGGGCGCCGAGACGCAGGAACGCCTCGCGTCCGTAGAGGTCGTCGGCGTTGGAGACGCCGAAGGGTTTGGAGAGGTCCAAACTGCTCTCGGCGGCGAGGACCGCCTCGACGGTGCCGCGAAGCTTGGTCTGCACGGCGAAGGTGACTTTGCGCCCCTTCGGCCAATGCCACGAGACGTGCTGTTCGATCATTGGACCGGTGTCAGCGTTCACGACGATGACGATGTCATCGAAACCGGCCGCGTAGGCGTCCGAGGCCAGGAGGTCGATGACGCCCTCACCGTGCTTGCCAATCGGGGCTAACTGCTTCACGCCGCCGTAGCGTCGAGCGCGACCGGCGGCGAGGATGACGAGAGACGGTCCGCTCAACGCGACCACCGCACGACCGATGATGCCCACGTCATGCCGGCGCCAAAGCCCGTCATCAATGCGTACTCGCCGGACTTGATCCGTCCGTTCTCCCGTGCGTCGAAGTAGGCGAGCGGGATGGACGAACTCGACGTGTTGCCGTAACGATCGAGGGTGACCACCGTGCGCTCCATCGGAATCCCGAGCCGCTGCGTCGCCGCTTTGATGATGCGGACGTTCGCCTGGTGGGGGATGACGAGATCGATGTCGTCGGGGCTGACGTCGGCGATCTTCATCGCCTGTTCGGCGGAGTCGACGACGACGCGCACGGCCCGGCGAAAGATCTCCTTGCCGTCCATCTGGAAGAAGCCACCGTGTTCGCACGTCAATAGGTCCGCGGCGGAACCATCGGACCCGAGGACGAAGGACAAGATGTCGGTGCCCGCCTCGTCATACTCAAGGACCGCGGCGCCGGCGCCGTCACCGAGGAGTACGGCCATGTTGCGATCGCTCCAATCGACCCAACGTGAGAGGTTCTCCGATCCGATCACCAGGATCCGACGGTTGCCGGTCTCGAGGAGTCCCTGGGCCGTTCGCACCGCGTACATGAAGCCGCTGCACGCGGCGTTCACGTCCATCGACGCGCAGTTCAACCCGAGTTCGTTGGCGATCATGGGCGCCGACGCCGGACAGAGTCGGTCGGGCGTGGTGGTGGCGACGACCAGGAAGTCGATCTCGCCGACGACGAGTCCCGCGTCGTCGATCGCGTTGCGACCGGCGATCACGCCGAGGGAGACCGCGGAGCCGCCGATTCGGCGCTCACGGATGCCCGTACGTTCGGTGATCCACTCGTCGGACGTGTCCAACGTCTGGGAAAGTTCGTCGTTCGTCACGATCCGATCGGGCAGGGCAATACCCCATCCCTTAAAGCGAACGCCCATGGCCAGCTCCTTCGCGAATACCTTGACTAAGTCTAGGACTTAGCCCTTCTGGGCAGCGGGTGCCTTCAGCACTTGCAGCGTGCAGCGACAAATGCAGATCATCCGGTCATTCTCGTCGGTCAACTCGATCGACCACACGTGGACGCTACGACCCTTGCGGATGGGCGTCGCGGTGGCCGTGAGGACGCCGCTACTCATGGAACGAAGGTGTGAACAGTTCAGTTCCGTACCGACGACGATCTCGTCGGGGCCGACACTGATCGCACCACCTATGGACGCCGCGCCTTCGGCCATCAGCGCGGACACGCCACCGTGGAGGATCCCGTAGGGCTGATGGACCTTCGGCCCGACCTCCACCTGCAGGACCACCTTGTCCGGTGAGAGTTCCACGACTCGGATGCCGAGTTCCTTGTTCACGTTTGGCGCTTCGCTGAATCCGGTGTTGATCTCGTCTCGCATCGGCCCAGTGTAGAAGTCGGCCGATAACCTCGGTCCATGGCGCGACGGGTGGACTTACGAAGTGACACGTTGACCCAGCCGACGCAGGAAATGCGCGACGCCATGGCGACGGCGGTCGTGGGTGACGACGGCTACGGCGAAGACCCCACCATCCGAGCGCTCGAGGATCGGTTCGCGCAGATCGTCGCGAAGGAAGCCGCTCTCTTCGTCCCGTCGGGTGTCATGGGCAATCAGATCGCGGTTCGCATCCTCGCGAGTCCGGGCGACCTCATCGTCGCCGGTCGCGGCCAGCACGTCGTCAGTTTCGAGATGGGCGCCGCCGCGAGGAACTCCGGTGTCCAATTCGCGACGGTCGACGACTCGAAGGGCACGCTCGCCCTGCGCGACGTCCTTGACGTCATCGACGCCGAAGATGACCATCAGCCCCACGTCGCGATGGTCGCGCTGGAGAACACGCACATGCCCTCGGGCGGCACGCCGCTCGACGTGGGTGACGTCACGGCACTCGCGCACGCCATCGGGGAGCGTCCGCTGCATCTCGACGGCGCGCGCCTCTTCAACGCGGTGATGGCGACCGGTACGACTGCGGCGCAGTACGCCGCGTCGGCGACGACGGTGATGACGTGCCTCTCCAAGGGGCTCTGTGCGCCCGCCGGCTCGTTGCTCGCCGGTCCAGCGGGTTTGATGGAGCGCGCGCGGATCGAGCGCAAGCGCTTGGGAGGAGCGATGCGTCAAGCGGGTTTCCTCGCCGCCGCCGGACTGGTGGCCCTCGACACGATGGTCGACCGATTGGTCGATGACCACACTCGCGCCCGGGCGCTCGCCGGACTCTTTGCGACCGCCTTTCCAGAAGCCCAATACGACCCCGAGACCTGTCGGACGAACATCGTCGCGTTCGACCATCCTCAGGCCCGTCAGCTCGTCGAAGAGTTGGGGAACCTCGGTGTCGACGGAGGGACCATCGGTCCGAGAAGGGTACGGTTCGTCACGCACGCCGGCGTGGACGACGACGACGTTTCGTTCGTGGCTGACGCGCTCGCGCACTTCAAGCCCACCAAGCTCTAGGAACGACACGCGTTCGCGTGGCGTTCGCGGAGATTTCACTTGGCCCTGGGAAGTCGTTTGACCTGACGGGGTAACCTACTGGGACCATTTAAAGGCAGCAGATGACCGATTTTCTCCACCTCTCCACGTTTCTGCACCGACCGATCTTCGATTCGGACGGCGACCGGATCGGTCGCGTCCAAGACTTCGTCGCACGCCTGGGCGACAATCCTCATCCTCCCGTCGTTGGTGCCGTCATTCGGATCGAGGGACGCGACCTCTTCGTTCCCATTCGCAAGATTGGTGGTCTCGCCGAAGGTCGAATGACCTTTGAAGGCAAGCGCGTCGATCTGCGCCGGTTCGAGCGTCGTCCCGGGGAACTGCTGCTGGCCGAAGACCTCTTGGCGCGACATTTGATCAATCTGGTGCGCGGGCGCCTCATCACGGCCAACGACATCGAGATCGCCCAGATTGAGGGCAAGTGGGAAGTGGTGGGCGTCGACCCCGGTCGTCGGCCGTTACTTCGCCGGGTTCTCGGCCAAAGCATCGGCCAACGGGTCAAGTCCGAGGCGATCGTCGATTTTGCCTCAATCGAACCCTTCGTCTCACACGTGCCTACCGCGCGACTGCGCATTCCCTATCGGAAGCTGGCCAAGCTGCACCCCGCTCAGATCGCCGACCTCGTCGAGCAGGCGAGCCACGAGGAGGGGGAGGAGATCATCGAAGCCGTGGGCCTGGACCGCGAACTCGAAGCCGACGTCTTCGAAGAACTCGACGTCGAGCACCAGTTGGAGTTCCTCGAAGCACGCTCCGACGTCGATGCGGCGCGGCTGCTCTCACGAATGGAGCCCGACAACGCCGCCGACCTCATCAGCGAGATCGATCAGGACCGTCGCCTGCCGATCCTCGAAGGACTCGGAGCGGTCCAACAGACCAAGGTGCGCCAACTCCTCTCCTACAACGCCGACACCGGCGGTGGACTGATGAACACCGACTTCGTCGCGGTGCCCGCGACGGCCACGGCGGCCGACGCCCTCGAGGCAATCCGTTCTTCGACGGTGCCCGCCGAATCGGTGCACGCGGTCTTCGTGCTCGATGAAAGCGGTCAACCCATTGGTGCGGCGTCGATCGCGCCGCTCGTGCGCGCCCGAGGAACCGACTTGGCCTTGACCGTGGCCCGCACCCAACTTGCGCACGTCCACCCTCATTGGGACCTGCACCGTATTTCGCGCAAGATGAGCGACTTCAACCTCACGGTGCTGCCAGTACTCGACGACGACCATTCAAAGATGGTCGGCGTCATCACGGTCGACGACATACTCGAAGAGCTCCTGCCTCAGGGCTGGCGCCGCGAGTTCGGCATGCACGCGGTGGAGGAATGATGCCGCGTCGCCTGGTGTCACGTTCTAAGGGGGCTTCCTGAAACCCCCTAGTACCGACCTCGCGGCGAATGCCGCACTGTTGCAATCTCGGACGATTGACTTGATGGACGCCTAGTCACTCCTGGTCTCGCCGTGGTTGCTTCGCTCAACGACCACGCAGAGACGAAAGGAGGTGGATCGTGCCAAGCGAACAGGTTCAAGAACAGCAGATCAGCGGTGCCTTCGGCACGATTCGCGCCCACGACACCGGGACTCGTCACGGTGCTCGCGCACGCTTCCTCACTCTGATCGCGATCATCGGTCCGGGTCTCATCGTCATGGTCGGAGACAACGATGCTGGCGGCGTCTCGACCTACGCCCAGGCCGGCCAGAACTTCGGCTACACGCTCCTGTGGACCCTTCCACTTCTCATACCCGTGTTGATCATCAACCAGGAGATGGTGGCTCGTCTCGGTGCGGTCACCGGTGTTGGTCACGGGCGCCTCATTCGCGAGCGTTTCGGGAAGTACTGGGGCAACGTCTCGATCAGCTCGATCCTGCTGCTCAACTTCCTGATCATCATCACCGAGTTCATCGGTATCTCGCTCTCAATGGAGTACTTCGGCGTCAGTCCCTACGTCTCGGTACCGGTCGCGGTCGTTGTCTTGTTCTGCGTCACCGCCTCGGGTTCGTTCCAGCGTTGGGAACGGTTCATGATGCTGTTCGTCGCGGTCAATTTCGTGATCGTGCCGCTCGTGATCGTGTCCAAGCCCCACTTCTCGTCACTCGTGAGCCACTCGGTCATCCCGGGGATCCGCGGCGGCGCAACCTCCGCGGCGGTGCTGCTCATCATCTCGATCATCGGCACGACAGTGGCGCCGTGGCAGTTGTACTTCCAGCAGTCGAACATCGTCGACAAGAAGATCACACCTCGGTGGCTCAACTACGAGCGCGTCGACACGATCCTCGGCTCGTTGATCGTCGTCATCGGTGCCGGTCTGCTCATGGGGGTGACGGCCGCCGGTCTGTCTCATCACGGCAACACCAACGCATACACCAACGCGTTGGGTGTGGCGAAAGGCCTCGGACGTTACGTCGGCAGCGGCTCGGGGACACTCTTCGCCATCCTCTTGTTGAACGCTTCGGTGATCGGCGCGGCGGCGGTGACCCTCGCCAGCACGTACGCGCTGAGCGATCTCAGTGGCGCGCGCCATTCACTCAATGCGCGGCTTCGCGACGCGAAGGGATTCTTCGGCTCCTTCGCCGGGCTCTTGGTCGTCGCGGGCGTGGTCACACTCCTGCCGGGTGCGCCGCTCGGACTGATCACCTTGGCCGTGCAGGCCATGTGCGGTCTCATGTTGCCCAGCACCACGATCTTCGTGCTCCTCCTCTGTAATGATCGTCAAGTCCTCGGTCCCTGGGTGAACGGGAAGTGGCTCAACGTCGCGGCGTCGATCATCGTGACGGTGCTCGTGGTGCTGTCGATCACCATGATGGTCTCTACCCTGTTCACGTCCATCGACGTGGTGCTGTTGCTCGTCGTACTCAGTGCCGTGGCGTTGGTGGGGCTCGCCATCGGGCTTCCCATCGGACTGCGACGGGCCGATGCGAAAGTCGAGTACGACATCGACAAGAGGGACTGGCGTACGCCCCGGTTGACGCTGCTCGCACCGCTGCCGACGTCCCTGGCGCGCCGCGTGTTGCTGCGTTGCGTGGGTTCGTACCTCTTGGTCGCCGGGACGCTGCTGATCGTGCGAATCGTCCAACTGGCAACCTCCTAGGCTCTCGAGATGACTTTTTCCCCGACCTTGGTCTGCGTTCACGCGCACCCCGACGACGAGGCACTCTTCACCGCGGGCATCACGTCGCATTACGCCGACCTTGGCTACCGGGTCGTCCTCGTGACCTGCACGAACGGTCAGTTGGGCCTTGACGCCGAGGCTCGACCCGGTTCAGACCCCCTCCACGACGCGGAGTGGACGCGCGCCACCCGGGCCGCAGAGTTGCAACGCGCCGCGATAGTCGCTGGATTCTCTCGCGTCATAACGCTGGGCTTTGACGACTCGGGCATGGTGGGATGGCCGCAGAATGCCGATCCGTCGGCCTTCGTGAACGCGGACGTGGACGCGTTGGCGACGACATTGGCCGCCATCTTCGACGAGGTACAGGCGAGCGTGGTCGTCACCTACGACGAAAATGGTTTCTACGGTCACCCCGACCACATCATGGCGAACACCGTGACTCGCCGGTCACTCGACTTCGCCACGAGTCCACAGCGTCTCTACTACCCGGTCGTGCCCGCGAGCGTGCTCCAGGAGTTCATCGAAGGTGCCAAAGCCAAAGACGTGTTTCTACCTGCGTGGGTCCTCAGCGCGGGACTCAATGTTCCCGACGAACTCGTGGCGACAACGATGGACGTGCGCTCCTTCGCCAAGCGCAAGCAACTCGCCATCGCGACGCACGCGTCCCAGGTGGACAACGCGGAACTGGTCACCATGAGTGACGAGTTATTCACGATGCTCTTCGGCATCGAGTACTACCAGCGGGCCTGGAGTCGAGATGTGACAACGGAAGACAAGACTGATCTCTTTGGAGGACTGTGATGGAACAACTGACATTCCTGGCGGTGCACGCGCATCCCGATGACGAAGCGAGTTCGACCGGTGGTCTCTACCGGCTCCTCGCGGACCAGGGCGTGCGAACCGTTCTCGTGACGTGCACCAATGGTGAGTGCGGTGACGGCCCCGACGGCGCCAAGCCCGACGCCAGTCACCACGATGGCGACGAGGTCGCCAAGACCCGCGCCGTGGAGCTCGATAACGCCGTCAAGATCCTTGGCATCAGCCGACTCGTGCGTCTGGGCTACCGCGACTCGGGAATGAAGGGTTGGCCCCAGAACGACGACCCCGACTCCTTCTGGGCGACGCCCGTCGACGTCGCGGCGGCGAAACTCGCCGAGATCTTGATGGAGGAACGCCCTCAGGTCATCATGACCTACAACGAATACGGCTTCTACGGTCACCCTGATCACATTCAGGCGCACCGCATCACCCTCGCTGCTCTTGAATTGATCGATTACGAGCCGACGCTCTACTTCAACGCGATTCCTGACTCGGTCATGGTCACCTGGCGTGCGCGGTGGGAACAGGAAGACCGCGAGCGAGCTGAGGCCGACGCGGCGAAGGGCATCGTGCGAGAGCCCGAACCGGAGAACACCGATGAGGAAGAGTTCGAGATGGGCACGCCCGACGATCAGGTGTCAGCGGTGATCGACATCAGCGACGTCAACGGCGCCAAGTTCGACGCGCTCGAGGCGCACATCTCACAGATCGGCGATTCGTTCTGGATGAAGATGGGCCGCGAGCGATTCATGGAGACGATGAATACCGAGTGGTTCGTTCGCGTCACCAACCCGATGCACATCGAAGGAAAAGTGGACGACATCTTCGCCGGCTACCGCTGAGCGAGCCGTACGTTTTCAACCCTGCACAGCTGAAGGAATCTGCGCGAGTTCGCTCGGCGTATAGGCCCGCAGGACACAGAACTCATTTCCCTCGGGATCGGCCAGGACCTCCCACGAGCACTCCGATGTCTGCCCCACGTCGACGCGTGTCGCGCCAAGGTCGAGGAGTCGCTTGACCTCGACGTCTTGATCGTTCGGGCGAAGGTCGAAGTGAAGACGGTTCTTCGTCGATTTCGATTCGGGCACGAGGAGGAACAGGACGTCGGGCACGACACCTTCTTCGGCCGAACCCTCCAGTGGTTCCAGGACTACTTCGTCGGGTTCGACTGACGTGATCCTCCAGCCCAACGCGTCGCGCCAGAAGGAGGCGAGTCGCTCCGGTTCGAGGCAGTCGATGCTCACACTTTGAATTCGTAGCGCCATCTCGCCACTTTACGGACACGCTGTGACGGTGCCACTCGGGGCGGTTGGATCACGCGCGGCGCAGTGCGTCCATCAACGTTCGTTCCACGCGCTCGTGCATCCCGGCGAAGTCGACGTCCAAACGACGACCGGCCTGTACTTGCAAGAACCGACCCCAGCCCGGGAGGTAGACGAGTAGTTCGTGGACGTCCCACCAGGCGTTCACTGTTCGCCCCGACGCGGCCTCATAGAGCTCCAGGAACCGCTTCGCGTGGTCGTGCGAATACAGCACGGCCAGATTGAGGCGGCAATGGCCCGCGTCCATGCTCGGAGACCCCGAGGAACCAAAGATCCAGTCGACCACACCACTGACTCGCCCTCGCTTCCAAAGGACGTTGAACTGTTGGTAGTCGTGATGAATGAACGTCCGGTCATCCGATGGCGGCTCTTGGTCCATAAGGGCGATCGCGTCGCGCCAGATGGCCCGGCGCTTCGTCCACTCGGGGATGACCAATCTGTCTCGATTGAGCCACGACTGCGCCTCGGGGGCGTCGAGGTCGGCGCGATGAATGCGCGCCAAAGTGCTGGCCAGTTCCTCGAGCCACGCGGCTGGATCTCGGGGCTGCAGGTCGATCCTGCCCGCGAGACGCGTCATCAGCAGCGCCGGGTAACCGCAACGTGTCCCCTCAGGATCGACGGCCAGCACGTTCGGGCAGGGAAGCCCAGTGTGGGCCAACTGCTCGAGGATGTGCGCCTCACGCCCGACCCGATCGGTCCCTTCGATGTGGTCGTCGTCAATCCAGCGCCGAAGCACGGCGTAGTGTCGCTCTCCTTGGGAGGTCTCGACGACGAGTTCGTACATCGCCGAGGTGATTCCGCCGGTCAGGCGCCGCACGCGTCGCACCTGGGCGTTCGCCGCGAACTGTTCGGCGACCCAGCGGCGCGCTTCACTCGAAGGCGGCGTCGATTCCGGCGTGAACATCAGCGACCGGTGGCGATGCCCAAGAGCACGACGATGATCACCGCGGCGGCGATGCACGCCAGTCCGATGCGTTTGCGGTGATTGGAGATCGGTCCAAAGGTCTTCTTCTTCGGGCCCGCACCCGTGAAGCGGTCCAAGAGGAGGTTCGCCGTCGTCGTGTACTCGACCGATTCGCGTTCGGCCTCGCGCTTCCACGCTTCGATCTGCGCGCGGCGTTCCTTCATCTGCTCGTCGCTCAGGAGGGCGCGACCACAGCGCGCGCACGCGACGACGCCTTCCTTGTTGATCTCTCCGCACGACGGACACTCGACCGTGGTCTCAGGCGCATTGGTCTCGTCGCCGCTGAAGTACGTCATGCCTCAACGTACCCCTCGCGGGCGAACTCCTAGTAGCGGTACGTGTCGGGCTTGTAGGGACCCTCGACCGGCACACCGATGTAGTCAGCCTGTTGCTTCGACAAGGTCGTCAGCTTCACGCCGAGGGCGTCGAGGTGCAGGCGCGCGACCTTCTCGTCGAGGTGCTTGGGCAACACGTAGACCTTCTTCTCGTAGTTCGAGTTGTTCATGAACAGTTCGATCTGCGCCATCGTCTGGTTCGTGAACGAGTTGCTCATCACGAAACTCGGATGACCGGTTGCGTTGCCGAGGTTGAGGAGTCGGCCTTCGGAGAGCAGGATGATCGCCCGGCCATTGGGCAGGATCCACTTGTCGACCTGCGGCTTGATGTTCTCGCGGCGCACGCCGTCGAGAGCCGCGAGCCCGGCGATGTCGATCTCGTTGTCGAAGTGACCGATGTTGCCGAGGATGGCTTGGTGCTTCATCATCAACATGTGCTCGACCGAGACGATGTCGCGATTGCCCGTCGCCGTGACGACGATGTCGGCGTAGGGGAGGGCCTCTTCGAGCGTGGTGACCTGGAAACCGTCCATCGCGGCCTGCAGGGCGCAGATCGGATCGATCTCGGTGACGATGACGCGCGCCCCCTGGCCGCGCAGTGATTCGGCCGATCCCTTGCCGACGTCGCCGTAGCCACAGATGACCGCGACCTTGCCACCGATGAGTGTGTCGGTGGCGCGGTTGATGCCGTCGATCAGAGAGTGGCGACAGCCGTACTTGTTGTCGAACTTCGACTTGGTGACGGCGTCGTTCACGTTGATCGCGGGGAAGAGCAAGGTCCCATCGCGCTCCATCTCATAGAGACGGTGCACGCCCGTCGTCGTCTCCTCCGAGACCCCGATCAGGTCCGCCGCCATCGGCTCGAAGTACGGTTCCCCCTTCGAGACGATGCTGTCGAGCAGCGCCAGGATGACGCGGTACTCCTCGGAGTCGGCGCTCTCGGGGGCCGGAACGAAGCCGGCCCGTTCGAACTCGAGTCCCTTGTGCACGAACAACGTCGCGTCACCGCCGTCGTCGAGGATCATCGTCGGACCGTGGTGTCCCGGCCAACGCAGCATCTGCTCGGTGCACCACCAGTATTCCTCGAGCGTCTCGCCCTTCCAGGCGAAGACCGAGACGCCTTGAGGATCCTCGATGGTGCCCGTCGGTCCGACGACGACGGCGGCCGCGGCGTGGTCCTGCGTAGAGAAGATGTTGCAGCTGACCCAGCGGACATCGGCGCCGAGTGCGACCAGCGTTTCGATGAGCACGGCGGTCTGGATCGTCATATGCAGCGACCCGGCGATGCGCGCACCGGCCAGCGGCTTCGTCGAGGCGAATTCGGCGCGCATCGCCATGAGGCCGGGCATCTCGTGCTCGGCGAGCGTCATCTCGGCGCGTCCGAAATCGGCGAGGGAAAGGTCGGCAACTTTGAAGTTGAAGGTGTCAGAGGTCATGGTTCTCCTAGAACTGAGGTTTCCAGGCGCCGACCTCTGTCGCTCACGCCTGCGTCAATAATATCGCGCTAGACACCGACGCGGAACTCCACCACGTCGCCGTCTCGCATGACGTACTCCTTGCCTTCGATGCGCGCCTTGCCCGCGGCCTTGACGTTCGCCATCGTGCCGAGTTCGACGAGGTCGTCGAACGAGACGACCTCGGCCTTGATGAAGTGCTTTTGAAAGTCGGTATGGATCTCGCCCGCCGCTTCAGGTGCCGTCGCGCCCTGATGGATCGTCCACGCCCGCGTCTCCTTCGGACCGGCGGTGAGAAAGGTCTGGAGTCCGAGCGCCGCGAAGCCGACGCGCGAGAGTAGCGCGAGTCCGGACTCCTCCTGCCCGAAGGACTGCAAGAGTTCGAGGGCTTCGCTCTCGTCAAGCCCGGCGAGCTCCGCTTCGACCTTCGCGCAGAGAATGACCGCCTGGGATGGGGCGACTGACGCGATCAGCTCGGCGCATCGCTGCTGATCGCCCAGGGTCTCCTCATCGACGTTGAACACGTAGATGAAGGGTTTGTCGGTGAGCAGGTGGAGATCGGCGAGGACGTCACGGTCGAGCTCGGAGCCGACCTTGGAAATGACCAGTCCGTCGTTCAGCGCTGCCTGAGCCTTCTTCAGTTGTGCGAGGCGCGCCGGTGCGTCGCTACCACCACGTTTCGCTTCGCGTTCGAGTCGTGCCAACGGCTTCTCGAGGGTCTGCAGATCGGCCAGGATGAGCTCGGTCTCGATAGTGGCGACGTCACTCGCGGGATCGATCCGACCATCGACGTGAATGACGTCGTCGTCGACGAAGACGCGCACGACTTCGCAGATAGCGTCGCACTCTCGAATTGCTGCGAGGAACTGGTTGCCCAGGCCCTCACCTTCGCTCGCACCCTTGACGATGCCGGCGATGTCGACGAACGTGACGGCCGCGGGCAGGATGCGCTCCGAGGAGAAGATCCCGGCCAGGATGGTCAGGCGAGGATCGGGCACCGACACCACCCCGACATTGGGCTCGATGGTGGCGAAGGGATAATTCGCCGCGAGCACGTGGTTATTCGTGAGTGCGTTGAACACGGTCGATTTGCCGACATTGGGCAGTCCGACGATTCCGATTGAGAGTGCCATAGGTCAATCCACGCTAGACGAGGGCCGACAGCGTGGCGCCTGAGCGGATGCTGAGAATCCCTTTGCGTCGCGAAGTGCCAACATCTACTGTTCACCCATGGCAACGACGACCGTGGTGGAAGGCTTCGCGCCCTTTGGTGAGTGGCAGACGTGGTACCGGGTGACTGGTGACTTGAGTTCGCGAAAGACGCCACTGGTCGTGGCGCACGGGGGACCGGGCTGCACGCACGACTATGTCCTGGCCCTGGCCGACATCGCCGAGACGGGTCGGCCCGTCGTGCACTACGACCAGATCGGTGGCGGACGTTCGACCCATATGCCCGAGCGAGGAGGCGACTTTTGGACGGTCGACCTCTTCCTCGACGAGTTGACCAACCTCCTCACATTCCTCGGCATCAATGATCGCTACTTCCTTCTCGGACAATCATGGGGAGGAATGCTCGGGGCGGAGCACGGCATCCGACAACCCTCAGGACTCAAGGCGCTCGTCATCTCCAACTCACCGGCCTCGATGGCGCTCTGGTCGAGCGAGGCGAAGATCCTGCGAGGTGAACTCGATCCCGAGGTCGAGGCGGCGCTCGATCGACACGAAGCGGCCGGGACGACCGACGACCCCGAGTATCTCGAGGCGCAGCAGGTGTACTACGACCTGCACGTCTGTCGCGTCGTGCCCAATCCGCCTGAGGTCGTGGCAACGTTTGACATGCTCGGTGAGGACCCCACGGTCTACAACGTCATGAACGGCCCGAACGAGTTCTTCTGCATTGGGACCCTCAAGGACTGGAGCGTCGTTGACCGGGTGCACCTGATCACCGCGCCCACATTGCTGTGCTCGGGCCGGTTCGACGAAGCCACGCCCGCCACGGTGCAGCCCTTCTTCGACAACATCGCGGACGTGCGATGGGAGATCTTCGAGAACTCGAGTCACATGCCGTTCGTCGAGGAACCTGAGCACTATCTGTCGGTGGTCGAGGCGTTCCTGGCGGAACACGACGAGTGATCTTGTAGTAAAGAAGAGAAGAAGATTCCGAGCACGAGCACGAGGGAGAATTGCATGACACGTCTCAGGTCCATCAAGCGAATGGGGGCGGTGCTGTCGTCCTTCGCCGTGTGCGCCTTCGCCATCACTGCCATCACCGCCAGTACGCCGGCGGGTGCGTCGGGCTACCAGAAGCAGCACGCCGGCGGCACGGTCAAGTTGTTGGCGTCCACGGCCGGTGGCACACTCGACCCGCAGGTGAACTACACGTTGCAGTACTGGCAGCTCTACCAAGCGACGTACGACGGTCTCGTGAGTTTCCAGAAGGTCGCGGGTCCGGGCTCGTTCGACGTCGTGCCGGACCTCGCGGCGGCGATGCCCAAGGTGACCAACAACGGAAAGACCTACACCTTCGTGCTGCGCAAGGGCATCAAGTTCTCGAACGGCCAGACGGTGACCGTGAATGACGTCCTCTCGTCGATGCAGCGCATCTTCAAGGTCTCCAACCCCAATGCCGGTTCCTGGTACAACGTCATCGTCGGCGGCGCGGCCTGTCTCACCAAGCCGGCCACCTGCACCTTGAAGGGCGGGGTCAGCGTGAACGCGGCGACCAACACGATCGTCTTCAACCTCACTTCGCCCGACGCTGAGTTCCTCGACCAGTTGGCCGTGCCCTTCGGTTCGATCCTGCCGTCGTCGGCTCCGCCAAAGGACTCCGGCGACACCCCGATCCCCGGTACCGGCGCGTACGAGTTCAAGTCGTACAACCCCAACACCGGCATCGTGATGGTTCGAAACCCGTACTTCAAGGTCTGGTCCGCCGCGGCGCAGCCCCAGGGCTACCCCAACGAGATCGACATGACCTTCGGCAACACCGTGGAGTCCGAAGTGACCGCGGTGGAGAACAACCAGGCCGACTGGGTCTTCGACCCACTGCCGACCGACCGGCTCCAGCAACTGTCCACCAAGTACGCAAGCCAGTTGCACGTGAACACGTTGACGGCCGACTGGTACCTCCCGATGAACACGAACATCGCTCCGTTCAACAACTTGAAGGCCCGCCAGGCTCTCAACTACGCGATTGACAAGAACGCGGCCGTCAGCCTCTTCGGCGGCAAGTTGCTCGCGACACCGACCTGCACGATCCTGCCGCCCAACTTCCCGGGCTACGTCCAGTCGTGCCTGTACAACAAGACGAAGAGTTCGACCTACGCGGGTCCGGACCTGGCCAAGGCGAAGGCGCTCGTGAAGGCGTCGGGCACCGCTGGCACGAAGGTGGGCCTCGTGGTGACCAACGACCCCGTGAACGAGGCCGTGGGTCAGTACGTCTTGAGTGTCCTCAACGCGATTGGCTACAAGGCCACGTTGAAGCCACAGTCGGCGAACATCCAGTTCAACTACATCCAGAACACGAAGAACAAGGTGCAGATCAGCCTCACGCAGTGGTATCAGGACTACCCGGCGGCCTCGGACTTCTTGAAGGTCCTGCTGAGTTGTTCGGCGTTCCACCCGAACAGTGACAACAGCATCAACATCGCGGGCTACTGCAACAAGACCATCGACGCACAGATGAACCAGGCCGAGTCCCTGGAGTTGACCAATCAGACCGCGGCCAACAAGATCTGGGGACAGGTCGACCAGGCCTTGATGAAGCAGGCGCCGTGGGTGCCACTGTTCAACCCGAAGTTGGTCGACTTTGTGAGTAAGCGGGTAGGCAATTACCAGTTCTCGCACCAGTTCTACATGTACGTGGACCAACTTTGGGTGAAGTAGACCCAGTCATTGAGTCACCACTTTCGGTGATTCTCCAAGAGAGCAGTGATTTGACCGCCAGGGGACCAGAAAGCCCCTGGCGGTCGTCAATGCGTCAACTTCGAAGGAACCGAGCGGCGATGATCGCGCTCGGCCTGCTCGTGTTCATCGTCACCGCGTGCCTCCTCGCCCCCTTCTACGCCCACGTCATCGCCCACGAGAACCCCTTCTCATCGAACATCACCGGCACCATCCGTCTGAATGGCAAGAAGGTCAGCGTGCTCCAGGCCAATACGCAGGGTCTCGGCTTTGGCGTCACGCCGATCGGGCCGACGTGGCACTTCAGCAACTATTTCTTGGGCGCCGACGAACAGGGCCGTGACGTCTTCGCCCGGCTCCTCTACGGTGGGCGATCGAGCCTGTACATCGGCGCCAGTTCAGCGTTGATCTGCGTGGCGGTCGCCTCGCTGGCCGGCGTTGCCGCGGGCTACTTCGGCGGCGTGGTCGACTGGATCGTCTCGCGGATCTTCGACATCATCTGGGCGTTCCCGGTCTATCTCCTGGCGATCTCGCTGTCGGTCATCCTCGAAACCAACGGCCTCAACTTCCTCTTCATCCACATTCAACAGGGATCGCTCACCATCCCGATTCTCATCATCGCGTCGGTATTCATCCCCTACGTGGGGCGTCCGTTGCGCGGCATCGTGCTGTCGCTGAAGGAGCGCGAGTTCATCCAGGCGGCCATAGGTTCAGGCGCATCGGACTTTCACATCCTGCGAAAAGAGATCCTGCCGAACGTGGCACCGACGATCATCGTGTTCTTCCCGCTCATGGTCGCCTTCAACATGCTCACCGAATCGGCGCTCTCCTTCCTCGGCATCGGCGTGCAGGCGCCCCAGGCGAGTTGGGGCACCATCATCAACGACGGTCTCGGTCTGCTCTACACGAGGCCGGTCGTGGGCATCATGCCCGGAGTGATGATCGTCTTGACGGCTGGGGCGCTCAACGTCCTCGGTGACGGATTCCGCGACGCCTTCGACCCGAAGGCCAAACTGCGGGGCTCTATCTAGTGCTCCGGTTCATTCTGCGTCGGATGGCCTCGGCCGTGGTGGTGTTGTTCACCATCAGCGTCATGGTCTACCTGATCTTCTTCGCCACGCCGGGCGTCGACCCGGCGGCGCGAATCGCTGGACGGAGCGCCTCGCCCGCCATCGTCGAACAGGTCCGCGTCGCGTTCGGCTTGAATCGACCGCTGCCGATCCGCTACCTGCTCATGATGGACCACCTCTTCATCAAGCGCGACCTCACGTCGTACGTGAACATCGGCGACAAGGTCGTCCCCCAGATTCTCGCGGCCGCGCCGGTCACCCTGTCGCTCGTGTTCGGGGCCGTCGTGATCTGGCTCATCGTGGGCATCCTGGGGGGACTCGTCGCCGCCGCCAACAAGGGAAAGTTCATCGACCCGTTGATCATGTTCCTCGGCATCGCGGCGGTGTCAGTGCCCGCGTACTGGTTGGGGGAGGTGGTCAACCTCATCACGCAGAACGAGTTGCATTCGTCGGTGTTCGCGTGGCTTCCGGCACCCGGGTGGGTACCCCTCTCCCAGAACCCGGGCGAATGGGCCTTGCACCTGCTCTTCCCGTGGCTCACGCTCGCGGCGTTGTACGCCGGGATCTACGCGCGCGTGCTGCGCGCGGAGCTGGTGAACGCACTGAACGAGGATTACGTGCGCACCGCGCGCGCCAAGGGACTGTCGGAGCGGCGGATCCTGCTTCGCCACGCACTTCGATGTTCGCTCATCTCGATCACGTCGCTGTTCGGACTTGACGTCGGCGCGTTGGTCGGTGGCGCGGCGCTGCTCACCGAAGTGGTCTTCGGTCTGCCGGGCGTGGGGCTCCTCACCTACAACGCACTCGAGAACCTGGACCTGCCCGTGATCATGGGCACGGTCATGTACGGCGCCTTCTTCATCGTGCTCGCGAGTGCGGTCGTCGACGTCGTCTACGCCCTGCTCGATCCGAGGGTGCGAATTGTCTGACCAGACCATCGTCGAGCCGGTGCTGAGCGTCCGTGACCTCTCGGTCACCTTCGCCACTCGCCAGGGACCGCTGCGCGCCGTCGACGGACTCTCCTTCGACGTCGGCGCGAAGGAGGTCCTCGGCATCGTCGGCGAGTCGGGGTCGGGCAAGAGCGTGGCGATGTACTCCATGCTGGGGCTGGTGCGTGACTCCAACGTCGCCATCAGTGGCAGCGTGAAGTTCGAAGGCCGCGAGATCCTGGGCCTGTCCGACAAGGAGTTGCAGGGCATTCGTGGCGGCGACGTCGGCATGATCTTCCAGGACCCGATGACGGCCATGACGCCCGTCTACAAGGTCGGCTGGCAAATCGTCGAACAGATACGAGCCCACAGCGACATGACCAAGGCGCAGGCTCGTACGCGCGCAATCGAACTCCTCGGCGAAGTCGGCATCCCCGATCCCAAGACCCGCGTCGATCACTTCCCGCACGAGTTCTCGGGCGGGATGCGCCAACGTGTCGTCATCGCGATGGCGTTGTCGTGCAACCCGAAGCTCCTGATCGCCGACGAGCCGACGACGGCGCTCGACGTGACGACGCAGGCGCAGATCTTGGACCTGATGACGAAATTGCAGGAGTCGTACGGTTCGTCCATCGTGATCATCACCCACGACATGGGCGTGATCGCCGAGGTGGCCGACCGGGTCGTGGTCATGTACGCCGGCCGCCCGGCCGAGATCGGACCCGAGATCGACGTCGTGCGTTTCCCGCGACACCCCTACACCTGGGGGCTCCTCGGTGCCGTGCCGCGCGTCGACGTCAAGAACCGCCGTCTCGTGACGATCCCCGGCACGCCCGTATCCCCACTCGACGTGCCGACGGGCTGCGCCTTCGGCCCCCGCTGCCCGTACAAGATGGCGATCTGCGACGAGCGACCGGTCCTGCACGGGGATGACGGACACGCCGACGCCTGTTGGTTGAGTGACGAGCAACGAGTGGCGATCCGTTCGCAGGCCAGTCAGCGAGGCGATGGCGATGAGTGACGAGGTCCTCCTTCGCGCGACCAACGTCGTCAAGACCTTCACGTCGAGGGGCAAGCAATTGGGCGCGCGTTCGGTCAACACGGCGGTCAATGGCGTCTCACTCGAGGTGAAGCGGGGTGAGACGCTGGGCATCGTCGGCGAGTCGGGGTGCGGCAAGTCGACCCTGGCGCGTTGTCTCGTGCAACTCATGCCGGTCACCTCGGGGAGCGTCACGTTCAACGGCGTGGAACTGGTGGGACTCTCGCGGCGAGCGTTGCGACCACACCGCCGCGAGATGCAGTTGGTGTTCCAGGATCCTTACGCCTCGCTCAATCCCCGGCGAACGGTCGGCGACATCGTCGCCGACCCCATGCGCATCAACAAGACGGCCGGGAACAAGGAGATCCTCGAACGCGTGCGTGAACTCTTCGTCACCGTGGGCCTCGACCCCGCGTCGATACATCGCTATCCCCACGAGTTCTCGGGTGGCCAGCGCCAGCGCATCGGCATCGCTCGCTCGCTCTCGTTGAACCCGTCACTGGTGGTCGCCGACGAACCGGTCTCGGCGCTCGACGTGTCGGTCCAGGCGCAGGTGCTGAACCTGATGGCCGACCTTCAGGACCAATTGCAGCTGACGTACCTCTTCATCGCGCACGACCTCGGTGTCGTTCGTCACGTGTCGGACCGAGTGGGCGTGATGTACCTCGGCGAGGTCGTGGAACTCGGCGACGCCGAAGCCCTCTACGCGGCACCGATGCACCCCTACACCGAGGCACTGCTCTCGGTCGTGCCAGAACTCAATGACACGGACGCTCCGCGTCGCGAACGAATTCTCATCAAGGGTGACGTGCCCGACCCGTCGGATCGCCCCACCGGGTGTTCGTTTCATCCACGTTGCCCCGCGGCGACCGACGTCTGTCAACGTGAAGCACCGGCGTTCGTCGAACTCAAACCTGGACGATTGGTCGCCTGCCACCACCCTCGTAACGTTGACCAGTGACCCATTAGAGGGCTCAGTCCCTAGTCATACAAAAAGTGCAATACTGCTCAAGTGTCTTGCACCCAGCCCTTGACGGCGTCGCCGTTGCGCGCGCGGATGGAACCGAATTGACGAGCCCTGACGTGGGTCCGGTGCGCTTCGAGCAGTTCTTCATGAACTCGACCGACCTCATGTCGGTGGTGGACGCAGACGGCAACTTCCTCCTCGTGAATAGCGCGTTCAAGCAGATTCTCGGCTGGGAACCCGACGAACTCGCGGGTACGCCGTACACCGAGGTCATCCACCCTGACGATCTGGCCATCGCGACGTCAGCGTTCGACCCCAAGGACGGCGTAGTCCCCTCCACGGTCGAGCTCGAACTGCGTGAACGGTGTGCCGACGGTGAGTACCGCTGGATGAAATGGACCATTCGACGCGACGGTGACCTGTACTACGCCGTCGGTCACGATATCTCTCTGCGCAGAGAGACGATGAGCGCATTGGCGGACAGCATCGAGAAGTCCCGCGCGATCTTTGACGCCGCGGTCGACTCCATCGTCGTGCTGGACGAGAACCTGAAGGTTGTCGAGGCCAGCCCGTCGAACGATTCGTTCTTCTCGTTCTCGAAGGAAGAGACCGAAGGTCGACAAGCGATGGACTTCGTGCACCCTGATGACCGGACCAGTGTGTTTGAGGCGATTCAACAAGGTTTCGCGAAAAACGAAGTCGTTCGGGTGCGCTTTCGAGGACTTCACACCGATGGCCGCTGGGTCGATATCGAATCGCGGGGACGGGCACTTCGCGACGCCGATGGGCGACCGACCGGGGCGGTCATGATCTCTCGCGACGTCACAGAGTCGGTCGAGGCGGCGCAGGCCCTGAACGACGCGAAGGAAGAAGCGGAACGCGCCAATCTCGCCAAGAGCGAATTCATGTCGAGGATGAGCCACGAGTTGCGCACGCCGCTCAATTCGGTGCTCGGCTTCGCGCAGATCCTTCAAATGGAGATGTCGTCGGCCGAAGAGTTGGAATTGATCGGCTACATCGTCAAGTCGGGCGGCTATCTACTCGAACTGATCAACGAGGTCCTGGACATCTCACGGGTGGAGTCCGGCAGCATCGCGGTCGAACTCGAAGTCGTGAGTTCCGCCGAATTGGTCCGCCAATGCGTCGAGATGGTGAGTGCGCAAGCGTTCGAGCATGACGTGACGATCATTGACAACTGCGACAACGATTGCTACGTGCGCGCTGACTTCCAGCGACTGAAGCAAGTCCTGGTGAATCTGCTGTCCAACGCCATCAAGTACAACGTGCGGGGCGGTTCGGTCACCTTGGACTGCGACGATGCAGATGGGCGCATGCGACTCTCGGTGACCGACACGGGTCCGGGCGTCGCGCCTGATCTGCACGAGCGCCTCTTCGCGCCGTTCGACCGACTGGACGCGGAGTCGCGGGGCATCGAGGGGACCGGACTCGGTCTCGCACTCTCCAAAGGCTTGATGGAAGCGATTGGCGGTTCGATCGGCGTGGAGAGCGCGCCGGGCGCGGGATCGACCTTCTGGCTCGATCTGCCTATCGCGTCGCCGGCGCCGAGTGATCGAGACCGCACCACGTACGACGACTCGCCGCGACGTCCACCTGGCGATGTCACTACGGCGACGCTGCTCTATATCGAAGACAACATAGGCAACGTCCGTCTCATCGAGCGACTCCTCCAACATCGTCCAAAAGTGCGACTCCTCAGCTCACTGCAGGGGAGCCTGGGCGTCGAGCTCGCCCAACAACACCACCCCGACTTGATACTGCTCGACGTACATCTGCCTGATCTGTCCGGCTTTGAGGTCCTCGAGCGCCTGTCCGCCGATGGGCGAACGTCATCAATTCCCGTCATCATGTTGTCGGCGGACGCGTCGCAAGAGCAGATCAAGCGCTTCACTGATGCTGGGGTGAAGGACTACTTGACCAAACCCCTCGACCTCGAATACTTCTTGACCCTTTTGGACAGCTACCTCCGAAACCTTTCGCAGTCCCGCGAGGCCGTCAGTCGCTGACGACGCCCTTGTCGCCGCGAGTTCGCGTCACGAGGTTGGCAATCGTTCCAATGACGCGTCCCTTCGGACCAGCGACGATGATGCAGAGGTTCCACTTCGTCGCCGAGCCGGGCCGCTCGCCACACTTCGCCAAGGGAGTTGCCCATGGGCTGAGGTGACGGCGAGGCTCGGTTGCTCTAGGCTTTCTGCTTCGGTCGCGGACTTCGCCCCTTCGAACTCGCTTGACGTTCGCTTGGAGCCGTATTGCAATCGATGAAATCAACGTGTAGACCAATCAGCACGTAGCGAGAGAGCACATGGGGGCACATGCGCGAAGGTGACGTTGCCGAGAGGCGTGGACGCTGGATAGCGGCGAGACGGTTCTCAACGGCACTTGGATTGGTCATCGCACTGGCCGTCGTGTTTCCTGGGGTGGCCTCGGCGGCGACGCAACTGGCGACCCCGCCAGCCCCTGTGCTGTCGCAGGCCTCGCCGACATCGGTGAGCGGAACTTTCACGCCGGACCCCAGCGCCACGTCGAGCACTATCAACCTCTACGACGCCAGTGTTCTCGTCGCTTCTCAATCAGACGTGACGACAGGATCATTCGTGTTCACGTCGCTCAACCCGGGAGACACGTATAGCGCCACCGTGACCTCCGTCGGCGACGGAGTCGACTTCACCGACTCCTCGGAGGGGGCGATGTCATCGACGGTGACCCTCCCGGCGGCGCAATTGGCCCCGCCATCCGCACCGAACATAAGTCAGGTGACGGTGACGTCGATTGACGTCGCCTTCACACCGGACGCCCATGCGACGTCGAGCACGATCACCTTGAACGACCTCACGACGGTGGGTCCTGCACTTACCGAGGCGAATAACACGTCGGGTTCTTACACCTTCACCGGTTTGAACGCCGGTGACTCCTACGACGCCACGATCACGTCCGTCGGCGACGGTACCCACTACCTGACCTCAGCGGCCGGCGCGACCTCCTCGACGGTCACGTTGGCGCTCACGCCGTTGCCACAGCCCGCGGCGCCCGCGTTGAGTCCCACCTCGACCACCTCGATCACGGTCACCTTCACGCCGAACGCCCAGGCCACGTCCAGCACGATCACATTGACGAACACGGCGACCAACGCGCCGATTGTGAAGACCGGCAACACGACGGGCACCGCGCTCTTCACGGGACTGACTCCGAGCGCCACCTACGACGCCACGATCACCTCCATCGGGGATCAACTCAACTTCTCAAACTCACCCGCGAGTTCCCCCTCCGCGCCCGTAACCCTCACGCTCCCGCAATTGGCGAAACCGCCGGCGCCATCGCTCGCTCAAACGACGCCAACGTCGATCACCGTGACCTTCACACCCGACCCGAACTCGGTCTCGAGCACGATCACGTTGACCAACACCGCGACGAGCATCGCGACCACGAAGACCGGCAACACGACGGGGAGCGCGCTCTTCACGGGACTCACACCGAGCGCCACCTACGACGCCACGATCACTTCCATTGGCGATGGCGTGAACTTTGCCTCGTCGCCACAGGGCACGGTGTCCGCGCCGCTCACGTTGACGCTCCCGCAGCTCGCCCAGCCGGCCGCTCCGACGCTTTCCCAGGTGACACCGTCGTCCGTCAAAGTGACGTACACGCCCGACCCCAATGCGGTGTCGAGCACCATCATCTTGCACGATGTGACGGCGAATTCGACGACGCCCATCACGGGGAACACCTCGGGAACATTCACCTTCAATGGCTTGACGACCTCGGACACCTTCACCGCCACCATCACTTCGGTCGGCGACGGATCGAACTACGCCACGTCGATCGTCGGAGTGGTTTCGGCGCCGCTGACGTTGGCACTGTTGCCGCTCGCGACACCACAGGTCTCAGTGTCGACCGAGTCAAATACGACGGTGACGTTGGCCTTCGCAGCCGTACAGAATGCTGCTTCGTACACGGCGACCGTGTACGACGGCGGCACCGTCGTGAGCACCAACTCGACGACCTGTCTGCCCGCGGCGTGCGTCGTGAGTGGTCTCACCGTTGGCACTTCCTATACGGCCGTCGTGACGGCCAAGGGTGATCACATCACGTACAGCGACTCGACGCCCAGCGCCGCGGTGTCGTTCGTCACCACGTCAGTGGGTCCGACGAATGCGCCTCCACCGAGCGACGTGGCTTCCTCCTCCCTGGGTGCGCCGGTGTCGGGCAACGTGACGGCGACGACACCAACGACCGTCACGCTCTCGACGTCGAGCACGACCAGCACGGTGACCGTGCCCGTGGGGGCACTTCCCGTTGGCACGACCGTGAGCGTGTACCCCATCGCCAGCATCACCGCGCTTGCGGCAGAGGTTCCCACCGACCACTCCTACGTGGTCGCGGTGGTCGTCTCATGGCAGACGGGAACGGGAACCTCACCCGCCGCGACGTCGCCACTCACGCTGACGATCACTGACGTCAGCATCGTGGCGGGGGACACGATCTATGTACTGACGCCGAGCGGCTTGGTCGAGGCCGGCACCGCGACCGTGAGCGGGAGCGCCACCGTCACGTTCACGACCGACCCGGTCTTCGTGGTGACGGCCGTGGCGAAGAGCGCGCAGTCACCACTGCTGGTCAATACGACCACGGTGCCGGTCAACCGCTCCGTGAGACTCTCGACCATTGGCGGCTCCGGCAATGGCGCCATCACGTACAACGTGGCCGACGGAACGGCGAAGGGTTGCACCCTCACTGGACCGTCGACCCTCACCGCGACCACGTTCGGGACCTGTATGGTCACGGCGATCAAGGCTGCCGACAGTGACTACGGCGCGGTCTCTTCGGTGGCCGCGGCGATCAAGTTCACGGCTCTCACCCAGGCGACGCTCCAGGTGGTGTCGACCAAGGGCACCGTCGGAAAACCAGTCGCTCTGGCCGCGTCCGGCGGATCGGGCGCCGGCATCGTGGTCTTCAACGTCGCGGGAGGAACGGCGAAGGGTTGCACGATTCTCCACTCGACCTCCTACGTGCTCACGTCGTCAAGTGCCGGCACGTGCTTGGTGGTCGCGCGAAAGAGCGGCGACGCAACCTACGCCGCGACGTCATCGTCACGGATAGCAATTCGTTTCATTCAACCGAAGGTCGCCGCGAAGCCGGTGGTGGCGGCGGTCACGCCAAAGATACGTGGGGGAGTGACCTCCTCGATCGTGCTTTCCGGAACCGGATTGAAGGGCGGATCGGTCACGACTACGACGAGGGGCGTCGTCATCCGAGTCGTGAGGTCGACGCCGACGTCGATTTCGCTGTCGCTTCAAGTGGCGAAGTCCGTGCGGTCGGGCCTCTATCGCATGACCGTCAAGAACAAGAACGGCTCGACGACCACGACGTTTCGCGTGACCGCGCCGCAGGGCACGAGCGTCGATTCGCTCATCGCTGCACTCTTCGCGGGTTACCGCGAAGCCTGGGCCGTCAGTCCCACTGCCGGCATCATCTACGCCTTTCAGCACGACTACCCGGGATCGGCAACGTCAGAGAGTGCGTTCCTTTCGTGCTACCAAAAGGCGAACGTCGCCCAGACCGGCGAGACCGACACGCCGGTTCTCAGCACACTTCGTCCGACACCGACGTGGGAGGGATTGGGACCCAATACGCCAGCATGGAACTTCGCAGGCAAGAAGCCCAGCGGCACGACGTACAGCATCACCGACGTCGAGAAGTCCGTGTACAGCAGTGGTTCGCCATCGCACATCACCGAGACGGTGCACGTGACGATTCTGAATAATGCAGCGTATTTCTATTTCGTCCCGGCCTGTTGAACGTTCGGTTGCGGAACGGGTCAATTGAAGTGACGGATTCATTTCAATTGGGTTACAGGCTCAACGAGCCGGTACCCTTGATAAGTCTCGCTGTCATGGCACCCCTTTCAATGGAACGAATACGGTGAAATGTCAGCGAGACGCTCTACGTCGTGAAGGGCTTGTGGGGCGCCCGATCACCTGGTGGGGTCGCGGTGGTGTAACCACGGGTCAGGTGATCGGTTCGTAATGACTCGACGCTGGTTATTGGTTGACGCGGTCATCGTCATACTCTTCGTCGCGATAGGACGTCACAACCACCATCATGGCGACAGTCTCGCGGGGATTATCTCCACGACGTGGCCGTTCGGTGTCGGCCTTGTCATCGGTTGGATTCTCGTGACCTTCCGGAGGCAGGACGGGGCGTCGATGGCGGCGGGCGTCGAGGTGTGGATTGCGACGGTTGCTCTAGGGATGACGGTGCGGGTGCTGGCGGGTCAGGGAACGGCGTTTGCCTTCATCGTCGTCGCGCTGGTGTTCCTCGGTGCGTTGATGTTGGGGAGCCGCTTCGTGCGCGCGAAACTGCATAGGGGCTCTGAACGACCACGGCGTGGGGGCAGAGAGTGATGGCAAGACGATCGTGTGCCAATCCTCGGACCTCAGAAGTCGGTCGGCGTCGTAAAACCACTGTGGGAGACTGAAAGCGCGACCCCTCGGGATGCTTCGCGGACTTGGAGAAGAGAATGCCTGGCAGGACCGTGCGTTCTCTCTTGGTGCTGCTCGTCGTACTCATCGCCACCACGGTGGTGGTCGTTCATCGAGCGGCTGACACTTCCGCGGCGACCTCGCAAGGCTTCTATCTCGATATTGGAGCGTCATCGTCCCTCGGGACTCAGCCCGACGGTGTGGTCGCTCATAACGGTCATCGAACGAAGCACGGCTATTCCGATGACCTGGTCTCGTTGGAGTCGACCCGTGGTGTGGCATTGACGATGCGCGAGATTGGATGTCCCGGTGAAACCGTGCAGTCAATGCTTGGTCAGATAAAGGATGCGTGTTACACGCTTCCCAATACGCAACTGACGATCGCTTTGACCTACCTCCACGAACACCTCGGCGAGGCCGGTGTCGTCACCATCGACCTCGGATTCAACAACATACGACCGTGCCTGACGGCGATCGCAACGATCACCAGTTGTGTCAACCAAGGAATTGTCGCTGTGCGCAACGATCTACCCATCGTGATAAATCGCCTGCAACACGCGGCGGGACCGCTCGTCCACTTCATCGGACTCGGCTACGGAGACCCATTCCTGGCCTTCTACTTGCAAGGTCCCACTGGTCGCGCCGTCGCCGGACAGGGTCTCGCTGCGATGAATCAAATGAACGCGGTGCTGCAGCAGGTCTATAACGAGCGGCACGTGCCGATGGCGAACGTGTCCAAGAGTTTTCAGAGTGAGAACGCGACGATGGTCACGTCGGCCAAGTTGGGTGTTCTGCCTGACAATGTGGTCACCGCGTGCGCGTATACCTGGATGTGCACGCGACCTCCGTTCGGCCCGGACGATCATCCGAACAACGCGGGCTATTCCGCGATCGCCCTCGCCATCTTTGCCAAGCTGTCGCGACTGAGCTAGAAGTCATTGACGACACGCGACGTTCGGCGTGACGGCAGGCCTGCTCGCGGACGTGGTTAGCATGGAGTCATCACGCCAACCACTGAGTGATGTAGCAGTCAGTTGACCCCATGCCCCCTGAAAGCCTTGGTCGCTTCGGGGAAGAGCCATTTCGCGCACTCATTCGCCAGCGGGCCGCGTCGCGCGGTGGCGATGCGTGGCTTGTCGCGGCGCGAGAGAACCGACAGGTCTCCTATCGTGAGCTCCTTCAACGAACGACTGAGCTGGCCGCAATCTTCTCCTCCGCAGGACTGCGCGACGGTGACAGGGTGGGACTGCTAGCCAGCATTCCACTCGACTTCGGAGTCTGTTTCGCCAGTGCGCTCGCCTTTGGACTATGGGTCGCACCCATCGATCCCACGCTGGAGTACGCGAGTAATCGACTGCTCGATGATCGTGCCGCCCATCTGAACCTCACGGTCATCCTGAGTGACCGCGCCGCACCGGCCGCACTCTCGACCAAATGGATCGATTTCCGAGTTGCGTCGACCGAGGACGCTGCGGTCAGTTCGAGGCCCGATACCACGGGAGGCGGCGTGATTCTTGCCACGTCGGGCACTACCGGTACGCCAAAGATCATGGCGCTGCCCGTCGCGCAACTCATGTACGCCGCGGACCAGATCGCTCGACACAACGAGTTGACGACGGCCGATCGAGGTTTCAATCCCTTGCCTCTTTGGCACGTTAACGCCGAGGTCGTCGCCCTGCTCGCCTCATTTCTTTCCGGTTCTGCGCTGGTGCTCGACGATGGCTTCCACCGCACGGACTTCTGGCCCTTGATGGATCGACTTGAGGTCACGTGGATCAATGCCGTACCCGCGATCATCTCGCGACTCGTGTCGCGACACGGCAAGGAAGTCGTCCCGCAGAGGATTCGTTTCATTCGATCAGCTTCGGCCCCTCTGTCGGGACCACTGTTGGAGGCGTTCGAAGAACAAACCGACATCGTGGTCGTCGAGTCCTACGGGATGACCGAGGCGGCGAGCCAGATCTGCGCCAATCCCCTTCGTGGGCCGCGCAAGAAGGGTTCGGTCGGTCCAGCGGTCGGTGTGCAATTGCGCGTCACCGCGCCCCCGGCGACGAAGCGGGCCGATGTCCACGATCCCGGGTACGTCGAGATCCGCGGGGCGTCGGTCATCACGCGGTACGAAGGCGCTGGCTATGAGGACCGATTCGATGCGAACGGTTGGCTGCGCACCGGTGACCTGGGGTATCTGGACGACGATGACTATCTGTTCCTCGTCGGACGAAGTGACGACGTCATCAATCGAGGTGGCGAGAAGATCTTCCCTCGAGAGATCGAAGACGTCATACTCGGCGTCCCCGGAGTGCTCGGCGCAGCGGTTATTGGAGTCGCCGACGAGGTGTTCCATCAGGTTCCGGTGGCCTACGTTCAGCTGGAGAAGGTATCGCTGACGACGCCGCTGGAGTCGATTCGCGCAATCACCGACTTGATCGGCGCGGAGCTCAGCGCGACCTTCGTGCGTACTCGTCGCCCGGTCGAGCTCAACGTGGTGCTCCACCTGCCCGTGAACGCGACCGGCAAGGTCAAGCGGGGCGAGTTGCTCGGTGACGCGATAGAGATCGTTGCAACGGAGCGTCTACTTTGACGTGGAGTTGGTCATCGGTTCGTGACGTTGCCCAAGATGTCAGGTCCCCGAGTCTCTCGTGAGTACCGCCACCGCGCCACCCTCTGGCACACGTAAGCGCCTGGATCACATTGACGCCATGCGGCCGGTGAAGCAGGCCGCTGTGATTTCGACACACGCGTTGATCTTCTTCGCACCACTCGCGACGAGTAGTGCGGTCGTCGGTCTCATCATGTTGACGCGGTTCTCTCGCGACGCCTTTCTGTTCGTGTCGGCGTGCATGCTGACGTACAGCTACAAGGACACCGAGAAGATCGAACTCGTCCACTACTCAAAGCGTCGCTTTCTGTCGGTCGGCGTGCCGTATCTGACGTGGACGGTCATCTACTTCTTCTACACTTCGCTCACCGATGTGAAGGGCATCCCCTTTTATTCGTTCCACTCCGCGACGATCCTCAGCGTCGCAGGAGTGCACTACTTCGTACACATCCTGCTCACGGGCTACTACCACCTCTATTACCTGATCGTCATCATGGAGTTCTATCTCCTCTTTCCGCTCCTGATGAGGTTCGTTCGTAGGTACTCGCGTTGGCACACCCACATCATGGTGTTCGCACTCGTGTGGCAGATTGCCTTTGGCGTCTTCGTGAGTCCACATCTCTTCGGCTTTAGAATCTCCGGCGTCCTTCAAACGCGCCTCATCACTTCGTACGCCATCTACATCATCGGCGGAATGATCGTGGCCCTGCATCTCGACCCGATCCATGAATGGATATGCGCGAAGGCCCGCTGGATCGTCGCGTTCACCGTGGCGAGCGCTCTGGTGGCTGAAGTCTTGAGTTACTTGACGCGCCACGGGTCGCTGCCCGCGTACGTTAAGACCGGCACGAACATATTCTCTCCGGCGATCCTCCCCTTCAATATCGGGGCGATCCTCTGTGTGTATCTCTTGGGCGTCTACCTCGTCGGGCCGCAACGCCGACTTCGGACTCGAGCGATGGTGAAATCAGGTTCCGATAACTCCTACGGTGTCTATCTCTCGCAGATGCTCTGGATTCCCTTCCTCTTGCGCCTCCGCAATGCGCTGGGTTTCCATATCCCCTGGCCGGTGGCGGCTCCATTGGCGCTGGTCCTCGTCTACTTCATGGGTTACGTCTTCACCGCCCTCATGGCGCGCACGCCACTGGCCCGTGCGGTCACCGGGCGAGGACAGGTGTCGTGGAGTTCGCTGCGTCCCAAGCACTATGACGCCGCGCTCGAGCGAGAGGCTGCGAGCGACAGTCCGCTCGAAGTGACCACGGAGTGATCACGGCGTTCTCGTCCGCGATCCGGTGATCAGGTCAGAACGCGCTGGGGAGTTTTCCCGCAATGACTGACGCGATCACTTCGTAGCCGTCGTCATTGGGGTGCAGGTTCGGACCGAAGGGTGCGAGTTGGCACATCCAGGTGAGCGAGCAGGTTTCGGCCACGTTGGTCGCGACGGTGCCCGCGCCCGCCAGCAGCGTCGGCGTGCGGTCAAAGTTCTTGAACGCGCGAGCCACGTTTGCGGTGGGGATGAGGAACGACTGGTAGATAGTCGAAAGGGTCCGATTCAGGGATGTCATCGCGTCGAGGCTCGTGGCCGCCTTAGCCTCACCCGCGACGCCGTGAAGGGCGCTGGCGAGGAAGGGGTCGTAGTGTCCGACGCCGACGAAGTGAACGTCGGGACCGGCCGCCGCAACGAGCGTCGACATGATGACCGGAAGCTCTCGACGCACCGTCGCGAGACCTTGGTTTAGACATGTCGACACGCCGGTCGACAGCTTGATGCACTTGACCACGTTGTTGAAGCCCAGATCGACGGTGACGATGCCGGCCTGGTCGCGATGGCTTTGGAGGAACGCGACGTCCGACGTCAATTGCGTGATCGGCGAGGCGTAGCAGTGGTCGCCCCCGAAGAGCATCGTGGTCGTTGACTCGCCGGGGCATCCGGTCTGTAGCAACTGCAGCGTGACACCCTGCGCGGCCTCGATGGTGACGAGGTCATTGGCGTAGCCGCTGGCCGTGGGTTCGCCGTGGGGCACCGCGACGGTTGGCTGTACGCCCACAGAACCCGATCCGCCGATGTCCAAGTAGAAGACCGATGCCGTGGTCGTCGCTCCGGCGACCCCGGAACCTCCCAGGCCTGCAAAGAGAGAGAAGGAGGCCGCCGCGACGGCGCCGGCGACGAAGAGCCTTCGGCCTGGATGCCTCTGATGGAACAGCAAAGTGTCTCCAATCGGTGGGGATGAGGCCTAGACATCCTAAAGGACATCGCGTCAATAATCTGTGCAGCCAATGGACGCCTTGCGCGACACGACGGCGCTGTCGCGGTGATCCTCGAATGATTATCGCTTCCTTATACAAGGGACCAAAGACCACGCACCGCCGTCACTCGTGGCGACTACGGTGGCAGTAGGCCGAGGAATAGCGCCAATCCTCGAGACTTGCTACTTCAAACCTTTGTGGCAACTGCAGATTTGCAGTGGCGGGCAAGTGCCGAATGATGAGTCCAGGTCCCAGTACCTCAGTACCTACCGTTCCGCCACCTTCGGGGATCGTGCCGCCGGGACCATCGAACGACTCGGCTCCCAGCGCGAAACGACCGCGCGCCGCCGCTCGACTCGATCGACTCCCGCCGTCGAGGTGGCTCGCCGGGATCATGGGCCTGCTCTTCCTCAGTTGGTTGATTGAGTCGTACGACATCGGTCTCACCGGTTCAGTGCTGCCCTCGCTCACCCAACAATTCGGCCTCTCGACCGGGATGAAGTCCTTCGTGGCGGTCGCTGCCAACATCGGCATCGTGATCGGGATCGTCCCCGCCGGTCGACTGGCCGACCACTTTGGACGCCGCAAGGTGCTGATCGTCGGCACGACGGCCTACGCGATCCTGACGTTCTCGACCGGCTTCGCGCACGGTCTCGACAGCTTGATCACGCTGCGGATCCTCGACGGCATCGCCATGGGAGCGGTTTTCCCGATCCCTTACATCTACGCCAGCGAACTCTGTCCGCCGAATCGCCGTGGTCGGTTTACGGGCTGGGCCGATTCGTTCCTCTCGTTCGGCTATTTCCTGTCACCCCTGCTGGCGCTCATCTTGATTCCGAACGTGAACGACACCCACGGTTGGCGGGTCATGTTCATGATCGGCGGGACCCCGATCCTCTTCGCCTTGCTGGCGTGGCGGTTCTTGCCCGAGTCGCCGCGATGGCTCGAGTCCAAGGGACACTGGAAGGAATCCGAGGCCACGTTATTGAAGATGGAGGCGCGCGCCGAGCGTTCACTCGGTGCGCCACTCCCGCCGGTGCCACCCGAGGTCACGGCCGTGAACGCGCCACGCCAATCGTGGCACGCGATCTTCAAACGACCGTTGCGCCGCAGGGCTGTCACGCTGTGGATCACCTTCGGCGGGACCTTCTTCATCTTCTATTCGATTCAGACCTTCATGCCCACGGTCGTGGCGAGTATGGGCTACCCATTGACGTCCGCGTTCGCCTTCACGGCGGTCATCGTCGGAGTCTCCATTCCGGGCAAATTGCTCGAGGCGTACGTCGTCGAGCGGTGGGGACGCAAACCGGTGATCATCGGTTTCACCACTATCGCCGCCGTCGCGGCGTTGGCCTTCGGATTCGTCCGAGGCGCGGTGCCGGTCATCATCCTTGGCTGCCTGATGTCGTTCTTTGGCATTGGCGTCGACCCGGCGGTGAAGACCTACACTTCGGAGAGTTATCCGACCGAAATTCGTGCGTGGGGGGTGGCGACCACCGAGGGCTTCGGTCGACTGATTTCCGGGGTCGCCGGACCATCACTGATACCGATCGTGCTATCGAACTTCGGCGTTGGTGCGGTCTATTCGCTGGTCGGGTCCGTCGCACTGATCGCCGTGGTCGTGGTCATCTTCTTTGGACGCGAGACACATGGTATGACGCTCGAGGAGAGTGCGGACGTGGGCGTTGCGTCGTCCTCAGACGCCACGCTCCGCCTTCGGGCCGAGCGAAATCGTGGCTCGCGCGTCAACCGTTGAAATCGCGTAGTTCGACCGCCAACGATGACTGTTGACGTCGTGCGAGTGCGACGTGCACTGCCATCGCGTCAAGGGTTTGGAGCATTCTCTTGTTGTCCGACCTCGATCGGATGCTGCTCGTGGAACGCACGTACTTCATCGGCAAAATCCGCGTCAGCAACGAACGTGGTGACACCACCCAGCATTGCCGCCCACGTGTTCGTTGGAAAGCGTGTCATCGCCTCCTCCCATCTGTCACGAACGGCGCGCCAGACGTCGGGGCCTGTCAGGCGATTGGTCATCATCGACGCAATCAGGTACGGGGCATCCTGCGTTCGAACCGTGTCGAACGCCCTTCGCACTGCGTCGGCGACGACGTCGGTGTCATCGGAGTGCGCGGGTGCATAGAGATAGCGCAGCTCCTCTTGCGGAGTAGTGGCAGCTGCTCGGCGAGCCTCGCATTCAGAAGGATCTTGTGCACGTCCCTGGCGCATTGTGATGCTCACTATGGCGTCGGCGAGATCGCCATCGATTCGCTTCGCATCGAAGCGCGTGACGGCCTCGTCGATGATCGCACCGACCTGACCGAAGGTGCCGAGCGCGCCGATCGCGAGCGCAACGTAATTCGCCGGCCTGGGTCGACTCCTTCGCATTGGGTTCCCAGCCCAGTCGTTCAAACACGGGCGTGAAGAGCGTGCGGACCAGATGTGCGACCACGTCGCGGCCCGCGTCGTCGACGATGCGTGACGCCATGTCGACGGCGGACAAGACGACGCGCCACACGGTTGGCTCGTCGAGTGTCCCCATGCCTTTCGCCAAACGAAAGAGGTCGGTGAAGGAACTCTTTCCGACAAGAATTGACGTCCACGTGTCGGAGAACAGGACTGCTCTCTCCAGGTCGTTGAGTTGATCAATTCGTGCAGCGAT
This sequence comes from uncultured Acidimicrobiaceae bacterium, assembly GCA_963804305.1. GTDB lineage: Bacteria > Actinomycetota > Acidimicrobiia > Acidimicrobiales > RAAP-2 > RAAP-2. The sequence continues at coordinate 175,426 of CAWDPR010000010.1, read as the reverse complement.
GCCTTCGAGATGTATCGCGTCGTAGGAGGTGCGAAAGAATCCCCAGCCGCCGGCGTTGATCAACGAAGAAGGATCCAGGGCGATCTCCAGAGTCGGACCTTCGAGGAGGTGCGAGCTCACTGGCCCGCCGTCGAGTGAACGCACGAGGAGGGGCACCATCCACTGTTCCCCAATATTTGATGGGGCGTCGGTCGGAGCGAAGGTGAACGGCTCTTGGTCGACCACATTGTCGTGCACGGACAGCAAGGGGAACCCTCCTTGCAGGATCCACGTATCCATGATCCTTCCGACGGGCATTCCTGATGCCGATTCGAGTGCGGACCACAAGTCGGCGGTCACGGCATTGGCGTAGGCATGATCGAGCAGGTAGCGGCGCACGCCGTCACGAAAGACCTCTTCGCCGAGAAACTGTTCGAGCATTCGCAGTACCGCGCATCCCTTCACGTAGGTCAAGATGTCGAACATGCCCCGACAGTCATCGGGCGCGACGACTCGATATTCGATGGGCCTCGTCGAATGCTGGCCGTCCACCGTGAAGGCCGCGTCGCGATAGGGATGGAAACTGGACCACTTTCTCCACTCCGGTCGGAAGTGGTCGCTGCAGATGGATTCCATGAAGGTCGCGAATGCTTCGTTGAGCCAGATCCCTTCCCACCAATCCATCGTGACGAGGTCCCCGAACCACATGTGGGCGAGCTCGTGGTTCACGCCCGTTGCCACGGTCAACTTCTCGAAATGCGACGCGGTGTCAACGTCAATCAATAGGTACTCTTCGCGAAATGTGATGCAGCCCAAGTTTTCCATGGCACCGAACGCGAAGTCGGGAATCGCGATCAGGTCAATCTTGTCGCCCGGGTAGGGGATCGCGAAATAGTCAGTAAAGAAGTGAATTGCGTGAGAAGCGATCTCGAGCGCCCACTTGCCTAGATGGTCCTTCCCGAGCGGGGTGACGACGCGAATGGGCACTCCCGACACCTCAAGGGCTGACGATACCGAGAAGGCTCCAACCACGAAGGCGACAAGGTATGTCGACATGACCATGGTGGTCGCGAAGCAGATTTCGCGTCGGCCATCAAGAAGGAACGTGGATGACGTCTCGGCGGTGTTCGAAAATGCCGCGAGGTCACTCGGGACGACCAACGTCAACTGGAAAGTGGCCTTGACGGCGGGATCATCCCAGCACGGGAACGCTCTGCGTGCGTCGGTGGGGGCGAACTGTGTCGTGGCGATCGTGCGGCTTTGCCCATCGGCGTCAACGTACGCCGAGTGGTAGAAGCCCCGAAGTTGATCGTTGAGAGTGCCATGGAACTTGATCGCGAGCCTCGCTTGACCCGGCGCAAGTGCTTGGGCGAAACTGATGGTCGCAGTTTCATAGGTCTCATCGAACGAAACTGTCTCCGGCGATATCGACGCGTCTCCGACATCGATCGTGACCTCGTCGAAGACGAGGTCGACCGCGTTCAAGGTGACCTCTGACGTGTCGGACACAACGTCGACATCGATGGTGACCTCCGCCTGAAAACTGAGCTCCGAAAGGTCGGGTTCGATCCGAAGTTGATAGGCGACGGGTACTACGTTTCCATCGATGCGAAAAGGATTCTGATGTTGCCCGGTGTCGCTCATGGCGACATCCTAAGCATTGAGCCAGCGAGGTTCCGAAACGCACGACGTCGTTTCGTGGTTCACTTGTTGCGTTTTGCGATCAATCGTCCATCGCAAGTGCGACCTTCTCGGCCGCCTCTCGCAACTCCTCGTCCGTGAGGTTCGGCAGTACGTCTTCCCACAGCGGCAACATCATGCCCGAGGCTTCGATCATTCCGAGGGGGCGAGGGATCATCCATACGTGAAAGTGGGAGCCTCCGTCACCCCATCGATAGAGGTGCACGCGGCCGACGCCGCCGAGGGCGAGGATCCCTCGTTCGACGTTGGCGACAACATGGGCAAACTCAGTCGCTGCCGCTTCCGGAAGGTCTTTGAACGAGTCGACGTGGGCACGGCTGGCGAGCCAGACCGCGCCCGCCAAACTCCCTCCCACGGGAGGGTGAAGCGACCAGTTGTCGTTGGACCACACGGCGCCGGTCGCTTGACCCGTGCAGATGCCGCAGGGTTCACCACCCGGTTCGCCGCGCCGGGGTGGCTCCGGGATCACTGGTGTGCCGGGTGAGCGCACGGTGAGCGGTTCATTGTAGGGAAGTGTCATGGCAAATGCCTCCTCATTCGATTGACTTCATTGGCGGGTCGATCGTTCTGGTTTGCGTGCGACGAACTTCAAGATCTTGTCCACCATGATCGTGAGTTGCGTGAAGCCGGCGGCTTGGAGGCGGACCAAGAAAGATGCCGGTTCGACGGGGTTGTAGACGTCACCTTCATGGAAGTGGTGCAGGTCATTGTTGGCCAAACTGTCGGAGCCGAGGAAGGTCCCTCCCGGTCGCAGCACTCGGAAGGCTTCATTGAGTAGTGCCTGTTGGCCGCTGGTGGTGGGTATGTGGTGGAGCATCGTGAACGAACAGACCGAATCGAAGGAATCCGACGCGAAGTCCATGTGGGATGCGTCACCTACGACCACCTCCACGTTGGTGCCGGCGTAGCGACTCGTCAGCACTTCTGCCGCGTGCCGGTCGAACTCAAGAGCGACCAATTGAGCGACGCGCGAACGCAGCCACTCAGTCGCCGCGCCGGGACCGGGCCCGAGTTCGAGCACGCGATCGCCCAGGTCGGCGAGGCTCATCAGCGAAGGAAGGACGTCTTCTTGGATGTGCGTCGCCCAGCCAGGACTTGAGCAGAGTTTTGCGTGGTTCTCATTCATCTCTTCAATGTACGAAGCGCATGCAGCGAAGCCAAGACCGTAGGCTGACAATCAATGTCGCTAGAGGGACAATGTGACGATCCGGAGATTGGTCCGAACGAAGACCTCTCCGTGTGCACGTTCCCCATGCCCGCCGGCACAGTCTTTGACTGGCACACACATGACGAACACCAGCTCGCGTGGGCGTCGAGCGGCGTCCTCACGGTTCGCAGTGGCTCCGAAGCGTGGGTGCTGCCACCAACGCGCGCGCTATGGATACCGGCGGGTGTTCGTCACGAGACGCTCTCCGACGGTGTCGCGACGATGCGGACGGCGTATTTGCGGCCCGAGTCCTTTCCCGATTCGTGGAGGACCTGCACGCCGGTCGAGGTCTCGCCGCTCGTGGAGCATCTTCTCCACTACCTGGCGGGTAAAGGAATGGATGTCCTTCACCGACGGCATGCCGAACAGCTCCTCGTGGACCTGCTCGTGCCGGTATCGACGGTCTCCTTCCAGGTCCGAATGCCGAGTGACGACCGGGCCCTTGAAGTCGCGCAAAAGCTGAAAGAGGATCCGGCGGACGGTCGCACATTGGCGGAGTGGGGTTTCGAGGTCGGCTCAAGTAGTCGCACCCTCGCTCGAGCATTCCTTTCTGACACTGGAATGACCTTTGCCCGATGGCGAACTCTCGTGCGACTGAATCATGCCCTCGAAGCGCTCGGTGCGAATGAACAGGTGGCCGAAGTGGCGAGGAAGGTTGGCTACGAGTCAGCGAGCGCCTTCGTCGCATCCTTTCGACGCGAGACCGGCATCACTCCGGCCAAATACTTTCGCACGAGCACCATTGGATCCAATGAGTGAGTCAACCTCGCGATATGCCGATCACTTCGTGCGAATGCGCGCGCGCCATTGTGACCAACGTCGTCGCTGCTTGAGTGCGCGCGCTCTGCGAGCAGGCACCGCCTGAGTACTCAGCGTCCAACCGAAACTGCTTTCGCCAGTGATCTCCTCAGCAAGCGTCATATAGATGCGGAGAACGAGTTCACGGACCGCCAGCTCCGCCGTTTTCGCGCTCTTCGCATGAGCCCGAACGATCACCGATGTCGAGTGTGGCGATACGCCCTGGTCGAATACCACAATGGAGACCGCACTTTCTTTTTGAAGAGCAGCCTGAAATCGACTCGGGAACTCAAGATCATCCGTGACGTTCTCGATTCGACCGCGGATCGTCACATCCCATTCTCTACGGGCCAGCATGTCGAACACGATAGGACGCACTCCAAGGTCGCCGACTTGCATCGGCGAGCGGCGCGACATTCCTGCGATCTCGCCGCCGATCCGTACGGCGCCAGAAGTTAGTGCGACAGCGCGGACCCGCTCGTGAAGTCGAGCACCACACTTGACATGCGATGAACGTCACCATTGCGGTTAGTCTTCAATCAATCTCGCCATCGTCTGCGTAGGGGGGGCAATGAAGTCGGAACAACTCCTTGGAAGCGCTTGGCTGCGCCGAATGGGTTTCCTCGCAGTCTTTGTGGCGACGACCGTGGTCCTGAGTCCCACACTCTCGGGTGCTCAGACTAAGAGCTCTCAGCGCGCGATCTTCAGCTACTCGTGCTGCAGCGCGTCCGTGATCGACGCCGTGCATCACCCGGGCGAGGTGCTCAAGATCAGTTGGACTCGCTCGACCAACCCACCGACGTCGGACAAGAAGGCATCGCTCACCTACGTGCTGACGGCCACTATCTCGGGTCCCTTCGCCACGGTGGCCGCCCTCAAGACGGCCTTTGGTCGTTCCCGTCCACGCTACGGTGTCGTCAATTCGAGTGCGACCGTCATTCGGGTCCCCAACTCGAAAGACGCGAACCCAGTCTCAATGATTCGAATACCGGCTAATGCGGGCAACGGGTTCTACGAGCTGACTACGTCGGTGTCGGGAGGATCAGTGACCTCGACCGGAGGATCGGTCATTCGAGTGTCACACTAGGTTCGTTCGCGGGAAACGGATGTCCGAAGCGCCGAGTCAGCCGCAGACAATCGTGACCCGAGTTCGGTGTCGATTGGGATGTACTGTCCCCGTAGGAGTGATCAACGAAGTTCTAGGGAGGTCGAGATTCGACGAATCAACCACTTCGTTCCTGTCGCCCTCGTCGCTGCAGTCTGCTCAGCGACGGTCGCGGGGGCAGCGACATCGCCCTATCCGTTGACCTTGTCGATGCAGAAGGGACTGACCGAGTCATCTGCAGGTCACGCCCTTCCGCTGGGTACGGAACTGGCCGCGCCCCAGGAGCATTGGCTGAAGTTCGCGACAACTGGAGCGACCTACCGATGGGCGGTATGGGACAAAAGTGGTGGTCCGGCTCAGTATCCGGTCCGCAGCACGGACGGCGGTAGACACTGGAGCGCGGCTGGGCCACAGCTCGCCACCGACTGGGCCGGTGGGGGAATCTACTTTGTCGACCGGGTGATCGCGGAGAGCGCTTCAACTGTCGTGATGGTGAGCAATGCCGTCATCGACGTGACCACTGACGGTGGCCATCGGTGGTTCCAATATCTCAATGCCTACGACAACTGGTCCATGACGGCCTACGCGATACATGGCGCCGTCGGTCTACGCATAGGGCCGGCAAGTTACTCGTCATTGCCGAAGGCGAGTTTCGCGATCTACTCACTTGACACAGTTCATCATCAATGGCATCGAATGAGGCTGTCGCTCGGCTGAATCCGTGGCCCAACACGGAGCGGCCACGCGAGGCGACAAGGTAGGTAGCCCCTACTGGGGTTTGGGATTGGGGCGACCCCCGAGGGAGAGCGGCACGAAATCTGGAAGAGGCTCGGCAAGGTCGAGCATTTTGGTCGCGATGCCGTCAACGCCCACTCGGGCAGCGATCACCCCACCGGCAATCGCGCACGTAGTATCTCGGTCTCCGAGACCGGCGACGGTGGTCCAAAAACCCGCCGCAAAGTCATCGAGGTTGCCGCCAGCGGCCCAGAGCGCAAATGGAACTGTGTCGAACGCAGCGACTTCGTGACCCGAACCCAATAAACCAGCCGCAGTGGCGGCGGAGACATCGCCAACCTGTAGAGCGTTCTGTAATCCTTCGAGAACCAATCCGGGAAGTAGGTAGCTCGCGACATCTTGAAGGAGCGTCGTGCGCGATGGTGCCGGCGTACCGCGCGAACTCGCGGCCATTCCCGCCGCGATGGCCACCGCCACGGCCCCTTCAGCCGCCTCGTAGTTGCCGTGCGTAACCCGAGCTTGCTGGCGAGCGAGTGTCGCGGCCCGTTCGAGGTCATCGCACCAGTAGGCGCCGAGTGGCGCCACGCGCATCGCGGCGCCGTTGCCCCACGAACCTTGTCCGCCGTGAGCCGCTTCCACGATGGGACGCCAGGAATGACCCAGTCGCACGCTGTGCAGCAACTGACTCGTGAGGTGCCCGTAGCCGCGTTGAATATCGAAATATCGGGCGAAGTGACTGATGAGTTGTTCATCGTCGAACGCCCCACCATTTTCAGCCAACACCGTTGCGAGTGAGCAGGCCATCAAAGTGTCGTCAGTCCACGTCGCGACAGAAGGGATTTCGCGGCGTGCTATTCGCACCTTCACCTCCTCGGGCCACCCGAAGAATGCCTCACCGAGCGCGTCTCCTACGCGAAGTCCCGCAAGGGAGTCGGACATGAGACCAATTCGGCGATCGTGATCTAATTCTGTGCTCACGCCCTAACTATGCCACGACGACACGTTTCTGGATTCGGACGGCGGTCGAGCGAGCAACGCCGTTACGACCCCGGCTGAAGTGGTTTCGCGTCGTTCAATGTGGGTACTACGACTACCGTTTCATCCATGGAAACTCGCGAAGTAATGACCTATGAAGATTTTGGACGAGCGACGAGGGTGCTTGCTCAGCGCATATGTGACTCTGATTTCGCGCCAGACATCGTCTTGTCGATCGCACGTGGTGGCTTCTTCCTGGGCGCGGGACTCGGTTATGCGCTGGGAGTGAAGAACGCCTTCATGATGAGTGTGGAGTACTACACGGGCATCGACGAACGACTCGCCATGCCTATCGTTTTGCCGCCGGTTCCCAACAAAGTAGACCTCTCAGGAGCGGTGGTGCTCGTTGCGGACGATGTCGCGGACTCTGGTCACACCTTGAAGATGGTGATGGACTTTTGCGCGGGCTCAGTACGTGAGGTTCGATCTGCGGTGCTGTACGCAAAGCCACAATCAGTCATAGTGCCTGACTACTCGTGGAAGAAAACCGACAAGTGGATAAATTTTCCCTGGTCGGTCGACGGACCAGTCACTTCCACTCAGGCATTGGCGCACTGACCGGGTTCATTTGACGAACTGAGTCAGCAAGAAACGTCGTGGGTCATCGTGCGGCAACCCCGCCAGCGAGAATCAATCAAGATTCCGATGGTGACATTCATGAGTGCGACGATCGCCGCTGAATTGCGAGAGAGGTGAGAAAGTTCGCGTGAGGATCGGTTTCACGCTGTGAACTCGATAGACATAGGCTTGACTTCGTGTGGAATGCGGAGTCGACTGTTGGTCGCCTTCCGACGGTTTCGCTCCCGTAGCTCAGGGGATAGAGCATCGGTTTCCTAAACCGAAGATATAAGTGGCTTTGAATTGAAAAACCACTAATCAAAGGCCTTTCGCTGGGTTGAGGTACGTTCGAGCTCCAAGTAAATGGAAAACAATTGGAGCAAGAATGGAGCAAGATTGGGCCATCAAAGGTTCGACTTTGCATGGTTAGCGAGTGGCCCGGGTCGTTGCCACAATCCGTGCAACGTGAGTGAGTGGCTCGGCACCACATGCCAACACATCCAGCGACCTCGCTTCCGACACTGGATGAGTCTGGCGTCGGTGGGGATACACGCGTGGTGAGAGACGGTTGACTAACTCTTTCCGAGGGACTCAAGAGAGCGTAACTTCAGACTTCGGACTCTGTCGCGATCAGCGAAAGCATTCGAAGATCTACCGGCATTCAATGTGACAGCTACCGTCACATCGACGACGGCCCCTCTGCGATCTCCCGATCGACAGTTTTGATTTCAAAGAGAAGGTGATCATCACTCGCGAACGATTCCGCAACTCCTCATGGACTCGACGAACGCGTATTTTACGGCTCAAGCGGCACGCCATTCGAACAGGTCACATTGTCCGGTGGCACTGTTCATTACCTCAATAGTGACGCCCTTGGCTCGGTGCGCGGAGTTGTCAGTTCAGGTGGGAGTCTGACCGCGTCGACCGCGTATGACGCGTGGGGAAATCCCGAGACCACGGGCGGCTTCACCCCTTACACGCCTGTGGGCTTCGCCGGTGGCTACACCGACGGGACGAATCTGGTGTATCTGATCAACCGCTACTACGATCCGACAACCGATCAATTCATGAGTGTTGACCCAGACATCGCGACGACGGATCAGCCGTATTTGTTCACGAATGACGATCCGTTGAATGCGGAAGACCCCCTTGGGCTTTGTCACGGTTTCTTGGGGTGCATCGAATCGGCTGCGAAAACCGTTGGTCATGCTCTTTCGGCCGGAAGAAGTGATCTCGACAAAGCATTTTGCGGCCAAAGCTCATGTTTAGGAGGCGGGTTTTCCATACAAGGTGGGCTTGCGCCGGGGAGTAGTGCCGCCGAAGCTCGTGCCGAACTTGAGGCAATTGGGATCAGAGTGCCGAAGAATTACGATGCCCGTCCGGCCAACAAAGGCGACGGATGGGTCTTTCAGGAGCCCGGTGCCAAGGGTGACGCAAATGAATTTCGTGCAATGGATGACACCGCCGACGCTCGGTATCCGGACGGATACGCCAAGATTACGGACGCTGATGGCGATTACACGACAATGGATGGGGCAAAGTTGGGAAGTGCTGGCGTCGGTCAACCCGAAGTACACTTCCCACTCAAGCCGTCGATAGAAATCGGCGGAGCAGGTGACGGCGGAGGCGATGACTTCATTGACCCCTAAGAGAATGGGTGCTTGAAAGTGCCACGGAACTCTGTACAAGGCGTCATCGTACTTGTTGACTTGATTGTGGCTGATGTCAGCATTATCGGACAAACCAAAATCGTTTTTGGAACATCCAATCAATACATTCTGAAGTGTGAGAGCGAAGTCATATTGACCTTCGGGTTGGAATCGTATTCCTGGAATGGCGTGTTTCCTAACGCTGATCGAGAGAATTCGAAGGGTCTAATTGGGCTATCTGTACTCGACTCGTGGGTCACAGAAGACGGTCGACTTGAAGTGGAGTTTGCCAATAACACGAGTCTCTCCGTACTCCCAAGTCGCGAGTACGAGTCGTGGCAACTAATCGGCCCAAATGGCTTTATGGTCGTCTCGCTTGCTGGCGGAAAGCTCTCGGAATGGACACCGACGGATTCATAATCGTTGAGTTGATTCGCTGCGAGGCATCATCGACCTTGACACGAGCGGTCAAAGTTGGTGCACTTCAATTGTCGTCGATACTTGAGCGCAAACAATTGACGCTGATCCCGTTGGGCGGTCCACGGTCTAACTGCGAAAATGTCGTGGCGACAACTATTTTGAACTCTCGAATTTACAGCAATTGCTACATCAATGTCCCTGGTCAAAGCCTCCGCTTTCGAAGAACAACGATCCCATCTGATGACTTCCGTAGTCAACCGCTACTACGACCCGACGACCGATCAGTTCCTGAGCATTGACCCTGCAGTTGCGTCGACGAATCAGCCGTACGTGTTCACGAATGACAATCCGTTGAATTGGAGGATCCGATCGGTGATGGGGTAAAAGAGAAGACCGGGAAGATTTTCGTTTGCCTAATTTTTACGTGTCAGAACGGTCTTGCTCAGGTCGATACCGTTTTTCAGCCTTCTTCCGGCAAAGGGACAAGCACCAACTGAACAAGGAGTGAAGGAAAAGAATGGGACGGAAGAGAGGACACCGACGCGCCCGCAAGATACTGAGCAGCCGGTGTCGCACGGTCGAATTTTGGTTCAATGGTATTGAATAACCTGAGTTCGGAACTTCAAGCGGGACTTAAATCTCCGGTCACGAAGGTTGCGGCCGGCGCAGCAGCGGTTGGAGGAGTCGGTTGGGGCGTCTATATCCTGTTCGGTCTGGCCCTCGCATAGATTGAGAAACAAGTCGACTAATTGATGGGAGACCCAGGTCTTTCGAAGTTAATGAGGCTCAATTGCGTCTTGGCAAGAAGGGATTGAGGTTATGGAGACCGGAATGATTTCGAACGAGGTTGCTGAATCATTTAGACGTGCGTTTGAATTGCTATCTCTTTATGAGGTGAATCTTGCCCTCGAGCACTTGGATGAGATTGAAGACTCCATTGGCGAATATCTCTGTTGGAATCGAATGCCGAGCACTACTGGATAATGTGGATTCAGCTTCAACGAGCTCTTGTGCTGTACGAAGTGTCGGACTTGGTAGGCGCAATGAATTTACTCGAGGTCATCATTTAGGCGGCGGAGTCCACACTACTTACGACCAACGCCTCTGGAAGCGAATGTGTTTGTGAATTACTCGCAACTGCATCGACTACTCTGGCGGAAGTTATGGCAGCGCAAGTACTGATTCATACAGTAATAAATTGATTAACTGTTCTTGAATTAATTTCTCCGCAACATCAGCCAATTTCCCGGACCAGATGTCCAAACGATTTCGAATTTGGTGAATATGTGGGGAAGTTACTTGGAATACGACTCACTTGAAAAAAGACTCATACTTGATTGGGATGAGAATCTACATTCGGACGACTATAAGTCCGTGGACCATTGGAGATTTCCGATTCCTTTGCGTGGAGAGGCTCACAGTCTTCGAAGGGACCGAGTTCTTGCCCTCGTTCGACTTACAAGCGAAAATGGAGAATTGAGAATTCGTTCCAATGACGACGCAATTCAAACTCCGCCAGGAATTGGAGGAGTGGAGAGCAATGGCGATGTATTCGATCGAGTCGAATGGTCTCCTCGCGAATTTTCTCTTGGCGTTCGCCGAACACTGCATTGAGATTTACGATTTTGACAGCTTCACCGAGACCATGGACACTGCAAATCTGATTGTGTCTCAAGTTGTGAACGATCACTCGGACGATGTTTTTTTCCTGTTGAGAACGGCGAGGTGGCTGTGCTCGTTGAGCAGAACTATCGTTTATCACTCTTACCAAACAGAAGAGTCATACCAGCACTACTATTGGTTCGGTGCCAATTGTTTCGCGACAGCCCGGAATCTCCTGCAGGCAATTGAAAACGTCGCGGCGGTGAATCAAGCAATTGGGTTGAGAGATTGCATCGCAACAAACCTCGCAGCTCTTGAAAATGAAATGATAAGTAAGTCATCTGAGGCGTTCTTATTGCGGGGCAGGCGAGATCGGATGCTTGCCGAGATTCTTCTGCGAGATCCCGACAACGACCTAGGGAAGCGGCTGAACATTGAATACGCCGCAACAATCGTCCCTATCGATCTAGAAATCGAGCGAGAAATAGCGAATTTGAACTGGTCAATTGTTGCACTTTGACGAAACGAAGCACGCAAACACTTTAAATATTGTGCTTGAAAGACGTAAAGGCAAGTTTGACGTCGTCACCTTGACGCAGTTAACTGCACCACGCGTAGGACCAAGTGTGTGACCAACGTCTCCCGCGCAACGTGTGTAGAAGGAATCCGATAAGTCCTGAACTTGTTGGAGTTGACGAACGTCCCGCTACTAAGTAATGACAACCCCCTCAATCAGACCGACCCATTGGGACTAAAGGGTTGGTATTGCTTCGACGGAGTAAGTCATTACTACGCCGGCAACTCACATGGTCCGGCAACAGGTAAGTGCAAACCTGCATCTCACGGCAACGCACCAACGAAGCCGCCTAATAGCACCAACACGCCACCTGTAACTACGACGAGCGTTCCGGTGACCCAAGTCCCTTCACAAGTGGCCATCAATCAATCGAATGAAAACCAGAGGGAGTGGTGCCAAGCGGTCACCGGTTTCGTGGGATTCGCCGGCATGGATGCAGGAACTGCACTTGGCCTGGGGTTCGTCCTTGCACCGGAAACAGTGGGTGGTAGCATTTTCCTCGTTGCTGCATATGTCGTCACCGCCACGGGATTTGCTCTCGTACTAAGCGCTTTTGGTGCAATTCCAAGTTATTGTCCGAAGGGTTAGCACAATGCATTACTTGCTTTTGGATGGTTTATTCGTAGTCGTCGGCACATTGTCATCTCTCAAATTCAGTAGACGCTTTGGCGTTGGTGGAAATCGCAGATCTGACAATAAACGCGTCTCACAGTCGGCTGCATTCGTTTTGTCGATTGCCCTTTGGTCGACCGCTTTTACCGCGATGATTCTGATTGAGTTATTCAGGGGCCTTTGGTTGGAGATATTCATACTTTGGTTCGCCACAACGGTAACAGGAATTGAATTGCTTAGAAGAAAGCGATCGCGGATTACTTGAAAGACGTAAAGGCATGTTACGCATAAGCACGTCGTACAGGTTCTGATCAACTCAGGACCTCGCCTCCTTTTGGGCCGTTGGCGCGCAGCGCCAGAGGCCCAACCTGAAGATCGTCAATAATCACCCATTTCGACTCGTTGTCAGTGGTGCGACATTCGTGGGAAACGTTTGCACCGAAACGCACACTCGAAGAATCGTCGAACTGGTTGCAATCGGTGACCAAGAATCTCGAAATTGACACCTCCTTAGGCGTCCAATCGGACAAATTCACGAACGTTGTGGGGATGCTCAATCTGCGAAAAAGTTACGCGCGCAGTGGAGGCAGGCACTCATCGGCATTTTGCATCTGTATCCGTGACTGTCCGCCAGTGACCGCGACGTACCGAAAGTGAAGTTGTCACGGAACTCTTGTTCGAAAGTGCCGTTTTGCGTGTGGCTTGTTAAGTAGAGGAGCAATTTTATTTCCTCTCCGAGAGGAGCCACTATGACGCATCGAAAGTCGACCCATGAACTGGTGAAGGACATCAATGAGCCGGTGGGTGTTCGCACCCGATCCGACTTCGCGGGGAGTTCGTCAACGTCGCCACCGGCGAGGTCATCGAACGTCCATTGCTCGTCGCCTGCAAGGACCGTCGTGCCGTGCTTTGTCCCTCGTGCTCCTACCTATACAAGGCCGACGCATGGATCGTCGTCTCGACCGGTCTCGTTGGCGGTAAGGGCGTACCGGCGTCGATCAGTGATGACCCGCGACTGTTCCTCACCCTCACGGCGCCCTCGTTCGGCATCGTGCACGCCCGAAAGAGCGATGGCTCGTGTCAACCCGGACCGCTGCGCTTCTGCCGCACGGTCGTGTCCAGGCCTGTTCGCGTCGCCACGACGAGGCAGATCCCGAGCTTGGCAGTCCGCTCTGCGACTTCTGTTACCGCTTTGCGGACGCAGTGCTCTGGAACGCGGAGTCCTCACGTCTCTGGAACAGGACTTTCGAGCAGATTCGACGTCGCCTGGCCACTCACCTTGGGGTCCGCTTTCGAGGAACTAGCGCAGCACGCCCGACTGAACTACCTCAAGGTCGCCGAGTTCCAGCGTCGTGGACTCGCTCACTTTCACGTCGTCCTTCGCCTGGACGGACCCGGTGAACCATTCAGTCCGCCACCGCCAGAACTCACCAGGAACTCCTCGCCAGCATTATCCAAAATGTAGCGAAGGAGTTCTCCATCGTCAATCCTCGCGGGAGCATCTCGTGGGGCCGGCAGCTCCAGTGACCGACGCGTCGACGCTCGATCGTGACGACCTGCGGATCGCGGCCTACGTGGCCAAATATGCCACGAAGTCAGCCGATGGATCACTGGACTTTGCTCGGCGATTCAACGCGCGAAGTGAGATCCTCAACATCAACGCATCTCCGCATCTCCGTCAACTGGCTCTGACCGCCTGGGACCTCGCACAAGATCCCTCGCTCGTGTCGTTGAATACTCGCGCGCACGCGCACACCTTCGGATTTCGAGGGCAATTAATCACGAAGTCTCGCCACTACTCCACGCGGTTTCAGGACCTCCGCGATGCCCGCGCCGAGCATATGAAATCGCCTCACTCCGACGACCCGGTCGAAGGTTCCTTCAGCTACGACGGTCGCGGCTACGACGATCCACGTGCGACCGCGATCGCGGAGTTCCTTCACAGCTCTCCGTCGAAGCGCGCAAGTCCGCATCGGCCGGTGCTTCTGGAGTGACCAATGGGGAGTGACGTGCCGCTTCGAGATGTCGAGAAGTACCTTCCACAATTAATGACGCCCGACGGTGCCGCGCTGTACCTCGGGGTCAGCGGGTACACGGTGCGACAGCGCCTCAAATGCGGTGAGATTCCGGGAAGAAAGCATGTGTACCGATGGCTCATACGAGTCGTCGACTTGGTTCAGTATGTTGAGCCCAACAACGGCGCATAACGGGTCGTCACTTTGGATCCTTGAGGATTCCGGCCAGGATGCCCGCGGCTGCCCTTTGTCTCTCTGTGGACGCGTGCGCATAGACCCGCAATGTGAGTGATGGATCAGCGTGACCCAACATTTCGGCGGTGTCGTGCGGGGAAATGCCTGCAGCAAGGAGTTCCGTCGCCGCGAAATGGCGAAGGGAATGAAGATGAATCCACTTCATACCGAGATGATCGGCAATCTTACGCACGTCGCGTGAAACCGCATCGAGGTTTACGAATCTCGAACCATCGGGCAAGGACGACAGAACGAAAGAATCGGAAGTCAACTCAACGCCGCATTCCGTTGCCTGCTTCGTGCAGTGACTGTGCCAGTACTGAAGCCATTCCTGCACAGATTCATGCAGATGGACCACTCGTTCTCTGCCAGTCTTGGTCGACTTGATGCCGGTAACACCCTTGACCGCGTAAGCGCTTTGAGTGATGATCAGAACATCTCCTTGAATCGAACTCCATCGAAGCGCTGCAATCTCTCCTCGACGGCACCCCGTGACGGCGGCGAGGAATACAAACGCTCCTAAGGTTTCATTCGTTTCTTGACACCTCGAGATAAGTGTTCGAGTTTGCTCGGCGGTTGGTGCTTCAATCTTGAGAGCGCTCGCTTCCGGGAGCGTTGCGCGCGCGGCTGGATTCTTGTCTATCCATCCCCACCGAAGACCTTGATTTAGCGCCGCAGATATCACGTTGTGAATATTCCGGATCGTTCGCGGGCTCTTGCCGTCGCGCGAAAGTTTGCTGTACAGGGTATCGAGTTGGTGCGGCGTAAGTTCGCATATCTTGACGCCTCCCAACGTGCCTTTGATTGACGTACAATCAGACTCTGGTATCCGTTCAGCGTGGTTGGTGACCTCCCTCGACCGGTCTGAAACTTCATCCACTCCGTCAGCAGTTGATTGAGCGTCGCTGACGTTCCTGCAATCTTCTCGTCCGCTTCGGATAATACTTTTCGTGCTTTGACCTGAGCTTCGGACTTATTCTTCGCGGTAATCGTGACGCTCCGACGTCGGACCTTATCTGTGACCGGATCAACGCCTACGACGAATCGAAACATCCACTTGCCGCTTCCAGGAGGTCGTTCAACGAGTGAGCCTGTACCATAGGAGCGTCTCGTTGTCACTTCTGCACCCTATCGAATGATTGGAGCAAGATTGGAGCAAGGAGTCAAAGCTTCCGTAGCTCAGGGGATAGAGCATCGGTTTCCTAAACCGTGAGCGCAGGTTCGAATCCTGCCGGGGGCACTAATTGACCTGAACCTCAAACGCCGGTCCACGCTTATCGGAAAGTGGTCCGAGTTTGTTGTGTGTTTGTATCTTCGAATTCGATAGGTGTCAGATAGACAAGTGAGCTGCGTCGTCGCAGCTTCCTAGATTTCGAGACGCAATTCGATGCCGCCATTACGATCACGAAAGCCCAATTTTCGATAGATCCGTTCTCCGTCTCGAGTTGCGTGAAGTTCAATTCTCTCCAACCGCAACGTCCGAGCTTCTTCAATGAGGAACTGGATGACGCCCCCGCCGAGGCCCATTTTCCGCCATTCCGGGTCGACCGCGACTGAGCCGACGTATCCAAAGACGCCCCTCGGGAATCGTGGCGAACCAAGTCCTTCGTGGATCTGGAGTAGCCCCGAGGCGCAGAGGCCCGGACCATTGGGCCGGTCCGCCACGGCTCCAATGACAGTCGCATTGGACAGGTGGCGTTCGAGGACACCTGATGAGGAATCCAACCATTCACCGTTCTCAACGTCAGGGTTCATGTCGCGGAACATGACGGTTCGCAGTCGCAGTATCTCCGCGATGTCGGTCATGGTGGCGCGCCGAATTGGAGGGATGTCCATTCGACATTGTCGCATGAGGCCAATCTTGGCCAACGGCACCTTGAGGTTCCCTCAACGGAGTTGCGTGGACGCGGGGACGGGAACGAGGAGGGTGAACGGAGTCACAGTAAAGACCGCAGAACTTTCCGTACCTTCGTCAATAGATTCTGGTTCCGCGATCGTCGGTGTTGGTTTGTCGGCTTGCCGTAAGTGGGGCTTGCCTAAATGTCTCGTTGGTCGACGGGGTTCGATTGGAGCCATGGCACATCAGTACCCATATCAAGAATCCAGACGTCAATCCACCAAGCCAAGCCATCGTTCCTCCGCTGCGTTCAACTCCTTCAAGAGTTCTGACAGTTCGAGGCTCAATGTTGTCTGCAGTTCATGACTCGACGAATCAGCGATCTTCTGGGCCAAGCTCGTTCTCTTCCGTTCGAGACGGGCGATCTCCTTCTCAACGTCGCGGATCTGACGTCCAACTGAGGCGTTGGGAATGGAGACGGGTTCACTCGAATCCGAGCTCAGGGTGGGCGTCGCGTTGGTTTGAGCGATCCACGCATCGATACCACCCGGAACCTCAGCGATCGTTCCACTTGCTTGCACTTCGAGGAGTCGATCTGTCGTCCGGCTGAGGAAGGTGCGGTCGTGTGAGACGACCACCAACGTCCCCGGCCACTGACTGAGGAACTCCTCGACGAGGCGAATCGTTTCGAGATCAAGATCGTTGGTTGGTTCGTCGAGGAACAGGACGTTCGGCCGCTCGGACAGAACCAGTAACAGTTGCAATCTCCGACGTTCGCCACCCGACAGGTCCCTGGCCTTCGTCATCGGAAGGGCGCCAGTAAACCAGAATCGCTTCATGAGTGCAACGTCGTCGGGCGATCCGGGGATGCCTCGCGGGCCGGCGACCAACTCTTGGACCGTCGAGTCCAGATCGAATCCGCCCCCGCTCTGCTCGAGATGGGCGGCGACGACGGTCGGACCGCGCTTTACGGTACCCATCGTCGGAGTCACCAGTTGGGCCAGGAGATGGATGAATGTTGACTTCCCTGTCCCATTCGGTCCGACGACACCAATTCGCTCACCAGGTCCGAGGTCGATGGTGACGTCGTGCAAGATCGGCGCACCGTCGTCGTAGGCGAAGGAGACTTGATGGGCCTTGATCACCGTGTTGCCGAGCCGGGGAACATTGGACACGAGGTCGAGCGTGCCCACTCGGGCCGCCGCCTCCGGTCGTGACGCCAGGAGTCGTTTGGCGGCGTCGAGTCGCGCCTGCGGCTTGGTCGCGCGCGCTTTGACACCGCGACGTAGCCACGCCAACTCGGTCCTCGCGAGGTTCCGTCGGATCTGTTCAGCCGTCGCGGCCTGTTCCTCGCGCGTCGCTTGCGCCTCGAGGAGTTGGGAATAGCCGCCCGCTTGTACGTAGGTCTTTCCGCGGTCGATTTCGATCATCCGTGTCGTGACCTGATCGAGGAGGAATCGGTCGTGACTCACGATGACGACCGCGCCCTTGAAGGCCTTGATCTGTTGTTCCAGCCACTGGATGGCGTTCAGGTCGAGGTGGTTGGTGGGTTCGTCGAGGATGAGCAAGTCGAGTTCCTCGATGAAGAGGCGAGCAATGGCGACCCGCTTGAGTTGCCCGCCCGAAAGGTTCTTCGTCTCGGTCTGCGCCTCCTCGAGCATCCCGAGACGGTCCAAGACCGCGTCGACTTTCCAGCCACGGCCCAGTGTGTGTCGTACGGTGCCCGTCGGAAGCGACGGCAACTGCTCTAAGAAGCCGACGCGCACGTCGCGACCCCGGCGAATGGTGCCCGAATCGGGTTGGAGCGATCCGGCAATGATTCGTAGGAGCGTCGTCTTGCCGACGCCGTTTATCCCGACCACGCCGATTCGGTCTCCCGAGGAGATCGTCAGCGAGAGGTTCTCCAACAGTGTTCGGTCGGCGCCTTCGAGGGTGACCTCCTGGAGGTCGACGAGGATGGTCACGAGATACCTAGGTTAATGACCGAAGTCCTGACTCTGAGTCGGCCGTCACGCAGGACCGGCGACGCGAGCTCCGGCGTGGAAGGCGTCGACCTCCTGTTGTACATTTGCCCAATGTCGACCACACAAGAACAGGACAAGGCGTATGGCGACTCACACGCGCGACTGGACTCGCTAGCTCGCCGTCTCACCGTTGAGCAACAGTCGACGGTCGTGCCGTGTTGTCCTCTGTGGACGGTGAAGGATGTGCTGGGCCACTTGACCGGACTGCTCGAGGACCGAAGAGACGCGAACATGCCGAGCGGTACCTTCGGCGAATGGACCGCTGCCCAGGTTGCCCGCCAGCGGGACACCCCCTTAGCGAGCGTCCTCGACAACTGGCAGGAACTCGCGACCCTGGAGATCGAGGGTCCACCGTCGCTCGCCGCCCTTTCTTTCGACATCGTCACCCACGAACACGACGTCTACCAAGCGCTCGGCATCGCCGGCGACCGCCAGACCGATTCGGTGATCGTCGGAGCCGATCGAGCACGCGAACGGATGGGTTCGATGTTGAGCAAGGGCGCCGCGCCGGGCGTGCTCGCCACCACTGAGGACGGGACGCATCTTTGCGAGGGGACTGAAGCGCCGATCGAGTTGGAGACGACGCGCTACACGCTCCTTCGTCTCGTGACCGGTCGGATGAGTCGAATGCAGGCGCAGTCACTGGGGTGGGGTTCGGATCCGGCTCCCGTTCTCGACGCGTTGTTCGCCGACGGCTTCTTCGTCCTGCAGCCACACGACGTGGTCGAGGTTGACGGCTTCTAGTCAGCGACAGGTCGACCCCATCGAGGCTGGCGCTTCTCGATGAAGGCATTGATCGACTCTTGAGCGTCGGGCAGGAGGCTCGCGGCGGCCATTCTCTCAGTCGCCACGTCGTAGGCGGCGTCTTGGTCCAGGTCGATCTGTTCGTAGAACGCTCTCTTGCCGATGCCCTTGGAGACGGAACTACCGCGTGTGACGCGGCGAACCATCTGGGCAGACGCCGTATCAAGGTCTGCCGTGGGTACGACGACGTTGACGAGTCCCCACGAGCACGCGGTCGCGGCGTCGATCGCGTCACCGGTCATCGCCATTTCGAGGGCCCGCTTTCGGCCGATCGATCGCCCGACGGCGACGAGAGGGGTGGTGCAGAAGAGCCCGCCTCGTCCACCGGGCAAGCAGAACGTCGCTTCTTCTCCCGCGACGGCGACGTCGGCCGTCGCCACCAGCTGACATCCTGCACCCGTCGCCAGAGCGTGCACTCGAGCGACGACAGGTTGGGGGATCGATTGGATCGTCTTCATCATCGTGGTGCATACGCCAAAGAGGTGTTCAGCGGAGGCGAGGTCCTGTCCGGCCATCTCGGTGAAGTCGTGCCCGGCGCAAAAGAGGCGCCCCTTGGCGGCGAGGATCACGCCGGTGGCATCGCTCGCACCCACGTCACGAAAGGCCTGGGTCAGCTCGGACATGAGTTCGAGTGACAGGACGTTGAGTCGATCCGGATGGTTGAGAGAAATCGTCGTCGTGTCGCGGACTCGCTCACTAAGGACGTAGTGGAACTCATTCATGGTGGATCCTTCAGTGACTCATGGTGAGCATAATTTGCTCGATCCAAGTTCCGACGATGCTGGTTCCGCC
Organism: uncultured Acidimicrobiaceae bacterium; assembly: GCA_963804305.1. Classification (GTDB taxonomy): domain Bacteria; phylum Actinomycetota; class Acidimicrobiia; order Acidimicrobiales; family RAAP-2; genus RAAP-2. Next base: position 155,742 of record CAWDPR010000010.1, on the reverse strand, counting down.
GAAAGGATTGCGACTTACGCCTCGGTCTCAGGTGTCACGTCGTCGTCGCCATCGCCGAGATAGTTGTCGATGAGCGTCAGGAGCAACTTGAGGTCGAGTGGCTTGGTGAGGTATTCGTTCGCGCCCGCGTCGCGGAATCGACGGACTTGGCCAGGCGTCGCGTCGGCCGAGAGCACGACGATGGGGATGTTCGCCGTCGTCGTATCCGTTCTCAACTTCTCGAGCACGTCGAAACCGTTGATGTCCGGGAGATGCACGTCGAGGAGGATGAGGTCAGGGTGGCGGGTCTGGGCGATGTTGATCCCGGGACTGCCCTGGACCGAAGTGAGGAGCTGGACGTCTGGTCGCTGCAACAAGAGTCGTTCGACCAGCTGAACGTTGTAAAGGTTGTCCTCGATGTAGAGAATGGTGCTCATGGTCACTCGGGTGCATTCATAGGAGACGTTGGCGTCATACTAGCGACGACTCCTTCGCGCTACCGGAAATTGGCAAATCGAACCAGAAGGTCGACCCGGCGTCCACCTCGGTTTCGAATCCCAGCTTCCCGCCCATGGCCTCGACGAGGGTCTTTGACAGCGTGAGTCCGAGGCCCGTACCTTCGATGCCACGAGTCTCGGCGTCCAGTCGGTCGAAGGCGACGAACAGTCGTTCTCGCAAGTCCGGCGCGATGCCGTAGCCGGTGTCCGTCACTGAGAACCGGATCGAGCCACCTTTCAACTCGCACTGAATCGTCACGCTGCCGTCCTTGCGGTTGTACTTGATTGCATTCGAGAGCAAGTTCAAGATGACCTGCTTGAGACGTAGGTGATCGGCTGTTACCCAGTACTCGAATGAGTCGATGACCTCGATGCCGACGCCGCGCTCGCTGGCCTGGGGACCGATGATGTCGAGACACTCGGCGACGACCTCGTGCAGGTTCACCGACTCCGGTGTCAAGCTGATGTTGCCGGTCTCGACTCGCGAGATGTCGAGGACCTCGTTGATCAAGGTGAGGAGGTGTTGCCCGGACTTGTACACGTGGTCCACCAACTCCAGGTCCTCGGGCGACTGGAGCTCCATCTGCAGAATCTGAGCGAATCCGAGCACCGAATTCAACGGTGTCCTCAGTTCGTGACTCATGCGCGACATGAATTCACTCTTGGCGGCGTTGGCCCTCTCCGCTTCTTCCTTCGCGGCCGCTAACGCCTCCTCGGCGCCCACGGTATCTGAGACGTCGCGCGACACCAGTACTGCACGATGCGACTCGCCGTCGTCATCGCGAAGGAGTCGTCCGCGCGTCTCGATAGTCAACCAATGACCATCGGCGTGGCGGGCGCGGAATCGATAACTCATCAGCTCATCGTTCCCTCGATCGAACAGGCGTTCCAACCGGGCACGAATGCGTGCCTGATCGTCAGGGTGCATGATGGTCATCGCACTGCGACCCATCCGCTCCTCTTTGGGGTAGCCGTAGATCCTCTCTGTCCCGGGGCTCGCCTCGAGGATCACGAGGTCGCGGTCGATGACGATGATCGAGTCCGGCGCGGCGTCGAGGATGGCTTTGGTCTTGGAGTAGCTACGGGCCAGCGCGACTTCCCAGGCCACCGACTCCGTGATGTCGCGCGAGATGAAGACCAACCTCGACGGCGGGCCGGCGCCATCACGAATCGTCCGACCTCGAAGCTCCAACGTCACGACGTGGCCGTCGCGGTGGTTCAACTGACAGCGGATTGCCACTGCTTCGTCGCGTTCGAATGCGGTACGGAACGATCGCTCGACGAACTCCTTGTCATCGTCCACCACGAACTCGGTCACCGGATGACCGACACGCTCTTCACCGGGCACCCCGTGCATGTGCAAGGTTCCCGGACTGGCCTCGAGGATGTTCAAGTCCCTATCGATGACGATGATGGAGTCGGTCGCGGCGTCCAGGATGGCTCGAGTGGTCTCTCGACTGGCAACGAGGTTCGCTTCGGCGGCGAGGTTCTCCGAGATGTCGCGGGCGATGAACACCGCTTGGTTGACCGCACCGTCAGCGCTGCGAAGCGCGCGACCGCGCGCCTCTACCACCATCCAATGACCGTCGGCGTGTTGAGCCCGGAATCGAATTCCGACGATGTCGTCGCCGTGATCGTCGAACGTTCGCTCCAACATCGCCTCCACTTCTGCGCGGTCGTCGGGATGGATGAGGGTGAAGACGCTGGCGCCGTTCGCGACGTCGTCGGGATATCCGAAGAAGCTCTGTCCCTGCGGACTGTTCTGCGCGACGACCATGTCGCGATCGATGATCACGATCAGGTCGGCCGCCGCAGCGAAGATGGCCGAGGTCATCTCGACGACCTCGGCCAGCTCGTTGACGTCACGGATCCGCGAGGTCACGTCACGACCCGTGGCGTAGATCAGGTTGCCCCGTCGCTGGGACGTCCATTCGATCCACCGGTAGGTTCCGTCTTTCGCCCGCAATCGACTCTCGAAGCTGCTGCGGAGCCCGTCGGGTCCCTGCCACTCGACCTCGGCTTCGGCCAAGGTCTTCGCGACGTCGTCGGGATGGACCAAGTCGATGAACGGACGGCCCTTCAGTTCTTCGACGTCCCATCCGAGAAGTTGCTGCCACGCCGGATTGATGAAACCCAACAGCCCACCGGGCTCGTACACCGACAAGAGGTCAGCAGAGTTCCAGAAGTATTGCGCTAGATCGGGCGCCATGTGATCTTTCGGAGCCGCCGCTTTAGCAGTGGCTGACGCGACTGCGCGTTGGCGAGCTCGGCGTTCACTCAATTTCTGCCACACATCCCAACCTACAGTTCGTGATTCGACATTTGTAGATCCTCGATCGGGGATTGTCTAAAGACATGCATCATCAACAAGAATCCGGCCCGCTTTCGTTGGCGGACCGGATTCTTGAGTGGAGCGTGTTCGTGGTTGGACTATTGACTCTTGGTGCTGATCACGACGGTCGAATTCGTCGCCGACGTGTTGTAGTGCAGCTGGACACGCACGTGGAGTCGCTGCGTGAGGTACTTGGCAGCGGCCGCCGCGCGACTGCGGGCCAAGGCCAGGTTGCCCTTCGCGTAGGCCGTGATCGACACGACGGAGTGGACCGTCAGCTTGCGGATCAGCACGATGATCTGTGTGCGTCCGGCGCCCGAGAGGGCGCTGGTCTTGCCCGCGAAATTGATGCGCACGGCACCGGGGATGGCGAGCTTGGCGAAGGTCACGGTGGTCGCGGACGACGAGATCGTGGCGTACGTCGCGTCGCTGGCCTTGGTCGCCGTCACGAGGCAGGTGCCAGCGGTTGCGGACTTGAGCGTCGTCCCCGAGATTGAGCAGCCCGTGGCCGATCCGTTGGTGACCGTGAATGTGAGCGCACCGGTCCCCGACCCACCACTGGTGTGCAGGGCGAACGAGCGGCCGTAGGTCGCGCGAACGGACGTCACCGCGAGAGCGGACTGTGCCAGTCCCACCGTGATGGTCTTAGTGTCAAGGACACTAAGGGAATCGCCCGAATAGGTCAACGTGTACGCGGTGCCGGGTGTCCCGGTCAGCGTCAGGCCACTGAAGGTTGCGACGCCGGCCACGATGTTGGCGGATGCGCCCGCCGTGACGGCGCCACCGACTCCCGCAGTGATCGCTGCGGTGATGGTGCCGGTCGTGACGGACGTGACGACGTTGCCGCCGGTGTCTTCAACTTTGACCACGGGCTGCACCGCGAGGGCGACGCCGGTGGCCTCCGACGCGCTGGGCTCGGTCGTGACGACGAGTTTCGAAGGCGCGCCTACCGTCACACTCACAGTGGTGGAGACCGCCGCGGTGAGTGATCCGTCGGAGAACGTCACCGTGTAGGTCCCGACGGGCGCGTTCACGGTGAATCCCGTGAAGGTTGCGACGCCAGCGACCGCGGCCTTCGTGGCCGGGGACACCGAGACGCCGCCCGTTGAAAGGGTGGCGGTGACGGTGGAGGCATCACTCGCGACGACGTTGCCTGCGGCATCTTCCACCTTTACGACCGGCTGCTGTGCGAGCACGGCGCCACTGGGGGTGATGGTCGAGGGCTGGGTCGTGATGACGAGCTTCGCCGCGGCGCCCGCGCTGACGGTGATGCCCGTCGACGCCACCGAGGTCAGCCCCGGGTCGCTGAAGGTCAGCGTGTACGGTCCGACCAATTCGTTCAGCGTCAACCCTGAGAAGGTGGCGAGACCGGTCGTGGCGGATACGACGGCGGTATTGCTGGTCACGGTCCCGGCACCGCCGGTGACGGTGGCGGTGACAGTTGACGTGTTGCCCAGGACGGCGTTGCCGCCGGCATCTTCAACCTTTACTACGGGTTGAATGGTCAAGGCGGCGCCGCTCGTGGCGGTGGCCGAAGGCTGGACGGAGACGGCCAGCATCGACGCGGCACCCGCTCCGACGGTGACCGTGGTCGAGACAGCCGGCGTCAACGCTCCGTCGGTGAACGTCAGGGTGTAGGAGCCAGCGGGCGCATTGAGGGTCAGGTTGTTGAAGGTTGCGACACCGGCGACCGCAACAGCGGTGCCGTTGAGGATCGTGCCGCTGCCAGAGGTGAGCGTCGCGGTCACGGTGGAGGTATTGCTCGTGATCGTGTTGCCTCCCGTGTCTTGGATGTCAACGACTGGTTGTTGCGTCAGCGGCGCGCCAGCTGAGGCCGTGGCGGCGGGCTGGGACGCAATGCCCAATTTCGCGGCTGACCCAGCGGATACCGCCGTCTGCGCGACAGTCGTGGCCGAGGCGAGAGCGCCATCGGTGAAGATGATGCTGTACGAGCCCACCGGTGCGTTGATCGCGAAGCCCGAGAAGTTCGCGGCACCCTGGACGGCGACCTTGGTATTGGAAGTGATCGAGGAACCGGCCGGCCCCCCGACCAACGCCGCAGTCACCGTGGAGGTGTCGCCCTTCAAGATCGCGCCGCTGGCGTCGGTGACGTCTACGACGGGCTGTATGCCGAGTGCCACACCACTGGTGGCAGTGATCGACGGTGCCGTCGCAATGACGAGCTTGGCACCGGGACCGGTGATGCCGATGTTGCCAGTCGTGAGTGCGGGCAGTACGCCGTCGGTGAAGGTCAGTCCACCGATGGTCGTGTCAAGCGGAGCCGTGATCGCGAGGCCGCTAAAGGCAGCGACGCCGGCGGTCACAGATTTCGTGGCGTTGACCAACGACGTTCCGGTATTGGTGAATGATGCGGTCACCGTCGACGAGTTGTCCGAGGTGACGATGTTGCCGCCGGAGTCGACGACGTCAACGACGGGCTGGGGCGTCAGTGCGACGGTGTCGATCGCACCTGCCGCCACCGGTGTCGCAAACGCGAGCTTGGCCGCGGCGCCGACGGAGACTGTCACCGTGTTCGATGCGGCGGAAGCCGCGGAATCAGTCGGGTCCGTGAACGTGAGCGTGTAGGGGCCGGCAAGTGCGTTCAGGGCAAGGTTGGTGAACGTGGCTACTCCATTGACCGCGGTGGCTGTTCCACCCGACACTGATACGCCGCCCGATGTGATCGTTGCCAGGACGGGGCCCGAAGCGGAAGGGTCAGCCACATTGCTCGAGTTATAGATATCGACGACTGGCTGCTGCGCGAGCGGCGCGCCACTGGCGTCAGTTGGAGAAGGTTGCGTCACAACGACCAAGTGGTAGGGCGCCGCGGCCGACGCCGTGGTGGCGAGTCCGACAAGAAAGGTCGCTCCAAGGAGTGCGCTCGCGACGAGGGAGCGTGTGAACACGTGCCGCTTCGATCCGAATATTTTTTGTGTGTGCATGACAAACTCCGTGATTGGCTCAGTACTTCCTACTAACGACCGTAACCGTCACAAAGTGCATCGAGACGTAATCGCGATCACCTCGGCTGGAATTGTGACTGCGTTGATTGGGTGCATTGTGAGTAGTCGAATCATCGTCACATTGTGTATTGGCTGTGAGTCAATCGACAAAAAATTCTGCTCTTCACTCACGCGACGTGGTTGGCCTTGCAAACTCTGAACATGCTGGTGTCGGCTTCTTCGCCGGAACCTTGCAAAATGTTTCACAAGCGCTCGCCGAATGTCGCGACCGACGACGAAATGTGGAGTTCGGTAACCATGTGACATTTTCGTTGCGGACTGAACGATCGAGTCCGAATCTCCCTTGAGCCAGACAGTGCGAGTGAATGGGCCCGACACCGCCGCAAGTCCGCCACGCGAGGTCCGGTGAGTGAAAGCAACGCACGAAGAGAGGACTTTTGTCAATCGTTTGCCTCATTTCGCGCCAGTTGGCGCCAAGTATTGTGGTCACGTACGGAGAACGGTGGCAATGGAACTCGAACCAAGGGACTTGCCTCAGCGGACGCTCCGATTGATGTGTAGAAGAGACGTCGAATGACTCAACAAGTGGACCGAGAGGGTCGAACGCTTCCGTGGTTGATCCAAGGCGGCATGGGTATCGCGATCTCGCACTGGCCCCTGGCTCGACAGGTCGCCATGAGCGGGCAGCTCGGTGTCGTCTCCGGCACGGGTATCGAGACCGTCTTCGTTCGTCGGTTGCAGGATCGCGGTATCGACGACGCGCTGCAGGCCGCGCTTGACGCCTTCCCGCTCCAATCAGTCGTTGAGGACGTCCTCGCGAAGTACGCCAAGACCAGGCGTGCCCCCGGGACTCCCTATCGGGCGGTGCCGATGCTCACCCATCGCAACGTGCAGAGTTCGCACGACCTGCTCGTCCTCGCCGCGTTCGTCGAGGTGACCCTGGCGAAGACGGGACACGATGGACTGGTCGGCATCAACCTCTTGACGAAGGTGCAGATACCGACGGTACCGACGCTCTACGGCGCGATGATGGCCGACGTCGACTACGTGTTGATGGGGGCCGGCATACCCGCGCACATCCCGGGCATACTCGACCGCCTGTCGCTCGGAGACGTCGTCGAGACGCCGCTCGTCATGGAGGGCAATCCTGAGAGGGATCAGGTGCCGATCCTTCGTTTCGATCCGAAGAGGTTCGCCCTGACCCACGACCTCACCCGTCCCAACTTCCTCGCTATCGTCTCGTCGCACGTCCTCGCGACGGCGTTGACCAAGCGCAGCTCGGGGATAGTCGACGGATTCGTTGTGGAGGGTCCCGTCGCCGGGGGACACAATGCCCCTCCTCGTGGCGCCATGACACTCGACGTCGAGGGCAACCCTATTTATGGTGAGCGTGACGAAGTCGACTTCGCGGTCATGCGTAACCTCGGCGCGCCTTTTTGGGTCGCGGGCGGCGTCACCTCGCCAGCCCACGTGCGCGATGCACTCGCCGTGGGCGCGACCGGCGTGCAAGTCGGCACGCTGTTCGCCTACTGCCGCGAATCAGGGATGGCCAGTGACCTCAAGCACTCGGTGATCGCGGGAGCACGCGACGCGACGTTGCGTGTCAAGACGTCGACTCGAGCGTCGTCGACGGGCTATCCCTTCAAGGTCGCCATGGTCGATGGCACGCTGTCGGACGAAGAGGTGTACGAACATCGACACCGCGTCTGCGACCTGGGCTACCTGCGAGAGGCGTACCTCAAGGAGGACGGTGCGGTCGCCTATCGCTGTCCGAGCGAGCCCGTGGACATCTACGTCTCGAAAGGCGGCGAACGCGACGACACCATCGAGCGAACCTGCCTCTGTAACGCCTTGATGGCGTCGGCCGGATTCGCCCAAATTCGCAAGAAGGGCGAGGTCGAGCCGTCCATCGTGACGAGTGGCGACTGCATCAATGAGATCGCACCGCTCCTCGTCGAGCGCGAGGACTACGGGGCCGTCGACGTGATCGAGTTCCTGGAACCGGGTCTGAACGACGCCTTCGCGACGAGCCAATGACACTGCGGACATCGTCGCCGACGATGGCTACAGTCAGAGGTTGATCCGTCTAAAGGAGGAAGCATGACTGATGCCTCTCGACCGCCACTGACGTTCGCATTCTTTCCCGACGTCGCCTCGTTCAGTGTGACGAGCGATGACGTGAGGGATGGCGAATCACTATCGCAGGCACAGGTGGCCGACATCATGGGCTACCACGGAGCGAACCGGTCACCGCAACTTTCGTGGAGTGGATTTCCGGCCGAAACGAAGAGCTTCGCGGTCACCGTGCATGACCCGGACGCGCCGACGGGTAGTGGATTCTGGCATTGGCTTGTCGTCAACATCCCCGCTGACGTGACCGAACTGGCAGCGGGTGTCGGCTCGACGAATCCTGACGGACTTCCGAGTGGTGTCCTGCAGCTACGCAACGACGCGGGAAGCCTCGGCTTCGTGGGCGCGGCACCCCCATCGGGCGATGTGCCGCACCGCTACGTGCACACGGTTCACGCCGTTGACGTGGAGCGTCTCGACGTCGACGCTGACACGAGCGCCGCGGTCGTGGGCTTCAACCTTCGCTTTCACGCAATCGCTCGCGCCCAGATCGTGCCCGTCTTTGGATCGTGAAGTCGCCAGCGCCACCGTCGCGTCGCACCGGTCGCAAATACGCATGCGCCGCGACGCCCCCCATTAGCGTTGGTCGAACCAAGTCAAGGGCCGCGCAGAACTCAGCGGTGCGGGTCTTGCCACTGTTGACGTGCAGGGGAGTCGATGAGTATGGATGAGAATTCGGGTCCGTTGGCCCTCGTCGGGTCGGGGGAGTACCTGCCCCAAATGGCCGAGATCGAAGGATCGCTCATCGCTGGGCGCCCACCGCGCTACGTCCAGATCGCCACCGCGTCAGTGCCCGACGGAGAGCCGACGGTGGAGCGTTGGCACAATCTCGGCAAAGTGCAGGCTGAACGGTTGGGCGTCGAGCCCGTCATATTGGACGTCAAGAATCGCGACGATGCTCAAGACGCGGACGTTGCACGACTCGTGGAGGGTGCCGGACTCATCTACCTCTCAGGAGGTCATCCAGGCTTCCTCGCTGAGACGTTGCGCGACACCGTCGTCTGGTCGGCGATCGTCGAGGCGTGGCGCAACGGCGCCGCGCTCGCCGGATGCAGCGCGGGTGCGATGGCGTTCGCGGCGTGGGTACCGTCTTTGCGCCATCCGCGCGAGGGAGGGACCCAGGGTCTCGGTCTCTTGCCCCACGTACGGGTCATTCCTCACTTCGACGCGTTCGTATCGCGGATCCCCGACATGATGACTCGATTTCTGCTGCCCCATGATCCCTCGATCGCGGTGCTCGGCGTCGACGAGGAAACCGCGCTGGTCGGCGGTCCGCGTGAATGGGTCGTGAAGGGGAAGTCGTCGGTATGGCGCCTGACGGACTCGGGTCGCGAGCAGTTGGTGACCGGGACGTCCGTCACGACGCCCACGTAGCCCGGGGGCAACTAACTCAACTGGGCCACAGGTCTTCGAGTTCTCGGCCCTTCGTCTCGGGGAGCGCCCAGAAGAGAGCCGCGAGGAACATCGCGGGCACGAACGTCAACGTCGCCGCCAACGCGAATCGATTGCCGATATCGGCGATGGCCCCAAAAGTCACCAGTCCGACCACCGCGCCGAGCACGCCCGCCGCGAGGAACCAGCCCGAGGCCGAAGCACGCACCGACGTCGGGAAGAGTTCGTTGACGAGGGCGCCCACGGCCGGCGCGAAAATCGACCCGAACATGACGCCGAGCACATAACCGATGACGAGGGCGTACTTCGGGCCCGCGTAGGAGAGCACGCCAGAGAGGGCCAGTCCCGTCATCCCCACCACACCCGTCAGTCGTCGACCAAGTCGGTCCGCCATTGCTCGTCCGAGCAGCAGGCCGACGAGTCCCGTCGCCCCCGCTCCGACGACCATGATGGCGGTTGCGACGCCCGCGAGATGATCGATGTTCTGGGCGTAGAGGAAGATGAAACTGTTCGCCGGTCCGGTGATGAACGAGAGTGCGAAGGCCACGATCGACAAGATGATCAGTCGCCGTCGAAACGCCTTCCCCACCCATCCGAGGGCCGGTCGCACGTGATCGGGTGACGACTCGCTCAGGGCGAAGCGGTCCGGCTCGGTGGCCCAGCGACTGATGAGTGGCAGCAACGCGAGCGGCACGACGGCGAGCAGGAACAGTCCACGAAAGCCCAGCGTCTTCGACGCCAAACTGTGGACGATCGCCGTGAGTCCCGCACCGACGCCGTAGCCCGCGGCGACGAGAGCGAGGGCCTTCGCTCGGCTCGCCGTGTCGGTCTGTTCGGCCGCGATGACCTCGGAGATGGCGTTGGTCGCACTGAGTAGGGGTCGCCCGAGCGCGAAGATGACCACGAACCACCAGTAGCCCGGACTCGCCGCCGCGAGGATGGTGGCGCACAGTCCGAACCCGACGCTCAACACCAGCATGCGATGTCGACCGACTCGGTCAGCCAGCGCCGTCAGGGGTAGTCCGCCGAGCGATGCCAATCGGATTATCGCGAGACCGACGCCTAATTTCGTACCGGAAAGTCCGGCCTGGTCGGCGAGTGTGGCGCCGTGCACGAGATGACCGAAGGTGCGCGCGACGTTGCCGAGCGCGGTCACGACACCGAACTGCCCGAAACCCGAAGCGAATGACGCCAGTACCGCGCCGATCACGACGCGGTCGTTCCAGCGGTGCAACCGAGGAACCTTAGGTGTCGCGGGGAACGCCGCGGAAGCCATCAGGCGCTCATCGCGGTCGATGACGTCGATGACCTGCGGGTGGCACGCCTCGTGAACCAGAACGGGCTGTAAAGGATGGTGAAGAAGAGGGGGACGATGATGACGCCGGTCACGAGATACCAAGGATACGGTCCCATGAGCCGCAGGAGTGTCCACTGTTGGGGACCGTGACGTAGGAACATGTAGTTCGCGTGAAAGACGAGGTCACTCAGCGCGACCACGATCACGTACAGGTAGGTCACGAGTGAACACCGAACGACTGAACGAGGTCGCGGGGGGTGGCGAAGGCCGACGACGAGGAACAGTGCGGCCACGATGATCATCGTGTGACCGACGACGTACTCGAAGAACTCCACGCGAGGAAACGCGACGTTGAGGTCGGGAGTCGCCAGCCCCTGGATCGTGCCGGCGAGCCCCCAGTAGTACGTCAGTTCGATGAGCGACGGGGTCAGCCACCAGCATGCGGCCGCGCCGACCAACAGGGCGAAGTTGCACAGCGCGAGCGGGAGCGACGTCTGGAGCGACCACGTGCCGTCGTGCACCTGTCGCACGGCATCCACGACGCAATCACTCACCAACACCAGTCCAATGAGACGTGCCACCACTCTCGTCCAGGGACCGGGAGAACGACGCGCCAGTACGAGGACGATGGCAAACGTGATGGCGATCGTGACGACGCATAGCCAATACGGCTGCGGCGATATCACGGCGACGGACACTCCCATTCCAAACGGGTTTAGCAGGCCCTGTTCGCGTTGTCGTTCGGAACGCTACGTTCGGAGAGGTGATTGCATCGTCCACTCCACGCGGTTTCAGCCAAGACATATTCCCAGATGGTGAATCGCGCCACGTCGCGTCATGAAAGAGGAAGGGGCAGGAACGTTCAGTGGAGGCGATGGCGACGACGAGCGCAAGGTCCTTGCCGTGGTGCGCTCGCTCCTCAACCAACTCCAACTCGACGGTGATCACCGACTTTCGCTCGACAGCGACCTGACCAGTGACCTCGGGGTCGACAGCCTCGCTCTCGTGGAACTCTGCGACCTTCTAGAGGGGGCGTTCGACGTCGCCCTTCCCGACGAAGTGTTCCTCACCGCGAGAACGCCGCGGGACTGGCTTGGGTCGGTGCGAAGCGCGCGCACGACGGAGGTCCACTCGGTCTCCGCCCCTTTCGAACGAAGGGTGCACGACCAAGCAGTCCGACTCGGCGCCTCAACACCCGGCTTCTTGCGGCGATTGACCCAGGAAGCGCAACGCTACCGACAACCGAGGCGAAGCGGCACTGACGGCACGAAGAGTTTTGGTCCAGGTCGTAGCGGTTCCTTCACCGTCGAATGGGCCCACTTCTTCTATGCGTGGCTGCTACTCGTCCCCTTCGGACTAAGCATTTGGCTCTTGGCGGTGCTGCCGATCTCGATGTCGTCGCGCCGACGGGTGGCCCGATTCCTCGCCCGCGGCCTTTGTCGAGCCCTGGGCATCTCGTTGGACCTCGAAGGATCACTCCCGACCACGGGCGAACCATTCATCGTCGCCGCGAATCATTCGAGCTTCATCGATGGACTGGTGCTGTACGTGACGATCCCGGAACCTCTCGTGTTCGTCACGAGCGTCGAAATTGAGCGACAGCCATTCCTCGGTCGAATCACGAAGAGGTTCGGCTGTCTGTTCGTGGAGCGGGGCCGCGCCGAGCGCAGCGCCGCGTCCGTCGAGCAACTCGTTCGCGCGGTGAAGGAAGGACAGCACTTAGCGATCTTCCCTGAAGGTTCGATCAGCACGGGGAGCGGCGTGCGCGTCTTTCACCTCGGTGCGTTCGAGACCGCGACGTCGGCGAACTGTCGTGTGGTGCCGATCGGCATTCGAGGCAGCCGCGGCGTGCTTCGAGCTGGCAGCTTTCGTCCGTACCCGGGACGCGTGCGGGTCGTCATCGGGTCGCCGATCGCGCCGGCCGGGGCCGATTTCAGTGCTCGGGTGGCACTGCGCGACGAGGTCCGCAACGCGATCGCCGCACTGTGCGGCGAGTCACCGGTCGGGGCTTCGTAGGACTATTTGTCGGCGTGCAGCGACTCGAGCGTGATACCTATCGCGGTGAGCATCTTGCGCAGGTCGACGACCTGCTGGACGTCGAGGTCCTTGCCGCGAGGTCGGTCAAAGACCTGCGTGTTGTCGCCGATCTTCACCGTGAATCGACCGTTCGCACCCTCGTCGATCGAGCCAATCTCAACGATCAGCGCCGCGGCGTCGTGCCACTCGATGTTGTGACTCGCGGGGTGGGCGAGTATCTTCTCGGCGGTCACGAGGTGGTGGCTCTTGAGTTTTGGGTGTTCCATGGCGGACGCCTTCCTTCTTGTCGTACCCCTCAACCTACGGCGGCGAGACGGGAACGAGTACTTCGCCGGCCCTCGTGGCGAGAAAAAGGCCGTCACACGAAATGCACACTCCTATATAGTTGCTTGTAGTCAAGCAACTAAATCACCGGGAACTGGACGTCATGGCTGCAAAAACAATGGACGGGGTCCACCAAGATCGCTACAAGTGGATCGCCTTAACGAACACGACGTTGGGCATCTTCATGGCGACCATCAACTCGTCGATCATCCTGATCTCGCTGCCGGCGATCTTCCGGGGCATCGGCATCAATCCGTTGTCGGCGGGGAACGTCGGCTACCTGCTGTGGCTGCTCCAGGGTTACCTGCTCGTCACCGCGGTGCTGGTGATCAGTCTCGGTCGACTGGGCGACATCATGGGACGCGTCCGGATCTACAACCTCGGCTTCGCCGTCTTCTCACTAGCCTCGGTGATCCTCGCGATCGATCCCTACCACGGGGGAGCGGGCGCATTGTGGCTGGTCCTCTGGCGTCTCGTCCAGGGAGTGGGCGGTGCGATGTTGTTCGCGAACTCGAGCGCGATCCTCGTCGACGCGTTCCCGGCCGATCAGCGCGGCATGGCGATGGGCATCAACCAGGTTGCGGCGATCGGTGGATCCTTCATCGGATTGATCCTGGGAGGACTGCTCTCCGTCGTCGACTGGCGTCTCGTGTTCTGGGTCTCGGTGCCCTTTGGGATCCTCGGTACGATCTGGGGCTACCACAGCCTGCGCGACAACGGCAAGCGCGCACAGGCCAAGATCGACTGGTGGGGCAACATCACCTTCGGCATCGGTCTCACGTCGATCCTGGTCGCGATCGTCTACGGCATCCAGCCCTACAAGACGCACTCGATGGGTTGGACGTCGCCCAGGGTCCTCGCCTTCTTCATCGTGGGGGTGGTGTTCCTCACCGCCTTCTTCATCATCGAGAACTGGACCGAGTCGCCGATGTTCAACCTGCGCCTCTTCAAGATCCGGGCGTTCTCGACGGGAAGTGCCGCCGGATTCCTCGCGGCGATCTCGCGAGGTGGGCTGCAGTTCATGTTGATCATCTGGCTTCAAGGCATCTGGCTGCCGCTGCACGGGTACGCCTATTCCGCGACACCGCTCTGGGCCGGCATCTATCTCTTGCCCTTGACAACGGGCTTCTTGTTCGCCGGACCGATCTCGGGCTACCTGTCTGACCGTCACGGCGCACGGATCTTGTCAACGTCGGGGCTGCTGGTCTTCGGCGCGAGTTTCGTCGGACTGCTGCTCGTGCCGACCAATTTCCCCTATCTCGTCTTTGCGATTCTCGTGTTCTTGAACGGTTTGGGGGGCGGCATGTTCTCGGCCCCGAACTCAGCCGCCATCATGAACAGTGTTCCGCCCGACGAACGTGGTGGGGCGGCCGGAATTCAGGCGGCCTTCATGAACACCGGCTTCGTACTCTCGATCGGCATCTTCTTCTCACTGATGATCGTCGGACTGACGAACACGCTGCCCAAGGCGATGTTCAAGGGACTGAGCAGCCATGGTGTGAGCATCGCGCAGGCGCACGCCATTGCGAACCTTCCCGCTGTCGGCAGCCTCTTCTCCACGTTCCTCGGCTTCAACCCGCTCAAGAGCCTGCTCGGCTCCCAAGCGGGTTCACATCTGAGCAACGCGCAATGGGCCACGTTGACCGGGAAGCACTTCTTCCCCAATCTCATAGAGTCGTCGTTCCATCACGGTCTCGTGATCGTTTTTGGCGCGGCGATCATTATGTCGGTGGCCGGTGCCCTGTTCTCTGCACTTCGTGGCAAGCGTTACGTCCACGCCGATCAGTCGCTGGCGCAACACCTGGGCGACGCGGCGGCCGTCCCGGGTGCGGTGCCGGGTGAAGTGGCGCTCGAGAGCGAAGTCGTCACATGAAGTCCGCGGCGGTGGAATCCGAACAGTCGCTCGAGACGGCGGCCCGACTTCGCCTCGTGCTCGTGCGTCTCGCACGATCGCTTCGCCTCCAGGGTTCGACGGCGTTGACGCCGTCACAGCTGTCGGCGCTCGCCACGCTCGAGGAACTCGGTCCGTTGCGCATAAGCGCGCTCGCGATGGTCGAGTCCGTCGGGGCACCAGTCGCCACGCGCGTCGTCGCGAGCCTCGAGGAACTGGGTCTCCTGGAGCGAACTGATGACCCCGACGACAAGCGCGCCTGCCTCGTCGGGCTCACGGACCTCGGTCGCGAGACGTTGGGTCAGGTCTGGGGAGAACGCACCGTGGGCCTCAGCGCACGCATGGAAGCATTGACGCCGGGTGAACGGGGCAAACTCGAGGCAGCGCTATCGGCGCTCGAGAAGATCGCCCGCGACAGTTAGTGAGAATCCGCCCGAGTTGACTACTCGGCCGGAACGTCGCTCCCACAGAACTTGCACTTGGTCGCCGCCATTGGGAGCCCCGCGGAGAGGCAGGCGGGACACGTCTTGGATGGCACCGGCGCGCCAAACACCGTGGTGCCTCGGCGCAGCATGTACGTGCGGTAGGGCACCACGATGATGAAGTACACAACCGCCATGAACGTCACGAAGTAGACAATCGATGAGATGAACGCGCCGAGATCGATGCGCTGCCCGTTCAGGGTCCATCCGAGACCCTTTCCGGTAGAGCCGCCGCCGGCGACGGAGTTGATCAACGGTGTGATGATGCTGTCGGAGAACGACTTAATCAAGGTGCTGAACGCGAGTGCGACGACCAGTCCTACTGCGATGACGATCAACTCGCCCTGCATTAAGAAATTCTTGAAACCCTTCATGGTCTTCTCCTTCGTCGCGCCGTCGGCGTGTCCGTCTCTAAGAGTTCTAGCAAATCCTGATGGGGGGTGTTATCGAGCACCGAGTGCAGGGCCGAACTGACGTCCCATGAATCGCACGCTGCCGCGCGAAAGTCGGCGCGGGTCAACGTCGCGGCATCACGAGTTGCTCGCGAACTCCTTGGGAAGTCCGAGCACGCGCTCGCCAATGATGTTGCGCTGCACTTCAGAGGTACCGCCGCCAATCGTGAGGGCGCGCGCGTAAAGGAATCCGTACGACCACGATGCGCCGTCGACACCGCCTTCGCCGCCCGGTCCCCGGCCGTCAATCATCCCCGCCGCTCCGGCGAGTCGATTGGCCAGCGTCATGACCTCTTGACCGTGATCGTCGGCGAGCGCCTTGCGCACGCTCGCCTCGGCACCCGGCTCGCGTCCGGCCTGCGCGGCGGCGACGAGGCGCAGTCGCAACAGTCGCAGTATCTCGCCGTGGGACCACGCCTTGACGAGGTCGTCGCGGTCGAGGGCGGAGCGCACGACACTTCGACTTCGCACGAGTTCGACGAGGTCGTTCGCGGTCGGTCCTCGACCCCACAACACGCCCTCTCCCGAGAGCGAGACGCGCTCGTTGCCCAACGTCACCTTCGCGAGTCGCCAACCGTCGTTCACCTCGCCAATGAGATGGTCAGCGGGTAAGCGCACGTCATCGAGGTGAACCTCGTTGAAGGCGTGATCGCCGGTCATGTCGACGATGGCCTTGACCTGCACACCCTTCGCCTTCATGGGGCAGATGAAGTAACTGATGCCCTTCTGATTCGATCCGACCTTCGAGGTCCGTGCGAGCAGGATGCCCCACGTGGCGAGGTGGGCGTAGCTGGTCCATACCTTGGTGCCCGAGACGATCCACTCGTCGCCATCGAGCACGGCTGAGGTCGTGAGCGAGGCGAGGTCGCTGCCGGACTCGGGTTCGCTGAACAACTGGCACCAGAACTCCTCGCCACTCAGGAGCTTGGGCAGCCAGCGCTGCTGCTGCTCGGGGGTGCCGGCGTAGAGGATCGTCGGACCGGCCCAGCCGATGCCGATCGGGTTGATGGGGAGTCGCACCTGTGCGCGACGCAGTTCGTCGTCGATGATGAGTTGATAGTCGACGTCCGCGTCGAGTCCCCACGGCTTGGGCAAATGCGGAGCGACCAGTCCGGCGTGCGCGAGGTCAGCCCCCGTGGGGTTGGGATGCGCGTCGAGCCAATCGCGCAGCGCGATGCGCCGCGGGTCATCTTCGTCGGCAACACTGTCGTCGAGCACGACGGTCATCGGTGCCAAGAGTCCTCGGCCCTCGACGTCGACCTCGAGTAGTGCTTCAGGGGACTTCTTCATACCCACCTCCCCTTCAACGGTACTCGTGCGCTGCGAAAGCTTCACCGGCACCGAACAGTGTTCGCGTCGTACTCGTTCAGGACTCGGTGATGAGGTGAAGGATCTTCGTGACGGCGTCGGGGATCTGCGACGCGTGCGCGTAGGGGGCGAGGGCGGCTCCCGCGCGACCGTGGAGGTGCGCCGCGAGCGCGGCCGCATCCAGGGGGGCGTGGCCACGAGCGATCGTGGCGCCGATCATCCCCGCCAAGACGTCACCGCTTCCGGCCGTCGCGAGAGCGGGCGTCCCTGAGCGCACTACGCGAATGCGACCTCCCGGTTCCGCGATGACGGTGGTGGGACCCTTCAGAAGGACGACGCAGCCGGTGTCGCGCGCCAACGTCCGCACTGCGTCGAATCGTGACGAACCGACCGGTGATCCGGTCAATCGCTGGAACTCGCCGTCATGGGGCGTGAGGACCCAGAGTGGTCCCTCGGCAGGGCGCTGTGCGATGAGCGTGCGGTCCAGTCCGTCAGCGTCCAGCACGACGGGAACGTCCGCGTCGGCGAGCGGTCCCGCGAGCCACTTCGTCGCGCCGTCGCCGAGCCCGGGTCCGGCCACCACGCATCGGCACCGTCGCTCGATGCTCTCGTCGCCGGCGTGCACGACCTCGGGCGGAAGGTCCACGAGCGAGGCAACATCGCCGCGGCTCGACAGGCGGATCATGGACGCGCCGGCGCTGAGCGCTCCACGCACTACCAGGTCGGCCGCCCCGGGCATCAGGGTGGAACCGGCGAAGACCTGGAGCGCGTGGGACCACTTGTGGTCGTGGACGTCTTGGATGATGAGACGGAGGAGGTCGCGGTCCTCGATGAGTGCGTCGTCGAACTCCTTCACGATCCCGAGTCCCGCGAAGTGGAGCTCGCCGACGAACGCGGCGCCTGGCCCGTCGAGGAGACCGGGCTTGACCGCGCCGAGCGTGAGCGTCACGTCCGCACGCATGGGTGAGCCGAGCACGTCGCCCGTGTCGGCTTCGACACCCGAGGGCAGGTCGACCGCCAGCACCAACGTGTGCTCCGAGACGCCCGGCGCGACGTAGGGGCGCGAGGTGCCGAGTCCGAAGGCAGCGTCGATGACCAGCCGATAGCCCTCGAGGTGCGCCGGCTGTTCGGCGACCTCGATCACGTCGACGCGCGCGCCACGCGATTTCAGCCATGCGGCGGCGCCTCGACCGTCGGCACCGTTGAGACCCGGTCCCACGATGACGCCGATGCGCGAGCCGTAGCAGGAGCCGAGCATCGCTTGGGCCTCGAGCGCGACGGCCGTACTCGCCGCCGCAACCAGGGCATCGGTCCCTCGGCGTTTGGTCTCGGCCGCGTCGGCCACGCGCATGTCGGCGATCGAGAGAATCGGAATCACGAGGTCGCTCCGCCTGCACGAGCGCCATGGTGTGGGAAGGATGCCATGCGAATCAACCTTAAGCGATGGCAATTTCTCGAGATCTAGGTCGTCATTGGTTCGGTTTGCGCGCCCCGCTTTCGTAGTCTGAAGAGGTGGAGAACGCGCACGACGACGACCTTTCCAACACGATTGCCATCGAGAGCGCGCCGAGGGCTATGACCGACGAACTGAGCCGGGCACGAGGCGCGCTCTTCGGACTCGCGATCGGCGACGCCCTCGGCATGCCGACCCAGATGATGTCACGCGAAGAAGTGGTGAGCGTCTTTGGTCCGTTGCTCGTGGATTTCGAACCGGCGCCGACCGATCATCCGATCGCCGAAGGAATGTCGGCGGGGCGTATCACCGACGACACCGAACAGGCGATTCTCTTGGCCGCCCAGTTGATCGAAGGCGATGGCGAGGTCGACATCCACAACTGGGCGAACGCGTTGATCGCCTGGGAGGAGGCCATGAAGGCCAAGGGATCGCTCGACCTCCTCGGTCCCTCCACGAAGCGCGCCATCTCCGCACTGGTCGCGGGCGGTGACCCTGAAGAGGTCGGGAGCCGCGGCGATACGAACGGTGCGGCCATGCGCATCACGCCGGTCGGCATCGCGGTCAAGTCCGCCGACCTGAACGAGCTGGTCGCCCACGTGGCCCAGGCCAGCCGTCTGACTCACAACACCAACGTCGCCCTCGCCGGCGCCGCCGCGGTCGCGGCGGCGGTCAGCGAAGGGATCGAAGGGTCCCCGATGGAGGTCATGATCAATCGTGCCTGCGACGCCGCCGTGCTGGGTTCGCGACGGGGGCACTGGATCGCCGGAGCGGACGTGGCGCTACGCATCAGGTGGGCGATCGACCTGGTCCACGGACTGAGCGCCGAGAGCGTGGTCGACCTGCTGCCCATCCTCGTCGGTACGAGCCTCGAGACGTGGGAGTCCGTGCCCGCGGCGTTCGCAGTGGCGAGTGCGTTCAGTGACGATCCCTGGCTCGCGTGTCGCGTCGCCGCATCTCTGGGTGGCGACAGTGACACGATCGCCGCCATGACCGGTGCGATCGTCGGCGCACTCGGCGGGGTGGAGGTCTTCCCGCTCGTCGCTCGAGAGACGGTCGCACGGGTGAACGACCTCGACCTCGACGCGATGGCGCAGAAACTGCTCTACCTTCGTAATCGCCACGAACAGACCGCGGCGTGAGTGAGTCACCTCGTCTGATACTCGTCGACAGCGTCGTGATCGACGTGGTGCTGAACGTCGAAGGATTACCCGAACGCGGATCTGACACCTACGTCGACACGAGCACTTCCTACGCCGGGGGAGGATTCAACGTGATGGCCGCGGCCTCGCGCCTCGGACTTCCCGCCGTCTACGCCGGCGTCGTCGGTCTCGGGCCCTTCGCGACGTTGGCTCAAGAGGCGATGCGCGAGGAGGACATTCAGGTGGCGATCCCTCCCGTTCCTGGCGTGGACACCGGTTTCGTCGTCGCGATCGTCGAGCCCGACGGCGAACGAACGTTCCTCACCGCCAACGGGGCCGAATCGACCTTGACGTCATCCCAGCTCGAAGGCGTCGAGGTCCGAACGATGGACATGGTCTACTTTTCCGGCTACGTCCTGCTCCATCCGAGCAACGCGGCCGCGATCCTCGAACTCGTCGCGCGTCTTTCGTCGGAGGTGATCCTGCTGTTCGATCCGTCACCGCTCGTGGCATCGATCGACCGAGCGCTGCTCGACGCGGTCTTCGCTCGGGTCGACTGGCTGTCGTGCAACGCTCGAGAGGCTGCCGTGATGACAGGGTCGAGCGATGACCGTGCCGCGGCGCGTGCGTTGCGGGAGCGTCTTGGGCGCGGAAGCGTCATCGTGCGACGCGGACGTGATGGATGCGTCGTCGCGCGTTCCGACGGGGCAGTGGACGTCGTCGAAGGTTTTCCGGTCGACGCAATCGATTCCAACGGCGCGGGTGACACACACGTGGGGGCCTTCGCGGCGTTGCTCTCCCAGGGCCGCGCTCCACTCGAGGCCGCCCGCGGGGCGAACGCCGCGGCCGCGTTCTCAGTGACGCGACGTGGCCCCGCGACCGGTCCGTTCATTCACGAATTGGACGCCTTCATGGCCGAGTGCGGCCGAGCGTGACTAGAAGAAGACGGAGCAGAGTTCGTAGAGTTCGCGAGGGACTTGTCGCTGCCCACCGATGACCGTAGTGATCGGCACGAGCACCACGTTGTTGTCGCGAACGACCGGGATCGTGCCGAACTTGCCCGCGATGACTGCTTCATAGGCGGCGGCGCCCACCCGAGTCGCCCAGATGCGATCGTGGGCGGTCGGACTCCCACCGCGTTGCAGGTGACCGAGGACGGTTGTACGCACTTCGATCTGCGTGTGCTCTTCGATCTTGGAGGCGACGAACTGACCGACGCCTCTGGTGGCCAGTCGTACTCCACCGACACCTTCGGTCGAGAGCTCTCCCTTTTCGATCCCACCGAGCGTCGAAAGATTCACGCCTTCGGCGACGACGACGATGGAGAACGCCAATCCTGCCGCCACTCTGCGTTCGAGATGGGCCATGATCTGATCCATGGTCACGGGGAACTCCGGTATCACGATCATGTCGGCGCCGCCGGCCAGGCCACCCATGGCCGCGACCCATCCGGTCAGGCGACCCATTGTCTCGACCACCATGACACGGTGATGCGACGCGGCGGTCGTGTAGAGACGGTCAAGGGATTCCGCCACGATGCTGATCGCGGTGTCAAAGCCAATGCAGTAGTCAGTGCCTAGGAGATCATTGTCGAGCGTCTTGGGCACACCGACGATCGGCGCACCGTGCTCAGCCAACCACGAGCTGATGCGATGTGTCCCGTCGCCCCCGATCGATACGAGTGCGTCGAGGTGCTCGTGGATGGCCGCGAGCACGCGCTCACGTCCGCCGGGGGGATCGTTGAGGTTGTAGCGGGCGGTGCCGAGGAGAGTCCCGCCCTGGGCGATGACCCCTTGTAAATCGCTCGCCAGCAGAGGTTTCCCCGCGAACTCGGTCGCGAGGCCGGCCCAACCATTGGCGATGCCGATGACCTCATGCCCATCGCGAAGCGCCATTTGGCCGATCGCGCGGATAGCCGCGTTCAGCCCGGGCGCGTCACCTCCCGCGGTTAGAACACCGATACGCAATGCAACTCCTCTGAACCCAACTGGCGCAAGTCTACGAGACTCGAACCGACCGACCCGTTCGATGCGATGACGCCGCCGCCGCCCGCGATCAGTGGTGCGTGGCACTCCACGATGGTGCGATTCGCACGGTGTCGTCGAGGCGGGGGGTCAGAGTTATCTAAAGGTTAAATGTGTGACAAAAGTGTGTGTATTTCCGTACTTTTCGTTCACACACGAGAAATCTCTTGATATGACTGGTCCGTGCACAACGTGTTGCTTCTGTCCATCGTCATCGTCGTGGCCCTCGCTTTCGATTTCACCAACGGGTTCCACGACACCGCGAATGCGGTGGCTCCAACCATCGCAACCGGAGCGCTGAAGCCGCGTACCGCGGTCGCCATGTCGTCGTTGCTCAACCTCGTGGGCGCTTTCCTCTCGTTGAAGGTTGCCGCAACCATCGCGAGCGCCCTCGTCGCGCAAAACCTGGTCACGCTGCCCGTGATCTTCGCGGGGCTCATCGGTGCCATCTGTTGGAACGTGACGACCTGGTACTTCGCCATTCCTTCGAGTTCGAGTCACGCGCTCATCGGTGGCGTGATCGGCGCCATGCTGGTGCTCGCGGGGGGTCATTCGGTGCTCTGGTCTGGCCTCTTCTCCAAGGTCATCATCCCTGCCGGCCTCGCGCCACTAATCGCTCTGGTTGCGGCCGCGGTGGCGCTGATCGCCGCACGTCGGCTCACCAGGAAGGTTGACGCGAACACATCGTCAATGGGATTTCGACTTGGCCAGATTGGATCTTCGTCGCTCCTGTCGTTGGCGCACGGGACCAATGACGCGCAAAAGACGATGGGCGTCGTCACCCTGGCGCTGATTGCCAACGGCACGCTTCGCGCTGACGCTTCGACGCCGTGGTGGGTGGTCGTGGCGTGCGCGGTCGCGATCGGCCTGGGCACCATGTTCGGCGGCTGGCGCATCATCCGCACCATGGGGAAGGGATTCACGAATCTCACCCCGCAACAGGGCTTCGCGGCCCAGATCGCGTCGTCCGCCGTCATCTTGACGTCGTCGCACATGGGGCTTCCACTTTCGACCACGCACGTCGCGACCGGTTCGATCGTCGGTGTCGGTGCGGCCACGCCTCAGCAGGCGGTGCGGTGGAAGCTCGTGGGCAACGTCGCGTTGGCGTGGCTCATCACGCTCCCTTGCGCCGGGTTGGCCGGTGCGGCGGCCTACTTTGTTTCGCACGCGATCGGTGGCACGTTCGGCGTCGTGGTGTTGGCGGCCATCGCCGCGACGTACCTTGCGATCATCTTCAAAATGTCGCGCCGCTCCGTGGTGAACTCGTCGAACGTGAACGACACGCTCGGCGAATCCCTCGAGAGTGATCGCGAACCAGTACTGGCCACGTAGTGCGCATGGACGCCGCCGCGTCGTCGACGCCATTCATCGACTGGTCACTACTCGCTCGGATTGCCGTCGTCTCAATCGTGGCTGGCGTCGGCCTCGTCACGGCGTTTTCCATCGGCGTGGCGGCACTGTCCTTCGCCCGCAACGAAGGTCACGGGCGGGTGAGTCGATGGGGCGCCCAGGTGTTGACGCTGCTCATGGGCGCAGCGATCGTCGCGGCGCTCGTATGGGGACTCGTGCTGATCGTGCGAAAGTCCTAGCGCTAGGCGGCGAGTTGCTCCTGGCGGCGTACGGCGGCCTTGGTGAAGAGCACCGTCAAGAGGAAGCTCAACAGCAACGCTGCGAGTACCCCGAGATTCGCGTACTCCCACTTTCCAGTTTTGCCGCCGAGGTGGAGAGGACTGAGCAGGTATCCCTGCCATGACAACCACGAGGCGTTGAAGTTGGTCACCAGTCCCCACCCGATGACGCTGGCGACGACCGTCGTCAGCACGGGGATGAGACGGACGTCGCCGTAGCGACCGGAGGTCTGAAAGAGGTCGCGGTCGACGTAGTCCTTTCTCCTCAGCACGAGGTCACCCAGGAACACGCCACACCACGCCGCGATCAAGACGCCCACGGTGATGAGGAAGCCTTCGAACTGTCCGAGAAAATCCTGTTTGGCGAAGACGATGTAAATGGTTCCGAGCAACATGATGACGCCGTCGATGCCCGCGGCGGCGAATCGGGGAATCCGCAGCCCGGCCGACAGGAGCGCCAGTCCCGACGAATAGATGTCCAGCACCGCTCCGCCCACGATGCCGAGCACGGCCACGATGATGAACGGCACGAGGAACCACGTCGGCAGTTTGGTCGCCGTTGCGAGTGCCCCAATCGGATTGATCTCATCCATAGCCGAAGTGAGTGAGGTCGACGATCCCGCGAGCAGGAGGCCGAAGGCGACGAGTATCAAGGGCGCGATCGACCCACCCAACGTCGTCCACCACACCACGCCCCGAGATGAAGCGTTCCGCGGGAGGTAACGCGAATAGTCCGCCGCGACATTGACCCAGCCAAGTCCAAAGCCCGTCATGACAAAGACGAGGGCACCGATCACCGATTGGATAGAGCCACTGTGGATGTGGCTCACCGTGTGCCAACTGACGTCTTTGAAGGTGAGCGCGATGAAGGCGATGGTGAGGACCGCCGTCACCACGGTGATCACCGTCTGCATGCGCATGATGAGGTCGAACCCCATGACCCCGCCGCCAATGATCAACGCCGCGACGACGATCATGGCCACGACCTTGACGCCGTCACCGCCGCCCCAACCAAGTTTGGCGAAGACCGCCGAGGTCGCCAGAACCGCGAGGACGCAGAGGAAGGTCTCCCAGCCCACGCACAGCAGCCACGAGATGGCGGCGGGCAGTCGACTGCCTCGAACGCCGTAGGACGAACGACTGAGGATCATCGTGGGGGCCGAGGCTCGCTTGCCGGCGAGTGAGATCACACCGCAGAGCACGAAACTGATGAAGATACCAATGAACCCAACGATCAGGGCCTGCCAGAACGAGATGCCAAAGCCAAGGATGAACGCCCCGTACGCGAGTGCGAGCACCGAGACATTGGCGCCGAACCACGGCCAGAAGAGCTCGCGGGGCTGGCCCTTGCGTTCGCCCTCCGTAATGACGTTGATGCCGTTCTCTTCAATTCGAAGCGCACTCGAGGTGCTCGAACCATGGACTTCTACGACTTCACTCACCGCGCCCCCTTGTTGCGACGCCGAGCATCGCTTTTGAAGATATTAGGCAAGGCGGACCCAGTTGTGGCCCTGTCGCCATCCGTACATCGGATACCTGACATCACTCATTAATGTGATCGCGTGAGTCCCACGCCACGCCTCTTTTGCCTGGACACCGTCATGATCGACGTCGTGTTGAGGATCGACGGCGTACCCAAGAGCGGCGGCGACGTGCTCGCGACGGAGCATCTGACGACCACGGGCGGGGGCTACAACGCCATGAGCGCGTGGTCACGTCAAGGGTTGCGCGCGGTCTACGCCGGGCGGCTCGGGGCAGGACCATTCTGTGTCGTGGCCTGCGACGCGCTGGCGCGTGACGGCATCGAGACGCCCATCGGCCCCGACACTTCGCGCGACGTCGGCTTCTGTGTCGCGCTCATCGACGCGACGGGGGAGCGGACCTTCATCACGTCCCCGGGCTCTGAGGAGTCACTTCGAAGTTCGGACCTGGCACTGCTCGACGTGCGAAGCGGTGACGTCGTCCTCGTCTCGGGCTACAACGTGATGTACCCGGGACAGGCCGAGATGATCCTGCGTTGGTTGATGACCCTCTCGAATGACGTGGTGGTGGCGTTCGACCCGAGCAACCGTGTGGAGGATATCCCCAGGCCCAACCTCGACGAGGTCCTGGACCGCGCCGACTGGGTCCTGTGTAACGAGATCGAGGCCGCGGTACTGACCGGCACAACGGAGCTCGAAGCGTCACTCGCCGCACTCGCGGAGCGGACCGGACGTCGTGGCGTCGTCGTGCGCACGGGCGAGCACGGCTGCAGCCTCGTGTCACGTGAATTGGGGGAGGCGACGGTGCCGGCATTCGCGACCGACGTCGTCGACACGAACGGCGCGGGCGATACCCACAGCGGGGTGTTTCTCGCGGAACTCGCGCTCGGCACCGACGTACTCGACGCCGCGCGGCGCGCGAATGCCGCGGCGGCCGTCGCGATCGCGACGCTCGGACCGGCGTCGTGCCCGCCGCGCGAGGCCATCACGGCACTGCTCAACGCGACTGATAACCGCGACGCGTTGACCTAGCGTGACGGTAAGTCCAAGGAGCAGCAGTGGAGCGATACGAACACTTTGAGGGAACGATTGGTCGCACCGTCGCCGACTCGGTGCCGTGGTGGCCAACGCCGAAGCATCCTCGCAGCGACGCGCCCAATGTCGTCGTGATCTTGATCGATGACCTGGGGTTCTCACACTTCGGGTGTTTCGGCTCGGACCTCGTGACGCCCCATATCGACGCGCTCGCCGACGGTGGTCTGCGGTTCGCGAATTTTCACGTCACGCCGCTCTGTTCGCCGACTCGAGCCGCATTACTCACCGGTCGCAACCACCACTCCGTCGGGATGCGCGGCCTTTCGAATTGGAGCTCGGGATTTCCGAACATGCGCGGCCACGTGTCCAATCACGCCGCCACGATGGGCGAGGTGTTGCGCGACGCCGGGTACACCACGTTCGCCGTTGGAAAGTGGCACCTGACCTCAATGGAGAACGCGTCATCGGCTGGGCCGTTCGACCAGTGGCCCCTGCAACGCGGCTTCGATCGGTACTACGGGTTTCTCGACGGTGAGACGGACCAGTTCTCGCCCGACCTCGTCTACGACAATCACCGGATCGAACCCCCCAAGAGCGCGGCGCAGGGCTACCACCTCAGTGAAGACCTCGTCGACCACGCCATCGAATTCATCCACGACACGAAGTCCGTGCGACCGGATCGTCCCTTCTTCACCTACCTGGCCTTCGGCGCGACCCACGCGCCGCATCAGGCACCCGCCGAGTTACTGGCGAAGCATCGTGGCCGATACGACGACGGCTGGGACGTAGCGCGCGACAAGTGGTTCGCACGCCAGCGAGCGATGGGCATTGTCCCTCCCGACACCGAATTGGCCCCGCGCAACGAGGGAGTGGAGCCGTGGGACGAGCTGCCCAACAATCACAAGCTGCTGGCCGCGCGTCTGCAGGAGGCGTACGCGGCCTTCCTCGAACACACCGACGCGCAGATCGGACGCCTGGTCGAGGACCTCCGAGCGCTCGACGAACTCGACAACACGTTGATTATGTTGATGAGCGACAACGGCGCCAGTCAAGAGGGAGGGCCCTTTGGCGTCCTGCACGAGATGAAGTACTTCAACTTCGTGATCGAGAGTCCCGATGAGGCCGTGGCGCACCTCGATGACATCGGCGGACCGAGCAGTCATTCGAACTACCCGTGGGGCTGGGCGCAGGCCGGGAACACACCCTTCAAGTGGTACAAGCAGAACACCCATGAGGGTGGTGTTCACGTGCCGCTGGTGGTGCATTGGCCCAAGGGTATCCAGGCGAGCGGTGAAGTACGTCGCCAGTTCCACTACGTGACCGACATCGCGCCGACGGTCTTCGAAGTCGCCGGCGTCAGCGTGCCGGAGAACTATCGAGGCTTCGCCCAGATGCCGATCGCCGGCCAGTCGATCGCGTACGCCTTCGACGACGGCGATGCTCCGAGTCGAAAGACCACGCAGTACTTCGAAATGGGCGGGCACCGCGCCATGTATCACGAAGGGTGGAAGGCGGTCACGCGTCACGCGTTTGGTGTCTCGTTCGACGACGATCGCTGGGAGCTCTATCACGTGGAGGTGGATCCCTCGGAGTGCCACGACCTGGCAACGTCGAACCCCGAGAAGTTGAAAGAACTGATCGACCTGTGGTGGCGAGAAGCCGGGGAGTACGGCGTACTTCCCCTCGACGACAGGGGACTGCAACTCTTTGGTTCACGTTCCCGTGAGAACTCGCCGCACCCGCCGAGTCGCCACTACAGCTATCGCCCCCCACTGAGTCCGATCCCGCCACAGGCCGCCGCGGGCATCGGAGGTCGCAGTTGGGACCTCGAAGCCGTCGTCGAGCGCAACCGCGACAGCGGTGGCGTCATCATGGCGATGGGCACCGAGAACGCCGGTGTCAGTCTCTTCGTGCAGGACAATCGACTGGTCTTTGACTACAACATCTTCATGGAGCACCACGTGCTCGAGTCCAGCGAGGAGCTACCCGATGGGAGTGCGGTGTTGGGCGTGCGGTTCCGTCGCGGTCAGCGAGACGCCAACGTGACCCTGTTGATCGACGGCAGAGAGGTCGGATCACTGCACCTGCCCTTCCTCATGAGGATGTTCTCCTCCATCGCCATGAGCATCGGACGCGACCACGGCTCGCCGGTCTCGCGCCGCTACGTCGACGACTACGTCTTCGAGGGTCGCATCGACCGCGTCGATATCCAACTGGTGTCACCAGGAAGTGCTGAGGAGAAGGAGACGGCGGCCCGCGAGGGCATGGCCCGTCAGTGAGGAGAACCATGCGAAGGATACGAACACCAGAGGAGCGATTCGAAGGACTGCCCGGGTTCGACTTTCAGGCGAACTACGTCGAGGTGGTCGATCCGACCGGCGGTGATCCACTTCGCATCGCCTACCTCGACGAGGGACCACGCGATGGTGCGGTCGTTGTGCTCCTTCACGGGGAGCCTTCGTGGTCATACCTCTACCGGTCGATGATCCCCGGACTCGTCGGTGCCGGACACCGAGTCGTGGCGCCGGACCTCATTGGCTTCGGCCAGTCCGACAAGCCCACCGATCGTGAGGAGTACACGTTCGCCCGCCACGTCGAATGGGTTCGCGAACTGCTCTTCGACCACCTCGACCTCAACGAGGTGACGCTCTTCGGCCAGGACTGGGGGAGTCTGATTGGACTTCGACTCGTGGGCGAGCACCCCGGACGATTCGCCCGCGTGGCCATCGCCAACGGCGGTCTGCCGACCGGCGAGGAACCGCTCGGCGACGCGTTCAAGGCGTGGCAGGACTTCAGCCAGAGCACGCCCGAACTCCATATTGGCAACATCGTCTCGGGCGGCTGCACACAGCACCTGAGTGACGACATCATCGCGGCCTACGACGCGCCCTTTCCTGACGAGTCCTACAAGGAAGGTGCTCGCCAGTTCCCCAAGTTGGTCCCGACGTCGCCCGAGGACCCCGCTCACGACGCCAACGTGGCAGCGTGGGCGGTACTCGCGCAGTGGAGCAAGCCGTTTCTGTGCTGCTTCTCCGACGGCGACGCCATCACCAGAGGAGGCGAGCGGAAGTTCCTCGCGACCATTCCCGGGACGAAAGACCAGGCCCACACGACCATCGAAGGCGGCGGTCACTTCGTGCAGGAAGACAAGGGGCCCGAGTTGGCGCAGGTACTGAACGCGTTCATCGAGCCGCGTTAGAAGTAGTTCTCCCCGAGTTCTTCGCTCCACAGCGGCACGCGCAACGCACCGTCGGGTCGACTCCAACGAAAGACCGGCTTGATGTCCAGGACCGGCGTCCCGTCGATCCCGTCGAGACCGCGCACCGTGAAGGAACGCTCGCTCACGGCGTCGAGGGCCACCGTCGAAAGGAGGATTCGATTGGGGCGGTCCTTGTTGCGTTGAGCGAAGACCCCGATGTCGGGCCACTTCTCGTTGCCTCGCGGTCGTCGATGCCACGGCGCCGGGGGTACGTCCTCGGCCCAGTCGGCGAAGAAGACGATCTCGACGTGTGAGAACTCTTCGAGTCCGATCAGCGCGTCGCCGGGCACCTCATGCGCGAGCTCGACGGTACTGACGACGTCACCCCAGTTGTCGTCGATGGCCTCGCTTCGTTCATTGCGGATGTAGGCAATCGGGCGAACAGTGAACTCCACGACCTTGATGTTATCGATGGTCGTGCACCGCGCGAAGTGCCAACCCGGTAAAGGGCCAATGAGTAAACTCGGACGTTCGCGCAATCGATTCGAGAAGGCAATGGCTGAACTGACGTTTACCTACGGGACGATGGCGGCGGGCAAGTCGACGCTGGCGCTCCAGCTCTGCTGGCAACTCCGCCAGGGCCGAAGTGACGTCGCCCTCTGGACGTTCGGCGACCGCAGCGATGACGGCATGGTCACGAGTCGCATCGGCATCGAAGCACGGGCCGAGGCCATTGAACCGGGCTGTGACCTCGCTCCCCATGTCGCGCGTCTGCGAGAACGCGATGTCCATATCCTGGTGATCGACGAGGCCCAGTTCGCCAGCGTGGACCAGATCGACACGCTGGCGTGTGTGGTCGACGACTTCGACATCGACGTCCACGCGTTTGGGCTCTCGGCTGACTTCCTGCTCAACCTCTTCCCGGGATCGGCGCGGCTCTTCGCCATCGCGGACTGGGCGCACGAACTCCCGCTCACGTCGACGTGTTGGTGCGGACAGAAGGGCCGTTGCAACGCCCGGATCGTCGACGGCATCGTCGCGC
Organism: uncultured Acidimicrobiaceae bacterium; assembly: GCA_963804305.1. Lineage (GTDB taxonomy): Bacteria > Actinomycetota > Acidimicrobiia > Acidimicrobiales > RAAP-2 > RAAP-2. The sequence continues at coordinate 125,654 of CAWDPR010000010.1, read as the reverse complement.
GCCAGGGCGACCAGTTCTTCACCGGCGACGTCGCCGAGGGTGTGGTCCACTATCAGGTACTCTGCCGCGCGCACTACCGATCGGGTCAGTTGCACGCTGACGACTGAAGCTCGGTGCTCGCGAGCCTCACTTCCAGTAAGTATCACTGCACGGGTGGGGCGAAGCGTCCACAATGGTGTGATGTTCGAGACCGACGCCCACGAGCGTGACGCGACGATCCCCCAGGGGATGGACTGCCTGAATCGGTTCGGGACGTTCCACGAGTGCCCTCACTGTGGCGGATCGCTGAGTCCCGAACATGCGCACTTTCGGTGCACGTCGTGCGGCTGGCGCGACAGCTGCTGCGACTGATGACGTTCTTGTAAACAACGTCAGAGTTCCCCATTTTTTCACTCTGAGCGACCCATCTGCTCACACTGCGTTTACCTTCCATTCGTAGGTTTCTTGCAGGCAACACGTTCGAACCTCGAATCGTCGCGTCGCACACGTATCACTTTCTTTAGGAGGAAAGTTCAGGATGAAGAAACTTACGAGGTCGATGGCGGCAGTGGCGCTGGCAGTTGCCGGCTTACTGACCATCGCGTCAGCCCCCGCACTCGCCGGGACCAGCAAGGGCAAGACGGTGACCTGTTACCGCCTGCACAACAACAAGGTGCAGTCGAAGAAGGTCACCGACGCCAAGGGAACGTGCCCGGCCGGTTGGTCCAAGCACAAGCCCAAGCCCAAGACCACGGCGCCGGGCAGCCTGCAGGGCACGAACAAGCCCGGTGACATCGACTTGGTCGTTCCAGGCACCGCCACGCTGGCCATCAACGGCTCTTCGTTCGACGCTCCAATGGTCGGAGCGACCACCAGTGGCTCGACCGCGTACACCGCGGGCGGCAAGGTGAGTTTCAGCTCCTACCCGGCCGCCGGTTCCGGTACCGGACGCTCCTCCATCGTGAACGGCTCGGTCAATATCGGATTCTCCGACCAGCCGATGACGCCAACGGCGGGCACCCTGCCCAGCGGAGCGGTTGAGGCAAACTACGTCCAGGTGCCTTACATCCTCGGTGGCGCGGTCATTGGCTACAACTTGGGTGCCGGCTTGGACAACGTCAAGTTGACGTCGAATGAGTTGGCGGACATCTTCGACGGCACGATCACCACGTGGTCGAACCCGGCGATCATCAACACCAATGGTGCGACCACGCCTACGGGCAAGGCACTGCGTGCCCTCGAGACGAGTAACTCACCGGCCAACACGATCAAGGTGATCTACCGCAACGCGAGCTCCGGCACGACCTACGCCTTCACTGACTTCTTGCACCAGTCCGGTGGTTCGAGTCACGCCCCGAGTGGCAACGTCATGGAAGGCAGCGGTAACGCGTGGCACGCCCCGAACATCCTCGGTGCCGCCAACAACGCCGCCATGGCGACGGACATCAACGCCAACCCCGGTGCCATTGGCTACGTCGAGTACAGCTACCTGCTGATCCCCGGCAACGCCGCGATCCAGACCGCCTCGTTGCAGGACCGTGATGGCCAGTGGCTCCAGCCCACCTTGACGGACATCGCTGCCGCCGGACTCGCCGCGGGCACCAACATCACGCCGGACAACTTCTCGATCGTGAACGAAGGTGGCAAGAACGTGTGGCCACTCGCGACCTACAGCTGGGCCATCGTCGCCAAGAACCAGACCAACGCGACGACCGGTGAAGCAGTCGTGAAGTACCTCGACTGGGAGACGCACTACGCCCAGGGCGCACTCGCGAAGGCGGAAGGTTACGTGCCACTGCCGAGCGCCGTCGCGGCGTACGCCCGCCAGCAACTCGAGCAGGTCACCTCTGGCGGCACCGAGCTCTTGACCCAGACGTCGTAGTCCGTAGCGAACAACTACCAATGAGGAGGAGAGAGGCAGTGCGAACAGATGTCTGATGTCCTACTGCCCATCGAGTCCGAACTCGAGGATCGCGATCAGGTGGTGCCGGAGTTTCACTCCGGCACCCCTGCGCGAACCTGGTATCACTACTTATTGATCGTCGCGTGCATTCTCTTCGCGGCGGTGAGTATTGGCTTCGTCGGCTCGATTCTCTGGAATTCGCTGCCGACGTGGGAGCATCACGCCGGCACGATCCTCGGTCGCACTGGTTGGCAGGCGCCCAATGGGCCCTTCGGCGGGCTCGCGATGATCGTGGGCACTCTCGAGACCTCGATCATCGCGCTCGCGATCGCCGTCGTCATCGGCCTCGGCACATCGATCTCAATCGTCTTTCTCTTGCCGCGTCGCTTCCGTAACATCGTGGCCACGCTGGTGGAACTCCTGGCCGCCGTGCCCAGCATCGTCTATGGACTCTGGGGACTCCTCGTCCTCGCGCCCTGGATGTTGAAGACCGTCAACCCCTGGCTGAACAGCTGGCCGTTCGCCAAGGAGATCTTCGGCAACTCCGCACAGGAGTTCGGTACGTCACTGTTGTTGGCGTCCATCGTGCTCGCGGTCATGATCCTGCCGACGTTCGTCGCCATCAGCCGAGAGGTGATCTCGGTCGTCCCCCAAGACCTCATCGAGGCGAGCCTCTCGCTCGGCGCGACGAAATGGCAGGTGATCCGAGAGGTCGTGTTGCCCACGGCGAAAATCGGGCTGTTCGGTGCCACATTCCTGGCGCTGGCCCGCGCCACCGGTGAGACCATCGCCGTTGCCTTGGTGGCCGGTGGCGTCGCTAACGTGCAGTTCCACCTGCTGTACCCCGGTACGTCCATCGCCGCGTGGATCGCCACCGAATTCGGCGAGGCCGGCCACAATGAGATCGGCGCCCTGATGGCGCTCGGCACTTTGTTGATGCTGATCAACTTCTCGCTCGCGCTCATCAGCCGGTGGCTGGTGTCGCGTCAGCGAAAGGTCCTGGCGGTCGTATGAGCGACATCGTCGAGATTGAGCCACCTCGCGACGCGAGCAACGAGATGCGCGACGAGATCCGCCAGATCTCGGATAAGTACCGCGCCCGCCGCCAACTTCGATCACAGATCATGGTCATCCTCTGCGGCATTGGTCTCGCCGTCACGGCCATTCCACTCGGGCTGCTGCTCTATCAGCTGTTCCGCCGAGGGCTTCCGGTCATCTGGCACGCGTCGTTCTTCACGCAACTACCCGAGACGCCGACGCTGATCGCGCCCAACGCGACGGGCGGCGTCTCCAACGCGATCATCGGGAGCCTCGTGCTCACCCTGTACGCGGCCGTCATGGCGATCCCCATCGGCGTGCTCGTCGGCGTCTATCTGGCCGAATCGGACTCCAAGCTCGCCGCCGTTTTGCGCGTCATCAGCCAGACCATGGCGGGCGCACCGTCGATCCTCATGGGCCTCTTCGCCTTCTCCTTCATCCTCCAGGACCTTCACACCGGCTTCTCAGCCATCGCCGGATCGTTCGCCCTCGCCGTCCTCATGTTGCCGGTCATCGTGATCTCCTCGGAGATCGCCGTTCGAGGCGTGCCGAACACCCTTCGCGAAGCCGGTCTGGCCCTCGGTGCCAAGCCCCACAAGGTCTCGTTGCGCATCGTCCTGCCGGCGGCAGTGACGGGCATCGTGACCGGCATCATCCTGGCGATTTCGAGGGCGATTGGCGAGACCGCGCCAGTGCTGCTGGTCATCGGAGGCGGCTACATTAACTCATGGAAGCCGTTGGATCCCGTTTCCGCGTTGCCGCTCTCGATCTACGAGAACGCCAAGTCGGAGTGGCCCAGTCTGCGTACCGAAGTGTGGGGTATCGCGCTGGTCCTCGTGGTGTTTGTATTTGTTTTGAGTTTAAGCGCCCGAATTTGGGCATCGAGAAAGCAACAGGCAAGGTAACCAATGGACCAGGAATTCATGTCACCGGTGGAGACGAGAGTCGACGAACCCGAGACGAGCTCGACCCTCGAAGCGACGACGACGAAGCCCGAACGTGGCGCGGCGGCGATGCAGCTGAAGGACGTGTCGGTGTCGTTCCACGGTCGCACGGCCGTGCGCGACTGCACCTTTGAGATCACGAAGAATCGGGTGACGAGTCTGATCGGTCCCTCCGGTTCGGGTAAGACGACGTTGCTACGAGCCCTCAATCGACTGCACGACCTCACGCCCGGCGCGAAAGTCGGTGGTTCGATCATGCTCGAGGGCACCGACATCTATCGCGGCGACATCACCGTCACCGAACTCCGGACCCGAGTGGGCATGGTCTTCCAGCGACCCAACCCCTTTCCCACGATGTCGATCTACGAGAACGCGATCTCGGGGCTGCGATTCAACGGCATCAAGAAGAAGTCGATCCTCGACGAGGCCGCCGAAGCCTCACTCAAGTCCGCCGCGCTCTGGGACAGCGTGCAGAACCGCTTGAAGGTGGCGGCGTCCAACCTCTCCGGTGGTGAGCAGCAGCGATTGTGCATCGCGCGCGCCTTGGCCATGGACCCCGAAGTCCTCTTGATGGACGAGCCGACGTCGGCGCTCGACCCGATCGCGACGCTCAAGATCGAGGAGTTGATGACCACGTTGAAGAAGCGTGTCACGGTCATCATCGTCACGCACAACATGCAGCAGGCGGCGCGAATCTCTGACGACTGCGCCTTCTTGTTGATGGGCGAGGACCGTGCGGGAGAACTCATTGAGTTCGACACGACCGAGAAGATCTTCAACAATCCGATCGACTCGCGAACCTTGGACTACACGCTTGGCCGATTCGGCTGATGTGTGCGCCTTGGGCGCGTGACAAACTACCTTCAGTGATTTGACTGGGGGTTGAACGTGGCGAAGGAACTTTGGCAGGAATCGGCGTCATCACTGGCGCGAATGATTCGAAGTGGCGCCACGACGTCGAGAGAAGTGGTCGAGGCACATCTCAGCCGCATCGACGCGGTGAACCCCGCCGTCAACGCCGTCGTCGAGGTCCGGCCCGACGAGGTGCGCGCGCAGGCCGATGCGGCTGACGCCAAGAAGAAGGCCGGCGGTCCTCTCGGGGCGCTGCACGGCGTGCCGTTCACGGTGAAGGCCAACCTCGACCAGGCCGGTTACGCGACCACCCAGGGCTGTGTGGCCCTGAAGGACTTCATGGCGAGCGAAGACTCACCGCCGGTCGAACGGATGCGCCAGGCCGGCGCCGTGGCGCTCGCGCGAACCAACCTGCCCGACCTCGGGCTGCGGATCAATACCGAGTCCTCGCTCTACGGCGCGACGCACAATCCGTGGAAGCACGGCATCACGGCCGGAGGCTCCTCGGGCGGCGAGGCCGCGGCGATCGCCTCGGGCATGAGCCCGATCGGCCTCGGCAACGACATCGGCGGGTCGCTTCGCAACCCCGCCTACGCCTGTGGCATCGCGTCGATCAAGCCTTCGAGGGGACGCGTCCCACAGGCCAATCCCTCCTCGCCGCTCGACATGTCGATCAACGAGCAGATCCTCCTCGTGAACGGCGTGTTGGCGAGGACCGTGGCCGACGTCCGCTTAGGTCTCGAAGCCGTCATGGGCGCGCACCGACTGGACCCCCAGTCCGTCGATGTGCCCCTGAACGGTCCGCCCGCGTCTCGGCGGGTGGCGCTCGTCGCCGAGCCGCCGGGAGGTGAGACCGACGCGAACGTCGCCGAAGGAGTGCGCATCGCCGGTCGGGCCCTCGAGAAGGCCGGCTACGAAGTCGAGGAGATCGATCCGCCGATGATTTTCGAGAGCTACCTCGCGTGGAGCGAACTCATGATGACGAGCCTCAAGGTGGTCGCCCCCATGCTCAACGCACTGATGGGCGAAGGTGGCCAACGATTCCTCGAGTACACGACCATCGAGTTCCCACCGGCGACACCGGAGTCGATGGCCCTGATGCACGAGAGCCGCTACAAGGTCGAGAAGGCGTGGCGAGGGTTCATGACGGATTACCCGCTCATCGTCGGACCGGTGTGGACCCAGCCGCCCTTCGCGCACGGCTTCGACATCATCGACCGCGACTCGGCCATGAAGGTCGTGGAGCTCTTCCGATTCATCATGCCGGCGAACCTGATGGGACTGCCGGCGGCCTGTGTGCCGACGGGTCTCGCCAACGGGCTCCCGACCGGCGTGCAGATCATGGGCACGATGTACCGCGACGACCTTTGCCTGGACGCGGCACAGGCGGTCGAGGATGCGATCGGCGTGCTGACACCCATCGATCCGCGGGCGTAGTGCGTGGCGGTGCGGATTCGGTCAATCGAGGAGGACGACATCGCGACGGCCGTGCTGGTCATCACGGGCGGTTCACTCGCGCCGCAGTGTGAATCGACCCAGCGTCTGGGCGACTACTGGTCAGCCGTGCAGAGAACCCGTTCGCAGGGCGGCGACGTGCTCGTCGCTGACGAAGACGGCGAGGTCGTAGGCGTGTGCCAGGTCATCCTCTTCCAACATTTCCAACACGCCGGCGGGTGGTGTTGCGAACTCGAGAGCGTCCACGTGCGCGACGATCGGCGCAGTCACGGCATCGGCGCCATGATGCTCGAGGCGGCCGAGATGCTGGCCCGCGAGCGGGGCTGCTACCGCATCCAGTTGACGAGCCGCAACGTCCGCGTCGACGCCCACCGGTTCTATGTCGCCAACGGTTACGAGGCGACGAGTGTGGGGTTCAAGAAGTTCTTCAACTGAGGATCTCGCGGATGTCACCGTCGTCGACGTTGAAGACGAAGCCTCGGACCTCGGTGCCGTCGACGAAGGGACTCGCCCGGAGCGCATCGACGGTCGCACGCACGTCGAGCTCGACGTCGCGGTAGGCGCCCAATCGAAACGGCGGGCGCGCGCCGAGTGAGGCCTCGACCTCGTCGGCCAGCGTTTCCTCGTCGAAGGTCTCGAGGCCGCAACGCGTGTGGTGGATCACCATGACCGAGCGCGTACCGAGCAGCCGTTGACTGAGGAGCAGCGATCGAATGGCGTCGTCGCTCGCGATGCCGCCGGCGTTGCGGATGAGGTGGGCCTCACCGAGGTCGAGTCCGAGCGCGCCAAAGAGGTCGAGACGAGAGTCCATGCAGGTCAACACCGCGAGGCGGCGCCGCGGTTCGGTTGGGAGCACTCGATGGCCGTGGCGGTCCACGTAGTCGCGGTTATGGGCGAGCAGTTCGTCGATTTCAGTCATCCGACAATCCTAGGAACGACGTCGCGGGACCGACGACGTGTGGCGAGTCACTACGCTCGGTGCCGGAGGTGACCATGGACTCGATGCATGAAATCCGCGAAGAACTACGTCAGCCGGCCATCGATCTTCGAGGCCTCATACCCGACGTCATGAAGGGCTTCGCTCAGATGTCCCAGGCGTCAGTGGCCGAGGGGGAGTTGTCCACGCTGACCAAGGAACTGATCGCGTTGGCGGTGGCGATCACGCGTGAATGTGACGGCTGCATCGTGGCGCACGCCCGCGGCGCCCTGCGTGCCGGTGCGACGCGCCAACAGGTCGCCGAGTCAATCGGGGTCACGATTGCTCTCAACGGCGGACCGGGGACCGTCTGGGGTCCACGAGCGTTGCGCGTCTACGACGAAGCGGCGGCGGAGTACGCCCGTTAGACGTCGTAGGAGAGGTGTTTGATCCCGTTGATGAAACTGGACTCGAGCTGGGAGGGTACGCCGGTCGAGCGGATCGCGGGCGTGCGCCTGAGCAACTCGCGGAAGATCACGGTGATCTCGCGCCGTGCCAGGTGGGCGCCGAGACAGAAGTGCGGTCCCGGCGCGCCGAAGCCGTAATGGTCATTGGGCGTGCGTGACACGTCAAAGACGTTGGGGTTGTCGAACGCCTCCTCGTCACGGTTGGCCGAGCTGTAGAACAAGAGGACCTTGTCGCCCTTGGTGAGTTCGAATCCTGACAGGACCGTGTCGCTCGCCAGCGTGCGTCGCATCCAGATCACCGGGGAGGCCCAGCGCACGATCTCGTCGGTCGCCGTCTTCGCCAGTCCGTCGAAGTCAGCGACGAGGCGAGCGCGCTGGTCGGGGAACTGCGTCAGCGTGTGCAGGCCGTGCGCGATGGCGGTGCGCGTCGTCTCGTTGCCGGCCGTGACGAGGAGCACGAAGAACGACGCCAACTCCTGGCTCGTCAACTTCTCCGACTCGATCTCCGCGTTCACGAGCGCACTCGTGATGTCGTCGATTGGATTGTCGACCCGATACTTGCCCAGCTCCTCCATGATGCCCGTGAGGGCGGCACCCGACTCGAGGAGGACGAGGACCGGGTCTTGACCTTCGGGGATGAACTCGGGGTCCCCGTTGGAGAGGATGATGTTGGAGTGGTGCAGGACTGTCGAGTACTCACTCGCGGGCACGCCCATCATGTCGCAGATGATCTCGAGGGGGAAGGGTGCCGCGACGTCACTGATGAAGTCGCCGGTGCCGCTCGCCAGTGCCCGATCGATGATCTCGTCGGCTTTGCGCTCGATCGAGTCCTCGACCGCGCGGACCGTTCGCGGGTTGAAGGCGTTGGACACGATTCGTCGCAGTCGAGCGTGCTTCGGGTCGTCGGTCGAGATCATCCCCGAGAAGTACTCGACCATCTCGGTGGGGAGGTCCATCGTGGAGACCGCCCCCGGACCTGAGAGATAGGTTTCGGGGTGTCGTGAGGCCGTGGCCACGTCGCGGTGGCGGGTTATCGCGTAGAAACCGTTGCCCCGGGGGAATTCGATGGCCGTGTTCTCAATGACCGGCTCGTCGTAGTGCGTGATCGGCGCCTCGGCGCGAAGGACCGCGAAAGCGGCCTCGCGCTGCGCCCACGGCCGACGCCAAAACTCCATGTCCGACAGGTTGATGTCGTCCACATCCCAGTGCATGTCAGATTCCATGAAGTGCATCGTAGCGAGAACGGCTTCGATGACACGGGCGCACCTTTTCACGGCAGACTGGATGGGTGGAAGAACTAACTGACCAGGAACGCGCGACTCGCCTGAAGGCGCTCAACGCGCTGCTCGACCTGATGCGCCCCTCGGTGCAGGCGGACGGGGGCGACCTCGTGCTCATCCGCGCCGACGTCGAGACGGGCGTGGTCGAGGTGCAGCTCCAGGGCGCCTGCTCGAGCTGCGCGATCTCCTCGGACACGCTGGCCGGTGGCGTCACCCGGATCCTCACCGACCGCTTGCCGTGGGTCACCGAGGTCCTCGGTGGCGTCGACGACTCCATCGACCCCGAGGACTCGATGTCCCTTGGTGTCGGCGGCTACGTGCCGCGCTACCGACAGCTCTAACACCGCGGCGGCGGCCCCGGAAGCCGATGTGTAGATTCGTGCGTGACGGAGAGAAATCAACTTGTCAGTAGAGGGGGTCTCGTGACTCGCATCGGAGGATTCGGAGGTTTTGGGCGAGGGGGTAAGCGCGCGCTGACCGTCGAGCAGCAGTACAACCGCGACGCACTCCAACAGGAGAAGGTCGACGAAGTGGTGTCGAAACAGGACGCTCGCTACGACGCAATGACGCCCGAAGAGCGCGACGCCTACTACCTCAAGCCCGGTCTGATGACGCGACTGAAGAAAGCCCTGCGAGGCCAGTAGACCCCGACGGTCCACTGGCGGGTCAGACCTGTTGGGGTTTGGGTTCCTTCGGGAGACCGAGCGCGCGTTCGCCAATGATGTTGCGCTGGATCTCGGCGGTCCCGCCCCAGATGGTCTCGGAGCGCGAGAAGAAGAACGAGCCCTGCAGTTCTGAGACCGGGTAGTCGGCCCGCCCGCGCCGACTGCCCACGACCGAACCTTCCACGCCGCCCTTGCCGGTGAGGATCTGGCCCTCCATGCCGAGCACGTCGATGCCGAGGTTCATCATGGCGCGGTGCGTCTCGGACCAGAACATCTTGTTGCAGGCGCCGAGCAGCGCGGCGTTGTGCGTCCCGTTGAGCGAGTCCGTGAGCGAGCGATAGCCGTTGATCTGCATGATCTTGACCTTCTGCCATGCGCGCACGAGATTGTCGCGCACGAGGTCGTCCTCGTTCTTGGCGTGGCGCTTCGCCTCCTTGACCACTTCCTCCCACTCCTTCAGGAATCGGCGGTAGCCCGTCGTCGAGGACGATCCGCGCTCGAAGCCGAGCGTCGTCATCGCGACCTTCCATCCGTTGTTCACACCGCCCACGGCGTTGTTCTTCGGGCAACGGGCGTTGGTGAAGAACACCTCGTTGAAGTCGGCCGAGCCATCGACCTGGATGATCGGCCGCACCTCCACGCCCTCCTGGTGCATGGGCACGAGCAGGTAGCTGATGCCAGCGTGCTGGGGCGCGTCGGGGTCGGTGCGGACCATCAAGAAGACGTAGTCGGCGTGCTGGGCTTGGCTCGTCCACACCTTTTGTCCGTTGATGACCCATTCGTCGCCGTCGAGGACCGCCGAGGTCTTCAAGCTGGCCAGGTCCGACCCGGCGTCGGGCTCGGAGAAGCCCTGGCACCACGCGATCTTGCCCTGGAGGATGCCGGGGATGAACTCACGCTTCTGCTCGTCGGTGCCCCACTGGAGGATCGTCGGACCGACGAGCGTGTCGCCGAAGAAGTCGGCGCGCATGGGCGCGTTGGCCTTGGCGAACTCCTCGTTCAGCACGACCTGTTGGAGCAGGGTCAGCCCTTTGCCGCCGTACTCGACGGGCCAGCCGGCACAGATCCAGCCGCCCGCGAAGAGCTTCTCGGTCCACGAATCGTTGAAGGCACGCCGTTCGTCGCCGGTCATCGTGAAGTCCGGGTCGAACCAGCCCTCGGGCAGGTTCTCCTCGAGCCAGGCACGCACCTCCTTGCGGAATGGTTCGGTTTCGCTGGGGTAGTTGAGGTCCATTCGAACAATGTACACATCGAGTGAACGGGCCGTTTTGCGACATTTGTGCCCCTTCTGGAATTCGGCGAGAATGGAGGACCCGCGAATCCGAAAGTTGACCCTTGTCACGTACCCTGCGCCAGACGATTGACGGGACGAAGGCCTCCTGGGCTCGTTCAAAGACCATCACGACCCCCGCGCACGTGCCGGCGCGACCGGCGCAGCCCGGCAAGTACCGCGTGGCGTTCCTCATCTACCGCGGGAACCCCCGGTGCGGCGGTCAGGGCGTCTACACGCGTCACCTGACGAGGGAGTTGGTGAACCTCGGGCACAGCGTGGAGGTCTTCGCCGGTCCACCGTGGCCCGAACTCGACGAAGGCGTCGGCTTCACGGCGGTGCGCGCCCTCGACCTCTACCGTGACCCCGACCCCTTTCGCATCCCGGCACCCTCGGAGTTCACGTCGCTGGCCGACGTGCAGGAGTTCGCCGTGATGATGAGCGGGGGCTTCGGGGAGCCCCTGGCGTACTCGACACGCATCGAGAAGATCCTGCGCCAGCGCCGGGGCGACTTCGACATCATCCACGACAACCAGTGCATGGGTCCGGGCATCTTGAAACTGCACAAGGAAGGTTGGCCCCTCCTCGAGACCCTGCACCATCCGATCACCGTCGACCGCTCGATCGCGCTCGACCACGCCGACACGTTCTGGAAGCGCTACGGCACGCGACGCTGGTTCGGGTTCTTGCGGATGCAGGTGCGCACGGTGAAGCAACTACCCGCGGTCCTCACCGTGTCGCACAATTCGAAGATCGACATCAACGCGCAGATGCAGGTGCCGCTCGAACGACTGACGGTGGTGCCGGTCGGCGTGGACCACACCGTATTTCGCCCCTACGACGACGTGGTGAAGAAGAAGGGCCGCCTCATGGTCACGACCTCGAGTGACGTCCCCATGAAGGGCCTCGTGCCGCTGCTCGAGGCGATCGCGAAACTGCGCGTCGAGCGTGAGATCGACCTGATCGTCATCGGCAAGCCCCAACCCAAGGGGCGTGTCGCCAAGGCGCTGGACCGACTGGGTCTGACCGACATCGTCACGACCATCACCGGCGTGAGCGACGAGGAACTGGCCCGCCTCTACGGCGAGGCGGAGCTCGCGATCGTGCCCAGCCTCTACGAGGGCTTCTCACTGCCGGCGATCGAGGCCATGAGCTGTGGCGTCGCGGTGGTGGCCACGACCGGTGGTGCACTTCCCGAAGTCGTCGGGGTGAGCGGGGAGACCGGACTACTCGTCGAACCCAACAACCCCGACGCGCTCGTCAGCGCCATCGCGACCCTGCTCGACGACCCCGATCTGCGGGCGCGACTCGGCGCAGCCGGACGCGAACGCGTGATGCAGCGTTTCACGTGGCAGGTCACCGCGCGCGGCACGGCCGCCTGTTATGACGCGATCCTTCGAGGCCTCCCCTTGCCCGAATCGATGACGTTCGACTAGTGCTCACCGCCAAGTACGACCAGCTGGGCCTCGAGAGTGGTGACAAGATCTTGGACCTCGGATGCGGCTTCGGTCGCCACGCCTTCGAGGCGGCGCGGCGTGGCGCCGACGTCGTCGCCCTCGACGCCGGACGCGACGAGGTCGAGGGCGTGAAGAACATGTTCGCGGCGATGGTCGCGGCTGGCGAGCTCGACGCCTCCGTGCTGCACGCGGTCGCGGTCCAGGGCGACGCCTTGCACCTGCCCTTCCCCGACGCGACCTTTGACCGCGTCATCTGCTCGGAGGTCTTGGAGCACATACCCGACGACCTCGGGGCCATGCGCGAGTTGACACGTGTGCTTCGCCCCGGGGGCACCATGGCGATCACGGTGCCGCGTTTCGGACCGGAACTGATCAATTGGGCGCTCTCGGACGAGTACCACAACGTGCCCGGTGGACACATACGCATCTACCGGCGCCGCATCCTCACCGAGCGGCTCCGATCGGTCGGGATGGTGGACACCGGTCACCACTACGCGCACGGGCTCCACAGTCCCTACTGGTGGCTCAAGTGTCTGGTCGGCACGACCAACAACGACCACAAACTCGTCAAGCTCTACCACCGGCTCCTCGTGTGGGACATCATGAAGGCGCCGTGGCCGACCCGTTTTGCGGAACGCCTCCTCGGGCCGATGATCGGAAAGTCCATCGTCGTGTACCTCGTGAAGCCGGCGTCATCGTGACCACGACCATCGGTGCGGTATCGGGAGTACCGGGGCTGCTGAGCGCGGAACAGGTGGCACGCACCGCGAGTCACCTCGCGTCGCTGCAGGTGCGCGACGGTCAGGTCCCCTGGTTCCCCGGCGGGCACTGCGATCCCTGGAACCACGTGGAGGCGGCGATGGCCCTCACCGTGACGGGCTACGTCGACGAAGCGAGGGCCGCCTATCGGTGGCTGGGGGAGCACCAGCTCGGCGACGGCAGTTGGTTCAACTACTACGTCGGCAACGTCGTGAAGGATGCCCGTCTCGACACCAACGTCTGCGCGTACATGGCCGCGGGGCTGTACCACTACGTCGTGGCGACCGGCGACGTCGACTTCGCGGCCCAGTGGTGGCCGACGGTGGAGCGCTCGATTGACTTCGTCTTGCGCTGGCAACACGACGACGGCACCATTGCGTGGTCGTTGGACGCGCTCGGACGCTGCGAGAGCTACGCGCTGTTGACCGGTTCGTCGTCGATCTTCCACTCGTTGCGCTGCGCCGTGGCGTTGGCCGAACGCCTCGGGTTCGCAAAGGCGCAGTGGGAGTTGAGCGCGGGTCGACTCGGTCACGCCGTCGCGCACCACCCCGGGGCGTTCGCTCCGAAGAACGAGTTCGCGATGGACTGGTACTACCCGATCTTCTCGGGCGCGCTGTCGGGTGAACGCGGTGTTCGGCGCATCAACGACGGGTGGGAACGCCACGTCATGGACGGTTATGGCGTGCGCTGCGTGTCCACCAGCGACTGGGTGACCGCGGCCGAGACCGCCGAGTGCGTGCTCGCCCTCGACGCGCTCGGTCTCACGAGTGAAGCGCTCGAGCTCTTCAGCTGCACGCGACGCCATCGCCGAGAGGACGGCGCCTACTGGACGGGCATTGCCTATCCGAGCGAGGTCACGTTCCCCGATCGAGAGACGACGTCGTACACGTCGGCCGCCATCATCCTCGCCGCGGACGCGTTGACGTCGTCGTCACCGGCGTCGGGACTTTTCCGGCACGATTCGTTGCCGATGCCGCTCGACCTCGCCGAACCGGGCTGCCCGCTCGTTCGCTAGTCGACCCGGGTCAGGGCGCGCAGTGACCCCTGTTGCGCCCGCTCGACGAACTGGCCGCTCTCGAGGGCCGCGCAGTAGATCTCGTAGGGCGGGCGTCCGCCGTCCTCGGGGTCGGGGAAGACGTCGTGGATGAGGAGCAATCCTCCGACGACGACCTTGGGCACCCAGGCCTCGTAGTCGGCCCACGCGACGTCGTGGCCGTGTCCGCCGTCGATGAACAAGACGTCGAGTGGCTGGTCGAAGTGCTGCGCCACGAGGATCGAAGGTCCGACGAGTGCGAAGACGGTCGCTTCGAGCTTCGCTTCGGCGATCGTTCGCTGCCACGTGGGCAGCGTGTTCAGGCGCCCGTCGAGGGGATCGACGAGCGTGGAATCGAAGTGTTCCCAGCCCTCTTGATTCTCCTCGCTGCCGTGGTGGTGGTCGAGCGAGTACAGCACCGACGACGTCGCCTCGGCGGCGGCACCCAGGTAGACCGCCGACTTCCCGCACCACGCGCCCACCTCGAGCCACGTACCACGATGGGACCGCTCCCCGTGCGCGTGGGCCAATTGGAAGAGCGCCAACCCCTCGTCGCGCGGCATGAATCCCTTCACGGTCTCGGCGTAGGCGAGCAGTTCATCTCGTCGGCTCATGCGACACCCACCACCAGTGAGATCAGCGTCCACAGTCCGAGGCCGGCGAAGATCAGTCCGCCGCCGAGGCGGATCCGCGAGAGGGGGATTAGGCGCTGGAGTTGCTTGCCCCCGTACGCGCCGAGGCACGACACGGCGATGAGCGCCAACGAGGAGGCGAGGAAGACCTCGAGTGGCTGGTGGAGTTTGGCTTCGAAGTTCGCGGCCTGAATCTGTGTGAGGTCGCCGAACTCGCCGATGAAGATGACGACGAAGGCGGTCGTGACGGCCTTCCACTTCCCGTTGGCGCTCTCGAGCGCCGCTTCTCGCTCGCCCTTCTCCTCTTCCTTGGACTCGGGCACGAAGAGCAGGTACGCCGCGCCACCGAGGAAGAGCAGTCCGACGACGAGGTCCTTCCAGTGCGTGGGGAACAGCGTGAGGAGCGAGCCCGCGCCGACCGCGATGCCCATCTGGATCACCAGCGCGCTCGCGCCACCGAGGACGATGAGCGATGGTCGGACCTTGGTGGCCATGATGACCGTCGCCACGAAGGTCTTGTCGGGCAACTCGAGGACGAACATGAGGGCAAAGATGCCCAGGAACGTCCCGACGTTCACGTCGAGCTACTAGAGCTGCGCGCGCATCGCCGCGGCGAATGTCAGTCCCACGCGCATCCGTTCGATGTTCTGCTGGACCGACTTCTGCTCGCCACCCAGTGAGTGCTCATTGTGGAACCTCTCCACTTCGTCGGCGAAGGCCGCGTCGTTGATGTAGGTCCGGACACCGAAGGTCATGTACGACAACGTGTTCATTGGGAACTTGGCGCGCGCCTCCTCCCATCGGCCCGTGACGTGCTTCCACACCGCCGGTCCCGACACCGCGTTCGTCGAGAGCAGTCCGATGATGATCGACGCGTCTTGATTGCGGAAGAAGTTGAAGCACTTGTCCGCGGCGTCGAGGGCGACGCGCTCCTCGTTGAACCACATCAACGCGCGCTGATAACGCTGCTCGTCCTGAGGACTCGCCGCGTTGCTGTAGCGCTCGATGAAGGTCTCGTAGTCGCCCGGACGGTCCTGATTGGCCACGATGCGCAAGATCGCGTTGGCGAGGTCCCCGGGCATGTCGTTCGCCTCGAAGCGTCGGACGGCCTCAGCCTTGATGGCGACGTTGTCACCGGTCGTGCCGAGCGTGCTCAGCACGATGGCGCGCATCTGGGGCGTCAGCTCGCTCTCGCCCGGTGTTGGCTCCCAGCCGAGGCGATCGAACTGCGGGTCGAAGATGGAGCGCACGACGTCGGCGAGCGCGGGTAACTTCTCGCTGGGTAGGGCCCGGTCGATGAAGTTGATCGCCGCGGCCAGTGAGCCCCACGGTGTGGGCTCGTCCTGGGTGCCGAGCCCCCGCGCCACCGTGAAGAACTGATCGACGCTGATCTGGCTCGAGAGCAACAGCGCCCAGCTGTCCGAGACGACGGTGGCGCGCTCGAGGGGGTCCAGCTCGTCCATGTGGTCGGCCAGGGCCGCGGTCTCGTTGACGCCGTAGCGCGAGCGGTAGTAGCCGGGACCGCGGGCGTTGAGGACGACCGGCGGGTCGTCGCTCACCGCGACCGGGCTGTCGCCGAGCAGGTGCACCGAGGAGTCACCACCCTTGAGTGACCGGGTCATGACGGGGACCTTCCACGACGAGCCGATGGAACTCTCGCCGGTCGTCGGGCCGTAGGCGAAGGGGAGCTGGGTGATCGCGCCGTCCTCCAAGGTCACGAGGGGATAGCCGCCCTGGAGGATCCACGTGTTCATCACGTCACGCACGGGCTCGCGAGAGACCTCCTCGAGCGCGTCCCAGAGGTCGGTGGTGATCGTGTTGGCGTAACTGTGCTTGCGCAGGTAGTGACGGATGCCGTCGCGATAGACCTCGGCGCCGAGGTACTGCTCCATCATCCGAAGGACCGCGGCCCCCTTCTCGTAGGTGAGGATGTCGAACATGCCGCGCGTGTCGTCGGGAGAGACGACCGTGTACTCGATCGGACGCGTCGCGTGGAGCCCGTCGATCTCGAGCGCCTGGTCGCGACCGGTACTGAAGGCGACCCACGGCTCCCATTGCGGTCGAAAGGCGTCCTGACAGAGGACCTCCATGAACGTCGCGAACGCCTCGTTCAGCCAGATTCCCTGCCACCACTCCATGGTGACGAGGTCGCCGAACCACATGTGCGCGATCTCGTGCATCACGACCGTGGCCACGCGCTTCATCTCGCCGAGCGACGCCTTCGCGGGGTCGATCAGCAGGTCCGGCATGCGATAGGTGATGCAGCCCAGGTTCTCCATGGCCCCCTGGGCGAAGTCGGGGATCGCGACCATGTCGAGCTTGTCGCCGGGGTAGGGGATGTCGAAGTAGTCCGAGAAGAAGCGAAGGGCGAACGCGCCGCACTCCATGGCGAAGTCGGTGAGGTGGCCGTTGCCGACTGGGTACACGACGCGCAGCGGCACGCCGTCGACGTCGAGCGCGGCGGTCTCCTCGAAGGGGCCGACGACGAAGGCCACGAGGTACGTCGACATCTTCATCGTGGTGGCGAAACTGACGCTGCGCTGGCCGTTGCCCAGATCGGTGTCGGAGGTTACCGCGGCGTTGGAGTACGCGGCGAGGTGGCTCGGGACCGTGAGGTTCACCTGGTACGTGGCCTTGAAGGCCGGCTCGTCCCAGCAGGGGAAGCAGCGCCGCGCGTCGGTGTTCTCGAACTGCGTGGTCGCGATGGTCTGCAGGGCACCCGACGGGTCGGTGAACGTCGAGCGGTAGAAGCCGTGCAGTTGGTCGTTCAAGATGCCGTTAAAGGCGATCTCCACGACGGCGCTGCCGGTGGGCAGGGCTGCGTCGAAGCGAAACGTCGCCGTCTCGTAGGCCTCGTCGTAGGTCGTGTCGATGGACCGGTGTCCGGTGCCGCCGACCGTGACGGTCGCGGCGCCCAGTTCGAGCTCGATGGCGTTCAACTTCAGCTCGCTGAGCGACTCGACGATCTCGACGTCGATCTCGACACGTCCCTCGAAGGTGGCGGCGTCGATGTTCGGTGTCAGGTACAGGCGGTAGGCCGAGGGGACGACGCGACGATCGAGGCGATAGGGGTTACTTTCAGTGGTCATATCTCTTAACCCTACGGGAATATTCACTACGCTCGCTAAGTGACAGATAGCCCAACGCCGGTGTCACTTCGCGTGAAACCCGGTCCTCATCGACTCGCGGTGACCGGCATCGGCAACGCCATGCTCGACATCATCTCGCAGGATTCGCACGAGACGTACGCGGCACTCGGCCTCGTCAAGGCCGCCATGTCGCTGATCCAAGCGGACCAGTTGGACAGGTTCTTTGACGCCATGGGCGAGACCATCCAGATGTCGGGCGGTTCCGTCGCCAACTCGATTGCCGGGGTGGCGGCGCTCGGCGGGACGTGCGGCTACATCGGCAAGGTGGCCGACGACGACTTCGGCCGGATCTTCACGCACGACCTCAAGTCCATGGGGGTCGAGCTCGACCTCGCGATCGCCGAGGCGCACGAAGGCGCCACCGGTCGCTGCCACGTGTTCATCACCCCCGACGCCCAACGCACGATGGCCACGTACCTCGGCGCGTCGAACCAGCTGCACGTCTCGGACATCAACGAGACCCTCATCGCCCGCTCCGAGATCACTTACGTCGAGGGCTACCTCTTCGACCTGCCGCCCGCGAAGGAGGCGATCCGCAAGGTCGTGAACTTCGCCCACGACTACGACTCCATGGTCGCGCTCTCGCTCTCGGACATGTTCTGCGTCGACCGGCACCGCCGCGACTTCCTCGAGCTCGTCACGAACGACGTCGACGTGCTGCTGGCCAACGAGACCGAGATCTGTTCCTTGTTCCAGGTGGGTTCACTCGACGCGGCCTTCGCCAACCTGGAGGAGCTGGGCATTCTCGCCGTCGTCACCCGCGGTCCCATCGGGGCCGACGTCTTGACCGTGAGCGGCGTCGTCACGGTGCCGGCCCACGAGGTCGAGCACGTGATCGACCAGAACGGCGCCGGCGACATGTTCGCGTCGGGCTTCCTCTACGGCCTCGCCCTCGGGGCCGACCCGGTCGAGTCGGCGCAACTCGGGTCACTGTGTGCCGGCGAGATCATCTCGCACCTCGGCGCACGACCGGAAAACGACCTCGAAGAGTTGGCGATCGAGGCCGGGCTCCTCTAGTCAGATGCCCTGGGCGTCGAGGATGGCGTCGAGTTCGCGCGTGTGCACCGTCTCCCACTTGACCCACGAAATCGCGACGGGGATGCACGCCAACAGCATCAATGCGTCGCCGCCGATCCACATGATCGCGCCCCCGAGGTGGATGTTGCTCAGTATCGAGGCCGAGGTCGATCCGACCGGCGCCATACCCCGATAGGCGGGGAACGGTGTGTGCGTCGACATGACCAGGGCGAGACCGGTGAAGGTGTCGACCGGCACCGCGGCCATCACGAAGACCAATCGAAGCCCTCGGTGGATCGTCGTGCCGCGTTCGAGACCGAAGACGACGCGAAAGAAGAGGTAGCCCACCACGAGGAAACCGATCTGCTCGAGGTGGTGCACCCATTCGTGCTCCATCATCAGATTGAACAGACCGGTGAGGTGCGTGACGGGGATGAAGACGAAGTAGGCGGCGAACCCCACGAGCGGCTGGGTGAGTGTCGTCATCACCTTTCCGTCGAGGACCGCGCGCAGTCGCTGTGACCCGGCGGCGTACGCGAGGTCGAGGGGTGCGCTCAGTGCGAAGAGTGGTGCCGCGACCATTATCAGCAACAAGTGCTGGATCATGTGATCGCTGAAGTACTCCATGTCGAAGGTCCCGACGACTGACTGCGTCGCGAGGAACGTCACGATGAGGCCCGCGATGAAGGCCGTGGTGCGTCGTGGCGACCATTGCCCGGCGCGTTGCGCAGCGAACATGTAGAGCATGAGTGCGGCGAACAACAAGAGCAGCGGCACGATGCCCAGGTGCCACTGGTTCCAGTCGTGCCACGAGAACTGCTGGCGCGAGTTCGACATGGTGGGCACGACGAAATTCTAGGACCGCGATTTCTGGACGCAAACGCGCTCGGTAGGATGTCCCCGTGAAGTCGAAGTATCTCTCTCGTCGGGCGCTGACGCTCCATCTGGCGCTCGTCGTGTGGTTCGGCCTGTGCCTGGTCGCGGCGTGGTGGCAGGTCGACCAGGCGATCCTCGGCAACTCGCTCAGTTACCTCTACGCCATCGAGTGGCCCTCCTTCGCGGTCCTGGGCATCTTCGGTTGGTACTCACTGCTCAACATGGAGAAGATCACCGAGCACCAGGAGAAGGCGCGCAAGGAGTACGAGGAGAAGATGCGCGCCGAGGCGCAACTGGCGCGACGGGTCGACGAACCTGAGGACCCCGCGATGGCCGCCTACAACGATCACCTGGCCGAGATCGCGACCCGTCCCAAGAAGCGTCTCTGGGGTCACTAGTGGACGCAGCTTTCCGGCGTTACCGGTTCATGTCATTCGTGACGGGCACGACGCTGCTGATCTTGTTCGTCACGCTCCTCTTGCACACCGTCGACTTCACGTTCTGGAAGCACATCAAGATCTTCGTGGACGTCGTGGGGATCGGCCACGGCATCGTGCTCTATCCGCTGTACATGATCATGTGCTTCAACATGGTGTTGAAGTTCCACCTGAACCTGGCGCTGCTCGTGCTCATGCTCTTCGCGGGGTTCGTCCCGGGGCTCGCGTTCTATCTCGAGTACCGCATGCGACTACGTCTCTACCCCCAAGGACTCCCGGCGAAATGAGCAATCCCTGGCTCGAGCGGCGCGTCATCGCCTTCGCCCACCAGGGCGGCTCGTTCGAAGGTCCGTCGTCGACCCTCAGCGCCATCGAGCGCGCGCTCGCGGTCGGGGCGACCGCCATCGAACTCGACGTCCACGCCACGGCCGATCGCCAGATCGTGGTCTGTCATGACGAGACCGTCGATCGCACGACGAATCATCGCGGCGCGATCGCCGACCTCACGCTGGACGCCCTGCGCGAGATGGACAACGCCTACTGGTGGATCGAAGGCGCGACGGTCTCGCCCGGTCAACCCGACGAGGCGTACGCGCAACGCGGACGTGCACCCGCGGACCGCGCGTTCGGGATCGTGACGCTCGAGGAGGTCGCCGTCCGGTTCCCCCACGTCGTGCTCAATCTCGACATCAAGCGGACCGACCCCGACGTCGAGCCCTACGAGGAGTTGCTGGCGGAGGAACTTCGTCGTCTCGACCGCCTCTCGTCGGTGATCGTTGGTTCGTTCCACGACCAGTCCATCGCGCGCTTTCGCACGCTGGCGCCGGGGGTGGCGACGAGCGCCGCGACCGGCGAAGCGGCGACGTTCTATTTCTCCATGCTCGAAGGGGTGCCCAGTGTCCCGCCCATCCAGGCGTTCCAAGTGCCCGCGAGCTACGGGGACGTCAACATCGTTGACGAACGATTCGTCCAGACAGCGCACGACGCGGACATCGCGGTGCACGTATGGACGATTAACGACGTCGAGGAGATGGGCCGGTTGCTCGACGTCGGGGTCGACGGGCTCATCAGCGACCGACCGACGCCGTTGACCCAACTTCTAAGGGAGCGGGGCTGTGCGTGGGACGGTGTGCTGTAGCGGAACGGGGTTAGCCGCGCCCGCAGTTCGGCTTTTTGCCGTGGTTGGCCTTCTTCTTGGCGCGTAACTTGCGCTTCACGGTCCGCTTTGACATAGGTGACAATGTTAGTAGATAACCGGCTCGACGAGCCAAACGAGGGGACAGCCGTGCAGCAAGGTGCGACCAGCAAGGGTCAACTCGTGGTCGTCGCCACGCCGCTCGGCAACCTGGGTGACATCTCTGCGCGGGCCCTCGAACTGCTCGCCAAGGCCGACGTGGTCTACTGCGAGGACACCCGTCGATCGAGCACGCTGTTCAGCGCGAACGACATACCCGTGCACGGCCGGCTTCGCGCGCTGCACGAGCACAACGAAGCCTCCCTCTGCGATCAGGTCGTGGCGGAGGTCCTCGAGGGCAAGGTGGTCGTACTCGTCAGCGATGCGGGGACGCCGGGCATCAGCGACCCCGGGAGCCGCGTCGTCGCGGCGGTCGCCGATGCCGGACTCGTCGTGACGACCGCGCCCGGTCCGTCCGCGGTCGTGGCCGCGCTGTCGATCAGCGGCCTCTCGAGCGAACGTTTCATCATGGAGGGCTTCGTGGCGCGTAAGGCGGGGGAGCGTCGAGCGATGTTCGAACTCTGGCGACACGAAACGCGGACGGTCGTCTTCTACGAGTCGCCCAAGCGCCTCGCGGCGACCTTGCACGAGATGACCGAGTGGTTCGCTGAACGTCGTTGCTGCGTGGCGCGAGAGCTGACGAAGTTGCACGAAGAGGTGGTGCGCGGGAGCGTCGCAGAGTTGAGTGAACTGTTCGCGTCGCGCGACGTCTTGGGTGAGATCGTGGTCGTGCTTGAAGGCACGAACGACGTGACGACCGTCAGCGACGACGAGGTGCGTGACGCGTTGCGCGCACAGTTGTCCCAGGGCGCGTCGACTCGCGATGCGGTCACCTACGTCGAAGAGACGCTCGGCGTTCCCCACCGCGTCGTCTATCAGATGGCGCTGGAGCTCCGGGCGAGCGACAACGGCTGACTCATTATCCTTGGACGATGGGTCGCTTCTACATCACCACGCCGATTTACTACGCGAACGACGCCCCGCACGTGGGCAGCGCGTACACGACGGTGAACGCCGACGCGTTGGCCCGGTGGCACCGTTTGGTGGGCGACGAGACGAAGTTCTTGACCGGGACGGACGAGCACGGGCAAAAGGTCGCCGACGCCGCCGCGAAGAACCACATGTCGCCCCAGGACTGGACCGCCCTCAAGTCCGAACAGTTCAAGGAGGCGTGGGAGACCCTCAACATCAGCTTCGACGACTTCATCCGAACCAGTGAGCCGCGCCATTACCTCACGGTCCAGAAGTTCCTCACCGCGATCTATGACAACGGCTACATCTTCAAAGACACCTACAAGGGTCTCTACTGTGTCAGCTGCGAGGACTACTACACGATCGAGACGAGCGTCGAGGGGAAGTGTCCCATCCACGGTCGAGACCTCATCGAGATGGAAGAGGAGAACTGGTTCTTTCGCCTGAGCGCGTTCGAGGATCGCCTCGAGCAGTACTACGCCCAGCACCCCAGGTTCGTGACGCCCGAGACCAAACGCAACGAAGCGCTCTCGTTCATCAAGGGTGGTCTGCGCGACATCTCCATCACCCGGACCTCCATCAGCTGGGGCGTGCCGGTGCCCTGGGACGAGGCCCACGTCTTCTACGTCTGGTACGACGCCCTCATCAACTACCTCACGGCGATCGGCTACGGCACCGACCACGACGAGGTTGAGAAGTGGTGGCCCTACTCCCACCACCTCGTCGGCAAGGAGATAATCCGCTTTCACTGCGTGTGGTGGCCCGCGATGTGCATGGCGGCGGGCATCGAACCGGTGAGTCACGTGCAGGTGCACGGTTGGCTCCTGTTGGGCGGCCAGAAGCTCGGCAAGACCATGGTCGCCGACGGCGCCGTCAAACTCACCGATATCGCGCCCGTGGAGTTGACCAACGAGTTCGGTGTCGATCCGCTTCGTTACTACCTGCTGCGCGACACGTCGCTCGGCAACGACGGCGAGTTCTCGCACGAGGGGATCACCCAGCGCTACAACACCGACCTGGCGAACAACTTGGGCAACCTCGTGGCGCGCGTCACGACGGTCGTGGCCTCGAAGTGCGGCGGCGTCGGTCCGCGTCCGGGGGCTACGTCGCCGCTTCGAGCGCACGCCGACGCGGCGGTGCGCGCGACCGAAGTGGCGTGGAACGACTTCTCGCCCCAGGGGGCGCTCGAGGCGACGTGGGGGCTCATCGGGGCGACCAACGCCTACCTGGAGGAACACGCGCCGTGGAAGATGGACGCCGGGGCGGCGCTCGAGGCCGTGATGGGTGACGCGCTCGAGGCGATCCGCCTGGTGGCGATCCTGGCCACGCCCGCGATGCCTTCCACGTGTGAGGAGATCTGGGGTCGCATTGGACTTCGTGGCGCGCCGAGCGACGACGTCTTCGCGGTGAGCACGCGCTGGGGCCTCTACGAGGCGACGGCACCCATCGTGAAGGGCGACCCGCTCTTCCCGCGGATGAAGAGCGCGACGTGAGCCACTGGACCGACGCCCACTGTCACCTCCAAGAGCAGTTCCTGCGCGATGACGACGCGTCACTCGCCGTCGTCGCCGAGACGTTGTCACGCGCCTACGAGGGGGGCGTCGACCGCGTCGTCGTCATCGGGACCGACCTCACGACGTCGCGCCAGGCACTCGACATCACGGACCTCGACGGTCCGGTCGAGATCTACGCCACGGTGGGACTCCATCCCCACGACGCGCGCCAGGACGTCGCGCCGATCCTCGAACTGGCCCGCGAGCGACACCCGAAACTGGTGGGAATAGGCGAATGTGGGCTCGATTACTACTACGAGCACTCCCCGCGCGAGGATCAGCGACGGGCCTTCGCCACCCAGATCGCCCTCGCGCACGAACTCGACCTGGCCCTGGTGATCCACGCCCGCGATGCCTTCGACGACCTCACCGACATCTTGAGGAGCGAGGGCGTGCCCGAGCGCACGGTCATCCACTGCTTCACGGGCACGACCGAGGACGCCGCGAACTGTTTGGACCTCGGTTGTGACATCTCGGTCTCGGGGGTCGTCACCTTCAAGAACGCCGAGTTGCTGCGCGAGGCCGTCCGCAGCGTCCCCCTGGACCGGCTCCACGTCGAGACCGACAGCCCCTTCCTCGCGCCGGTTCCCTTCCGGGGCACGTCCAACGAGCCGGCCTACGTGACGGTGGTAGGGGAGTTCGTCGCCGAACTGCGCGGTGAGAGCTTCATCGAGGTGCGAGAGGCGACGCGCGCCAACACCGCGCGACTGTTCCAGATCCCGGCCCGCTAGGGCGACGATTTCGCTCATTTGCTGGGCTTTTCGACGGTGAGTTGCCAGCGCCGTCGCCCTCTCGTAGCGTTGCGACGGGGGATTGCACGGACCTCGACGTTGAGGCGGAGGGTGGAGATCTGAGGGCATCAATCCTGCGGGCGCCGTGGCGTCCGTTGTCGGCAGTGGTTCTCGTCGCCGCGCTGGCGATGTCGACGGTACTCGTCGCGCCCCTTCACGCCAATGCCGCCGCTGGTCACGCCCGAAGGCACATGCCCTCGCTCATCGGCCTCACGCGCGCCCAAGTCTTCGCGGTCATGCGAGCCGACGCCCTGTACTTCGTCACCAAGGGACCGGGCAGCGCCAACGGGACCTGGCGTGAGGTCGTGGCCCAGTCGCCGAGGGCGGGCACGGTCGTCGACTGGCACGCCGAGGCCACCTTGACGGTCTCGACGGCGAACCCTCACGGACCGAGGGCGGTCCCTCGCCTGGTCGGGCTCTCGAGGGCGCGCACCTACGCCGTCATGAAGCGGCTCCAACTCTTCTTTACGACGTCGGGACCAGGGAGTACGGACGGGAAGTGGGTGGTCGTCCTTCACCAGACGCCGGCGCCCGGCACCCGGGTTGCCTGGCACAGTGAGGTCGCCCTCAGGGTGAGCACCGCGCGACCGCACCCCAAGAAGCACAAGCCCGTCACGACGACCACGAAGCCCAAGTCCAAACCCAAGCCCAAACCCAAACCCAAGAAGCTCTGCACGCCTACGACGACGACCACGAGGGCGACGACGACCACCAGCACCAGCACCACGACGACGACCTCACCCGCCACGACGTCGACGTCCACGGCCGGTTCGACCACGACGGTGCCCACGACCACGACGACGGCCACGCACCCCACGACGACGACCACCATCTGCAAGGTGCCCACGACCACCACGACGATCAAGCACAGGAAGTCCAAGCCGAAGCGCTACCGGATCGGCGACGCCACCTGGTATTCGTACATCCCGGGACGTTGCGCGACGTGGTATCTGCCCCGAGGAACGCGCATCGCCGTGCGCGACCTTCGAACCGGCAAGGTGATTCACTGCATCGCGAGCGACCGAGAAGCGGCGCACGGGAATCGCGTCGTCGACCTCTCCGAGACGCAGTTCGCGCAGTTGGCCCCCCTCTCGAAAGGCGTGGTGGTCGTTAGAGTCTCTTGGTGACCCATACGCGCACTGAGCTCACCGCGCTGCTGGACCAGTACGGACTCAAACCCTCACGGGCCCTCGGACAGAATTTCGTCGTCGACCCCAACACGGTGCGTCGCATCGCTCGACTCGCCGAGGTCGGCGAGGGTGACCTCGTCCTCGAGATCGGTGCAGGACTCGGCTCCCTCACGTTGGCGTTGCACGAGACCGGCGCCGAGGTCCAGGCGATCGAGGTGGACCGCTACTTGATCGATCCGCTGCGCGCCGTGCTCGAGCCCGTCGGTGTGCCGGTCCATCACGTCGACGCTCTGCACGCGGACTACGCCGAGATACTGCGGGGTCGACCGGCCGTCGTCGTCGCCAACCTCCCCTACAACGTCGCGACACCCCTCGTCCTGCACCTGCTCGAGAGCGAGCCCCTGATCACGCGCATGCTCGTCATGGTCCAAAAGGAAGTGGGCGAGCGATTCGCCGCGCAGGCCGGTGACGACGCCTACGGCGCCGCGTCGCTGCGACTGCAGTACTTCGCGGACGCCAAGGTGGTCGGCAAGGTGAGTCCTTCGGTCTTCTTCCCCAAGCCCAACGTCGACTCGGCGCTCGTCGCGATCGTGCGACGTCCGTCGGTTCGCATCGATCCCTCGCTGGTGAGCGAATCGGCGCTCTTCGAGGTGATCCGCACGTCCTTCGGCCAGCGCCGCAAGATGCTGCGGCGTTCCCTCGCCGGCTGGACGAGCGAAGGGGTCTTCGAGCGCGCCGACGTGGCCGAGACCCGCCGCCCCGAAGAGCTCACGATCGAAGAGTTCGCGCGATTGGCGGCGGCGCGATGATCGAACTGATGGCCCACGCCAAGCTCACGTGGTTCCTCGAGGTGACGGGCCGTCGCGACGACGGATACCACGAGATCCGAAGCGAGATGACCACGATCGCCCTGCACGACATGCTCTTCCTCGATGAGACCGGCGATCACTTGCAGGTCCTCAGTCCCTTCTCGACTCCGGTCCCCGTCGACGAGACGAACCTCGTCGCGCGCGCGCTGCGACTCGTCCAGCGACGCGCCGGGGTACGCGTCGAGAAGTACATCCCGGTCGGCGGTGGGCTCGGGGGCGGCAGCGCCGACGCCGCGGCGATCCTGCGCTGGGCCGGCGGCGTGAGCCCCGACGTCGCCCTCACCCTCGGTGGTGACGTGCCGTTCTGTCAGCTTGGTGGACGCGCGCTCGTCGAGGGGGTGGGTGAAATGCTGACGCCCCAGCTCTACGAACGCCGCGACGTCACCCTGATCGTGCCCGACTTCGGTGTGTCGACCGCCGCCTGCTACCACGCCTACGACGAGCTCTACGCTGACGGGTGGCGCCCCGACGGCCCTAACGCCCTCGAAGTGCCGGCCGGGAAGGTGGAGCCGCGTCTCAAATCGACGCTGGCGTGGCTGCGCGCGCAGTTGGGTCCCCAGGTGCAACTCGCGGGTTCGGGGTCATCGATGTTCGTCGAGGGCCATCTTCAGTCGTCACTGGAGCGCTGGGACATGACGGGTCCCGACGGCACTCTCCAGTTGTCCAATCTCACTACCACGCCCCGATAGGCGTTCGCGAAGTTATTTACCGGCGGCGCGACGCTGGAAGCGGGTTCGCTTCAGCATCTTCTTGTGCTTCTTCTTGCGCATGCGCTTGCGGCGCTTCTTGATTAGTGATCCCATGGCTCGTAGAACCTTAGTCGATGGGACCGTGGGCTCAATTGGGCCTCCGATCGAATCGGTCGTGGGCTCAGTTCGTGGGGGACGTGCGTTCGATGCGAAGGGCCTGGCGGGGACAGCCGCGAACGGCGAAGCGCGCCGATTCGAGCGCGTTCGAGTCGCTGAGGGGGGTCGGCGTCGTTTTGATGATGGGGTAGCCCCATTCGTCGATCTGGACCAGTTCCGGCGCCAGTTCGTGGCAGTGACCGAAGCCGTCACAGAGGATCGGATCGACGCGCAGCACGAAGCCAGTTGGTTTGGGCCTTATTGCCATACCAGCTCGTCCTCGTGCACGATCGAGGGCACCGTGACCCAGTGTTCGTCAGACTTCGCGCCGTCGCACATCACGCCGTGGGCGTGGCGATCGATGTCGGCGGCGAAGACCGCGAGGGCCGAGCGCACCATCCGCACGACCCCGTCGGGGTGGCGACAGGCGCCGCGACCTTCGATCACGTCGCATCGCTCGATCAGTCGCGCGAGCACGGCCGGGCCGCCGGGACGCGCGTAGAGGAGGTGGGCGAGGTCCTCGGCGAGCGCCGGGAGCCCGAACGCGCAGGGACCACACTGGCGCGCGCTCTCGTTGGCCATCCAGTCGACCACCCGCTTGGTCTCGAGGAGCCCGCAGCCGCTCTGGGGCAACACGACCAGGACGCCGGTGCCGACCATCGCGCCCACCGGTCCGAGCGATTCGTTGGCGTAGGGGACGTCGATGTGATGGCCCGCGAGCCAGGTGCCGCCGTAACCGCCGGTGAGGAGGGCCTGGGGCTCGAGGTCGGCGTGACCGGCCTCGAGGATCGCCGCTACCGGGGTGCCCAACGAGACCTCGAGGACCTTGGGTCGGTCGACGGCGCCGGTCAAGGAGACGAGGGCGCTGCCGGGGCTCGTGGCCGTGCCCAACTCTCTAAACCAGGCGGCCCCGAAGCGACCGATCAGCGCCACCTGCGCGCACGTCTCGGCGTTGTCGACGAGCGCCGGGCCGCGGCCCACGCGCAGCACGTGGGTCTTGCTCGGACGGTACTGGGGGAGTGACTCGTTGTCGTTCAGCCAGTGGACGAGCGCGGACTCCTCGCCGGCGACGTAACGCCAGGGGGCCGCGTGCAACTCGATCGCGGGACCCTTGTGCGAACGCGCTTCGCGCTCGCGGATCGCGCGCTTCAAGAGGTGCACCACCGTCTGGTTGTCGCGCGGGACACAGACCGCGACGGACTTGGCCCCGATCATCGAGGCGAGGAACTCCGCGCCGTCGAGGACGAGGTGGGGGTTTGTCGACAACAGGGTCCGGTCCTTGTGCGCTTCGGGTTCACCCTCCATGGCGTTCACCACGACGACCTTGCCGTGGCCCCGCTGGCTGCGCAGGAGCGACACCTTCCTCGAGGTGGGGAAGCCGCCACCGCCGCGGCCCGTCAGTCCCGACGCTTCGAGTTCATCGAACACCGAATTCGTCAGCGTCGCCGGACCGAAGGTCGACTCGTGTTCGGCGAGGGAGAGCGGTCGACCGGTCGCGCCGAGCAGCACGCGAGGGAGCGAGGCGTTCATCGCGGTCGGTCCCGTCGCGCCCGGGTCTCACCCGGTTCACCATCGTGTGGCGCAAGGGCCAGCGGTGAGAACGCGGTGCGTCCGGCCGCGCGCGTTGGTCGGGCGAAGTAGCGCCAGAGTGCCGCCAACAGAACGACTGACGCGCACATGACGCCGATCACGAGGCCCCAGCTCCTGCGACTGTCGGTCCCCGTGAGGAAACTGTGCGTGAGCGCGCTGATGAGCGCCAACCAACTGAACCAGTGGATGAAGCGCCACGACCGATTCGCGATCCTCGGTTTCAAGAGACTCGAGACCCACACCGCCAGTATCAGGTCGAAGGCGACCGCGCCCAAGGCAACGTGCACCGGTTCGTACTTCGAGGTGAACGGTATGACCGCGGAGATCCAGCCCGTGGGCACGTAGCTGTCGACCAGCGTGGAGACGATGTGCACCACCAGGAAGACGATGGCGACCATCGAGAGCGAACGGTGCAGTTCGTTGAGCTCGAACCGGCCGACGTAGGTGCCGCCGATGCGGTTCGCGACGAACGTGCCGAGCGAGACGACCACGGTGAACAAAATGAGCGCGACGAATCCCGTGGCGCGCGTCGTGTACCAGAAGTAGGGAGAGGTGAATGCGATCATCGAGTCGCCTCCGTGTCCTCGGGCCAACCACCAACGAACTCGACGGTTCCGTTCGTTCGCACGAGCCGAGCCGACCATCCGGCTTGGGCAATATGATACGCGGCCTCTTCGTTCCACAGCAGCGCCGCGGTGGCGAAGGCGTTGGCGAGCACGCAGTCACTCGCCGTCACCGACGCGGTCGCGTAGGGGCCATCGGCGAAAGAGCCCGTCCGCGGATCGATGATGTGGTTGACCACGCGGTCGCCAAGTCGCCAGGTGCGTGACGTCGTCGACGACGTCGCGACGCCACCGTGCCGCAGTGAGATCCGCGGTTCTCGTCCCGTGATCGTCAAGGTATCGCTCACGCCGATCGCCCACGGCCCTTGGGGACCGTTGCCGCGAACGGCCACGTCACCACCGAGTTCGACGACGACCCCGCCACTTGTCGCCACGTCGGCCGCGACGAGGTCAACCACCAGCGCTTTGGCGCTCGCACCCAGGTCGAGTTGGCAGGGAGCGTCGATGACGACCGTGTGGTGTTCCACGTCGAGGTGAATTGCGCTCGGCCCGAGTGGCGCGACGGGCGTCGTGGCGGGCACATCGACGCCCTTCACCAACTCGTCAAAATCACGGTCGTAGCCGAGCGCGAGTAACGACGACAACACCGTTGGGTCACAGAGTCCACCGGTCACCTCGGCCGCGCGAAGCGCCGCGGTGAGCGCCAGTTCGAGGGTTTCACTGATGGCGACCTCTTCGCCGGGTCTGGCGTTCAGCCGCGAGAGCTCTGAGTCGTCGCGGAATCGATTGCACGCAACGTCGAACGATTCGAGTCTCGCCCAGAGGCGCTCGGTCGCGTCCGCCATCTGATCCTCGCGCTCGGTCGAGAGCGAACCGGTCAGTCCCCAGATCTCGAAGTTCATCGTGCCTAGTAGCAGATCACGTGCCCCGACGGCGTGGAGTTGCACACGGTCGTGGTGGTGACCGGTGCCGTCGTGGGCGTGGTATAGACGGTGGTCGGAGTGCTCTTCTTCACCGTGGTCGGCGTCGTTGGCCTCGCCGTCGTCGGGGTCGTGGGCACGGTGGTCGTGGGGGAGTCCTCCCTCTGGGTCGTGGACGTCGTCGGCGTCGTCGTGGTGGTGCTCGCTCGCGTTGTCGATGGGACGGTCGTGCTCGACGTGGGGGGTGTCGTCACGGTCGTCGTCTTGGCGGCGTTCGCCTCAGCAGCCACGAGGACGGCCGATAGCGCGCATGATCCGAGGACGATCAATTGCGTAAAGCGTCGAACGCGCGCAAAGCGGCGGTCGCGCTGCTGGGGAGTGCGCTTCATGGGGACCATAGGGATTCTCTCCCTACAGTCTCGCAGTGGA
This sequence comes from uncultured Acidimicrobiaceae bacterium, assembly GCA_963804305.1. Taxonomy (GTDB): domain Bacteria; phylum Actinomycetota; class Acidimicrobiia; order Acidimicrobiales; family RAAP-2; genus RAAP-2. Next base: position 94,629 of record CAWDPR010000010.1, on the reverse strand, counting down.
TGCTAAAGAAATGACCGGTTCAGGATAAGAAACCAGGCAGAATTGAGGTTCCGTTGTGCGATGGTCAGGTCGCTTCGACGACCGGCAACGTGATGGTGAACCGAGCGCCGCCGAGTTGGGGATCGCGCTCAACACTCACCGTGCCATCGAGTTCCGCGACGACCTGGGCCACGATTGACAGTCCGAGCCCCGATCCAGGCAGCGCCCTCGCCGACGCCGCGCGCCAGAAGCGGTCGAAGATGAATGGTTGATCCTCGACCGAGATACCCGGGCCACTGTCGCTAACGGTGATCGTGCCGTCGCTCGAGGTGACCGCGATGCGGCCGTTCGTCGGCGTGAACTTCACGGCGTTGGTGAGAAGGTTCGAGACGGCGCGAATCAGTCGGTCGCGACGACCGAGCACCGTCGAGGGGGAGATCGCCACGTCGATCGTGATGTCCTTGATGCGCGCGTACGTGCGCGCCGTATCGATACATTCGTCGACGCATTCGTCGAGTCGCAGCGTCTCCACCGCGCCCTCGCTGCGTTCGCCTCGGGCCAGTTCGCCCAAGTCGGTCACCAGCGCTGCCAGTTCGTCCACCTGGGTCACCATGTCGCCGGTCAACTGCAACAGGTCGTCGGCGCTCAGTTCTTGGGCGCGTGAGAGCACCTGCGCGTTCGTTCGAAGCGACGTGAGCGGCGTGCGCAACTCGTGGCTCGCGTCGACGACCAGCTGTCGCTGCAACACCTGGGAACTCTCGACGGTGCTGAGCAGTCGGTTGAAGACTCGCCGCAATCGTCCCAGTTCGTCCGCGTCGCCTTCGACGATGCGATAACCCATGTCGTTGGTCTTGGCGACGGTCTCGATCTCATTCGTGACGTCCTCGAGCGGACGCAGCGCGGCGCGGGCGAGCAACAGGCCGAGCCCGAGCGCGAGGAGCAGCCCGCCGAGGGCCACGAAGACCAACGTCCGCACGAGACTGCGCAGCTGACTGATCTGGCCGGTGATGTCCACCACGAACATCTCGGCCGACGTCGTCTTGGTCACGTAGGCGGCGCCCGAGAGGTTGACGATTGAACCCGAGGGAATCGGCTCGATGAACTCTCGTACGCTGCGCCCGTCAACGACCACCGTGCGAAAGAGTGCCGAACTCTTGCCCTTCGCGACCGAGAGGATCGTCGAGTCGATCGGGATGTCCGCCTGCGGGACGGTCTTGCGATTGGGCAGCACCAGGACGACGTACGCGCCGTAGTGAGGGTTGCCCGGCCCGTTGCCGGAGTTCGCCTCGGCGTAGAGCGACTCGTCGACGGAGTGGATCAGCGAATTGCGCGTGGTGAGGAACGCCGCGAAGCAGGCCAGCACCACGGCGATGGCGGCGACGCCGACCGTTGCCCCGATCACCCGCGATCGAAACGTCACGTGGTGCGCAGTGCGTACCCGACGCCACGCACCGTCTGGATGAGTCGCGGTTCACCGGCCTCTTCGAGTTTGCGCCGCAGGTAGCCGATGTAGACGGCCAGGGAGTTCGTACCCGAATCGAAGTTGTAGCCCCACACGAGGTCCAAGATCTGGTCGCGGGTGAGGACTTGGCGTGGGTGGTGCAGAAACAACTCCAGCAGGTCGAACTCGATCTTGGTGAGTTCCACTGAGCGCGTCCCGCGGTGGACCTCGCGGGTCTGGGGGCTCAGGCTGAGATCCTCGAAGCGCAGCACCGCGCCGTCGCCGTCGAGGACGTTGTGTCGTCGAAGCAGCGCACGCAACCGGGCCAGGAGTTCGGCGAGATCGAAGGGCTTCACGAGATAGTCGTCGGCTCCGACGTCGAGGCCGGCGACGCGGTCGTTGACGGCGTCACGGGCGGTCAACATCAAGATCGGCGTCGAGTCGCCCGACCGGCGAATTCGACGACAGATCTCGAGGCCATCGATGTCGGGCAGTTGCAGGTCGAGCACGATGGCGTCGGGTGCACGCAGTTGGATGGCCTTGAGCGCGCTCGTGCCATCGTCGAAGAGCTCGACGTCGTAGTTCTCCATTCGAAGGGCCCGGCCGAGGGCGGTACGGATCGCCGCGTCGTCGTCAACGATCGCGATATAGGAGTTTGTCGAAGGAGCGGTCGTCACGTGGTGGCTTTCTCAGTTTGGCGGTACAGGCTCTAGTGTTGCTGGTTGGTGTTAAGCATCCTCAGTGATTCACTAAGAATCTCAGAAGATTGCCACAGTACCGGCATTGGCGGGTAGTTCAATTGGCAGAACGACGGACTTTGAATCCGTAGGTTGGAGGTTCGAGCCCTCCCCCGCCAGCCATTTCAGGTGTCGAGCCGTGCCAGGAACGCGGCGAAGACCAGGGGCTGGTCGCCCTGGATCGAATGGCCCGAGTTCTCGACGTGGACCACCGTGGCGTTGGGGAGTCGGTTCATGAACTCCTCCTCGTCACTGTCGTCGACGACGGAACCTTGACCCATCGCTCGAAGCAACGTCACGGGCATTGTCAGTTCGGATAATTTCACCCAGAGGTCACCGGCGTCAGGCGCGGTCAGTTCGGATCGTTGATGCATCTGGTGGCGCCACACCCACGATCCGTCACTCTGTTGCACCGCGTTGTGCAAGATGCCCCGACGCAGCGACGACACCGAGCGGGTGGGATTGTGTTCGATCGTGCGCGCGAGGAGCGCGTCGAAGTCATCGAAGGTGGTCGGACCGTTCACGAAGTCGGTGATGTGGCGCGCCTTGTCGGCGTTGACGCCGGGCGTGATGTCGACGAGCACGAGGGACTGGACGAGATCAGGGCGATCGTGCGCGACGAGCAGCGAAGTAAGGCCGCCGAGCGACATACCTACGAGAGGTCGCGGGGGAGTGATGAGCTGCTCGAGCGCCCGTGCGACGTCCGACGCGTGACTGGCGATGGCGGACGCCGGGAACGGCGACGGATCGGAGTGACCGTGACCGGGTAGGTCGAGCGCGATGAGAGGACGTTGCAACGCGAGGGCGACGGTGTCGAACGTGTGGGCGTTCTGCCCACCCCCGTGCACCAGGACCAGTTCGGGTTCGCCGTTGCCCCAGCGAAGTCCGCTCAACTGGCGCAGCCCGTCGACGGCGACGTGGAATCGTCGCACGTCAGGAATCGCGACGTCGAGTTGCCACTCCTCAATGTTCTCGTGGAAATAAGAGAATTCGTCGTACGCGGTATCGCTCACGACCTGCATCGTAGAAGGAAAATGGTAACAATGAGGGTGTGAGTCGCCCCACCTGTGTCGTCGTGCTCGCCGCGGGCGAAGGAACGCGCATGCGTTCGTCGCGTCCCAAGCCGCTGCACCACCTTTGTGGGCGACCAATGGTGCTCTACGTCCTTGACGCGGCGGCGCAGGAGGACGTGCGCGCGACCGTCGTCGTCGTCGGACACGGCGCGACGTGGGTCGAGAAGTCCCTCACCGAGCGGGCACGTAGCGACGTACGACTGACCTTCGTGGAGCAGAGCGAGCAACTCGGCACGGGCCATGCCGTCTCGGTGGCGTTGCCGACGATCAGTGACGAGCTCGGTGCCAGCGACGGCGACGTCTTGATCTTGCCCGGGGATACCCCGCTGCTGCGACCGAGCACGGTGGCACGGCTCCTCGACGCGCACCGCGAGAGCCAGGCGGCGTTGACCGTCTTGACCGCCGAAGTCGACGACCCTTCGGGCTACGGGCGGATCGTCCACGACAAGAACGGCACGGTGGCGAGGATCGTCGAAGAGCGCGACGCCACCGCGGACGAGCGACTCATCACCGAGATCAACACGTCGATCATGGTCGTGCGCGCCAGCCTCCTCGGTCCGGCGCTGCGTCGGGTGGGCCGGGCGAACTCCCAGAACGAGTACTACCTGACTGACCTCGTGGCCGTGCTGCACGAGGCCGGCCACGTCACGCAAGCACTGTTGCTCGACGACGCGGTCGAGGCCTCGGGCGTCAACGACCTGGTGCAGCTCGCCAACGCCGAGGCGGTGATGCGCGGGCGCATCAACGAGAAGTGGCTTCATCGTGGCGTCGTCATGTGGAACCCACAGAACACCTACATCGACGCCGACGTCGAACTGGCGCACGAGGTCTCCTTGCTGCCCGGCACGGTCTTGAAGGGTCACTGCGTCATCGAGCGCGGCGCGCGGATCGGTCCGAACGCGGTGTTGAGCGACGTCTTCGTCGGCGAGTTCGCCCACGTCGCGTCGGTCGAGGCAACCAACGCGCGCATTGGCCCCGAGGCCCGCGTCGCGTCGTTCGTCGTACTCGCGCCGGGCGCGGTGGTCGCAACGGGCGAGGTCGTGACGGCTTTTTCGTCGCGTCCCCAGTAGGTGGGTGCGTTGAACGGGGTACGCTGGCGCCGTGGAGACACTCGCTAAACGACGCCTCGTCATCGTGAGCGGTCGTTGCCACCCGACGCTGGCCATGGACATCGCCGACAAGCTGGGCGTCTCGCTCACCGAAGCCAATCTGCGTGAGTTCGCCGACGGCGAGATCCACTGTCGTTTCGACGAATCGATTCGCGGAGCGCACGTGTTCATCGTCCAGACGCACGCGACACCGGTCAACGACGCGGTGATGGAACAGCTCATCATGATCGACGCCGCGAAGCGCGCGTCGGCGAAGAGCATCACGGCGGTCATTCCGAACTACGGCTACGCCCGCCAGGACCGCAAGTCCCAAGGCCGCGAGCCGATCACGGCGAAACTCATCGCCGACATGCTCCAGACCGCGGGTGCCAGTCGGGTCCTTTCAGTCGACTTCCACTCCGGCCAGATCCAAGGTTTCTTCGACATCCCGGTCGACCACCTGGTCGCGGCTCCGGTCTTCGAGGAGTACCTCAAGTCCAACGCCACCAACCCGAACGAGCTGGTCGTCGTGGCGCCCGACGCGGGCCGGGTCAAGGTCGCGGAGCGTTACGCCCAGCACCTGGGTTGCGACCTCGCCCTGGTGCACAAGACGCGTCCTCGAGGCACGGCCAACATCGCCGAGGCCCGCCACATCGTCGGTGACGTCGACGGACGACACTGCGTATTGATCGACGACATGATCGACACCGCGGGCACGATCGTCGCGGCCTGCGACCTGCTCAAGGCCCGCGGCGCCGAGGACATCTGGGTGATGGCGACCCACGCCGTGTTCTCGCCGCCGGCCGTGGACCGGTTGTTCAACGCGCCTATCAGCCGCGTGATCGTCACCGATACCCTGCCCCTCGGCCCCGATCGGCGCTTCGAGAACCTCGAGATCCTCTCGATTGCGACCATCGTGGCGAACGCGATTTCGGCGATTTTCGAGGACGCGTCGGTATCGGACATCTTCGGCGGCGAGAACCTGCTCTAGAAAGGGCAATCGCCCGAATCGCGCTAGACTTGCTCTCCTGTGCGCGGTCCGCCTCGGACTGCCAGCCACTCGAGGAGTTTCGATGACACACGCCACGTTGCACGCTACGGCAACCCGGGACAAGGGTTCGCGTAACTCTCGTCGACTTCGCGCCGCGGGCTCCATCCCGGCCGTCGTCTACGGCGAGGGCGTCGAGCCTCTGCCCATCGCGGTCGAGGCGAAGTCCTTTCGCACCGCGGTCTCGGGCGAGCAGGGCATCAACTCCCTGATCGAACTCGACGCCGATGGGAAGAAGTTCCTCGTCATGGCCCGTGACATCCAGCGTCACCCCGTGCGCGGCACCGTCGCGCACATCGACTTCCAGGTCGTCGACCCCAACCAGGCGGTCGTCGTGGAAGTGCCGCTGCACATCATTGGTGACGCCGTCGAAGTTCGCCACGCCGACTGGGAAGTCGACCAGCAGATGTTCAACATCGAGGTGCGCACGCGCCCCGACCAGATCCCGACGCACATCGACGTGGATATCTCGGACCTCAAGGTCGGAGGGACGATCCGCGTCGAGGAGTTGACGTTGCCCAAGGGCGTCGAGCCCGCCGGCGACCCCACGGTGTCGGTCGTCACGTCTCGTCCCGGTCGCACCACCGCAGTTACGAAGGCGGCGGCCGAGACCGAAGCCGCGGAATAGTCAGCCGTGGCGCTTCGGCGCTCCCGCGACACTGAGCGAAGCGGCAGCGCGAGCACGCTCGTCATCCTTGGACTGGCTAACCCCGGACCCGAGTACGAAGGTTCACGTCACAACGTCGGCGGCGACGCCGTTCGCCTCGTCGTCGAACGGCGCGGCGCCCGGCTCAAGCTCGAAAGTCGCCAGCGGGCCCTCAGCGCCACGGTGGCGACCTCGCACGGTCTCGTCACCCTCGCCGTGCCGACGACCTACATGAACGAATCCGGCGCCGCACTCAAGCCGCTGCTTCGTCGCACCTCACTTGAGGACCTCACTCGGCTGGTGGTTGCCCACGACGAACTGGACCTCGAACCGGGGCGACTGCAGTTGAAGGTCGGTGGCGGCCTCGCGGGGCACAACGGACTTCGCTCGATCGCCGCGGTGCTCGGCACCCAGGACTTCGCGCGACTGCGGATCGGGATTGGCAAGCCGCCCTCGAAGGAGCAGGGCGCCGACTGGGTGTTGCAGCGCCCGACCGGTGCACGCAAGGCAGCGCTGGCGGCATTGGTGGAGGCGGCCGCGGACGCACTCGAGCTGGTGCTCGACCACGAGTTCGAGGATGCCCAACAGCGCGTCAATCAATCGTGACCGAGTCGATAGGGCTGCGCCGAGTCCTCGAACTGATGGCGCCCGCGGTACGCGCCTCCAACGCGAGCGGCGCCTTCACGCCGAGCAGTTACGCGTCACCGCTGTCGGTGGCCGCGTACGCCCTCGACACTTCGTTCCTCGTTGCCGTGACCGCGACGTCCACCGAGGCGGAACTGTTGCGCGATTCAGTGGCGGCGCTGCTCGAACCCGATGACGAAGTCGCGTTGTGGCCGGGCTGGGACACGCACCCGCTCGAACGGGTCAGTCCCGACAGTCAGACCATGGCGACGCGGGCGCTGCTGCGCTGGCGCATCGCCCAAGGGAACTCACCTCACGTGATCGTGGCGTCAGCCCGCTCCATCGCGCAGCTGCTGGCCCCCGAGTTGACCCAGGAGCCGGTCGAAGTGCGTCAGGGCATGGAGTTGGACCGAGACCTCTTCCTCGCGTCACTGGTCGACATGGGCTATCGCCGCGAGAGTCTCGTCGAGCACCGTGCCGAGTTCGCGGTGCGCGGAGGGATCGTCGACCTCTGGTCGGCGCAGGGCAACGAGCCCATCCGCATGGATTTCTTCGGTGACGACGTCGAGCGCCTGACGTCATTTGACATCGCGAACCAGCGATCCCTTCACGACCTCGAGCGCGCACTCGTGGCGCCCGCGCGCGAGTGGCATCTGAGCGGCCAACAGCGCACCCAGGCCGAGACCATGGTCAGGACCAAGCCGTGGGGACGCGCGACGTTCGACCGTCTGGCCGCCGGGCACCAGTTCGATGGTATGGAGGGCTGGATGCCGCTGTTCGCGACGTCGCGCACGACGCTGCTCGACGAGGCGACCTCGGCCACGGTCCTCGTGCTCGAACCAGGTCGCGTGCAGCGCCGCCTCAGTGACCTGCTCGAGGAGGAGCGAGAGCTGACGAACGCCGTCGCAGCGACATGGCAGGCGACCGAAGAGGTGCCACTGCTCCACGAGAGTTGGGACCGCGTGCTCGAAGGTCGCATCGACCTCTCACTTGACCCAGCCCCCGAAGGTCTGTCGGGGACACTCAACCTGACGTCGCCCCCGGTGGTGCAGGGCGACGCCGCGCGCATCGCGGTGCACGCGCGAGGTTGGTCCTCGAGTCGGCGCGGCGTCGTGCTCACGTCGAACGCGGCCGCCGTGGAACGGATGGCCGATCAACTGCGCGGCGAGGCAATGGCGGTCACGACCGATCCGAGCAAGGTGCTCGACGTGCGGATCACGGTCTTGGAGAGTTCACTGGCGTCGGGCTTCAGCAGCGACGACCCCGAGATCGTCGTATGGAGTGAGAGCGACCTCACGGGTCGTCGAAGCGTCCACCGCGCCGTACGGACGCGCACGCGCAACGTTGACGGCTTCTTCGACGACCTCGCGGTGGGGAGTTTCGTCGTGCACCGCCAACACGGTGTCGCGAGGTTCTCGGGTACCACGACGAGGGCGATCAACGGGACGACGCGCGACTATCTGATTCTGGAGTTCAAGGACGGACGCAGCTACTGGCCCACCGAGATGATCGACGCCCTGACGCCGTATTCGGGCGGTGATCACCCGGCGCTCTCTCGAATGGGCGGCGCGGAGTGGCAAAAGACGCGGGCCAAGGCCCGGGCGGCGGCCTTCCTCGTGGCCCAGGAACTGGTGGACCTGTATCGCCAACGAAACGTCGCCGTCGGCCACGCCTTCGCGCCCGACACCGAGTGGCAGCGCGAGATGGAGGACCTCTTCCCCTTCACCTTGACCGCCGACCAGGCGCAGGCCATCGACGACGTGAAGGCCGACATGGAACTGCCGAGGCCCATGGACCGATTGGTGTGCGCCGACGTCGGTTTCGGCAAGACCGAGGTCGCCATACGAGCGATCTTCAAGGCGGTCCAGGACGGGAAGCAGGCCGCCTTCTTGGTGCCGACGACACTGTTGGCGAGCCAGCACTTCGCACTCCTCACTGACCGCTTCGCCGGATTCCCGGTGAAGGTGACGCTGCTCAGTCGATTCGTCGACGACGCGGAGACGAAGGAGACCTTGGCCGGGTTGAGCGACGGATCGGTCGACGTGGTCATCGGCACCCACCGTCTTCTCTCGAACACGGTGGCGTTCAAGGACCTGGGTCTCCTCGTGGTCGATGAGGAGCAGCGCTTCGGTGTCACCCACAAGGAGGCGATCAAGTCGCGGTCGATCGGGGTGGACGTCCTCACGCTCAGCGCCAGCCCGATTCCTCGCACCCTCGAGATGGCGTTCGTCGGCATCCGTGACCTCTCGATGATCACGACGCCGCCGGCCGATCGTCGTCCGATCCTCACCCACGTCGGGGAGTACAACGAAGCGGCCGTCGTCGAAGCGATGCGCCGAGAGCTCCTGCGTGAAGGCCAAGTCTTCTTCGTCCACAATCGCGTCTCCGATATCGATCAGGTCGCTCGGCGCCTCGGACAACTGGTGCCCGACGCACGAATCGCCATCGCGCACGGTCAGATGGACGAGGGGACACTCGAGCGCGTGATGATCGACTTCTGGGAGGGCCGATTCGACGTGCTGGTCTGCACCACGATCGTGGAGTCGGGTATCGACCTCCCCTCGGTCAACACCTTGATCGTCGACCGTGCCGAACGGCTCGGCCTGGGTCAGCTCCACCAGCTGCGAGGTCGGGTCGGACGAAGTGGACAACGGGCCTACGCGTACCTGTTCCACCCCGCGGACCAGGTGCTCTCCGAGACCGCGTACGAACGGCTTCGCACGATCGGCGACAACACGGCGCTCGGCAGCGGCTTCAAGATCGCCATGCGCGACCTCGAGATCCGAGGGGCGGGCAACCTCCTCGGACACGACCAGTCCGGTCCGGTGGCGGCGGTCGGTTACGACCTCTACGTCCAACTCGTCGCCGAAGCGGTCGCTGACGCCAAGGGATTCGTCGTCCCCGACGTCGTGCAAGTCACACTCGACGTCCCCGGCGAGGCTCATTTGCCCAAGGACTACGTGGAGGCCGACGACGCGCGCCTCGAGGCCTATCGCCGACTGGCCGGCGTGGCGTCGCTCGAGGAGTTGAATGACCTGCGCGATGAGTGGCTCGACCGCTACGGCGCCCTGCCCGCGCCGGCCACGGGTCTCCTCGAGCTGAGCGAACTTCGACTCGCCTGTCTCGACTTTGGGGTTCGTTCGGTCGTCGTCCTTCCCGCACGCGTGGGGATTCGCAGCCGGCCGGTCGTGAAGATGGGGCCGCTCGACCTGAGCGTCAGCCAGCAGCTTCGACTTCGCCGAACGCTGGGATCGCGCGCCTACGACGAGGACACGAAGGACCTACGCGTCGAGGTCACCGAGGCGCGAGCGACGCCGCGTGCACTCCTTGATTTGCTTCGTTCACTGGTCGATGTCGTTGAAGAGGTCAATCGGTGACTCGGTAGCATGGACGGGTGCGCCGCCTGATTGCTCTCCTCGTCATCGCTCTCGCGGGAGCAACGCTCTTCGGCCTGAGTAACACCTCCTCGGGCATCTCAGTGAACGGCACGACCGTCTCCAACTCGACGTTCCGATGGGAACTCAGCGCGATCTCCTCGAGTACGACGCTCCAGTGCTATCTGAACGCCTTGGTGCCAGCCAACTACGCCGGTGGGGCGGGCGCGAGCGTTGCCATATCGGGCGCGACCTCGTGGGCCAACCTGCGCATCGAGGGACTCGCCATCGAGCATTTTGTCCGCACGAGCCTCAAATTCCATCCGACGGCGGCGACCCTCGCCGAAGCGAAGACCTCACTGCTGAGCGAGCTGTCCCAGGCGGGGACGTCGGCGAAGTGCACGGGCACGTCCGCCGAAGCCTTCGCCGCCATGCCGCCTGAGATGCAGTCCTTCGAGGTCGCCTCGCAGGCCGCCTCGCTCTATCTCGTGAACAAACTCAATGGGACGATCCCGATCACCGTCGCCAACGTCACCAAGTACTACGACACGCACGTCGCGAACTACGACACGCTCTGTGTGAGCGTCGCACTCGTCGCCCCCACGCAAGTCGCCGCCTTCACCAAGGCGCAGGCCGCAGGTGCGACGGTGGCGCAGTTGGCCAAGCAGTTCTCGGCCGACCCGTCCGGCGCGAAGGGGGGCGCCTACGGCTGTTATGGCCCCTCGACCACCGCCTACACCGGGGTGCGCGCCGACACCTTGAACACGCCGCTCAACACCTTCCCGACGACGCCGCAGTACGTCAACTACAGCAACGCCACTTACGCGCTCTTCGTGGCGCCCACCAAGCGAACGGTCACGCCGTTCGCCCAAGCCGAGAACGTGGTCTTGAACGACATCGAAACGGCGAACGCCACGAAAGCCAACACCGAGAAGGAAAAGATCCTCTACTACTACTCAGTGATCGCTGTCGACCCGGCCTACGGACGTTGGGGACTTAACACCACCGGCCCGACGCTCTTCGTGCCCGCCCTGCCTCCCACGACCGACGTCGGCAACACGAGGACCGTCTCGGCGCTGACGAGCGCCAGCAGCGCCACGTATAAGTGAAGCCGGTCGTCCGAGTCGTAGGACTTGGTCCCGGTGACGCCAACCTGCTGACGCAACGTTCCCTGCAACTCCTCACGGAGTCGCCGCTCGTGCGGCTGCGCACACGCGTACACCCCGCGGCGAACGCGTTCATCGACCTCGCGAGTTATGACGACTGGTACGACCGGGCGAGCTCGTTCGACGACCTCTACGACGCGATCGTGAAGGACCTGATCGAGTTGGCCACGTCGTCACCGGCGCGCGAAGTGCTGTACTGCGTGCCCGGCTCGCCGGTCGTCGCGGAACGGACCGTCGAACTCCTTCGCGCGTCCCCGGCGATCACGTTGATCTGCGAGCCGGCCGTGTCCGTGATCGACGTGGCGTGCGCGGCGCTCGGCCGCGACCCCATGACGAGTGGTCTTCGCATCGTCGACGCGCTCGACTCGAACGAGCCACTGCGAGGCCCCGGGCCACTCCTCGTGCTCCAGACGTACTCGCGCGAGGTGATGGCGATCCTCGCGGACCGATTGCCCCCTGACGCGAGTGTGACGGTACTGCACCACCTCGGGCTGTCCGATCAGGTCATCGCCGAGATGACCGCGCACGAATTGGCGACGTTCGACGCGGTGGACCACTTGACCTCGGTCTGGGTCGACGGACTGCGCACGGCGGGCGAAGCGATGGACGACCTCGTGGACTTCATGCGCCGACTCCGACGAGAGTGTCCATGGGATCAGGAGCAGACCCACGCCTCGCTGACCCGTCACCTCCTCGAAGAGTCCTACGAGACCCTCGACGCCCTCGAGACCCTCGTCCGACTCGAGAGCGAGGACGTCGTTGACGACGCGGCCGTGGCGCACGTGGAGGAGGAGCTCGGGGACCTTCTCTTCCAGATCGTCTTTCACGCGGAGCTGGGCGACGAAGAGGATCGATTCAATTTGGCCACCATCGCCGACGCCGTTCGCGACAAGTTGACCGGACGCCACCCCCACGTCTTTGGCGACGTGACGGTCGACGGCTCCGACGAGGTCGCCGCTCGCTGGGAGGTGTTGAAACGCGACGAGAAGGGTCGAGAGAGCATCACCGACGGGATCGCGTGGCAGTTGCCGGCACTCATCTTGTACACGAAACTGTTGCGCAAGGCGGCACTGGTCGACCTGCGCGCCCGTGACGTCGAAACATCACGAACCCGAGCACTGGCATCACTTCGCGCGCTATCGATCGAGGGACTTCGCGCTGACGACGCGGCGTCGTCGTCGGACGTGGACGACGCCTGGGGCGACGCCTTGAGCGCGCTCGTCGAGATGGCGCAGTGGGCCGGCGTCGACCTCGAAGGCGTGCTGCGTGAACGCTCATTGAAACTGCGCGACGCGATCCGAGCTGAGGAGATCGCGGCAAAAGAGTGAATGTGGGCGGCTACTAAACTCGGCTGCACACACAGAGGAGTTGCCATGAGCGCCATCGAAGTTGTCCTAGGACGCCAAATTCTTGATTCGCGCGGCAATCCCACCGTCGAGGTCGACGTGCACCTCGAATCGGGCGCCTTCGGACGTGCCGTATCGCCTTCGGGCGCGTCAACCGGCACGCGCGAGGCAGTCGAGCTCAGGGACGGTGGCGACGAGTGGGGCGGCAAGGGTGTCAGCACCGCTGTCGGTTACGTCAATGACGAGATCGCGGACCTCCTCGAAGGATTTGATGCAGAGGACCAGCGCGCGGTCGACTTCGCCATGATCGACCTCGACGGGACGCCGAACAAGGCTCGACTGGGTGCGAACGCGATCTTGGCCGTGTCGCTCGCGGTGGCCAAGGCGGCGGCGATGGAGAGCGGACTCCCGCTCTTCCAGTACCTCGGCGGTGTTAACGCACACGTCCTGCCCGTGCCGATGATGAACGTCATCAACGGCGGCGCGCACGCGAAGAACTCGATTGACTTTCAGGAATACATGGTCATGCCGATCGGCGCGGCGACCTTCTCCGAAGCGCTGCAGTGGGGCGTCGAGACGTATCACTCGTTGAAGGGACTTCTCGCCAAGCGCGGCCTCTCGACGCTGGTGGGCGACGAGGGCGGCTTCGGCCCGGACCTGCCGCACAACGAGACCGCCGTCCAGATCCTCGTCGAGGCGATTGAGGCGACCGGGCGCACTCCCGGTCGCGACATCGCGATCGCCCTCGACCCCGCGACGTCCGAGCTCTATCGTGATGGCTCCTACCACCTCGACGGCGAAGGACGAGTGCTCTCGAGCGCAGAGATGGTTGACTACTGGGCCGACCTCGTCAGCCGCTATCCGATCGTCTCGCTCGAGGACGGTATGGCCGAACAGGACTGGGACGGATGGGTCGCGTTGACGAAGCGACTCGGCGACAAGCTCCAACTGGTGGGCGATGACAACTTTGTGACGAACAGCTCGATCTTGCAGAAGGGTATCGACCTGGGCGTCGCGAACTCTGTACTCATCAAGTTGAATCAAATCGGAACACTGAGTGAAACGCTCGACACAGTGCGTCTCGCAATCGAAAATCGTTACAGTGTTGTGATTTCGCACCGATCAGGTGAGACCGAAGACACGACGATTGCCGATGTTGCCGTCGCGACGAACGCGGGACAGATAAAAACTGGCGCGCCGGCACGAACTGACCGAGTCGCGAAGTACAATCAATTGCTGAGACTTGAGGAACAACTCGGGGATCAGGCTCGTTTTCTCGGTGCAACGTCTTTGTCGGGGGCGGCAGGTGTCAGCTACTCATAGCTTCTCAATTCGCGATCGTAACCACTGGATGATGCCCCTCGCCGTCGTGACGGCGGCCGTCATTCTGGTCGGATGGTTTCCCGTCACCGCGATCTGGCACCAGCAGAGTCAATTGGATTCGACGATGGCCCAGATCAATGTGATCAAGAATCAGCAGCGGGCGCTCACGCTCCAGGCGAAGTCCATCGACTCGCGCGCGGCCGCGACGTTGCTCGCGCGCGAGCAGTACCAACTGGTGCGCCCCGGTCAGAGCCTCATCCAAGTGCTTCCCGGGAACGGATCCGTCGCCCAGAGCACCGGTGACCCGGGCCTTCAACCGTTGGTCTCACCCTCGTCGGTGTCCACGCTCGTCGCGGCCACGCCCGCGAAGCACGCCAAGCATCAATCGTCGGTCAAGGCCTTCGTGTCGCGCCTCGTGCGCACCCTTGAGTTCTGGCGTTGACCTTTCACGATGCATCGCCCGACGACCTCGCCGTCGTCGAATCCCTCGTAGGTCGTCCCCTAGCCGGTCGCTGCGCGGTGGTGGTGCGCCACCTCGATGGCCGTCCCGTGGTGATAGAGAACGAACCGCACCTGCGCGACGGCACGCCGATGCCCACCCTCTATTGGCTCGTCGACCCCGAACTGCACGCCGCGGTCAGTCGTCTCGAAGGAAGCGGGGGCGTCCATCGCTTCGAGGAACTCGTCGACACCGAGACGCTGCGGCGCACGCATGACCAGTACGCGCAGCGCCGCGCCCGCGCGACGGTGCGGCACGGCGGAGCCCAACCCACGGGGGGCGTAGGGGGCACGCGCGTCGGCGTCAAGTGTCTGCACGCACATCTGGCGAACTACCTCGTCGGCGCCGATGACGAAGTGGGCGCCCTCGTGGCGAAGCAGATCGGCGTGCCCGAGTTCATGGTGGTGGACGTCCGTGCGTGATGCGGTCGCCGCACTCGACTGCGGCAGCAACTCCACCCGACTCCTCATAGTGAACGCGGACGACGAAACGCTCTTTCGTGACTCGCGCATCACGAGACTCAGTCAGGGTGTCGACGAGACGATGACGTTGACCGCGGAGGCGATGGCACGCTCCTTTGACGTGTTGAGCGACTATCGCGCGATGATGGACGAAGCCGGTGTCGATCGCGGTCTGCTCGTCGCGACATCAGCGGTCCGCGACGCCCGCAACGGTGAGGCGTTCTTGGACGAAGCGCGGCGCCGAGTGGGAGTGGACGCGAGAATACTGAGCGGCCGCGAGGAGGCGGCCTACTCCTACGCGGGAGCCACCGCCGGTCTCGCGCCCGACGTCCGAGCGACGGCCATCGTCGATGTCGGCGGTGGGTCGACGGAACTCGCGGTCATGGTCGAGGACGTCCTGGAGAGTTATTCGATGCAACTCGGATGCGTCAGGGTCACCGAGAGGGCCCTCGGCAAGGGCGTGGTCGACCAGGCCCATCACGAGGCCGCCGTCGCCATGATCAGTGAACAACTCGACGCAGCGTGGCGCGCCGTGCCCGCGTTTGCGACGCTCGGCGACGTACGACTCATCGGACTCGCCGGTTCGGTGTCGACGCTCGTCCAACTCGACGCCGCGATGGTGACGTACCAACGTGAGTTGGTGCACCACAAGAGGATTTCGCTCGCCACCGTGTACGAGTGGCGTGACCGATTGGCGAGCGAGCCGCCCGAAACACGCCTCGCGCGGCCCGGAATGATCCAGGGGCGAGAGGACGTCCTCCCCGCGGGTCTCTACGTGTTGGCCGCGGTCATGGAGCGACTCGGCGCGAAGGAACTGCTCTCGTCCGAGAGTGACATCCTTGACGGCATCACGTCGTCACTCCTGTCCTAAAGTGCTAGTTCATCGTTGCTTGTGACGATGGGGGAGTGAGGACACGATCATCGTGACGAGTCGCAGTGCCATCTACTCACCCATTTCGCTGCACGGACGTCGAATCGTGCTGCGCACGATGACCGAACAGGACTACGACGCGTGGTACGAGGTGCGCACCCGGTGCAGTGAATGGCTGCTCAAGTGGGAGCCCAGGTCCGCGCACGCGACCCACCTGGCTGACGACCAGAAGAGCTTCGTCAGTCGTTGCGCCATCCGAGAACGCGAACGCCAGATGGGTACCGGTTTCGGGTTCGGCATCTTCTACGAGGGACGCTTCGCCGGCGAGATAACCCTTTCCTCGATCCAGCGTGGACCCCTTCAGTCGGCGTTCGTCGGCTACTGGATCGACGAGGCCGTCGCGGGCAAGGGCCTGATGCCCGAAGCCGTGGTGGTCCTCCTGCAGTACGCATTCGAGTCGATTCGCTTGCACCGCATCGAGGTCAACATCATCCCGAGGAACGCCGCGTCGCGTCGGGTCGTCGAGAAGCTGGGGATTCGATTCGAGGGAATAGCCGAGCGCTACCTCGAGATCGACGGCGCGTGGGAGGATCACGCGCGCTACGCCATCACTGCCGAAGAGTGGGGCGACCGCGCCCCGGAACTCGTCGCGGACTGGTTGCTACCGCACCGCGACTAGCCGGACGACTCCGCAAGTCCGTTTGCTAGATTCGCCTTCATCGCGACGTGACCTTCAATCGAGGAGCCGGCAGTGCGTGAACTGCGACGAAGTTCCTTCTCTCGTTCGCGCTTACGTCATGTCGCAGTGCTGGGCAGGAGACTGGCCGTGACGATGGTCGCTGTCGTGGTCGGCTCGGGTGTCATCTCGATCGCGGGCGCGAGTACCGCCACGTACTGGAGTGACGCCATCACGGTGCCCGGCCTCACGTCGCTGGTCTCGAGCGCCGTCTTCAAGGGTGCGATCTCGTGTCCTTCGGTCGGCGACTGCGTGGCCGGAGGCGCGTACCTCGATGCGTCAGGTGCACAGCAGGCCTTCGTCGTGAGTGAAGCCAATGGAGCGTGGTCCGGCGCCCAGGAGGTGGCGGCATCGTTGAACGTCGGGGGACTCGCGTCGATCTACGCGGTGTCGTGTCCGTCGGCCGGCGACTGCACGGCGGCCGGAGGATTCACTGACGCTGCGGGGCGAGCGCACGCCTTCGCCGTGTCCGAGGTGAACGGCGTCTGGGGCGATTCGGTGGCGATCGCCGACGGAGTCGTCCTCGCCAAGGGCGACGTCATCACCATCCAGAAGCTTTCGTGTTCGTCGTCGAGTGATTGCAACGGCGTCGGTGCGTTCGCGAATGCCGCGAACGAAACCGAACAGCCAATGGCCTTCCAAGAGACCCAGGGGGTGTGGGGCACGCCCTACGTCTTGCCCGGCCTCACGACCCTCAACCCATTGGGCATCGGCATCGTGAGCAATCTGTCGTGTCCATCGGCCTCGACGTGCGTGGTCGGCGGCGCGGTGATCGACCTCGCGAACCTACAGATCACGGGCTTCCTTGACGAAGAGACCAATGATCAGTGGGGCACGGTCTTCCTGCCGTCGGGCATCGACGCGCCCGCTCAGGGGAACATCTCTACCGTCGACGCCGTGTCGTGTTACTCGCCGGGTGACTGCAGCGCGGGTGGCACCTACACGCAAGGAGACGTCGTCGGTGAGGCGTACGTCGTGAACGAGACGAACGGCGTCTGGGGGAACGTGCAGGACCTGCCCGGCGTCGATGCGCTCAGTCAGAACCAGAACGCCGAACTCACGGCACTGTCGTGCACCGCGGCCGGCGACTGCTCCGCGACCGGCTCCTACGTCGATGATGCACAGCAACAGCAAGCGTTCGTCGACAGCGAGACGAACGGCAATTGGCACGACGCGACGGCCGTTCCGGGGATGAACCCGCTCAACGGTGACATCGGCAGTCTCCCGGTGTCGATCTCGTGCAGTTCGCCCGGGAACTGCAGCGCTGGTGGCGAGTACGTCGACGACGGCAACGCGATCAGTCCGTCACAGGCGTACCTGGTCAATCAGATCGACGGCGTGTGGTCCAACGTCACCGAGGTGCCCGGGACGGCGTCGCTCAACAAGGGCGACACGGCGACGGTCACCCAGATCTCGTGCAGCGCCGACGGCGCGTGCGGGGTGATAGGGACGTTTCAGGATGCCACGCACGCGACCCACGAGTTCTTGACCAATTCGTCCTCGACGTCGCCGTACATGATCGCCAGCGCGCCACGACGGGTGACGGCGACTCGCGTGGGCGCTCGCGTCGTCGTGAGGTGGCGGGCGCCCAGCGATGACGGCGGCGCACGCATACTTTCGTACGCCGTCACGTCGATGCCGACGTCGCGCACCTGCTCGACGACGTCGACCACCTGCACCTTCAACGCGCTCAAGAAAGGGGTGCGCTACACCTTCGAAGTTCGTGCGTTGAACGTGCAGGGATCGAGTGCGCCGTCCGAGAGCTCCAACGTTGTGCTCGCGCGCTGAGACCTAGGGTCGTGCGGCGCCTTCGAGTCCATTGGTGAAGAGGGGAGCGAATTCCACGTCCGTGCCCGTGTAGGGCGCCGCGATGATCGTCGACGTGCCGAAGGGACCGCTACCGACGTACATCACGACGTGGTCGACGGCGTTGTCGCCGTCGAGGTTGTAGTAGTAGAGCAGGTCACCCGGCTGGAGTTCGGTGAGGGGCACGTGGACCATGGAGGGCCACTGGGACTCGGTGGTTCGCGGGATCGCGATGCCCGCCTTTCCCCACGCCCACTGGACGAGACCCGAGCAGTCGAAGCCGAGGCCCGGTGTTTCGCCACCCCACACGTAGGGGACGCCGATTTGGCTCTCGGCGTAGTGGACGGCGGCGAGTCCCTGGGCCGAACTGCCGACCTCGGCGATGGTCACGGTCTGGACGGCCTGTTGGATCGCTTCGGTGACCTGGTTGCCGGCCGTTTGGCCGCCAATCGCCGACGCGGCGGTGATGGCCGTCTCTTCGGCGGCGAGGTTCGGAGGATGCTCCTGGGCGGCGATCACCCCCTGCTGGATTTCGAAGTTGATGATCTCCGTGCGGCGGATCGTCGTGAGCTTGGAGAGGGTGACGCGCGTCGTGTTCTCGTTGTAGAGGTTCAACGAGAGGAGTTGGGACATCTCGTACTCCTGATGCGCGGCGTTGTGCTTCTGCACGTTCACCAGACGGATCGTCGAATCGAGTGATCGCTTCTGTGATTGATAGTTGCGCTTCAGCTTGTCGAGATTCCCGATGACCTGGATTTGGTACACCTTTCGCGAGTCACTCGACGTCGCGTTGAGGTTGAAGAGGTTGAGGTACTGTCCGTCGGCGCCGGCGAGGACGTAGGAGCGCACGATGTCGTTGACGAGCTGTTTCGACGTGACCTTGATGGCGGCGCGCTTGCTCCGCTCCTTGGACTGGAGCTGCTTGATATTGGCCGTGATGGTGGCGAGTTGCACTTTGGCCGCGTCGTATTCGTTCGACGTGATCTCGCTGGTCCTCTCGATGCGGGCCAACCTGTTGGTGAGGGCCTCGATCTGTGCTTGGACCTGGCTGATCGAACTGGCGTGAGCGACGACGGGCGTGACGACCAACGAAGCGACGCTCATCGCAAGAACAGCGAGGGGAAGAGATCGAGTCGTGCCCCGACGACGCACGCGAATCATCCTTCAAGCCTAGTTATCGATACCTGAAAATGAAGGAGTTTAGAAACTCTTTACAATGCATTACGGTTACAACGCAACGCTTTCGTGGGGGCGTAGCCCAATTGGCAGAGGCAAGGCGCTTAAACCGCCTCAAGTGAGGGTTCGAGTCCCTCCGCCCCTACGCCGCGAAAATGCTGACCTTCTCGTCTAGTAGCGTTGCTCCCGTGGCTAAGAGCGCAACAGGTAGATGGGTAAGCAGGGTCGGCGCGTCGGGAGGGGGCAAGGCCTATAAGAAGACCAGGCCCGCCAACTTTTACGGCGCAATTGCCCTGATCGTGATCTTTGGGCTCCTCGCGGTCGTCCTGGCCCGCTACGACTACCAGCACCCGAGCAAGCACAGCGCCGGGGCTGAGCCTCGAATCGGCCAAACCTGGTACGCCGGCCTTTCCATCCAGGCCTGTGGCAAGCGTCTCCCCTACTTGGCGACGAACGCCGCGACCCACACCACTGGCTTTGCCGTTCTCGCAGAGAACGTCATTCGAATCAGCCCGTCATCGGCCGCCGACGCGGGAGCGAACGCGACGTTGTCGCAGTTCGCGGACGAATACAAGGGTCTCCTCGCGAGCACGAATCAACTTTCGGTCCCGACGTCGGCCGGTGTCGCTAATCCGAAGACGACCTACACGAACGGCGAGGCCTGCCCCGCCGGAACGAAGTACGCCGGTCAGGTCGGCAAGGTCACCTACGCCTACTGGACGTCGTTCGGCGTGAAGCCCAAGGTGGCAACGAATCCGAGTTCCATCAAGTTCACCAATCAGATGCGCGTCACGATGGCCTTCGACCCCGTGAACGTGACACCGCTCGAGCCGACGGCGAAGACCGCGCAGTACATGCTGGCGTACAACACCGCCACGTCGACGACCACGACGATCGCGACGGCCACGACGACGACGTTGAAGCCCGGCACCACGACGACGACGACACCTACGACCACGACGACGGCACCCACCACGACGACCACGTCCAAGGGCTGAGCTTGAAGTCGATCATCCTGGTCGGCGGTAAAGGCACGAGGTTGCGGCCACTCACCTACGAGACACCCAAGCAGATGCTCCCGTTAGTCGGGGTGCCGATGATCGAGTGCGTCTTTGAATGGTTGGGACGACACGGTGTCACCGACTCGGTGCTCTCGCTCGGCTATCTCCCTGACCGTTTCATGGAGGCCTATCCAACGAACGAGATCGCGGGAGTACGCGTGAGTTACGCCGTCGAACCCGAACCGCTCGACACGGCGGGCGCCATTCGTTTCGCGGCCACGAAATTCGGGTTCGATGAGACGTTCCTCGTCGTGAACGGCGACGTGTTGACCGACCTCAACATCACGACACTGCTCGAGTTCCATCGATCACACGGGGGCGAGGCGACCATCGCCCTGCACCCCGTCGACGACCCGTCGCGATTTGGCGTGGTGCCCACCGACGACGACGGCAAGGTCATCGCCTTCGTCGAGAAGCCGCCGCGCGATGAGGCCCCGACGCACAACATCAACGCCGGTTCCTACATCTTCGAACCGAGCGTGCTGGACCGGATTCCCGCGGAGGGACGCGCGAGTGTCGAGCGCGACACGTTCCCTGCGTTGGCTCGCGACGGTGCGCTGTACGCGATGGCGGACCACGCGTACTGGTTGGACACGGGTACGCCGCAGGCCTACCTCCAGGCGAACGTGGACATCTTGAATGGCCGCCAGGGGATGCACGAGTTCACTGAGATCGTGGACTGCTCGTGGCGCGCTCCGTCGGCGACCGTCGACGTCACCGCGACGTTGACCAACTCGGTGGTGGGCGAAAACTGCGTGGTCGGCGCCCACGTGATCCTCGAGGAGGCGGTGCTGCTCGAGGGTGCCGTCGTCCAGAGCAACTGCGTGATCCGTTCGTCGATCATTGGCCCCGGGGCCGTGATCGGGCGATTCTCCGAACTCGGCGCGACCTGCGTCGTGGGAGCGAACGAGCACGTAGCACCGGCATCGGAGCTTTCGGGCGAGGTTCGTCTCGGCGGCGTGTAGTCAGCGAAACATGTCCTCATTCGCCGAGCGAATGATGCCCTCCTTCACAGAACCTTCGCCAAAATACGACTCGTCGAGACCTCGGACAATGGCGAAGGGGGTGCCTTCCGCCTTGCCGAGGACCAGGTTCGCGGCCCCCGCGATCTCGTCGGCCACGCAGACCTCGGTCACTTCGAGGACCCGACCCAAGGCGTCGGACGTCCCGCGAAGGTCGAGTATCGGCTTCAATCCGGCCAGACCGATCGCGACGTCGGTGACGCCCTGACGCCAGACTCGTCCGAACGTGTCGGTGACGATGACCGCGACGTCGACACCGACGCGCCGCTGCACCTCGCCGCGAATCCGACGGGCCGAACGATCAGGATCCTTGGGCAGTAAGACCGCCGTACCGTCCTCGGTGTTGGAGAGATCGATGCCCGCGTTGGCGTTGACGAAGCCGTGGTGGGTCTCGGTGATGCGCATGGGACCGCGTCGGCGCAGGACTCTTCGAGACTCCTGTTCGATCAGCGCGACTTTGTGGTCTTCGGTGCCGTCGAAGGGGACGACCCGGCCTTCTGCCTTGGACACGACCTTGCTCGTGACGATGACGAGGTCGTGATCAGCGAGCGCCACCCCGTGTGCGCTCACCGCGTCGATCAACATCGAGACGAGGTCGTCGCCGTCGCGCACCATGGCGACCGACGGCAAGGGGATGATCCGCAGTTCGTTCACGAGATGACCGCGTGCACCAGTCGCCTCGCGTTCTCAGGTTCAGCCATGATCGTCGTCGTCACGATGACGTTGACGCCGCGTGACTGGATCTCCTCAACGTGGCCCGCGTCCGCTTCGTCAATGATCCAGGTACCCACCAGACCCTTGTAGAAGTCGACGACACCGACGCAGGAGACGTCGTGGCCGAGCTCCGCGAGCAGTCGATCGGCCGGTCCCTTGAGGGCGCGACCGTCGATGATCGGCGAGATCGCCACGACGTCGTCGCGCCGACGCTCGATCAACTCGCGCACGCCACCGACTCGAAGTATCGGATCGATGGAAATGAGCGGGTTTGACGGCGCGATCACGATGCGGTCCGCGCCGGTGAGCGACTCGATGACGTGCGAGCTCGCCCGCGCTTCATCGGCTCCGACGATGTCGATGGCCGAGACGGGCACGCCGTGATGATGTCGGACGAAGTACTCCTGGAAATTGAGACGACCGATCTCGGTCTCGAACTGCGTGGCGACCACGTCATCAGTGACTGGAAGCACCCGAATGGCGAGACCGTGATGGGCGCAGAGTTCGGCCGTGACCTGTGACTTGGTCGCGCCTTCACTCAGTCGCTGCGAGCGATAGAGGTGCGTGGCCAGGTCGCGATCGCCCAGTCGAAACCACGCGGCACCACCCAACGCCTGCAGCTCATCCATGACGCGCCAAGACTCCCCGGCGAGTCCCCAGCCAAGTTCGTCGTTGTTCAGTCCTGCCAGGGTGTAGGTGATGGTGTCGATGTCGGGGCAGATGGTCAGCCCGTTCAGCACCAGGTCGTCGCCCACGTTCACCACGGCGGTGATCTCGCTCGGATCGACGACGTCGCTTAGAGCACGCAGTAGGCGTGCTGCACCGACGCCACCGCTCAGAACCGTTATCACCACCGAGACTCTAGGGGGGCTTCGGTAACATCAGGTGCTGTGAGCACGAACTCCCTCGTCGACGGGTGGCCCGGTGCGCCCGCCGTGGTCGTACTAAAACTCGATGGTGGCGTCGTCCGGCGAGTGGCGCAGGCGGGCGACCTGGATGAGGTTCGCCCGTGGGCTTCGGTGTCGAAGATGGCAGTGTCGCTGGCGTTCGGCATCGAGAGCGACTGGGAACTTCATCGATTCGACGAGCCCGCCGGGCCCCGTGGCGCCACCATCGCCAACCTTCTGAGCCACAGCAGCGGTCTCGGATTGGAAGAAGGCGACCCCGTGGTCGACGTCGCGACCAAGCGGATCTATTCCAACTACGGCGTCGACCTCGCGACCAAGGCGATCCTGGGTGAGCACAGTCCGCAGCAGTGGCTCGCGCAGCGGCTGTTCACCCCCTTCGGGATGGGCACCACGCGGCTCGAAGGCCGTCCCTCGTCAGGGGTCGTCGGTTCGACCAATGACCTGGCACGAATGGCGGTGGCGTGGCTGCGACCCGATGCCATCTCCAAAGTGACGCGCGACCTCCTGATCACCCCCTACGTGCCGCAACTCAGCGGCATCGTTCCTGGGTTTGGGCGGTTCTCCCCGTGTCCCTGGGGACTGGGTCCCGAGATCCAGGGTGACAAGCACCACTGGATGGGTGACTGGCCGGCGGCGAGTTTCGGACATTTCGGCAAGAGTGGATCACTCTTCTTGCTCAATGCGGACGAGCAGATCGCCGTGGTGGCCACGAGCACTGAGCCTTTTGGCGCGTGGGCGGTGGCACTGTGGCCCGAATGGACGAGCGCGATGCGTCAGTTGGCCCTTGCTTGAGTCCCACGACGATTCGAGTCGGTCTCGACCTCGATGGGTCGCTGGAGTCCCTCGGTAACTCCATGACCGACCTCGCCGACGCGCTCATGCGCACCGGCGAGGTCGATTTGGTTCGATTCCGTTCACGAACTTCCTCAGCATCGACGGCGGAGACGCACCTCTCGATGCGTGGCCTGTGGTCACCACTCTGGCGACGAAGTCGCGGTCGCTCCATTGACGGACTGTTGAGCGCGGTCGACGTGATCCATGTGGCCGGTCTTGCCACGCCACCCACCGGCACGATCCCGCTGGTGATCTCCGTGGACGACCTGCGCCCGCTGCGCGGTGAGGCGAGGACGCATTTGCGCATTACGCAGCTCAAACGAGCGGTCGAACGTGGCGCGATTCTCGTGGCGTCGAGTCGAAGCGCGAGTCATGAAGTGATCGCCGTGCTCGGCGTGCAGCGCAGTCGAGTTGTCGTGGTGCCGCCGGCCGTGCCGTTGGTCGACCCGACGACGGACGGCCACGACCTCGTGGTCAACATCACCGGCGTCGACGATCTCTTTCTGGCCATGGCGCCTGCGTTGGTCCGGTACTGCGACGAACAGGGGAGCAAGGTCGTGGCCCTGGCCAGTAGTGAAGTCGGGCAACGCATTCATTCGAGTGGGCACCGGGT
Source organism: uncultured Acidimicrobiaceae bacterium (assembly GCA_963804305.1). Taxonomy (GTDB): domain Bacteria; phylum Actinomycetota; class Acidimicrobiia; order Acidimicrobiales; family RAAP-2; genus RAAP-2. The sequence goes on along the minus strand of CAWDPR010000010.1, from coordinate 70,083 downwards.
GCACGTGCGACCGAGGGGGGAAGCGCGTGACGCGCTGTCGAACGCGCGAGTGGTGATGCACCTGTCGGACGGCGCGAGGTTCCCCTCGTTCGCGATCGCATCGATGTCGGCGGGGGTCCCGACGATTGCTCGCGCCACTGAGATCAACCGTGAACTGCTGGAGGGAGCCGCCACCCTCGCCACGGATGATCAAGAACTTCTGGGCTTCCTCGACCAGGCCTGGACGAACGAGTCGCGAAGGGCGATCATGATCGCGGCGGGGCAGTCGAGGGCCGTGGACTTCGCGCCCGACACCGCGGCGCGCGCCTACCTGTCGCTCTATCACGAGGTCGTGAGAGGCTGGTCGTCGTGAAGAGGACGATCGCGATCTCCGTAGAACAGCTGTATCGGCCCCAGCCAGGCGGGATCGCCACCTACGTCCGCGGTCTCGTCTCGGGCCTCGCGTCACTCCACGATGAGTCGCTCGACGTCATTGGTTTCGCGCCTCGTGGCGCACCGCCCGAAGGGCTGACGTTGCCGATCGAGCACGCGCGTGTGGGCGTGAACCTCCTCACGCATCTCTGGCCGACCTGGTCTATCGGCGTGCCGCGTAGCGCCGACGTCGTCCACGCGACCTCGATGGCCGGACCTTTCGCGGGCGGGAAACGCGACGCCCTCCACTGCGTCTCCATGCACGACTTGCTCTGGCGCGATGAACCCGAGAGTTCGACGAAGGCGGGCATTGCGTTCCACGAGCGCCGACTCAAGTTGATCGCGTCGCGAGAGGACCTCCGTGTCGTCGTGACGTCACCTAATCTCGTCGCACGTCTGCCCGAGTTGGGCATCGCCGCGGAACGGGTGCGAGCCGTACGGCTCGGTGTCGATGACCCGGGTGAAGCGGCGTCGTCCGAGTCGGTCAACGAGGTCCTCGCGGCGCACGACGTCCGTGGTCCCTTCACCCTGTACGTCGGTACCCGCGAACCGAGGAAGAATCTCGGGCGACTCATCGAAGCCCATGCCCTCGCAAGGTCCGAAGGCGCCGATCTCGGCGCCTTGGTGTTGGTCGGACCGAGCGGTTGGGGAGGGGTCCCCACCGGTGACGCGACGGTGCTCGGCTCGGTTCCGCGGGCGATCCTCAATGGCCTGTACCGCGACGCGACGATTCTCGCGTACGTGCCACGCGCCGAAGGGTGGGGGTTGCCTCCCGTCGAAGCGCTGCACGCCGGGACGCGAGTGGTGGCGAGCGTCACGACCCCGAGCGTGCACGACAACGGCGAGGTCATTCGCGTCGACCCCCTCGACGTGCAGTCGATCGCGCGGGGCCTCTTGTCGGCACTCTCCCTGGGCGATGATGGCGCGGGCCGGGCGCGCCGCCAGGCATCGGTCGCCGACCTCACGTGGCGCAACGTCGCACTCGACCACTTGGCGGCGTGGCGGTGAGGGTCGCCCTCGACGTGTCGGCCGTACCGCCGCAACTGGCGGGCGCCGGTCGCTACATCGCCGAACTGGCTCGACGGCTGCCGACCAACGGCGTCGAGACGACGCTCGTGACGAGACGCGACGACACGCTTCGTTGGCACGACTGGTCACCGGCATCGTACGTCTCGTCGATCGTGCCGAATGCTCGCGCGTCGCGTTTGCTCTACGAAGCGTGGCTGCTCGGTACGAGCGCCACCGCACGCTCAGCCGACGTGTGGCACTCGCCGCACTACACCATGCCGCATCGGCGCACGAGGCCCACGGTGGTGACGATTCACGACCTCACGTTCTTCACGAACCCCGAGTGGCACGAACGCTCCAAGGTCCCATTCTTTCGTCGGGCCATCACCTACGCCGCGGCCCACGCTGACGTCTTGATCAGCGTCAGCGACTTCACGTCGCGCCAACTCGAGCAGATCGTGCCACACCACGCTCCGCTGGTGACCGCACCGCTGGGCGTCGACCTTGATCGCTTTACGCTCGACGGTCGTCACGACATCGATATCTTGCGAGCTCATCGACTTCCCGCTGACGTGCCGTACATCTTCTTCCTTGGTACCTTCGAGCCGAGGAAAGGTCTCGATGTGTTGCTGAGCGCGTTCGAAGAGACGGCGGGGAGTGATCCCGACATCGAACTGTGGTTGGCCGGTCAAACTGGCTGGGGGATGCGAGGCATTGAGTCGCAGATCGCGTCGCACGGCGCAGCCGCGAGAATTCGCCGTCTCGGCTTCGTCGACGACAACGTGCTGCCGTCGTTGCTTCGTCGCGCCAGGTCCGTGGTGTACCCGTCACGCGGGGAAGGATTCGGTCTGCCGGTGCTCGAAGCGTTGGCGTGCGGCGCGACGGTCGTCACGACGAGCGACACGGTGATGTCCGATGTCGCGTCGGGTACGGCGCTGCTCACTCCCGCGGGCGACTGTTCGTCACTGGCGGCCCAACTCGATGTGGCGTTGTCACTTAGCGACGATCAGCGCAGCGAGCGCGCGTCACTCGCCCGCGCGCGCGCCGAGCAGTTCTCGTGGGCGTCGTCGATCGCTCAACACGTCAAGGCCTACAACATGGCCGCGGGAACATTGTGAAGGCACTCGTCACCGGCGCCAGGGGTTTCGTGGGACGTCACCTCGTCACCTATCTCGAGGAGTGCGGCGATGTCGTGGTGGGGGTGGACCACGAATGCGACGTCACGGATCGCTCGAGTGTGGACGAAGTGCTCCGCCGCACGATGCCCGACGCCATCTACCATCTCGCGGCGTTGACCAACGTGGGTACCTCGTGGACGCAGCAGGTCGAGTTCACGCGCGTCAACGTGGTCGGCACGAGCAACGTACTCGAATGCGCCCGCGCCGTCGTATCTGACGCGACCTCGGTACTCGTGAGCTCGGCCAATGTCTATGGCAAAGTCGCGCCCGAGGATCTACCGCTGGTGGAGACATTTCGGGTGGCTCCCTCCGATCCCTACGCCTCCAGCAAAGTGGGAGCCGAGCTCGTCGCACTCGACGCGGTTCGTGACCATGGTTCGAAGGTCGTGATCGCGCGACCGTTCAACCACATCGGACCGGGTCAATCGGACGAATTCGTCGTGCCCGCCATCGTCAATCGGTTGTTGGAGAGCCTCGAGGTCCACGCCGACGAGATCGTCGTGGGTGACCTCTCGGTGCGCCGTGACTTCTGCGACGTTCGCGACGTGGTGCGTGCGTACCGGCTCCTGGCCGAGCGAGGTGTGAGCGGCGAGGTGTACAACATCGCATCCGGTCGCGACGTGGCGTTGCAGGACATCGCCGATGAATTGGTCGCACAAGTCGCGCCACGAGTGCGACTCGTGAAGGATCCTGAATTGCTCCGGCCCGCGGAGATCCAAGTGCTTCGCGGTAGTTACGAGAAATTGAGAGCACAGACCGGTTGGGAGCCCACGATTTCACTGAGTCAGTCGCTGCGTGATGTGGTCGCTGACATGCGACTTCGTCGTTCACCACGATAGAAACGACACCGTTCGACTGTTTTCCCATGCGCAACGGGTCCGTTGGCGATGAGGCAGCCAACTAGCCTTGAAGGACTGATGGAATCTCGTGCACCGGCCGTCGTCGCCGTCGTCGTTACCACCGGTCCTGGGCCCGGTCTGGAAGTTGCTATTGCTTCCTTGGCTGCTCAGAACTACGAGGAACTGAGCCTGCTCGTTGTCGCGAACGGGGAGAGCGAACACGTCTCCGCCCGGGTCGCCGCGGTCGCGCCCAACGCGTACGTTCGGGTGCTCGAGGAGAATCGTGGATTCGCTGCGGCGTGCAACGAGGCGGCACTCATGGTCGAGGGTTCGGCCTTCTTCCTCTTCTGCCATGACGATGTGCGACTCGAGCCAGACGCCGTCCAACTGATGGTCGAAGCGGCATTTCGGGCGAATGCAGGCATCGTCACCCCGAAGTTCGTCCACTACGACGATCCAATGGTCCTGCTGCACGTTGGTCAGACGTGTGACCGCTTCGGTGTCGTCCACGAGCGCATCGAACTCGGCGAAATCGACCACGGACAGCAGGACCTCGAACGCGATGTCTTCGTGGCCCCCGGCGGCGTGACACTGGTCCGATCCGACCTCTTCGCCACGCTCCGGGGATTCGACCCGATCATTCCCGTACTGGGTGAGGACCTTGACCTTTCGTGGCGAGCCCAAATCGCCGGGGCGCGCATCGTCGTGGCACCGTTGGCGAAGGTGGCGCACCGCGAGATGATCGCAGCCGATCAGCGTCGGGTGACCGCACTCGGGACGCGCGGCGCGAGTCGACAGGACCTGCAACGTCGTCACCAACTCCTCGTCGTCGCCACGGGTTGGAGTCGGCGCACCACGTTCTCGACGCTGCTCTGGCTCTTCGTGATGGACACCATGGAACTCGGACTGTCCATCGTCGGACGCGACCGAGACCGCGCGGGCGCCATCATCGGCTCGTGGCGTTGGCTCTTTCGAAATCGTCGTCGCATCCGAGAACGGCGTCGACAGCGCCACGAAATTCAGGTGCTCTCTGATGACGACCTGCTGCGCCTTCAGGTCGGTGGCGCGAGCCGACTGAAGCGATTCTTTTTGATCTTGGTGCGACACGGACTTGACCGGGCCAGGGGAATCCTGCCCGAGGACGCGGTGCTGATCGAACACGACGAGGTGGTCGACGGCGTCGGATTCGCGTCGGCCTTCTCCGAGGAGGAGGAGTTCGACGAGATCCCCGAGAGCCCCATGCTCGAACTTCGCCGTCGCCCATCGCGGATACTCACGTCATTTCGTTCGCAGGCCGCGCTCGTGGTGCTGGTCGCCGTGCTCTGGCTCATCGGCTCGCGAAACCTCGTCGCTACGCACCTGCCACTCGTAGGTCGCCTCGCGCCACTCGACTCGTGGTGGACGACGTGGCGCCATTTCTTCGCGTCGTGGTCGCCCAATGGTGTGGGGACCGGGTCGCCGGGCGCACCGGGCTACGCCGTGATCGCGTTCGCCGGCACGTTCGTCCTGGGTCGGATGGGGATCTTGCCACGTCTCGCGCTCGTCTTCGCGATTCCCGTAGGGGCGATTGGGATGAGCCGCCTCCTTCGTGGACGGGTCTCGAACCGAGCTCGGGTCATCGCGTGTATCGCGTATATGGCACTGCCGCTCGGTCTCGATATGGTCAGCCAGGGGCGTTCCGATGTCTTGACGGTCATCGCGTTGCTGCCGTTCATCGTGCGCCGGGTCTTCGAACTGATGGACGTGCCGGGATTTCGAACGAGCGCGTACGCGGACCCCGTACAGTTCGGACACCGTGGATGGCGCACGACGTACGCCGGTCAGCGAATGGTCTTGGTGATGTTGACGGCGGTCAGCACCGCGTTGGCCCCCGCGACGTTGATCGTCGTCGCCCTGATCATCATCGGCGTCTTCGTCGCGCGCCTCTTCGAACCCGACGAGGGTGACGACCAGCGCGGCGCGTGGCGACTACTCGGATCGATCTGGCTGAATGTCGCCGTCCTCCTCCTTCCACTCACGATCGACGTCGGCCTGGCCGGTGGCCGAGCGTTGGGCGTGTTCGGACTGGCCCGCGGACCATGGTCGACGCCATCGTTCGCGCAACTTCTTCGTGGCACGGACGGCACCTTCGGGCTTGCCTGGGTCGGATGGCTGCTGCCTCTCGCGGCGGTCGTCGGTCTGTTCTTGTGCAGGGGTGAGCGTCGACGAATCGCGTCGAAGGCGGCATCGATTGCCGCGTTGACGCTGGTCGTGGCGGTGCTCGATGCACGCCACTGGATGGGGTCGTTTGCGCCAGACCTCGATGTCGTCCTCGCCCTCTACGTCGTCATGCTCGCGCTCCTCGTCGCCCTTGGTGTCAGCGCGATCGAAAATGACCTGCGTCAAGCCGGCTTCGGATGGCGTCAGCTTCTGGCCGGGGTCGCCGTCGCGGCCCTGATCGTCGCGGCGGTTCCCTTCGTGGCGATATTCGGCAGCGGACGATTCGACTTACCCACGACGAGCGTGGCTGAGTCGTTGAGCACCGTCGCGCCTTCGAAACTCGGTGGCTTTCGCGTGCTCTGGCTCGCAGACCCGTCGGTCCTTCCGCTCGCTGGCTGGTCGGTCGCGCCGGGACTCGCGGCGGCCACGTCGACCAATGGACTGCCGGGCGGCGGCACCCTCTTCACGACGCCCGATGCCGGGACCAGCGACACGATCTTGAACGCCGTCGAGTTGGCGCTGCAAGGTCAGACGGTTCGACTGGGGAACCTCCTCGCACCGGCGGGGATCTCGACGATCGTTGTGATGAACTCGTCAGCGCCCGAACTCTCCGGAGTACAGACCGTGCCCCTGCACCCCGTGCCCAAGGTGCTTATGACCGCGCTCGGACGCCAGAGTGACCTCTCGTTGGTGCTCCAAACCAAATCAGTGGAGGTCTTCTCGAACTCGCTCTTTCACGGGACGGTATCAATGGTGGTCCCGCTCGGCAAGGCGCCGATCCCGGTCTTTTCGAGCAGTGCCAACTCTGGCACGTTGGCGACGAACGCCACGGTGACGGCCGGCTTTGCACCGGCCAGCGCGTTCACTTTGGACGTGAATGGCGTCGCCGCACCTCGAACTGGTAGTCCGTCGTGGGCACCGAGCTTTCAACTCGGCACGTACTCTTCGCAGCCGACCGGAACGCTCGTGCTCCATCGACTTCCGCTCAATGGGGTGCTCGCGCTGGTCACGCTGTTGCTCTGGCTGTTGATGTGGCTGGGCTTTGGGTGGGTCCATCGACTCGAGTGGCTCTTCACGGGACGGCGGCGCCCAACCCACGCCCGTCACGGAGTGGACCATGAGTAGTCTTCGTCGCGTCCCGCTCCTCATCCTCCTGGCACTCATCGTTGCTGCGACCGGTGTCCTCGCGTCGCTCGCCAAGAGCCCAAATCCAAGTCAGTTGCCCAGCGGCCTCGCCCTCACCAGCAACGCGGAGTCGACGGCGCTGTACTGCACGGGACTCTCCAGCGCCAAGGACGGGGCATCGGGTCATATCACGTTCGTCAATACGACGAAAGTGGCGCACCTCATCGTGATCAACGCGGTCTCTGACAGCGGGTCTAGTTACTCGAGGCAGGCGATGCTCGGCGCGCAGCAGTCACTTTCAATCGATCCGAGCGCGCGACTCGCGGGCAACTCCTTTGGGGTGGGAGCACAGATCAGCGGCGGCGGTGTCGTCGGCGTCGAGGTCACCAAGAACAACACTGGTGAGGCGCCCTGCGTGTCGACGGGCGTCGTGAGTTGGTACGGCACCGGATTCAACACGACGGTCGGCTCGAGTGCAGAGCTGAGCGTGTATAACCCGACGGCGACGCCGGCGGTGTTCAACCTCGAGGCCTACACCCCTGAAGGTCTCGCGACGCCGGCGAAGTTCCAGGGCTTTACCGTGGGAGCGCACGGCCAGGTGGAACTCGATCTCGGTTCACAGATCGTGAACACGATCAACGTCGGCGTCCACGTGCACGTGCTACGTGGATCGTTGGACATCGTCGGCGTCCAGCAGTCTGGATCGACGGTCTCGCTCAACCCGGGCACGAGTGTTGCGACGACGTCCGCGCTCTTCCCCCTCGTCACCACCGTGCAGGGTGCGACGGCACAGATCCGAGTGGCGAATCCAGGACCCAACCCGGCCCACGTCTCACTTGGCGTGAAGTTGACGACGTTCCACATCGCCAACCAGGTCGTGTCCGTTCCGGGTTACACCACGTCTCTGGTGACCATCACTCCGAACCCGGCCATACCCGCGGCCGGTTACGCGACGGTCTCCCTGCACGCCAGCGGACCCGTCGTGGCCTCGCTGGCGACGGGTAGCGGCACCGACATCGCGCTCAGCACTCCGGGGACGCCCGAGTCTGAGTATCTCGTGGGCGACTTCACCGGCTTGGGCTTCGATGCGGCGACACTGACCAACACGTCGTCGCGCAGCCTCACGGTGTCATTCGTCACGTTCGCGACGAACCAGGGCGCGAGCACCTCAGCATCGGCGACGTATGGTTCGACCCGTCTCGCAGCGGATACGACCAGCAACGTGCGCACGGACTTCACTGGTCTGACGTCGCTGCGCCACACGCTCTTCGTGGTGAGTGCGTCACGCCCCGAGTTGCTCGTCACGCTCACGAGTCCCACCCGACCCAAGGGGACGACGTTGTTGGCGGCGCTAGACGGCCGGTAGCGTCGGCGGTTGCCAGCCCGGCGCCGATACGACTGGCGTCGGCGCCTTCTTCGCTGACGCGGCACCTACGCCGGTCAATGAGCTCACGGTCTTCGTGCCCTCGGGATGCACTTGCTCGCCGTGGGCCTCGTCGATGAGACGAGCAGCAGTCTCACCGTCGATGGTCTCTTGCTCGAGCAGCGCCCGCGCGAGGGCTTCGAGTCCTCGACGGTGCAGTGTCAGCACCTCGATGGCTCGTGACTCTTGTTCGCGAAGGATGCGTTCGACCTCGTCGTCGATGACCTGGGAGGTGTGGTCCGAGTAGTCGCGGGTGTGCATCAGGTCCTCCCCGAGGAACACCTGGTTGTTGGAGCCCCACGCCATCGGTCCAATCTCCTTGGACATGCCCCACTCGCGGACCATGCGGATCGCCAGTTCGGTGTTGCGCTGAAGGTCGTCGGCGGCGCCGGTCGATAGGTCCCCGTACACGAGGAGCTCGGCCACGCGCCCACCCATGCGCATGCACAGGGAGTCCTCGAGGTACTGGCGCGCCACGATGTGACGGTCCTCCTCGGGAAGCGTCATGGTCACACCGAGGGCCATGCCCCGGGGGATGATCGTGATCTTGTGCAGGGGGTCAGTCTTGTCGAGGACGTACGCGAGCAACGCGTGTCCACTTTCGTGGAACGCGACGCGCTCGCGCTCATCGTCCATCAACACCATTGTGTCGCGAAGTTGACCCATCATGACGCGGTCCCGCGCCGACTCGAAGTCCTCCATGCCGATGGTCGCGGAGTGTCGACGAACGGCGTGCAGTGCCGACTCGTTGACGAGGTTGGCCAAGTCGGCGCCGCTCATCCCTGGCGTGCCTCGCGCCACCATCTCGAGACTGACCGACGGGTCCAAGGGTTTGTTCTTCGCGTGTACCTGAAGGATCGGGAGTCGTTCGTCGAGGTCGGGCAATGGGACCACGATCTGACGGTCGAATCGACCGGGTCGCAGGAGGGCCGGGTCGAGGACATCGGGCCGGTTCGTCGCGGCTATGACGACGACACCCTCTGACGGGTCGAAACCGTCCATCTCATTGAGCATCTGGTTGAGGGTCTGCTCGCGCTCGTCGTGGCCGCCACCGACACCGGCCCCGCGCTTGCGGCCGATCGAGTCGATCTCGTCGATGAACACAATCGCCGGCGCCTGCTTACGAGCGGTCGAGAAGAGATCGCGGACGCGGCTGGCGCCGACGCCGACGAACATCTCCATGAAGTCTGAGCCAGAGACCGAGAAGAACGGCACGCCGGCCTCACCGGCGACCGCGCGCGCCAGCATCGTCTTTCCGGTCCCAGGAGGACCGACGAGCAGGATGCCCTTGGGGATCAGCGCGCCGATCTCCTTGTAGCGTCCCGGCGTCTTCAAGAACTCGACGACCTCACTGATCTCTTGTTTCACACCGAAGTAACCGGCGACGTCAGCGAAGGTGGTCTTCGGTCGATCCTGATTGAACTGCTTCGCCTTCGAGCGACCAACGGACAACATGCCCTGCATCTGTCCCTTCGCCTGGCGGCTGATGAAGTACATCAGGCCCGCGAAGAGACCGATCCAGATGATGTAGGGAAGGAGCGAAGCGAGGAGATTGCTCGGATTCTCGAACGTGACCGTGTTCTTGCCGGTTTCGAGGGTGTCGATTTCCTTGGGCAGCACCGGGTTCGGTCCGTTGGCGGTGTAATTGGTCCCGTTCTTCAACTTTCCGCTGATGACACCGGTGGAACTGTTGATGCTCGAGGAGAAGACGAGGTTCTTCGTCGCGTCGTGTACTAAAGCGGAGTACGAGATCGTCTTGACGTTCTTCTGCGAGAAGAGCGTGGGGATGATGAGGATGCCGATGAGGAAGCACAGCACCCCCACCACCCAGACTCGACGACGCGCGTCAGGCTCCATTGGCTTGTCGCCGCCGGGCAAGTACTTCTTGTAGCCGTTTGGCTGTTCAGGTGCGTCACTCACCTGACCAGACTAGAGGTGAACGGCGACACATCGACTTGCACCTGTGGAAAACTCGGCGCCGGTTAGGGTAATTGTTTGTGGGTTCCATGATCGAGGCCGATGCGGTCGAGCGGCCACGAGCGGTGGCGATCGTGGTGGCCGGTCTCCTCGGATTCCTCGCCGGTCAACTCATTGGCGCAGGCCTAGAGGCAATTGGCGTCTCCCTGACCCACTATCCAGGAGGCGTCGCCGCCCTCACGAACGCCTCGTCGCCCCCGTGGTGGTCGAACGCGCTCGGACTCCTCGGTCTGTGGATCGGCTTTGGCGCCGCCATCTACTACGCGTACTTTTACGGAAATCTTAAGTCGATACCGAGCCAATGGCGGCCACGCCCGAGCGACGTCCTCTACGTGGCCCTGGGCATCATCTGTCAACTACTCGTCGACGTGGCCTACGCACCCTTCGACGTCAAGCACTTGTATCGGCCCGTCACGCACCTCTTCGGCGCCGCGCACGGACCGACCTTCGTGTTGTTGATCGTAATGACCATGTTCCTGGCGCCAATAATGGAGGAATGGCTTTTTCGAGGCGTTCTGTTCCGCGCGATCAACGAAGGTGCGTCTCGAATGGATTCTCGTCGGGCGTTGGTGCTCGCCGCCCTCGTCAGTGCAGCGCTCTTCGCCGCGGCGCACGGTGAACCAGTGCAGTTCCTTGGCCTCTTCTTCCTCGGCATCGTGCTGGCCCTCTTGGTGTGGCGCACCAAGAGGATCATCCCGAGCATCATCACGCACATGTCCTTCAACGGAGTCGCGATCGCGGCGCTCGTGAGCCAAAGGTCGGGCCACTGATCCGCGCTTGGCTGACGAAGCACAACACCGCCGCAGGTCGCCTCGACCTCGCGGTCATCTGTGCCGTCATCTTCGTCACGCTGTGGCAGCTGCACCCCAATCTGCTCTTCAGCCAGAGTCTCGTCACGGGCGGTGACACGGGGTCGCACATCGCGTTGCCGGCCTATCTGCGTTCCCAGGGCAATCTCTTCAACCTGACGCCGTGGTACCCGGGCTGGTTCGCCGGACTCCCGGCGTACACGTACTATTTCGTGCTGCCGGACCTGCTCGCGGCGCTCGGCAGTTACGTCATCACCTTCGCCGTGGCGATGAAGCTCGCCACCATCCTCGGTTCCGTCCTGATGCCGATCACGGCCTACTTGATGGGTCGACTGTTCAAGGCGCCGCGTCCCATTCCCGCGGCGCTGTCGATCGCGACGCTGCCCTTCCTGTTCGATGCGTCCTTCACGATCGACGGGGGCAACCTCTTTTCCACGATGGCGGGGGAGTACGCCTTTTCGCTCTCACTCGCGCTGGCGTTGTTGACGATTGGGCTCTTCGCGCGCGGCATTCGCACGGGACGGGGCTACTGGCTCGCCGCCGTGAGCCTTACCTTGACCCTGGCGTCACACGTCCTGCCGTGGTTCTTCACGATCGAAGCGGTCATCGTGATGGTCATCTTCGAGCTTTTGCATCGCCGAGGCATCGGCGACCCTCGTGATGAGCCGACGCGCGGTGACTATTCGCGGCCGCTGCGCTTCGCCATCGGTGCCGGCCTGCTCTCCGTAGGGCTCTCGGCGTGGTGGCTGCTCTCGTTCGTCACGACCCAGAAGTACACGAATTCCATGGGTTACACCAACGATCCGGTCAGCACGTTGCACGACATCTTCGCCCAGCTCGGCTGGTTCAATTCGACCGGCGGTGCCGGTGGTGACCGATGGGTGATCGTGCTCGCCGCATTGGCGCTCATCGTCGCCTTCTCGGTGCGCGACCGATTGGGCATGATCTTGACGACGCTCATGGGACTCTCCATCGTCGCCTACGTCTACGATCCCCAGAACGTCATCTGGAACGAACGTCTGGTGCCGTTCTGGTTCATCACGATCCACCTGGCGGCCGGTTGGTTGGTGGGCTACGTGCTGGCTCGCTGGGTCGCGCGACGTCGCTCGCGTGATGGCGGTTGGGAAGTACAACTAGGGGACCGACGATTCAGCTTCAAACAGGAGTCGGTCAATGCACGATGGCCCGCCGACTCCGAAGTCGGCGATCACGGACACGAGCACGGCCACGGACACGAGCACGAGCGCGAACACGCCGAGGTCTTTGACGGGAGCGAACCGATAGTCGCGCCGGCGTTGGCGCACGACCTCACGACGCTCGACGAGGAGGACGCACCCACGCGCACGGCAATGCGCACGTCGCGCGCGACGGTCGCCGTCCTCGTGCTCGGTCTGTTGACGGTGGTGCCGGGCGTGATACCCCAGGTCGCGTCCGCTCTCGGTCTCAATACGACGGGGAACCAGGTCACGAGTTGGGCGCAGTTCAACTACTCCGGCTACCAGGCCCAGCCCGGTTGGCACGAGTACCAGGACATCATGGCGACAATGAATAGGGTCTCGAAGAGGTACGGCTGCGGACGAGCGATGTGGGAATACAACTCGGACCAAGATCGCTTCGGGACGCCCGAAGCCTTGATGCTCATGCCGTACTGGACGAACAACTGCGTCGACTCGATGGAGGGCCTGCTCTTCGAGAGTTCCGCGACCACGCCGTACCACTTCCTCGATCAGGCCGAGCTCAGTGAGTCCCCGAGCAACCCGATGGTCGGCCTGCCATACGGGTCAGTCGACGTCTCCCTCGGCGTGCGCCACCTCCAGATGTTGGGCGTGAAGTACTACCTCGCGTTCTCTCCGGCCGTCATCGCCCAAGCGAACCTGGACCCTTCGCTCACCTTGATAGCCAAGACGAAGAAGTGGCCGGCTCCTGGTGACCAGTGGCGCGTGTACCTCATCAAGAACAGTCCGATGGTTGTCGGTCTGAAGGCGCTGCCCAACATCGTCGCCAATACCACGAGTCGCGTCGGTTGGCTTGACGCCAACACCACCTGGTGGCTCAACACCAAGCTGTGGGGAACGGTCGCCGCGACGACGGGCCCATCGAACTGGCCGAGCGCGCAGTCCGTCAACACCATGGACGACAGCCACACGTTGCCCACGGTGAAAGTGACCAAGACCGTGGTCGGTCTCCAGTCCATCTCGTTTCACGTGAGCAAGATCGGTGTGCCCGTCCTCGTGAAGATCTCGTACTTCCCACGATGGCACGCAACCGGGGCAACCGGTCCGTATCGGGTGAGTCCCAACCTGATGGTCGTCGTGCCGACCTCGAAGAACGTCTCCATGGTGTACGGCAGTACGCCGATGTTGACCGTGGGCAATCTCATCAGCGACGCCACGACGGTGCTGGGGCTGATCGTCTTCGTCCTGTACCTTCGCCGGCGCCGCTTCGCACGCGGTCGTTCGACCGCTCGATGACGTCGTGGCGAGTACGGTTCATGGTGCCCCGCGTCACCCGGGCGACCGAAGGTCCGGTCGTCCCCATCGAAAGGATGTTGCGCAATGGCACTTGACAGTTTCCTCCTCGCGTTGCTCGAGGATCCGGTCGATCACGGTGAGTTGATTTACGTCGCGAACGAGAACGTGCTCTACAACCCCCGACTGCGCAAGGCGTACGAGGTTCGTGATTCGATCGCGGTGATGCTGCCCGACGAGAGCAGGTCGGTCACCGACGTCGAACACGACGCGTGGACGAGCGACCCGAGCGTGGTTCGTACCGGCAAATAGATCCGTCAGCGTTCGTCGAAGCGAAGGTCAACCAATTCGTCGATGAGCTGATAGCCGAGTGCCTGATAGATCGCGTTGCTCGTGGCGTTCGATGCGTCGGTGTAGAGCATCACCCGAGCACCGCGATTGAGAAGCTCTTGGGTGACCAACGCTGTGACCGCGCTCGCGAAGCCGTGCCGACGTTGGCTCGTCGGGGTGTAGACCGGTCCAACCCGACCGACCAGCGTCGCACCGGCGTCGACGACCGGCGCATGACCAGCGAACGAGACCAACTGTCCGTCGCGTTCCCAGCAGTAGAGCGAACCTTCGTTGATGGATCGCGCGACGCCTTCTCGGGCCTCGGAAGGGGAGAGCGGCGTCAAGTCGACCTCGTCGATGAACTGCAAGAGCATGGCGGCGAGCGATTCCGTGTCGCGAAGCTGCGCCGGTCGGCCACGACCCTCGACGCTCGGCGTCGTCAACGAGCCCACCTCGTACATGAGCTCTCGCCGCGTGACACGCGTCGACCGGCGCGATCCGCGACTGCCCGAGGCGCGGTAGCCCTCCACGACGTGCTCCACGACGTCGCGTGGTCCCGAGAGACCGGGCAGGTCGTCATCCTCTCGACTGACGTCGGCGCCGAGGGCGAGTGCCGCGTCGCGCGACGTCGGCGCCACCACCATGGGATGGGGACTCGTGCGCATCGCCATCGCGACGACGTCGTCACCTTCGGTCACCACCCACCAGCGACAGTGGTCGTAGCGACTGCGCCCGGACTGCACCGACTGGGCCACACTGGCGATGACGTTGGTCCGTAGTGGGTCGCTCGCACGTCGTCGCGCGGTCATGTCGAGGAACGATGAACTCGAATCGATCAACTGCACCTTCATCGATCGATTCTGCCATAGCCCACGTCCGAGAGGACGGCTCGACGTGCAGGAAACATCGCCACCGCGAGGGGACTTCGTGTAATACTGCGACGGTTCCGAGACGCGACCACTGGGAGGCGTGATGGGCAACTGCCCACGATGCGGTGCCGCGGCGACGGGTGCGTTCTGCACGAACTGTGGTGCGAGCATCACCCCGATGAAGGCACCGGGCGACGACGCGGCCATGGCGACCCACGACGACGCGACAGCGACAGCGTGCTCCGCGCCGAATCTGCGAATCGACGGCGTCGATGGACCGTCGCAACGACTCGTGGTCACCCAGACACCCGCGATGCCCTCAGGTCCGTTTCGACGAACCATCGTGTGGGAGACACGATTCGTCATGCTGGCGTTCTTGGCCCCCGGTGTCGCGAGCGCCGTGATCGTCCTCTCCCAGCACGTGGACGGGGTGCAGAACATCACGAACTTCCCGACGCTCGTGCACCACCATCCCGTCACCAATCTCATCCTGTTGGTGTTGGCCTACCTGCCCGTCGCCTCCTGCGTGCCCCTCGCGCTCCTCCTGCTGTCACGCACCGGTCAAGGCCCCAAGGTCCTCGGCATGGGGGTGCCCAGCCTCACTCGCGACATCATCCCTGGTCTCGGGATCGGCGCAATGGCCTTCATCAGCGAGATCATCCTGCTGCTACCGTTCGCTCACCTTCTCACTGAGCACCCCGGTCTGGTGACGAAGATCAGCGACGGTACCGTGCCGAAGTACTACATCATCTACGGCGTCATACTGTCGGCGACCACCGCCGTGGCCGAAGAGGTGATGGTCAATGGCTATCTCTTGACGAGGCTCCATCAGTTGGGCTGGTCCGACAAAAAGTCGCTCGCGCTCAGCCTCACGCTTCGGACGAGTTATCACGTGTACTACGGATTCGGGTTCCTGCTCACGGTGCCCTTCGGGTACTTCAACACTCGGTCGTTTCAGAAGCATCACAAGTTGAACCGCCCGATCGTCGCGCACTTCCTCTTTGACGCCATACTCATCACGATCGTGATATTGCACCGTTGAGCACCGGTCGTGGGTTGGCGCGTCCGGTTGTGCTGGAATTACTGGTTGACCTACCAAGGGAGCGGATATGAGTCAATGCCCGAAATGTGGCGCGGAGCAGGATGAGGGTCAGCACTTCTGTGGCACCTGCGGCGCGGCCATGTCGCCCATGGACGCTATGCCCGGCATGCTCCCGTACTTTCCGCCCGAGAACACCACCCTCGGCGACTCCGACGCCTTGGCCGGATTCTGGCGCCGGGTGGGCGGTTTCTTCATCGACACACTGCTGCTCGTCGTCGTCGTGCAACTGCCGTTCAACGCGTTTCACAACTATCGAGTCTCCGGCGTGGCGGTCACGGTGGCGAGCTTCTTCTACTGGTCGCTGATGCTGACCTACGCCAACGGACAGACACTCGGCATGAAGGTAACCCAGACCCGTACCGTAAACGTCACCGATCGCGGACCGGTGCAGATCGCGCAGGCCGGCGCCCGAACGGGACTGTTCTGCGTGCTGATGCTCCTCACGAATTTCGTGCATGTCGTGATCTACAAGAATCCGACCATTGCCGAGAAGGCGACGGAGAATCACCAGCTCGGCATCTTGTTCCTCTTCAGCCTTCCGAGGATCATCGACCTGGCGTGGCCGCTATGGGACAAGAAGAAGCAGACACTTCACGACAAGTTCGGCCACACGGTCGCGATCAAGCAGACGAAAGTCCTGATCTGATCGATCCGCGCCGCGGTCCGTCGGTCGTCCAGCCTCAGTCGAACTCCTTGTAGCCATACTGGGTGCCGTCGTCGACCGGTCGCGGGTTCTCAATGGGGTCGACCGCCGTGCGACTGAAGCGAAATGGCTTCATCGATCCCCACTTCGCGGTTCGCTCATAGGCGGCGTCACCGCGACGATTCACGAGCACGCCGACAACGGGAATGGCGAGTATGACGATTAGTGCGACGATGTACCCCAACCTCGCCTCCTTCACGGTCAAGCGAACACTATCGGTCGTTCGTCGACGACGAGATGACATCGGTGCACAACGTCGAAAGTGCTGATGACGCGGGCTCCGTCGTTGACGTCGGGCCAAGTGGGGACTTATGGCCCTGCGGGACCATTGGGGGGTGGCTCTAGGTTCGCTAGTGGACCCTGTTCGCTCCTTCGTAGAGCCCCGGGGTGCCACGAGCGACATCGCGTCGCTCGCAACGCTTAGGAAAGAGGATTTCCATGAAGGCTCTCGTATACAAAGGACCCGGACAGAAGAGCTGGGAAGAGGTTCCCGACCCGAAGATCCTCCAGTCAACTGACGTGATCGTGAAGATGGTCGCGACGACGATCTGTGGCACGGACCTGCACATCTTGAAGGGCGACGTTCCCGAAGTCGAACTCGGTCGGATCCTTGGCCACGAGGGCGTGGGCGTGATCACCGAGATCGGCGCGGGCGTGACCCAGCTGGCCGTCGGTGACAAGGTCATCCTCTCGTGCGTGAGCTCGTGCGGTCGCTGCTCGAACTGTCGTCAAGGACTGTTCAGCCACTGCCTCGACCCCGAAGGCGTCGCTGGCATCGGCTGGATCTTCGGCTACATGATCGACGGCACGCAGGCCGAACTGGTCCGCGTTCCCTTCGCGGAGAACTCGGTCTACAAGATCCCTGCCGCGATGACCGACGCTGAGGGCATCCTCTTGTCGGACATCCTTCCCACCGGCTTCGAGATCGGTGTGCAGTACGGCAACGTGCAGCCCGGCGACGTCGTCGCGGTGATCGGCTCGGGTCCCGTTGGCCTCTCGGCCGTGATGACCTCGCGTCTCTACGGTCCTTCGAAGGTCATCGCCATCGACCTGGACAGCGCCCGTCTGAAGCGCGCCCACGAATTCGGCGCCACTGACACCGTCAACTCCGGCGAAGCCGACTGGAAAGAGCAAGTGATGGCGTTAACCGATGGGGCCGGCGTTGACGTCGCCATCGAGGCGGTCGGCGTGCCGGCCACGTTCACCATGGCCACCGAGATCGTCCGTCCTGGAGGTCACGTCGCCAACATTGGTGTGCACGGCAAGCCCGTGGAGCTCAAGTTGAACGAGCTCTGGATCAAGAACATCGACATCTCGATGGGTCTAGTGAACACGAACACGCTGGGCATGCTGTTGAAGCTGGTCGAGGAGCACAAGTTGCCCGCCGACAAGTTCGTCACCCACGAATTCAGCTTCGACCAGATGATCGAGGCGTACGAAACCTTCGGTGACGCTGCGAAGTACGACGCACTCAAGGTGCTGATCCACTAATCGTTCGTCACCTCGTGACGAACAAAACGTGAACGCCTGGACGATCAGTCCAGGCGTTCGACGATCATGGCCATACCTTGGCCGCCACCCACGCACATGGACTCCATGCCGAATCGTGCGCCGGCGTCCTCGAGCGAGTTGATCAGCGTCGTCATGATGCGAGCGCCGGTCATACCGAAGGGGTGGCCAAGGGCGATCGCCCCGCCGCGAATGTTGAGCTTGTCGAGCGTGATGCCGAGGTGCTTCGCGCTCGGCAGGACCTGCGCGGCGAAGGCCTCGTTGATCTCCACGAGGTCGATGTCGTCGATCGTCATGCCCGCACGCTTCATGGCCTGACGGCACGCTTCGATCGGACCGAGCCCCATGATCTCGGGGTTGAGGCCGCTCACGCCGCTCGCGACGATCCGAGCGAGCGGCTTGATGCCTAACTCCTTCGCCTTCGTGTCGCTCATGACGACCACGGCCGCCGCGCCGTCGTTCAGGGGGCAAGCGTTACCGGCGGTGATGGTGCCGCCCTCGCGAAAGACGGGCTGCAACGTAGAAAGACGCTCGAGTGTTGTCCCGGCGCGCGGGCCGTCGTCCTTGGTCATGACGCTGCCGTCGGGCAGCGTGACGGGGATGATCTCTCGCTCGAAGAAGCCGTTCTCTTGGTGCGCGACCGCGAGCTCCTGACTGCGGACTGCGAACTCGTCCATCTCGAGACGTGAGACCTTCTCGAATTCGGCGACGTTCTCCGCGGTCTGACCCATGGCGATGTAGATGTCGGGCAGACCGGGTTGCGGCGTCCACGCCTCGCCGGCGCGTTCCGAGCGCTGCGCGGAACGCGCGATGGCGTCGGCGAACTTGGGGTTCATTGCCTTGCCGCTGTCCGACGCACCGCTCGCGAAACGCGACACTGTCTCGACCCCGGCCGCGATGAAGACGTCGCCCTCGCCGGCGCGAATGGCGTGCGCCGCCATGCGGATTGTCTGGAGCGATGAGGAGCAGTAGCGGTTGACCGTGACCCCGGGAACGTCGTCGAGCCCCGCGAGCACTGCGGCCACGCGAGCGACGTTGAAGCCCGATTCGCCGGCCGGCTGGCCGCATCCCACGATGAGGTCCTCGACGCTGTGGGGGTCGAGGTTGGGCAACTTGTCGAGGACCGCGCGCACGACGAGCGCCGTCAGGTCGTCGGGGCGCATGTCGACCAACGTCCCTTTGAAAGCGCGTCCAATGGGCGTACGTCCGGTGGCGACGATCACGGCTTCGGGCATGGGGTCCTCCTACTGGTCACTCCAAGGCAACCGAATGAGCATACAGAACGAGTTGGTGGGCCAGTCCTTAGCTGTTCGCGAGCGGTCCGGCGTCTCCGAAACCTTGGCGGACGCCCTGACCGGCGCGGCGACGCAATTGGTCGGGATCGAAGAGCATCCAGTAGGCATTGCGCGCATGCTTGCGGCTACGGTCTTCGAACACCTTGGCGAGGACGTCGGGGTCGTCGGACTCGTCCTCGTGCACGAACACCTCGAGGATCGGGGTGGCGGTCATGAGTTGCGCCTGCATGATGCCCATGGAGGCCTCGTGGGCGCACTGCTTGTCGATGGGCGCTGATCCGGGCATGCCGAGTGCGACGACGATTCCGCAGCCTTCCTCTTGGATGAGTTGCATCGCCGCGACGGCGAGGTCCTTGAACCCCGGTACCGTGCGAGAGACCACTGCGAACGACTCGCCGTATCCCGAGCACGATTCGAGTTCGGCGCGGGCCGCCGATCCCATGTCATAGCGCGCGAACATGGTGTCGACGACACCGATTCGGACCTTCTTTTCTGACTTGTTCTTCTTCGCCACGTCGCTCCGATCGGCTCGACGTCCATTGTAAAGCGACGTTCGCGACACCCGTCGAAGCCCTGTTTTCTCTCGACGTAGAGTGGCGATGAAGAAAGGTGACCGATGGCGTGGGACTTTGAGACCGAACCGGAGTTTGAAGAGAAGTTGGTGTGGATGCGCGAATTCGTTCGCGAGGAGATCATGCCCATCGAGACGCTCGATCTCACCCACGATCAGGCGATGGCGTTCATCAAGCCCATGCAGGACGAAGTTCGCGCGCGCGGTCTCTGGGCGGCCCACTTGCCGGGCGACCTCGGCGGTATGGGCTTCGGGCAGGTCCGACTCGGGCTGATGCACGAGATACTCGGCCAGACCCCCTACGGGCCGGTCGTCTTTGGCAACAACGCGCCCGACAGCGGCAACGCCGAACTCCTGGCCGCCGGTATGGAGATGACCGGCCAGGAGTACATCCGTGAACGATGGCTCACGCCGTTGCTCAACGGCACCCTGCGATCGGGCTTCTCGATGACCGAGCCCGAGACGGCCGGTTCCGATCCTCGGCTGCTCAAGTCGCGGGCCACGAAGGACGGCGACGAGTGGGTCATCAACGGCCACAAGTGGTACACCACGAACGGCTCGGTGGCCGACATCCTCGTCGTGATGGCCGTCACGAACCCCGACGTGCATCCCTATCAGGGATCGTCGATGTTCGTCGTCCCCGCCGACACACCCGGGGTCACGATCGTGCGCGACGTCGGCTCGATGGACGACCCCGAGAACCACTACGGTCGCTTCGGCAATCACGCCGAGATCCTCTACCAGGACGTTCGAATCCCCGCGGAGAACCTGATCGGCCCGGAGGGCTCGGGCTTCCTGCTCGCCCAGGCCCGGCTCGGGCCGGGTCGGATTCATCACTGCATGCGTTGGCTCGGTCAGTCCCAACGGGCCTTCGACATGATGTGCGAGCGCGCGGTCAGCCGATTCACGCACGGGTCGCTCCTCTCCGAGAAGCAGACCGTCCAGAACTGGATCGCCGACTCGCGTGCCGAGATGCACGCCGCGCGGCTCATGACCTTGCACGCCGCGTGGAAGATGGACCAGGTGGGCGCGTCCGCCTCGAGGGACGAGATCGCGATGATCAAGTACTACGGCGCGACGGTCTTGCACAACGTGATCGACCGGGCGATTCAGACCCACGGTGCGCTCGGCTACTCGACGGACATGCCGCTCGAGGCCATGTACCGCTGGGCCCGCGCGGCGCGTATCTACGACGGGCCTGACGAGGTGCACCGCCAGACCGTGGCGCGACACGCGTTGAAGAACTACACAGCCAGTGAGGTGCCCACGGAGTTCATTCCCGATCGCACCAAAGCGGCCCGGGAGAAGTTCGCCGGCATGCTCGAGTTCCTCGAGGCCGAGAAGGTCTAGCGCGGCGCGAGACCCTCGACGGCCTCTTTGAGGTCAACGCCGAAGGGGACGATGGCGAGCGTGGGCACCTGCACGCCGGCCTCGATGTAGCGAGCGACGTGCTCGCGACAGGCTTCGTAGGGACCGTGGATGACGAGTTCGTCGACGACGGCGTCGGGGATCGCGGCGTTCGCGAGTTTCCGGTCGCCGCTGGCCCACGCGTCCCACATGGGCTGGAGCGCCTCGCCGCGGCCGAGCCAGCGGTGGAACTCCGCGTACGCGTTCACGGTCAGGTACGACGAGATCATTCGACGTCCGATCATGCGCGCCACGTCGGCGTCGGCCGTCGGGATCACGAAGAGCCGCGCGGCGATCATCTTGTCGGTGCCCACTTCGTTGCGACACTGCACGACGTCCTCGGCACTGAGCCAGTTGAGGATCGCTCCATCGGCTTCTCGTCCCGCCAGTCGCAGCATTCCCGGGCGAAGCGCGCCGAGCAGGATCGGCGGTCGAACGGGGACCGGGCGAGCGAGTTTGAAGCCGTGCACTTCGAAGGTCTCGTAGGTGTGGTCGATCTTCTCGCCGTCGAGCGCCCGCTTCACGAAGTCGAGGACGTCGCGGGTGCGTGCGTACGGCTTCTCGTAGGTGACGCCGTTCCAGCGCTGGACGACGGGCTCACTCGACGCGCCGAGCCCCATGGTGAAGCGTCCCTCGGCGACTTCGGCCATCGTCGCGATGCTCATGGCCAGCAGTGCCGCACCTCGCGTGAACACCGGCGTGACCGCGACGCCGAGATTGAGCCGCGGTTCCCAGATCGCCGCCAACGTGAGCGGCGTGAAGCCGTCGGTGCCGTCGACCTCCGCGGTCCACAGGTCGGTGTAGCCGAGGTCGGCGATCCGATGGAACCACTCCTTGTGCTCGTGCAGCGTGATGCCGTCGAAGGGGATGGTGATGCCGTAGCGAGAGTCCATCACGACAGTGTTCCAGATGTGGCCAACGCGGTGCGTTACTTCAGGTAGTCCCCGGGCCGTGGCGCGGGGACCTCGAAGCCGCGACGTTCGAGGTCGTGCTCCCAGCGCTCGATCAGCGTCTCGAGCACCGCGACCCGGGCGTAGCGTTTGTCCTCGGCGGGAATTAGGTCCCAATGGGCGTTGGGCCGGTCGGTCATCTCGACCATGTCGGCGAGCGCCTTCAGGTACTTTGGACGCTTTTCACGGTTTCGCCAGTCGTCGGGGGTCAGCTTCCACTGCTTGAGCGGGTTGCTCGCTCGATCGTTGAAACGTGCGAGTTGCTCCTTGTCCGAGATGTGGAGCCAGAACTTGACGAGCGTGACGTCATTGTCGGTGAGCAGACGTTCGAATTGGACGATCTCCTCACCCGAACGCTTGGCGGTCTCCTTGTCGATGAGTCCTTCGACCCGTTCGACGAGGAGTCGTCCGTACCAGGAGCGGTCATAGACCGTCATGCCTCCCTTGGCCGGGAGCGATGGCTGGAATCGCCAGAGGAACACGTGCGCCAACTCATTGGGCGTCGGGGTGCTGATAGGGACGACGAGCACGTGACGAGGGTCGAGGCTGGCCGTGAGGCGCCGGATGGCGCCACCCTTTCCGGCGGCATCGAAGCCTTCGAAGAGCACCACCAGTCCCGGTCCCACACTGTCGGGGGCGAGCAGACCGGCCGAGAAGAGGCGAAGTTGCGTGAGCCGATGCTGCGCGGACACGACGCGTTTCTCGGACTCCTCCTTCCCCATCTTCTTGGTGAGGTCGATCTCGTCGATCCGGTTACTCATCGTCGAAACCAGCCACTACCGCGTGTGCCACAGTGCACCTTCCTTCTCACAGCAAGGTAGCAAAGGCTCCATCAAGTGGTGCTCGTGGGGCGCCGCCGCCGTTCTCTAGGATTGTTCGAACGCGGAGAACGAGAGAAGGTCATGCGAAAGTCGGTACTCGCGCTCACCCTGTGTCTCGTGCTGGCCGGCGTGGCAATGGCCATCTCGCCGCATAGCGGAGCGTCCACCAAGAAGAAGTCTCCGCCGACCACGACGACGACGTTGCCCCAGGCGGTGTGCATCGATGCGCGGCCGACCGCGGTGATCTGTCACCCGTGGCGACCCTTGGACACATGGTTCCAAAAGCCCACTATCTACGTGAACACCTTTGCGCCGAACTCTCAGGTGCCCGCCGTGCTCGCGTACGCGGCGTGGATCGACACGTCGACGACCGACTTGGGGCTCTATCTCGGCTACAAGGGCCCCGGTCCCTCGGTGCTCAACCGTGGTCCCGAAGAGGTGCCAGCCGTCGGTCGCGGACGGCTCCTCGCCGCCTTCAACTCAGGTTTCTATGAAGCCGATTCGAGCGCTGGCTTCTACACCAACAAGACGCTGTATTACCCCATGGTGGACGGCCTCGCGACCGTCGTGCGCTACACCAATGGTACGGTCAACATCACGAAATGGACAGGCGGCGCTCGTCCCGGTCCCACGGTCTTGATGGCACGACAGAATCTTTCGCTCCTCGTGAACAACTACCGCGCGACGGGTGCGTCGCTCGACAACCAGTTGTGGGGCTCGACCTTGGGGGGAGTGCCCGCGGTGTGGCGCTCGGCGCTCGGCATCGATGACCAGGGGAATCTCATCTACGTAGCGGCGCCCGAGCAGACCTCTACGTCGCTCGCACAAATCATGGTTAAGTTGCACGTGGTTCGAGCGATGCAACTGGACATCAATCCCGAGTGGCCGATCTTCGTGACCTACGCCGGGCGCGGCGCGGTCGGTCCCGCGCTGTACGTCGCGAACCCGAACCAGGTGGCCGACCGATTCCTCTACACGAGCACCAAGGACTTCTTCGCGGTCTATATCCGGCAACGTCCGGGTGAGGCGCAACCTTGGTAGCGCGCCACTCGAGGCGGGCGCAGCGCCGTTCGGGTTCGTCGTTTCGACGATTCATTGCCTGGGGCGGCGCGCTCGTGCTCGTAGGCGGCGTGGCGGCCATCGGCGCGGCCAACATCATCCAACCGGGATCGCCGACCTCGACCGTGCCGACGTTCTCCCAGTTGAACTCGACCACGACGACCACGCAGCCCGGTACCACCACCACGACGCCGACCTCGTCCACGACGTCGACACCTTCGACGACGTCGACAATCGTCGGGGGGACCACGACCACCACGCTGGCACCGACGGTCACGATCGCCGCGGTGGGTGACAGCGAGCTCGGCAACACCCCCGATGTCCCGGCAAACCCCGTGGCCTACTTCGAACCGGTGAAGGCCGCGCTCGCGGCGCCGATCGAGTTCGGCAATCTTGAAGGGACGATGACGAGTGGCGGCGTGTCGAAGTGCGCGACCGGCGACCTCGAGTGTTACGCGTTTCGCGTACCGACGACGTTCGCGCGCGTGTACCGCGAAATGGGGTTCACGGTCCTCAACTCAGCGAACAATCACTCGCACGACTTCGGCCAGCAGGGCGTGATCGACACGTCCGATGCGCTGCGCGCCGCGGGCATCGCCCAGGCGGGCCTCCCCGGGCAGATCGCGATCGTGCGCGAGGGCAAGATTCGTGTCGCGTTCGTCGACTTCGCGCCCTATTCGAACACGAACAACCTCCTGAACTACTCCGAGGCGAAGGTCTTGATCGACGAAGCCCGCCATCGTGCCTCCATCGTCGTCGTCTACATGCACGCGGGCGCCGAAGGTGCCGACGCGGACCACGTGACGAGGGCCAATGAGTACTACGTCGGCGAGGACCGCGGCAACGCCTATCTCTTCGCCCACGACGCGATCAACGATGGAGCCAGCCTCGTGATCGCGAGCGGCCCGCACGTGCTTCGAGGGATCGAGTTCTATCACGGGCACCTCATCGCGTACAGCCTCGGCGACTTCGTGAACTACTACGACTTCGCCGCGGTGGGCGACCTGACCTTGAGCGCGATCCTCCACGTGACCCTGAGTGCCAAGGGGGCGTTCGTCGCCGGCACGTTCACGTCCATCAAGTTGAGCCCGTCCGGCCAGGCGTTCGTCGATCCGACGCACGCTGCCGCGTTCTTCGTCAATCAGCTCTCACGCGAGGACTTCGGTGCGAACGCGGTGACCATCGATCGAAACGGGACGCTCGCCCCGCCGAAGTGATTCAGCAGCCGCCCGGTGGTCCGGGCGTGCCGACACCGTCTTGGAAGTCGTCGATGGTGCCGATGTTGAGTGGACGTGGATTGGGCCCGAGGTGCACGACGTACCAGGTTCCGCGCCACGAGATGAGTGAGAACACCCCGACCGACACAATTTGATGGCCGTGACGAAGCACCAACCGCACGCCCGGCTCGTGCCAGTAGCCGATCTTGTTCTCGCAGTAGCCCGGCGGGATCCACTGCGCGTAGCGGGCGTTCGCGTCGACGCCCACGAGCGTCGTAGGGGCGCCGCCGAAGAGTTTCTGGTGGTACGCCGCGAGGTCCAGATTGAAGAGTGCGACGAGCCGATAGGTGTAGTCACCCGCCGGGTTGTCAATGTCCTTCATCGACAGGTAGGCCGCCTCCGGGAAGAAGACGGTCGCGCCTATTGGCGCCGAGTCGTTCTTTATCGCCCGGAAGAGCTGTTTCATCTGCGCGTGAAACGTTGCGCCAAAAGTCGGCTCGACCTGGGTCTGGGGCAGTGAACCGGGACCGCTCGCGCCGGCCGGGACGGCCACGCCCAGCACCACGAGGAGACAGAGGGCTCGAACGAAGTGGCGCATTTTCCTACGTATTGGTCTGCCAGCGCCGGATGGCGACGAACGACCAGATTATCTCGACGACGCCGAAGGGCCACGCACCACTCGCGAAGCCGTAGACGCTCGAGAGGACGCAACCCAGCGAGAACAGGATGATGAAGAAGCGAGCGCGCGATTCGAGCGCGTACATCAACATCATGAACGTGACCACCACGACGCCGTAGAGCGTGACGAAGTCGTGCACGAGGCCTACAGCGCCCGATGCTTGGGTGGTGCCCGGCCTGTCGCCAATCGTCTTCGCTCAAGTACCCACGTGGCGAGGAGGAACAGGGCGGCGAGCAACGCGAGCAAGACGGCGTACTTTTCGTGGGGCGGGAGGAAGGCGAAGGTCACCGTTGACGTGCCTTGGGGCACCTTGACGCTCTGGTAGACGCCGCCAAAGGTCTTCACGGTCACGCTCTTGCCGTTGACGGAGGCTTTCCAGCCGTCCATCGAAAGTTCCGTTCGAATCAAGGTGGCGCCGCCGCTCGGACAGCTGACGCTCGCCGCGTTGACGTTCGTCGAGGTCACCGTGCACGACGATGACGTCGTGGAGATGAACGGTCGTGGGTTGGGCACCTCGTAGATCGTCGCCAGGGAATCGGTGAAGACCTGCTTCACGCCCAGCTTCGTGAGGGCGGGCAGGATGACGAGGGCCTTGGGCAGCATGAGGTATTTGACCGACGCGTCTTGGTACGCCTTGAAGTGCGTGACGATGTCCTGCATCTGGAGGTCCATCCCGGTCACGCCGTTATGGATGACGAACTGGTTGGACGGCGTGAGTCCCGGGGAGAGTTCGTCCTCGATGAGCTTGGTGAACTTTTGGGGGAAGGGCAGGTCGATCGCGTTGAGCTCGTTGAGTCCGTACTGGGAGCCCCAGTTCGGTGTCAGCACGGCGAAGTCGAAGAATCGGTAACTGCCCTCATGCGTTTGAAGGAATTGGATTGGCTTCATGTCCACGTTGACGTACTTCGCCGCGCCGCCTGAAGGCACACCGAAGATGAGCAACGATTCGACCACGAGGACGGCGGACATCACGAGGGGCGTCCACTTCCAGCGCGCGAGTCGTCCGAGCACGAGGAGGGCGATGACGGCGAGGAAGGGGATCGTGTCGAGGAAGGCGTAGATGATTCGCTGACGATGACCGTAGACGACACCGACGTTCAGCGGTCCCGAGGAGACCACGATCACGATGAGTCCGAGCAACATCACCGACGTCGTCGCCGTGAAGAGACGCTTGGCCTTGGCGCTGTGCGCGAAGTCCATGAGCCCGAGTCCGGCCAGCACGATCATGGAGAGTTCGCAGCTGGCCATGATGTAGCGGCCGAAGGAGACGTTTTGGATCAGCGGAATGAGGTTCCACACCTTGCGCAGATCCAAGAAGTTGAAGGCTCCGCCCAATCCGAACAGGACCCACAGGCCGAGGTAGATGCGCAGTGACCGCAGCCGATCGCCGAAGAGTCCGAGCAGCGCGAGGGCACCGACGCTGGCCAGGAAGTACCCGCCGATGCCTCCCCACACGCTCGCGACCGCGGGGTCGGCGAACAGGGCCCCGTGCACGTAGGGATCGAAGAACATCTGGATGGCGTGAATCGAGATATGTGCGGTGCCGTCGATGGCGGCGGTGTGGTGACCCAGGTTGGCGACTTTGGAGAAGTCGGCGAACGGTATCAGGATCGGCAACGACAAGAGGACGCCGACGCCACCGCCGATCCCGAGTCGTTCGAGTGCCTTTCTCCGCGACTCACGCGGGAGTGAGAACAGCCGGACGCCCGCCCATCCCAGGGCGAACAGGCCGTCGAAGTAGGCGACCTCGGGGAAGCCCGCGTAGAAGGCGAGGGCTACGGCGATGGCGCAGAGGTACCAACCTCTGTTGTCCTTGGTCATCGTCGAGTCGTAGATCATCTCGATGCCGAGCAGCAGCATCGGCAGGAAGGCGACTGGATTCAGTACGGCGTTGCCCAGCCAAGCGAAGGTGCCGTTCAAGGCGAAGAGGGCGCCCATCGTCGTGGCGACGAAGATCGGCAGTCCGACGCGCTTGGCGAGGAAGAACGTGCAGATGCCCGCGATGAGTTCGAGGCTCATGTGAAAGAAGAGCAAACCGGCGGGGAGGGCGAACCAGAGCGTCAGGGGGAAGAGGGCCGCCGACTGCATCTCGCCCGCCAACGGTTGGCCGAGGCCCTCGAAGTAGTTCCACCAGGGCAGGTGGCCATGCAGGAGGTCCATCGCCGACAGATGGCCCAGCGGCTGTGTGATGAAACCCACGTTCGGGTCGATCATTGGCCGCCCGCAGGTGACGTGACAGACGATGTGCGAGATGTTCGCCGTCCACGAGATCGTGTTGATATTCGATTCGCCCACGAGGTACAGGCCGTTCCCGGCGAGAACCGCCAGGAGGATCAGGAGTATCGGGGTGACTGAGGGGGGCAGACGTCGATAGAACGTCAGAAACCTCTCCCACCGTGCTGTCACCTACTCAGGCTACAAGAGTCGATGAACGAAACCGCACGCCTGGCTCAGCGAGGCAAGTAATACATCGTCTCTCCGAGCAGGAGGAGTGGCTCCGGGAAGAACGGGTCCTTGAAGGAACCAAAGATGTCCCAGCGGCGGATGAAACGATTGCGGTCGGCAAGCGGGTCCAACGTGCCCCGCGACGAACTGACGTAGTGGACGAAGACGACGTCGGGCGTGTAGACGACGAAGCGTGAGTCGGACTGGCTTCGCAGGCAGAGGTCCACGTCGTTCATCGTGACGGCGAGCCGCTCGTCCATGCCGCCGAGCGAGTTCCAAAACTCGCGACTCGCCATCTGCACGGCCCCGGTCACCGCCGCGACGTCGCGCACCGCGAGGGCGAATTGATCGACGTGAGGGTAGTTGGAATCGGTACGAAGATGCTGAGGGTAGGGCGAGATGATGATGCTCTCGTGTTCCTTGTGGCCGTTCTGATCCAAGAGGCAGGCGCCCACGATACCGACATCGGGCATCGCGGCCAGTGAGACCATTCGTTCGAGCCAGTCAGGCGTCATCAAGATGGTGTCGTTGTTGAGGGTCACGATGAAGTCGGCGCTCGAGTGCGCGACCCCTCGATTCACGATCTTCGCGTAGTTGAAGGGGCCGGGACACGGCACGACCCGATACTTCGTGGCGGCGAAGTACTCGAGGGAGGCGTCCTCGACGGAGTCGTTGTCCAAGAGGATGATGTCGTAGTTCTCATACGTCGACTTCTCCTCGATCGCATCGATGCATCGACGCACGAGATCGATCCGGTCGCGCGTCGGAATAATGATGTCGATGGAAGGACGCGGTGTCGGGGGGTCGACGATCCAGCGGACGAGTCCCGGGAGTTCGCCCGGTTCGACGGCGCCGGTGAATCCGCGCCGCTCGAGCGCGGCCTTGACGACGCGACACGAATCGTCGTCGATATGGGGCCGTTCAAAGGCGATGAGAGGGCGACCCGCCGGGAGGACGAGCGCGACGTGGTGGAAGTGAGCGCCATCTTCTTGCAGCCGAAGGTACGCGTCGTGTTCGAAGGCCCATCCGGCGCTGCTCTGGAACCCCCCGACCCGACGCAGAGCCGAGATCTTGATCAGTGCTGGTCGTCCGACCATGTTGTAGCTCAGCAAAGTATGGGGCGACACGCAGGCCGAGCGAAAGATGGGCTGGAAGATGTTGGGACCGTTCTCGTCGGCGAAGACGACGTCATCGTGTTCGGTCATCGCGCTCATGAGCGCCCTCTGGGTGGTGGTGCGGTCGACGTCGCTCGACGTCACGTCGTCGATCATGAGCCAAGTCTTGGTCGACGCGAGACACGACTCGTTGAGGTGCGCCACGGCCGCCGCCGCGGACGCGCTCTCCTCATCGATGCGCACGACCTCGATGTCATCGAGTGAGACTTCGAGGAGCGAGAGGTTGACGAAACGCAGCGCGCTCTTGGGGGAGTAGTACTTGGGAAAGACCTCGGTGCCCTGGTGCACGAGCGGCACCTCCAAGAAGACCGCTTCGGCACGGTGCGGGCGAGCGCGGAGCTTTCTCAGGGCGCGAAGCGGCGGTCGCCCGATAAAGCGTGCGACCTTGTATCGCAGCGTGTTCTCGCCCAGGATTCGTCCGAGAATCCTCTGCCAACGCTTGCCCGAAAGCTGGCGCATCTGACCGTGGAACGCCGCCCAGCGACGTTTCATCTCCTTGTCGCTGATGATTCGCTGCGTCGACTCGCCGTCGAGGTCTAGTCGTTGGAAGGCTGGCAATGTCGTACTTTCGTTCGGCGGAGTGAATCTGGAATCTGCGACGTCACGAATTTACTCGGGGCGAATCGCGCGAATCGATGCCTACTCGGTCGAAGGTCCGCGCCAGAGGTCGACGCCACTGTCGACGGCGAATTGGTCGATGCGCGCCAGTTCGTCGGCGGTGAAGCTCAGATTGTGCAAGGCGTCAAGATTCTCGTCCAGCTGGGTCACGCTGCTCGCACCGAGCAGCACGGTGGTGACCGCGGGGTTGCGCAACGCCCAGGCGATCGCGAGCTGGGACATCTTTTGACCGCGCTCAATCGCGATCTCACGCAGCGAACGAACGTTCTTCAGGTTGGCTTCGTTCAGCATGTCGCGTGAGAGCGATGAGTCGTGCTCAGTTGCGCGCGATCCTTCGGGAATCCCGTCGAGGTAGCGGTCGGTGAGCAGGCCCTGCGCGAGGGGCGAGAACGCAATGCAGCCCACTCCTTCGGCGTCGAGGACGTCGAGCAGTCCGTTCTCGATCCATCGGTTCAACATGGAGTAGGAGGGCTGGTGAATGAGGAGCGGCGTGCCCAGTCGTCGAAGGATGGCGATCGCCTCCTTCGTGCGTTCGTCGGAGTACGATGAGATTCCGACGTAGAGGGCCTTGCCCTGGCGTACCGCGGTGTCGAGGGCGCCGAGCGACTCCTCCATCGGCGTCGTCGAGTCGTAGTGGTGGTGGTAGAAGATGTCGACGTAGTCAAGTCCGAGTCGGCCAAGGCTCTGGTCGAGACTGGCGAGCAGGTACTTGCGCGAACCGAGATCGCCGTAGGGGCCGGGCCACATATCCCAGCCGGCCTTGGTGGAGATGATCAGTTCGTCGCGCAGCCCCTTGAAGTCCTCACGAAGGTGGCGCCCGAAGTTGGCCTCGGCCGCCCCGTAGGGCGGGCCGTAGTTATTGGCCAGATCGAAATGCGTCACACCGCGGTCGAAGGCGCGCCGGAGTATCTGCTGTTGCGCGGTGAACGCCCGGTCGTCGCCGAAGTTCTGCCAGAGTCCGAGCGAGATTGCCGGGAGCCTGATACCGCTCTTGCCGCAACGGCGGTAGATCATGTCGTCGTATCGAGTTGGTGAGGGTAGGTAGGGCGTCATGGCGACATCGTAATGGGTTTGGGGATTTCGCCAAGGCCCGTGCCATGTGAAAAATCCTCAACTCTCTTGACGCTTCGACCGATGTCGTCTCGTCGTCAATTCACCGTCCGGCAATATCCGTCGCGGTTTCGATGGCTAGCGTGACGCTGGTGGGCATGGTGTTCGATGACGACTCTTCAACGGCGTGGAACGAGATGTTCAGTGCGCCCGGCAAACCCCGCCCGATTTACGAGCGGCTCTTCTCTGAACTCGGGCGCTACCAACCTGCCGAGCTGCGCCAGCGATCCGAGCAGTTGTCGCACACCTTCTCCGAACGCGGCGTCACCTTCGCGCACAGTGGCGAGGAGCGACCGTTTCCCCTGGATGTCCTGCCACGCCTGATAGGGGCACTCGAATGGGATGGTCTCTCGCGAGGTATCGCGCAACGGGTCCACGCCCTCGAAGCGTTCCTCGCCGACATCTACGGCGAGGGCCGCATCTTCAGCGAAGGTCTGATTCCACGCTCGGTCGTCACGTCGAGTCCCCACTTCTGTCGCCCGGCGTTCGCGGTGGACCCGCCCAACGGTGTGCGGATCTGTGTGGCGGGCATCGACCTCGTCCGCGACGAAGTCGGTGACTTTCGGGTACTCGAGGACAACGTCCGTATCCCGTCGGGCGTCAGTTACGTGATCGAGAATCGCCGGGCCATGACCCAGACCTTCGCGTCATTCTTCGCCGACCACCGAGTGCACCCCGTCGACTCCTATCCTGCGCACCTCTACGCCGCGCTTCGAGCGGCGTCACCGCCCACGGTGCACGACCCCGTCGTGGTGGTGCTCAGTCCCGGCGTGTACAACGCGGCCTACTTCGAGCACGTGCTCCTGGCTCGCATGATGGGCATCGAACTCGTCGAAGGTCGAGACCTCCTCTGTCGTTCGAATCACGTCTACATGCGAACGACGAACGGCGAGCGCCCGGTACACGTGATCTATCGAAGAGTCGACGACGAATTTCTCGACCCCCTGCAGTTCCTCCCTGATTCGATCATCGGTGTGGCGGGTCTCGTGAACTGTGCCCGTGCCGGCAACGTCGTCATCTCCAACGGCATCGGCAATGGCGTCGCCGACGACAAGCTCGTCTACACGTACGTCCCGTCGTTCATCCGTTTCTATCTGGGCGAAGAGCCGCTCCTCGAGAACGTCGAGACCTTCCGGTTGGAGGACCCTGACGTGCGCGACGAGGTGTTGCGATCGATCGGGTCCTACGTCATCAAGCCGGTCGACGGGTCGGGCGGCAAGGGCATCGTCATCGGCCCACAGGCCGACGAGGCGACGCTCATGAAGACCCGCGAGGCCGTGCTCGCGTCGCCGAGGAACTGGATCGCGCAGCGACCCGTGGCGCTGTCGACGCACCCGACGTTGGTCGACGAACGGGTGAGCCCGCGACACATCGACCTTCGACCGTTCGCGATCAACGACGGCCACGACGTCTGGGTCCTGCCCGGCGGTCTCACGAGGGTCGCCCTCGGCGAGGGCGAGTTGGTCGTGAACTCCTCCAAAGGCGGCGGCTCCAAGGACACCTGGGTCCTCAACGATGAGTCGCTGCCGCTTCGCGAGTCGCGCGTCGTCGCCGCGCAGCGTCGTCGCAGCGTCGCGACTCGTCAGAGTGACGGCAACGTCGGTCGGGGGGACCAATGAGCGAACGCGGGATGCTCTCGCGGTTGGCGGAGTCGCTCTACTGGATCGGTCGCTATATCGAGCGGGCCGACGACACCGCGCGAATCGTCGATTCGTACGTGCACCGCATGGTCGAAGATCCTTTCAACGACGAGGACGCCACCTGCCGGTCGCTCTATTCGATCCTCGGCATCGAGTTCGAGGAGGAGGGACGGCTGAGCACGCCCGCGACCCTCCAGCAGATCGTGTACGACGCGGAGAATCCGAACTCCATCGCGGGGTCGTTGAGTGGCGCCTTCGAAAACGCACGACGAAGCCGTGACTTCATCTCGTCAGAGATGTGGGTCGCGCTCAATTCGACCCGCAACCGACTGCCGCAGATGGAGAACACCGCCCGTCGGCTCGGTCCGTCGCAGTACCTCCTCTACGTGCGCGAACGCGCGGCGCTGCTCGCCGGGTTGACCGACGCGACGCTCAGTCACGACGACGGGTGGCACTTCCTCGTGCTCGGGCGCAGCATCGAGCGCATCGACATGACGGCGCGACTGTTGCGCGGGCGGGTACTGGCCGACGACAACGCGCCGGACTGGCTCGCCTTTCTGCGCGCCTGTGGTGCCATGGAGGCGTTCATGCGCAGCACGAGCGAGATTCACGACGCCAACGGCGTAGCCGCGTTCCTTCTGCTCGACCGACTGTTCCCCCGATCGGTGCTGTTCTCGCTCAACCTCGCCGACCGATGTCTCTATGAGATCCAGCCCAGCAGTCAGCGCATCGCCGTCGCCGACGTGGCGCGCCAGAGCCTCGCCGGAGCGAGGGGGCGACTCGAGTTCATCGACGCCACCGACTTGCTCGCACAGCTGCCGGAGCTCCTCGAAATGCTCGAAGAGACCTGCGTGCGCATCAACAACGCCGTGACCGATCGGTTCTTCCGCCACGAGGACTACGTGGTGTGGTCGAGAGAGGGTGGACTGTGAACTCGCTGAGTCTCTCGATCCGCCACCACACCGGCTTCACCTACGACGGCATCGCGAAGTCCTCGTATAACGAAGCGCGAATGACACCGATCACCTCGGCGAGCCAGGAAGTGCGTCAGGCTCACGTGACGGTCAAGCCCGTGGTGCCGATATCAACGCACACCGACTACTTCGGCACGATCGTCACGGTCTTCGACATCCAAGAACCGCACCCGAAGCTCGAAGTGGAAGCTCGATCGCTCGTCGAGAGCCGAGCTCCATTGATCGAGCCGGCCATAGCCTGGGATGAGCTGAAGGCGCCCGCTCTCGTGGATTTCTTCTCCGAGTACCTGCTCGAGACGGAGCGCACGAGATTGGAAGGGGGAGTGCTCGAACTCGTCGATGAATGGCGCGGGATCGCCGACTTGCACGGCTGCGCCGACGCTGTCGGCGAGTACGTGCGCGGCCACGTGACCTATCTACCTGGCGCGACCTCGGTCTCGTCGACCGCCCAGGAAGCGTGGGACATCGGCGAAGGCGTATGTCAGGACATCACCCACATCACGATCGGACTGCTTCGCGCACTCGGCATCCCGTCTCGCTACGTCTCTGGCTATCTGTACCCGTCGGATCACGGCGAGGTCGGTCTCGCCGCGGCCGGTCAGAGTCACGCGTGGGTCGAGTATTTCAGCGGTGCGTGGACGGGCATGGATCCCACGAACGGCATACCCGAGACGGAGCGTCATATCTACGTCGGCAGCGGCCGCGACTACGACGACGTCGCCCCGCTCAAGGGCGTGTATCAGGGCGCCGCGTCGTCGAGCCTCGGCGTCATCGTGGAAATGACGCGAACCCACTGATCACTGGGTGAGCAGCGAGCGGGTCGTCACGTCAATCATCGGGTGCAGCGACGGCCGGAGCAGTCGCAGGACGCGAAGTAGGTCCGCTCGCGGGATTGCGACGCAACCCGTGGTCGGTGCACCGATGGAGACGTGCAAGAAGATCGCCGAGCCGCGACCGGGCACGACCGGTTGTCGGTTGTAGTCGATGACCGCGAAGTAGTCGTACTGGGGCGAGACTTCCCAGAGTGGTTCGGAGTCACCACCGAAGGACGGGATCGAGCCGCAGCGAACGTGTACGAAGTGGTTATAGAGAGCGGACGTGGGCTGTTCGTCCCACCAGTCGCCGCACACCAATTGGTGGTAGTGAAAGGCGACGCCCGGATTGGCATCGATCCCGTACATCGTCGACTCGATGGCGAAGAGTCCAATGGGCGTCGTGTCGTCGCCCTCGTGGTGATGGGCCGAGAGTCCGTTTCGACCCACGTTCGCGCCGTAGGGCCCATCGACGAGGTGGAAGCAGGCGCCGATCCGCGTGAACACCTCGAGGGTCGCGACGGTCGAGTGCGACGAAGGGGCGATGACGGTGATCAGCTGGTCGGTCCTCGATGGCGTCGTGATCGAATCGGCCATCGCGTTGCACGACGACGCAACTCGAGGCGCCGACGCGCCGGCGTCGGAAAAGGTGGGGAGCGCCACGAAAGTGAAGAGCACCGCGAGTGACCAGCCCGCGATGATGCCTAGCCGCCCGTGGCGGAGAAGTGTTGATAGTCCGGTGAAGCGGTCCATCGCCCTCCCCAAAACCAGCCTACGGAAGCGAAGGCGTCATTGAGCACCCCGCCAGGTTCGGACATCCCCGGTCGCACGTCGCTTCGATTCATGTACGCCCGTCCACTGACTGGTTGCGCCACTCCATTGAAGACGTAGGGGTTCTGGACGGGATTGACGTCGATCGCTTCACCGTACGCGTGAACGGACCACTGCTTTGGTCCGGTCGTGACCGCGTAGCGGCAGTTGAAACCCGACGTGTTGTCGGCGGCCATCGAGGCGGGGTCCCTGCCAGCGAACGCGGACTCGGGAACCATCGAGTGCAGCGGGAACCGGTGAGCGTACAGGTCGGCGAAGACGCGAATGACGGCGGCGGTGACCGACGCGTTCACCACCATGGTGCCGACGCGTGGCTTGTCGTCGAAACCGAGGTAGCGAAGATGGAGCAGGCGCAGCTGTGAGGGTCCGACCGGGCAGCCCGGTCGCCACGTTCGCCCGAGCTGCGCTGCAGTGACCGGAGACACGCTCGACGTGAATGAGGGCAGCGCGGGTGGTGACGAGGCAGCGCTCGTGCTGGTGACCAAGGTCAACGCCGCGAGCGCGGTCAGCGTGCACCGAAGCAGCGGGCGTCGCACCCATCGAAGTCGGTGAACGGCCAACACGGCCACAGAGTAGCCCGAGGGAATTGACGACGAGCGTCGTCTGGGGTCCCAACCCCGCATCGACGCGCTGCGACGTGCCCCGTACACTGAGTTCATCGAAAGAGTCTCCCCATCGAGTTCGCGAAGAGCGCTCGCCCGCCCGCTCGCCCTATCGGCGGCTTCGTTGCTGACGGCGCTCCTGGTGACCGGTGTGACGTCCGCGGCGTCAGCCAAGGGCGTATCGAGCGCCAACTCCTCGTGGACCGTCTACCACGGCGACTCATCGGGTTCTGGCTCGACGACGGTGATCAAGTCGGTCACTACGAGCAAACCTAAGTGGACCTCACCCTCGCTCGACGGCACGCTGTACGGAGAACCGCTCGTCTACGGCAACGACGTGTACGTCGCGACGGAACACGACACGGTGTACGCCCTCTCATCACAGACCGGTCGCGTGGTGTGGCAACGTCACGTCGCCAGCCCGGTCCCCGCGTCGCAACTGCCGTGCGGCAACATACTGCCCGAAGTCGGTATCACGGGCACGCCCGTCATCGATCCGGCGAGAGACGAGATCTACTTCGTCGCTGACGAGCTGCGCAATGGACACCCCGAGCACGTGTTCGTCGGCTTGGATGCTTCGACGGGCCGGCCGCGCACGTCGCGTGACGTCGATCCCCGGGGTGCTCAATCAGTGGCGCTGCTACAGCGAACCGGTCTCACCCTCGACGACGGTCGGGTCATCTTCGGTCTCGGCGGGAACTACGGTGACTGCGCTTCGTATCGAGGTCGCGTCGTATCGGTCTCGGAAACGACCGGTGGCGTGAACTACTTCACCGTCGACGCGGCACCCGGCGACAGCGAAGGGGCGATTTGGATGGGTGGCGGAGCGCCATCGATCGACGCCCAGGGCCACGTCTGGGTCAGCGCAGGCAATGGGTCAGTCTTCTCCTCGAGTGACCCCTACGACGACAGCGACTCGGTACTGGAACTGACCTCCTCCATGCATCTCATGCAGTACTTTGCCCCCACCACGTGGGCGACGAACAACTCGCAAGACGAGGACATGAGCATGGAGCCCGTGTTACTGAAGGACGGCCAAGTGGTCATCGCGGGCAAGACGCGGATCATCTACGTCTTGAACGGACACCACCTTGGTGGCATCGGCGGGGGAGAGATCAACGCCGGTTCCAACTGTTCCCAGGACATCGACGGCGGTGGCGCGATGGTTGGTTCAATCGTCTATCTGCCATGCCTGGCCGGAACCATCGCGATACGGGTCGGGTCGGCGCCCGCCTCGATCCACATCCTCTGGAGCGCGTCGACGGGCGGAGGTCCACCGATTGTCGCGGCCGGGCTGGTCTGGTCGATTGGCCAGAATGGTGTCCTCTACGCCTACAACCCAACGACCGGCGCGGTACAACGTCAGGTCTCCGTCGGTCAGCCGGCCAATCACTTCCCGACGCCGAGCGTCGGCGACGGACTCTTCCTCGTGCCCAACGCGACGCAGGTGGTTGCGTTCGCCACGACACCTTCGTAACTTCGGACCGGCCTCGCCTTCGCGCACCATTCGTAGGATGAACCTATGGACCTAGAGCTCAAGGACAAGGCATTCATCATCACCGGGGGGACCGACGGACTCGGCCTGGCCTTGGCACAGCGTCTCGTCACCGAAGGGGGCCACGTCGCCATCTGCGGGCGCGACGAGGGGCGACTGGCACGAGCGCGCGAGCTACTCGGCGATGACGCGCTCTGTTCTCAGACCGACGTGACCAACGGTGCTCAACTCGACGCCTTCGTCGACGCCGCGCTCTCACGATTCGGCCGACTTGACGGCTTGGTCAACAACGCCGGTCAGACCGCCGGTTCATCCATTGCGGACTCGAGTGATGAACAGTGGCGCAGCGACTACGAGCTCAAGGTCATCGCGGCGTTGCACCTGACCCGGATGGTCTTGCCGGCGCTCGAAGCCACGCGAGGGGCGATCGTGAACGTGCTGGCGATCCTCGCTCGCTCTCCGGGCGCGGGAACGACGCCGACCGCAGCGTCGCGGCTCGCCGGCCTGGCGCTCACGAAGTCGTCGGCGAGCGAGGTCGGCGCGCGCGGAGTCCGGGCGAACGCGATCTTGATCGGGATCATCGAGTCGGGCCAGTGGGTACGCCGCGCGGAGGCCGCCGGTGTGAGCGTTGACGAGTTCTACGAGTCGACGGCGCAGAGCCAGCGCATTCCCTTGGGCCGCGTCGGACGGGCCGATGAGTTCGCCGATCTGGCGAGTTATTTGCTCTCGGCCCGTGCGAGTTACGTGACCGGTGTCGGTATCGCGCTCGACGGGGGCCTGTCGCCGGTCATTTAGATCGATTCGCGTC
The DNA here is from genome assembly GCA_963804305.1 of uncultured Acidimicrobiaceae bacterium. Lineage (GTDB taxonomy): Bacteria > Actinomycetota > Acidimicrobiia > Acidimicrobiales > RAAP-2 > RAAP-2. The sequence goes on along the minus strand of CAWDPR010000010.1, from coordinate 31,624 downwards.
GGGCTATAGATTTGCCACAGCGGCGAGGGAGTGCGATGACCTTTGATCTGGCACGGTTGATGGAAGAGCGACACGGCGAGAATTTCCAACTGCACGCTCAGTACCTGAATCCTCAGTTGACCAAAGTGGTGTCGACGCTCGGTTTCGACCGCTTCTACGAGCGCGGCGAAGGCTGCTACCTGATCGACGACGACGGGAAGCGCTACCTCGACATGTTGAGCGGGTTCGGCGTCTTCGCCTTGGGTCGAGCACACCCCGTCGTGAAGGACGCGCTTCATCAGGCGCTCGAAGCCGACCTGCCGAGCATGGTCCAAATGGACTGTGCGCTGTTGCCCGGCCTCCTCGCCGAGCAACTCGTCCAACGCAGCCCGAAGCAGATCGAACGGCTGTTCTTCTGCAACTCTGGCGCCGAAGCGGTGGAGGCGGCCCTCAAGTTCGCTCGCGCGAGCACCCGACGCAATCGAATCCTCTATCACTCGCACGCGTATCACGGGCTGACCATGGGGGCGCTCGCGATCAACGGATCCTCGGACTTTCGAAGTGGCTTCGGCCCCCTCCTCGCCGACACCACCGAGATCCCCTTCGGCGACCTTGACACGCTTCGCAGTGAACTGAAGCGCGGCGACGTGGCCGCGTTCATCGTGGAGCCAATACAAGGCAAGGGTGTCTACGAACTCGATGCCGCGCTGTGGCTCGAACTCGAGAAGGCGGTGCACGAGGCGGGCGCCCTGTTCATCTGTGATGAGGTGCAGACCGGGCTCGGGCGCACCGGCTCGTTCTACGCCTTCGAGCATTACGGCTTGACACCCGACATCGTCACGATCTCCAAGGCGCTTTCCGGTGGGTACATACCGGTCGCGGCGATGCTCACGAGCGACAAGATCCTTCGAAGTGTGTACAGCTCGATGGACCGGGCCATGGTCCACTCGACGACGTTCAAGGGGAACCAGTTGGCCATGGTCGCCGGGCTCGCGACGTTGTCGGTCTTCGACGACGAGCACGTCGTCGAGCACGCCTGCGACATGGGCGTGGTGTGGCACGAGCGACTCAATGAGTTGGCGTCGCGTCACGAATTCCTGCACGTGGTCCGAGGACGGGGTCAGATGATCGGCATCGAGTTCGGTCGCCCGACGTCGGCCGGCGCGCGGCGTCGTTGGCGCCTCGTGGAAGCCACACGCAAGGCCATGTTCTCCCAGACCCTCGTGGTGCCACTCTTCCAGCGCTACCAGATCCTCACCCAGGTCGCGGCGGACAACGTCAACATCATCAAGCTCCTTCCGCCCCTGATCGCCGGTGAGACCGAGATCGACCTCTTCGTGCACGCGCTCGACGAACTGTTGAGTGAGGCCGAGCGTGGCAGTGGTCTGTTGGTCGACTTCGGCGTCACCATGGCCAAGGGCATGATGAAGAGGACGCCGAAGCCTTCGAGACGAACGGCCGTGACACCGTGAGCCACGAACTGCGCAGCGGTGATCGCGTCGTGGTCACGGGTGCGGCCGGGTTCATCGGCTCGGCGGTCGTACGTGCGTTGCTCTCGCGCGACGTTGACGTCGTGGCACTGTTGGAGCCGGGCGCACCAACGTCAAATCTGGACGCACTCGACGTGGAGCGTCAAGAGGTCGACATCACCAAGGCCCGTCAACTCGACGGTGTCTTCGAGGGTGCGCGATTCTGCTTCCATCTGGCTGCGAAGTTCGGCTTCTGGCCCAAGGATGCAGCGACGTTCTACGACGTCAACGTCAATGGCAGTCGCAACGTCGTGCGCGCGGCGACGTTCGCCGGCGTGGAGCGCACGGTCTTCACGTCGACCGTAGCGACGTTGGGCCTCTGGGAGACGAAGGAGGGCCGACCGTCCACCGAGGACGACGTCGCCGACCTCTCGCATCTCTACGGCAACTACAAACAGACCAAGTACGTCGCCGAGCACGAAGTGCTGCGACTGGCCGCCCAAGGTGCACCGGTCGTGCTGGTGCTGCCCACCATGCCGCACGGTCCTTTCGATCACCGGCCCACACCGTCGGGCAAGGTCGTGCTCGACTACCTCAACGGGCGAATGCCCGGTTACGTCGACACCGCGATGAATGTCGCGCACGTCGACGACCTGGCACACGGGCACCTACTGGCTCTGGAGAACGGTCAGCAGGGTCAGAGTTATATCTGTGGCGGAGAGAACATCACGATGGCGCAACTGCTCGCGATACTCTCGCGGGTGACGGGACTACCCGGCTCGGCGCGCCGGTTTCCTTCGGTCTTTCCTCTGATCGCGGGACACCTGTCGAGCCTCATCGAGGGCGACCTGCTCGGGCGCGAACCGCGAGTCCCGCTCGAGGCGGCGCAGATGGCCTCTACCACCATGACGTTTGACGACACGAAGGCCCGCCGCGAAATCGGCTACACGTCTCGGCCCGCGGCGCAAGCCCTCTATGAATCCGCTCGGTGGTTCGTTGAGCACGGCTACGTCGATGCCGATCGTGTGGCGCAGATCGCCTGGCATCCCCCCGCTGATTGATTCGTCGCTTCGACTCACCGTTGCAGCGCAGTTGAAAGAATTTATGATTGGGGATCAACCGCGAACGATTGCGATTGTAGGGTAAAGGCCGTGAACAACGAAGACCCTTTTGCCCGAAGAAAGATCATGCTCGTCGCGAGCGAACTCGTGAAGGAACGGGGAAGCAAGGACCTTCAGTTCCGTGACGTCGCCGAACGAGCCAACGTGGACCTTGACGTCATAGAGGAGTTCTTCGACTCGCGGACCCAACTGATCGCCGAGGTGCAGATGGCGAACTACTTCGTGATGGTGGAACCGATCCACTTGGGACTCTCGCGTATCGAGAGTGCCGTCGCGGAAGGCGACGAATCCACCTTCTGGTCGGGGATCGAGGAGAACCTTGCGATGTCGTGGTCCTCAGGTCAGTTGGAGAAGAAGTGGGGGATCATCAACCTGCTTCATGACGTCTGGTCCGATCCCTTCACGCAGACCCATTTTTGCGATCTGCTCGATATCCAATTCAACCGCTGGATCGCCGTCATCGAAGGTGCGCAGTCCAACGGTTGGATCGACGCGGACATCGACGCCACGGCACTCACGTCGGTCTACTGGTCAGCGTCGGTGGGTCAGGTGATCACCGCTGGATCGACGTCACTGCACCTCTCCCCGGAGAATGTCCGTGACTTCTTTCTGCACTTCGTCCGTGGCAAGGATCCGCAAGGATCGTCGCGAACCTAGGGTTGGCGACTCTTCGGGACGTCGTGGCGCGCACGAAGCGTTTGCTCCAGTTCCTCAACGCGTGACTGCATGTACGCGCGCTCGACGCTGTTCTCGGTGAGCATCGCCGCCTCGACGAAGGCGTCACGGGCTTCGTCCAGTCGCTCGAGACGCAAAAGACAGTTCGCCCGAGCCGCCGCGAGGTAGGGATACGCGCTCAACTGCGGATCGGTGGCGAGCGCGTCGAGGGCACGCAGTCCGGCGGCGGGACCATCGGCGAAACTGAGCGCCACGGCGCGGTTCAAGGCCACGACGGGCGAGGGCCACGAGGCGATCAGGAGGTCGTACAGTCCTACGATCTCGATCCAGTCGGTCTCATTCCACTGCGCGGCACTCGAATGAACAGCGGCGATCGCCGCCATGAGGGTGAAGGGGCCGGGGCGACCATTGCGCAAGGCGTCGCCGACGAGCGCCAACCCCTCGTCGATCGAGTCGCGATGCCACCGGCTCCGGTCTTGGTCGGCGAGGGTGAGGAATTCGCCTCCGGCGCTGACACGCGCTCCGCGACGAGAGTCGGTCAGAAGGATGAGAGCGAGGAGCCCAGTGACTTCGGCGTCGTCGGGGAGCAACTGGTGCAGCATCCTCGCGAGGTCCAGCGATCGCTCCACGAGGTCAACTTGGGAGAGCTCGTCGCCGACCGGCGACGTGTGGCCGGTCGTGAAGACCAAGTGGATGACGAGGAGGACCGCATCGATCCGAGTGCGAAGTTCGCTTCGCTCGGGGACACGGTAGGGAATCCGGGCGATCGCGATCTTCTTCTTCGCCCTGGTGAGTCGGGCCGCCATCGCGGACTCCTTGACGAGGAACGCCTTGGCGACCTCGACCGTACTGAGCCCGCACAACATGCGCAGTGCGAGTGCGACCTGCGTCTCGGTGGCCAGGCTCGGGTGACAGCACGTGAAGATGAGGCGCAGGCGGTCGTCCTCAACGTAGGACTCTGCTTGGCGATCGAGGGCCGCTTCGTCGGTGACGAGCAGCCGTTGCGAGCGGATCGCGACGTCGCGACGACGACCGAGGTCGATCGCGCGTCGACGAGCCACCGTGGTCAACCACGCCCCCGGATTCGTGGGTACACCCTGTTCGCTCCACGTGGCCAGCGCTTTCGCGAAGGCGTCCTGTACGCACTCCTCCGCGACATCGAAGTCGCGCGTGATTCGCATGGTGGACGCCAAGACGAACGCCCACTCGTGTCGGTGGGCGTTCGCCACGGCCGCGAAGACTGCCGAACGCTGGGGATCGCCGGTGTCGTTCAGCTCATGTCCCGGATCGGACGCACTTCCACACCGCCGAAGTTGGCCGGAACCTGCTTGGCGATCGCCAGTGCCGCGTCGAGGTCGTCGGCTTCGATGACGTAGTAGCCACCCAGTGCCTCTTTGGTCTCGGCGAATGGACCATCCGTCGCCACGATCTCACCCGTCGCGTTGCGCCGCAGCGAGGTCGCGGTCGATGACGCCTCCAGGGCGTTGCCACCCCGCAATGACGCACCGTTCTTCGCTCCGAAGGCGTCGTGTTCGCCGTGGATTCGACCGACCATCGATTCGTCCGCGTCCGCCCACGACTGCTCGTTTTCGTAAATCAGTACCAGATACTGCGCCATGACTACTCCTTTCGGAGGCTCACGTTGAACCTCTCACCCGATTCGACGTTGACGTCGACGACAAATCGACAACCACTTCGTCCGCTTGGCAAGATTATTTGCGCGGGCCGGTTCAAACCCATTAGAAGGTGGCGCGGTAGGTGGCGGTCACGTAGGGCACCTCAATGACGTCGCGGTCTCTCGTATCGGGATGGGAGCGAAGGACCTCGCGAACCTGCTCCAGCACTGCGTCGGCGTCGTCGCGAAGGCGAACGAAAGAGAATGTGCCGACAAGGTTGACGATTCGCTCGTGCGACATCGGAATCGTGTGGGGAAACTCTCGGCGCTCTATGTTGTGAAAGACCTCCGCGAGTTCACGGAGCGCTTCGTCCCCGTCGGATCGCTCCCAGTCTGGGCCATTGATGATTGGCCGCAGCGCGGCCCACCACGGTGCTCGGTCGTCGCGAAGGTTCCAGAAGAGTCCGACGACGCCACCGCGACGAAGCACCCGTGCGAACTCCCGTGAAGCGCCAACCGGGTCGAACCAGTGGAACGCCTGGGCGACCGTGACCATGTCGACGGACGCGTCGTCCAACGCCAGCGACTCAGCTCGCGCAACGATCGCCGTCACCTCGGGCACGGAGCGGCGAAGTTGGTCGAGCATCTGGCCATCCGCGTCGAACGCGGTGACGTGCAGGCCGTCGGACACGAGCAGCGACGTCAAGGCGCCAGTCCCGGCACCAACATCCGCGACGTCGAGGACGTGTCGCGTGGCCGCTTCGAGGACCCACGCCAACGCCTCGCGAGGGTAGCGGGGCCGATTCGCGTCGTAGGACGCGGCCTCCTGACCGAAGGAAAGCGCGCGAACGTCCGCAGGCGGCTCGGTCATGGGTCAAACTTACCCTCAGGGTGCTGCACTGGTCCCATGAAATTGGAGTCGCCTTGATCCGAAGCGCAGAAGAGACCACCGTGTCACGCCGACATCTCCTTCGCTGGGTCGCAGGTGGAATCGGCGCCGTGGTCGTCGCCGGCGTGGCGGGCGTGGAACTCGTCGAACACGGCGTACTGCCGGGCAAGTTGATCCTGGACGAACTCGACGGTGCCTGTTCGGTGAACTCGCCCGACGTGGTGTACGGCGCATTGGGGACCATGACATCTGGCTACTTCTATTCGAAGGCCCGTCGTCGCTCGGTCGGTTACACCATTGGCTACCCGGCTGGCCACGTGGCGAGTGACGGACTTTCGCTCATCGTGATGCTCCACGGCTACGGATTGAATCATCGCAACGCCCTCGTCGACATGTCGCCAGCTCAGGCGGTGGCCATCCGGTCCGACGCGAAAGCCTCACTGCCGGTGGCGCTGGTGACGGTCGATGGCGGCAACGGCTACTGGAACCCTCACCCCCACGATGACCCCATGGCGATGGTGGTCGACGAACTCATCCCACTCTGCCAGCGTCTCGGGCTTGGACGTGCGCCAAAGTCGATCGCACTGATGGGCATCTCCATGGGCGGGTACGGCGCTCTCGCCATCGCCGAACGAAACCCAGGTCTCGTGTCGGGCGTGGCGGCGATCAGCCCGGCGGTCTGGACCTCCTATGAACAGGCGCACGCCGCGAACTCCGGCGCCTTCGCCTCCGCTGACGCCTTTCGCAAGGGCGACGTCATCGCGCACGCTAACAAATTGCGTGGAGTGGCCGTGCGCGTCGCGTCGGGAGCCGATGACCCCTTCCACCCCGGCGTGGAGAAGTTGGCGGCTGCTTTGCCCGAATCCAGCGATGTCGAGTTCACGTCGGGTTGCCACACCGATCCCTTCTTCTTCGCCCAGGAGCCGCCCTCGCTGCACTTCCTCGCGGGTTTGCAGTCGATGTGATGAAGAAGAAGTGGACTCCCGCCGATCTTCCCGATTTGCGACGACGGACGATCATCGTCACCGGCGCGACGAGCGGCATCGGACTGAGTAGCGCGCGGGAGCTGGCGCGTCACGGCGCCGAGGTCGTCATGGCCGTGCGCGACGTGGCGAAGGGTCAGGGCGTCGCGTCGCAGTTCGTCGGCAAAACGCGCGTTCTTCGTCTGGACGTCGCGGACTTGGAATCGGTGCGTTCGTTCTGCGCTGCTTGGAGCGGACCCATTGACACGCTGATCAATAACGCGGGCATCATGCTCGCACCGGCGTTTCGCACTCCCGATGACTTCGAGTTGCACCTCGGGACGAATCACATGGGACCGTTCGCGCTGACCAATCTCTTACTGCCTCACATCACCAACCGCGTCGTCACGGTCTCCTCGTTCCTGCACGTGCGGGGACGGATCCATCTCGACGACCTCAACTTCGACCATCGTCCCTATAGGGCCATCAACGCCTACCAGGATTCGAAGTTGGCCAACATGCTGTTCGCGTTCGAGCTGCAACGTCGCCTCGATCATTCGCACAGTGCCGTCCGGTCCATCGCCGTGCACCCCGGGATCGCGCGAACGAATCTCATCGACCACGTGCGAGGCATCAACGGCGCGATCAGCAAACTGTCACAGCGACTCTTCAATGACCAGGAACAAGGTGCGTGGCCGACGCTGTTCGCGACGAGCGAGGACATCCCAGGCGGGAGCTACGTCGGCCCGCGGGGCCTCTTTCACCTCCGCGGCTCTCCTGGGTTACAGCGAGCGTCGAAGAGGTCGCGCGACGAGTCGTTGGCACGACAACTTTGGGACGCCTCGGCGAGGCTGACATCGACCGGCGCGTAGCGGTCATCGGCGCCCTCCCAATGGATTGTGAGTGGACGAAGAAGGCGTGGAGAGCGCAATTGTTGAACTTTTGTCTTTTCGTTCGTTGCGTGTTGGGCCGCTCATCGTAGTGTGACTCTCGTTCGTAAAAGCCCCGGTCGGAGGGTCTACGGATTGAGTCGAACGGCTGTTCGGCGCGTGAAGCAACCGACCAGTTTTTCGAAGTCGGCAATGGTTGTCGATTTAAGGCCCTAGCAAGGGAAGGCCCGAATGACTACCAAGCGGATCGTTATTGGTCTTGGCATCGTGCTCATGGTGTTCGGTCTGTGGACACTGCTCCAAGCGCATACGCAGGTTGGTGTCTGCACCGTGAGCGCAGCGAGAGGCGCCAGCGCGCGCAGCGGCCTTGACTCCACCTGCGTGAAGACGCTCATGGCCTACATCGAAGGGTTCGTCTTCGTCGCGAGCGGTCTCATCATCACGGTCATCGCCTTCACGATGATCGCCCGTCAGGAGAAGCTCGATTTGCGCTGCGAGCTGCGCGCAGTGCCGCGAACCTTCAAGAAGGGCAACTACGAGATCCACTCCGAGAACCTCGACGACGACGTTGAGGGCGTCGTGACGCGCTTACTGATCCCCGGAGCGAGTTGAGTCAACCCGTCGCCGGCGGATTCTCGCGCTGAGCTGCACTGTCGCCATCGCCATCGCCCGTAGATATGTCGAGCGGCGCCGTCACGGGCTCGACGAAGCGAACCTCGACCACTTGGTCGAGGCGACGTTGCGTCGCCAGTGAGATATCGGTGAGGACTCTCTCGTCGGCGCTCGTCAGTGGTGGAGCCAGCAGACTTCTGGGGTAGAGGTGTCGTATGCGCACCACGTCGATCTCGGCCGCTATGACCGTGAGCAGCGCGGCGACGTAGAGAAAGAAGACCAGACCGAGGACACTCGCGAAGTACCCGTAGAGCTGACTGGCGTGGCGCAGTTCGTGACCGACGAGCCACGTGCCGACGTACTGGAGGAAGCTCCAACCGAGAGCCGCGCACCCGGCGCCGGTGACGAGCATCCTCGTCGCGACGGTCCCGGGGGTCAGGATGCGAAAACCCAACATGAAGAGTGAGACGTTGAGCGCCAGTCCGACGATCACCGCGACGAGCTGGAACCACAGAGCGTGTCCTCCGAAGGTGACGAGGCCCGCCAGCGCGGTGGAGAGGACCACGTCTAAGACCAGGACGCCGAGGAATTCGATGCCACGAAGGATCCGGCGCACGAAGTGAGGGCGCAAGACGTGCGGCACGTTCCAGATGTCGGCCATCGCGCGCTGACCGGCCTTGGTCACACCGAGCGAACCCCAGAGGAGCACGACCAGTCCGAGGATGAGGCCGACGCCGCCTCGCTTCTTAAGCGACGCAATGCCATGGAGGTTGCCCAGCTGCTTGCCGATCACTGGGAACTGGGCGAGCGCCGAATGGATGATTCGGTGTTGGATGCTCGTGTCGTGTCCGAACACCAACGCGAGGAGGGTGAAGAGTACGAGCAGCAGCGGGAAGATCGAAAGGAGTCCGTAGTAGGCGAGGAGGGCCGCGAGCGACGGGCACTTGTCCTCGACGAACTTCTTCATCACCGCAATGGGGAACCCGAACGTCGGATGGCGTTGTTGGTAGCGGTCGAAGCGGCGAAGGAACGACTTCATGCCTCGTTCACCCCGGTCAGGTTCGTGTCAGTTTCCCTCATTCGAGAGAGCGGTTTCCTTGGCCCACCGGTAGTCCGCTTTGCCGTTGGGGGCGCGACGTACCGCATCCACCATCGTGATGACCTTGGGGACCTTGTAGTGCGAGAGGGAGTTGCGGAGCCACTCGCGCACTTCCTCGCCCGTCGCCGTCTCGTTCGCGGAGCGTGAGGCGACCGCGACCACTCGCTGTCCGTACTTCTCGTCGGGTAGCCCCACGACGAGACAGTCGTCGACGGCCGGGTGTCGTTTGATCGCCTCTTCGACCTCTTCGGCGTAGACCTTCTCGCCGGCGGTGTTGATGCACATGGAGCCACGACCGAGCAGAGTAATGGTGCCGTCAGCCTCGACGCTCGCCCAGTCGCCTGTGTAGACGTAGGAAAGACCATCGATCTCGATGAACGTCGCCTTGCTCTTGACCGGGTCCTTGTAGTAGCCGAACGCAGCGTTTTGACTCACGAGGACACCCTGCTCACCCGATCCCGGTTCCACGTCCTGGCCGTCCACATTGATGACCTTCGTCGTGGGTGCGAAAAGGAACCGGGCCGTCGCCGCGCCGAAGTCCGACGTCGCGACGCTGACACCGATACTGCCGGCCTCGGTCGAACCGAGGGCGTCGATCAGCTGCACCGACGCAATGCGCTCGCGTAGTCCGTCCTTGATCTCCGCGCTCCAGATCGCTCCTGACGACACCATCCGTCGGACACTCGAGGTGTCGTAGGGGCGGCCGTCTGCCTCGCGTTCTTCGAGGGCTCTCAGGAGCGGCCGCGCGAAGGCGTCACCGACGATGACGATCTCATTGGCGCGCTCGCGTTCACAGAGCGCCCACACTTCGTGAGGGTTGAAGGTGCGCTCACTCAACAACACTGATGTGCCTCCCGACAGCAGGGCGCGCATCGCCGAGAGCCACATCGCCGTGCCGTGCATCAAGGGGCAGCACGCAATGGTGACGACCGGTCCGTTCGCGTGCAGTTCTCGCACGAGTGCTTCGATGTCGTCGGTCGTGGTCGGCATCCGTGCCTCGAGACCGAAGGTCGCGAACGCCGAATAGAGCCCCATGACGAGGTTGGCCTGATGGAACATGACGCCCTTGGGCATGCCGGTCGTCCCGCCGGTATAGAGCATGTAGAGATCGTCCCCTCGGCGTTCACTGCGGGCCTGGGGTTCGTATGTCGTCATCAACTCGTCGAACGTGACAGCACCTTCCACGTGTTCTCCGCCGTCATCGACCTCGATGAGGAGCTTCAATTTGGGCAGGCGGGCACGCACGTTGGCGACACGTCCACCGAGTGACGTGTGAAAGACGACAACCTCGGCGTCGGCGTTGTCGATCAAGTACGCCAGTTCATCGTCGAGGTAGCGGAAGTTGACGTTGACCGGGACGACACGGTGCTTGAACGAACCGGCCTGGGCGATCAGGTACTCCGGCGAGTTGTAGAGATAGAGCCCGACGGCACTGCCGTCGCTGACTCCGGCTTCGGCGAGGGCTCGGGCGAATCGTGACGAGAGGTCGTCGAAGACCCGGTAGCTGTAGCGACGATCGCCTTGGACGATCGCGGTGTAGTCGGGCACGATGTCGGCGACGCGCTCCCAGGCGTTCGCGAATTGCAGATCCATAATTCCCCCGATTGACCCCGTCGCTGCCGGCGGTGCTTGGCCCACGATACAGGGCGACTTCACGCGAATGTCGTCCAATTTGTACCGTCACGGGTGCGCCCTTGCCCGAACCCGTTCTGTTCTTATGATGTGCCTATGGTGATCGCTCTCGTACCGAGTTCGAGCGAACTGCCGAACGTCCTGCCCACGGACCGACTCCTCGTGAACGGCATGGCCATTCCCGAGCTTCGGCGCGACTTTCGCCGGATCGACAACCTGCGCAACGTTCGTGCGGTTACCTTCGTCTGGCTCTGGACCGCTCTGCTGGCGTTTGTCGGCACGCACTTTGGCGTGTGGGCCGCGCTCGCGGTCTTCGTCCTCATGGGACCGATGCACGCCCGATTCGCGATATTGATGCACGAGTCGGCGCACAAGTTGCTCTTCACGAACAAGCGTGCGAATGACGTCGTGGGGAAGTGGCTCATCGCCTACCCGGCCCTCGTGCCGATCGGGATCTACCGCCGCGCGCACTTCGCCCATCACCGCGAGGAGTTCGGACCCGACGAACCGGACATGGCCTTCTACAGCGGCTACCCGTGTGAACCGGGCGACCTTCGCCGCCGCCTGTTGCGCGACCTGGTGGGGATCTCGGGATACAAGAACTTCGCGTCGATCCTCAAGGCCACGACGAAGTCGTCGAGTCGCAAGGTCGCCTCCTCGATCCTTTTCGTCCAGGTGGTCCTCTTCGCGCTGTTCTGGGCGGGCACCGGACGTTGGTGGGCGTACCTGTTGTTCTGGTGGCTGCCATGGATGACGCAGTGGCGGGTCCTCAATCGACTCCGAGCGATCGCCGAACACGGCGGGATGATCAAGAGCGACGACCGGCGCCTCACCACGCACGACGTTCGCCAGCACTGGCTCGCGCGATTCTGGTTCGTGCCCTACAACACGGGCTGGCACTTGGCCCACCACGTGGACATGGGCATTCCGTGGCACAACCTGCCCGCGTATCACCGAGAGCTGAAGTCCGCTGGCTACGTCACCGATCAGATCACGTTCGCCAACTACTTCGAACTGTGGCGAAGCGCGACGGCGCTGCACCGGACCCGCGACTAGCTGTCCGCGACGCTACTGCGCGGGACCGCTCGCGAGTGTGGCGGTCGCGCTCGACGCGACGCCGTTCGCGTTCACGTAGCCGATCTTCACCGCGTTGCCGGGACGAAGGGTCAACAACTCGGCCTGTAACGCGGTACCAGTCGTGACGGCGTGGCCGTTGATCGAAGTGATGACGTCGCCCGCGACGAGACCGGCGTTGGCCGCCGGCTCACCGGGCACGACGCCAGCGAGGGTCACGCCGGGTGTCGCCACCTGTCCGGGTTGGGCGGGAACCGTTCCCGTCGACTCGAATTCGACGCCGAGGAAGGCGGTCGCACCGACGTGGACGTTCGTCGACGAGTTGCCGTTCTCGATTGACTTCACGATCTTGAGCGCGCTGTTGATGGGGATCGCGTATCCGCGGCTCGTCGTCGAGACGCCGAACTGTTCGAAGCCGAAGCCTCCGCCGGCCGATGACCCCGCCGTGTCCATCCCGATGACGCGGCCCTTGGAGGTCACCAACGGACCGCCGGAGTCACCGGGAAGGATGTTGGCGTTGACCTCGACCAGTCCGCTGAGCTTCTCTGAGCCCGCGGGGTTGGACTCGTCGCCGGCGGTGATGGTCTGGTCGAGCGCCTTGACGGTACCCGCGGCGTAGCTCGGCGTGCCTCCGACGCCGCCCGCGTTGCCGATGCCCACGATCGGGTCGCCGGTCGCGAGCTTGGACGAATTACCGGTCTTCACCGTCGTGAGGCCCGACGCGTTGGTCAGCTGGAGCAACGCCACGTCCTTGGCGAGGTCGTAGCCGACGACCGTCGCCTTGTACGTCGTGTTCGTCGCGACATCGCGTGCGACGATCGACGTGGCGTCCTCGATCACGTGGTTATTGGTCAAGACGAGACCACTGGAGGTGAGGATCATGCCCGTGCCCATCGCCGTGGAACCCTGGGTCGAGTACGTCGAGGTGATGTCGACGAGGCCCAGGTCCACCTTCTTGGCGACCTTGGCGGCAGCGGCATTCGCCTTTTTCTGCGCGGGCGACAAGGTGGGCGATGAGAACGATGGCGGGTTGATCGAGAAGTTGGGGAAGCCCGAGTTGCCTCCTGAAGGCAAGGTGAATCGACCCTGAGGCGAGACGACCTGGCGAGGGGGAGTGACGACGTAATGACCCAAGACGAAGCCTCCCCCCGCGAGGGCGACCACGAGGACGGCCACGGCGAGGAATCGGGGTATGAAGATGCCCTTGCGTTGAGTCGGTGCCGGCGCCCCAGCAGGTTCGCCGGGAACGGGCGCCGTGGCAATTGCGGGCGCGTCGGGGGTCGTTCCTACGGTGTCGTCTTCGTCCCAGTTCATCGGACTCTCCTTGTACTAAAGGGTGGTTCGAGATTCAGTATGTGCGTCCATCGTGAGTAGTGGCTATCGATTCACTAAGAACTCGCTAAATCGTGGCCCTGAATCACCAGCCCACACCCGTAAATCAGAGAAAGTTTTGATTCGCCCGAACCAAAGAGGTTCGTGGGGCGTCGTAAGAGGTGTGGGAGAAAATTCGCTCGAGGGCAATCGACGAGGATGGGTTGAATGAGTGACCTCGTCGACGTCGCCGAACTTCGCACGTGGCTCGAAGAGGGCTACGCCAGTTCGGTTCGAACGGCGTACCTCATCCTGGGCAATCGGCTCGACGCTGAAGACGCGGTGCAGGAGTCGTTCCTCCGGGCCTGGAAGTTCCGTGGCTCGCTCTCCTCGGACTCGAATTTCAAGCCGTGGCTCTATCGCGTCGTCGTGAACACCTGCAATTCGAAACTTCGCAAGGAGATACCGCACCGTGATCGCCGTTCGCGCGAGGATGAACTCGCGGGCGCGGTCGCCATCGATGACCCGATGGGTCGCGTGGCGCAGGCGAACGACGTGATGACCGCCCTGCGCGATCTCCCGACCCATCTGCGCGTTGTCATCGTCTTGCGGTACTACGCCGACCTCAGCGAACGCGACATCGCTGCCGCCATCGGGCGTCAACCGGGGACCGTGAAGTCACGCCTCAGTGACGCCCGCGCCCGATTGGCCGCCCACCCCGCCCTGCAATACGAGCCAGCAGACGAAACGAACGACCGCCAGGAGAGACACCGATGACCATGTTCGATGAATCGACATTGAGAAACGCTTTGAACCAAGCCGCGAACGAGTTTGACGTCTCCGCCACGGCGCCCGATCGAATCCTCGAAGCGGCACGATCGACCGACGCCACAGCGAGTCCCGGGCGGATCGAGGCGCTGTACCTGCACTTTGGTCGCACGAAGTCACTCGCTCTTTCACTCGCGGCGAGCGTCCTGGTCGCCGCTGTCGCGGTGCCACTGTTCCTCGGTGAGTCGCCCGGTCCGAGTGTCGCCGCCACCGGTGCACCAGCATCCACGTCGCAAAAGAAGTTGGACGTACAGGGATCGGGCTTTGCGGCGGGGCTTCCGAAGAGTGCGACGCCCGCGGGAGAGGATTCGCTCAACGTGACGACGCAGGCCACGAGTTCGCATTCGACCGGTTCGACGTCGTCGAGTTCGTTGCGCATTGAAGAAGTGGGGACTATCGATCTCACCGTGGCCGGTGGTCGCTTTCAAACCACACTGACGAAACTCGCGGCCTTCGCGACCGCGGACGGTGGCTTCGTCTCCAGCACCCATGCGCACATCGGCACCAAGAAGAGTGGTGCGTACTCCACGGGCTCCATCGTGCTGCAGGTACCGGAGCATCGATTTGCGGCCTTGGTCGATCAGGTGCGCGGCGCGGGTCACGCGACGTCAGTGGTGTCGTCAGCGAATGACGTGACCGGACAGTACGTGGACCTCCAGGCTCGCATCGCCGCTCTGCAGGTGAGTCGTTCGCAGTACTTGAAGATCATGACGCGAACGAACTCGATCAACGGGATCCTCGCCGTGCAGTCGCAACTGAACTCGATCCAGAGCCAGATCGAACAGTTGCAGGGCCAACTGAACCTCTTGAACAGCGAGACGACCTACGCGACGCTGAGCGTGTCACTCACGCAGGCCGGTGCGGTGCACGTGGCACCTGCGCATCCGCGCACCGGTTTCGACAAGGCGTGGCACGAGTCGATCACGGGCTTCGTTTCAGGCTTCGAGTGGCTCCTGCGCATCGCCGGTCCGCTGCTCTTCGCGCTCATCCTGCTCGCCGTGCTGGCGCTGCTCGGGCGCGCCCTCTGGCGCGCGAACGAGCGTCGGCGCACTTGATCCGCCCGTCGGTCCCTTCGGCCCGAGGCGGCGGTACGATGCCAGCGTGGCTGGCGTACCTCCCGAACAGCGACCGACTCCAAAGGGCGAACAAGCCACGGTTCGCGTCAGGGCCATCGCGATGGCGCTGCCCATGGTGAGCGAACGCCTGAGTCACGGCGAGGCAACGTGGTTCGTCGACGACAAGAAGACCTTCGCCGGCATGTCCGACCATCACCACGATGAACGCGTCTCGGTGACTTTTGCCGCGGCCGTCGGGGTCCAAGAGTCACTCATCGCCAAGGAGCCGGAACGTTACTTTCGACCTCCCTACGTGGGTGGCAGGGGATGGGTGGGCGCCTACCTCGACGGTGTGGACGAAGGTGCACCGGACTGGGACGCCCTCGAAGACCTCATTCGCGACGCCTGGCTGCTCATCGCGCCGATGAAGTACCAGGTCCTCCTGGAGGAGTAGCGAGCTCCTGCACTACGAGGCGCGACGCGTCCCGTCGGCGATGTAGTGGCGCTCTCCGTTCTGGTCGAGCCACACGCGCATGACCCGGTTCGTCGACGGGTCGTTGAAGACTTCGTCGGTACTTCGCCACCCGGGCTGGGGCTTGTCGCTTTCGCCGTGGCGACGAACGAAGAGGCTGATGACGAAGCAAACGACCACGACTGCCGCGATGATCAAGAGAACGAAGCCCACGCTCGTTACGGCTTCTTGAACGTGACGGCCGTCCCGTACGCAACGATCTCGGTCAGGTTCTGACCGACCTCTGAGGAGTCGAATCGGAACGACACGATGGCGTCGGCCCCAACCAATTGCCCGTTCTCGATCATCCGATCGAGCGCGTGGCGCCGACTGTCCTCGACGAGTCGGGTGTACTGCTTCACTTCACCGCCAGCGAGTGACCGGATGCCCGCCGTGATGTTCTTCCCGAGACCCATCGAGCGCACGACCACGCCAAAGACCATGCCGAGACTCTTGTCGATCTCTTGACCGGGGAAGGTGAGGGCGGTCGTGATGGGGAACTGCGAGCCACCGGGCTCGCCGTAGCGAGGTCCTTCATCTGACATTGAGTCCTCCGATTCGGTGCGTCCAAAGACCATCGATTTCGACCCTACATCAACGCCGCGTCCATCGTCTCGTCGTCGCGTCGAGTGGTGTCGCGGAGTGCCTAACATGTCGCTGACTGCCACGGCGAAAGGTGTCTCGATGGACCTGCGTATCTTCACGGAACCTCAGCAAGGCGCGACCTACGACGACCTCGTGCGCGTGGCCCAAGAGACGGAACGGCTCGGTTTCAGTGCGTTCTTTCGCTCCGATCACTATCTCCACATGGGTTCGGTCTCGGGTCTCCCGGGTCCGACGGATGCGTGGATCACCCTCGCGGGCATCGCGCGAGAGACGTCGACCGTTCGCCTCGGCACTCTGGTGACGGCGGCGACGTTTCGCCTACCTGGACCACTCGCGATCGCCGTCGCACAGGTCGACGAGATGAGTGGCGGAAGAGTCGAGCTCGGCATTGGAACCGGATGGTTCGCCGCCGAGCACTCGGCCTACGGCATCGAATTTCCCTCACTAGGGGAGCGCTTCGATCGCCTGGGCGAGCAACTCGAGGTCATCACCGGACTATGGACGACGCCGGTCGGGGAGCGGTACTCGCACGCGGGGCCGCAGTACCCCATCGTTGACAGTCCGGGTCTGCCCAAGCCAGTGCAACAGCCCTACCCGCCGATCATCATCGGGGGCGGGGGCCAGACGCGTACCCCCCAACTCGCTGCACGATTCGCCGCCGAGTTCAACCGAGCCTTCGACAGCCTTGATGCGACACGTCGTCAGTTCGAACGCGTCCGCGCCGCGTGCACGGACGCCGGCCGCAGTCCTCAGTCGATCGTCCTCTCCGCCGCGCAGGTCCTGTGCGTGGGCGAGAACGACGAGGAGATCGCGCGACGAGCGCAACGAATAGGGCGCGACGTGGCGGAACTGCGAGCGAAGGGTCTCGCGGGGACGGTCGACGAAGTGATCGACAAGATCCGCACCTTTGGCGACGCCGGCGCCACGCGGATGTACCTACAGGTCCTTGACCTGACCGACCTCGACCACCTTCGTCTCGTGGCCGAGCGCATCATGCCCGTGGTTCGTTGATCAGCCAGGAGGAGTCGAAGGTGTCAGTGAGCATTCCGGGAATTGTGCAGTCATTCGAATGGGTGGGCAAGCCCATCGCCGTGCAATTCGGCGAGCGGTCGCTCGAGATGAACGCGACTCCGAAGACGGACTGGTTCACCGATCCAGAGACATCCCAGGTCGTGGCGACGGCGTCGGCCTTGGTCTGTCGGCCGAAGACCGAATTCATCCTGAGCGCAAAGGTCGACGTCTCGTTCGCCACTGCGTTCGACGCCGGAGCGTTGGTGCTCTGGAGTAACACGCAGAGCTGGGCGAAGCTTTGCTTCGAATACTCACCACAAGGCCAGGCGATGGTCGTCTCGGTGGTCACGAGGGGAGAGTCCGACGACTGTAACGCAGTGGTGATTGAGGCCACGAGCGTGTGGTTGCGGATCTCCGGATTAGGCGATGCGCACGCGTTCCACTACTCGACGGACGGCACATCGTGGCACTTCGTGCGTTACTTTCGACTCGACACGTACGAGTCGGTGGACGTCGGATTCGAAGCGCAGTCGCCACTCGGCACCGGCTGCGTGGCGCGCTTCACGAACATCTCCTTCACGGCGCAGCGGCTGTCGGCTCTGCGCACTGGGGTTTGAGGAGTCGCCGCGCGCCGCAAATAGCGGTCCTGCGCGGAACGGTTGTGGGTGACGCTTACGACGTCGCGGGGGAGTGTTTGCCCGATTCTTGGACCCAATGCCAGTGCATTCGACCGTGGTCGGCGTTCGCACCGAGAACACCGCCCACCGTGCCGTCCGCCCACGGCGCGCCGGGAAGGGTCTCGTTGAGCTGATCGTCGCTCAACTCCGACATCAACTGGAGAGTCTCGCCGCGTGCTGCCGCCGTGATGGCCACCACCTCGCTGAGTGAATCGTCGTGATGTTGGCGTTGCCATTCCTCTGTCCACTCATTCACCGTGGCCATGATCTGCTCGCGCGTGCGCGGCATACCTTGGTCGTCGTTGAGAAGGCCCACTGGATTCGCATGCCCGGCGAAGTGGCGGCGGATCATGGCGTTGAAATTGCGCTCGATCAGCGCGAGATGCACGAAGTGGTCGAGTGCGGACCAGTGGTTCTGGGGATCGTGCTCACTCGCCGTGCGTGGGCGGCGAAGTTCCTCTTCACTCAACTGCTCGTACGTCGTGAGAAGCCACTCGCGTCCTTCGTTCAACTTGTGCTCAAGTTCGATGCGGTCCATATCGCCCCCAGACTAGAACCACGGCAGAACACGGTGATGCCGGTTCGTCGGGGAAGGCAACGGCGGTCGATGCACGCCACGTACAGTGACGAGATGGCCGTTTCGCCCCCACTTTGCTACACATGCGAAGAGACCGCAAAGGCGCACGGCGTTGGCACTTCGTCCGCAATTTGGCTCACGTCGGGATGGCGAGTGGCGCACTCATTCAATTCGGCATTGCTCGGCTGGCTCGTAGTCGTTCCTCGACGTCACGTCGAATCAATCCACGAACTGAGTGACGACGAGTCCGTCGAACTTGGCCAACTCCTGCGCAGGGCGTCCAAAGCGCTCGTTGAGGTACTGGGCTGTCAAAAGACGTACGTCGTCATGTTCGCCGAGGCGCCCGGGTTCAATCACGTTCACTTCCACGTCGTGCCCCGGGCACACGAACTCGATCCCGATCGGCGAGGGACGAGGATCTTCGAGTACCTGAAGCAACCTGAAACAGATTGGATTCCTTTGATTCAGCGCGACGAACTCGCTCGGGCATTGACTATTGCCGCACTCGAGGATTGACACTCGAGCTACGGATTACACATTCGGCGATTGAGCCGCGCTGGCGACCAAGCCCCCTACCACGACGCTGACGACGTCGCGAGCAAAGCGATCGGTGAGCGGAAGGTGGGTTTGCAGAAGTCGGTGATAGGCCGGTCCGAACAAGAGGTCGAGGGCGACCTCTGTGTTCGTGGTGGAGGGGACCTCGCCGCGAGCGATGGCCCGTTGCACCATGACGCGATGATGATCTCGTACCGGACCAATGAAGCGATCGCGCCAAATCGCCGCGAGTGCCGGGTCACGTTGGACTTCGGCAACCAATTCGACCAAAGTCTTGCCCGTAGGTGTTCCCTTCACCGATCGGATCCAACCGCGCAGGGCGGCGAGAAAGTCTCCGTGGAGCGATCCGGTGTCGGGCAGTGGCTGACGCGCCAGAAACTCGGCAGAAAATGCGTCAAACGCAAGGGTTCCTTTCGACTGCCACCATCGATAGATGGTGGCTTTACCGACGCCGGCGCGGACGGCCACGTCTTCGATGGTCAAAGCCTTGAAGCCCTTCTCCTCAAGCAACTGTGCCGTCGCCGCGAGAATCGCCTCTTCGGCCTGTTTGGAACGGGGTCGCCCGCGCCCGGTGCCGTCTGACGTTCGAGGCTCCCGCATCGAAATAGGGTATCTCCGTTATAATACGATACGTACCGTTCTATAACAGGAGATGCAGCAAATGTCGTACCGTTCATCCCAGCCCCGCCAGTCATCCATTCTCTGGGCGATGACCCCACTCGGCGGCTTCCTTAGCCGCACCGATGTACCCACATCTGATGACGTCTATTTCAGCGTCGCGGAGCCTGAACTCGAGGACGCTCAGCGCGCTCGTCGTTAGTTCGACCGCCTCGACCACCTTGGCGCATCGTCGATCTGATGGTCTGCGCCCCCACCGCGGCCGAGAAATCCCATAGCTCCAGGGATTCGTCCACGCCTAATTAGATGCTTGCTAGCAAGCAAGTACCGTTAGAATGGTGGCATGACCGAAGCGACCATCACACCGACCGAGAGTGAAACCCAGTTGGCAGAGACGTTGCGCGTGGTCTTTGGGCGTCTGAATCGCAGTCTGCGACTCACCCACGTCGACACCGATCTACCCCCAAGTCAACGCGAGGTCCTCATGGCCATTGCGCGGGCCAAGTCGCTTCGACTCTCGGAACTGTCCCAGGAAGAGGGAATCAACCCCACCATGTTGTCCAGGATCGTCGCGAAGCTCGAAGCATCGGGCCTCGTCATGCGCACCCCCGACAGCGAGGATGCGCGCATCATGCACGTCGCTGTCACAAAGGCCGGCGAAGCGTTGCGCGACACGATTCGTGGCGAACGAACTGACGCGTTGCACTTCGCACTGCGTCATCTCACGGAAGAGGAACGACGCGCGTTGGCCGACGCCGCACCCGTGATCGAGAAGATCGTGGCGAATCTGCGAGAACGTCGATGAACGTAAGGAGATCGGCGCGCCGGACGTTCTCGTCACTGTCCAATCCCAACTACCGCAAGTACTTCCTCGGCCAGACGACGTCGCTCGTTGGCACGTGGATGCAGATGACCGCTCAATCGTGGCTCGTCTTCACGCTGACCCACTCGGCAACCGACATCGGCTTCGTGGTGGCGCTGCAGACGCTGCCGGTACTCCTCCTCGGTCCCTACGGCGGCGTCGTCGCCGACCGCGTCGACAAGCGTCGACTGATGATCGCCCTGCAGACCGCGATGGGACTCCAGGCGGCCGTCCTCTCGGTGCTGGCGATCACCCACGTGGTGACGTACCTCGACGTGTGTGGGTTGGCGATCATCCTGGGTCTCAACAATGCCTTCGAGAATCCGTCTCGACAGTCCTTCGTGTTGGAGATGGTCGGTCCCAAGGACCTGCGCAACGCCGTGAGCCTGAACTCGACCATGAACAACGTGGCGCGCGCCGTCGGGCCGGCCATCGCGGGCGTGATCATCGCCACGATTGGCGAAGGTTGGTGCTTTGCGCTCAACGCGTTGAGTTTCATCGCGGTCGTCGGATCGCTCATGGCGATGGACCGCTCCACCTTGAGTCCGAGTGTGCCCACCGAGCGCGCCAAGGGTCAGCTCCTCGATGGCTTTCGCTACGTGGCCTCGACGCCCAAGCTGCTCTTCCCCCTCATCATGATGGGCCTCGTCGGCATGCTCGCCTACGAGTTCCAGGTGACGTTGCCGATCGTGGCTGGCCACGTCTTTCACGGCAGCTCCGAGGTCTACGGGATCCTCACCGGCTCCATGGGCGCGGGCGCGGTCATCGGCGGACTCTGGACCGCGGCGAAAGGCAAGACCGGGACGCGCGCCATGGTTCGTGCGGCGATCCTCTTTGGTGTCTTCATCACCTTCGCCGCGCTGTCGCCCAAACTGTGGATCGAGATCGTGGCGTTGGCCCTGGTGGGCTTCGCGAGCGTCCAATTCCTCGCCATGACCAACTCGACGCTCCAGCTCGAGACCGATCCGCAGATGCGCGGTCGTGTGATGGCGCTCTGGGCCGTCGCCTTCATGGGTTCGACGCCCATCGGCGGGCCACTGATTGGCTGGATCACGAGTCTGGCCGGGGCTCGCGTGGGACTGGGCGTCGGTGCCGCGTCGTGTTTCATCGCGGCCGGCATCGGGTGGTTCACGGTTCGTCATTTCCGATCGCGCGAAGTAGTCGTGCGCCAACCGCTCGCCTCCGAGCCGCTGGTCGAGACCTGACCCGCTACTGACGTTCGGCGATGTGCGTCGAACGCTCGGCGAGCAACTCGAGCAGTGACGTCTTGATCGAGGGACGGCTGCCAAAGACGAGCAGCAGTGCCGCCTCACGATTCGTGCGCTCCGCGACGTCGTCAACCAGTGCGGCCCGACTACCCCGATTGACGCTGAGCACGTGTGCCGCGCGCAGCGCGAGCACGTTTGCCCGGGCGCGCGCCTGCGCCATGGTGCGCACATCGGCGGCGTCGAGTTCGCTCCGACATGCGTTGAGTTCGTCATCGAGCGGCGACGGCCCGATCAGTGCGCAACAACGCCGGATGACGCCGAGCGCCAACGATCCGTTCGCCCGAAGACCCTCGGGACCTTCGCGGCCGGGCGCGTAGGGCTGCTGGCTCACGAAGCGATCGGGATTGATCAGGAGTCCGTCGAAGTCGAGTCGAACGGTGGCCGTTGCATTGAGCGCCGACAACTGATGGCGAGTGACCTTGAGGCCGGATTGGTCGCGGGCGTCGAGGATGCAACTGATCACCGTGTCGTTAGGACCTCGTGCAGTGACGAAGAGGACGTCGACGATGCCCCATCCGCTGACCCACGGTGCGTGGCCCTCGAGCATCCAGCCTTCAGCGCTCGGTTCCGCTCGCAAGAGCGGCGGTCCTGGGAGGAGACCGCCGAGCGCCACCCCACCCTTGAGGTCGCCACTAACCGCGCGGGGAAGGAGTGCTCGCAGGTCATCGGGCGTCGACGGGTCCATCAACGCGGCCAGGAGGCGGAAGTGCTGCATCCAGACGAAGGTCGGCGACAGGTTGGCAGCCGCCAAGGTCTCGATGACGTCACACATCTGCGCGAGGTTCATGTCGCGCCCGCCCAGCGACGCGGGGGCGAACGTGCCGTAGAGGCCAGCCGCCGCGAGACCGTCGAAGAGTTCGTGAGGAATGATGGCCGTCCGGTCCACCGTCGACGCCGTCGCCTCGAAGAGCTCGGCCAGTTCACGTACGTCCCTCGATCAGGTCGAGAGGTGATCCGCCGTGCTGCTCGTGCAACGCCGCATGCACATCGTGTTCGGACACCTCGTTCCTCCTCGATCGACGACCTCGACGTTGTGGGGACGTGCCCAGCGTACGGCCCGTGGGCGTCGTGGGCGCTCGGGGGCGACGAACGTCACACGATGAACCGGTACATTCACCCTATGGACTACGTCAATCTGGGAAGTACGGGACTCAAGGTCTCGAGAATCTGCTTGGGCTGCATGAGTTACGGCGAACCCGGCCGCGGGAATCATCCATGGTCGCTCGGAGCCGACGACGCCAAGCCGTTCTTTCGTCAAGCGCTCGACGCGGGCATCAACTTCTTCGATACCGCCAACGTGTACTCAGACGGCTCGAGCGAGGAGATCACTGGTTCGACGCTCCTCTCGATGGCGTCCCGTGAGGAACTCGTAATCGCCACCAAGGTGCAGGGGCGGATGGGTCCGGGACCCAATGGACAGGGACTCTCGCGCAAGTCGATCATGACCCAGATCGACAACAGTCTTCGGCGGCTGGGCACTGACTACGTCGACCTCTATCAGATACATCGCTGGGACTATGACACGCCAATCGAGGAGACGCTCGAAGCGCTGCACGACGTGGTCAAGGCAGGCAAGGCCCGTTATATCGGCGCCTCCTCGATGTACTCGTGGCAGTTCGCCCAGGCGCTCTACCTCGCCGACCTTCATGGTTGGACGAGGTTCGTGAGCATGCAGAATCACTACAACTTGCTCTATCGAGAAGAGGAGCGCGAGATGATGCCGCTCTGCCGCGACCAGGGCATCAGCGCGATCCCGTGGAGTCCGCTGGCCCGAGGACGGCTCACTCGAGCGTGGGATGAGCAGACCAGTCGTTCCGAGAGTGACGACTTCGGCCGGTCGCTCTACGGCGACGGTGATCGTGACGTCGTCGACGTCGTCATCGACATCGCGAACACCCGCGCGCTACCCCCGGCGCAGGTGGCCTTAGCCTGGGTCCTCGCGAACCCGGTCGTGGCGAGTCCTATCGTCG
This sequence comes from uncultured Acidimicrobiaceae bacterium, assembly GCA_963804305.1. Lineage (GTDB taxonomy): Bacteria > Actinomycetota > Acidimicrobiia > Acidimicrobiales > RAAP-2 > RAAP-2. The sequence continues at coordinate 7,758 of CAWDPR010000010.1, read as the reverse complement.
GTGCGACCAAGTCGCAGCATCTCAGCGACGCCATTGGAGCCCTCGACGTCACTCTCGAACCGAGTGAGATCGAGCGGTTGGAGAAGAACTACCGCGTCCACGAAGTGTCGGGCTTTCGCTAAGGAGCCGGCGACCCACTCGTCGCGATCAGCCGGTTGAATTCGCTAGGGCGCCGTTGTGGTCGTCGTCGCCGCGGTCGTCGTGGTGGTCGGCGTCGAGCTCGGCGAGGGGTAGGTCGCAATGAGACTTCCGTCAGTGATCGTCAACTCCGTGAGTGCCCCGGTCTTCGCGCCGGGTGTCTGGCTGTTGTCACCCGTGCGGCTCGCGACCCAGAGGTCGTTACCCGACACGGCGAACGCCGACAGGTCAGAGAAGTAGTAGGGGCCGTTGGTGTTGCACATGTACCAGTAGGGAGTCCCGTTGACGGCGCCCACCTTTGTGACCATCGGGCTCGTGCTGTAGGGCGTCATCACGTACACGTTGCCCTTGGCCGCTATCACCGCCGAAGGTTGACCGAAGCCGTAGGGACCGTTCGAGTCGGAGTAGGTCGCGATCACCGCGCCGGTCGTCGCGTTGATGTCAGTCGCCGCGTTGCTCGCGGCGTCAGCGACCCACACGTTGCCGCTCGACACCGCGATGCCATCCGGTGCATCGAGGCCTTGACCAGCGATGACCCGAACGAGCGCACCGTTGGCCACGTTGAACTCCGTGACGGAGGAATTGCCTTCGTCGGCGACGAATATGTTCGCACCCGACACGGTGAGTGCCAGAGGGTTGAAGAACGCGAATCGAGAACCCGACACGTTGCGCATGAACGCCCCGGTTCGGGCGCTGAACTCGGTGACGGACCCAGAGGCGGCGCTTGTGCTTCCGGCGTTCAGCACCAGCATCGTGCTCCCCGCCGATGTAACCGCGACTGGATTGGCGAATCGGAATTGTGAGCCCGAGATCACGCGGACCAGTTTGCCCGTGCTGGCCGAGATCTCAGTGACGGAATCGCCCGCGTTGAGGATGAAGAGGTTCGCACCGCTGCGGGTGATCGCCACGGGCCTATTGAAGCGATACCCCTTCGTTCGAGCGATGGTCGCGATCCACGCGCCGTTCGATGGGTTTATCTCAGTGACCGAGTCGCCGTTCTTATTGGTCACCCACAGGTGGCCGCCACCAAAGGCGAGTCCAGTCGGATAATCGAACTCGTTCGCGCCCGTCACTCGCGGACTCGACGCGGACGCCACGACCGGTGCGACGATGCTTCCCGTCACTAACGCGATCGTCGCAAGACCGAATGATGCCCTTCGCCATTGACCGTGACCCATGGAGCGAATCGTACCGTCCTCATTGCGGTTCTTGGCGTTCAGCCGCAAACTGGCGCTCCGTCAGGGTTTTTCGTCCGCTGCTTCTGCGTTGCGAAGACCCTTCAGGGTCATCGCCAGGACCGCCGAGACGCTCAGGGCGAGCGCAAAGGCACCCATGGCCCAATGCGGTGACGTGTGCGCGACCAACAGGCCGGCGACGAGGGGCGCGAGTGCGGCAAGTCCGGTGGCCATTTGCAGCAGCGCGTTGTTGACTCGTCCGCGCATCTCCGCCGGAGTCTTTCGCAACATCGCCGCGAACAGTGCCGCGTTGGTGACGGGCGAGAGGAAGAACGGGATGGCGATTGGCGCCGCCATGAGTGGTGATGGCGCGAGGACCGCCGCGACCCCAAAGAGCGCGGCTCCTCCGGCGGTGAGTACGACGACGAGTTGTGTCAGCGAGAAGCGACCCTGGAATCGTGGCGCCACGAGGGCACCGAGGAGTCCGCCGACCATGATCGCGGACTGGGTCAGGCCAATGATGCTGGCTGATGTGCCGTGGTGCTGGAGCGACAACGTGACCGTGAACACGATGCCGGTGAAGGCGAAGTTGATGAGTGGTGCCTGCACGATGACGGCGCGCAAGAGCGGGTCGTGGCGGATGAGTCGGAACCCTTCGAAGGACTCTCGCCAGAGGCCCTTTCGATCTCCTTCCTTGGGCGCCGGTTGGAACGAACCTTTCATCGCGCTCGACGTCAACATCGACACGCCGTAGGAGATCGTGTCGCCGATGAACGGGACGGCCCGACCGAGACTGAACAGCACGCCGCCCAGTGCCGGGCCGCCGAGACTCGCCGCGTACTGGCGCGCTTCGGTCGCCGCCCACGCGCCCTCCAACTGATCGTCGTCCACTATCTCGGGCAACGCGGCGGTCGAAGCCGGCGAGAAGATCGTGTCGCCGATCCGGTCGACGATCGCGACGAAGAGTACGACCGGCCACACGATCTCGTGCAGGGCGACCGCTAGGGCGAGGCCAAGGAGCACGGCCGTTCGAACGCCATCCACCACGATCATCGTCGTTCGCCGGTCCATGCGATCGGCGAGCGCGCCGGCCGGAAGGCGCACGGCGAAGGCGACGACCGAAGTCGCCGTGCCGACGACACCCGCGATGACCGGTGAGTGGGTGAGGGCCAGGATCAAGAGGGGATAAGCGAGCGCGCCAAACTGCGAACCGAGGTCCGAGAGCACCTGGCCGACCCAGAGCAGTCGGAAATTTCGGTTCCGGCGTAGAGGAACTGTTTCGGCGACATGACGTTCGCGTACCTCTTGTCCGTCAGCGTCGCTCATTGTCGTGCGACGGTAGCAAACAAAGGGATGCGATGAGGGGTGACGAGTTGACCGACTTTGCGGCGACTCATCGTCACTGCCATCCAGAGGTCGACGCCCTTCTTAATCGAACGCTTGCCGATGAAACCCCCTCGGAACATCGCCTTTCACGGCGCGCAACCTGGGGACTGAGGAGTCGAACGTGACATTGGGAGAAATCTTTGGACCGGACCTGCTGACGTCCTAGTCGCGTGCCCGAGCAGGGGATTCGTCTGCCGGAAACCAACCCGCTCGTCCAAGCAATGCCGGAGCGGCGATTCCCAACTTGTCGGTGACGTAGCTTGTGGCGTCAAGGAGTGCATCGAAATCGAGTCCGACCGGCGAGCCACTGCGTTCCAGTAGGTATGCGAGGTCCTCGGTCGCGATATTGCCAGTGGCATTGGGAGCGAACGGGCAGCCGCCGATACCCCCCGACTCGAGTCAAGAGACTTCGCACCGGCCTCGAACGCAGCGAAAGCGTTGGCGTAGCCGGTGTTGCGGGTGTTGTGCAGGTGAAGACGGAGGGAGCGTTGGCTGATTTCTTTCGCTGCACCCAAGAGTCGACGCACTTGCGGCGGCGTTCCGACTCCAATGGTGTCAGCGAGCGCAATTTCGTCAATGTCGAGTCGGTCAACCGCCGTGACGATGTCCATCACCTGTCGCGTCGACACGTCGCCTTCAAATGGGCAGCCGAATGATGCTCCGATCGTGACCGACACGCAAAGGCCCCCCTCGACTGCGCGTTCGACCATCTTTTCGGTGCCACGCAAGGATTCAGAAATCGACATACCTTGGTTTCGCTGAGAGAAGGTCTCGGTCGCCAAGATCACGAGATTGACCTCATCGACACCAGCATCGATGGCACGCTCGAGACCGCGCTCGTTCATGACGAGCCCGATGTAACTGACCGAGTCACGTCGCGGGACTCTGGCCATCACCGCTTCGGCATCGGCCATCTGGGGAACACGGTCCAGTCGGGCGAAACTCACGGCTTCCATGCGCTTTATACCTGCATCCACGAGGAGCTCGATGTAGGTGACCTTCTCTTCAGTGGAGAGGACCCGCTGCTCGTTTTGAAGTCCGTCGCGTGGGCCGACCTCGATGATCTCCAAGGGATTCTCCTCTGCCGACTCAATGTGGTGCCCCAATAATACGGGAGCGGATACAGAGTCACATCAAGTGCGGAATCGAGGAGTGAGTCTGACGGTGCGTGTTAGCGGCTCGACTCGGGGTAGTGCCATACACGATCGACGTACCCCAGCGTGGTAGGGATTCCTCCACAGTGATAAAGGCTTGGAATCTCTTCACGAATGGCTCGAGAGTGACTTTGGTCATCTGGCCCGGACACTCAAATTATGCGACGATGGTGACAACGCCCACGCGAAGAAGAGGTGTCCTTTGCCGTACGAATTCACGCCGAAAGGACTTGAGGTTCAAGAGTCCGTCAAGAACTTCATGGAAAATGTCATCAAGCCCGCCGAGGAAACGTTCTTCGCTCAATTGACGGAGCTGGGGCCAACGGGCTATCCACCGATTCTCGACAAACTGAAGGACGCCGCTCGCCAGCGCGGACTCTGGAATCTTTTCCTTCCGCACCTCGACGCCGATGCGCCGGGCACGCCGCTCTCTACTCTCGACTACGCGCCAATCTCCGAGATCCTCGGTCACGTCATGTTCGCTTCCGAAGTCCTCAACTGCAGCGCACCGGACACCGGGAACATGGAGATCCTCAACCTCTTTGGTTCGAACCAGGTCAAGCAGGACTGGTTAGCCCCATTGCTCGCCGGCGACATACGCAGCGCCTTTGGCATGACGGAACCTGACGTCCCATCATCTGACGCCACGAACATCTCCCTCTCCATCGAACGTGATGGTGACGAGTACGTATTGAACGGGCGCAAATGGTTCAGTTCTGGAGCCAGCTCCGAACGGTGCAAGGTCTTCATCGTGATGGGTAAGACGAACCCATCGGGTCCGCGACACCTTCAGCAGTCGATGATCGTCGTACCGCGCAACACCCCGGGCGTCTCCCTGGGCATGGATCCGAGCGTGTTCGGCTACCACGATCGCGGCGGTCACCCCGAGGTGATCTACAGGGACGTTCGAGTGCCGGTCGACAACCTCTTGGGCGACGAGGGAAGTGGCTTCGCCATTGCCCAAGCGCGCCTGGGACCGGGTCGAATCCACCACTGCATGCGATCCATTGGTGTTGCGGAGCGTGCCTTGGACCTCATGGTCATCCGTGCACTCGAGCGCACGACATTCGGGACGAGCTTGGCGCAGAAGGGACTGATCCAAGATTGGATCGCGGAGTCTCGCATTCAGATTGACATGGCTCGTGAGTATGTCTATCGAGCCGCCTACCTGATGGACACGGTCGGCAACAAGGGTGCGGCATCAGAAATCGCCGGCATCAAGGTGGCCGTTCCCAGAATGGCGCTCGACGTGATCGATCACGCGATCCAACTCCACGGGGCGGCCGGCGTGACCCAGTTCTATCCACTCGCCTTCATGTACGCGCACATGAGGGCACTACGTCTGGCGGATGGCCCGGACGAAGTCCACAAGATGACGATCGCGAGGCGCGAAATCATGAAGCGTCAACCTGACTTTCGGATGCATTAGTCACTAAGCACCGCTGGTAGGAACGGTGTTTGCGGCGTAGCAGATGGAAGTCGACAGTCTCGTTAAGTCTTGACTCAATCAGTTCGACAGTGCGTCGCTCGCCTTATCACCGGTCTCTTTGAGTTTGTCCATTGCTTGATGTCCCTTTTCCGCAACTACGTGACTACCTTCACTCACGGCCCTTGCCGCAACTTCTTTGGCCTTGTCTTTCGCGGAACGAATGGCGTCATCCGCATGTTGTTTCGCCTTCCGTTTGGCCATGTCAAATGTCTCATTCAAATTGCGCTTTGCTTCTCGCTTGACAGACGCAGAGCTTTCAATGACTTGGGCCCTCGTCTCTCGCGAGTGTTTCGCGGCCTTTCGAGCCGCCTTTTCTAGGACGGTTCTCGCCCTGTCGTTCGCTTCCTCGGCAATCATCTCCGCTCGACGTTCAGCCTTTCTCATGATCTTCTTGGCTTTGCTCTTTCTCGACATGTAGATCCTGCTCCCTCTCATTGTTTGTACTGTGACGGATTGGATGTACGCCTACTAGGAATGACCAATCGGCGCCCCATCTTCGGCAACTAACGATGCACCCACGTTATGGAGTTTTCGTAAACATGGGTACGTCGCCCATCTGAGTCCCAATCCCGAACGTGACTCTCATAAATAGCTGTCCAACGTTTGGGGTTCAACCCTGTAAAGACTCACCACCCGTGTCACAGTATGGCTCCGGGACCTATGCGACATCTTCCCTCCTTTTTCTTCCGTTTGGCTGAGCGAGCGCGCTGAACTCTTTGGACTTGTCGTGGCGTGATTGGTGCGTTCGAATGAGGACGCCGTCGACGGTGATCTGCACCGTGTCGCCGACGATTCGCACTCCGGCCAACCTTCCGCGATAGGCGTTGCCGACGCGGTAGTTCGAGCCGGCGAAGCTGACCGCACCCGTGGGATCGACCTTGCGGATGACTTCGTCGCCCTTAGTGGGAGCCTTGGCTCGCGGTTGGGCCAAGAAGGCGACGTCGGCGTCCACGAGGTGGCGCCGGGCGTGGGTGGCGATCAACACGTCGCGGTGGTGCACGTAGAGCAGACCATCGTCGCTGGTGACCTGGACCCGTTCGCCGCTGTAGACGCGACCAACGTGATAGCGAAAGTTCAGCACGGTCACCCGGCCCTTCTCGTCGACCACGCGGTGCAGACTCTTGCGCGTGGGGACTTCCGGTTCGCTCTCGATGTCGCCGTCGACGATCTCGACGTCGCTCGTGCTCGCGCGAGTTCGAAGCGACGTAGCGGCACCGTGTCGCCGAGTGACTGGTGTTCGCGCTGCGTGTTGTATTCGACTACCCACTGGTCGAGGGCCACCTGCGTCTCTTCGATGGTGTCGAACCGGTTCTCGGAGAAGAACTCGTCGCGCATCGTGCGATGGAGTCGCTCGACCTTGCCGGTCGTGGTCGGGTGGTAGGGCGCCGTCAGACGGTGCTTGATTGCGTTGTTGAGACAGATCCGGTCAAAGAGCACCATCGCGGGCTTGGTCTGGTGCTTGCCGGTGAAGACGCGACCATTGTCCGTCAAGATCTCCTCGGGCGGGCCGTAACGCTGGAGGGCGAGGAGCAGCGCGTCACAGACCGGACGGGCCGTGGCGCGTTCCACCAAGTAGGCACTCACGCAGTAGCGGCTGTGGTCATCGATGCCGGTCACGCAGCTGATCGAGGTGCCGTCGGAAAGTAGATCCGTCCGACCACGTCCATCTGCCACATCTCCATCGAACGGGTCCGCTCGAAGCGCTTGTAGTCCTCGGCGCGACGACGGCGCGGCGCGGGCACGATGAGTTGGTGACGTACCAGTGCGCGGTAGATCGCCGAACGACTCGGTGGCGCGTTCGCCGAACTCGTTCGCCAACTTCGTGCGCAGGGTCCGCGGTCCCCAGCCGCCGTGTTGACGGCGCATCATCACGAGGCGAGCCTCGATTCGTGGATCCATCTGGGTGGGACTGGTGTCCGGTCGAGAGGAACGATCGGCCAACGCCTCGAGACCACCGTTGGCGTAGCGGGTGAGCCAGCGGTGCAGTGTCCGTCGATCGACCCCGTATTGCGCGGCGACCTGGACGATCGTCGCGCCTGAATCGAGTGCTTCGCGCACCGCCAAATAGCGCTGCTCAACCATGGATAGCTCGCTCAACATTGCCGCCTCCTCGAGCACCGGACGCACGTCCAGACACCCGAGTCACAGCGTGTCAAAAAGGTGGAAGCAGTGAGACAGAGGTCCCGGAGCCACCGGGACAGAGGAAACGAAGCCGGGCCGGAAAGTGAGACACACGTCCCGGAGTCAAAGTGAGACACAGGTCCCGAACTTTCACATCTGAGCTTTCAACCCAGTTGGTGGAGGTACGGGAATTGAACCCCGGACCCCTTGCATGTCATGCAAGTGCGCTACCAGCTGAGCTATACCCCCAAAGGTCCAAAGATTCTAACACTCGGCGACCAGGCCAAATCTCGAC
>CAWDPR010000009.1:0-227645 GCA_963804305.1 uncultured Acidimicrobiaceae bacterium | reverse complement strand
TGTGGCGCCACGAGCGGTTGCTCGAGAGTTCCGCCGCGATTGACCGATTCGCACTGCGCCGTTGCCGGACAGTGCGACATCGGCCGTTCGATGTCGATGAGTTGCATCGGATGATGGCGAAAGCTGGGGAGTCAGTGCCCTTCAAGGATCGTCGCGACGCCGGACGGCGACTCGCCGAGCGGCTCGACGACGTGCGCGACGATCTCCCGGTGGTGCTCGGTCTTCCCCGGGTGGGGTCTTGGTCGCCGACGAGGTGGCTCGCGCGCTCGACGCTCCGTTGGATGTGATCGTGGTTCGAAAGCTCGGGGTGCCACACCAGCCTGAGCTCGGCGATGGGCGCGATCGCCGAGGACGGAGTGGAGGTCCTGAACGAACCGCTCGGTCTCTCCCTCGGCGTCACCGTGGAAGAGACAGCGAACGCGATAGCCCGCGAGCGCGTCGAACTTGAGCGTCGCGCACGGCTGTATCGCGATGACGAACCACGGATCGCCGTTGCCGGGCGCACCGTCATCGTGGTCGACGACGGCGTGGCGACCGGGTCATCCGCGCGCGCGGCCTGTTGCGTCGCACGGGCACTCGGCGCGGCGCGAGTGGTGCTGGCGGTGCCCGTGGCACCGGTCGGCTGGGAGCACGAGATCGGCGGCGATGCCGACGAGTTCAGGTGCCTCGAGACACCGAACCCCTTCCACGCGGTCGGACAGTTCTACCTCGACTTCGATCAGACGAACGACGACGAGGTGATCAAAATCCCTCGAGCGATCTCGATCGGGTCCCCACCCATGACATGGTCAGTCGCACCCTCGTGTGGGTCACCGCTGCGCTACGTCGACCGTTTTCGAACCGGGGCGCCATCTAGAGTGGATGGGGCGACGTCACCATTTGCGTGACGCCAAGCCGGCGACCCGGGTCCCAGGGCATCTGAAAGGCACGAATGCAACAGCACAGGAAACTCGGCGCATCACGTTGGATCGTCGCGCTCGCGAGCCTGGTCGTTCCGCTGTCGTTCGTTGGCGTCCGCGCGCAAAGTGCCTCGGCCGCGGCAAAGAACCCCGAGCAGGCCGTTGACACCGCCCTCGCGAACGCTGGGTTGAAGAAGTTCGCGGTGATCACGATGACCGGTACGAGCCCAGCTGGTTCCTTCCGCGATGTCTGGCACTCGAATCCGAACTCGGGGACGCTCGTGGAGTCGACGGTACATCCCAACGGGACCGGCCACATCTACGTGACGGTACTCGACCGAGTCGTCTACGAGAAGATCGACACGGTCCAGTGGCCGTACTCGGGACTCAGCGCGAAGTACAAGGCCTACGAGAACAAGTGGTTCATCCTTCGAAAGTCGTCGGCCTCGTACAAGGACTTCCTCCATCAGGTCGTGATCTACGGGGCACTGCTCATCCCACTCAACGGAACGCAGTTCACGATCCAAGACAGCACCAAACTCCATGGTGTGAAGGTCTCGGGATTCGAAGGTGCGCTCGTCGGCTCGAGTCCGCCGATCCCCGTGACGCTGATCGTGAGCCAGGCGAAGTCCCCCCTTCCGCTCGAAGTCTCGGTGTCCAAGACCGCGAAGAACAAACAGAACGTGTGGTCCGCGACCTACTCGTACCCGTCCAGTGCGTCACCGGTCGCCAAACCGGCGACGTCGCTGTTGCTTCCCTAACGTTCGCGCCGCCGGTCCCGCGTCGCTATCGCGACGCCATTCATCCGCGTAGAGCGACGAGCAGTTCAGGAGCCCTTCGTGCGTTTGGTCGCGAGCAGCGTGAAAGCGATGGGGAGCGTGGCCGCCGAGGACGCGCTGCCGTCAGGTCCGACGCCGATGCGAAAGCGGTAACGGCCGTCGTCGTCGCGGTCGAGGATGTCGCCGTGGGGGTCGTAGGCCATGTCATTGTGTTCGACCAGAGTGGACAGTTCTAATCCCGCGTCGATGACCGCCTGGACGATGTCGGAAAGCGAGTGGGGGTACTCCTCGGTCGACGTCGTGAAATCGGCGTTGGGATTGGCGTAACTGCCAGTCCCGCGCCACGTGAACGGAACGCCACCGCCGTAGGGGAAGTCAGCGATGAGTGGATCGCGCGAACCAAAAACGTTCGTCAGCGGATGGATCTCCACGATCACGAGATGCCCGCCGGGGCGCAGCACCCGGGCCGCCGAATGCATCCAGGCGTCGAGGTCGTCAATCCAGCCCAGTACGCCAATCGTGGCGTAGGCGAGGTCGAAACGCCCGTCGAGTGAATGGGGCAAGTCACGCGAGTCGCTCTGGACGGTGGTCAACGTCACGCCGGCGAGCGCGGCAATCTCGTTCGCGCGTTTGAGCGCGGTCGGCGAGAAGTCGACGGCGGTGACGCGCGCACCTCGTCGCGCCATCGATATTGAGTCGAACGCGATATGGCTCTGGATGTGGATGACGTCGAGTCCTTCGACGCCGTTATGGGAGGTGGCCAGCGCGAGGGCGTTCTCCTCGAGGTCGGTGAAGGAGTCGTGTCCGGCGACGAGTGCGTCGACGTCGTAGTAGCGGTCAGAGCCCGTGCCGTGATAGGCGGCGAGCGTCTCCCAGTGATCGAAGTTCGGACTCTCCACGGGATCCTCCTTCCCTTACGCCCTCGTGGGCGCCAGGCTCAGATGTACGGCGAAGGGATCGTCGGTCCGGCCGGCCCGAGGCCGGCCTTCTCGCGCAACAGGGATTCGAGCGTGTCGGTGTCGTCGGGCGTGATGTACGGCTTAACTCTCTTGCCCAGGTCCAGCACGAGGCCGAACGACTTACGCGTTCGTCGCATGTCCAAGTTCGCCCAATACCTCAAGTTCATAGTGCCCCAGAGACGGCCCTTGCCACGCAGATTCGTGAGTGCCACCCGTTGCACGCCCTTGATCGACGAGTAGGGGATGGTCTTGGAGGCCAATGGGTAGTAGTTGCGGATCTTGATGGAGGTCTCGTCACAGACGATTCCCTCCTCTTTGAACAACGTGGCCATGGCGCCACTGTACCGTTCTCGGTAATGGTGAACGGTGCCCGCCACCGACACGTCACGTGGGGTACATTGCCAACACGATGAAGAAACCGCTGATCGTTATCGCCGTGGGCGTCGTCGTGGTGGCCGCCGCCGCGGTGGGAATCGTCGCTACGCGCCACTCGACGCCGCCGCCCGTGCCGCTGGTCTCACACACCATTCATCCGACCAAGGCCGACGACGCGGCCCTCGAGTCGACGTTCCTCGCGTACAAGGTCCACAACAAGGAGATGGTAGGTACTGACCGCGTGACGTGGGGACAGGTCCTCCAGAACGGACCACGTCAGCCCCTGCTCGCCTACGACGCGCTCGACAAGCGTACGTGGGCCATCGCGTCGTTCAATCTCGTGCTGCCAGCGAGCTACAAAGCCGAGGTCTCGTTCCAGGACGGGGGCAACATGGGCATCTTCTACAAAGTCGGCTCGGGCCGGTGGACGATGACCGGCTCGCCCGGTTTCCCACTGTGCGCGAAGGACGTCCAGAAGACCGTGGCCCAACTTTGGGGTCTCAAGAACTACCCAGCCTGCAACTAACGACTCGTTGGCAGCGTCGCTCGCCGCTCCTTTCGCCAGACGAACTTCAGCGCGGACCAGTCCTCATCGATCGCCGCGACCTTGATGTCGACGAGTCCCAGTGTCAGTGCCGCGTCGCGCACGTGATTGTCGGTGATGTCGCTCTCGTGGCCACCCGCTCGCCGAGGCCACGCGAGCCATAGTGCGCCGTCGGCGGAAATCAGTTGCGACAGGGCGGCGACCTCGTGGCGCAAGAGCGTCAGTTTGGTGAAGAACGCGATGACGACGTCACTCTTCGTCGCGGATCGTCGCCGTGACACCGACACGCTTTGGGGTAAATCGTCGATGGTCCACTGCGGGGGAGCGTGCACCAGCACGAGTCGGTGTCCCTCTTTGACGCCGATCTTCTTCGCTAGCGGTGTCGACGAATAGCCCGCGCTCATGGCGTCGAGTGTAACTAGCGGCTCGTATGTCAGGTCGCCAAGTTGGGTGCTTCGTCACTCGACCGCGACATCGCGCTGCCTCGATCGCGAAAGCCGTGCACCGGTGCGCTACATGTGCTATTTATAAGGTCACTCAAAGCAGGGGGAGCCAATGGCCCAATTCGATATGAAGAAACTTGACACGTCCGACAGGATCGTTGCCGGAGCCGCCGCGGTGACGCTCATCTGTCTGTTCCTGCCATGGTGGGGAATCGGTGGATTCTCGATCAGCGGTTTTTCCACGAGTTGGGGTTGGATCGGCGCGATCCTCATCATCCTCGCTGGCCTCTACGTGGTCATGCTGAGGTCGGGGTCGACGATGCCCAAGATCTCCTACGGGCCAGGTGTCACGGTGCTCGGTCTCTCGCTCATCGGCACCATCATCGTGATTCTTCGCTGGATCACGATTCCTTCTGGATTCGGCTACGGACCGGAATATGGCCTCTATCTCACGATGATCGCCGGCATCATCCAAGCGCTCTTGGCGTTCCGACTGTTCAAGAGTTCGGGCGAGAAGGTGCCGTGGGAGGCCAACAAGCCGTCGTCGTAAGTCCGGTGCTCGCCGCAGAGCACCGCGTAGTCGAACGAACCGCGCGACCATCTCCTCGGGTGGCGTCCGCATCGTCGTCTCGACGGCTCGGGTGATGCGACAGGGTCTGTTCTTTCCAGCGTTTGACGGCGTCGCCGATCCTGATCGATTGGTTCAACTCGCCGTCGACGCTGAAAGGGTCGGATGGGACGGCATCTTTCTCTGGGACCACCTGCTCTACGGCGGCGGCGTCACGGAGATCCTCGATCCCTACATCGCTTTGGCCGCGATCGCGTCATCGACGACGTCGCTGCAACTGGGCCCGATGGTCACGCCGCTCGTTCGACGACGTCCCCAGATCGTCGCGCGACAGGCCGTTGCGCTCGATCGGCTGAGTCATGGTCGACTCACCCTTGGCTTTGGCATCGGGGACGACGGCGATGTCGGAGAACTCTCGCGATTTGGCGAGGTGACTGATGCGGTCGAACGCGGACGGGCGTTGAGCGAGGGTTTGAACGTGCTCACGGGGTTATTGAGCGGTGAAGCCGTGCACCACGTGGGCGAGTACTACACCGCCGATGGCGTAACGTTCCGGCCCACCGCCTACCGCAGGGGCGGTATTCCGATCTGGCTGGCCGCTCGATGGCCCAACATCGCGCCACTGCGCCGCGCGGCCCACTACGACGGCGCGTTCGTCATTTCGATGAGGGACCCCGAGGACGTGGCCCAACTTCGCGCACGTCTGGAGTCCTTTGGCGCCGACCTCGATCACTTCGACGTGGTCGTGAGCGGCTTCATCGGCGACGACCCCACACCGTGGGCCCACGCCGGCGTCGACTGGTTCCTCAACTGGATAGGTCCCTACAACCTCGACTTCGACGAGGTCCGCGAAATGATCGTCGCCGGTCCGCGGTCCGTCAGGAACTAGCGAGCTACAGGTCCTTGCGCCAGGCGACCATTGCGCCGGCGACGCGCGCCCCGAGCGCCTCGTTCACGGCGATCATCGGACCGTTGAGGACCGAGTTGAAGGTGGTGATCTTCTTGGTCTCGTAGCCCCCGGCTTCGAGTAGTCGCATGGTTGCGACCTTCAAGAGACCACCGAGGCGGTGACCGCGATGGGCGCGAACAACCAGTGTGTCCCACTGGTACGCGGCACCGGGGTTCTCACGTGACACGCTCAGTTCGCTGTAGCCCACGAGATCGCCCGTCGAACGTTCGCGCGCGGCGGCGACGAGGAGGTCGCGACCCATCCGATCGGTCGTGAGCTCATGATGACGAACGCGCGCCGCGTCCCACCGCTCGGACTCGACGTCGAGGTCGACGTGGGGCGTCTCGGTGGGCATGATCGACGAAAGGTGGGCGCGGGCCTCGAGGAACTCGTCGGGCGTGCCCTTGGTCCACGAGACGATCTCGTACTCGAGCGCGTGCGGCGCCCACGCGTCCCACAGGTGCTGGAGCTCGCCTTCGGGCCGCGGCCACGCCAGATCTCGACGGACGTTCTCCTCGGCGATCCGGTAGCCGTGTGACGTGGCGAAGGGTCGATTCGGTCCCGAGCCGATCTCGTGGGCTCCCTCGATGACGTTGATCAGCAACGTGGAGCGGTCGAGGTCGCGCGCACACCGCTCGAGTTCGTGCAACAGTGTCGACCCGTGGCCCTGACGGCGGTGCGCTGGATCGACGAACAGGTCACCGCGGACCCAGTGCAGGTTGTCACTGCGGGTCACCTCGAGCGCTCCGACCGCCACCGGACGGTCGGGTGTTGGGCCCAAGGAGTACAGGCGGTGGAATTTAGGCGCCGCCTCATCGAGCGCACGAGCCCGCCATTCGTCGGGATGCCAACCCATGTTCTCTTCGTCGGTGTGATGATGTTCAGACCGGGTGAGGACTCCGAACCAGGCCCCAAAGTGGGCGTCGTCGCGAGCGTCGATGCGCGTGCACTTCACGGCGAGGTGACGGGTGTAGGTTTCGTCGTCTCGAGTCGACCGTCCTCACTGGCGCTCAGGTGCCGGCGAAGCGAGAGCATGAGGAGTCCGCCCACGAGCGCCGTGACCCCGGTGCCGAGGGGCCACCAGCCACCGAGGTGGTCGTTGAAGTAGAGCGCGGTGATGGCGGGGGCGAGGGTCCCGGAGACTCCCCAGGCGAGTCCGGCCGCGGCGTTGTAGCGGCCACGAAGGTGCTCGGGCGCGATCTCGTTGACCAGCGCCGGCCCGACGGGGGAGAGCATCGTCTCCCCGAGCGCGAAGACGATCATGGCGAAGCACAGCGAGATCACCGCGAGGATCTCGGGCAGCGCCAGTGCGACGTCGAGGATCACCCAGAAGACGAGCCAGAAGACGGCGACGGTCGCCATGACCTTCGTCCGGCTCTTGCCTTCGATCCGATTGAGCACCCACAGCTGTGAGCAGACGATGGTCGTCGTGTTGAAGAAGAAGATGATGCCGATGACGTGCACCGGCAGTTTCAGGTTGTTCACCACGAAGAGACTGAAGCCGGCCTCTTGTGAGCCGTAGCCTCCGATCATCAAGACGATGGCGGCGAGCACGTAGCGTCGGAGCCGGCGGTCGCGCAGGACGACGCGCCAGCCCTCCGAGCTCTTTTCGGGATCCTCGCGATGCTCCTTGATCGGTCCACCGAACCTGTGCAGCGTGAGGACGATGAGTCCCCCGAAGAACGTGACGCCCGCGTTGAAGGTGTAGAGCATGACGAATGAATTGGGGTCATGCAGGTTGACGATGCTCGCCGAGACGAGACCTCCGAATCCGATACCGAGGTTCACGAGCATGAAGTTGAAACCGAACGCGCGCTGGCGGTGCTCGGGCGCGACCATTCGGCTCAGCAGCGTGCTGCTCGGGCCCCACCCGGCGCCGCCGAAGAGCGCGAGGAGCAGGGCCGCGATCGCCGCCTGCGTCTTGGAATGCGCGTGCGCCCACAAGATGAGTGACGCGGCGTCAGCGACGACCGCGATCATGATCACCCGGATCGGGCCCAATCGGTCGGTGAGGGTGCCCCAGATCGGGCTGCTCGCGATGCCGACGAACGCCGCGGCGCTGAGCAGGAGGGTCGCAAAGTTGGTCGAGAA
Organism: uncultured Acidimicrobiaceae bacterium; assembly: GCA_963804305.1. GTDB lineage: Bacteria > Actinomycetota > Acidimicrobiia > Acidimicrobiales > RAAP-2 > RAAP-2. Next base: position 220,038 of record CAWDPR010000009.1, on the reverse strand, counting down.
GCCGCGCACGTTGTGCAAGTACACGACGAACAGGGACAGCGTGAGGCCCTGGCCCATGCACGAGACGAAGGTACTGGTGAAATACCTTCGGAGTGGGCCAGTGATAGCGCTGCGAAAATCAGCCGGAACGAGTGTTTCGATCAACTTCACGAGATGTTCAGGCTACTTTGCCGTTGTGACGTCCCTTCGTCACCTACATCGGACTGGAGTGCAGCCGGCGCTTCGCACAGGCGGATGCGCCCGGGGCCGATCACCGCTGCGAGCCCACTTGTGCGGTGAATCACAAGTAAGTTGATTGGCACTTACTCGCGCGTATTACGCTTGTCGTTAACTCGCCTCGTGGTGAGCGGAAGGCAGTGAATGGCCCTTAAGAGTTCTCCAAAAAGTCGAGTTGATCTACTTTGCGAAATTGCGCCCGACGTGGAGCGCCTTTACAACCGACACCTTGAAGCTCCGCGCCTCTGGTACCCGCACGAGCAGATCAACTGGGGCGAAGGTGAGAATTTCGCCGAGACGCCCTGGGAGCCCGAGCAGTATCCCATCGCGGAGGGCGTGCGCAGCTCGATCTACGTCAACCTGCTGACCGAAGACAATCTCCCGTACTACACGCACACGCTGCTCAGCAACGCGCCCGAGGACCACCCGATCATCGACTGGAATCACCAGTGGACGATGGAGGAGAATCGCCATTCGATGGTCATGCGCGACTGGGTGCATATCAGTCGCTGCATTGATCCCACGCTGCTCGAAGACGGGCGCCGCGTGCAGATGGGCAAGGGCGAAGTCCCCAAGCCCAACTCGATCGCTGAACTCATCACCTACGTCTCCTTTCAAGAGCGAGCGACGCAGATCGCGCACCGTAACACCGGCGCGAAACTGCCCAAGGACGACAAGATTGGCCGTAACGTGCTCGCACTGGTCGCCGGCGACGAGACCAAGCACTACCTGTTCTACCGCGACCTCGCCCTCGCCGCCTTCGCGATCGATCCCTCGACCATGATGATCGCGGCCGCGAAGCAGGTGCGAGAGTTCGCGATGCCGGGCACCGGCATCCCAAGTTTCACTCGACACGCGGTGCGTATCGCGCGAGAAGGGATCTACGGCCTGAAGCAGTTCCTGCGCGACGTTCTCGATCCCGTGCTGGGACTATGGGACGTCGACCACCTCGCGGGACTATCGGCCGAAGCCGAGAAGGCGCGCCAGGAGTTGGCGGAGTTCGTGAGCAAACTCACCGACGGCGTCGAGCGCATGGCGCAGAAGGCCGCCGGCGCCACCGCCCTCTTGACCTGAGCCGCGAAGTCGAGCGCCCGCGATCACTCCTTCGAGCGAGCAACCTTTCGTATGTACTCCTCGACGTCGTCGACGTCGAGTCCCAGAGAACTCGACTGAGCGCGCTGCGCCAATCGGAGCAGTTGTTCGGACTGGGCCACCTGGGCGGCTCTCGCGGCCTGTGAGGCCTGCGCCAATTGGTTGAGGAGATCGGACTGGGCGTCTTGGGCGGCACGCAACTCCTGCGCGGTGGCGGCGACCTGTGAGAGCTGTTCGAGCTGCTCACTCTGGGACGCCTGCGCCGCCCGAAACTCTTGGGCCGCTACCGACGCATCCGAAAGTTGCGCCAGCACCTCGAGTTGTTCGGACTGTTCGTTTCGAAGTTCCCTCGTCGCGTCGGCGACCCGAGCGAGATCTTGGGCGTAGGAGAACTGGGCCTCTTGGATCTCGCGCGACGCGCGGGCCAGCTCGGAGAGCTGTTCAGCGTGCTCGCGCTGACGAGACTGGGTCGCGTAGGCGACCTCGGCCGCGAGCGCCATTTGATCGAGTCGATCGGACTGGCTCGCGAGGGTGAGTCGCGCCAACTGGATCGAGTCACCGAGGAGCGCCAACTGTTCGGCCTGCTCGCCCTGTCGTGTCTGAGCAGCGCTCAAGATCTCGATGGCCGTGGTCAGTTGTGCGAGCTGCTCGCTCTGTTCGCTGAGGGTTGCTCGGGCGACCTGCGCCGCCTGAGCGAGTTGCGAGAGTTGGTCCGACTGCTCATTGAGGACCGACTTTACGGTTTGGGTCGCCTGAGCGAGCGCGAGCATCTCTTCGTTCTGGAGTGCGAGTGCGGCCTGGGCGGCCTTGGCGTCCTGGGCGGCCTGGGCGACGAGTTCGGATTGGTCCGATTGTGCGGCGAACGCGGCGTGCGCCATTTCGAGCGCTTCGGCCGCGTGCGACTCGAGCGCGATTTGCGCGGCTCGGATGGCCTCGGTCTCCTCGTGCGCCGCGGCCAGCTGCGTCGCGCCTTGATCCATGGAGCCGCCGTGGATGAGGAAGTAGAGGAGGCATCCGACCAATGGCAACACGAATTGGGCGAGTACCCACCACGCCTTCTTGACGCCGCTCATCTCGGCGTTGCGAAAGAGGTCCCGGAAGACGTACGCCACGAGAATGATCCAAAGGATCAGGGGTATGAAGAGCAGCGATGCCTCGATGACGTACGACAGCGAATGCGTTGCAGCGATCATCCTCGGCCCTTTCGTCGTGCCCTCGTCGACGTCGCCAACAGTCTATTTAGGAGCGGAGCGCAGGAGCAGGGAAAGTTGGCCCTCGAGGGCGGCGTCCTCGCCGTCGACGCTCAGCACCTTGCGTCGCGACGTGGGGCCCCGGACCAGTCGCACTGCTCCGCGACGCACGTGGAAGGCCTCAGCCACCACGTCGAGCACCTCGTCCGTGGCCGCCCCATCGACCGCCCGGGCCTGAACCCGAACGACCAGCGCGCCGTCGTGACTGCCCCCGACGAGCGCCTTTCGCGAGCCGGGATGCACGTGGACCTCGAGTCTCATCGGACATCCTCGACCGACCGACGTGAGAAGGAAATGGCCACGTCTACTTCTACCAGTGAACGAGTTGGGCACTTCGCGCCTCCTAGTATGCGGTAACGATCAGGAGGGTTGCGTGCGACTGAGTTATCAAGAGGCCAATGCGGCCGTGGGGGCCCCCGGTCAGCCCTTCGAGGTGACTGAAGTCCAGTACGACGGTTATAGCCAGCGCGAGTTCAAGAACGCACCGAAGAACCTCCGTCAGTTCTTTGATCTCTCACGAGGCCTCGACCAGACCTTCATCGTGTACGAGGACGAGGAGTGGACCTTCGCCGAGGTGATGGAAGAGGCGGACGCCCTCGGCCACGCCCTCGTGCACCGATTCAACGTCAAGCCCGGTGACCGGGTGGGCATCGCGATGCGCAACTACCCCGAGTGGATCATCTCCTTCGCCGCCATCCTCTCCATTGGTGCCATCTCGGTCTCGCTCAACGCCTGGTGGACCGAGGATGAACTCGATTACGCGATCAACGACTCAGAACTGTCCGTGCTCATCGCCGATACCGAACGCATCGAGCGGGCGGCCGGCTCCTGCGCGCGCGCGAACGTCGCGATGATCGGCGTGCGGCTCGATGAACTGGCGCCGCTGGCTCCCCATGTGGAGCACTGGCACGACGTCGTCATCCGCGGCGTCGCGATGCCCGAGGTGGAAATCACCTCCGACATGGACGCCACCATCTTGTACACCTCGGGTACGACGGGCTTTCCCAAGGGCGCCGTCTCCACGCACGGGGCGGTCTGTCAGACCGTCTTCGCCTTCACGGCGGGATCGGCGGTGCAGGCGGCACGGCGCGCTCCCGACGAAACGGGCAGTGGCCTCACGCCGTGCTTCATCCTCATCGTGCCGCTCTTTCACGTGACCGGGTGCATCCCGGTCATGATGTCGTGCTTCTGTTGGCACTTCAAGCTGGTCATGATGTATCGCTGGGAACCCGAGCGCGCCCTCCAATTGATCGAACGCCAGAAGGTGACCGCGTTCGTCGGCGTGCCGACGCAGTCCTGGGACCTCGTGGGCAGCCCGCACTTTGGCGACTACGACACGTCGTCGTTGGCGTCGGTGGGCGGTGGTGGCGCCCCGGCGCCACCGGCGCTCGTCGCGAAGGTCGACAACTCCTTCGGTCAGGGACGACCATCGTTGGGCTACGGCATGACCGAGACCAACGCCTACGGTCCGCGCATCGAGGGCGACGACTACGTCGCAAATCCCCGCTCGACCGGACCGGTACCCACGCTCGTCATGGACGTCGAGATACGCGACGACGAATTGCGGGCGCTGCCGGCCAACACCAGCGGTGAGATCTGGATGAAGTCGCCCACGCTGATCAGGGGTTACTGGCGAAAGCCCGAAGCGACGGCCGAGACGATCGTCAAGGGATGGCTCCGTTCGGGCGACTTGGGTTACATCGACGACGACGGGTACCTCTTCATCGAGGACCGGGCCAAGGACATGATCATCCGCGCGGGGGAGAACGTGTACTCCGCGGAGATCGAAGCCGCGATCTACGAGCACCCCGCCGTGCACGAGGCCGCCGTCTTTGGACTACCGGACGAGCGCTTGGGCGAGGAGGTCGCGTGCGTCGTGACGCTCAAACCCGGCGCCACGCTCACGGCCGACGAACTTCACGATCACTTGAAGTCGCGACTCGCGAGCTTCAAGATACCGACCAAAGTCGTCATCACCGGTGATCTGCTGCCGCGCAATGCGGCGGGAAAGTTCCTCAAGCGCGAGATGCCCGCGCGCTACTTCGCCTGAACGGCCGCGATGGCGGCACGCGCGTAGTCCGCGATGTTCATGGTCTCGAGTTCACCGAGGTCGAACCACGCGGCGTGGTCGGTCGTGCCGTGCACCTCGTGGTGCAGTTCGCCTCCGGCGAGTTCGACCGAATAGATGATCCGCACGGTGTGGATCTTGTCGCCGTTGTCACGCCGACGGACGTCACTCGTGACGGTGAACAACTGCGGATTGGTGACCTCGAGGCCCGTCTCCTCCGCGAACTCTCTGATCAACGTGTCCTCGGGTGCCTCGCCGAAGTCGATGCCGCCACCGGGCAGCCACCACAGCGGAGGAACGTGGCGAGGGTTGGACGATCGCACCAGGGCCACTCGGTCGTTGTCGAGCAGCACCCCGTAGGAACGGACGCTCGTGTGTTGTTTGCTCATGAGTTGGCGTGTCCTCGTTCCGGGTGGTACCGATGCCCGAGCACCACGTGTGGTGGGCGCATCACGAGACCGGCTGATGCGATTGTAGGCGACGAACGGACCGCGGCTGGAGGGACCGAACGGAAACGAACCAGTCGACGAAGGAGTTTCCGCGGAAACGTGATCGCTCGGGAGTCCCGCGCCTCGCCATTTCCTATACCCTCTAGGGGTATCAACTGTTCGAAGGAGTCCACGTGACCGCACCGGGATATAGCGACGACAAGCAGCGCCTGCAACGGCGGCTGCGTCGAATTGAAGGACAGGTCCGAGGGTTGCAGAGCATGATCGCGGACGACCGCTACTGCATCGAAGTCCTCGATCAGATCTCGGCGACGACACGAGCTCTCCAGTCCGTCGCGCTCGAGATGGTGGGGGACCACATCTCGCACTGTGTGGCGAACGCCGTGCAAGAGGGCGGTCCCGAGAAGGACGCGAAGATCGCCGAGGCGACCGCGGCGATCGCGCGCCTGGTGAAGTCGTGAGCGCACTGCTCGCCAACGTGGTGATACTCACCGATATCGGACGCGGAGTGCGTGAGGGCCTGTTCATGCTCTGGGAGACACTCTGGGCGTTGGTGTTCGGGTTCACGTTGTCCGGGGCCGTTCAGGCGTTCGTCTCGAAGGCGACGATGCAGGCGGCCCTCGGTACCCGCCGACCGGCCGCGATCGCGCGCGCGTCGGGGTACGGCATGGCATCGTCGAGTTGCTCCTACGCGGCGTCGGCGATGGCCAAGTCCCTCTTCGCCAAGGGAGCGGACTTCACGACGTCGATGGTCTTCATGATCGCGTCGACGAACCTGGTCGTCGAGCTGGGCGTCGTGATGCTCATCCTCCTCGGATGGCAGTTCACGGTCGCCGAGTTCGTCGGCGGCCCGATCATGATCACGATCGTCGCTGTTTCTGGCGGCTACGTGTTCTCACGGGCGTTGACGACGCGCGCACGAGGCCGCCTGCAACTCGCCGACGTCGGACACGCCCACCACGTCGTCGTCGATGCCAGTGACACGCACGAGCCGCTTGCACCATCGATTTCGAACTACCGAACCCGTGCGGGGTGGTCCGACGCGTCGAGCTACGCCGTATCGGACGTCACGATGATCCGCAAGGAGTTGGCCATTGGTTTTCTGGTCGCAGGATTCCTCGCGGTGCTCGTGCCGGGCCACTTCTGGAACGACCTGTTCCTCCACGGTCACGGATTCTGGACCGTGGTCGAGAACTCCCTGGTCGGGCCGCTCATTGCGGTGATCAGTTGGGTCTGTTCGATCGGCAACGTGCCCTTGGCCGCGGCGCTGTGGTCCGGCGGCATCAGTTTTGGCGGGGTGATCTCGTTCATCTTCGCCGACTTGATCGCGATGCCCTTGCTCCTCATCTATCGCAAGTTCTACGGTACGCGGCTGACGCTTCGGATGGTCGCGCTGCTGTACGCGGCGATGGCGATCGCCGGCCTGGCGACACAAGGGATCTTCTCCGCCGCGCACCTCATCCCGACACACCGGACGATCGCCGTGGGCGTCGATCACTTCTCATGGAACTACACGACGTACTTGGACATCCTCGCCGTCGGTGTCGGCTTCGCGGTGTGGTGGCTCGCACACACCAGGTCGCGACACGGTGGCGGCGAGGGATACGCGATCGATCCGGTCTGCGCGATGCAGGTTCGCACCGCCGATGCCCCGGCCTCGGCGATCATCGACGGCGTGACGTATTACTTCTGTTGCGATCGATGTCGCGAGCGATTCGTCGCGGAGCCCGAGCGCTTCCTCGGCGACGCCGATTCACCACGGCGCAACTCCACGACGTAGCTCGCGGTCGAGCCCATCGATGTCGGATCGACTAGCGAGTCCTGGGGAAGCCGAGGTCTATCTGGGACTCGGACGGGAGGGGCCAGCGCGTCGTGACCACCTTGGCCCTCGTATAGAAGGCGAAACCCTCGGGCCCGTAGATGTGGCTATGTCCGAACAGCGAGTTCTTCCAGCCGCCGAACGAGTAGGACGCGACGGGCACCGGTATGGGCACGTTGACGCCAATCATGCCGACCGTCACCTCGCGAGAGAACAGTCGAGCGGCGTTGCCGTCGCGGGTGAAGATCGCCACGCCATTGCCGTACTGGTTGGCGTTCACCATCGCCACCGCATCGGCGTAGGTCGCGACCCGCGCGACGCCAAGGACGGGGCCAAAGATCTCGTCGTCGTAGGCCTTCATGCCTGGCTTCACTCCGTCGAGGAGACACGGTCCGACGAAGAACCCCGGCTTGGACGCCCACGAGGTGCCGTCGCGCACGACGCTGATGCCGTCACTCGGCGCTGACGTGACGTAATTGACGATGCGGTCGCGGTGCTCTTTGGTGATCACCGGTCCGAAGTCGCTCGTCGGGTCGTCGCCGGGGCCGACCGTGAGTCGGTCCATTCGCTCGGTGATCTTGTCGACCAACTCGTCACCGACGTCGCCCACGGCGACGACGACGCTGATGGCCATGCACCGTTCGCCGGCCGATCCGAATCCGGCGTTGATCGCGGCGTCCGCCGCGATGTCAAGGTCCGCGTCGGGCAGGACCACCATGTGATTCTTGGCGCCCCCGAGTGCCTGCACGCGCTTGCCGTGTTGGGTGCCGGTGAGATAGACGTGACGTGCGACCGGCGTCGATCCCACGAAGCTGATCGCGTCGATGCCGGGATGCGCGAGCAGCTGGTTGACGGTGTCGGCGTTCCCGTGCAGCACGCTGAAGACCCCCGACGGCAGTCCGGCCTCCTTCAAGAGCTCGCCCAGTCGGACCGCCGCCGACGGATCACGTTCTGAAGGCTTCAAGATGACGGCATTGCCGCTCGCGATCGCGTTGGCGGTCATCCATAGAGGCACCATGATCGGGAAGTTGAACGGGGTGATGGCCGCCACGACACCGACGGGTTCGCGTACCGAGTGCACGTCCACGCCGTCCGCCACCTGGCTCGAGAAGTCGCCCTTGAGGTGTTCGATGAGACCGCACGCGTACTCGACGTTCTCGAGCCCGCGGGCCAACTCACCCTTGGCGTCGGCGAGGGTCTTGCCGTGCTCGTGCGTGATGATCGCGGCCAACTCGTCGCCGTGCTGCACGAGGAGCTGGCGCAACGTGAAGAGCACGTTGGTGCGCTGGGACAACGAGGAGTTACTCCACCTGGCCGCCGCGTTTCGGGCGATGGCGACGACGTCGTCGACGAGACGTGCGTCCGCGATGGGTACGTGCGCGTTCACCTCTCCGGTCGCGGGGTCAAAGACGAGGAGGTCGCCCTCGCCGTCCACTCGTTCGTCGTTGATGAAGTAGGGAACCGTCCTCATTGAAGCCTCTCTCTCATGCGCCAATCCTACGGTTGAAACCCCTTGTGCCGTTAAGGTTTGTGGATGAGCGACCACGAGACGAACCGCTCGCTCCGTGACGCCGCCGCCATTGAACCGGTTGGTCCCGGTCGCTACGCGGTCGAGATCTCCGACAACTACACCATCCTCGGCAAACCCAACGGTGGCTACCTCCAGTGCGTGCTGGCGAGCGCGGCGTTGGCGGCGGCGAGTGACCAGGGCTCGAATCACGTGCACGTCACCGCCATCACCACGAACTACAGCGGCGCGCCCTCGGTCGGCGGTGCCGAACTGCAGACCGCGGTGCGTCGAATCGGTCGAAGTGTCTCCTTCGTGCACGTCGCCTTGGTCCAGGAGGACGTTGTGATGTGCGAGGCCCTGATCACTCTGGGCTCGATCCGTGACGGTGTCGAGGTGCGCTACCTCGACGTCGACGCACCGCAGCTCGCGCCGCTCGACGACTGTCTTCGTCGAACCATCGTCGAAGAGATCAAACTCATGCAGGTCGTCGATTTTCGACTCGATCCATCGAGCGCGGAGTGGCTCGAGGGTGGCCGCTCGACGAAGGGCGAGGTTCGTGGTTGGCTGCGCCTCGACGACGGGGCGTCGCAGTGGGACCCGTGGAGCCTGCTCTTCGCGAGCGACAGCATGCCACCGGCGACGTTCCCTCTCGGATCGTCGGGTTGGGTCCCGACGTTGCAACTCACGTCCTACGTGCACGCGATCCCGTCGGGGGAGTGGCTCAAGGCCCGTCAATGGTGCACCATCATCACCGATGGCCGGGTCGAGGAGCGCGCGGAGCTGTTCGATTCGACCGGCGTCCTCGTGGCGTCGTCGAGTCAACTGGCGCTCGTGCGGTTTCCCGCCGGTGAGCAGTGACGGGCGGTCCCCGAGTCCTTGACGACGGGTCACTCCATATTCGTTCGCGCCTCACCATCCCTGCTGATGAAGTGACCTTGCGGGTCACCACGTCGGGCGGCCCCGGCGGTCAACACGCCAATCGTTCGCTCACCCGCGTCGTCGCATCCTTCGACGTGATGCGTTCGGACGTCCTCAGCGTCGCCGATCGCGAACTACTCGTGGAGAAGGTCGGCACCGTCGTTCGCACCAGCGCGGGCCGCTTTCGTTCACAGGGTCAGAATCGCAGCGCGGCGCTCGAACAGTTGGCCGAGAAGATCGCTACGTCCCTGACGCGACTGCCACCGCGTCGCGCGACGAAACCGACCAAGGGCTCGAAGGTCCGACGCGTTGACGAGAAGAAGGCCCGTGGACGGGTGAAACAGCAGCGACGAACACCGGTCGAGGACTAGCGAGGACGACTTCAGCGAGATGTCTCGAGGTGTCGCGCGATGGCCGAGAGTGCTGAGTGCATCAGACCATCGAGTTCCGGATCGCTGTCTTCGTGAGGACCGCGAAGCGGGGTCAGCGAGGCGTAGCCCGCGACGAGCAGTGCGCCATCCTCATCGGCGTCTTCGTCACTCACGTCACCCAGTTCGGGCGTGGCGCCACCGAGGCGCAGTGTCAACTCGCCTACGTCGCCGAGCGGCGCGCCGACCACGCGCGGTGACGCCGATTTGACGATGCCGGCCCCCGAAATGCGTCCACGGCGAACACCCTTCAATTCGCCCGCCGGCAGATTAGGCACGTTCAGATTGAGGAGCGTTCGCGAACGCGCGCTCGAGAGTTCGTCCAAGACCTGCATGGCCACCTCGGCCGCGGTGTCGTAATGGACGTCCTCTCCCCACTGGACCGAGACGGCGAGGCCCGAGAGGCCGAGTTGGGCGCCCGTGAGGATCGCACCGATCGTGCCCGAGTGCAAGACACTGCGTCCCACGTTGGCACCGGCGTTGATGCCCGAGAGGATGAGGTCCGGTTCGTAGTTGAAGCTCCCCACGGCCCCGAGGATGGCGCAGAGGGCCGGTGGGGCCTCCAGGGAGTAGGCGGTGATCGACTCGGCGCCGGGGATCTCGTAGCGCTCGTATTTGACGTGGGGGTTCGAGAAGACGTCGCCGACAGCGGAGGACATGCCCGAGTAGTTCATGTGCGGCGCGACCACGATTGCTTCGCGGACGTCGCCGAGCGGCGCGTTGGCGACCCACTTCGCGACGTGGTGGGCGAGGATCGCGAGCCCGGGAGCCCTCACGCCGTCATCGTTCGTAATAAGAATTCGCATACGGCGTACGATAACGGGCGAAGGTTACAGACCAGTGATTAGAAGGAAAAGCAGCTGATGCTTCCATCGGGAGAACAGATCGCCATCGCGCACGGCGACGAACGTGCGGTGATCACCGAAGTGGGCGCGACACTGCGTACGTTCGTCAAGGGCGGACTCGCGGTCATCGAGGGATTCGCGGGGGAAGAGGTGCCGACGGGCGCGCGGGGTCAGGTGCTCTATCCCTGGCCCAATCGAATGGGCGACGGCCAGTGGACCTTCTCCGATCGGACGGCTCGGCCCACCATCGATGACGTGGCGCACGCGACCGCGATCCACGGTCTGGTTCGTTGGCGTCCCTTTCGGATCGATTCGGTGAATCAGAACCGTTGCTCGCTCACGTTGCTGTTGCACCCCACACCCGAGTACCCCTTCCTCAGTGAGATCAACGTGACCTATCACCTTGGCAAGCTCGGGCTCACCGTGACGACGACGGTGACGAATCGCGACGACGTGCCGATCCCCTTCGGCGTCGGTTTCCACCCCTACCTCGCGGTGACGACGCCCACGATCGAGGGAGCCGAGCTGGAGATTCCCGCGAAGGCGTACGTCGCGGTCAACGAGCGTCAGTTGCCGACCGGCCAGATCCTTCCCGTCAAGGGTCACGCCTACGACTTCACGACCCGCAAGTCGGTCAACGGCCACTCCCTCGACACGACCTACACCGAACTGGTGCGCGACGACTCGGGGCTCGCGACCGTGGTACTCGTCGACGCCACGGGCGGGGCGATCGAATTGAGCGTCGACCGCAACTTCCCCTACCTGCAGGTCTTTACCGGCGACCATCTGGAGAAGGGCCGTCGTCGCACGGCCGTCGCGGTTGAACCCATGACCTGTCCGCCCGACGCGCTGCGCAGCGGCAAGGACGTCGTCGTCCTCGAGCCGGGACAGCACTGGGCCGGCTCGTGGCGCCTTCGACGGCGTTGATCGTGTCCGAACGCGTCGTACTCGTCACTGGTTCCACGAGTGGGATCGGCGAAGCCACCGACGCGACGTTTTGCGTCGCTCGGCGACACCGTGGTCTTCAACTCGGTGCGAAGTGTCGAGCAGGGTGAGCGACTCGCCGGTGCCACGCCACGCTCGTCCTACGTCCAAGGCGACATCGCGATCGACGCCGACTGCGAACGATTGATCGACGAAGTGCTCGCGCGTCACGGACGTCTTGACGTGCTGGTCAACAACGCCGGCACGACCCGAGTCATTCCTCACCAAGACCTCGAGACGGCCTCGCTCGACGTGTGGCGTGAGATCTTCGAGGTCAACGTCTTTGGCACCTGGAACATGTGCGTCCACGCAATGGACGCGCTGCGCGCCGTCAAGGGTTCGATCGTCAACGTCTCGTCAATGGCCGGCATGCGACCGACCGGGTCGTCGATTCCCTACGCGGCCTCCAAGGCGGCGCTGAACCACATGACGACGTTGCTCGCCAAGGTCGTCGGTCCTGACGTGCGGGTGAATGCCGTCGCTCCCGGTCTCGTCGACACGCCGTGGACCAAGGACTGGGACGTCGTGCGTGGCTTCGTGTCGGCCGTCGCGCCACTTCGACGAAGCGGCACGCCCGACGACATCGCCGACGTCATCGTGTCGCTCGCGTCGTCGCCCTACGTCACCGGACAGGTCGTCGTCGTCGACGGAGGACTCTCGCTCACGACGTAGCGCGAGGCGGCGGCGGGACGAAGAGACGGATGGCGTGGCAGAGAAGCCGCGTCACCGGGCGGATGACGAAACGGTCACGGTTCGCCCGGACGCGATAGCCCAGCAGTTCGACCATCCACGGGTCCATGAGTGCGAAGGAACTCTGCACGAGTAGCCAGTAGACGAGCCGCTGGGTCGCACCACGCACGACGCCGCGCGCCACGAAGTCCCGGGCGGTCACTCCCGCGGCGCTGAGGCGTAACTCGCGACGGAACCGCAGAATCTCGGCGTCGAGTTGGGCGACGGTCTCTGGCGGGTCGATCATGCCCAGGTCGCGCGCGAGGTTCGCCATCTCGCGGACGTAGGCGTCGGCCTGCGTGTCGCTCAGGGTCACCTGGCCGAATCGGCGATAGGCGCGCAGGAACATCGACGACTCCGCCGCGTGCACCCAGGCCAACAAATGGGGGTCGTTCGCGTAATAGGGCTCACCGTCGTCGGCGACGCCGCGCACGACCTGATGCACCGAGAGGACTCGTTCGATGGACGCGTAGGCCTCCTGTTTCGTGCCGTAGGTCGTGAAGCCGATGAAGTTCGCCGTTTGGAGCAGGCGACCGAGTGGGTCGTCTTGGTAGCGCGAGTGCTGGGCAACGCCGGCCATCGTGTGGGGATGGAGCATCTGGACGAAGAGCGAGCCCAGCCCGCCGACGAGCATCGGGGGAAGGTCGCCGTGCACGATGCGCGCCACACCGTCGATCGCGAAGTAGGCCTGGTCGGGGTCGTTGCACCGAGGGGGAGGGTTCTTCGTGAGTCCTACGGCGCTTCGAATGTTGCGATTCACCCGCTGACGTAGCCGCGAGGGTGCCTCAGTGGCCCATCTGGTCGACACCGTCCTCCTTCGCTCGCTGCCACCCTAGGGCGACTCCTTTCAATCGAGGACGTCGTCTGCGACACTGGAGTCATGCCCTCGACACAACCGCTTCGTCGAACGACGACCGAGAGCGAGAGCCAGACCGGCGACGCGGTCCAAACCCAGAAGCCCTGGAACGTGATCGTCTGGAACGACCCCGTGACGCCCATGACCGTGGTGGTCGTGATCTTCCGCAAGATATTCGGCTATTCCAACAACAAGTGCACGCAGCTCATGTTGGCGGTCCACAACGAAGGTCGAGCACTCGTCTGGTCCGGGCACCGCGAGCGAGCCGAGTCCTACTGCGTGAAACTCCAGGTCGCGGGGTTGCAGAGCACCATTGAACAGGACAACTAGTGGCCGGCTCCAAACTCTTCACGCGCCGACGCGACGGGCGGGTCGAAGTTCGGATGAACGACTACGCGCGCGACATCGTGCGCAACGCCTTCTCGAACGTCCTGGCCGCCGAACGTGACCCCGAGCACGAGTGGCACGTGGCGCTGTCGGGACCGATCGATCCCAGCCTCGACCAGGACGATCCGCTCTCGATGCTCACGCGACAGAACGAGACCTCGACCAACGCCGAGCTCGCGGGTCTGAGCGTGGACGAGCAGTTTCTCAATGACACCGAGGCGTGGGCCTGGCTCACGACGCTCCAGGTGGCTCTGCGCTCGACCGCTCAGAGCAAGGGCCTCCTCACCGACGAGCAGTTGGCCGCCACGAGTGGCGAGGTCCTCGTCTACGTGCAGACCCTCCAGCATTTCCTGTTCGATCTGGCGGCCTGCTTCTAGCGAGTTGCGGCTTCATCAAATCGCGCACAAATCGACGCCACACCTTCGTGACGGCGAACTCGTCGTCCTAGTCTCGCTGCATGACGACCGCCTCTGATCGACTGGAGCTCTCACGTCTCGTCCATCGATTCGGCTTCGGACCGAAGCCCGGTGAATACGTCGCACTGCTTCGCGCGGGCATCCCCCAGGCCCGCGCGACGGTTCTCGCTCGCCGCTACGACCACGGACTCGACGCCCTCGTCACGCCGCCCTTTCCCGACATGGGTCAAGCGCCGACCGATCCCACGGCCAACGCCGCGTACTGGCAAGAGGTCTACGACCAGTCCATCAGTGTCGCGATGTGGTGGATGGACCGCATGGTCCTCGCGGACTATCCATTCATCGAACGGATGACGTGGTTCTGGCACGGACACTGGGCGACCTCGATCTCGAAGGTGTCCTACGCGCTGCCGATGAAGATCCAGAACGAGACGCTGCGGTCGCACGCCCTCGGCAACTTCGCCGACATGTCGCGCGCGATGGTCCAAGACGGCGCCCTGATCTACTGGCTCGACGGCGAGGAGAACGTCGCCTGGTCACCCAATGAGAACCTCGGTCGCGAGTTCATGGAACTCTTCACGCTCGGTGTGGGTCACTACACCCAGAACGATGTGCATCAGGCGGCGCTCGGCTTCACCGGCTACCAGGTCGATCAAACGAGTGGGAAGGTCACGTTCGACGCGAAGTACCACGACACGAAGCCCCAAAGCGTGCTGGGCAAGCGTGAGAACTTCAACGCGCGCACGTTGAGTGACTACATCGTGTCGCGACCCGAGAACGCCAAGTTCATCGCGCGACGGCTCTGGTTCCGATTCGTGTCGACGACGATCGCGCCACCCGACTCTCTCGCGAAGGTCTTCGAGAACCGTGACATCGCTGAACTCATCACCACGATCGCGAAACACCCGCTCCTTCGACGTCCCGGTGTGAGCCAGGCGAAGTCGCCCGTCGAGTGGTTCGTGTCGTGCTGTCGGGCCCTGCGCATCACGCCGTCGAAACTGCCGTCGTCGGGTGACGTGGCGTGGATGCTCGAATCGATGGGTCAGTTCCCATTCAATCCGCCGAGCGTCGGTGGTTGGCCCTACGACGAGGCGTGGCTCACGGCCGCCTCCACGCAGTACCGCATCGACATGACCTACTACCTCCTCCAGCACGGCAATCTCGAACCGCTGACCAGCGTGGCCAAGTCCGAGATGGTCCAGGCGGCGGCGGACTGGTTGGGCGTTCCCCAGTGGAGCACGCGCACCGAGCGCTCGCTCAATCAGGCATTGACCGATCCGAACCGATTCGCCATGTTGGCGCTCTGTTCGCCCGAGTACTTGGTAAGCGCATGAACCTGCACACCTGTGATTTCAACCGACGTCAGTTCCTCAAGTACACCGGCGCCGCGGGCGCGGCCACGGTCGCGGCCAGTCTGACGATGCAAGACGTGGCCCAGGCGGCGTCGGTCGCCCCGTTGCCGGTCGGCACGCCGATCCTCGTCATCGTGACCCTGTACGGGGGGAATGACGGGCTCAACACCGTCGTGCCCTATCAGGACCCCGCGTACCTCTCGAATCGACCCGACATGTCGCTCAGCGCGTCCCAAGTCATCCCGCTGAGTGACGGACTGGCGCTCAACGGCACCATGACCGGCTTCGGATCGTTGTGGGCGGCCAACAAACTCGCGATCGTCCTCGGTGTGAGCTACCCCCAGCCCAACCTCTCGCACTTCACGTCCATGGCCATCTGGCAGACCGGATCACCGGTGGAGGAGATCTCGAGTGGCTGGATCGGTCGCTACCTCGACAGCCTTCCGCACGATCCCTTCCGCGCGATCGGCATCGACTCGACGTTGACGCCCCTGCTCGCGGGCGAGCACCGGGTCGGTTCGATGCTCCCCATCAGCGGACTGCAAGTCCCGACGGGCTCGCTCGCGACGCAGATGCAGCTGCTGGCCGCTTCGTCGCGACAGGACAGCGCGCTGGTCGCCGACGCCGCCGCCTCCATCGGCGACCTTTTCGAACTGTCAGCGACGGTGTCGCCGGTGCTGAAGAACGCACCGCCGAGTTCGGCGTCGCCACTCGCCCAGCAACTCGACGTGGTCGGCAATCTGATCACGGCCAACGTGCCGACTCGGGTGTACTCGGTGTCGCTCAGTGGCTTCGATACGCACGCCGACGAACTCGGCGCTCAGGGGACCCTCGTCGGTCAGGTGTCCGACGCGATCACCGCCTTCCTCGCTCAGGTGGGCGCGACGCCGCGGGCCAACGACGTGGTCGTGATGGTCTACTCGGAGTTCGGTCGGCGCGTGATGGCCAACGGCGGCCAGGGCACCGACCACGGCACGTCCGCACCGGTCTTCGTCGCGGGCAACATGGTCACCGGTGGCTTCTACGGTGAGCAGCCGTCACTGACCCAACTGGTGGACGGCGACCTCGCGGTGGCGGTTGACTTCCGCGACGTCTACGCCGCGATGCTCAGCGACGTGTTGAAGACCGACCCCGGTTCGGTGCTCAACAAGTGGCCGACCAAGCTCAACCTCATCGCCGGCGCCTCCTAGTTCGAGGGCGGCCTCAGGCTCGAGTGCGCACGATGGCATTGATCGACTCGACCATCTCCTGAGCGCTCGCGCCGGGCCCGAAGACCGCCGCGATGCCGGCCGTCTTCATATCCTCGAGGTCGTTAGCGGGACACGATGCCGCCAACCACGACCGGGATGTCAGATCCCTTGGCTCGCAACGCCTCGACGACCAAGGGTGCGAGGGTGAGGTGGGCTCCCGAGAGCATCGAGAGTCCAACGACATCGACGTCCTCTTGGATGGCCGCGATGGCCACCGTCTCGGGCGTCTGGAAGAGGCCGGTGTAGACGACCTCCATGCCGGCGTCGCGCAGCAGTCGTGCCACGACCTTGATACCTCGGTCGTGACCGTCGAGCCCGACCTTGGCGACCAGTACGCGCACGCTCACAGCGTCGGCACCTCGATGTGACGGCCGAAGACCTTTTCGAGGGCGCCCATCATCTCGCCCACCGTCACGTCACTGCGACTGGCGTTGATCAGCGCGGGCATGAGGTTCACCTCGGGGTCGCTGGCGTCGCGGATCAACTCCTCGATCGCGAGCGACACCCGTTCGTCGTCGCGGTCGCGGCGAACTTCGGCCAGACGTTCGACCTGGCGTCGTTCGTCCTCGTTGGTGATGCGCAGGATCTCGAGGTCGGCGTCGTCGTTGCCCTCGGTGAAGTCGTTCACCCCGACCACGATCCGCGTGCCGGCGTTGAAGGAGCGCTCGAGTTCGTACGCCGAGTCGGCGATTCGTCCCTGGAACCAGTTCTCCTCGATGCCCCTGATGCACCCTTCGAGCATGGAGCCGTCGCCCAGTTCGGCGATCTCGGCGAAGATCGCCTCGGCCTGAGCTTCGAGTTCATCGGTCAGCGACTCGACGAACCACGAACCGCCGAGGGGATCGGCCACGTGCACGACGTTGGTCTCGTGGGCGATGATCTGTTGAGTCCGCAGCGCGATGCGCGCGGCCTTCTCGCTGGGCAACGCGAGCGCCTCGTCCATGGAGTTGGTGTGGAGCGACTGGGTGCCGCCGAGCACGCCAGCGAGCGCTTCGATCGCGGTGCGTGCGATGTTGATCTCGGGCTGTTGGGCCGACAGCGACACGCCGGCCGTCTGCGTGTGGAAACGGAGCTTCCAGCTGAGTTCGTCGGTGGCGCCGTAGCGCTCCTTCATCCACTTCGCCCAGAGGCGTCGCGCCGCACGGTACTTGGCGATCTCTTCGAAGAAGTCGATGTGGGCATTGAAGAAGAAGGAGAGACGCGGCGCGACCTCGTCGACCGCGAGACCAGCACTCTGGGCCAGCTCGACGTAGGCGAAACCGTTGGCGAGGGTGAAGGCCAGTTCCTCGGCCGCCGTCGAACCGGCCTCTCGGATGTGGTAGCCCGAGACCGATATCGAGTTCCACTTGGGCATCTCCTTCGCGGTGAAGGCAATGGTGTCGCGCACGAGGCGCATCGAGTGGCGAGGCGGGAACACGAACTCCTTCTGCGCCTGGTACTCCTTCAAGATGTCGTTCTGGAGGGTGCCGCCCAGCTGGTCTCGAGTAACACCCGACTCCTCGGCCTCGGCGACGAAGAGGGCGAGCATCACGGCGGCGGGGGAGTTGATGGTCATGCTCGTGGTGATCGAGGCCAGGTCGATGTCGGCGAAGAGATCGCGCATGTCCGAGAGCGAATCGATGGCGACGCCGCATCGTCCCACTTCACCCAGGGCCATCGGATCGTCGGAGTCGAGGCCGAGCAGGGTGGGCATGTCAAAGGCCGTCGAGAGTCCCTGACCACCGGCGGCGATGATGTCCTTGAAGCGCTTGTTCGTGTCGAGCGCCGTGCCAAAGCCCGCGAACATGCGCATCGTCCACAGGCGCGAGCGGTACATCGAGGCGTGCACGCCCCGGGTGTAGGGATAGACGCCGGGAAACTCCGCGTCCTTAGGCCCATAGACGGGATCGAGGGGGATCCCCGACATGGTGGTGAACGTGGCGGCGCGGATCTTGGACGCGTCGTAGGCCGCTCGCCACCGCTCAAAGGGACTCGTTGCTGGCACTGCACTCCTTCGTCTGAGAGAAGCATAGATTCGCCACCCACGCGCAGTACCGACGGGGAATCGGCTCGGCCTCAAAGCACTTCGAGGGTCGAGGACCGTCGGTGGCGTCGTACCGTAACCTTTGAAGGTCTCCAGGGAGACCACTGAAACGAACGGTCAAGAACGTGAGAGTACTGGTCACCGGCGCCGCCGGCTTCATAGGTTCGACAACCGCCGAACTCCTGCTCGATGAAGGTCACGAGGTCATCGGACTCGACAACCTCGTGCGGGGTCGTATCGAGAACGTGCCCTCGCGCGCCACGTTCATCGAGGGCGACTGCGGTGACCGCGAACTCATACGCTCGCTCGGCACCTTCGACGCCTGTGTCCATTTCGCGGCCCGCATCGAGCCGGGGGACTCCATGGCGTACCCAGAAACGTTCTTCTCCAACAACGTCGCCTCCACGTTTCGCCTTCTCGAAGCGCTCATCGACACGGGCCTCGAGCGCTTCGTGTTCTCCTCGTCGTGCGCGGTCTACGGCGACCAGGTCGAGATGCCGATTGACGAGCAGCGTCCGACCAATCCCCACAGCCCCTACGGCCAGTCGAAACTGATGGTCGAACAGGGACTGGACTGGCTGGTTCGCCAAGGTCGTCTGAAGGCCGCGTCACTTCGCTACTTCAACGCGGCCGGCGGCACGACGGCACATCCCGAGCGCCATACGCCAGAGATCCACCTCATCCCGATCGCGATGGACGTCGCGCTCGGGCGTCGCGGCCATTTGGAGGTCTACGGCAGTGACTATCCGACGCCCGACGGCACGTGCATCCGCGACTACATCCACGTCAGCGACCTCGCCGACGCGCACGCGTCGGCGATCAACGCTCTTGAGACGCAGTCGTCGCTGACGCTCAACCTGGGCACTGGCGTCGGGTCATCGAACCGTCAGGTGATCGACATGGTCCAGCAGGTGACGAACACGAAGTTCGAGGTGCGCTTCGTGGAGCGACGACCGGGCGACCCCGCGGCCGCGGTGGCGAGCAACGGGCTCGCCCGGAAGGTCCTCGCGTGGGAACCGCACCGTTCCAGCCTCGACAACATCGTCAGCGATGCCTGGGCCGCCCATCAGTTGATCTGACGCGCGGTCATAGATCGTCGACTAGCGCACGTGCTCGGTGCTCGCGACGCCGTCACCTCATCTCGTGGCGTAATTGGGTTGTATTTGACACTTTGTCGATTGGGTCTTGATTCTCGATTGCCATATTTAATCCATGGTTTACCGCAAGGGCAATGAATTGCGTGGCGACATGAGCGCGACGCATCGGACTGCCGTTCGGTGAACGCATAGCGGACGTACGGCAGGGTTTTCAACTCACGAGTCGTCGATGAGACGAGCAAGGGCAAGGCAAGGGCAATGACAGTTGAGACACATCCACCCCACGAATTCGTTCGTGCACGCGTGACGTCGAGCGATGTCGAGCGGTCCTGTGACCGTCGTGGCTCACGGAACGCGGTGACGACGAAGGCGCACTTTCGACCGTCGAGGCACGTCCCGGGATCGCCGCGCAGGACACCGTTCGACGCCTCGCCGGCTCGCTTCGATTCACTCGTGGACGCCGCCCAGCGCCGGTTCGGGGCCGTGCGTCATCACGACGGCGACGGACCAATAGTAAGAAATAAGTCACATTCAGGACACAATTCTGCGCTCATTTCGCCGTTCCAGCATGGGTATACTTCTGTGTCAATCCCGGCTCGCGTTATTGACAAAGCCTTTGTTTACTGGAAGAATTTAAGGTGCAGGGGCTGATGAGGAGAATCAAAGTGGTCGCCGTCAACCCTTCGCCGTCGTCCTCTGACGATGACGATTTCTCACCGGTTACCCCCCCTCAGGCCGCGCCGACCGTCTCGGTCATGATTCCCACGCTCAATGAGGCGGGCAACCTCCCGTACGTGCTCAATACCGTGCCCAGCTGGGTCGATGAGATCATCCTCGTCGACGGCCGCTCCCAGGACGACACGCTGCGCGTGGCCAAACTGCTGCATCCCGAGATTCGCATCGTCAAGGAACTTCGACGCGGCAAGGGCGCCGCGATGCGCGCGGGGTTCGAGGCCGCGAAGGGTGATTTCATCATCGCTCTCGACGCGGACGGATCAATGGACGGTGCGGAAATTGGACGTTTTCGTGATGCCTTGGCCAATGGCGCCGAGTACGTGAAGGGGACCCGATTCGGCCCCGGTGGCGGATCGGCCGATATTACGAAGTTTCGGCGTTTTGGTGACGGCGGAATCTGCTTTCTCATAAGGATTCTCTTCGGCGCGCGCTACACCGATGCCACCTACGGGTACATTGGCGTACGAAAGGATTGTGTTGACAAGTTGGGTATCGATTCCGACGGGTTCGAGGTCGAGACATTGATTGGCATTCGTGCGCAACGCGCGGGACTGCGGATCACCGAAGTGCCTTGCTTTGAAGCAACACGAATTCATGGAGACAGCAATTTGCACGCCTTGCGAGATGGATTCAGGATTTTTGGGACGATTGTGAAGGAAAGGCTCCGGAGGCGACGTCGTGCGTAATGGCAACGAATTCAATGAAGACGTGATAGCGGCCACTCAGGGTCCCTCCATCGTCGTCGCTGGACCAAGTTCGTCCCTGACGATCCCCGGGATCATCGTCTCCCAGATCGTCCACGCCATCGCGGAGAATCACTCGGTCATGAGCATTGAGGTCGACTCATCTACCGATTTCGACGCGGGACTGCATCGCACGCCGTCGCTCGCGGCCGCTCACCGCGCGGAGATCTCGGGCAATGTCGTCAGTTACGTGGCTCCATCTATTCCGCGCCTGCGATCCCAGGCCTTCAAGGGTTGGATTCCCTACGGCTCTCGAGCGGCGATCGCCTTCGCGTGGCCCGGTCTCGACAACGACTGGATCAGTCAGTTCCTCGCCGCCGCACGCGCGAAGAACACGCCGACGATGGTCGTGTGCGTGAGTCTTCCGAGGTCCAACCACGACAAAGTGGTGGCGCTCGCCGACGTGATGTTCGGCGCGGACCTCGTGCTGGTCGGCAACGCCAAAGAGGCCGACGCCCTGAAGAGGATCTTCACGAGGTCGGGACCGAAGGTCGAGATGCACAAGGCGCTGTCGCTGCAGGGGCGCGCCGAACGATCTTCGATCCACCAGATCACGGCGTTCCTGCCCAAGGAGAACTACGACGCGTTGGCGACGTTGCTCACGGCCTACGACGCCATCCCTGAGGCGTGGATCGAGAGCTACCACCTCCAGGTCGTCATGCGGTACAGCGGTGAGACCGCGGACCAGCTCCTGGCGGAGAGTTATCACGGTGAGTTCGTTCACCTGGTGGGTCAAGACCTCTCCTCCGCCGATCTGAAGCAGCTCTGCTCCTCGTCCTCGGCGCTGATCATCGCCGACCCGGCCTTCGACTCCCGCGCGTTCTCGATCGCGGTCGAATGTGGTGCCGCGATCGTCGTCTTGGCCTCGGGCCATCTGCCCGACGTGGGACGCGGTTACGTGGGCGCACTGCTCGCCGACATGAATCGTCCGGTCTCGGTGCACGTGGGACTGACCCATGCGCTCCGTCTCGCCGAACTGCACTTCCCGCCACCCGACGCCTGGAACGAGCTCGTAGGACGATTGCTGCGAGTGCCGGAAAAGGTCGAGGCCACTCAAGAGGTACTGGAACCGGCTGTCCAAGCCAGATGAGCATCTCGGTCATCATTTGTGCCTACACGCTCGATCGGTGGGATGAACTCTGCGCCGCGGTGAAGTCGTGCCACGACCAGAGTCGAAACGCTGACGAGGTGATCCTCGTCGTCGACTACAACGAGGAACTCTTCACCCGAGCGACCGAACACTTCGCCTCGACCCGCGTGCTCGCCAACCACGAGACCAAGGGACTCTCCGGTGCTCGAAACACCGGGGTCGCCGCCTCCACCGGGGACGTCATCGTCTTCCTCGACGACGACGCGTTCGGCGAGGCCGAGTGGCTCGAAGCCCTTGCGGCGCCCTTCGATGACCCGCAGGTTTGCGGTGTCGGTGGATGGGTCGTCCCGGAATGGGAAGTCAGCGCACCGCGTTGGTTTCCCGAGACCTTCTACTGGGTCTTTGGCTGCAGCTACGCCGGATTGCCTGGCAACGACGAGCGGATCAGGAATCCCATTGGGGCCAATATGGCGCTTCGTCGTCGCGTCTTCGACTCGGTCGGAGGCTTCAGTGCGGGTCTCGGTCGAATTGGCAACAACTCCCTCGGTTGCGAGGAGACCGAGCTCTGCATCCGCTACTCCGCTGCGTTTCCCGACGACCGGTTCGTCCTGCGCCGCGACGCCATCGTCCATCACCACGTCCCGTCGTCACGCCTCACGTGGCACTACTTCTGGACCCGCTGTTGGGCGGAAGGCCTCTCCAAGGCGGCGGTCGGTGCGCTCGTCGGCTCCGAACAGGGTCTGTCGGCCGAGCGGGCCCACGCACTCCAGGCGATGCCGCGCGAGCTGCGCGCCACGTTCGCCATGGTGGCGAAGCAACCGCGCGACGCGTTCCTGCGCGCGGGCTACATCGTCGCGGGATCGCTGCTCGCGCTGGGCGGACTACTCAGGGGACGACTGGCCCTGCGTTCTGGCGGCCTTCGCTCCATCACCTCGTAGACGACGAAGGCGCGGCGACGAACACTTACGAGTCCGCCGCGGTGCCGTCGAGCATCGCGCGCAGATGGTCGGCCAGTCGCAGTGCGAGCACGACGATCAAGAACGTGGAGTTCGCTTGTCCGGAGGTAACGAACGTCGAACTGCTCGCCACGAACAGATTGTCGACACCGTGCACCGCGAGGTCGCCGTTCACCACACCATCCTCGGCCCGCGCGGACATCCTCGTCGTCCCTACCTGATGGAAACCTCCACCCGCGCGTGATCGCACGGCGGCCTCGAGATCGTCGTGGAGGTAGTCGATCCTTCCGCAACCGGTCTCGCGAAGGTACTCGTCCCAGCAACGGTGTGCCTCGACCACGCCCTTGATGTCGTCGTCGGAGAATCGAATATCGATACGAAGCTTGGCCATGCCGAGTTCGTCGCGCTCGTCGCTCAACGTCACGCGACTCTCGGGGTCGGGACGATGCTCACCGTGGTACTGGAACGGGTAGACGTTGTCGGCGTTGTAGACGAAGAATCCCGGGCTCCGGCGGTGGGGCAGGAAGCGTTTCAGTCCGAAGCCCAGCATGAAGCGAACGGTGGTGATGGGCTGGCGCACGATGTTCTTCAGGTGCTCGGTGACAGGTCCGGGCTTCGTCTCCCCGTAGGGCGAACCGGGGACCTTCTCACCAGTCAGCGAACGTCGTTGCGCGTCGGGAGCGAAGAATCGTCCGAGCGGTGATATCAAGGCGAGGTAGACGAACGAAAGGATCCCGCTGGCGTGTTTGGGGTCCGCGAGTTCGGGATTCGCGAGCCACGCCGCGATGTTCGGGAGTTGGCGTTCGTGCTGGAATTCGCGCGAGAACGTGAAGCGACGCCGCACGTAGACGCCATCGACGTCACGTTCGTAGTCGAAGATCGTCGCGCGAGGGGGCGTCGTGAAGTGGATGTTGGAGATGACACCTTCGAGGTGTCCCATGTACCAACGGCCGAGGTGGTCCGAATGATTGCCCAGCGCGGAGCCGTCGGGACCCTTGGATACGAGCAGGAGCCTCGTACTCTCGAGCCCGCCGGCGGCGATCACGAACTGCTTCGCCCGAAGTTCGATCACGTCGCCGTCGAGCGTTCGACAGACCACGTGGTCGATATGTGTCGTGGCGGGCGCGCACACGACCTCGGTGCACGTGAGGCCGGTGACGAGACGGACCTCGTTCGACCCCTCGAGCTGTTTGCGGTACTCGTGACCGAAGTCAGTGGGGAGCGACCAGCGTTCAAGGCTTGACGTGCGTACTCGTCCGTCGACGAGACCGGGCACCATCGACGCGGGGAGCGGGGTGTCCGCCGTGTTGAAGACCGGTCGACCGCACACCATCCACTCGCAGGTCCGCTGATAGTAAGGAAGGAGTTCGTCGTAAGTGAGCGGCCAGGTTGCTTCACCGATGAAGTCGCGCGGATCGAAGTCGACTTCGTCGTAGGGCACGCATCGTCCTCCCCAGATGGACGAAGTGCCTCCGACCCCGCGCCGCGTCGCGATCGACATCGGGGCGTGCAACTCCTCGTCGTACCAGGCGGCGTCGCCGAGTCGTTGAACTCTCTCGGAATACGCCCCCGCGCCGCTCTCGATCAGCAGCACCGTGGCACCGCTGCGGGCCACTTCGAGGGCGAGCACGATGCCAGCCGGTCCGGCACCGATGATGACCACGTCGGCGAACGTCGCGTCGGTGCCTTTCAGTGATTGCGCGTCGACGATCATCGTCAGTTCTTGGCGTTCTGGTCGCCCGGCACGATTTGACTTCGCACGAGTTCTCGAAACGCCTCGAGGGAGGGATCCGCCACCGTGAGGTCGTCGTTCGAGATGGCGGCGGCGTCGCGAATCCGTTCCGGACGAGTCGTGCTGTAGAGCACGGTGCCACTCGAATTCACCCGCAAGGCGTCCTTGAGGAGCAAGCCGGCGACGACGCTGACGTCGCCGCAGTTCGCGTTCACTGCGTCACTCCACTCGCGAACGCGCGCATCGCTCGCGTTCACGTACTTCGTGATCGTGGGCAGGGCGGTCCCCAGGGTGCCAAAGGTCACTTCGTAGTGCGATGAAGGGTTGCTCACGACTCGCTCGCGACGAAAGATGTCGTCACGTACCTGTGTGACGGGGACGGGGCTGTTGAGCACGGCGACGACCGATCCCACCTGGTCCGCCTCGCCCGCGATGCCCCATGAGCGGATGAGTCCATCGCGGTGCGCACGCTCCAGGAACGCCAGGATCGCTGCAGGGTCTATCTGCACGGGAGCCGGATCGTGCATAAGGAGGATGTCGATCGTCGTACCGAGACTGCGAACGCTCTGCTCCAGGCTTCGCCGCGCGGATCGAGGGTCGAAGGTGTTCCTGTACAACAACCCGCCGAGGCTCCCCGACGTGGGACTGGCCGCACTCCCTCGCGCCCTCTCCTGCATCCGGGGCGATTTCTTCAGACCACTGCGAATTGGTCCCTGCAGACGACCGAGTACCCGGGCGAGCGGCGTGAGACCAATGCCCACCTTCGTGACGATGACGACGTCATCGCGATGTCGACGAAGTGCCCGTCCCACCTCAGACTCGGCCAGACCGAGCCCGTAAATCGGCGCGACGTCAAAGTGTCGGATACCGGCCTCGACCGCTGTTTCGATCAGCCTCTTCCGGTTCGCTTGGCTCGGTTCGTGGAAGATTCCCGCGGTGCCGAAGCCAAGGGCGGTCGTAACGAAGTCGTAATCGCCCAACCGCGCGCCGCGAATCATCTCACGAGTCTTACACGCGTGCAGCGCGCGACCTTTCGGCGAGGTCGCCCTAGCGGCCAACGATGCGAGGTCCCTGCAGCCGCGACGTCCGTTTGTGACTTTGGTCCTTGTTGTGTTCGATATTCGTCGGGCGAGTTCCGATGACGTCGGTCGCGAAGCGTCGTTCGGTGCGCCACGCCCTAGCACTCATGTCGCGATTTGGGCTTTATTTGACTCTCAGTAGGTTCGGTTTTGCTTCTGCATTGGGATATTTGACGCATGGGCAAAATATCAAGTTTCCAGTCGCTTAAGGGCGTGTCGTCGGGTCGAATTGGCCAGCTCCTCACCCTGCTCGTCGCATCATCGGTCCTCCTCGGGGTCGTGGCGATCGATGCGTCCGCCGCCCAGAAGCCGGCTGTCTCGGGCACCACTCACTTGGAGGCGGGCACCTTGGCGTTCCTCACCAAGTCGTCCAGTCCCGCAGAGTCATCGGCCTTTCACGCCTTGTTGGCCTCATCGACGACGTCGTCTGAATCGACGTCCGTCGTACAGTTCCTCGGTGGTGCGTTGAGTTCCACCAAGTCGACCAATGTGCCCTGGGCGGGCAAGGGTACGAACACGGGCACGAGTGTCATAGAGAGCCTGCGCGGTGGTCACCGACCGTCGCGTCCGACCTCGACGACGACGACGCTGCCATTCTTCTTGCCGACCACGACCACCACTGCGCCCACGACGACGACGACGCGTCCGCCGACCACCACGACGACACTGCCGCTGTTCACGACGACGACGACCATTCCGATCTTCACGACGACGACGACCACCACTGCGCCCACGACGACGACGACGCGTCCGCCGACCACCACCACGACGACACCTCCTACGACGACCACGACGCAGGCACCGACCTCGACGACCACCACGACGCCCTCGACGCCCTATCCCCTCGGCGTGGTTGACTCCTCGCAGGTCTCGGGCTACGGCCCCCCCGCAGCCGACGCCCTCGCCGGGTACAGCCGTGACTACGTCACCAACTTCCCGGGCACATCGCTGCCCGCCGGCTGGGATGCCTACAGCGGGACGCCTGGCGGCGACCCGGGTGGCCAGTTCGGATCGGCTCACGCCGTCGTGGGCGGCGGCATGCTGTCGCTCAACACCTGGGAAGACCCCGCGTACAACAACGAGTGGGTCACTGGCGGCGTCTGTGACTGCGGCATCTCACCGACCTACGGAGCCTTCTTCGTACGCTCGCGACTCACCGGATCCGGTCCTACGAGTGTCGCGATGCTGTACCCGAATTCAGGCTGGCCGCCAGAAGTCGACTTCTACGAGACCTACGGTGGCACCAGTCAGTCGATGGCCACGATCCACTGGGGTTCGGACAACTCGCAGTACCACAGCTACGCGAACTTCGACCTCACGAAGTGGCACACCTGGGGCGTGATTTGGACGCCGACCACCATCACGTACACGGTCGACGGACAGGCCTTTGACACGGTTACCACGAGCGAAGCGCAGATCCCCAACGTTCCGATGCACCTGGCACTCCAGCAACAGACATGGTGCAGTTCATCGTGGGCCTGTCCTACCACTCCAGAGTCCTATCAAATCAACTGGGTGGAGATCTACACACCGAATTCGTAGGTCGACACACTTCGCTGTCGAACACCATCTGCCTTCAACGCCGCTCCGGAAGGATCGCGCGGCGACGGCCATCTGGTCTGCGTCGAGGTCGCGGACACACCGGTAGGCTTCTCGATGATTTGCGGCGTGCGCCGTAGGTCTCGATCAACGGAGTCTGATGATGACAGACATGCCGGTCGTGAGCGTCGTGATACCCAGCTTTCGCGGCGGTGCGTTCTTGCGCGACGCCATCGCCTCGGTCCAGGCCCAGACATTCGAGGACTGGGAATTGATCGTCATCTTGGACGGGTGCGAGGACGATCTTTCCGAGATCGAACGCGACGACGACCGGATAAGGACCTTTCACCAGGAGAATCGTGGTGAATGTGTTTCTCGCAACGTGGGTATCGGCCACGCCCGAAGCGACCTCATCGCGCTGCTCGACGACGACGATCGAATGCTGCCCGATCGGCTGCGCGTCCAAGTCGATGTGATGCGCGATCAGCGCGTCGGTGTCTGTCACAGCCAATATCGCGTCATCGACGAGCGAGGATCGATCATCGGCGAAGGGGAGTCAAGGGAGTCGCAGTACATCGACTTCCTGCGAGCCGACGGATTCATCTTGATCTCCACCGCGATGATTAGGCGCAGACACATTGAAGAGGTGGGTGGTTTCAATCCTTTATTTCTCCTCAGTGGCGACCTCGAGCTCCTCTATCGAATCGCCCGAGAGCACGACTTCGCCTTCCTGCCCGAGGTGTTGACCGAATACCGCCGGCACGGATCGAACCTGTCGCACGCCTTGTCCGGTGGCGACCAGCTGAAACTCATCTTGCGCGAACACCTCCTCTTCGCCGAGGCCCGCGGCAACCTCGACCACGTTCGTGCGATCCGATACGGCCTGCCCCGCGTGCCCGCGGGGCGCGCGGCGAAGGCGATCCGTCGCGCCCACGAGGCACGCTCGCGCAAGAACTACGCGGCGATGTTCGCCGCTCTCGGCCTCGCGTTGTTGCTGGCACCGCGCGTGACGATCCATCTCAGTATGCGACAAGCCCGCCGCGATCTCTCCGGTCTCACGTCGGGCGTCAAGAACCTGGTCACACATGTGAAACCTTCGTAGCAGGAGCCGCGAGCGTCGACGCGGTCGCGACGACGTCAGGTCTAGGTTGCGCTCGGTTGCGCCTGATCCAAAGGATTGTCGTAGTTGGACGTGTGGCGGTAGCGGCGAATCGCGACGGGCAAGAAGAAGACGCCTTGCAGGGCCGACGTGACCAAGGAGGCGTAACCAATGGCGAGGATCCCGTGCCGGCCGATCATCGCGAACAGGACGGCGAAGTAGATGACGCCGCTGATCAAGTCGCGAAGCGACATCCACCACACTCGGCGATCCAGCCACGCGAACGCCCCATAGAAGATCGAGACCGCGCTCATGGGCAATGAGAGGAGGAGCATCCGCAGCAGGGTCGTGCTGTGCGTCGCGTAGGTCGTTCCGAAGATACGAAGGATCAGTGGCGCGAAGATCACGCCAAAGACCACGCTGGGGATGAGAACAGCGCTCATCGTGGCGATCACCATGTTCGTGTGATGACGCAGCGCATGGGGTTCGGACGTCGCCTCGACGATGAACGACCGATAGACACTCAGGAGGAAGATGGAGAGGCTCCCGGTGATCAATGCTGGTACGTAGTAGTGAGCATTCGCCACCGCGCCGAGTCGTTGAATGACGATCAGTGTCACGACGGCGGGGATGATCACACTGAACAAGAGCGTCGCGTACTGCGCGGCCGCGAGGAGTACTAGTTCCCTGGTGCGTGGCAGGGTCTCCAACGAGACCCGTACCTTCATGTGTTCGGGGATGCGCTTGCCGAAGATGTACCAGCCCACGAAGATGATCGTGAGGATCACGGGCGTGACCCACGCGACGAAGATGCCCTCTTGCGGCAGCGAGGATACGAGTGCTGCCAGCAGCGCCAACTTCATCGCGGCGAAAGAGATGTTCTCGACCGGCACCCACTTGGACGCGCGCAGTCCAATGAGGACGCAATCTTGGAGTGCGAAGATCGTCCACATCACCACCGCCACGATGAAGAAGGCGCGCCACGCGAACGCGGTGGGCAGGTAGCTGTGGGCGAGGCCGGAGAAGACGTAGATCGTCGCAAGGATGAAGGCGAGGATGGTACCCATCACGTAGCCGCGCACGACGAAGCGTTTGGTTTCCAATCCCGCTACGGGGAGGAATCGCTCGAAGATCGTGCCGAAGCTTCCTTGGGAGAGATTGGCCAAGAGGATCATTGCCGAAATCTCGGCGGAGGTGCGTCCAACGGCCGTTTGGGTCGCCAAGTGCGCCGCGATACCCCAGAAGGCCAAACCGAGCAGCCCTGAACCGCCCGAGGAGATCATCAGAGCGAAGGCATTTTGGACCAGACGGCTACGGATGAAACTCTTGGGCAATCCGTCGGGTCTCTCCGTCTTCAGGTTTCTCCTCATAGCCCGTCACCGTTGATATTAGCAATCGAGCACTGATCACTTAGGAGTTGGTGCGCGGTGCGTAGCCGTTCCGTCGGCACTGTCCAGCCCGAGGAGAAGGGCGCTACGCGTTGATGACCGCTTGCGCGAAGTGCTGAGTCACCCCAGCGTCGCGAACAGTTCACCCGAGTTGACTTGCGTAGAGAGGTGAGGGATTCTGACGTGGCCGATGGCATGGCCAATGGCGGCGACGAAGACCGTCGGATCGTGGAGCAGCGTGAGCCGCTGTTGGAGGTACTTCTTTGCGTTCGCGGCTCGCTGTCGACTGACGGCGAGATTCGTGACTTGACTCGCTGCACTATCGGCGTAGCCATTGATGGTGACCGTGAGATCGGCGCGTTCGACGATCCTCGTCGCGAGTTCGCGAATGTTGGCCTTGATCGCCGGCGTCAGCGCCACCGAGTTGTTGGTGAACGATCCGATCGGGATCGGTTGGGGTGTCGTCGAGGTGTAGGCGGCGACCCAGTTGATCTGTGTGGACTGCGGCGATGTCGGGCACGCGTAGTTCGACGCGCACCACGTCTGCTGCTGGAAGTGAAGCGACATCGGTTGATGGGGGATGATGGCGGGATCGTCGATCGTGCCCCAGACACGGCCGTCCACGGTGTACTGGATCGAAACAGGAGTCCAGACGATGCCCCAGGTGTGCCACTGGGTCATGTCGATTGAGACGTTGCGGTGCAACGCGATGTTGGCGCTGCTGTAGTGGAGCGTGGCCTGCGAGGAAGTACTCCCTCCGTAGGTTTCATTGAAGTCGATCTCTGGCGGCCAACCCGACACCGGCCACAGCATCTCAACCTGGGTCGGACCGGGTCCGGTCATCCGCGATCGAACGAAGAAGGCGCCGTAGGTGTAGGACTTGTTGCATTGACAGATGCCGCCCGACACCCACTCGTTGTTGAAACTCGGATCTTCGTACGTGTTGAGCTGGAGCATGCCACCGCTCACGGTCACGTGACTTGTGGCCCAACGGGATCCAGAGTCACCCGACGCCGTGCCTGAGAACACGAACCAGTTCGCGGGGAGCGTGCCACTGTCGAAGTTCGTGACGACTTGTAATTGGTAGCCCGGTATCTCGCTCGTCGTGGGCGGCGCTTCGCCCGAAGGTTGCGTGGAGTCAGGTTGGCCTACCGAGTACAGCGTGGAGGCGTGTGCAACGGCTTTCACCGTCGTTCGCTGGCCGTGCGATCCGACCAAGCTCGACGCCATCGCAGTAGGTGAGAGTGTGGCGACCAAAAGGGTGAACATACCAAGGCCACTCAGGGCCTTCGCCCACCGCGTTCGAGAGACCGTCCGTCGCGCGTTGACGCCAGCACTTCGCTTGGCGTTTACAACCGACGAAATGTAGTTCATGAGAGTCAACCGATCGGAAACACACGAGTGCCCCAGCAATGAATTCTCGCTTCGCGAGAACTCCCGACGGTCGGGAAGAGGATTTGTTCTTGGAAATGCTATCGACCAGATATAGGGCACGCAAATAGGTTCTTCATGTCCAACGTAGTTGAGCGAGGGGCGGTCCTCACCCCGGAACCAATGCGTAGAACACGAAAATGACCGCCGATTCGCTACGGGTCACCAATTCGTCCGCGTCGAGACGTCCGCGCGAATCTCACGGATGTGGTCGCACGCGAGTTTCGCTGATTCCGCATCAATTTCTTCCCAACGGGGCCGCGGCCCTAGAGCAGGTCCAATTCACGACTTTCTAGAATGCCAACGTGTGCTGGATGGAGCGATACCTGTCGACCACCGAGTTCCGCAGGTAAGAGATTCTTTTCGCGACGAATTGTCAAGCGATAGAGTGCATGCGCTACTCGAATGGCGAAAGCGTCATTGCACGCACTTTTGTCAGTCGCAAATACTTCATGATCAGTAAGGTTGCGGAATGTGAATAGGAACGAAGCGTTTGATCCTATTGCGGTCCTCCTCATCGACGTTCCTGACAGACATGAAGGCGTAAATCTCTCCTGGAAGGATTTACCCGGAATTCCTATTCATGGCTATCGCCGTGCTCGGATCTATCTTCGATACCGGGACATGCCGTTCGCGAAGTTGAATGTCGATTTGGATGAGCGTGGCATTCCTCGAGAGCCACTGCCGGGCGTACCAGAAGAAGTCGCGTTGGCGGCCAACGAGTCCATGCCGAAGGACAACAGTTCATGGCCGTTGGTGAGCATCGTCGTCTCAACCGCTGGGCGGCGACCTGACCTCCTGCAACGTTGCATCAAGTCGCTCACTCAGATCGACTATCCCGCATTCGAAATCGTGGTCGTCGATAATCGTGCGGAGTCACTCAGCGAGAACAGCGAGCCGATCTGGGCGCAATCGCACGACGACGAAGTTGAACCCGCGAAGGACCTTCGAGTGATTCGAGAAGGACGGCGAGGACTCTCGTTCGCGCGCAACACCGGCGTGCTCGCCGCGCGTGGCGACATCGTCGCGTTCACGGATGACGACGTCGAAGTGGACGCCAATTGGCTCACAGGCTTAGTCGAGGCCTTCAACCAATCTGACGCCATCAAGTGCGTCACTGGTCTCGTCATTCCCGCCGAACTTGAGACGGAGGCGCAGGAACTGTGCGAGATCTTCTACGGCGGCTTCGATCGCGGACTCGTGGCGCGAAGGTGGAGCATTCGCCGTCGACGGATTGGTGATCGCGGGTCGCTGCGCAAGTCCTCCTTTCGAATCAGCGAAGGTGGGCCCGACGAGCAGTCGAACACGAAGTCCATCTACGTGGTGGCGGGTAACTGCGGCGTCGGAGCGAATTTTGCGGCACGTCGTGACTTCGCCCTGAGTTGCCCGTTCGATGTCGCGCTGGGTGTCGGAAGTATCGCGAGGAGTGGAGAAGACACTCGCTTCTACGCTGACGTCCTTTGGGCCGGTTACGAAGTGGCGTACACCCCTAACGCAATCGTTCGACACACGCACCGACGGGGCATGGATGAATTGATGATCCAAATGAGGGGCGTCGGTGTCGGCTTGACCGCGTACCTGACGTCACTGATATTCGAAGACCTGCGCCATCTCGTCGGCATTATGTTGAACGGTGCGCCGAGCGCGCTCTACCGCTGGGTTCGAAGTGCCTTCTCCGGCCAGAGTGCGGCCGCGGGTCGAGACGAGAAGCACTCGTACTCGCCGTCGTTTCGCCGAACGGAGATTATCGGCATGATGATCGGGCCGTGGCTGTACCTATCGAGCCGACGTCACGCCCGCACAGTCGAGAGTGTCGACCAGTAGCTCACGACGCGTAGGGCATCTCGTTGCGTCAACGCGTGGTTCCACTGGCTGGGCCGTGCGACCCTAGCGAGATCAATCTCGACTGCTGGAGCAGGAACGGCAGACAAACCACGCTCGTGACCTCTTCGAGCGTCACGAGATGCCAAAGGTTCATCGTCATCAAGATCTGTGCGACCATCATGAGAAGTGACAGGCTCACCGTCATGACCAATCCGAGTTCGAGTGGTGCGTTGTCGAGTTTCAGAGGGGCGACGAGACACCAACCAGGAATGACGATGCCGAGGACGAGTCCGAGGACGAGACGGACCGGGCCGTGAACGCCTGCGGCGGTCAGGATGAGAATCGTCACGTCGACCAAGACCAGAAGACGTGAGATCCTCTGTCTCGCGGCTCGAGCTCCCGCCGACGGCTCCTTACGAGTGACTTGGCGCCCACGTCGCTCGGTCGGCACCGATTCTTCGGACGGCACCACGTACGGAACCGACGCTTCCGACGGTACCGAGTCCGATGTCAGACGGACTTCATCGACCGCCGCGGACGCCGCTTCGCCGGCGAAGCTGCGCACGAATCGGTACGAGTAGGCCTCCTGGCACGCGGTGTAGATCGTCTCAAGCTCGCTCTGCGGCACGATGTCGGGCAGACAGTAGACGCCCGGGCTCGTGCCGAGTGCGGCGACGGCTTTCGTGTCGACATCGCGGCCGTGGAGCCGGAACACCCGTGTGGAGATTGAACTGCTCACCAGAACAATTGCCACGTCACTGAGTTCGTAGCGTTCGGCGAGCACGTTCAAGGCAGAGTAGATGAACTCGACACCCGACTCTCTCGTCGCGAGATCGCGAAGTACGAGATATATCGGGGTCAGTCGCTTGGAAGCAGCGTCGTCACCGCGTTCAACCATGACAGTTCAAGGCTCCGACTGGCGAACGGTCTATCTCCCAATCGTCGCAGTGGCGTCCGGGTGACGAGATTGGGTCCCATTGGATCGTGGCTGTCACGGGTGCAGCAGGCGTGATGCGGTTGGACACACACACAATCTACTCTTCGACTTTCAAATGGATGGCGCGTCGAAGTATCGGATCGCATCAGCGCCCTTTTCTCACCGCGCCCTGGTGTTCTCAACGAGGTGTTCGTCCGGCGGCCTAGGCGGATCCGAACGGGCAGCGTGGTCATCAATGCGAAGCGCACGACAGTGTCCGCTGGCCGATGAGGAAGGGTCACTCGATTAGTGTCGTTACATTGTGGAGGAACTTGCCAGGTGTTCGCAAGGTCGGAGCGACGTCGAAGCTCCCATCACCCTGGTGCATTTATGTCGGCGGTCGTGCACCATGGCGCGTAGGGAAAGGTTGAGTGCGTGACATCTGAAGAAGTGTCCTACGTTTCTCGAGCGATTCTTGAGATCGAACTTGAAAATGGTTCGATGCGCTGGAAGGGCGACGAGTCCACCTTGCAGCGCGAACGAGCTCTCGTTCTAGTCCGGTTGCATTCCGAACCCCTTGGCGTCATCGACGTCGCGTTAACGGGCGCCGACACGGCACACATCTTTGACGAAGCCGCGACGACATTTGCGAAGGCCATCGAGCTTCATCACGTCCTAGACCACGAGGACGGGTCATGTCGCGATGGAAGGAAGGACCTCTTTGCCTCGGCACCCAGCGTCAGTGTGGTGTTAGCGACGAAGAATCGACCCGTCCTGGCGAGACGTTGCCTGGAGTCCATCGTCCAACTCGAGTACCCAAACTTTGACGTGGTTGTCGTGGACTCGTCGGACGGCAACGAGACCGAAACACTGATCAAGGAACACTTTGGCGACGTCCACTACGTACGCAATCACGCGGGAAGGGTCTGCGTCGCCAAATCGCGAGGGGCCAGGGCAGCGCAAGGCACGTACGTCGCCTTCACGGACGACGACGCCGAGGTGGATCGGCACTGGGTGACCGAGCTCGTTCTCGCCCTGGAGTCGTCGCCCAATGTCGCGTGTGCGACTGGCTTCGTGATGCCGCTGGAGCTCGAGACCCGGGCGCAAGGTCTTTTCGAGGAGTCGGGTGCATTCGTCGAAGGCATCCATCCACGCCGGATCAGTTTGGCGAAGCGTGAACCCGGTTCACTGTTGCCGTACGCGACGGGTCGCATCGGTGCAGGTGTCAACATGGCGTGGCGAAATGATGTCCTCACTGAACTCGGCTATTTCGACATCGCCCTGGACACCTGCGGAGCCGAAGACCTGGCGGTCTTCTTCGATGCACTCTGCGCCGGCTTTGAGATCGTGTATCAACCCGGCGCGATTGTCTGGCACCAACATCGACGCACCATGGAAGAATTGCGAGCGCAAACACTGTGGCACGCGACGGGTCTGGGCGCCTACCTCACCCGATGTCTGGTGAAGGAACCACGCCGCACGTGGGATTTGATCAAGCGGATCCCTGGAGGGCTCAAGTATGGATTTGCGGCACGATCAGTTCGTAACAACAAGAAGTCGGAGGCGTTTCCCCGCGACGTGACTCGCCAAGAATGGATCGGGTTCGTCAAGGGTCCGGCGGCGTATTTCCGTGGCGCACGCGCACTACGGCGTTCGGGCGCAGAGAAATAGGGGTCGACGCCGAGCTGTCGTCATTTGTCGAACAGTTGAACGTTCAGTTAGGTTCGACGTTCGCTCCTCTAGCGCACGCGGTCGAACGACCTAAGGCTTCATCCACGATGGTGCGTGTTGCCACTTCCACCAGTAACCGTTGACACTTTGCAATTGATAGAGGCTGTCGATGTCTGCCTTACGCAGCCGTTCATTCATGCTTCGCCGTTCAGGTCGAGACGGGTACGCGACGCCGGCGCGTGCACAGTGGACGACCCGGCATTCGTCGATGATGCCGATTCGATAACGACCTTCCTTGACTCGATACCATTCAGCCTCGATGCCCCAACCCATGTCGTTGTCGTCGGGGAGGGGCAGTATGAGTTTGGCGAACTGAGGTTCAAGGACGAGGAGTGGACCTTGTTCTACGTAGTTGGAATCCCTTGCGACCAGAAACGGCCTCGCCACGTTGAACGAACTCGTCCACCACCCGAGGATGCTCTGACCCGGTTGAGCAAGTGAGAGTCCCGCCTCTTTCATGATGCTGATGATCCGGGTCAAGCTGCCCTTGACGAACAAGACATCGTCGTCAGCGAGCACGACCCACGACCCGTCAGCAATGGGATGTGCGGCGTAGAGCTTGTTGAGGTTGGAGAATCTGCTTCCGGGTCCGCTACCGACGGTGTGTGCGGCGAGCTCTGGTGCGACCTCATCGAGCGCCCACAGTCGAATATCAGCGTCGGATGTGACTTGACGGAGCAACGCCGTCACCGTTTCGACATTCTTTGCGCGATACACCATGAGCAAGACCAACGGCGGATCGTTCTGTTTTTCCAGTTCGCCAGATGCGGGAGCGGATCCATTCGTCCGAAGCAATCGGTCGCGCATTCTTGACCGGAGCGGATCGAAGATTATCGAGACGAGAATGAGCGAAAGGCGAAACGCCTCCGAAAGCAGGATCCGTAGCGTGGAACGCTTCGGGAGGGTCACATCAACAAGCTTCGAAAGAGTGCTGAGAGCCCGTTGTTCACGGTCATGAAGCATACCGGCTTCACTTAAAAAGTCGGATGGGCGGCCGAGGAGAACGGGGCAAAGTTCATCATTTGACAACACAAAATCTGTCAAAGATGGCGATGGTGGCCGGTGTTCATCTCGGCGTAACAGTCGCGGCGTGCCACGATGGTTGCACGAGAACATCGATCGAGGGGGACGCAACCTCGCGACGCGTCGCGCTTGGCGACACCGAGACTTCAATGCCCCCAGTAAGCGAGCCACACCGACCGAATTGGTGACGTTGAATGAAGCGCGTGGTCCGAGCGACCACCACACATCGACGGACTGCGTCGCGGTGAATTGTGGGTCATGTTGCTTGTCGAATGAGTCGCGACGTCGATGGGCTCTCGAAGGCACGACCGGACATCTCTTTGACATCGGTCGAATGAACGTTCGCGGCCAGTCCTGTTGTGATTCAGACAATGACGTAAGCCCTGTGCACAACTCGTTGCATGCACGCCACGACATTGTGAAGATTCGGAGTTTTCGTCTGAGGTGTGAAGTAATTGGGTACGAATTGTGAATAAAATTAGATGGCGAACTTATATTGAACCTTCATGAGGCGCAGGGGCACATGTTCGGTCAACGTGGAGACGATTGAAAGGACTTTCTTGACGAACTGGGTTCGGCGATCACTGCGTTCCCTACGTCTTGGGGGTGCTCATGACTGACCTGAGGGAAAGCGCCGACAGCCTTTCAACGCTGTTGAACGGACCGGTGAGCTATCGACCACCCCAGCCTCCCGCACCCACGACCGATCAAGTTGCTGGGAAGGGCGGTGGAAATCCTTGGAACCATCGCATCGCGGTACTCACGGGCGCGACATTCGTGCTCTTCATCGTCGTCATCATGGCGATCGCCATCACCAGCACCAGCATCACTCCGTCGTCGCAGTTCCCTCCGCCGACGACCAGCGGAACGCAGCCGACGCCATATCCAATCGGTACCCCGAACAAGGCGGAGGCCTCGGGACTTGGACCACCCGCCACCTCGGCGTTGACGGGATATCAAATGACCTATTCGACGGTCTTCCCGGGCAACGTTCTGCCAGCGGGTTGGATCGTTTACCACGGCAAGCCATTGAACGATCCCGGTGCTCAATTCGGTAGCCATCACGTCGTTGTCAGCAACGGGGTGTTGAGTCTCAATACCTGGCGCGACCCCCAATACCAGAATCGATGGGTGACCGGCGGACTCTGTCAGTGCGGAAAGGCGATGCGCTACGGAGCGTACTTTGTGCGTTCGCGTGTGACCGGTGGCGGTGCGAGCGCGGTGCAGCTCTTGTGGCCGCAATCAAACATGTGGCCGCCTGAAGTTGACTTCAACGAATCGGCCGGTCAGATCGATTCCACCACCGCCACGCTGCACTACGGACCACTCAACCAAGAGTTCCACAGTGGCGTACAGGTCAATATGCAACAGTGGCACACGTGGGGTGTCATTTGGACGCCTAAGTCCATCACCTACACCGTTGACGGTCAGGTGTGGGGAACGGTCTCGAGGATCTCGGCCGAGATCCCCGACGTGCCGATGCACCTCGCCCTCCAGCAGCAGACGTGGTGTTTCCGCGCTGAAGCGTGCCCTTCAACACCCGTGTCGATGTTGGTGAACTGGGTCGCCGAGTACCAGAAGAAGTAGATCGCACGAGCGTGCGCTTTCGCGGCGACGACCGAACACCTTGACGCAGCGAACCATCACTGTCATCGACACACTCGACGATTAAGCGATCGGGTTCTTCGGGATTGGACTCTCGACACCTAGTGCCCGACGAGCACCGACTTCGGCGCGCGCAAGATTGTCGCCGTCGGCCACGTCTTGGAGACCGTGTACCCCTCGTTCAGGAGCGAGCGTTCAAGGTTGGATTCCCAGTTGACGGGGTAGCCCGCCACGTTGACGCCCCACGACGCCTCCGACTTGCTCAGGATGATCCACGTCGCCTCGTGTTTCGCGAAGGCAACGGGCCAGGTGGCCCTGCGGTCGCTCTCGGGGATGTAGATGTGAATCAGGTCGACATCGCGATAGCCAAATGGGATGTAGGAGTCGGCGAGGCCCAGCGTCTGACCGGGCGTGATGTGGTCGTAGGTGTAGTTGACCGCCGCGAACTCACCGGTCGTCCATGATTCGTAGGCGTCGTTGCCGCCACGCACCAGCACCGTGGCGACGGCGAGGATGAGTATGGCCGAGCCAACGAGCACCGCCAGCGTCGCGCGACCGGCACGTCGAAAGGGCAACCAGGGGATGATGGCTCGAATCGGGCCAACCCGGTTCGGCAAGATTGCCGATGCCGCGAGCAATGAGATGAAGGGCAGTCCGAAGAGGACGGCGCGAAGGAGTCCCTCCCCGCCATAACTCTGCACGAAGGGGAGGATGAGGGGTGCACCGGCGAGCGCTTCGAGGGCTCGTGAGCTGGGTCGACGACGAAGAGCACCGAGTGCCCCGAGCGCATACAGCCCCATCACTTCAAGGATTCGGGCGTCGACGATGAACTTGTGCGTGACACTTCCAACGACCCGAGACGATACGTTCGATGAGACCGCCCCTGAAAATTGACCTACGCCTCCAAAGATGACGTTCAGGTGGCCGATCCAGTAGTTGGTCGCCCCCAGGCTCAACCAACCTACGGCGAAGAGCAGCACGGCAACGATGAGTTCTGGTCGTCCGAGCTGGCGAGTCAAGAGCAATGCCGCCAACGCGAGGAGCAGTGCGTAGGGCGTCAATTGGTGGCTCACAGCCGACGCGAGGCCGATCAAGAGCAACATGAGCATGACGGCGAACGTTCGAGCGTGGGGCCACTCGGTCGTCGCCTCGAGCCCCTCCCATCGAGAGCGTCGAAAGAGTGCACGAATCGAGGCGAACAATCGAATGACCAGATTGCGCGCGACGGGGTATCGAAGCGTCGCCGGTTCCCAGCACGCGAATATCGCGGCGACGATGACCAGATAGAAGAGGATATTGAGCGCCTGGGGGGAGAAGTAATCCTGGTAGATCCAGTTGCTCGCGAAATAGAACACGACGCCGAGCCACGCGGCACGTTTGCCAACGCCACTGAACCGCGCGATGACGAGGATCGGCGCCATGTAGGACAGTTCGATGAGTAAGGGGAACCATCGCAAGAAGGCGAGTGCGTTGTGCAGCCCCGCGAAGCTGACTAAGACTGCGCCGAGGGAGAACGCACCCGGCCACGAGAAGCGTGCGTCGTAGTCGTTGAGCGCGTGTCCGTGCTGGAGGATGTACAGGACGAAACCGGCGTGGACGAAGCCGGCCTGCAGGCCGGCTATTGGTTCGATGGCGCACGCGGTGCCGTAGATGAAGATGACAAAGACCACGATGAGCAACACGAGGTTTCTCGAGCGAGTCCCCAAACGCATGATCTCGAATGCCAGCGCCGCGACGATGAGTATCAAACCTACGAAGAAGGGCCAACCGAGGATGCTGACGAGTCCATCGGGCGTCATCTTGTTGATGTTGGCTTGTTTGACGGCGACGACCCACAAAAGCATCGAAACCAAGCCCATGACCAGAGGGGTACGGCTGTGACGTTGACGATGCCGTAGTGGCGTCTGCGCCTCCAGCGTCGCGGTCGGCATCTTAAGCAAGGTACCTAAATCGACTCACGACGACGAAGATGAAGAGTACGAAGAAGATCGCGATGGCACCATCGAGATAGAACGCGACCCGTCGGGTGATGGCGAGACCCAATATGCCTACGGTGGCGCGAATCGCGAGCAGGCTGAGGACGGCCAACAAGGTCACCAAGACGGCGGGAGGTCCCGCGAGCGCTCCAAATGTGGCGATCATGGGATTATCCATCGTCTCGGTGGCTCGTGCGTGCCCTTGGTCGGCCCCAGTTGAAGTCACGCGGCATCAACGCCCGGCCAGAGGAATCCAACGACTTGTTCGTGGAAACAGCCGTGCCTCTGGTCGTGAGCGTCACCTCATCCATGGGGGGCAAGAGGTTATTGGTCGAGATCATGGGCTGCTGACGGTTCGCCTTCTTCGGTGTCGAAACGAAGGCGCTTGAACACAGGCACAATTCTATCCCTGCTCCAGTGAAATCCGGTATTAGCGACTGCGTATTGCATTGGGATGCGCCGCGCCAATCACGTCGAGGAGAAGAACTCGACATCGACCCTGTGATCGAAGTGGCGAATCGACGTCATTGGCCCAACCGCGCTGACGGGAACACCCGAAATGTCCGTCCAGAGTTAAACTTTGATGCACGCTTGACTTGTTAGGAATGAATGAAGATTCTCGTGGGGATTGACATCCAATCGATTGACGACGTCGAAGCGTCGATGAAGGACTTCGGGAGTCGTTATCTGGAGCGTGTATACACCCCGGATGAGATTGAATGTTGTTCGCGCGATGGTCATTGCGAAGCCGAAGAGTTGGCGAAGCGATTCGCGGCGAAAGAGGCAGCGGCAAAATTGCTTGAACTTTCGGATGTGGCGTTTCCATGGACCTCCATCGAGGTTCGGTCCACGCAGCTGGGTGGATCCACACTCTCGTTGAGCGGTGCCGCCGCTCAACGCGCGGCCCTTCGAGGCGTGGACGACATTTCAGTCAGTTTCAGTCATACCAATCGGATTGCTTCCGCCATCGTTGTCGCCGAATCCTCCGAGGAAGATGGTGGCGACAAGATATGGCGATGAACGACACGACGATCAGAACGATTCTCGACAAGCACGCGAAACTGACAAAACCGGCGGGCAGCCTTGGAGAAGATGATGATCTCTATCAGAGAGGCCTTTCTTCACACGCGAGCGTCAACGTGATGTTGGCGCTCGAGGACGCCTTTGACTTCGAGTTTCCCGACGCTCTGCTGACTCGATCAACGTTCGAGTCCATTGCTTCCATCAAACACGCGATGGAGTCTCTTGGTGTGTCGCGAGAGGCGACATGAAACTGGGCCCAGGTACCTCTGCATGAATCCTCCAGTGCCTCACATTTTCACCGGGTGTCCCAACTTCTCACGCGGCCAAATCACTGCGCACGGCATCGTTACCGTCGCGGCTCTGGGTACGAATTGACGAACTCGAAGGCGACGGTGGATGTGCGTGAGGAGACCGTGTGGTTCGGTCCTAACGACAATGCGCTTTATGGTCGATTGACGTCACCGGTTGACTCGCGCATTCGAGGCGGTGTTGTCGTGGTACCGCCAATCGGTCGAGAGGTGCACGCGGCGCGATACGCCCTTCGTACACTGGCGGCGTCACTCGGGTCTCGAGGTTTTCTCACGCTTCGAATGGACTTCAACGCGACGGGCGACTCGGGCGGCACAATGGACGCGAGCGATCTCGATGCTCTGTGGCGAGAGAATGTTGCCAGCGCGCTCGAGTTGCTCCGTCACTCGGGAACGGAAAATCTGTCGGTCGTCGGCATGCGCTTTGGCGCGACCATCGCCGGCGTCGCCGCCATAGAGAATGAGTTGCAACTGTCATCACTGGTTCTCTGGGACCCCTGCGAGTCCGGAAGAAGTTTTCTTCGCGAAACCGCGGCGCTCGAAGCGCTCCAGGAGCACGACGCGCGGGTGAACGATGGCGAGCCATTCGAAACGTCGGAATTCGCGCTCAGCGTCGAACGTGAGGAAGAACTGAAACGGCTCAGTTTGTCGAAGTGCGGTCCGGGAAAGTTCGCCGATCGCGTGCTCGTCATCACTCGAACCGATCGGGAGCTCTCCGACAACCTGAAGGTGCGTCTGGACGCAGCCAATGCACACTGGGAGCAGACCGACGAGCAGGGGGCCATGCTCGGGGTCTCACCGCTTCGATCCGTCACCCCGACCCGTTCACTTCAACTCATCGAAGAGTGGCTGGCGGACGTGCCAATCCAGTGGACGAATATGGAGGCGCTCCCGACGCGCCACTCGCAGGAGTTTCGCGAAGCGGGTGGCACCTACGTGGTCACTGAACGGCCGATCGAAATCGGCGAGCACCACTTATACGGCCTGATCAGCGTCCCGAATGGTCCGTCGCGGGGCCCACTCATCGTGATGTTGAACGTCGCGAACGAGGATCACACTGGTCCCTCGCGACAGTGGGTGGAACTCTCGCGACGATGGGCGAGCGTCGG
Organism: uncultured Acidimicrobiaceae bacterium; assembly: GCA_963804305.1. Lineage (GTDB taxonomy): Bacteria > Actinomycetota > Acidimicrobiia > Acidimicrobiales > RAAP-2 > RAAP-2. Next base: position 177,042 of record CAWDPR010000009.1, on the reverse strand, counting down.
GCTTCGTTGCGTGCGCTTCGACCTCAGAGGAGTAGGTGAGAGTTCGTGGTTGCCGCGCGGGAAGTCCTTCGTCTACGAAAACGAGTGGCTCGCCGACGCCTTGAGTGTGGCACCATTCCTCAGCGAGGACGACCCGTCAAACGTCGTGTACATCGGCTTGAGTTCGGGGGTCTATCTCGCGGCGGAGTGCGCCATCGAGTTCGGCGCGCGTGGACTCTGCGCCATCAATCCGCCCATCGGCATGGACGCGGTTCAACTGATCGTTCGACTTCGATTGTCGCAAGGCCGCCTCGCACGTGCGCTCGGAAATCGGCTTCTCTGGGCGATGCTGTACCGTCCATGGGTCTTCGCGGGCATCTGGCAGGTGGGACGCCTCGCTCTTCCGCGTCGAGTCGCACGCGACCTCCTCGCCACGGCCGCAGAGAGTGGCGCGGAGGTACTGGTGCTCGCGAGTCGAGAGGACGTGTCGCCGGCACGGCGAGTACCCATCCTGCGCTCGATCGATCATCGAAGGATTCAGAACCCCAGGAACTACCGAGTGGAGTTCGTCGCGGGGCTCGACCATTCAATGCACGCCATTGAGGGCCGCAAGCGGACCATCGCACGCCTGGACGAATTCGTCATGGACCGCCTCAACGAGGCGATCTCGAACGCTGATCAGTAGGCCTTGAGACCGGCCCCGGCGAGGAGGGCCGGTGCATCGAGTTTGTTCGATCGGGTGAGTGGCAGTGCATCCACGACGTCGATCCGGTTGGGCATCATTGTTTCAGGCAGCCGTTCTCGTGCCGCGAGCTGAAGGTCGAATGGCGAGGTCGCCTGGTCAACCACTGCGAAGGCGACGATGCCGAGCTCCCCATCGTTGTCGAAGGTGAGACAGGTGGCCGCCGTCACGTGATCGATCGCGCGAATGGCCTCACTTACTTCAAGCAGCGACAGCCGGACGCCGCTGCGCTTGATGACGTTGTCGATCCGACCGCCGTAGCAGTAGTTGCCCGCATCGTCGCGGAAGGCGAGATCTCCGGTTCGATAGACCAACTCGGCGGGAACCACGTCTCGACGCAGCACTGATTCTGTCAACTCCGCGGCGTTCCAGTAGCCCACCATGAGTTGCGATCCGCCAATGTAGAGTTCGCCGACCCGATTCGACTCTTCGATGATGCCGCCATCCTCGTCCACCAGGTAAAAGGTGACGCCTGGATGGGGAACGCCAATCGGCACAACACCGTTCGCGACGAGCTCCGGGGTCAGATGCACGTGGGTGACGGCGATGGTCGTTTCGGTGGGTCCGTAGCGATTGAAGACTCGTACCGAGGGCGCGACGTCGTGCAGTGCACGCACGTCCGCGATCGAACTCGCCTCGCCGCCCAACGCGATGACCTCCAGTTCGGAATCGGCCAGCTGTGCCATCTGGGGGCTCGCGAGGAGGAGGCGCAAATAACTCGGTGAGAAGCCGGTGTAGGTGATGTGCTCGTTGAGCACGGCCCTGAAGAAGGTTCGAGGAAAGAGCAGCGCGTCCCGCGGGCGAATGACCACCGCCCCGCCGACGAAGAGCGTGGGGAAGAGCGTGCCGAAGGATCCGTCGAAATGGAAGGGAGAGACGCACAGCGCGCGGGTTGCGCTGGTGAGGCCGAGTGCTTCGGACGCTGACGTCACCGCCGCGGCGAAGGCCGAGCGGTCGATCGAGACGCCCTTGGGGGTGCCGGTGGTCCCCGAGGTGTAAATGGCGTACGCGATTCGAGACCCCTCGTTGGGATCCACGAAGTCCACTTCGTCGGCCTCGCGGAGGTCGTCGATGTCACGCGACATCACGTGGTCCAACAGCGATTGGTGCGCGTAGGTCCCGTCGCTCTCGCGTGACGCGACGACCAGCGCCGGCGCGCAGTCGTCGCATATCGTGCGCAGTCGCGTATCGGGATCGGACACGGCGAAGGGCACGAACGAAGCCCCGAGCCAGAGGCTGGCCAGGGCGGTGACGACGAAATTCACGGAGTTGGGGAGTAGCACCGCCACGCGATCGCCCTCGACGACACCGGCTGCACGTAGGCTGCCCGCGACTCGAGCGATCTCGTGCACGAGTTCTCCGTAGGTCAAGGATCGATCGAGGTCCGCGACTGCCGGGTTGTCGGGACCTGACTTGGCCCGGCTGATGATGCTCTCGAGGACGTCGGGGGTACTCACGATCCGTGGAACTCTCGGACCGGAAGAGGGGAGTCGATGCGACCGAGCGTGAGCGTCTTCAAGTCGTACACCACCGTCCCATCGGTCAAGGAATCTATGGATTTCGTGGTGGTCTCGCGCGAGAGCACACCGCCGTCCCCGAGGCGATTCTACCGATGACCTACTGACGGTCTGGACGGAGTTTGTCCGTGTCTTGTCCACGACCTAGCGTTGTGAATTGACAACGGAAGACAGAGGGGTCGTTCAATGCGGATGTCGGGTCAAGCGAGGCTCACTCTGGTACACGCGTCCGTGCGATTGTCCGGTGGCGCATAGTGACCAAGGACGACGTGACGGAGTTCGCGGTTATTGGTCTTGGATCATGGGGGCTATGCGTCACTGAGCGCGTGGTAAATCGAGCTCGTCAGACGTCCAAGGCGATCCGCCTGCACGTGGTCGAACCGGGTCAACTCGGCGGCGGTGTCTACGCCGCCGCACAGCCCGATTACCTCATACTCAACGTGGCCTGTGGTCAACTCTCGCTCTATGCCTCGCCCGAAGGCGACCAACCTCCTCCCTACGCCATGGGTCTGTACGAATGGGCGGTCAACCAGGGTTATCGCTGGTTCGATTACGAATGTCGCAAGGACAGCGGGGGCGTCGAGATCGTCCCGACCGACTACCTCCCACGCCGGCTCATGGGCGAGTACCTCGCATGGTTCTATAAGGAACTTCTCGACGACGCCCCCAAGAATCTTGAAGTAGTCCGCCACTACGCCGCGGCGATCGACATCACGCCGGAAATCGGTGGTCGAGAAAGAGTGCTGTTGGACAACGGCGCCGCGATCAGCGTGCAACACGTCGTGCTGACCTCGGGCCACACCTTCAACGTCGAGAACAAGGCCGGTCCCGACGACGTCCGCTATCTGCGGCCGTACCCGGTTGAGTATCTCGACCTCTCAATGCCACCGGGCGAGCCGATCGCGATCGCGGGAATGGGCCTGGTGGGTTTTGACCTCATCACCGCGCTCACCATCGGTCGCGGGGGACGTCACGAGGACGTGGGGGACCGTAAGCGCTATATCCCGAGCGGTCGCGAACCAGTGATCTACCTCTACTCACGCTCGGGCGTGCCCTACTGCGCGAAGTCATCGCTCGGCACCGATCCCTACGGTGACTATTCACCCGCGGTCTGCACTCCCGAGGCAATAGCCGAACTCATCAAGCCGAGTGGATCACCCCTACGTCGCCGTGTTGACTTCCGTCACGAGCTCCTGCCGATGCTCTTCGCCGAGATGCAGGTTCGCTACTACTGGCAGGCGGCGTACCTGAAGGGTGGCGTCGACGACGCGAATGCTGTTCGATCGCAGCTCCACGACGCGTGGACCGATGGCACCTTTGAGCAAGCGGTAGCCGGCCTCGAGCCCTCCTACGGTTCGTTCGACCCCGCGAGCCACGTCTTCGCCGACGCGGGGGCGACGTACGAGACCAGCGCCCAGTACCAAGCCCACGTCTACGAGATGATCGACACCGATCTCGACGAGGCGTTGGCGGCCGGTGGCAGTCCGGTGAAGGCGGCGCTCGAGGTCACGCGGATCTTGCGAGATCAACTCCGTGAGGTCATCGAGTTCGGTGGACTGTCGCTCGAGTCCTATATCGACTTTCAGTCCAACGTTCGTAGCCGCATCAACCGATTCGAGGCCGGTCCGCCCCCCACACGCTCCCAAGAACTGCTCGCGCTGCTCGACGCCGGCGTCGTGAAGACGCCGTTCGGGCCCAATCCCGAGTTGACCGCCGTCGACGGCGAGGTGAGGATCCGATCGACGAGGTTGGAGCAGGAGGTGTCGGTGATGGTGAAAGGCGTCGTGCGCGGGCACCTCGACCTTCCGTCGCTCGCTCGCTCGAGTTCGCCCCTGTTAAGTCGGCTGGCCGCCAAGGGTCGCCTGACGCAGATGAGTTATGGCGACACCGTCGTCGGCAGCGTCGCCATCAGCGAGGACTTCCATCCTTACGACGCGGAAGGGCGGCTACAGCCCAATCTCTCGCTTCTAGGCGTCTTGACCGAAGGTGTGCGCTACTTCACGTACTACTTGCCGTCGCCGCGAAGCCGACTGCGAGCGGTTCTCGACGCTCAACAGACCGTCGAGAACATCATCGTCTGACCGGGTCAGCTCGTTGCGCGTGTCAACGCCTGATCGAGGTCGGCGATGAGGTCATCGACGTGCTCGAGTCCGATGGAGAGTCGGATGGTCTCGGGCCGAATTCCGGCGGCGAGCAGTTCAGCCTCGCTCAACTGGCGGTGCGTCGTCGAGGCCGGATGAATGGCGAGTGACTTGGCGTCACCGAGGTTAAGCAGCCGTTTGAAGAGGTCCAGTGCGTCGAAGAAGGCCAGCCCGGCGTCGTAGCCACCGGCGACGCCAAAGGTGATGATCGACGGGGCCCGCCCACCCAGGTAGCGCTCGAGGAGCTCATGGTAGGGATTGTCGGGGAAACCGACGAAGCTGACCCATTCGACGCGGGGATCGGCGGCCAGATACGCCGCGATCGCGCGCGCGTTGGACTCGTGGCGCTCAAGTCGCACCGCCAGTGTCTCAAGGCCCTGAAGGATCTGGAACGACGCGAAGGGTGAAAGGGTCGCTCCGGTGTTGCGCAATTGAATTGAACGGGCGCGCACGACGAATGCCCGTTCGGGGAAGTCGCGGGCGAACACGACGTTGTGAAAGGCCACTTCGGGCTCATTGAACATCGGGAACCGCTCGGGCTGCGCCGACCAGTCGAAACGGCCGCTGTCGATGATCACACCGCCCAGCGTGGTGCCGTGGCCCCCGATGAACTTGGTGAGTGAATGCACGACGATGTCGGCGCCGTGTTCGAACGGCTTGAGCATGAGTGGCGTGGCGACGGTGTTGTCCACTATCAGGGGGACGCCTGCGCGGTGGCCGACATTGGCCACCGCCTCGAGGTCGATGACGTTGCCAGCGGGATTGCCGATCGACTCACAGAAGATCGCACGAGTCTTGTCGTCGATCAACTTCTCCATCGACGAGGCCTGATCATCAGGCGCGAATCGGGCGTCGATACCGAGCGTCTTGAGCACGTGCGCGAAGTACGTGAACGTCGCACCGTAGAGCTGAGGGGCCACCACGAAGTTCGATCCGGCGTCACACACGGTCAAGATGGCGTAGCTGATCGCCGCCATGCCTGACGCCACGACGAGGGCCGCGCTGCCACCCTCGAGCGCCGCCACTCGCTTCTCGAGCACGTCGTTGGTGGGATTGTTTATCCGGTTGTAGTGGAAACCGGGAATCGCGAGGTCCATGATGGCGTTGGCGTGATCGGCGTCGATGAAATCGTGGGCGATTGTTTGGTAGATCGGCACCGCGACCGCCCTCGTGCCGTCGGCCTCGTAGCCGCCGTGAATCGCGATGGTCTCGTCGTGCATTGCCTAGTCACCCCTCGGCGTGATGCTACTCAACCAGTTCGTGTAGAGAAGTGTGGCGTCGTCGCGCCACGGCCACGGTGCACGGGCACCGGCCTCTTCGAACGGAAACATGTCGAGGACGTCGAGTTCACGTGCGTCGGTCGTGATCTCCTCGTGCAACGCAACGAGTTCGTCCCAGTCGTCGGGGCCGACGCAGTGCAACGGCAGGATTGGAAGGTCATCGCGTTCGTGCAGCACGTAGCGGCGTGCGTCGCGGTGGTACTCGCGCAACAGGCTCGACGGGTCATACTCGGGATGACCCTGGACGAGAACGACGTCGGCGTCGCCTAAACGTCCCGTGGCGACGCCCCATCCGATCTCACGCGAACCCAACGCGATCGTGTAGCCGGCGTGTTCGAGATGCTTGGTCGCCACCGCATTCGTGCGCGAGTGGGCGAGGACGATGTCAGGTTCCATGCCGGCCGTGAGAGGGTGCTCGACGTTGACGTGCTGGGTGAAGACCCCGGTGCACTTCTCGGCGAGTCGGTGGCGTTCGATACCGTCAAAGATCTTCAAGGCCGCGTGGGCTGAGAGGCACGACAGGAGAATGGCCGGGACGTTGGTGCTGGCCCACGTCAACAGGTCCGACAGGTCGTCCCAGTACGGCTCGTCCTCGATCAGCAGTTCAACGGGATTGGACCCGGTGACGATGAGAACGTCCGGTGTGCGCTGAGGTATCTCGCTCACCAATTCATAGTCTCGGGCGATGCGCGCGGCGACGACGTCGCCACGGGCGACGCCGTTGAAGGTGTAACGGCGGACGTCGATCAACTCGTCGCTCGACGCGACGAGGCCGAGGAACTGTCGCTCCGTCGCATCGAAGGCGCCGTCGGGCATGTTGTTGACGAACGCACAGGTGAGGCGCGCCGTCTCGTCGTCGGACGCCGCCGCGCCGCGCGACTGCGCGGCCGAGCTCAGCCGCACCGGCACTAGAAGTGACTCACGTCGGCGTAGGTGACGGTCACCTCGTGGTGGAGCAACTGATCTACGGCGAGGAGCGCTGGATAGTCAGGAGCGGAACCGATGACCGCAAGGATGTGATTACGTGAACCGTCCTTCCAGTCGAGATCGGCACCGGGACCCTGATGCACCGTGATCGAGTCGACACCGGGGAAGTCACTCACCGTGTCGATGCCTTCGATGGTCGCCACCGTCGCCGAGACGTCGGGTGGCTGAAGGAAGAAGCGGTAGCCGATGCGCTGGGTGGCGACCGGACCGTCGATCCGTACGTCGTCGCCGAGCGCCACTCGCAGCGTCAGCTCCACGAGTCGCACGTCGGCGGCTCGTCGCAGCATGTCGGCGACGCCGCCACCGATGCGACCGTTGACCTCGATGATCCGCGCCCCTTGGGGAGTGAACTTTATTTCGGTGTGGAGACAGCCGGTCGTGATGCCGAGGGCCTCGATGGCGCTCGTCGTCAAGCGCAACGCGTCGTCGCGGTCTGAATCGCTGAGCGCGGCGGGGATGAAGAACCCGGTCTCTCGGAAGTTCTCCGCTGGTGGGAATCGCCCCGTGAGCGCGAGGTGGCTGATGACCCCCTTGGCGACGATGGACTCCACCGAGACGTACGCGGCGTAGACATCGTCCTTTCGCGCTGGATCGTCGCCGATATAGTCCTCGAGGACCATGGCCGGTCGTGCCGGGCCGAGTGCGGTCAAGAGGCGTTCAAGGTGAGCGACGTCCTCGACCTTGAACGTGTAACGACTGCCTTGGGCCGAACGAGGCTTCAGGACCGCGGGCCAATGGCTGTTCGATGGGTCGAGCGTGAGATCGCCGACGTGCTGACTGGGCTCGATGACGAGACAGCCGGGTGAGTCGAGGCCGGCCCGGCGAAGCACCGTGCGCTGCTCGAATTTGTCGGTGAGGGCGGCAGCGGTCGTGACCGAATGGAAGGGGAGACCAAGGGCCTGGGCGACCAGGGCGAACCGGGACATGTTGGCGTCAAGGTACGTGACGATCCCGTCGGGCGCGTACGGCTCCGAGAGTTCCTTCAAGATCTGTTCGGTGTCGAGGCCGGCGATATTGACCACCGGTCCGAATCGATTGAGGAGTTCAGTCATCTCGGCCATCTCGGGGATAGTCGAATCAATCAGCCAGAGGAGATCGCAGATCTCGGCCGCCGCGGCGGTGAGCTGCAAGACCGGTACGCAACGGGGCCCGTAGCCGACGGCGACGAGCGGTCGCTTCGTCTTGGACTGAGTTTCCATCATCTCCCTGACCACCTAGCGGATGTTACCGTTGAACCGAGTCTTGATCGTCACGATGATCGACCATGAACCAGCGCGGACAGCGATTGTCTCGCACGACGAGGAAAGAGTCGCAGAGAATGCCAGTCGAATTCATCGGAATGGTGGGAACTCGCGAGGCCTCGGAGATTAAGGGTCCGCTGGTCGACGGACCCGTCGTGGACTGGACCGAGGGCTCGGTCATCGAACCGGGCTACGTCGAGGACATGGCGCGGGCACATGAAGACGCCGGCTTCGATCGAGTCTTGATCGGTTATGGTGCCGTCTCACCCGAAGGATGGGCCATCGCCGCCACGGTGCTGCACACGACCACGCATCTGAAGGTTCTCGTCGCCCATCGACCGGGCTTCATCCAACCGGCCCTCCTCGCCCGGATGGCCGCGACCCACGACAACCTCACCGGCGGGGGCCGCGTCGCCATTCACTTCATTACTGGAGGCGATGAGGCCGATCAACGTCGCGAGGGCGACTTCGTGGCTCACGATGCTCGGTACCGCCGCACCGGAGAGGTCATGGCCATCCTTCGGCGCATCTGGAGCGAAGACAGGCCCTTCGACTACGAGGGAGAGTTCTTCCGCTACGAAGCGGCGTTCAGTTCGGTCAAACCCATGAGTCCGGGTGGGATCCCCCTGTACTTCGCGGGAGCATCGCCGCCCGCCATCGAGGTCGGCGCCGCCCAGGCCGACGTCTACGCCTTCTGGGGCGAGCCCCGCGACGCCGTCGCCGCACGCATGAATGCAATCAACGATGTGGCGGCGAAGTACGGCCGGTCACTTCGCTACAGCCTCTCATTGCGCCCGATCATCGCCGCGACCGAGAGTGAGGCGTGGGAGAAGGCGGAATGGATCGCCGAGAAGACCGCCGAGCGCATTGAGTTGGCCCGACAACGGATGGCTGGACACAAGGACTCCTACGAAGGGCTCGGTGGGGACAAGAACGCCATGTACTCAGTCGATCGAAAGATCGAGGACACCACCTCGGTCGGTCGAAAGCGACTCATCGAGATGTCGGCGAACAACGATGTGTACGACGAGCGGCTGTGGATGAAGGTCGCCAACCTGACCGGCGCCGCGGGCAACTCAACCGCGCTGGTGGGCACACCCGAGCAGGTGGCCGACGCGATGCTGGCCTACTACGACATTGGAATCTCGACGCTCTTGTTGAAGGGTTTTGACCCACTGGACGACGCTCGCGCGTACGGTGAGGAACTGATCCCACTCGTTCGCGAAGGCGTGAAGAAGCGCGACGCAGCGTCGTAGGGACCGTTTTCTTGACGAATCGGCACCTCTCGATACCAGATCGATCGAGACTGACGGGTCGCATTCACATTTTGCTCGTCAGAACGACCGGTCGTGCCTAGTTGTTGATACCGCGCGCCACGTAGGCTCTATCCCATGCCTATCTCTCGTCGCCCTCTCCTGTCACTGCTCTCTCTAGCCCTCGGATCCAGTGTCCTCGTCGCAGTACTGCCCCTGGCCGCCCAGGCATCGGTGAAGAATCCGACGGCGGCGTCGGTGATCAAAGCCACGAATAAAGCCCTTTTGAAGCAAATCGGCGTGCACGTCGCCGTCAATTCGACCTCCAGCGGTGTCAAGAGTTCGGTGAGCGTGGATATCGGCAGTGGCTACGGCTCGGAGAAGATCACGTCGGGCAAGAACACCGTGACCATCATCGTGACCCCCACCTGGGCTTACCTCAGCGGTTCCAAGACCGGACTCATCTCGATCATGGGACTGAGTGCCGCCCAGCAGAAGAAAGTAGGCACGCTGTGGGTGTCGATGAAGGCGGCGACAACCCCGTACGAAAGCTTCTCGTCGAATCTCACGACGTCGGTTCTCGCTCACATCCTGCCCAGCGCGAAGGGGACGAAGTTCTCGACCGACACGACGTCGAAAAAGAACTATGAGTTGACGTGGAAGTCTGCGGCGTCGAGTACGTCAGCCGCGACCAAGAGCGTCCTCACGATCTCCTCAGGCAGCAAAACGCTTCCGCTCAGTGAGAAGATCACCAGCAAGACCGGGGGCGGATCGACGATCTTCTCACAATGGGGTGAGCACGTGACTGAGACTGCGCCGCCCGCGAAGGACACGATCGCCTACGCGACGGTGCTCGCCACGAAGTAGCACGAAGTACGTCTCGACGTTACGAGTTGCTCAAGAGCGGACGCACGCGTTCGTCAAGGAACCAGGTCACCGCGTCGGTGAAGGCGCCATTCTGGTCGCCGGCGATCATGTGCCCGGCACCAGGCACTTCGACCACGGTGATGTCGGGGAGATGCGACACTATGTCATCGACGCCTTCTTGGGTCACGACGTCGCTCAGCATCCCTCGCACGAGCATGGTGGGCACGGAGATGTTGCTCATTGCGACATCGAGGAGACCGGCGAAGCGCTTCGCGACCACTTCAGTGCGCTCCTGTGAGATGATCGCCGGGTCCCAATGCCAATACCATTTCCCGTTTCGTTCCCGCAGTACCTTTCGCAGGCCCTCGGGATTGAATGAGCGCGTTCGTTGAGGGGTGTAGGCAGCGATGGCGGCGGCGGCCTCTTCCAACGTGTCGAAGCCGTCGATGCCCGAGCGCATGAAGGTGCCGATGCGTTCGACACCTTCTCGATTGGTCACCGGGGCGATGTCGACGAGGACGAGTCCGCTCGCCACCTCGCGGTCACTGGTTCCTTCGGCGAGCATCGCGGACATCCCACCCAGTGAAGCGCCGACGAGGACGGGAGGTCGACCCAGTTGATCGGCGACCGCAATACAGTCGGCGCAGTACGCGGTGAATGAATAGTCGCCACTTGGTTCCCAATCGCTCTCGCCGTGCCCTCGCAGGTCGAGCGAGACACTACGCCAGCCCTTGCGAGCGACCTCTTCGGCGGTGCGTCCCCATGCGTGGCGGGTCTGACCGCCGCCGTGGAGGAACAGCACGGGCCAATCGTTTGGATCTCCGCGTTCGTCCGCGACCAATTCGAGGCCCTCGAACCCATTGAAAGTCACCCGCTTGACGGGCATGGTCATAGTCGAAATCCTCTCGAACCGCGTTCAGTGTCCGTCAGTCGCACGGACCTCCGGCGACGTAGATCACCTGGCCCGAGACGAACGAGGCGTCCTCTCGAGCGAAGAATGAGACGACGGCGGCGATGTCTTCGGGCTGGCCGACGCGGGCCACCGGAATCTGCTTCGCGGCTCCCTTCTTGAAGTCCTCGAAGTCGACGCCCAGCCTCGCGGCGGTGTCCGCCGTCATCTGGGTCTCGATGAATCCCGGAGCGATGGCGTTGACGGTGACGCCGAACTTCCCCAATTCGATCGCCAGCGTCTTGGTGAAGCCCTGCAAACCCGCCTTGGCGGCCGAGTAGTTGGCCTGACCCCTGTTGCCCAGCGCGGAGATGCTCGAGAGGTTGACGATTCGCCCCCAGCCAGCTTCGGTCATGTAGCGCTGCGACGCACGGCTCATCAGGAACGCTCCTCGAAGGTGCACGTTCATCACGGCATCCCAATCGCCGGTGGACAGTTTGAACAAGAGATTGTCGCGTGTGATCCCGGCATTGTTTACGAGGACGGCGGGGTGACCGAGTTCTTCGGCGATGCGCGAAACGCCGCGCTCAACCGCTGCTTCGTCAGAGACGTCGACGCCGACGGCGATCGCGCTGCCACCGGAACTGATGATCTCATCACGAACCGGCCTGCACGCCTCTTCATCGAGGTCGAGGACGGCCACGGCGAAGCCGTCGCCGCTCAGACGTTTGGCGATGGCCGCACCGATACCACGTGCGGAACCGGTCACGATCGCGGTCCGAGATTGCTGAGTCATTCTTTCTCCTTATTCCTAATGGCTGGACTCACGATCCTTGACAACCAATCGAGAGGTACTGCGAAATGCGTTGGACTGCGTGTCCGCAGTACCTTCTGAACTCTTCTCAAGTGTACGGACCCGTGCGGTTCGCTCCTAAATGAGTTGATTTCGGGGGTACGGCGCGTAGGACTTCTTGAAGACCCCGGCGTGCAGGAGGACGGTCGCTACGACATCGTCGCTGCCTTGAGCGCGAAGCGACGTCAGGGTCCAATAGGACTCCGTGCGCTTGCTCTCGCTCAAGCCCACGACCTCGGCGTCGACGGCGTAGGTGTCGCCGACGAAGATCGGTCCGGCGAGTAGTCGTATCTCCAGGTCGAGAAAGAGGCCGACCGATGGTGTCCGGACCGCCCATCGGGGCTCGACCTTGTTGGCCAGCACACTGATCATCTCCATTGGCACGATGGGGCGACCCCAGGGCGAAGTCGCGGCGCCTTCTGGCGTGTACCACGGGTGTGGTTCCGTGATGGCGGCAAGTTTCTCGTTGAGGGAGAACGGGTACAGGGGGCCGTTGGGTTCGTCGAAGGTGATTGACGAACCATCGGCCAGATGGATCTTGGTCCCGACTTCCATCTGATCGATGATGAACAACTGCTCCGGTCGACGCAGCGAGGCGAGGCGGACCTCGAGTTCGGTAGGGGAGTAGTTCGGGCCGATCGACGCCGTCCCGTCCAAGACGACCGTGCCATCGGCCTTCACCATCTGGATTATCGCGTTGGAGGGGCTGAGCGTCGACATCGTCGCCTCTACCACTTCACCTTCCACCACCATGGTGCGAAAGTGACTGCTGATGCACCCTCGCTCGAACCACGACGAGCCCCAGAGACGTACCGCCAATGGGTCGAATTGGCTGAAGTGCGTGGGCGCCTCGATCGGTGCCCCGCCGAGACCGAGTGACGCAGCGACCGATGAGTCGTGAAGACTCTTGTCACCGCGAATGACTTGGGCGTCGAGCATTTGACGCGGGGCTCGAGGTGGCCCCTTCAACTCAACGGGGGTTGAGAAATCCACGTCGCTCCCTACGTCGTCGCGCGACGTGGATGTCGAGGGTTGAACTCGTCGAGAGAGGTCGACGGGTTCAACCCTCGACCGCCGGAAGGGCGAGCGAAAGGCGAAGTTGCCTCTTGAGGATCTTGCCTGTGGGGTTCTTCGGCATCGCCTCGACGATCTCGAGTTGCGTCGGGATCTTGTAGGAGGCGATTCGACCGACGCAGTGCGCGCGAAGCGTCTCGAGGTCGACGCTCGTGCCCGGACGAAGGACGACCACCGCCGCCACCACCTCTCCCCAGTGCTTGTCGGCGACGCCGATGACGGCGACCTCGAGGACCGAAGGGTGGTCCGAAAGCGTGTCCTCGATCTCGACCGGGTAGACGTTCTCCCCACCGCGGATGATCATGTCGTCGCGACGACCCTCCAGGTGCAGGTACCCCGACTCGTCGACGTACGCCATGTCACCGGCGTGGAACCAGCCGTTGTTGAAGCTCGCGGCCGTGAGTTCTGGCTGATTGAGGTAGCCGCTCATCACCGTGTCGCTGCGCGTGTGGATCTCACCGACGCTGCCGCGCTCGACTTCGTTGCCGTCGGCGTCCATGAGCTTCAGGTCCACGCCGTAGATGGCTTTGCCGATCGAACCAAGGAGTGACTCTTCCCCGCCGAGCGCTCGCCGGTGATCCTCGGCGTTGAACATTGCTTGGCCGCCCGCTTCGGTGCCGGCGCCGAAACCGTTGAACAGGTCGCATCCGAAGATCTCAATCATGTCGCGGATGACCGACGGGGCAATTGGCGCTCCGCCGTACATGATGGCGCGGATGTTGTCGTAGGAGGATTTGCGGACATCGGGGTGCTCGAGGAGCGAGATGACCATGCTCGGAATGAGCATGCACCGGGTCAATCCGCCGTCCTGCATCCACGACAGGACCGTATTGGTGTCGAACTGGGGGAGGACGAGCGACGATCCGCCACGGGCGAGGAGGTAGAACATGTGGCCCATCCCCGAGATGTGGAACATCGGCGCGCCGGAGTAGGCGAAGTCGTCGGGCTTGAAGCCCAGTTCAACCACTCCTTGGGTCGTCACCGCCTTGATCATGCGCTGGGACTGCAAGACACCCTTGGGTGTGCCGGTCGTGCCACTCGTCAGGGGCAACGCCAGGATGTCCTCATCCTCGGTGCATCCTTCGACCACACCCACGCCCGAGATCGACTTGACCAGGTCCTGCACGCTGGCGTCGGCTCCGTCGACGTTCGCTTCCACACCACCGACGACCTTCAGATCACCGAGCTCCTTCTTGGCGCTCGCCAATGCCTGGGCGTAGCGAGTACTTGCGAAGAACGCCTTGGGCTCGGTGGCGGCGAGCAAGTTCGTCACCTCATCGACCGTCAGTCGGAAGTTCAAGGGGATGACGACCGTGCCGATGCGCATTGAGGCGAGGATGAGCTCCAGGTACTCGACAGAGTCAATGGCCATGACCGCCAGCCGGTCGCCCTTCTTCAGTCCTTGATCGCGAAGTGACTGCGCCAGACGACTGACGTCAGATGAAACCCGAGCGAAACTTAAGCGCTCACCGTCGGCGCGTACCAAGCACTGAGCATCGGGATTGCGGTGGGCGTCAATCGTCAACCAATCGCTCGGACCTATTCCCGTGAACTGCTCCATGCTGTACCCCCTCGGTAGAACGACCCATACAGAATTGTGGCTGATGACCGCTAGGTCGCGCCAGACCAATTGTGAAGTTAACAACTCGATTGTATACAAGTCAAGAGTTACACTTCGTTCGTGGGAGGGAGTCGTAATCTTAAGTATGAATGTGACCCGAGCAGCCGATTCATGGTCGTAGCGTTGGTTTCCTTCACGATCGTTTCCGCGAACGCTCCGAATAAAGGGTTTGACACGTGATCAACGAGCCAGTCGATGGACCGTACGAGAAGATTTATCAACGAATCGTCGAAGGTTCGTACCTCCCCGGACAGCGACTTATCGAGCAGAGGATCGCCGAGGAGCTGAAGGTCTCACGCACGCCGGTGCGCGAGGCGTTTCGTCGACTCGAGACCGCCGGGCTCATTGTCGCGGAACGCAACAGGGGAGCGGTGGTGCGCGCGGTCACGCGCCAAGAGGTCGTCGACCTCTACGAACTGCGGAGTCGACTCGAGGCGCTCGCCTCGGAACGGGCCGCGGTGAGAGCCTCTGAAGATGAGTTAGTCCTGATGGAAGAGGCTGTCGATGGTTTTGGCGCCGCCGTGTCATTGGCGAAGTCCTCGGACCAGGACTCCGTTCGCGAGGCGGCGAGTTGGAATAAGAGGTTCCACGAGCAGATCGTGACGTCGGCGCGACATAAGCGGCTCGAAGAGCTGCTGCGTTTAACAGTGGACGCCCCGCTGGTGTTTCGATCGTTCCAGAAATTCAGTCACGAAGATTACATGCGCTCCGACCAGTTCCATAGATTGATCTTCAACGCTCTACGGGCTGGAGACGCCGCCCGCGCCGGTCGCCTTATGACCGAGCACATCGATCAGGGCCGCGATGTCTTGCTCCACAATCTGGACTTCGCGTCACCACCGGGATGGGGTGAGCCGGGGACGTTCGGCGAAGACGGGGCGGACTCCAAGGGGACCTCGAAGGTTCTTGATAATTGACAGAAATCGTCGAAGTGCATACGATTTCGATCTAGCGTGCTGTCGCCCACAAGAATTCGGCTACGGCTGCAATGGGTTGGAGAACGACATGAATTGCGCTCGATGACGCCACTCGACATCCCTGTCGTGCCGGCAGTCGGATTTGGTCACTCCTTTGTGCACCCGGCGCAACGCCTCGCGACCTGCGCGAAGTGCGAAGGACGGAGAGCGAGATGGCGTTGACGAACGAGGTAGTTGGTGATTCGCGGGAGCGCACGGCACGCTCAAGCGTCGCCGAACGAGCGCGTGAATTCTTCCTGCCTCGATGTGCACCTCGCGAGGACGACGTCGTGTGGGGCGAAGGCGATGACAGCGTCGTGGGTTCGGCATTCGCATCTGGTCGTATCGAAAATGACGAGGTCGAGAGTGCTCGTGCCTTTCAACGCGAACTCTTCGACGCGGGTTTCGCGTGGCTTCGCGGACCCCGCGAGTTCGGTGGCTCAGAGTTCTCGCCGAACAGTGCCAAGAGTTCCTTGACACGGCGCGTGAATTCGATCGCCCGGACACGAGTTGTTTTCATGTGGGCCAGCAGATCCTTTCACCCGCACTGGTTAAGCACGGCACGCAGTTCCAGAAGGATCGCTGGTTGCGGGCGCTATGGCGTGGTGACGCCATCGGGTGCCAGCTCTTCTCCGAGCCTGACGCGGGTTCGGACCTTCCGTCATTATTGACTCGAGCGACCAAGACTGATGGCGGATGGCTGATTCAGGGTCAGAAGGTGTGGTCTTCGGGGGCACACTTGAGCGAGGTCGGGGAACTCCTCGCGCGCACGGACGAAGACCTCTCGATGCGACACAATGGTCTCAGCATGTTCCTGCTGGACATGACGTCGCCGGGCGTCAACGTGCGTCCCCTTCGACAGATGACGGGCAACTCCCACTTCTGCGAAGTATTCCTCGACAACGTCTTCGTTCCCGACGACGACCTTCTCGGAGAAGTTGGTGATGGCTGGGCCGTGGCGCTGACGAGTCTCAATAGCGAACGCGACGGCTTCGCGGGCATCGATGACCATCTCTTTCTTCACCCTTTGCCTCGCTACATTCAATTGGTCGAGATGCTGGGGAAGAGTCGAGATCCCATGACACGAAGCGACATCGTGAAGAGTTACATCGACCATCGAATCGTGGAACTGTTGGCAGCCCGGACGGAAGCGCGGGATTCGCCGTCGCTCGTAGCGGCCGGTTCTTCGCTCGTAAAGCTGGCCTCGACGACGGCGAACTTCGAACTCGCTCAACGTGTGGCGTCGGTCCTCGGGCCGTCGATAACGGCTGACGGCGGCCAATGGGGCCACTACTGCTGGTCGCGGATGCTCCTCGGGGTCTTCGCGCCAAGGATCGCCGGGGGTACGGACCAAATCCAGAGGAACCTCATCGCCGAACGGGGTCTCGGTCTTCCGCGTGAACCACGGGCGCCGGCGACCAAACCGGGTATCGCATGAAGAGACGTGCAGCACCGTGCGGACGAAGTGAAGAGACCAAATTGAGTGAAGGGGCAGGGACATGAGTGGATCTGAGACATTCGAAAAGAAGAGCATCGCAAGTGCGCTCACGCAGAAGATGTTGGAGGCGTCGATGAAGAAAGCTCAGGAGTTGGGCAAGGGCTTCACGATTGCGTTCGTTGACGAGAGTGGCGTGCTCAAGAGTCTTTTGCGGATGGATGGGGCGCCCTTGATTTCGGTGCAGATCGCCCAGGACAAGGCGTACACGGCGGCCGGCTTTGGCATTCCGTCACACGCTTGGTACGACTTCATCAAGGACGATCCTCCTCTCGCGATCGGGGCGACCGATGGCATCGATCGTCTCGTGATCTTCGGAGGCGGCTTTCCGGTGATGGTCGACGGACAGATGGTGGGTGCCATCGGCGTCAGCGGGGGACACTATTCCGAGGATATGCAAGTAGCTCAAGCCGGGCTCGACGCCATCTGATGAATTCGATGATTTC
Source organism: uncultured Acidimicrobiaceae bacterium (assembly GCA_963804305.1). Taxonomy (GTDB): domain Bacteria; phylum Actinomycetota; class Acidimicrobiia; order Acidimicrobiales; family RAAP-2; genus RAAP-2. The sequence goes on along the minus strand of CAWDPR010000009.1, from coordinate 159,701 downwards.
ATTCGGCGCGTGCACGAGTGCGACTTTCGAATCGAAACTGCGTCGGTTGATCGGATGACACGCGCTGCTGTTCTTCGCGAAATTGGCTCGGACCTCGAGATCCTTGACGTGGAGGTTCAACCTCCAATGGCTCACGAGATCAAGGTCGAACTGGCGGCGTCGGGTGTGTGCCACTCGGATCTGACGACCCAAGACGGATCGCTGGCCAGGCTTCCGTGCCCTATGGTGCTCGGTCACGAAGGTGCCGGTATCGTCACCGAGATTGGTCCAGAGGTGACGAAATTCGCTCCCGGAGACCACGTCGTGCTGGCGTCGGCACCCAAGTGTGGTCACTGTTTTTGGTGTGTGAATGGCCAGCCCACGCTCTGCGAGGTGATCCAACTCGTGGGCAAGGGTGGCCTGCTCGATGGCACCTCGCGGTTCCTCCTCGATGGAGAGCCCGTCTACCAATTGTGTTTCACCGGGACGTTCACCGAGGTGACCGTCGTTCCAGACATCGCGGCCACGCGCATTCCCAATGAGATGCCGCTCGCGCCGGCGTCGCTGCTCGGTTGCGGCGTAGTCACCGGCTACGGGGCCGCGACGAGGACCGCGTCGATCAAGCCAGGTTCGAGCGTTGTCGTCGTAGGTTGCGGCGGTGTCGGCTTGAGCGCCATTCAGGGCGCGAAAGCATCAGGCGCTGGACAGATCATTGCGGTTGACGTGTCGGAGGAGAAACTCGAGTTGGCCCGAATATTCGGAGCCACGGACGTGGTCCTGAGCAATGGCGTCGAATCGATTCGTGCGATTCGCGCCCTCACCGGACGCCGAGGTGCTGACGTCGGTATCGACGCCACCGGCATCATCTCGGTCATCGCCGAGATGATCGCGATGACGCGAAGGGGTGGCGAATGCGTCTTCGTGGGCATGCCCGGCTTCGGCGAGATCTTGCCCCTGGACGTTCAGAAACTCTTGATCTCGTCGCAAAGGACCTTCAAAGGCTGCGTCTATGGAGCAATCGACATCGACGTCGATGTGCCCCAGATGGTGCACGACTACCTCGAGGGCACACTGCTGCTCGACGAGTTGATTGGCCACGAAATTGCGCTTGAAGGTGTCAACGACGCCTTGCGATCGCTCGCGACGGGCACGCTCGCTCGATCGGTGATCGTATTCTGAGTTGCCGCTAGGGAGCGCAATAGATCGTGCCGTCACCGGCCAGCGCGTCAACCTCGATCGCGCTCATGCCGCCCACGCGTTCGAGTACTTCACGCGTGTCGGCTCCCAGCAGTGGGCCGACCGAACGAACCGTGCCCGGAGTCTTGGAGAATTTGGGAACGACGCCCGGCATGGGTAGTTCCCAATCTTGGAGTGACATCTTGCGCAGGACCATTTCGCGGGCGGCGTAGTGCTCGTCTTCGAGCATGTCCTTGGCGGTGAAGATCTTGCCGGCCGGTACGCCGTGATCTTCTAAGAGGTCGATGAGCTCATCGGCGTTCATGGTCGCGGTCCACTTCGCGATCAAGGCGTCGATCTCCTCCATGTGCTGACCGCGACTGATGTGAGAATTGAAGCGGGGATCCGCGGCGAGTTCCGGCTGCCCCATCGCCTCGCAGAGACGTGCGAACACCGAATCGGCGTTCCCTGCGATGACCACGTCCGAGCCGTCCTTCGTCGGGTAGGCGTTGGACGGTGCGACCCCCGGAAGGATGCCGCCGCTGCGCTCGCGCATGACACCGCCCAACTCGTAGTCGGCCATGGACGACTCCATGAGGGCCGCGACCGCTTCGTATATCGCAACGTCGACTTCTTGACCTCGACCCGAGGTCCGGGCTTCATTCAACGCGGCCAGCGCACCGATCACGGAGAACATCCCCGCCAGGGAGTCGCCAAGACTGACACCGGTTCGACTCGGAGGTGCGTCGGGGCTGCCGGTGGAGTAACGAATGCCGCCGACGGCCTCGCCGATGCTCCCAAAGCCCGCGGACTTCGCCTTGGGTCCGGTCTGTCCAAAACCCGACACGTGGACTACGACCAGGGAGGGATTAATGAGTGAGAGTTCACTGAAACCCAGGCCCCATTCGTCGAGGCGTCCAGGTCGAAAATTCTCGATGACGATTTCGCTCCCCTTGACCAGGCGTTTGACCACCTCGCGGCCGGCAGCGACTCGAAGATCGATACAGACAGAACGCTTGTTGCGGGCGATACTGGGCCACCAGAGGCTGTGATTGTCCCTCAGGACTCCCCATTTTCGCATGGGATCGCCACTGCCCGGGGGCTCGATCTTTATGACGTCAGCGCCGTAATCCCCAAGTAGCTGTCCCGCGAAAGGGCCGGCGATGAAACTCCCCATTTCAATGACGGTTACGCCACTGAGAGGGCCGCCTTTACCTTCATATTCCGATTCGTCATGGCTAGGGGGTTCGGACGTATTTGCCACAATTGTATGCTATCACGGTCATTTCGCAGGCGCCTAGTCCATCTTACTCGTGGGCCGATGGCACGAATGGATGATTCCGGGGTCATTCGCAAAACATTTGAAACGGAACGGACGACGTTCGAGGCGCCGCTCTCGCGGCGACAAAGTTGTCGCGACGATCGTCCATAAGCCGCCGCAGATTCCTATCGACGGGGTCGAGTCGGCGAAGCCAACCCGTTTCTGAGGGGAATTTAATTTAGCGCCCAGATTGGAGCACGGCTCGGGGCTCTGGTCGCGTTCGGATAGGTCGAAAAGCCTGACCTGACTTGACATGCCAAAGAACTGAGGTTACGTTATCTAATAATTCGCGACGAACCCATTGAAGGTTCGCCTCGACGAAACAGGGGGCCAAATTGAACGTGGGTCGAGCAAGACGTGCGCGACGAATGCCCCCTCCCTTCGTGGAGCACCTCGTGACGTGGTGGTGCCCGATCGCTCAGCTCGCTGTCAACGACACGTCGAGGACGTCATCGTGTTGACTCGCCTTTCTAAGCAGCGCGTATCGACGTCGTCCTGTCACCACCCAGACGGTGACGAGACGCAAGAATTCCCTATTGCATACAAAAGTCGATTTTCGGTGGGTTTTTCCATCGGTCAGCGATGAACGAAACCGCGCAGGCCGACGTTATGTCGGGCTTGGTGCGCGAACTTCGAGACTTCCTTGAAGATTCAGGTATGCCGCGGATTTCGTCGTGGCGCGACGAACTGTTGAACGACGACATCGTAAGCCTGGCTCGGACCGAAGGCGAAAGTGAGGTGGAGGAGGTCGCCCGCGCCAAGCAGTGGCAGGCAAAGCTCTTCGACGCGGGCTTCGCCTGGCCCGAAGGTCCCCGAGAGTTCGGAGGCCTGGAACTCGATCCCACGCACGCCCAGGAACTTCGTACGGTGATGGCCGAATATCAAACACCCAATACCGGGTGCTTCATCGTTTCGCACAACATCGTCGGGCCTACCATCCTCGCGCACGGGTCGGCAGATCAAAAGAGTCGATGGCTGCGCTCGTTGTGGCGGGGCGACGAAATCTCCTGCCAACTTTTCTCCGAGCCCGAAGCCGGGTCGGACCTCGCAAGTTTGCGCACCAGCGCACGCAGCGATGGTGACGAGTGGATTGTTAACGGACAAAAGGTGTGGACGTCGGGCGCCCACTACAGCGAGGTCGGTGAGCTACTCGTGCGCACGGGCTCTGCGGAGCAACGCCACCGGGGCATCACTGCCTTCTTGGTGGACATGACGCTGCCCGGTATCACGGTCAAGCCACTTCGTCAGATGAGCGGTGGCGAGCACTTCAACGAAGTGTTCTTTGACAACGTTCGACTGCGCGACTCGGATCGACTCGGTCCACTGAACGCCGGCTGGGGAGTGGCGATGACGACGCTCGGCAGTGAGCGCTCCCTCCTCGTCGATGAGTCATCGGGGATCGTGAATCAGCCCGTCGCGCGCCTCTTCGAGATCGCGCGTCGAACGGGGCAACTCGATGACCCGTCAATTCAAGAACTGCTCGCCGAGGCATGGTGCCGCGAGACCACCATTCGCGCCACGGGAGCGCGAATGAACGAAGACGCGAGTGGCGCGCCACCGCCATCGGTCGCCAAGTTGATGCTCGTCGATGACTTGAGGTTCTACACCGAACTCGCGGGTCGTATCGTCGGTCCCTCGATGGTGGCCGACAACGGTGAATGGGGACGCTACGCCTGGTCACATCTGCTGCTGGCGTCGCCCGCCCAACGAATCGCCGGCGGTACTGACGAAATCCAACGCAACATCATTGCTGAACGAGTCCTCGGACTCCCCAAAGACCGAATACCAACACAGGAGAATTGACGATGCTGACAGGCAAGCAATACCTCGACTCACTCGACGATGGACGAAAGATCTATCTGCGGGGTGAGCGAATCGCCAACGTGGCGACCCATCCGGCGTTTCGACCGACCATCGAAGACGCCGCGGCGGGTTACGACCGCTACTACCAAGAGGGTCCCGACGCCACAGCGCCGTACTACAGCATTTCGCGATCGGTCGAGGAGCTGCGCGAACTGGAGAAGGTGCAACTCACCTGGGACATGCTGTCCACGTCGACGGCCACTGGCATCAACGCGCTGATGACCGCGGCGAGCCGGATGAGGGCCGACCTTCCCGAGAACTCCGAACGTGCAATGGCGTGGCTCGAAGACGCGAAGCGCCGCGACATCCGGTGCGTGCAAACCATCACCGACGCCAAGGGCGACCGTTCATTGTCGGCGGGTAAGCAGGAAGACCCGGACTCCTACTTGCGAATCGTCGAACGACACCAGGACGGCGTCGTCATTCGCGGCGCGAAGCTCCACATCACGTCGGCGGCCGTCGCGCACGAACTGTTGGTGATGCCGACCAAGCGCATGAAGACCGGCGAAGAGGATTGGGCCGTCACGTGCGCCGTCTCGGTGAATGCGCCGGGTGTGAAGATCGTCAACACGACTTTTGCTCCACCGGCTGACCTGGACTGGCGCGAATATCCCGCGAGTGCACTCATCGGGACGACCGAAGGCTTCGTGATATTCGACGACGTCTTCGTTCCTAATGATCGCGTCTTCCTCGCAGGAGAAGTCGAGCACTCGGCGACCTTTGCTCACTCGCTCGGCCTCTGGGAACGCCTGGGCAGCCTCGGTCACTACGTGGAACTCGCCGACACGTTGGTCGGCCTCGCCCAGGTGATCAGTGAAGCCAATGGCACGACGAAGATCCCGCACATCAAAGAGAAGATCAGCGGACTGATTGTCTACGCCACCATGCTGCGAGCCTCGCTCGAGGCCGCGATCACGAACGCGACGTTCACGCCTGAAGGCTGGGCTTCCCCGAACGAACTCTTCACGAACGCCGCGAAGTTCTACGCAGCGTCCGAGTACGCCGTCATGATCCGAGATCTTCACGACATCGCGGGTGGTTCGACTCTGACGTCGCCCGCGCTTGCCGACTTGGAGAACGAAGAGGTCGGGACACTGGTTGGTAAGTACATGAAGGCGATGCCGGGCTACGACGCCGAATATCGCATGCGCCTGTTTCACGCGATTCGTGACTTCACCGCCGACGGCGTGGGCGCGTGGCAGCTGGTCACAATGTTGCAAGCCGGTGGCGGTCTCTACGCGCAGCGAGTCGTCGCGACCAAGCACTACGACATGGAACACGCTCGTCAGTTGGCGCTCAAGGTCGCGGGGAATCTCGGTCCCCTGATGACGACGGCCGGCCCCGCCTCTTCTGCGCTTGATCTGCCGTGGGAACTCGAACCCGCGGCGGAACACGTGTTTGAGATGATGGGTACGGCCCGCGCGATTCGCTACTTCACCGCATCGCCGGTGTCGAGTGAACAGCTCGACGCCCTGATCTGGGCGGCAACCAGGGCGTCCAGCCCCGACAACTCACAGCAGTGGGATTTCGTCGTCGTCACCGATGACGACCTGAAGAGAGAGATCGGCAACCTCCTTCGAACGTTCCTCGAAACCGTCGCGGCGATGGAGCCAACGACTGACAGCGTGCGATCGCGGACACGAACCGGCTCCGTGCATCTCATCGAGCACCTCGCCGAGGTGCCGGCGTTGATCTTCGTCTGCGGCCGCAATTCGTATCCGGCGGTGGCGCCCGGAGGAGAAGTACCTCTGGGGCGCGCTGCACGCGGCGTCGCAGAACATGGTGGTGGCTGGCAGGTCGATGGGGCTCAGTGTGGTGCTCACGATGCTGCACATCGCGGCGCCGGGAAAACTGCGCACGCTCTTGAATCTTCCAAGCGACGTGCGCATCGGTTCGATTATGGCCGTGGGCTGGCCCGCGAAGTCATTCGGGCCTGTAACGCGTCGCCCGATTGCGGAGGTGATCCATCGTGACCGATGGTAAGTCGACGCAGCGTGACCAGTCATTGAAGGATCCGAACACGATGCTCGCTTACGACCCGTCGCTCGAGATCAATTCGGCGGTCAAGTTCGTTCGCACCGCGGTGCGTCGACACGGCGGCCTCGACAGTCCACTCGGTCCGAAGGCGTCGCGTACCCGAGGACAACTGCTCACGGTCGGTTTGGAGTTGTTGACCAAGAACGGCTACTTGAACACCAGTCCCGCCCAGATCGCCGAGGCCGTTGGTGTCAGCGAAGCGACGTTCTACCAGTATTTCTCTGACCTCAAAGGTCTCGTCGTTACGCTGGCGGGCGAGAGTACCGTCGAGATGCTCGAGAAGCACGTTGACGTGTGGGACCCCAAGACCGGACGCCTCGGACTGCGCCGCGCGTTGTCGGCCTTCGTGACCGTCTACCTCGAACATCTCGACTTCTTTCGCCTGTGGGACCAAGTGGTCCAGGTCGACAACCGTCTCGCTGACGTGAAGAAGGCGTTCATGGCCGGACACCGGCACCGTATCGAGAAGACGTTGAAGAAGGGTGTTGAACTCGGACTCGTTCGTCCTGATCTCGATCCGCAAGAGATGGCGAGAGCACTGACGCTCATGACGGTGAGCTACTGCAGCGACGTCGCGATTATCGATCCACCTGAGCACGACATCGGGCGCGAGGAGATCATCGATTTCCTCACCGCGTTCTGGGCTGAAGCGATCGGTCTAATTGAGTCGTCCTCAATTCATCGTGCGTTGAATCTGAAAGTCGTGGCGACGCAAGAAGTTGCGCCGCCGAGTGATGAGTCTCGAGCGTCACGTCGAGAGAAGGAGTAGGGGGCGACCAGTTTTATTCGACAATCAAGTGCACGATGGGCATCACAACATGTGCAAGAGCAAGAGGGGGTAACGCGATTAAGTCGATGACACCGAGAGGAATCAAATCGATGCACGTAGGACAGAACTGTTTTGAGAGTCAATGCATTACAGCGAAGAGAAAAGTAATCAACTACAAAGGGGATAAAGAGTGAAGAAACGAACAAAGTGGAGTCAACACGGAAGGGTTATCGCCGCGGCAACGTTGGCGCTCGCCACCGTCGCAACTCTGAGCTTGTCAACGGGCGCGTCAGCGACCACCAAGAAATTGACCAAGGCCCAAAAGGAACTGGCGGCGCTCACGAAGGTCGTGGCGGGCTTGCAGCAGACCAAGGTTCCTCAGGCGGCACCGACGACGAAGGTCAGTCCTGGATCACACCAGGTTGCCGTCATCTCGGTCGGCCAGGCAACGCCGGGTGCGTCCAACACTGCGCTCGCGGTGCAAGCTGCCATCTCGGCGATCGGATGGACCGCGCCGCCGACCTACGACGGTCAGTTCTCCGCCTCGACTGCGTCGGGTGACATGGAGACGGCGATCAACAACGGTGCGCAAGCACTGATCTTGATCTCCATTACGCCGTCAACCGTTGCGAGCGCCTTGCAGTTGGCGGCGAGCAAGGGTGTCGCGGTCACCTGCATCTTGTGTGGGCCACCCTCGACGTACGCGTCGTTCCCCGGGATTGTCGGCGTCGAGCCGTCACCGGCGGCGATCGGTCAAGCGCAAGCCGACTGGGTGATCGTCAACAGCAAGGGCAAGGCGAAGGTGTGGGTCTACGAAGACCAGGAGTTCGCTGAGACCATCGCGCAGACGACCGCCGCAGAGACCCAAATCAGGCGAGACTGCCCCGGATGCCAGTTGCACATCGCGCAGACCCAAGCCGGTGACGAGCAGGCGCCCGGCATACCAGTACTCGCTGGCGTGCTTTCGGCGAACCCCAAGGGGACGATCAACGACATCATCGCTCCCTACGACGGCGCGGCAGCAAACTTTGCCACGTTCGCCGCTCAAGACGGGCGACCAGAGATCAACTTCGTGGGCTATGCCGGTCTTCCGGACATGTTCGACGAGATTGCGGTCGGAACTCCTCCGGGGGCCAAGGCGACAGTGAGCATTCCCCTTCCGTACATGGGTTGGGCGGCCATTGACGAGACGGCACGAATTCTGGACAAGCAGCCGACGTGGAACGCCAATGGCCTCGGCGTGGCTCTCATCACTCGCCAGAACGTGAACAAGTTCAATCAAACGAACCCTTACGTGAGTCCGACGTTCAACTTCAAGTCCTTGTTCTTGAAGTTGTGGGGCAAATAAGTAGTGGATCGGATGCTGCCGGCGAATTGGCGGCATCCGATCCAACGCATCATGCACCACTGTTACAAGTTGATGGTGTGTCGAAGCGTTACGGAGGGCGATGGGCCCTCCGTAACGCTTCGTTCACCATGCAGCGCGGCGAGTTCGTTGGACTCGTCGGGCCCAACGGTGCCGGGAAGTCGACGCTGATCAAGATTCTCGACGGCGTCGAGCAACTCGAATCCGGCACCGTCAAAGTCGACGGCATCGATTTTGGCCAAGGCAGTCGCCACAAGATCGGCGTCGTGCATCAAGACCTCGGCCTCATCGAATCATTGACTGTCGCGGAGAACCTCACCCTGGGAATTCACGTCGGTCGCACGTCGCGATTCTCCCTGCTCAACCTTCGCTCTGAACTCAAATTCGCCGAGGCGGCGCTGACCGACATCGGTCTCAATCCAAATATGGCGCGGCGACGCGTCAGTGAACTCTCTCTAGGGGAGCAGACCCTCGTCGCGGTCGCGCGCGCCTTGGCCGGCGGCGCGGAGCTCCTCATCATCGACGAAGCCACGAGTTCGCTCTCGCCGGTCGAATCGTCGTGGCTTATCAAACGGCTCAGAAATCGGTGCCTTGGAGGCGCCGGTGTGTTGATGGTCAGTCACAAGATGTCCGAAATCACCGACGACGCCGATCGGGTCATTGTCGTGGTTGACGGTGAGATTGCCGCCGACGCTTCGATGGCCGACGTCACGACCGATCACCTGGTGAATCTCATGGCGCCCGAGTCGGACAAGGCACTCCACACGAACTCGTTGCGTAGCGCCATTGAGGACGCGCTACCGCTGCTCGAGATGCGAGGCGCGACGACCCGGAGCGTTGGTCCGTTCGATCTCGTGGTCCATCCGGGTGAGATCGTGGGTGTCACCGGGCTGATCGGATCAGGTCTCTACGAGCTCGCACTGCTCGCGAGTGGCCACAGTGAAGTCGTGTCCGGTCAGGTGGCACTGAGGGCAAACGTCTCCGTTGGCTTCCTGCCCCCGGACCGCATGCGCGAGGCCAATTTTCCGGCGAACTCCGTCGAATGGAATCTCACGATCTCGAGTCTGGACAAATGGAGGAGCCGATTCGGATTTCTCCGCTTGGGAGACGAGGCCCGTGATGCCGAACAGATGCACAAGTCGCTGAAGATCAAGCCGAATCGAATGGTGGCCTTGCAGAGCTCTCTGTCAGGTGGCAATCAGCAGAAGGTCCTCATGGGCCGACTCTTGCTGAGGAGCCCGCAGCTACTCGTCTTGACCGAACCGACGAGGGGGGTCGACATCGCCACGCGCAAGGAGATCTATCGTCTCATACTCGCCGAACGCAATCGCGGCGTAGGGGTGCTCATCGTGTCGTCGGACATCGGCGACCTCATCGAGCTCGCGGACCGAGTGGGCGTCGTCGAATCTGGCTCCATGTCGACGCTGAGAAACGTCAGCGATCTCAATGAACAAGAACTATTCCGACTCGTCTAATGAATCCGTCAACAAAGTGTCCAGGGGTGACTCGTGACTTCAGATAACGAACTAAGAGAACCATCGAGTCCGGAGCAACTGTCGCTCCCGGCGCTCGGAGGGAACTCGTCGAGCTGGTCAATTTCGGAAATGTTGATCAGTTCGGCCACATTGGTCGCGTTCCTCGTCATCATCTTCGGCGTCTACGGCGCGTGGCTAGGCCAGAAGTTCCTGAACGACACCGCGTTGTCGTTCGACATCTACCAGAACGTTCCCGTCCTGTTGATCAGCGTGGGCGTCATGATCGCTCTGGTCTCGGGTCAGTTCGACCTCTCTGCGGGTTCGCTGGCCACGCTCAGCGTGTTTCTCACCGTGGGGTTGACGGTCAAGCAACAACTTCCCATGGAGTTGGTCATACCGATCGTGTTGCTCATCGGGGTGGCCGCCGGACTCTTCAACGCCTTCTTGGTGAACGGACTTCGATTGAATCCATTCATCGCGACCCTCGGAACGGGTGGCGTCTTCGTCGGTCTCTACACGCTGTACGCGAACGGCACCGAGATTTCGTTTTCGCAGACGCCCGCGGGTGAGCAGGCGAGCAAGTGGTTCAGCGGCACGTCAGGACTGGGTTCGTTCCAGCAGAAGGCGAGTGGCGCGGTCGTGTGGATCCTTCTCGCCCTCGTGATCCTCGCAGCGTGGAGCGTGGTGTCGCTTCAGTTCCGCCACGTCGACAAGTGGAAGTTGCGCATCGTGGCGGGCACTATCGCGGCACTCGTCGTCGGTGGTCTCGTATGGTCGGGGATCGTCGCGTACTTCAGCTGGACGATCGTGATCCTGCTCAGCGTGGCGCTCGGCAACTGGGTCCTGCTACGCCTCACTCGCTTTGGCCGACAACTCTACGCCACGGGCGGTAATCCCGTTGCCGCTCGACTCGCCGGCATCAAGGTCAATCGCATGACGACATTGGCCTTCGTCGCGTCGGGCTTCTTCGCATCGTTGGCCGGAATCATCCTCGCCGCCGACCAGGGCACCGCGGTGCCGGGCATCGCCGATGGCTATCTCCTTCCGGCCTACGCCGCCGCGTTCCTTTCGACGGTGATCTTGTCGAACGGCCGCTTCCACATCTGGGGAACGATCGTTGGTGGATTGGCGGTCGTGTACATCAGTCAAGGTCTCGTGACCGGTGGAGTGTCGTACACGTGGACCGACTTGATCAACGGTCTGGTCTTGATCGTCGCCGTCGCGATGTCGACGAGCCTGCGCCGACGGTTGATGCGATGACGAACGTCCAGACGACCAACGAAGAACTGGAAGAGCTGCGCACCGTGACGCGCGCCTTCCTCTCTCGTGAGGTGCCCGACGTGGACCTACGTAATCCTCCGGTGGACGGCTACGCCTACGACACCGCCGCCTGGAAGGCAATGGCGGAGTCGCTCGGACTGCAGGGGCTCATCGTTCCCGAAGAACTCGGTGGTTTGGGCATGGGGGTTCGAGAATTGGCGATCGTGTGCGAGGAGCTCGGCCGAGGGCTGTACAACGGGCCCTTTCTTGCGAGCTCGATCGCCGCGAGCACGTTGCTCGCCTGCGGAGGTGGCGCCGCCTCTTCGATGCTCAGCGAACTCGCCGGAGGCGAAGCGGTTGCCACGGTGGTGAGTGAGATGTTGCCCTTCGATCTCAATGAGACGACGTTCACTGGGATCGTGTCGACTGACGATGAGGTCGTGGTCAGTGGACGAAGTGGCTATGTCGTAGGGGCGCGCGAAGCGACGTTTCTGCTCGTACCTGTTCGCACCGATCGCGGCGTTGAGGTAGTGCGAATTGAGTCGGATGCCGACGGCGTGCACATCGACACCTTGGAGTCGCTCGACCTCCTACGGTCGCTCTCGGTGGTGACGCTCAACCAAGTGCGCGCGACGACTCTGATCGACGCTGCGAAGGCCGACATCGCGTTGGCGCGGGCCGTCGTGAACGCGGACCTCGCGCTCGCAGCTGAGTCGATCGGTGCAGCCCAACGGGCGCTCGACATGACGGTTGACTACGTGGGCAATCGAGTCCAATTCGGTCGCGTAATCGGCGCCTTCCAGGCGGTGAAGCATCGTTGTGCGGACATGCTGGTACGTCTCGAAGGCGCGCGCTCGGCGCTCTTCGCGGCGCTCAACGCCGACCCCGACTCGCTGGAGGAGTGCCAACGACTCGCCTCGCTGGCGAAGATTCAAGCCGTCGACGCGTTTCAGTACATCGCGGGGGAGACGGTCCACCTTCACGGCGGTATCGGATTCACCTTCGAACACCCGGCACACCTCTTCTTTCGTCGAGCCAAGGCGAACCAATTGCTCTTCGGAGGACGCGCGTTACACGAGCGTGCACTCTTTCGAACGCTCCTACCGATGTACCAACCAGAAAGGAACACCGAATGATTGTTGTGACTGCGACATTGACGGCCAAGCCCGGCAAGGAGGAAGAATTGCGCGCGGCGTGCCACGCAGTGATCGCCAGGACTCAGGCGGAGGCGGGCTGCGTACAGTACGAGTGCGCACAGAACATCGAAGACCCCAGTCAGTTCCTCTTCATCGAAGCGTGGGACGACATGGACGCCCTCAAGGCCCATACGTTGACCGAGCACATGGCGGTCTTCGGGCCGCTCGCGGAATCACTCTCCGCCGAGCAGGTCATCGACGCCCACTTCGTGGACAAGACGCGTCGACTCAAGCCGCGCGAAGAACGACCCGCGTGAGCGGGCGCCTCGAGGGCGTCTGCGTGCTGGTCAGCGGGGCCAGCCGCGGGCAAGGTGCGGCGGAGAGCCGGGCCGTCGTGCGCGAGGGAGGCTTCGTCGTCATGGGCGACATCCTCGATAATGACGGTCAAGCGCTCGCGGACGAACTCGGCGATCGTGCCCTGTACTGCCACCTTGACGTGCGCAGTCCCGAGGAGTGGAGCAACGCGGTGGCGCTCGCCGAGAAGAGTTTCGGTCCAGTGGGCGCGTTGGTGAACAACGCGGGAATCTTCGGATCGGGGTCGCATCGACCAGATCGATCTAGAGGACTTCGAGAAGACGATCGACATCAACGTGACGGGCACGTTCCTCGGGATCCAGTCCGTGTGGCGGGGAATGGCGAATCTGGGTGGCGGATCGATCGTGAACATCTCCTCGGTGGGAGGAATGCTCGGCGCCGGCGCAGCGGTCGCCTACATCACGAGCAAGTGGGCGGTTCGTGGCATGGCGAAGGCGGCAGCATCGGACCTCGCGCGCTACGGCATTCGGGTCAACTCCGTGCATCCGGGACCCATTGCCACGCAAATGATCATGGACGAGACGTTCGACGAAGCGGGTTTCATCAATCACAACAAGTATCGGATGCCGCTTCGCCGCCTCGGACAGCCCGACGAAGTCGCTGACGTCGTCGTCTTTCTCCTGTCCAACGAGTCCTCCTACGTCACCGGTGCGGAGATCGCCGTCGACGGGGGATGGCTCTTCACTTGATTCATCGCTTCGAGTCGAAGTGCCAATGACCTATATATAAGGAGACAACATGCCAAGAGTTCGCCAGGTGAGTCGGGCTGACACGACTGATGAGTTGGTTCAATCCACGTACGACCAGCTGTTCGGGGACAAGGACCCCGTGCTGACGCCCGGCACCGCGACCGGTACCCCCGGCGACTGGTGGACCGTCTTCGCCCTCTCGCCGGACGTGCTGAAGCACGCGATGCGCGGCTTCACGCTGTACCGGAGTCCGAAGCGGCTCCTTCCACCCGAGCTCCGAGAACTGAGCCAGACGCGCGCCGGTTGGGCCGTGGGCAGCCAATTCGTCTACTCACAGCATTGCAAGTCGGCTCGTGCGCTGGCCATACCCGAAGAGAAGATCCAGGCCATCTCGAGTTGGGCCATCAGCGACCTGTTCTCGCCTGTCGAGAGGGCGGTCTTGGCCTATACCGACGCGCTCGCCTTCGATGGTGGGCGAGTGTCCGACGGCGTGTTCGCGGCGTTGCGCGACCACTTGAGCGACGAACAGATCGTCGAGCTCACGTATTTTGGGTCGATGTACGTCATGCACGCCATCATGAGTCGAGCCCTGCGCACCGAGTTCGATGACGTCGAGGAACGGATCGTCGAGGTTCCCGGACCGCACGGGAGCCTTGGTTCGCGTGACGTAGGTGCCGATATCTCGCTCAAAGAAGAGTCCTGAGCCGCGTGGCAACACCGATTCTCGAGTCACGGCCCAGGGTCGGCCCAGCCGTGTCCCTACGCGAGAGTTCTCCTTCGTGAGCACAATGGTCACCTATGAGCGTGACGGGCCCGTCGGGTTCATCTCGATGGACGACGGCAAGGCGAACGCTCTGTCGATGACGTTGCTCGAAGAACTTGACGCCGCGCTCGACCGGGCCGTCGACGATGACGTCGTGGTCGTACTCAGCGGTCGCGGCACCATCTTTTGCGCCGGCTTCGATCTGAAGTCGGTCGACGAGAACGGGAAGTTGTCGAACGAGATAGTTGACCGAGGGCTGGCGCTCGCCCTGCGCATGCTGGAGCATCCTCGGCCCATTGTGGTCGCGTGCAATGGTCACGCCGTCGCGATGGGAGCACTCCTGCTGCTCTGCGCTGACTACCGAATCGGTGCGGATGGTCAGTATCGAATTGTCACCAGCGAGGTGTCCATCGGCATGGTCTTCCCGTGGGGCGGCATCGAAATCGCCCGGCAACGACTCGCACTGTCCCACTTCACCCGGGCACTCAACCTCGCTGAGCCGTTCTCGCCCAACGCGGCGGTAGTGGGGGGTTTCTTGGACGAAGTGGTGGCGACGGACTCACTCGTCACCGTGGCGACCGACAAGGCCCGAGAACTGGCACGTCTCGATCGAGACGTCTACAGGTACGTCAAAGGCCAGACGCTCGAGATCGCCATTGCTTCCATTCGTGGGGGCGGGGCGAGGGATCACGAAGGGCGCTCGACGTAACGCGGGAACGAGACGTCGATCGACGCTACGTCGTCAGCAACCCACCATCCACGACCAAGCTGGCGCCGTTGATGTAGGAGGCGGCGTCACTGGCCAAGAACAAGATGGCCGAGGTGCACTCGGAGAGTTCGCCCATTCGACCGAGCGGGACACGAGTCTCATTGATCGTTCGCATCCGTTCGTCGTCGATCTCATCAGTCATCTCGGTGGCGAAGAAGCCAGGCACGACGATGTTGACCCGGATGCCTTTTCGAGCGGACCATTGATTCGCCAGATCACGGGTCAACCCGATGAGTGCTGCCTTACTCGCGCTGTAGGCGGCCATCGGCAGGAGTACCGACGTCTGTCCGAGGACGCTGCCGACATTGACGATGCACGAGCCCGGTTGCATCACGCGCGCAACGGCCTGCGCCATCCAATACGAACCCATCAAGTTGGTCTCGATAACGTGGCGAAAGTCGTCCGGCCCCTCGCGCAGCGCGGGCACTACCGTGGCGATGCCGGCGCAGTTGATGAGTACGTCAACGCGGCCGAAAGTGCGCGCCGTCGCCGCAACGAGCCCTGCGCACGACTCCGGCACAGTGACGTCGGTAGGGACTGCGATTGCGGCGGCGTCGAGCGCCTCGATCGTCGCGCGAGTCGCCTCCAACCGATCGCTGCGACGTCCTCCTAGTGCGACCTGCGCGCCGGCATCGGCGAGCGCCAGCGCGGTAGCCCGGCCCAGTCCCGATGTCGCGCCGGTCACGATGGCCACTTTGCCCTCGAGGTTCAACGATTCGCTCAGCGTCGGCACGGCCGCTGCTCATCCGGCGAATTGCGGTGATTGCCTTTCGTCATCACGGTCACCTCGTACGAATCAAATGCGTTCGATGATGGTGGCGTTCGCCATGCCGCCGCCCTCGCACATGAGTTGAAGGCCGTAACGGCCACCGCGACGCTCCAACTCGTTCAGCAACGTCGCCATCAGTTTGGTACCGGAACTACCGAGCGGGTGACCGAGGGCGATGGCTCCCCCATTTGGATTGACCTTGGACATGTCAGCACCCACTTCCTTTTGCCAGGCCAGCACCACCGACGCGAACGCTTCGTTGATCTCAATGACGTCCATCTCGTCCAGTGTTAAGCCTGAACGCTCCATGATCTTCTTCGTCGCGGGGATCGGTCCCTTCAGCATCGTGACCGGGTCCGCTCCAGTCACCGCGAAGTCGCGGAACCGCGCCCTCGCCTTCAATCCGTGTTCCTTGGCGTAGGTCTCGCTCACGATGAGGACCGCGGACGCACCGTCGCAGATCTGCGACGAGTTGCCGGCCGTCACCATGCCACCTTCCTTGAACGCGGGCTTCAGTTTGGCGAGACCTTCGAACGTCGTGTCGGGGCGCACACCTTCGTCACGGGTGTGCAGCTGCGAACCTCCGTCGCCGTTGATTGGTACGGGCACGATCTCGTTTTCGAAGTACCCGGCCTCTGTCGCCGCCGCCGCACGGCGCTGGCTTTCGAGGCTGAAATTGTCCAGATCCTCTCGGCTGATGCCGTACTCTTCGGCGATCGATCTCCGCACCGATTCCTTGGTGAGGGAGCCCGGTTGCGTGGTAGCGCTCCAGCTCCTCGGGCGGCCATACGGGCTCTCCGGTAGTCGACGACGATCCCATCGGTACTCGGGTCATCGATTCGACACCAGCGGCGACGACGACGTCGTACGCGCCGGCCATCACGCCCTGCGCTGCGAAATGCATGGCCTGCTGACTCGATCCGCACTGTCGGTCGATGGTCGTTCCCGGAATCGACTCCGGCCAACCTGCGGCGAGGATGGAACTACGAGAAATATTGGCGGACTGTTCGCCGAATTGGATGACGCAACCCATGATGACGTCGTCGATGACTCGTGGATCGAGGTTGTTGCGAGCGACGAGATCTTTTAGGACGAGTGCCGCCAAGGAGGCGGGATGCCAATCGCGGAGCTGACCGTTCCTTTTTCCACCCGGCGTCCGGACTGCGTCGACGATCACGGCATTTTCCATGCGTAACTCCTCTTTCTTTGGCGACGTCCTCAAAACGCTGTGGACTCATTCTGGGGTACACGGCGTAACGTTCGAAACTCCTGAACCAAAAGATTGTATGCGATAAATGAGCAGTGGATTCATTTGCGTCGATGAAAGTGAAGAATACCTTGGACTTTGAGTGAGATTGTGTACAATGCAGGAATGCCAGCGGTGGAGAACGCGAGATTGACTTTCAGACTGGCGACGGATGCACACTCGGTAAGCCCATGTCAGATACTCGAAAGTCCACTTCGTTCGAGGGTCAATAATCGTCATCGGAAGGTGTTGTGACCACCAACCTCCACGACGCCACCTCGTCGCAGAGCCTCGCCGGGCGCGTGGCGATTGTCTCGGGTGGGGCGCGAGGCATCGGACGCGCCGTCGTCGAGTCATTTGCCGCGCGGGGCGCTGCGATCGTGGTCAACGATTCAGGTGTCGAAGCGAACGGTCGTGATCCGGACCCGCACCTGGTCCGACACCTGGTGAGCACGATCATCGACAACGGTGGAAGCGCTGTGGCGAACCACGATGACGTCGGGGACACGCAAGTGGGCGAGCGGCTCGTCGACCAGGCGCTCGAATCCTTCGGCCGACTCGACATCGTGGTCAATGCCGCGGGAATCCTTCGCGATCGCATGATCTTCAATATGAGCGACGAAGAGTGGGACGAGGTCATCCGGGTACACCTCCGAGGGCACTTTTCGACGATTCGTCCGGCCGCTCGCTACTGGCGGTCGCGTCGAAACCCCGACGGGCACTACCGGATCATCAATGTGACGTCCGATTCTGGGCTCCAGGGTTCACCGGGTCAACCGAATTACGCGGCCGCGAAAATGGGTATCGCCGGTCTGACCTATTCCTGCGCCCAAGCTCTGGCACGATTCGGCGTTACCGCGAACGCGATTGCCCCCGGAGCGTTGACGCGGATGATCGCCACCATTCCGGACGACAAACAGCTGTCCGGCATCGACGCATCCTTCACGCCCGAGAACGTCGCCGAGGTGATTGCGTATGTCGCCGGTGAAAGCACGGACTGGTTGACCGGTCGCGTCTTGGGGGTCTCAGGGCTTGACGTTCGCCTGTTCGCGAATCCCGAGGTGGTGGCGTCCATCGTTCGTTCGCCATCGTGGTCGGACAGCGATCTTGACGAGAACTTTCAGAAGTCGATCCGACCACTCGCCGACGGCCTCCCGTGGAGTTCGTTCGCGTCCCAACTCGAAGAGCGATAATTGATCGTGGAACGCAAAGCTGTGCACCCGCCCGGTTGCACCCGGGATCGAAAGCAGGTATGAAGTGGACTCCTTCGACTTCCCGATAGAGAAGGGTCACATCCTGACGTTCGCCCGCAGTCTGGGCGAGTCCAACCCGATTTTCATCGGAGAGAGCGCGACCGGGGACGACCACACCGCTTGTCGCTCCTCCACCTTCTTGCAGTCGTCACTTCGGTTCTCCCCCGAGAACCCGTTGCGGCCCCGACTAGGAACGAAGGCGTCGGATTCGCTTCGTCACCGCGCGCAGGGTGACGAGTCCGGCGGGGGAACGCAGCTGCACGCGGAACAGCACTTCGAATACGCCCGACCCGTCATCGCGGGCGAGACCTTGCGCGTGGTGACTCGAGCCGGTTCGACGTGGCAAAAAAGAGGGACGGCGCGGTGGCACACTCACGTTCACCGAAACCTTCACTGACTATCTCGACTCCCAAGGTGACGTCGTTGTCACCGCCCGACTCGTCGGCGTCATGACATCTCAGGTGGTCGAGTGATGGCCGATCTTCGCATTGGACAGACGCACGAAGAAGTGGTCGTCTCGAATTTGACTCGCACGCAAATCGTCCAATACGCGGGCGCGTCCGATGACTTCAATCCGTTGCACACCGATGAGATATTCGCGACTGTGATCGCCGGATACCCGTCGGTGATCGCGCACGGCATGTTGACGATGGGCCTCACGGGTAAGGCCCTCACGAACTTCGTCGGTGTGGGCCGTCTCGTCCGTTTCGGGGGCCGGTTCCTCAGTGTGGTGTGGCCCGGCGACACGTTGGTGACCAGAATCAAGGTCGTTGGCCACGTGGCGCTGGACGACGAAATAGTCCAAATGGAGATCGTCACTGTGAATCAGCATGAGGAGGCCGTTTTCACCGGCTCGGCGGTCGCGCGTGTGAAGGACGAGTCGCCGACGAAGTAAGCGCACAGCATCGTTAGTGCGACGTCACGGGACATTTCTCGCCGGCCTCGATGCGGATGGTTAGGTGATTCTGCGCCGGGGGCAGGGGACAGGTCGCGAAGGCGGTATAGGCACAGGGCGGATTGGTGGCGCGATTGAAGTCGATGGATACAGCGCCGTCCGGACCTGGTGCCTCTACCGATAGGAACCGGCACGCTCCGTAGGTCGTCGACCCCGACGTCAGGTCGCTGAACACGATGAACAACTCGTCGGGCTCTTCATCGTTGAAGGTGACCAGTCGAAGTTTCCGGTGATCGATTTCGAATTCGATCTCGCCCGGTGACTCAAATACGTGCGTGAGCCCTTCGACGGTGGCATCGACCTCGACCAATCTCGGCGACGTGAAGGAAACGAACCTCCCGGGCACGACCCACGAGGGCGAAGGCGGATACGTGGGCGTTCCGGCGTAGGCAGTGCGAATTGGATTGTTGGGGTTGCGAACACGAATCATGAAGTTGGCACTACGACGACCGACCTCGACGATGTTCTCATCGAACGCCGCCAGAGCGCCATGGTCGTCGACGTTCGCAAATGTGTGGTGCCCCGTGCGGCGCACACCGTCAACGACGAGCGACTCCCTTTCATCGAGATCGACGTGGACGTCACTGGCGTCACTCCACCACCGTCCGGGTGCGTCAACGAAACGGGCCGGTTCCATGGTTAGCCAATGCAGACCGGTGATCGAGAGGAAGCCGTGAGGTCTCGCTCTGCGTTCTTCGTGTTCGCGGTGCCACGTCAGCCAATTCGCTTCGTAGGATTCGTGGTCGAGTTGCGGTTCGATGACCCGATTCTACGATCGAGGTGTCGTCGATTCACCACGTATCGCACCTGACGAACGCTTGAATGTTCGATCGCGGAGTGTTGACGTAAGGACGTTGGTCGACCTCGATGTCCGTCGCCTGAAGATGTCAGTCACCCGAAGACACGCTGGCAAACGAGACGAATAGAATTAGTGCATTCTTACGCTGTCCGCATGCCCTTAACATCCGCGACGCTTAGGTTCGTCGGGTGATTAAGGTCCGGGGACTGACAAAGCGCTTTGGAGATGTCGCCGCCGTAGACGATTTGTCGTTTGACGTCGCAGCCGGCGAGGTGACGGGGTTTCTCGGTCCGAATGGGTCGGGCAAATCGACGACCATGTCGCTGATCATGGGTCTTAGCCATCCCGACGCCGGCATCGTCACGATCAACGGGAAGAAGTACCAGGACTTCCGCTGGCCCATGCGCGAAGTGGGTGCACTCCTTGAAGCAAAGGCCGTTCACCCCGGACGCAGTGCCTACGCCCATCTCCTCTCGCTGGCCCACTACGGGGGCATCAGCACCTCGCGAGTCGACGACGTGCTCGAGCTCGTCGGACTCACCTCCGTCGCGACGGCGTCGCGTCGGAAAGTTCTCGTTGGGAATGGGCCAGCGACTCGGCATCGCGGCCGCACTGCTCGGCGACCCCGCCGTCATCCTGCTCGACGAGCCGGTGAACGGTCTCGATCCCGAAGGTATTCGCTGGACGCGCTCGCTCTGTCGCGAACTTGCCGAAGAAGGTCGCACGGTGTTGATCTCTAGTCACCTCATGGCGGAGATGGCGCGAACCGCCGACCAATTGGTCGTGATCGGCAAGGGCCGACTGATCGCGGAACTGACCGTCGACGAGTTCGTCGCGTCCAGCTCTAAGCGCTCGTTCAAGGTTCGCGCGGCCAACCCGGACCTCCTCATCGCGGCGCTCGAGGAAGCCGGAGCGCTCACCTTGAGAGAACCAAACGCCTGCTTCACGGTCATGAACTTGAGCGCGGAAGCCATCGGCGAACTGGCCCTCGAACAGCAGAACGCCCTGTACGAGTTGACCGATCTCTGTTCGCTCGAAGACGCCTTCATGGAGTTGACCGAACGAGCGGTCGAGTACCGAGCGTCATGACGAGCGACCTTCTCGTCCGCGAGGACGAATCGCTCTCGACGTCGCGCGCAGGTATGCGTTGTGCCCTGAGGGGAGAATGGACGAAATTCTGGTCGCTTCGCTCAACCGTATGGAGCGTGATCTCACTCGCGGTCGTGACGTACGGACTGTGCTATCTCTCGACGAACGACCTGCGTCACCACACCCACTTCGTCGACCCCATCATGCGCGTACTCGTCGGATTCAACTTCGGTCAGTTCGTCATGGGGGTCGTTGGTGTGCTGTTCTTGAGTTCGGAGTTCAATACCGGTCAGATTCGCTCCACCATGTCAGCGATGCCTCGACCCGGCATCGTGCTCGGAGCGAAGGCCATCATCGTGGCGGGCGTGGGCTTCGTATTCGGCGAGGTGCTCTCGTTCTCGACGTATTTCCTCGGTCGCCTCATACTTGGCAGCCACGCGGGTGTCATCGCACTCTCTCAGCCCGGAATATTGCGCGTGCTCGTGGAGAGCGGTGTGGACCTCGCAATCGTCGGTCTCATTGGCTTAGGCATCGCCTCGATCGCTCGATCGTCGGCCGCGTCGTTGTCGATCTTCGCGGGCATCATGTTGATTCTGACGGTCGTGTTCTTCGCACTGCCGGGCGTCATCGTCCACGATGGAAGTCGCTTCCTTCCCGCGAACATCAGTTCAACGATCTTCTCTTCGACGACGCCGACCCAGTTGCAAGGAACGCCACTCTTCAGTCCGCTCTTTGGTCTGCTGTTGCTCTGTCTGTACGCCGCGGTTCTCTTGGGCGTCGGGGGTTGGCTGATGCAGCGAAGGGACACGTGACGCCATCAAACGACTACTTGGTGCGCCGGCCGGGACTTGAACCCGGAACCTGTTGATTAAGAGTCAAATGCTCTGCCAATTGAGCTACCGGCGCGTGAAGAGTCTACCCACTCGCCGGGGTCCAATTGCTAGTTGTGCTGGACCGACTTGACCTCGAGGAACTCTTCGAAACCGAGAAGCCCGCGCTCACGACCGATGCCCGACTGCTTGTAGCCGCCGAAGGGGGCAATCAGGTTGAACGCGCCACCGTTGATGTCGACCTGGCCAGTGCGCATCTTGCGTGCGACCTCGATGGCCTTCTCATCCGAACCGGCCCATACGCCACCGGCGAGACCGTACGGTGAGTCGTTCGCGATCTCAATGGCCTCTTCTTCGGTGTCGTAGGGGATGATCGAGAGCACCGGCCCAAATATCTCTTCCTGGGCGATGGTCATGTCGTTGCGTACGTCCGAGAAGATCGTGGGGGCGACGTAGTAGCCCTTCTCCAATCCCTCAGGTGGCGTGACGCCGCCGCAGATGAGTCGGGCACCCTCGTCGACACCCTTGTTGATGTAGTCACGCACGCGCTGCTGCTGCACCGCGCTGACGAGTGGTCCGAGCAGACTCGAACCCGTGATCGGATCGCTCGGCGCGAGACCGGCCGCCGCCGCCACGGCGAGGTCTTCCACTTCGGCGAGGCGTGAACGAGGCACGACCATTCGGGTCAACGCCGAGCAGGTCTGGCCGGAGTTCAGGTACGCCGCGAAGACGCCGCTATTGACCGCCGCCGCGAAGTCCGCGTCCTCCAAGATGATGTTGGCCGACTTGCCACCCAGTTCGAGTGAAACCTTCTTCACGCCCTCGGCCGCCAGTTGCATGACGCGCTTGCCGGCGCGGGTCGAACCGGTGAAGGAGACCATGTCGGTCTTGGGGTGCGCGACGATCGCTTCGCCCACGACGGGGCCGAGTCCGGTGATCAGGTTGAAGACGCCCTTAGGCAGTCCCACCTCATGGATGATGTCGGCGAGGATGAAGGCGTTGATCGGCGCGACCTCACTGGGCTTTAAGACGACGGTGCAACCGGCCGCGAGTGCCGCGGCGACCTTCAAGGAGATCTGGTACAGCGGGTAGTTCCACGGGGTGATCGCGGCAACGACGCCGTAGGGCTCGTACATGAACGTCGAGTTGCCCACTTCTTTATCCCAGGTGAACTCATTGGCGTGCTGCGCGTGGTCGGCGAAGGCCGCGGTCGGCAGACCGACCTGGATGCCCTTGGACAGCATCAACGGCATGCCGACTTCATTGGCGATGACCAAGGCGATCTCATCGGTGCGCTCCGCAAGCTTCTCGGAGATGCGAACGAGGAACTCACCTCGTTCCTTGGGACTGGTGTTGGCCCAGCCTGTGAACGCCGCCGCGGCCGCTTCGACGGCGCTGTTGGCCTCCTCGACCGTGCCGGCGGGGATGGTGGCGTAGAGCTCGCCGGTGCCCGACGTGGTCACGTCGAGCGTCTCGGACGACGTGGCCTTCACCCATTCACCGTTGATGTAGAAAGAGTCCCGAACGATTGTCATTGTGTCTCCAGTCGAACCTCGAACGAGGCGTATCAACCGAAATCTACTCGTCAGTATCAAACCGCGCCACAAAAAACACCCGTTTCCAAAGAGGAAACGGGTGTCACTTGGGGTGAGCGACGGGGGTCGAACCCGCGGCCTCCAGGACCACAACCTGGCGCTCTAACCAACTGAGCTACGCCCACCAAGTGTGTCCAGTATTGCACAGCGCTTGGTCCGTGGGCCAAGAGTTCGTCGCCACTTCAGTACGATTGGCGGTGCGCCCCTGTAGCTCAACTGGATAGAGCAGACGGTTTCTACCCGTCAGGTTGCGGGTTCGACTCCTGCCGGGGGCACCACGTCAACATTCCTGGAAAGTGGAACGACCCGCCGGCGCCCTCGAGCGCCGGCGGGTCGTTGCCACGACCGACTTCTTAGTTCGCGAAGTCCCTCGCCAAAGCGGAGATGTTCGGCGTACCGAGTCCGGTCGCCTCGTTGAAGAGTGCGCCCGGGTTACCGGTGTAGAAGATGTTGTCGTTGCCCGTGCCTACCTGCTGCAACGGCGTGAACGGCGAGTTCCACTGCTGAGCGAACTGGTAGATCGACGGATTCCAGAAACCGACGCGGTGTCCGACGTAGGAGTCGATGACCGCCGTGACGCCGTTCAACTGTGGTCCCACGAAACTCGTGCCACCAAAGATCTGTAGCGGCGACAGACCGTCTTCAGTCAAGAAGGAGGGAACGTACGCAATGTAGCCACTCTCAGGGTCCGCGTTCGCCGACAGGTCGGGCAGCGCACGTCCGGTGCCGAATCCGTGGCTCACCGACGGCGTCGGATTGAAGTTCCACGTGGTCGGCGCAACGATGCCATTGACGTTGGTGTAGCCAGTGGGCGTCAGATACTTGACGGCGTTGAAGTTATTGACGCCGGACACTCCGTACTGGTACGACGGCTCGGGCTCATTGGCGCTAAAGCCGCCACCGGTGCCGACGACGTTGGCCTGCGCTGCTTGCGAGAGCGGGATGGCAAAGATGTCGGCGACCGCGGGCCAGAGGTAGTCCCAGCCCCAGGCTCGCTGCTGGGACACCGAGTAGGCACCGGTCGTGCCGCCGGCCACTTGCGCCGGGATCGAGCCCGTGTTGGGCAACGTCGTTCCACCACCGGTCGTGATGTAGGGGCTCGCAGCGGGAATGTCCACCGAGAGGTTCGTCGTGGCGTAGGGGCCGTAGTCAGTGGTGCTGTTGGTGTCGTAGGCCGCGCTGTCGCCGGCTGCGACGAAGCCCGACTGTCCTTGGGCCGCCATCTCGAGGAAGGCCTCATCGAAGGCCGCCTGGTACGCCGAGGTCTCTTGGCCGGACGCGACAGCCTCAGAGACGTAGGTCTCGGACTCGCCCCAACTCGACGAGATGCTGCCCGCGATGTTGTCGCTCGTGGCCTGGAAGAAGGCGTCGATGTAGCCGCTGTCGGTGTTTGGTGCCTGGTACAGGATGATGTTGGCGCCAGGGGCAACGCCACCGGCTTGCTCCACGTCGAGGTCAGTCTCGTCTGATCCGGTTTCGAGGCTCGCTGGACCGGGCCCGCCGTCGACGTTCTCGACGTTCAACGTGCCGGTCTGGTTGATGCCCGCGAACTGCCAGAAGTCCTGGGGCGCCCAAGGGTTCGCGGCACCGCCGAAGGGGTTCGGACTGAGGCCCGCGTCAAGCCCGGCCAACGTGACTATGGCCAGTGTTTGGCCAGTGCCGTTGGCGTGCCGGTTGAGTTGGTTCATGCCGTAATTCGACGCGAAGTCCTGGGGCAGGTTGCAGTCATTCGTGTCGCCGGTTTCGGCGAGACAGGTCGCCGGATCGGTCGTTGACTTGGCGGTGACGGTCCCGGTCTTGGATCCGGTCACGCGGCTAACGGCGTTACTGGTGAACGGCGAATAGTTGGTCAGTCCAAAGACGGCCAGCACGAATTGCGACAGACGGTAGGGCAGTTGGGGAGAGGTCGTCGGTCCGTGGAAATTCTGAAAACTGGATCCGCCCGATCGGCCGTCGGGGTCGTGCGGGGCGCGGTAGTTGTCCTGGGAGACCGAAAGAGCGGCGTCGAACGCTCCCGCGGTACCCGTGGCGGAGACGTCGACATCGTCGGGATAGACCGTGGTGGCGATGTTGAAGCCCGCGAGGTAGGAGCGAAGGGCGTTGATGTTCGACTGACTCTGGCCGTACTGCTGAGCGAACTGACTGGTCGTGAGGAAGTGACTGAATCCCTGTTCAGTCTGGTACTCCAGTTGACTCTTGTTCTGCTCCTGGAGGATGAAGGACACCTGTTCTGGTGTATTCGACGGCAAGGTACCAAAGACTGCGACGTTGGGAATCGTGCTCGGATTCACTCCTTGTCCGATCGACGTCCAGGTATTTGGCCCGGGGCCACTCGCGCCGGCGGTCAAGGCAATCACTGGCGACGCAGCCAGCGTCATTGCGGCAAACGCAACGACGGTCCGTAATCCAATATGAATCCGTCTCATTAACTTCCCCTATTAGTTAAGAGGCGGGCGAGTCGTTCGCCCCCTCGTTTTCCTCCGGCCCATATGGCGGCCCCAGATGAATTGGTCGAAGTGTAGCGACGTGCCTTGGCGGTCATCAAAATGGGACATTTTCCTCAATCGAACGACTATTTAATGATCCGACGACGAGGCAATTCGCGATGATGTGGCGTCGTGGCCGGACCCTGGCTAGTGGAGCGGAATTGACTGGGCGAAGGCGAAGAGGTTCGTAGGGTCGTACGCGCGCTTGACCGCCTTCAGGCGCTCCAAGTTCGTGCCGTAGTACGCGACCTGCCAATCACGCAACGTGGGGTCGATGTAATTCTGATACGCGCCAGCGGACGCGTCGAAGACGTCGGTACCCAGGTACTCGAGCCACGACGCGCCGGCCGCGATCTCCGTCGTCGGGGTCGCACTCGACCACGAGTACGTCGCTTGGATGCAGGCCAACTTGTCGCGATGGACGAACGCCGTCTGGGCGGCGGACACCTCATTGATCGCGCCACCGTACGCGTCGAAGGCGAGGCCACCGCCGACAGTGGGAGCGCGCGAATGCAGATTCTCCACCGCGTCGATCACACGTTGTATCTGCGCGGTCGTCATCGGACCGTCCACGTAACTCGACTTCGCGGCGTAGGCCTCTCTGCTGAGGCGTCCGGTCGGCGTCTGGGTGGTGAGATGGCACGCCGCGATCGTGAGGCCAGAGCATCCCGCTTCGATCTCCATCGCGGCCAGGTAGTCATCGGACCCGTTGAAGCTGTACGTGGGGGCGGTGCCTATCGCACTCTTCAGTGGGGCGAGCACACTCGCGAGCGCGCTTGGCGTCCCGCAGTAGACCCCGGCGATCTGGGGAAGGTACCCGAACGTTCCCTGTGAGAGCAACTGACAGTTCGACCAGAGTTCGTCGGGAGCACTGAGGATCCACTGTTGCCACGCTGCAAGCATCTGGGCCGCGGCGTCCCATGGATACTGCAACGTGAAAAGCGTGACGATGGGCATTGGATGCACGCTGAACTCGAAGGACGTCGCGACACCAAAGTTGCCACCGCCACCACCTTGACTGGCCCACCAGAGATCGGCGTGGCTCCCCGCGTTCGCGACTCAAGCGTCGAGGCGTCGGCCGTGACGATGTCGAGCGACCGGATGTTGTCGGTGGTGAGTCCGTACTTGCGAGCGAAGACGCCGATACCGCCACCGAGCGCGAGCCCGGCGATGCCCACCGTCGGGCATGAACCTCCGGGTAGGAGGCGCCCCTTCGCTCCGATCTCGTTGTAGACGTCGATGAGTTTCGCGCCGGCACTCCACCGTGGCGATGTTGGACGACGTGTCCACCGAGATGGTGTTCATCCGACTGACGTCGATGACGAGACCGTCGCTGTTCGAATAGCCGCCGTAACTGTGACCCCCCGAGCGTGGGGCGATCGCCACTTCGTGGACCGTGGCAAAGTCGATGCAACGCGCCACGTCATCGCTTGTCGCGCAGTACGCGATTGCGCGAGGGTGAAGGTCGACGAACTTGGAGTTATAAAGCAATCGGTCGACGGTGTAGGCCGCGTTCGACGGCTGGATAAGTTGACCGGTCAACGTTGTGGCGAGTCGGTTCCAGTCAGCGGCGGTGACCGGACCGCGCATCGTGGTCGTCGTGGTCGCCACGACCGTGGTTGTGGTAGACGTGCCAGTACCTCCTTCACGGCGATCCTCTACCAGCACGGTGGCGGCGACGGCGCCCGCGGCGATGACACCGATCGCCGCACCTCGTCGAAGTATCGTCCTTCGATCCAGTGGGGGAGTGTCCGGCACAACGTCACGCTATAGCGCAGGTCGAAATCAGCGAGATCTGGCCGACCCCAAAAATTTGTGAGTCCGTGCGATGGATGAAAGGTCCTTGCGGGGCGATTCTGGCCGTCGGACCAGGTCGGGCATTTTCTCGCACCACAAAATCAACCCCCGAACTACAACCACGCCACGGGCGGTCAACGACCGCCCGTGCGGTCCCCAATTAGGTCTTTTGCCCCTATGAGGTTCGAGGACACTCGCCTAATGATTGGGAGATGCCGTCCTCTCGCGTGACGCCCATCAACAGACATCGAGCGCATCGCCTCTCCGATGTCCAGTCCGACGTCGACTTCTTCGAATTGGCCGACATCGCCATTGGTGTCGCGGACACCGCCGGACGTCTACGTCGCGTGAATCCGATGTTGTGCACGTTGGTCGGCTCGCTCCGCAGACGAACTCGTCGGCGTGACACTTTCGTCGCTGGCCGATGCGCAGTACCGCGACGAGATCGAGACGACGTTGGCGCACCTCGCGTCGACGAAGGATGACGTCGACGAGCGTCATCCGTGCGAAGACGAGTCGACCTGACGGAACGATCGTCTGGATCGACTGGACGATGCAGTCGATAGTTGACGCGCGTGGTGTCGCGAATGTCTTGGTGCAGGGCCTCGACGTCACGGCGATCACGCTCTCCGAGAATGTCGTTCGTCGACTTGAGACGGCCCAGCGAGTTGCGCGTCTCGGCAGTTTCGAACAGGATCCCGACACGGGTGTGCTTCGAGCCACTGCCGAACTCAATCGACTCCTCGGCATTGAGATTGATGGCCCGCTCTCGGTCGAGCACTTGATGATGGTGGTTCACCCGGACGATCGCGCCGAGCTCGGTGCTGCGATCGAGGCTTGCTTCGTCGATCATGAACCGGTCGACCTCGTGCACCGCCTCGTGCTCTCGGATGGAACGATGCGCTGGGTGCACGCCCTCGCGGAGTGGACCGAGGCGCGCGATCAGGAGAGACCGACGGTGATGGGGACGATCATCGACATCACGGAGCGAAAGGTGGCCGAGGACACGCTGCTCTTCGAGTATTCGCACGACACCCTGACCGGTCTCAAGAATCGGACATCATTTCTGATGGACGTGGAGGAGGCGCTCGAGTCCTCGCAGTACCAAGCAAAGCATCTCGCGGTACTGCTCTTGGACGTCGACGACTTCAAGATCGTCAACGACAGTCTGGGGCACGGCGCAGGCGACGAACTCTTGGTCGACCTCTCGCACCGCCTTGGGGCAATCGCACGCACGAGCGACACCGTCGCTCGATTCGGAGGCGACGAGTTCGCGATCCTCATCGAGGCGGGAGACGTTCGCAATGTCGCGCAGCGAGTGGCCCGGCGAATCGGTGACGCAATGCGCATTCCGTTCATCGTGGCCGATCATGACATTGAGATATCGGTGAGCATCGGCATCGCGGTGAGCGACCTCGTGGGCGACGCCGGCGCGCTCCTTCGTGACGCCGACCTCGCCATGTACGTGGCGAAGCAGCGCGGAAGGGGACTGCACGAGATCGCCGACGCGGGGATGCACGAGCGAGCGCTCGAACGGCTGAATCTGGTCTCGGAGATCCGTCACGGCGTGGAGCATGACGAATTCGAGGTCTACTACCAAGCCATCGTGCGCACGAGGATTCTTCGATTGCGGGTGTCGAAGCGCTCGTGCGATGGAACCACCCAAGGCGTGGTCTGCTCTTCCCTGATTCCTTCCTCGACATTGCCGAGACCTCAGGGCTGATCGTGCCCATCGGAAGGGCTGTGCGTCGCGAGGCCTGCCGTCAACTCACTGCGTGGCGTAAGGCCGGCCTCGTTGACGACGATTTCCACATGAGCGTGAATCTCTCGCCACGCCAACTCACCGAGTCGGAACTCGTGGGGAACGTGGCCCGGGACCTCGAGGCTACGAGCCTGCCCCCGGGGTTACTGATCCTCGAGATCACCGAGAGCGCACTGATGGGCGACTTCGAGTCGGTCAACGAACGGCTCATGGAACTGAAGGCGATGGGACTGCACATCGCGCTCGACGACTATGGGACGGGCTATTCGTCACTCGCGAGACTTTCCGCGTTGCCGATCGACATCATCAAGATCGATAAGTCCTTCATCGATCAGATCTGCTCGAGCGCCGAAGCGCGCGTGCTCGTGAAGAGCGTCGTCGACGTCGCCAAGGCGCTTGGTCAGTCGACGATCGCGGAGGGCGTTGAAGGTGTCGATCAGTACGAGGTCTTGAAGGACCTCGGTGCGACGTTCATCCAGGGCTATCTCTTCGCTCGGCCTTCGCCGGCGAAGGAGGCGGAACACGTTCTCGCCGCTCTTCGCCTCGACTCGCCCGTCGGCTAGTTGCTTCGGTCTTGCTCCGATTGCCATTGCGCCCGCGCGTAATGGTCCCGCGAAACGACGCTCAAGAAACCTTTCGCCGCCGGTGACCGCGAGCCTGGCGGCCTTAGAGTGGAAGGTACGCACCGAGAGGAGCATGATGGATTCCCTCATTGTCTGTGAAGCCTGTTGCGAAGAGAACAAGGTCGGCTCTACCAGGTGCGCGCGGTGTGGCGCGACGTTGGAAGTCGCGCCAGACGCCGCCGTCGATCCCGAACTCGTCGCGTTCAACGTGGCGCAGGCCGAGACGGCGGAGAAGAATCGTCAAGAACATCGCGACTGGCTGCTTCGCGACATCGCGTCGACGGGTGGGTTCTTTACTACCGGCCACTGATAGTCATTGACGGGATGTGAATTACACCTGCCTACTGCGTCGGGGCGCCGGGATTCGAACCCGGGACCTCCTGGTCCCAAACCAGGCGCGCTAACCAAGCTGCGCTACGCCCCGTGCCCTCCATCGTTACACATCGCGCGAAATAGGCCCCGTCGACCCCGCGACTTCGTAGGCTTCGGTTGAGATCAAAGGAGGCGGCCGTGGCCTACGAATGGATCATCGAAGCGCTCGATGAAACGTGGACGTCCATCGACAAACTGCTTCGCCCGATGCCGGCGTCGAGCTACGACGCACCGACGCCCTGCCCCGGCTGGAGCGTCAAAGACGTGCTCAGTCACCTGGTGGGTTTCGAGATGATGCTGCGTGGCGCGCCGGTCCCGGAGTTCCACGGCGAGTGGCCCGATCACGTGCGCAACCCGGTGGGCGAGTTCAACGAGGCCTTCGTGCAGGCCCGTCGAGTCATGTCTGGCATAGAAGTATTGGACGAGTTTCGAGCACAGAGCGCTTTGTCGCTCGCCGCGCTTCGATCGCTGAGTGACGAGGCGTGGGAGAAGGTCGGCTGGAGCCCCGAAGGTGAACGGCCCTATCACCGTTTCCAGGAGACGAGGGTGCTCGACAGTTGGATCCACCTGCAAGACATCCGCGACGCACTCTTGATGCCCGAGGACGACCACGGACCCGGCGAAGAGATCGTCGTGAATCGTTTCGAAGCCTCATTGCCTTACATCGTCGGCAAGAAGATGAAGGCGACCGACGGAACCGTGGTGCAGGTGAACCTGAGCGGCCGGCTGGCTCGCACGGCGTTCATCACCGTGGTCGACGGCCGTGCGGTGCCCAGCGTGACGTCGAGCACCGCCCCGAATCTTGAAGTGACCACGCCCGTGGCACTCTTCTGGCGTCGGGCGGCCGGACGAATCAGCGCGGGGGCGTTCCTCTCGGCGTCGGCAACCGACGTGCGCGGCGACCGTGCGTTGGCTACGTCATTCGCCGACGCACTCGCCATCATGATTTAGGGGCATTTCGTGTAGGTCCGGTAGGATGGTCACTCCTATGCGCGCTACCACCACCTCTCTCGACAACAACCGGGTCATGCTCAACGTCGAAATTGACGACACCGAAATGGATGCGGCGATCGACACCGCCGCCGCGACGCTGGCCAAGCAGGTGAGCGTGAAGGGATTTCGCAAGGGGAAGGTCCCCAAGAACGTCTTGATCGCCAACATCGGTGGTCCCGGCGTGCTGCGATCCGAAGCCATTCGTGAATCGATGCCCGACTTCTATGCGCGCGCGGTAGCGGAGTCGCTCATCGACCCCATTGGTCAGCCCGACATCAACATCACCGCCGGCGAGGAGGAAGGTCAGCTGACCTTCGAAGTCGAGGTTGAGGTGCGACCCGTGCTCTCGATCAAGGGCCAACGAGACCTTCGAGTGACTATTCCCTCTCCCGTCGTATCCGACGAAGAGGTCGACGCGCAGATCAATCGCTTCCTCGAGACCGACGCGGTCCTCAATCCAGTGGAGCGGCCAATCGTCACGGGCGACCTCGTCACGATGGACATCCACGTG
This sequence comes from uncultured Acidimicrobiaceae bacterium, assembly GCA_963804305.1. Lineage (GTDB taxonomy): Bacteria > Actinomycetota > Acidimicrobiia > Acidimicrobiales > RAAP-2 > RAAP-2. The sequence continues at coordinate 127,643 of CAWDPR010000009.1, read as the reverse complement.
CAACAGATCGCCAATGACGTCGAACCGCTCGATATGAGCGACTTCATGTACACGGTCGGTTCGGGGTCGATCACCGAAGGTGTTGACGAGTTGATCCTCGGCCTGAAAGCCGGCGAAGAGTTGAAGGTGAACGGGCCGGTCGGTGACGGCGTCGTCGCGACCTTCGAGATGAAGTTGAAGCAGGTCCAAGAGCGGGTCCTACCCGAACTGACTGACGAGTGGGTCGCCGAGAACACGGAGTGGTCGACTCACGAGGAGATGCGCGAGGCGATCCTCAACCAGATGCGCCAGCGAAAGATCGTCGAAGCGCAGATGTCCCAGCGCGACGCGATGCTCGTCGCATTGAGTGAACTCGTTCCGGAAGAGGCCGTCCCCGACGTCCTGGCGGACTCCGAGACGAACGAGCGACTGCACGACCTCGGCCATCGACTCTCGGAGCAGAAGCTGACCCTGGAGACCTACCTCCAGGTGACCAATCAATCACCCGACGACCTGCTCGCGATGCTGCGTCAAGACGCCATTCGCGCGGTGCGTGTCGACTTGGCTCTTCGCGCGCTCGTGGTCGCCGAGAAGCTCGAACCGTCCCTGGAGGAGATTGACGAAGAACTCGAGTCAACCGCCGCGGCAATGGACGTGAGCGCCGACCTCCTTCGGACCAACCTGCGCGACACGGGACGCGTCGTGAGCTTCAACGCGGAAGTCGCCAAGATGAAGGCGTCCAAGTGGTTGAGCGAGAATGTGACGTTCGTCGACCCCAGTGGCGTGGCGATCGACCCCGCGATGTTGCGTGTCGACCAATCGAAAGAGATGGCCGAAGCGTCTGACGACGACGAACAGGACGAACAGGCCGACGCGTAAGGTAGTGGCGTGAACGAACATTTCCGAGCCCAGAACTACCTCGTCCCGACGGTCGTCGAATCGTCGAACCGTGGCGAGCGAGCCTACGACCTGTACAGCCGACTCCTGCGCGAGCGAATCATCTTCTTGGGTACGCCCATCGACGACACCATCGCAAACCTGATCTGCGCCCAGATGCTCTTCCTCGAATCCGAGGACCCCGACAAGGACATCAACCTCTACATCAACTCTCCCGGCGGCGACATCACGGGTCTGCTCGCCGTCTATGACACTATGAAGTACATCAAGCCCAACGTCTCGACGTTCTGCTTCGGTCAGGCGGCGTCAGCCGCGGCGGTGCTCTTGGGCGCCGGGGCCAAGGGCAAGCGCTTCGCGTTGCCGCACGCGCGAGTCCTCCTTCACCAGCCGTGGGGTGGCGTCGGCGGACAGGCTTCCGATATCGAGATCCAGGCTCGTGAGATATTGCGCATGAAGGACATGTTGAACAACATGTTGGCTGACGACACCGGTCAATCTGTCGAGCGGATCACCAAAGATACTGATCGCGACTTCATTATCAGCGCCGCGGAGGCCGTTGAATATGGACTGATTGATGAAGTTATCTCCGCTCGACCGTAGGTACCCAGTTTTGAAGCCTTCGGCTCGTAGGATTGACGCGGCGGAGGTCGTGTCGGAGGAAATCAGTGGCAAAGTTTGGTGAGAGCAACGACCTGATCAAGTGCAGCTTCTGCGCGAAGGGTCAAAAGCAGGTTAAGAAACTTATCGCGGGACCGAGCGTCTACATCTGCGACGAGTGCATCGACCTGTGCAACGACATCATCGCCGACGAGTTCGGCGACCGCCCCGAGTTCGTACTCGACGACCTCCCGACACCGCGCGAGATCTCCGCGTTCCTCGACGAGTTCGTCATCGGTCAGGTGGAGGCGAAGAAGGTGCTCGCCGTCGCGGTGTACAACCACTACAAGCGCATCCAGACCGGACCGCTGCACGACGACGACGTAGAGGTCGCGAAGTCCAACGTCCTGTTGCTCGGACCTACCGGATGCGGCAAGACGTTCCTCGCCCAGACGCTTGCGCGCATGCTCAACGTTCCCTTCGCTATCGCCGACGCCACTGCCTTGACCGAAGCCGGTTACGTCGGTGAAGACGTCGAGAACATCCTCCTCAAGTTGCTCTCGGCCGCCGACTTTGACGTGAAGCGGGCCGAGCGCGGCATCATCTACATCGACGAGATCGACAAGATCGCCCGCAAGGCCGAGAATCCCTCGATCACCCGCGACGTGTCCGGTGAGGGAGTGCAGCAGGCGCTCCTCAAGATCCTCGAAGGCACGGTGGCGAGCGTGCCACCTCAGGGCGGGCGCAAGCATCCGCACCAAGAGTTCATCACGATCGACACCGCGAACATCTTGTTCATCGTTGGCGGCGCGTTCGCCGGCCTCGAAGAGATCATCGAACGGCGACTCGGCAAGAAGTCAATGGGCTTCAACCAACCGGTCGAGTCCAAGCGCAAGGGCGACATCGAACTCTTCCGTCACGCGCTGCCCGAAGACCTCGTCAAGTTCGGACTGATCCCCGAGTTCATCGGACGACTGCCGATCGTCAGCGCGGTCCAGCAACTGGACCGCTCCATGTTGATCCAGGTGCTCACCGAGCCGAAGAACTCGTTGGTCAAGCAGTTCCAGCAAGTGCTCGCGATGGACGGCGTCGAACTCGTCATCGAAGGCGGCGCGCTCGAAGCGATCGCCGACCTCGCGCTAGAGCGCGGCACCGGTGCGCGCGGACTTCGTTCGATCCTCGAGAGCGTCCTGCTCGAGCCGATGTACGACGTTCCTGGCCGCACCGATGTCGTGAAGTGTGTCGTGACCGCGGCGTCGGTCCTCGGCAAGGTGGCGCCGGACTACGAAATTCGAAAGGCGACGCGAACTCGTCGCGCGAGCTAAACCGTGCGCTTCACCTCATACGTTGAGGCGTTGACATGGCTTGAATCCCACATCGACTTCGAACGGGTGGCGCCGAACCGTCAGGCGGTGCCAACACTCGATCCCATCATCGACACGTTGGCGTTGCTCGCTGATCCGCAGATGGACTACCGGAGCGTCCACATCACCGGGACGAACGGAAAGGGCACCACCACGACGCTCACGAGCGCACTGCTCGGCGCCACCGGTCTGCGCGTGGGCACGTTCACCAGTCCCGATCTTCACAGCATCAATGAGCGGATCGCCGTGAACGGCGAGCCCGTCGATGACGAGGAGCTCATCGCACTCCTGCAGCGTCTCGCCGACGTCGAATCGGTCAGCACCATCGCGCTGACGAGGTTTGAACTGCTCACGGCAGCGGCGTTGCTGCACTTCTCTGACGAAGGGGTCGACGTCGCCGTCATCGAGGTAGGCATGGGTGGAACGTGGGACTCCACCAACATCATCAATAGTGACGTCGCGGTGCTCACGAATGTCGACCTCGATCACACGGCCGTCCTGGGATCGACCATCGCCGAGATCGCCAACGACAAGGTCGGGATCTTCCGTAGCGAAGGGGTCGCCATCGTGGCGACCACGAACGCCATCGTCGTCGACATCGCCCAACGACGCGCCGAAACGCTGGGTGCCACGCTGTGGCTGCTCGACCGGGACTTCGTCCTGGAGCGCAATGAATTGGCGCTGGGCGGCAGGGCGATCACCCTGCGCACGCCGTTCGAGTCGTACGAAGAAGTGCTCGTATCGCTGCACGGCATCCACCAGGGCGTGAACGCCGCCACCGCCATCGTCGCCGCTGAAGCGTTCCTCGGACGAGGGCTCGGCGAAGAGGTCGTCACTTCCACGCTCGCCAAGGCGCGCATGCCGGGACGAATGGAGCTCATCTCGCGCAAACCAATGATCGTCGTTGACGGGGCGCACAACCCGGCCGGCATCAAAGCGCTCGCCGCGACGCTCGACGGAGCGTTTCACGTCGCGGGCGCACGTCGATGTGTCCTGGGGATGTTGAGCGGTCGCGACATCGATGACATGGTCGAGCCGCTCGTCGCACTTGGCTTCACCGAGTTCCACTGCTGCGCGCCGCACTCTCCTCGGGCGGTGCCCGCGAGCGCGGTCGCGCAAGCGGTGCGACGTCATGGCGGCACCGCCTACGAACATCCCAGTGGCCTGGCGGCGTTGGCGCACGCGCGCGAGCGCTCGACTGATGAGGACCTCATCGTCGTGGCGGGCAGCCTGTACTTGGTGGCTGAAGTCCGCGGCGAGGTACTTCGCGTTCGATCTCGTCACCTCAACAAGGACTGATAGGTTTTTCCGTCGTGGATAGAACTCTTCTCATCGTGAAGCCCGACGGGGTCGCGCGCGGACTGGTGGGCGAGATCATCGCGCGCATCGAGGCGAAGCAACTGCGTCTGGTCGCTGCGGAACTTCGAACGATCGACGCCGCCACCGCCGCACGCCACTACATCGAACACGATGGCAAGGCGTACTACGAACAGCTGGTCGAGTTCATCACCGGCGGTCCGTCACTGGTCACGGTGGTGGAGGGTCCTGAGGACACGTGGCAGGTCGTGCGCACGCTCATGGGCGCGACGAATGCCAAGGAAGCGGCACCGGGAACGATTCGCGGCGACCTTTCAGTGGGCTATCGAGAGAATCTGGTGCACGGTTCGGACTCCGCGGCGTCGGCGTCGCGAGAGATTGCAATCTTCTTTCCACATCTGGCCTAACAGGTCGTACTGGCCTCAGGAGCACTTCGTGCCCTAGCCTTGTAGGTGAAGAGGGCATCGTCGTCACTACTTAAAGGGTCTTTATGGTTGATAGTCGTTTCTCGCTTTTGGGCCGTGATATGGCGGTCGACCTGGGAACTGCGAACACATTGGTCTACGTACGCGGCCGCGGCATCGTGCTGAACGAGCCGTCCGTGGTCGCCGTCGACGTTAAGGACGGCAAGCCACTCGCCGTCGGTGCCGAGGCGAAACGCATGATCGGGCGTACCCCGAGCAACATCCAGGCCATCCGGCCCCTCAAGGATGGCGTCATCGCTGACTTCGAGATCTGCGAGAAGATGCTCCGTTACTTCATCCATCGCGTCCACCAACGTCGCTTCGCGAAGCCGCGCATGGTCATCTGTGTTCCCTCGGGTATCACGGGTGTCGAGCAGCGCGCCGTCATGGAAGCGGCTGAGTTCGCGGGGGCGCGCAAGGCTTACATCATCGAGGAGCCGATGGCCGCCGCCATCGGCGCCGGTCTTCCTATTCACGAGCCGACCGGCAACATGGTCGTCGACATCGGCGGCGGAACGACTGAGGTCGCCGTCATCTCACTCGGCGGCATCGTGACGAGCCAATCAATCCGCGTGGGCGGCGACGAACTTGACGAAGCACTCATTGCGTACGTCAAGAAGGAGTTCCAGTTGGCACTCGGTGAGCGAACGGCCGAGGAGATCAAGATCCAACTCGGCTCGGCCTATCCGCTCGAAGAGGAACTGCGCGCCGAGATTCGAGGCCGTGACCTCGTCACCGGTCTGCCCAAGACGGTCATCATCTCGACCGAGCAGATTCGTAAGGCGATGGAGGAGCCGGTGCAGGCCATCGTTGATGCGGTCAAGGTGACTCTCGACCGCACACCACCGGAACTCTCCTCGGACCTCATGGAGCAGGGCATCGTCCTCACGGGCGGCGGAGCGCTCCTGGCCGGCATCGCCCCGCGACTCGAGTACGAAACCAATATGCCGATCATCGTGGCGAACGACCCGCTGAACTGCGTGGCGCTGGGAAGCGGCATGTGCCTCGAAGAGCTTGACGTCTTCGCGCGCATGTTGAAGACGAGTCCTTCTCGCTAACCCGTGGCCACCGATCGGACGAGGCGTCGTACGTGGACGATCGGCGCCAGCGTCTCGGTCATCCTGGTGGTGCTGTACCTGAGCGGCGGCGTGGTGTCGGGACTGCGGAGCGCGGCGAACTTCGTGACCGCGCCCTTCACGTGGACCGTGAACGAGATAGCACGGCCGATCGGCCACATGTTCGCCGGCGCGATCAACTACAGCGACGTCGTCGGTCAGAACCAGAAACTGCGATACGAACTGGGCCGCGCCGAACTGCGGGCCAACGAGCAGGCGGCGCTCACTCGTCAACTCTCGCAGCTCACGACCCAGCTCGACGTCCCATTCGTCGGCAACCTGCCGACGGTCGCCGCGCAGGTCTCGGCCATCTCGCCGACCAATTTCTCCGCCACCGTTGACATCTCGAAGGGGCGTGACCAAGGCATCCTCGTGGGAATGCCCGTCGTCGCCAACGGGGGCCTCGTCGGCGTCGTCATCGCCACCACCCCTCGGGGCGCGACGGTTCGTCTCATCACGGATGTTAAATCCCTGATCGGAGTGACATTCGGCAATGGCAAGAACTCACTCGTCGTGAGTGGCCAGGGTGTGAACAACGGGCTCGGCGCGACGTCGGTGCCCCTGACGTCGGCGATTCGCACCGGTACGGTTCTCTCGACCAACGGCCTCGATGGGGGACTGTTCCCGCCCGGCCTCCCGGTCGCGAGCGTCTCCAAGGTGACGTTGACACCCGGTGCCGCGACGTACAACCTGACGCTGCACCCGCTGGCCGACCTCCGCGACCTCTTCTACCTGGACGTGATCCTCTGGGAGCCTTCCACGTGAACCGTGCGCTGATCCCGGTCGCGGTCGTCACGATGTTCATCGTGGGCATTCAACTCGCCATCTTCTCGAATCTGCGGTTCGCGGGCGTGGTGTTCATGCTCGTCTGGCTCTGGCCCTTCACCCTGGGCTTGGCCGGCTTCACCACCTTGTCCATACTGGCCGCCCTCGTGAGCGGAGTCTTCTTCGACACCCACGCGCAGACGCCCTTCGGGTTGACGGCGATGGTGGGGATCATCCTCGCGTACGGCGCGTCGCGCCTCGGTAAGGAGGGCGTCGGCGACTTGGACTCGGCCGCGTGGTGGGTCACGCCGATACTGGCCGCCGCTGCGGGCGCCGCGGCGCCCGTCATCTACACCGCGGGCGGCATCGGTGTCTTGAACTTCTCACTCTGGCGCGGGAGCCTGGCCAACATGGTGGTGGTGAACGCCGTGGCGTTCTTCCTCCTGGCGCGACCCGTCTCACGGCTCGCTCGCATCGTGGGCCGGGCCGGCGTGCGAGCTCGGCGGTGAAGGGCTCCTGGCGCGACCGGCCCTCTGGCTCGTGGTTCTCCCGGCTCTGGCGACCGTGGACGTCGCTGCACCCGTTTCGCGGTCGAGGACGATCCATCAACGAGCCGAAATCGGTCGGCATCCGAGATTTGGTCGCGGCGCCGACCGAGGTCAAGTCTCGCCCGGAACGTCGCTGGTTGATCATCGGCGGCTTCTTCCTCCTGCTCTTCGTGCTGCTGGTGGGGCGCCTCTACGTGCTCCAGATCGTCGACTACAAGAAGTCCATTGCGCAGGTGGCGGCCAATTCGCTGCGCACCAGCACGATCCCCGCGTCGCGGGGACTGATCCTGGACCGCAACGGCGTGCCACTCGTCAACAACGTCACGACGGTGGAGATCCGCCTGTCGCGTGAGGAGGCGATCCTCAATCCGACGATCAAGGGATCGTTGGCTTCGCTCACCGGTCAGAGCATCGCGCAGATCAACGCCGACCTCAACAACCAGCAGTACGACCCCTACCAGCCGGCGCCGATCCTCGCTGACGCGCCGGCGAACGAAGTGCAGTACATCAAGTTGCACCCCGCGGAGTTCCCGGGCGTGTCGGTGCTCAACGTCTCGCGGCGGTCCTATCCACTCGGCGGCGACGTCGGGGCACAGATCCTCGGTTACGTCGGTCCGATCAACAACTACGAACTGGCCGCCCATCCCCATGACGGCTATCAAACCGATTCGACGATCGGCAAGACCGGCATCGAGTCCTTCTACGAGCAGTACCTGCGGGGCCACGACGGCACGAGCACGATCGAAGTCAACTCGAACGGCCAAGTCATCGGCACCTTGCACACGACCCAGCCAAGGGTCGGCAATTCGGTCGTCCTCAACATCGACTCGGGTCTGCAGAAGGCGCTCGACGGCTACCTCGCGAGCGACATCGCGCACGTGCGACAGACCCCCGACCCGAGGTCGGGCGTGTTGCCACCGGCGATCAACGGCGCCGCCATCGTGCTCGACCCCAACACCGGTGCCGTCCTGGCGATGTCGAGCTATCCGTCCTACAACCTGTCCTCGTTCGTGAACGGATTGAGCGAATCCACGTTCAAGGAACTGCTCACGGTGGGCGCCTTCAACAACTACGCCATCCAGGGCCTCTACACCCCCGGCAGCACGTTCAAGATGATCACGGCGACGGCCGATCTCCAGACCGGCCTCCTCTCGCCGAACGTCTACGTCGACGACACCGGCACGTTCAAAGTGCCGAACTGTCGCAACGTCGTGAATCACGGCTGCGTCTTTCACGATGACGAGACGACGGGCAACGGTGAAGTGGACCTCGCGAGCGCCCTGACCAAGTCGTCGGACTACTACTTCTACAACCTCGGCTACCTGTTCTGGTCACAGCAGTCGAAATACGGACAGACGCCGATCCAAAACGTCGCTCAAGAGTATGGCCTCGACAACTACACGAACATCGACCTCCCCAACGAAGTCGAGGGACGCGTCGACTCTCCCGCGGTGCGCAAGGTGCTGCACGCCGAGGCGCCGAGCGCTTTCCCGAACGTCAGTTGGTACACCGGCGACAACATCGAGATGGCCTTCGGTCAGGGCACGACCGCGTTGACGCCGATCGCGCTGGCGAACGCCTACGCCACCTTCGCCAACGGGGGGATCCGCTACACCCCAGAGGTCGCCGCGGCGATCGTCAACGCGCACGGTCAGACCGTGATCCGGTACCGACCGCGGGTGCTCGGCCACGTGCACCTGCCACCGAGCGTGCGCGATCCGATCCTGCAAGGTCTCGAGGGCGTCGTCGAGAGTCCTGATGGCACGGCCTACTCCACCTTCCACGCCATCGTGAACTTCTCCCTGGCCTCGTTCCCGATCGCCGGCAAGACCGGCACGGCGAGCAACGGTAACCAGAAGGAACCGAACTCCTGGTTCGTCGGTTTCGGGCCGGTGGGTCACCCCAAATACGTGGTGCTCTGCGTGATCGCCCAGGGTGGCTACGGAGCTGACGCGGCTGCACCGGTGGTGGCCGAGACCTTCAATTACCTCGTGGCCCACCCCGTCGGTCCCTTGAAGCTCAAGGCGCAGTTATCGTCGCCCACGACGACCACAACGGCCCCCGGGACCACGACCACGACCATCAAATAGGTCAAAACGCTGGTCCAAGGGCGTGCGCAGAGTAACCTGAGTGCGTTGGGTGTTTCTGTGCAAAGAGTGCAGAACGCAAAAAGAACGCAGCAGTTGCGCGGTGCAGTGGCACTCCGCTCCTGCACACAGAGGACGCAGAGTGGTACACGGCAGTGAAGTGACCTTATTTATTACGTGCTTCGCGCTACTCGTCGTGACCACTCGCGCCTCGATTCCTTCCAACAACCTCCACGTCGCTGGCCCATCGCTGCGCGTGGCATCCCTGCCTACCAGTGCGGGGCATCGCGCCCCCATTTCCACGAACTCAAGGAGTACCCGTCGTGAGCGACGAAACCAACACACAATCCGTACCATCACCTAGTCCTCGCATAGGCGACACCCGACCGGCACCCCAGATTGGCGACACCCGACCAGCGGGACCATCCACGGCGTCATCCAATGGACAGAGCGCGCCGAGTCGTCCGAGTCAAGGCGGCCAAGGCGGTCAAGGCGGTGGCAACAAGCGCCGTCGTGGCGGACGCGGACGCGGCGGACAGGGCGCGGGACAAGGCGGACAGGGTGGTCAGGGCCAAGCGCGCACCCAGACTCGATCGTTCGACACGCCCGTCGAGGCCTCGGCCCCCGAGGCGGCGGGCGAGGAGAGCGCCGCCGGACGAGGCAAGAACAAGCGTCGCCGCGGCGGTGAGCGACGTACCCGTGCCCAGGGTCGTTATCTCATGTGCGTGCACACCTCGGCCGAGGCGACGCACATCGCCACGCTCGAGGGCCGCACGATGGTCGAGTACACGGTCGCCAAGGCCGCCGACGAGACCAATCAGATCGACGGCAACATCTACGTCGGTCGGATCCAGAACGTCCTGCCGGGTATGGAACTGGCGTTCGTCGACATCGGCATCCCCAAGAACGCCGTGCTCTACCGCGGCGACATCTCCTTTGACATGGACGACGTCGAGGGAGCCTCGCCCAACGACAAGCGCATCGAACAGATGATCAAGTCCGGCCAGACGATCATCTGTCAGGTCACGAAGAACGCGATTGGCGCCAAGGGCGCTCGACTCACCCAAGAGGTCTCGCTGCCCGGGCGTTTCGCGGTCCTCGTCCCGAACTCGTCCACCATCGGCATCTCCAAGCGCCTGCCCGACGGCGAACGTCGGCGCCTGCGCAAGATCATCGATGAGGTGAAGCCCGAGCGTCACGGCATCATCATCCGCACCGCGGCCGAAGGCGTCACGGCTGACGACCTCGCGCGCGACGTGACGTCGCTGTCAGAGAAGTGGGCCGCGATCGAGGCCGAAGTGGCCAAGTCGAGCCAGCCCCGCCTCGTCTATCGCGACCTGGACCTCGCGGTGCGCGTCCTTCGAGAAGAGCTCAACGACGACTACCGCGGCGTGCTCATCGACGATCAGGTCCTCTACGAGAAGGTTCGCGAGTACGTGATGGCCGTCAACCCCGAATTGGCGGACCGGATCGAGTACTACGACCGATCGACCGAAGAACTGCCCCTCTTCGAGCGCTACTTCGTCCACGAGCAGCTGCATCGCGCGCTCGACCGCAAGGTCTTCCTGCCCTCAGGTGGCTCGCTCATCATTGAGCGCACCGAGGCGCTGACCGTCGTGGACGTCAACACCGGCAAGAACGTGGGCACCACGAACCTCGAGGAGACGGTCTTTCGCAACAACCTCGAGGCCGCTGAAGAGGTCGCGCGCCAGCTGCGACTCCGCGACATCGGCGGGATCATCGTCATCGACTTCATCGACATGGAGGCGAAGGGCAATCGTGAGGCTGTGGCGTCGGCGCTGCGCCAGGCGCTCTCTCGTGACAAGACCCGTACCCAGGTCTTTGACATCTCCGAACTCGGACTCGTGGAAATGACCAGAAAGCGCGTGAACGAGGGTCTCCTCGAGTCGGTCTCCACGGTCTGCACGGTCTGTGACGGCCGCGGCTTCGTCGTCGAGACGGGCCTGTAGGCCTAGGCGCATGTCCCCATCGACTACTATGGAAACCCTATGTACGCCGTTATCCGTGTAGGCACATCTCAAGAGCGCGTCACCGAGGGCCAAGTCGTCCGCGTTGACCTGCGTTCTGAAGAGAATGGCGCCGAAATCCAGTTCCAACCAGTGCTTTTGGTCGATGGCGACTCCGTCGTCGCCGGCCCGGCGCTGAAGGGCGCCACCGTCACCGCCACCATCCTCGGTGAGGAGAAGGGGCCCAAGATCCGAGCCCTCACCTACAAGGCGAAGTCGATCCAGCGCAAGCGTTGGGGTCACCGCCAGCACTACTCGACCGTTGAGATCACCAAGATCTCACCCAAGGCCTAAGGAGCACCATGTCAAAGACGAAAGGTGGCGGTTCCACCAGGAACGGCCGCGATTCCAACGCGCAACGCCTCGGAGTGAAGACGTTCGACGGCACCGCGGTCAAGTCCGGGAGCATCATCATCCGTCAACGTGGAACCCAGTTCCACCCGGGCCGCAACGTCGGCATCGGCAAGGACGACACGCTCTTCGCGCTCGCTGAGGGAACTGTGAAATTCGGATTCCGCGGCGGCCGAAAACTGGTCGACGTTCTCGTTGACTGAGTTTTCCTCCTAAAACAAGAAACCCCCGGGCGCGAGCCCGGGGGTTTCTTGTTATTGCGGAGAACTACGCGCCCTTGACTGCCTTTTTAAAGGTTGAGCCAATGGAAACCTTCGGAGCGTTCGACGCCTTCACCTGGATGGCTTCGCCGGTTTGGGGGTTACGGGCCGTGCGGGCCTTACGCGCAACGCGCTCGAATGAAAGGAAGCCCGACAAAACAATCTTCTCACCCTTTGAAACATTACTGACAACGACATCTTCAAGGGCCTTGAGGACCTCAGCTACCGTGTTCTTGCTTGCGCCACTCTCGGCGACAATCGCATCTACCAACTCGGCCTTGTTCACCGGTCGACTCCTTACTCTTCGTTGAAACGGACTGGGAGTGTTCCCAGCAACCGGAGCCATCTTTACGCAGAAATGGGGAAATTTGGGGATTTGTGGCAACTTTCAACACAATTTCCCCTATTTTCGGGTCCGTAAGTGCTGGTCAGAAGGTATTTCAAAAAGTTGTGCGTAAACAAATCTTAACTTCGGATGGCCGAATATGGCCCAAAAACCTTGGAAAAACGGCCATTCGCGGTCCGTGACGGTTCTACTCGCTGTCGAGGGATCGCGGCCATAGATTGACGAGATGGCGATGCGTTGCGAGCACTGCGAGTGCCAAGGCAATCACGGGGATCGCACGGTTCCGTGCGATCGAAACGACTGCTGCTGCGCCGATCTCTCGATCTGCGAGCTCGCGGTTGCCGTGCGTGACGCGATGCAACGTGGCGATCTCGCCCAACTCGCGTCGCTAATGGCACCGAACGTGCGCTGGGGTGCGCCCGAACAGTCGGTGCCGACGTGTCAGAACAAGGGACAGGTCCAGCGCTGGTACGAAGCGGCCCAGAGTGCGGGGGCATCGGCCGAGGTCGTCGACACCTACGTGATGGGCCGCCACCTCGTGGTCGCCTTGAACGTAACGGGCAACCCTCGCGCCGAGTCAGCGAGCACGCCCTCGATGCGTTGGCAGGTCATGAGTGTCCAGGACGGCGCGATCGCGGAGATCCGTGGTTACGAATCGCGTCGCGAGGCGGACGAATTCGCGACGACGGGCACCTCGACCTGGTGATCATCCTCGAGCGCTTCGGGAGAGATTTCGTCGAGGAAACCCGCAAGGAGAGGTGAGGCGTCCGTAGGGACCTCGACCACCAGGGCGAAGTTCGTGGCCGTCACGTCAATCGTGAAGTGGAAGAACGTGCAACAACGGGTCTCGAGTTGGGCCAAATTCGCGAGCGTGCTCACATCCTTCACCTCGTCGACGAGCACGAGCCGCGCCTTCGTCGGTTCGACGCGGTCGCAGCGCTCAACGACGTTCGCCAGCACATCGCGCCACTCGCGCAACTGGGCACGGGCACTGTCGAAGTCGAGTGTGCACGCGATCGGCGTATCCATGAGGCGACCCTATTGGCACGATGCAGGACTTTGGACTCGCGCTCGCCAGAAGGCCGCGTGAATCGGCGGTCGTAGGATGAAGGCATGTCCTCGTTCGTCGATTCGGCCCAATTGCACGCCAAGGCGGGCGACGGCGGGGCCGGTTGCGTCAGTTTTCGACGCGAGGCGCACGTCGCCAAGGGCGGACCCGACGGTGGGGATGGCGGCAAGGGCGGCGACGTCTGGATCGTCGCCGATCACAATCAGTCCTCCCTTCTCGGGTTCAAGGACCACCCGTTTCGCCGAGCCACCGACGGCCAGCACGGCACGTCCAAGCGGATGCACGGATCCAAGGGCAAGGACATCGTCGTGGTCGTGCCGGTCGGCACCATCGTCAACGACCGCGACGGCAACCCGCTCATCGATCTCAAGGGTCCGGGCGATCGCTGGCTGGCGTGCGAGGGTGGCCTCGGGGGACAGGGCAACGCCCGCTTCCTCTCGAATAACCGGCGCGCGCCGGCCTTCGCCGAACAGGGCGAGGTCGGCCAGGAGAACTGGTTCAACCTCGAGCTGAAGCTCCAGGCGGACGTGGCGCTCATTGGTTTTCCCAACGTCGGCAAGTCCACGTTGATCGCGCGCGTGTCGGCAGCGCGACCCAAGATCGCCGACTACCCCTTCACCACGCTGGTGCCGAACCTCGGGGTCGTGCGCGTGGGCGCGCGCGCGGGACGCCCCGGCGACGCCACGGAGTTCGTCATGGCGGACATCCCGGGTCTCATCGAAGGGGCGGCCGAGGGACGCGGTCTCGGCCACGATTTCTTGCGCCACGTCGAACGGGCCCGGGTACTGTGCGTCCTCCTAGACCTGAGTGAATTGGCGCCGCTCCCGCCACAGGAGCAACTCGACATCCTGCTGCGCGAACTGGGCGACTACCAGGCCGATCTCTTGGATCGTCCTCGCGTCGTCGTTGGTTCGAAGGGTGACGTCGCCGCCTACGAGATGGCGGACGTGCTGACGATCTCGTCCATCACCGGCGAAGGCATCGATCAACTCGTGGCCGAACTGGCGCGACTGGTCACCCAGGTCCGTCGAGAAGAGGTCCAACTCCTCGAACACGAAGTCGTCATCCACCGGCCGCTGCCCGACGAGATCACGGTCGATAAGGCCGGCGAGCACGAATGGGTGGTGGCCGGACGACCGGCGATCCGGGCCGTCCGGTTCCAGGACCTCACCGATGACGAGGCGTTGGCCGAGATCGTTCGTCGCCTGCGCGCTCTCGGAGTCGACCGCATGCTCACGCGGGCCGGCGTGCGCGACGGCGACATCGTCACGATCGGACCACTCTCCTTTGAGTGGTGGCGCGACGACGTGAGCGCCGGACTCGACCGAGGCGATCACCACCGCGCGACCCGTCGCGAGCGCCTCGCGCGACACGGGCGTCTCGACCTGGGAGGAACCGATGACGACTCGTAGCGTGGTCGTCAAGATCGGCACCTCCTCGGTCACCGATGCCCTCGGCGGTGTCGCCTACGGCGTCCTGGTCAACATCGCCCTCGACGTCGTGGATCTTCGCGAAAAGGGCTGGCACGTCGTCGTCGTCACCTCCGGGGCGATCACCGCGGGCTGGGCCGAAGTCGGCAAGGAACGGCCGCGTCCGACGGACAGCGTGACGCTCCAGGCGGTCTCGGCCGTGGGTCAGCCCCTGTTGATGCACGCGTGGCGCAACGCCTTCGCCGAGGTCGGCGCCTCGGTCGGCCAGGTCCTGCTCGCGCCCCTCGACTTCAGTCACCGCGGGCAGTACCTGCACGCGCGCGGCACCCTCGAGGCATTGCGCGCGCTCGACGTGGTGCCGATCGTGAATGAGAACGACGCCGTCGCCGACGAGGAGATCAGGTTCGGCGACAACGACCGGCTCGCGGCACTGGTGGCCAATCTCGTCGGGGCGTCGCACTTGGTGCTCTTGACCGACACCGACGGCCTATTGACCGCGGACCCGCGACTCGACCCGACGGCGACGCTGATCGAGGAGGTCGCGGCCTTCGATACTGAGCTCATCGACGTGGCGGGCGCCAGTCGTTCCGGAGTCGGTAGCGGTGGCATGGCGTCGAAACTCGCGGCGGCGCGCATGGCCACCTGGTCGGGCATCACCACGGTGATCGCGCCGGCGCACGCCCACAACGCCCTCCTTCACGCGATCAACGCCACGCCCGGCTTCGGGACGACGTTTCACCCGCGTGCGGAGCGCCTCTCGGCGCGAAAATCGTGGATCGCGTTCGCCGTTGCCAGCCAGGGCTCACTGCACGTCAACGCCGGGGCGGTCGCGGCCCTCGAGCACGACGGGCGCAGTCTGCTGCGCGTCGGAGTCGAACGACACGACGGTACCTTCGTCGAGGGCGACGCCGTCGAGATCAAGGGACCCGACGGGTCGGTCATCGCCAAGGGCTTGGTGCGCGTCAGCGCGGAGTCCTTCGCCGACAGCGACGACGTGGTCGTGCACCGCGATGACCTCGTCTTACTTCGGCCATAAGTTCACCTATTACGCTTGTGAAATGACAACGAGTGAATTGGCCGCGCAGGGCCGCGCCGTGCGCGAAGCCGCCACTGCGTTGGCTCAGGCGTCGAACGACCAGCGCTGCGCGGTCCTGTTGCACGTGGCGGAGCGGCTCGAAGCGACGAGCGAGGAACTGCTCGCCATCAACGCCGACGAGGTCGCGGCGTACGACGAATCGGGCGCCGGACGCGACCGTCTGACGTTGACGCCGGCGCGCGTGGCCGCCATGGCGAGCGCGCTGCGCGAGATCGCCGAGAACGCCGACCCGCTCTTCGAGGTCGTGGACGCGAGTGTGCGTCCGAACGGCCTGGCCATCGAACGTCTGCGCGTCCCGCTCGGGGTGATCGGCGTCGTCTACGAGAACCGCCCGAACGTCACGAGTGACGTGGCCGGACTCTGTGTTCGTAGCGGCAACGCCGCCTACTTGCGCGGGTCCTCCACCGCGCAGAAGACTAACCGATTCATCGTCGCTCTGTGGTACGACGCGCTCGAGAAGGAGGGGCTACCGCGCGCGGGCGTCTCACTGGTCGAGGACACGTCCCACGACACCGCCACCGCGTTCATGCAGATGACCGACGTGCTCGATTGCCTGATCCCGCGTGGCGGGCCGAGCCTCATCGCCGCCATGCGAGAACACGCGCGCGTGCCCTACGTCCTCGACGGCGACGGGAACTGTCACATCTTCGTCGACGAGACCGCCGACCTCGAAGGCGCGGTCGCCATCGTGCGCAACGCCAAGACCTCGCGACCGGGCGTATGCAACGCCGCGGAGACGGTCCTCGTCCACGAGGCGATCGCCGCGGCGTTCCTTCCGGCCCTCGAAACCGCGATTCCCGAGGTCGAACTTCGCGCCGACGACGCGGCGCGACGCCTCCTCACCTCCGCCACCGCGTCGAGTGAGCAGGACTACGAGCGTGAGTTCCTCGACCTCATCCTGGCCGTCAAGGTCGTGGCGTCACTCGACGAGGCGATCGCCCACGTTGCGCGCTACGGCACGGGTCACAGCGAGGCGATCCTCACGAACGACACGTCGAACGCTGACGCCTGGGTGCGTCGAGTGGACGCGGCCGCGGTGCTCGTCAACGCGTCGACCCGCTTCATCGACGGCGGCGAGCTGGGACTCGGCGGCGAGGTCGGGATTTCGACCCAGAAGCTGCACGCCCGTGGCCCCATGGGACTGAAGGAACTGACCTGTCTCAAGTGGGTCGTACGAGGAGAAGGACAGATTCGATGACCGCACTGGACCCGCGCGAGGAACTCGCGCTTCGACTCGGACTCAGCGAGGTGCCCCCAGTGCGCTTCGATTCCGCGAAGGACGTGCTCGCGCGTCTCGCCGAGAACGACTACCTGAGCGACGACGCCATCGCGTCGGTCTGTTTCCTCGCCGACCGGCTCGCGAAGCCGGTGCTCGTGGAAGGTCCGGCCGGCACCGGCAAGACCGCGCTCGCCAAGGCGGTCGCCGACGCGATCGGGGCCCGACTCATCCGACTCCAGTGCTACGAGGGGCTCGACGACTCCAAGGCGCTCTACGAGTGGAACTACCGAAAGCAGTTGCTGCGCATCCAAGCGGGACGGCCCGAAGGCGACGGCACCGAGGATTGGGCCGAGCTCGAAGAGGACATCTTCGGCGAGGAGTTCCTGCTCACGAGGCCACTCCTCGAAGCGATCTCGGCGACCGATCCCGTCGTCCTCCTGATCGACGAGGTGGACCGCGTCGAGCTCGAGACCGAGGCGCTGTTGCTCGAGATCCTCTCGGAGTACCAGGTGTCGATACCCGAGCTCGGCACCGTGAAGGCGAAGCAGATCCCGATGGTCTTCCTGACCTCGAACAACACACGCGAGCTCTCCGAGGCGCTCAAGCGTCGCTGCCTCTACCTGTTCATTGGCTACCCGAGCGTCGAGCGCGAGCGCGACATCATCGTGTCGCGCGTCCCGGGCATTACGAGCACATTGGCCGAGCAGATCGCCCAGGTCGTGCGGTCGCTGCGCTCGCTCGACCTGAAGAAGGCGCCGTCGGTCGCCGAGACGCTCGACTGGGCGCGCACGTTGGTGGTGCTCGGTCGAAAGGAGATCGGTGAAGAGGACGCGGCCCAGACGCTGCACATCTTGTTGAAGTACCAGACCGACATCGAACGGGCGACGAAGGAACTCCTCGGTCGACCCAAGCCCGGTGCTTAAGCTCCTCGGCGATTTCATCGGCGAACTGCGCGCCGCGGGCATCCCCGTGTCGATGAGCGAACACGTCGACTCGGCCAAGGCCATGGAGGTCATCGACCTGAGCGACCGTGCGCTGGTGAAGAACTCGCTCGCCGCCACGCTCGTCAAGGATGGCGACCACCTGCCCGTCTTCTCGACGGCCTTTGAGGTCTTTTTCTCCACCCGTTCCTGGGACAACGCGTCGCAGTTCATGGACGACGTCGACACCGACGAGGTGGAGCGCGAAGGGGCGGCCGGCGCGACCGGGCCCGGTCAGACGCGCGGCGAGGGTGGCGGCGCGACGTCATCGCTCAGTGCGCAGGAACTCGCCGAACTGCTCTTTCGCGCCTTGCGCGACGGTGACCGCGAGGCGCTGCGCCTGGCGGCGGGCGAGTCGGTCTCGCGCTACGCCGGCATGGAACCGGGACGGCCGGTCGGGGGCACCTATTACCTCTACCGCACGCTTCGCAACTTGGACCTCGAGAACCTCGAACAGCGCCTGACCCTGGGCGGTGGCGACGAGGCCGACCATATGGAGCAGCGGCTCGCGCGCGAGGAGGCCCGCGCACGCATTGAGATGTTGAAGGCCGAGATCGAACGCGTCATCCGTGAGCGGCTCGTGGAGGACCGCGGCGCCGAGGCGCTCGCCAAGTCCGTACGCAAACCGCTCCCCGAGGACCTCGACGTGATGCACGCGAATCGCGACGAGATGGCGCAACTCGAACGGGCGCTGCGTCCCCTGAGTCGCAAACTCGCGGTGCGATTGGCCCGTCGACGTCGTCGGCGCCGACGAGGGCCGGTCGACCTCCGTCACACCGTGCGACGGAGCCTCTCGACCGGCGGGGTGCCGATCGACTTGCGGTTCAAGCCGCCGCACCCGGCCAAGCCCGAGATCTTCGTCATCGCGGACATCTCGGGGTCAGTGGCCTCCTTCGCGAGGTTCACGCTGCACCTCGTGCACGCGATCAGTTCGCAGTTCTCCAAGGTCCGCAGTTTCGTCTTCGTCGACGGCCTCGACGAGGTGACGAAGCTGTTCGACGGCGTCGACGACCCGGCCGAGGCCGTCGCGAAGATCAACGCGGAGGCCGACGTGATCGCCTTTGACGGCCACTCCGACTACGGCCGCGCCCTGCTCTCGTTCCACGACCGTTTCGCCAAGGACGTGACGAGGCGTTCGACGATCCTGATCCTGGGCGACGCGCGCAACAACTATCACCAGGCGCACGCCGAGGTGATCGCCGACCTCAAGTACCGCGCGAAGGCGGTCTACTGGCTGAACCCCGAGCCCACGGCCTACTGGAACAGCGGCGACTCGATCGTCAGCCAGTACGCCCCGTACTGCGAGCGCGTCATCGAGTGCCGGACGCTGCGCCAGCTCGAAGCCTTCGTCGGTGAGTTGTCGTGAACGAGGACGACCGACTCCCGCCGCCGGGATTTCGCCAGCGCGGCCCGGCGCCGTCGGGTACGAGGCTGCTGATGATCCGCCACGGGGAGAGTTACGCGAACGCCAACGGTCTGGCCGGGGGACCCTTGGGCGACGGGGGACTGACGCCGCTCGGTCGGCGCCAAGCACTCGCCCTCGTCGATCGGTTGAAGGTCAGTGGCGAGTTGTCCTCGGCGAGCGCGTTCTACACCTCGGCGTTGCCGCGGGCGATCGAAACCGGCGCGATCATCGCCGAAGTGCTGCCCGGGCTCGTCGCGGTCCGCGACGGCGAACTCAACGAGATCAGCGTGGGGGAGGGTGACGGCCTGCCCTGGTCCGAGTACGTCGAGAAGTACGGGGCGCCGGACTGGGACCGCGATCCCCATCAGATCACCGCACCCGGTGGCGAGTCGCTCATCAGCTTCCACGAACGGTGCAGGGCCGCGATCGCGAAACTCGTGGCGTCACATCCGCGCGAACTGGTCGTCCTCGTTGTGCACGGCGGGTTCATCGAACAGGCGATGAAGATCTACCAAGGTGTCGGACCAGAGGTCCGACTTCGACCGCGCATCGAGAACTGTTCGATGACCGAGATCGAGTTCCGCGACGGCTGGATCCGGCTCCTGCGTTACAACGACCGCGCGCCGTTGCCCGCGGAGTAACGCTGGAGGAACTCCGCGACGTGAAAGGCCATGTCGAGGCTCTGCGTGGCGTTGAGCCGCGGGTCACAGATGGACGTGTAGTTCACGTTGAGGTCGCCTTCGTTGAGGCGTGAGCCACCGCCCAAACACTCGGTCACGTTGTCACCCGTCAGCTCGATGTGCAGACCACCGGGCCACGTGCCCAACTGCGTGTGGACGTCGAAGAACTTGGACGTCTCGGAGAGGACGTCGTCGAACCGTCGCGTCTTTTGACCGCCCGCGGCGACGAACGTGTTGCCGTGCATCGGGTCACAGGCCCACACGACATCGCGACCTTCGTTGCGCAAGCGCTCCACGAGGGGCGGCAGACGGTCGCTCACGAGTTGGTCGCCCATTCGCGCGATCAACGTCAGACGTCCGGCACGGTTCTCGGGGTTGAGCACGTCGACGAGGCGCAAGAGTTCATCGGTGCCCATCGACGGACCGACCTTGAGGCCGATCGGGTTCGAGACCCCGCGCAAGAACTCCACGTGGGCACCGTCGAGTTGGCGCGTGCGGTCCCCGATCCACAAGAGGTGCGCGGAGCAGTCGTACCAATCGCCGGTGAGTGAGTCGCGACGCGTGAGCGCCTGCTCGTAGGGGAGGATGAGGGCTTCGTGACTCGTGTAGAAGTCGACTCCCTGGAGCGCTCCGTCGTCGTGCAGGTCGATGCCGCAGGCCTTCATGAACTGCAGCGCGCGCTCGATCTCGTCGGCCACGACCTCGTAGCGCTTGCCCTCGAGTGAGTTCGCGACGAACTCCTGGTTCCACGCGTGCACCCGTGACAGCGCGGCGAAGCCACCGGTCGTGAAGGCGCGCAGCAGGTTGAGCGTCGCCACGCTCTGGTGGTAGGCGGCGAGGAGACGCTCGGGGTCGGGTTGTCGTGACGCGGCGTCGAACTCCTCGCCGTTGACGATATGGCCACGAAAGGCGGGGAGGGAAACGCCATCGCGTCGCTCGAACTCGTCGGAACGGGGCTTGGCGAACTGTCCGGCGATCCGTCCGACCTTGATGACCGGCACGCCCGCCGCGTAGGTGAGGGCGACGGCCATCTGGAGGATGACCTTCAGTTTGTCGCGTATCGAATCGGCGGAACCCTCGTCGAAGGACTCCGCGCAGTCGCCGGCCTGCAAGAGGAACGCCTTGCCGTGGGCGACGAGACCGAGATGATCGAGGAGGCGACGGGCCTCGCCGGCGAACACGAGCGGCGGTTTCGTGGCGAGCTCACCTTCGACGCGAGCCAGATGGTCGAGGTCGGGCCAGGTGGGGCTCTGGTGTGCGGTACGTGCACGCCACGACGAGGCGCTCCAGTCGTTTACGGACATCTCCATCGTGCAAGCCTAAGGGTTCGACGGAGATGCGAGCAATCGCGTCCTAACAGCGTGTGTCCTAATTGGACCCACCGATTCGCCTTGACCATCTGAACCATGTGGTTCGGATGGTGCTTGCTCATCGTCCGATTTCCCAGACCAACTTCCGTCTGTCCTCGGTTCCGACCCATGGCCCTCATCACGCTGACGCGATGTTTGTGCGGGTGGCGATCGGCTCTTCCCGCGTGCTTCGCGGTGCAGATCTTTAAGAGATCATGCTGTGCTGAGAAGTAGTTCGCGCCCCGTCCCCAGTATCGCCTTTACCACGGGCTCCTTGGGCTGCCAACGTGCCAGGTTGATGGCCGCGTTGAGGTCGCGGTCGATGACCAGACCACAGCTCGTGCAGGCGTAACTCCGCTCAGCGAGGCTGAGATCGCGCTTGACTTCACCACAGCCGGAACAGGTCTTCGAACTCGGAAAGAATCGGTCGGCCACGCGCACCTCGACGTTATGCCACGTGGCCTTGTAGCGGATCTGGCGTGCCAATTCGCCCATAGCGGCGTCCGAAATCGACTTGGCCAGATGCCGGTTCCTCACCATGCCCGCGACGTTGAGGTCCTCCAGCACGAGCACTTGAGCGTTGCGGATCAGTGTCGTCGAGACTTGATGAACCAGGTGTCGCCGAGTATTGGCGACCGTGCGGTGCGTCGTGGCGAGGCGAGCCCGTGCTCGTTGGCGGCCTTTGGACCCCGGTGTGGTTCTGGCCAGGGCCTGGTTGGCCGTCTTGAGCTTCGCGTGCGCTTCTCGCAATGTTTTCACCCCCTCGAAGATCTCGAAGGGTGTGCCGTTCGCGTCGGCGGCGACACAGAGCGACGTGATACCTCGGTCGACCCCGACGGGAATGTGGTGGCGCGTGGCGCGACTGCGTTCGACCTGGTGGAGTTGGGTGGCCACGCCAGTCAGCGAGACGAACCAGCGTCCCGCGCGCTGGTTGAGTGTCGCTGAGTAGATGTGGAAGCGGCCGCCGTCGATCATTCGACGAACTTTTCGGGTGGGGCCGAAGAGTTTGACCGGTCCGAACTTGGGGAGACGGATGTGTGTGGGGTCGCTGAATCGTATGGAGTGGCTCGAAGGCAGGCTTCCAGCAGTCGCGCGATTTCGAAGGCGAAAGCTTGGCGTCACCTTCCCTTTGGCTTGAAACCGAGGAAATCCGACCGGCGTACCCTTTCGGTCACCTCGCCGCGACGCCGCGAAGTTCTCGAGAGCCCGCGCCGCGTCGACACTGGCGCACTCAAAGACGTCACCGGGTAGTTCGTGTCGCCAGGAGAGTCCACGGGTCCCGTCATCGTTGACCGGCGAGTCATCCGACGCGCCGTTCTTCCACGCATTGAACTCATTAATGAAACTGAATCCTGACCACGAGAGCGACGGCGTCAGTACTTCGCCGTCGGGCAGGTCCCCTGTGGCGGCAACTTTCTCGGCGGCACGCACCTCGAGGTTGGCCCTCACGCGCGCCAGGTGGTGGTTCACCGTGAAACGTCGAGCCCCGGCGCACTTGGCGAGCAAGATCTTCTGTTCGATGTTCGGATCGAGGGCGAACTTGAACGTCACCGCGCGTGAAAGTGACTTCTCGGTGTGTGAGAGGAGCGGAACCGACGTTCGCGAAGTCATTGACGTCAGTATTGGAGGTGACTGTGACACCGTGACGACACTGTCGAGGCGACGCTCTCGCTAAGAACGTTGTCAATCAGTGGAAGTGCGAGGCGTCAGTGGGCACCGCGATGCGTCCACATGGGAGAATCGAGCACATGGACATTCGAGTAGCCACCGTTGAGGACGCGCCCGTCATCGCCGGGATCGGTGTCGCGATCCAGCGCATGCATCACGACGAGCGACCCGACTGGTTCAAGCCGGCCGACGAGACGGCGGGCACCGAGCTGTATGGAGAGCTCCTGCGAGACTCCGCCGTCACTGTCTATCTGGCCGAGGAGAGTGAGGCGCTGGGCTTCGTCGTGGTGAAGCTGCATCACCGACCAGACTCAGCGTTGGGCTGGGGACAGACCTTGCTCGAGCTTGATCAGATCGGCGTGGCGCCTTCCGCGCGACGTCGCGGCGTGGGACACGCACTCATGAACGCCGTTCGTGAACGTGCTGATGAGGTGTCGGCGAAGCGCATTATTCTGACCACCTGGGAGTTCAATGTCGACGCCCATCGATTCTTTGAAGGCGAAGGACTCAGCACAGAACTGCGTCGCATGTCGATGCCGTGGCCCTCGCTTTGAAGGTAGATCGCCCGGGCGACGTTGCGCGCCGCAAGTCCGCGTCCTCACCATCTCAGTCGAACGCGTGAAGAACGTGGGCGATTGCCGCGACCTGTAGCCAACCGGTCGCTGACGCCACGGTGTTCTCAAAGCATCGCGCGAGTCGACGACGACGTAGAAGGTGTCCGTGGGCCACCTCGACGCGCCACGCGTGCTGTATTGGTTGAAAGACTTTGGCACCAGACTCGTTGCGGGGTGGGTCGTCCCATCCGACGCGTCGCACCTCACAGTTGAACCGGTCCGAGAGTCGTTGCGCGGCCGATGGCGCGGTGCCGCGGTCAACGAGCACGAGTTCCAAGCGTTTGTCTGCGCCCGCGTGAGCGAGGTCTTCAAGTATCAACTCGACCGCCCTCGCCTCGGTCGTTGATGCCGGGACGGTGCGCACGCAAAGCGGCAGTCCGGTGACGTCGACACAGACGATTCGTTTGGCGCCGTTGGTCCGGCCGTTGGGGCCACCTTGGTTGCGGAAGGTGACACCACCGTTGGAGGCCCCGCGAGCCAGATGCGTGTCAATGACCACCATCGAGGGCAGAGGTTCCTTTCGACCCATTTGGGTGCGTGACGACGCGTGCAGTGAGGCGAGCAGCTGCGTCCACGTGCCGTTTCGCGACCAGCGTCGGAACTGGACCAGACTCTCGTCCAGGGTCCGAACGGTTCAGGCAGATACCGCCATTGACACCCGGTGTGCGAGATGTACAGCATCGCGTTGACGACATGTCGAAGGTCCTCACCGTGCTTCGGTGCGCGTTTGGAGGAATTCACCAAGAGTGGTTCCAACAGTTTCCACTGGTTGTCGGTCAAATCACTCGAATAGGCCACGGCGTAATGGTGCTGAACTCCGCATCCTGCGCACTCACTAAATAGAACACAGCCCCTAAGGTGCGTTGGGTGAACGTTCGGCGAATCGGTCTCTTCGGCGGGACCTTCGACCCCCCACACTTCGGTCACGTCGCGGCGCTACGCGCGGCCGCGGCGACCGGTCGCTACGACCTCATCGAGGTCACGGTGGCCGGTGACCCCTACGTGAAGAGCGCGGAGAACACGGTGCGCCCCGCCGACGTGCGTCTCGCCATGGCGAAGGCGGCCTTCGATGACCTCGACCTCGTCGTCGTGTCCGATCAAGAGATCCGTCGTAGCGGTCCGTCCTACACGATCGACACCGTCCACGAGTTGTTGAAGGAGGCCGACGACGTCGACCTCATCGTCGGCGCCGACCTCGCGACGCAATTGAACGGATGGCACGGCGGCGAAGCGTTGCGAACACTGGTTCGTGTGGGCATCGTGCCGAGACCCGGTGCGAACACGGTGGTGCCCGAAGGATGGGACGGCTACGAGATCGCCATGGCACCGGTCGATCTTTCGAGTTCGTTCATACGCAACATGCACGCATCGCGTGAAGTTCTCGAGGAATTCCTCCCCGCGGCAGTTATTCCGCTCTACCTCGGCGCACGAGGCTAAAGTTTCGCTATATGGCAGTTCGACTCTTTGACGCGACCGAGCCCGAGTCCCCGAGACTCCGTGGTTTGGAAGCGGCGCCACTCAGGCGCAGAGAGTTACGCCGGATCCGTCATCGCTACGCCGTCGTCGGTGTGCTGTCACTGTCAATTCCATTCGTTGCCGCACTGGTGGTGCTCGGGGTGTCGCACTGAGTGACAAAGTGACCAGCGGCGAGAAGCTTCGCGGCCCACACACCAGTTTCGTCGCCGCCCTCCTCAACGCCGCTGTCATGGGCGCCGAGGACAAGTTGGCCCGCGACCCGGTGGTGCTCGACCTGCGTGACCTCGTGGACTCCTTCGACGCGCTCGTCGTGGCGTCAGGTCGAAACGACCGTCAGGTCCGCGCGATCGCCGAAGAGATCGAGCGACTCGTCGAACTCGCGCTGAACGTCAAGCCGAATCACGTCGAGGGACTGGCGAGCGCCGAATGGATTGCCCTCGATTACGGCGACGTCATCATCCACGTCTTCGACGAAGCGGCGCGCGAGTACTACGACCTCGAGCACCTCTGGAACGCCGCGCCGGTGTTCCGTCCGGCGTCGATCCACTAGCGATTCAGGAGACTCTGCACGTCCGCGGGGGTCACCAGGAGTCGTTGACGCCCGTTGGGCAGCGGTGCCAACACCGCGGTGCCCCCAATCGTGATCTCGATGCCGCGCGTCGCGCCGACGTTGTGGGCCGTGAGGACGAGCTGGCCCACGGCGAGGACCTCCTTGTTGCGTGACAGCTGGGAGAGCGACGAGGCCAGGTCGATGTAGCCAACGCCCTCGCGGATGCTCGCCGAGAGGATGACGAGACTGCGTGGGAGTGCCGAGGTGTACCCGGCGAACGACTCGATCTTGGTCGGACCGAGCACGAGTTGGCGCAGCACCGAGGCGAGCACCGGGGGCGAGGGCACGATGCGACTTGACGGGGCCAAGTGGCCCGAGGCGTCCACGATATAGACCGGCTGGGTCTTGAAGCGGATCCGTCCGTTGTTCGTGCCCGGGATCGTCTTGCCGAGCAGACCGAAGGGGACGTGACTCTTCGAGATGTCCGACGGACTCTTGGCCGTCGGGACCAGTGAGCAACTGCTCAAGGCGAGAGCGCCGAGCGCGAGTGCGCCGAGCGTGCGAAGGCGTCTCACGGCCCCTCCTCGGCGACGAGGGGCAGCAGGATCTGGAATCGGGCTCCGCCCTCTGGGCTGGTTGCGACCGAGATGACGCCACCGAAGGCGCGCACGTGATCGCGCACGAGCGCCAGGCCGAGGCCGGTCCCGCGCGCGATGCCCCGGTCATGTGCGGCCTGACCGCGAAAGAACCGTTCGAAGACCTGCTCGGACTCCTCGACGGGTACACCGGGTCCGGCGTCGTCGACGTTGACCTCGACCTTGGTGCCCGCGACGTCGATGCGAAGTGCCACGGCGCCACCTGCGTATCGATGCGCGTTGTCCATGAGGTTGGTGATGACCCGTTCGAAGCGGCGCCGGTCCACGCGCACCAAGGGATCGCCGACGTCGGCGACCTCGACGGGCGGATCGTCGAGCCCGTGACGACGCGACGCCGAGCGCACGGACTGCTGGACGAGTTCGATGACGGGCAGCGTCTCCATGACCAGGGGCACGGCGCCGCCGTCGGTGCGCGCCATCTCCAAGAGGTCCTCGATGAGCGACTGGAAGATCGAGAGGTCGGCGAGGAGGAGGTCGAGACTCTCGCGGCCGGCCGGCGTGAGGTCCTCGCGATGCTGTTGGAGGACTGAGGCGGTCGTGGCGAGCGTGGTGAGCGGGGAGCGCAGTTCGTGGCTCACGTCGCTCGCGAAGCGCGCGTCGCGCTCGAGACGCTGGACCAGTTGGCTCACCATCTGGTTGAACGACTCCGTGAGCTGCTGGACCTCGCGGTCGGCCTGATTCACCAGGAGTCGCGTCGTCAGCGCCCCATCGGCGATCAACGCGGCTGCGTGGCTCACCTCGGTGAGCGGACGGACCGTTCGCCGCGCGACCCACAGGCCGCCACTCAATCCGATGAGCGAGGTCGCGAGGGCGCCGAAGATGAGCGCCATGAGCAGGAGTCGAAGCGTGTGCTCCAGGTTCGTGAGTTGGAAGATCTCGAAGAACTGCGTCTCGGCGGAGGGGATCGGCACGCCGACGACGAAGACGATCCGCCCGTTCACGTCCAACGTCTGTTGGGTGGCGTGCCCGGCGTCGACGATGTTCACCGTCTGGGTGGAGACGTCGTTCGTCGACGCCGAGTTCGACCGGGCGAGCCACTCCTGGTGCGTGCGTACGAGCACGTTGCTCGCCGAGGCGTTGTAGATCGAGTTCAGCAGGCTTGAGAGTTCGGGCGGCGACGTGTACAGGGTGCTGCGCACGAGCGCCGCGTTGACGTAGCTCTGACCGAGGTCGGCCTGCTGCTGGTTGTTGATGAGGAGACGCTCGACCCCGACGTAGGTCAGCGTCGCGACGAGCGAACTGAGGACGAACGCACCCAGACCGAAGGTGACGACGAGGCGAAGTCGAAGACTCCGTCGTCGCATTAGATAACCAGCTTGTACCCGGTGCCTCGGACCGTCACGAGAAAGATCGGGTTGGCGGGGTCCGGCTCGATCTTCATGCGAAGCCGTCGGATGTGTACGTCGACGAGGCGGCTGTCACCGAAGTAGTCGTAACCCCAGACACGTTCCAGGAGGTCCTCGCGGGTGAGTGGCTTCGCGTTGTTGCTCGCGAGGTCGGTGAGGAGCCGAAATTCGGTCGAGGTGAGATGCAGTTCGGCGCCGTCGGCGTGGCGCACGACGCCTTCGTCGGGGATGACGTGCAGGTCACCGAGTTTGAAGGCGCCGGTGCTCTTCTCGGGTCGGCGGCGAAGGTGGGCGCGGACGCGCGCGAGCAACTCCTCGGGGACGAACGGCTTGGTGACGTAGTCGTCGGCGCCCGACTCGAGACCGAGGACGACGTCGGCGGTGTCGTCCCTCGCTGACACGATCACGATTGGTAGGTCGCTCGAACCGCGCAATGCCTGGCAGGTTTCGAAGCCCGACATACCCGGCAGCATGATGTCGACGATGGCCACGTCCGAGGCCATGCGATTGAACATGGCCATGGCGACCTCGCCCGACGGGGCGTCATCGACGACGAAGCCCTCGCCCTCGAACATCAGACGCAGTGCGGTGCGAATGTGGTCGTCGTCTTCGACGATCAGGATGCGCGACACGTGTTCTCCTTTGAGTCCCGTCCAAGACTAACGAAGAGACTGGAGAATCGAGTGGTCGTCAGTAGCCTTGGTTCGTGTCACCAGTGAAACGCGAGGGTCACGGCGTCGACGCGTGGCGCCTGAAGGACTACCGGTCGACGCTTCGCGCGTCGGACCGGGCCGAGTCAACCCAGCGGGCCTATCTGGGTGACGTCGAGGCGTTCGTGGCCTGGGCCGGTGACCACGAGGTCACTCGACCCGACGAGGTCAACGTGCGCACGCTGCGCGACTATCTCGTCTTCATGACCGAGCGCGGTGACGAACGGACCTCGATCATCCGACGTCGGGCCTCACTGCGGGGTTATTTCACCTGGCTCGTCCAGCGCGGACACCTTGAGGAGAGCCCCGCGGAGCGGCTGTCGGCGCCCAAGGCCAACTACCGGCTCCCGAAGATCGTCGTTCGTGAACAGCTCGACTCGCTGCTCGACGAGGACTGGGGTGACGACGCCTGGGCCACGCTTGACCGCGCGGTGTGCGAGGTGCTCTACGGAGCCGGCCTGCGCGTCTCGGAACTGTGCGGGCTCAACCTCTCGAGCGTCGATTTTCGCCAGGGACTGCTGCGCGTGCTCGGCAAGGGACGCAAGGAGAGGATCGTCCCGCTGCACCGCCGCGGACTCGAGGCCGTGCAGTTGTGGATCGACGACGCGCGCCAGGAGGTCGTACGCGCGGACTCGCCGCCACTGGCGCTCTTCTACAACCGACGAGGCAATCGTCTCGGACCGCGCGACGTGCGACGGATCCTGGACAACCGTGTGGCGAGGGGCCACATTCACCCCCATGCGCTGCGCCACACCTACGCGACCCACCTCCTCGAGGGCGGCGCCGACCTGCGCGTGGTGCAGGAGCTCCTCGGCCACGAGAGCCTGACCACGACCCAGATCTACACCCACGTCTCGAAGTCACGGCTCCAGAAGGTGCACCACGACACGCACCCGAGGGGCTAGCGCTGACCGTGTAGGATTGTTCGGCTCCGCCAGAGTGGTGGAGTTGATGAGATGTCCCCGTGGTTTCGTACGGTCGCCGCTTGCGGTGCACCACGTGGATCGAGCAACCGAACGGAAGGAAGAAACACGTGGCACTAGTCACTTTGCAGGAACTACTGGACTCGGGAGTGCACTTCGGGCACCAAACCCGCCGCTGGAACCCCAAAATGCGCCGGTTCATCCTCGGCGAGCGCAACGGGATCTATCTGATCGACCTGCGCAAGACGCTCCTCGGCATCGAGACGAGCTACGCCTACGTCCGTGATTTGGTCGCCAATGGCGGCGTGATCCTCTTCGTGGGCACCAAGAAGCAGACCCAAGGTCCCATCGAGGACTACGCCAAGGCCTGCGGCATGCCCTTCGTGAACCAGCGCTGGCTCGGTGGGATGCTCACCAACTTTGCGACGGTCGCGGGACGCGTGAAGCGGATGGTCGAACTGCGCGGGATGCAGCGCGCCGGTGACTTCGAGAACATGCCGAAGCGCGAAGCGCTTCGGCACAGCCGCGAGCTCGAAAAGCTCGACCGCAACTTGAGCGGTATCGCCAATCTGGACCGGGTGCCCGACGCCATCTTCGTCATCGACACCAAGAAGGAGCACATCGCGGTGACCGAGGCCCGCAAGCTTGGCTTGCCAGTGGTCGCGGTCGTGGACACGAACTGTGACCCCGACGTCATTGACTACGTCATCCCCGGTAACGACGACGCAATTCGCTCCGGCGCCCTGCTGTGTCGACTGATTGCCGACGCCGTGACTGAAGGTCGCTTCATCCGACAGAATCGCCCCGTCATCGCACCCAAGCAGGCGTCGGCCCCCGCCAATCGCGCGGCCCTGATCGAAGAGCCTGTTGCCGCCCCCGTGATCGAGGCCAGCGACCCACCGGTCGCCGAACCGACGGACCCGCCCGTTGTCGAACCGACCGACCCGCCCGTCGCCGAGCCGACCGACCCGCCCGTCGCCGAACCGGCCGACCCACCGGTCGCGGAGCCGTCCGACGTCGAGGACAGCGGGGCCCCCGCGCAAGAAGTCGCCGAGTCACCGGCCGTCGAAGAGACGGACGGAACGACGGTCACCGCCTAAATTTCGTCATCAGAGAAGCAAAGAGGAGAACCAAGGTGGCTATCACCGCGAAAGACGTACAAACGCTGCGCCAGGCAACCGGTGTCGGCATCCTCGACGCCAAGAAGGCGCTCGAGGCCAATGAAGGTGACATGGAAGCGGCCACCAAGTGGCTGCGCGTCCAGGGCCTCGCCACTGCCGCCAAGCGAGCTGACCGTGACGCCAGTGAGGGCGCGGTCGCGGTCGTGCGCGACGGCAACGTCGCCGCGATGGTCGAGTTGCGCTGCGAGACCGACTTCGTCGCCAAGTCCGAGGAGTTCGTCACGCTGGTCGACGAGATCGCGGCGCGCGTCTGTGCCGAGGGCGAAGACGCCGTGCGTTCCTTCCAAGAGGACATCGAGAAGATGCTCACGACGCTGAAGGAGAACATCTCTATCGGCAAGGTGTTCCGACTCGAAGCCGGCGAGGGCGAGGTCATCGACACGTACTGGCACCCCCAGGCCGGTCGAGGCGTGAACGGCGTCGTCATTGTCGTGAAGGGCGGCACCGTCGAACTCGCACACGAGATCGCGCTGCACATCGCCTTTGCGAAGCCGCAGTACCTCAGCCGTGAGGACGTGCCTGAAGCCGACGTCGACGCGGAGCGCAAGACGATCGAAGAGATCACCCGCAACGAGGGCAAGCCCGAGGCGGCCATGCCCAAGATCATCGAGGGCCGACTGAATGGCTGGTTCAAGGACCGCGTACTCCTCGAGCAGATGTACGTGCAGGACGACAAGCAGTCCATTGCGCAGCTGCTGGGTTCGGCCACCATCACCGCCTTCGCCCAAGTGGTCATCGGGGGATAGGGCAACGTGCGACGCGTCGTCTTGAAGCTGTCGGGTGAGGCCCTCGCCTCGGCCGCGAGCGATGAGACGATTGATGCATCGACGGTGGACTTCCTCGCTCGCGAGATCTCGAGCGCGATGGAACGTGGTGGCTTGGAACTAGCCGTCGTCGTCGGTGGTGGCAACATCTGGCGCGGTGCGACCGGCGCCATGGCCGGGATGAACCGGGCGAACTCGGACCTCATGGGCATGCTCGGCACGGTCATCAACGCACTCGCGCTCCAGGACGCCATCGAATCGCACGGCCGTGCGACCAGGGTGATGTCGGCCATTGGCATGGACCAGGTCGCTGAGCCCTACATCCGACGTCGCGCCGTTCGACACCTCGAGAAGGGGCGCGTCGTCATCTTCGCGGCCGGTATGGGCAATCCCTACTTCACGACCGATACGCCGGCGGCGCAGCGCGCCGCGGAGATCGAGGCGAGCATCGTGTTGAAGGGGACCCACGGCGGCGTGGACGGCGTCTACGCCGAGGATCCGCGACTCAATCCGCACGCGATCAAGTTCGACGAAATCTCCTTTGACGAGGTCATCGCGAAAGACCTCCGTGTCATGGACATGACGGCCATCACGTTCTGCAAGGACAATCATCTTCCCCTACGCGTTTTTGACCTGATGGCCGAGGGAAACCTCGGTCGCGCGCTCGACGGTCAAGCCGTCGGTACGCTGGTGAGGTAATGGAAAACGAACTCGTCGACCTCGTAATGGAGGACACTCGTGATCGAATGGCGAAAGTCATCGAACACGCGAAGAGCGAGTTCGCTACCGTGCGCACTGGCCGTGCGTCCTCAGCCCTGGTCGAGAACCTCATGGTCGACTACTACGGCACCGACACGTCACTCAAACAGCTCGCCAACTTCTCGGTCCCCGAGCCGCGTCTGCTCGTCGTGTCGCCCTTCGATAAGGGCGCGATGGCCGCGATTGAGAAGGCCATCAGTAACGCCGACCTGGGGCTCAACCCCTCCAACGACGGAGTCGTCATCCGTCTCACCTTCCCGGCGCTCACTGAGGAGCGACGCAAGTCGTTCGTCAAGATCGTGCGCGCGAAGGCCGAAGAGGGCCGGGTCTCAATGCGTGGATGTCGTCGCCACGCCCGTCAAGAGTTGGAGGCGTTGGAGAAGGAAGGCGGTCTCTCCAGCGACGACATCGAGCATCTCGAGAAGATTCTTGACAAGATGACACAAGACGGGGTGGCCGTGATCGACGCGCTACTCGCTCATAAGGAGCAGGAACTACTTGAAGTCTGACGACGACGGCTCACTGTTCGACGAGGCGACGGGCGAGATGCCGGTCGTCAGTTCGAGCGACTCGCGCGTCACGATCACCGGTGCGGACATCGCCGCCGACCTCGTGGACGAGACCGGCACCATCGACCCGACGACGCTGCTCCCTCACTGGACCGACGCTCCCACGGGACAAGTTCCCATCGTCGTGGCGCGTGAAGCGGCCGACAGCAGCGACCCGTGGTCAGCGATCCCGGCGCCCGCGTGGCGCGAGGGTGAGGCCGACTGGGTGGCGCACGAGGATCAGTTCGACACGTCGATACTGGCGAGTGAACAACGCGAGGACACGGCGCGCCCCTGGGAGTTCACGTTGCCCGACGAGGCCGTCGCCGAGGAGGAGGTCCTCTTCGAGGCACCGAGGCCCGAGCCCGATCGCATTGCTCGAACCCGTCGTTCGATCTCCTCGAACCCCTTGGCCGGACGGGCCGTACGCCAGACCAACGATCGGAACTTCTCGCGCTCCCTGCTGACCGGCGTCGTGCTGGCGCTCGTGGTCTCGATCGTTTTCCTGTGGGGAGCCAAGCCCGTCACGGTCATGGTGTTGGTCGTCCTCGGACTCGCGGGCGCCGAGGCGTACGCCGGCTTTCGTGCGGCCGGAGCCCACCCCGCCACGGTGCTCGGCATCGTGGCGATCCTCACGCTTGGCGTGGCGGAGTACAGCAAAGGTCTGCCCGCCGTGGGGGCCGTCAGCGTGCTCCTCGTCATCTTTGGCTTCGTCTGGTACTTGAACGCCGGGCGCGCCGTTGACGTTCTCGACGGACTGGGGGCGACGATCTTCGTGTACGTCTGGATCGGCGTCATCGGATCGTACGCACTGCTCTTCGTGGCGCCACGCAACTTCGCAAACGGTCACGGTCTCAGTTACCTGTTCGGCGCCATGCTGCTCACCGTCGCCAACGATTCGGGCGCGTTCATCGTGGGCCGTCAGTTCGGGAAACGACCACTCAACAAGGTGCTGTCGCCGAACAAGACCCTTGAGGGCACCGCCGCGGGCACCGTGGTCACGTTGATCGTCGGGGCATTGGTGTTGCCGATCATGAGCGTGTGGACGCGAAAGGCCGGGGTCGAAGCCGCCGTGGCGCTCTCGATCGTCGTGCCGCTCGGCGATCTCTTCGAGTCGATGGTGAAGCGCACGATCGGCGTCAAGGACCTCGGACGGCTGTTGCCCGGGCACGGGGGCATCCTCGACCGGATCGACGGACTGCTCTTCGCGCTACCCACGATGTACTACCTCTGCCACGTCCTCAAACTGGGGTAGCGGTGTCGTCGACGCGGCGTAGCGTCGCACTCTTAGGTGCCACTGGCTCGATCGGCGTGCAAACACTCGACGTGCTTCGTCAAGAACCCGACCGCTTCGAGCTCGTCGCGCTCTCGGGCGGGGAACAACTGAGCGAGCTGGCGGCCATGGTCGCGGAGTTCCACGTCACCTCGGTCGCCGTGATCAGTGAGGCGCACCGCGCCCTGCTCACCGATCTCGTGGGGCCTCACGTCGAGATCGTCGTGGGCGATGAGGGACTGCGCGAGTTGGCCTCGCGTGCGGACATCGTCGTCAACGCGGTGCTCGGTTTCGCGGGCCTCCCCGTCACGCTGTCGGCGCTGGCCGCGGGTAAGCGCCTCGCCCTGGCCAACAAGGAGTCGTTGATCGCGGCGGCTCCGCTGGTCGCACAGGTGCGCGAGACGCCAGGGGCCACGCTGCTTCCCGTCGACTCCGAGCACTGCGCCATCCATCAGTGTCTCGCGAGTTCACCGGGACTCGCGGGCTACCCCGACGTGCGGCGTCTCTTGCTCACCGCATCGGGAGGTCCCTTTCGCGGATGGACGCTCGAACAACTGCGCGGTGCGACCAAGCGCGACGCGTTGCAGCACCCGACGTGGAACATGGGACCGAAGATCACGATCGACTCCTCGACCTTGATGAACAAGGGACTCGAAGTCCTCGAGGCGTCCGCGCTGTTCGGCATCGACGTCGATCGTGTCGACGTCGTGGTCCACCCCCAATCCATCGTGCACTCCATGGTCGAGTACGTCGACGGTTCGGTGCTGGCGCAACTGTCACGTCCCGACATGCGACTCCCCATCGCCTACTGCCTCGGACTTCCCGAGCGCCTGCCCCACGGCTACGGGGCGATCGACTTCACCCGCGACGTGGAGCTGACCTTCGAAGCGCCCGATCCCAAGGCGTTCCCGGCGATCGGGCTCGCCTACGAGGCGGCGCGACTCGGTGGTGCGGCGCCGGCGTGGTTGAGTGCGGCGAACGAGGTCGCGGTCGCGGCCTTCCTCGACGACGTCATCAATTGGTGCGAGATCATCGACGTCGTTTCACACGTAATGGACAACTACGTCCACGATCCCTTGCATTCACTGGACGATTTGATCGCGAACGATGCGCGGGCCCGACGAGAGGCGCACAGTATTCTGAAGTAGTACCCATGGCGCCCGATCCCTCCACCCGTCGGTCATTGTTGATCCTCGTCGCGGGTATCGCGGCGTTCGTCGCCCTCCTCGGCTTCACGGTCAGTTGGGCGCTGCCGCTCGTCATCTTCACCATCATCTTCATCGTGATGGCGCACGAATTCGGCCACTTCATCACGGCCAAGCGCGCGGGCATGAAGGTCACGGATTTCTTCGTCGGCTTCGGTCCGGTCCTCTGGTCCACGACCATCGGCGAGACCCGTTACGGCGTGCGCGCCATCCTCGCCGGTGGTTACGTGAAGGTACCGGGCATGAACTGGACCGAGGAGATTCCCGCCGAGGAGGAGTCGCGTACGTATCGTTCGGCGTCCTATCCGCGCAAGGCGATCTTCGCGTCGGCCGGTTCGATCATGCACGTGCTCATGGCGCTGGTGCTCGCCTGGGCGGCGCTGACCTTCGTGGGTCTGCCGTCACAGGACCACGTCGGCGTCGGTGCGTTTGCCAAGTGGCCCGGTCATGCGAAGGACGCGGCGCAGTTGGCCGGGCTCAAGGTCGGTGACCGCATCATGGCGATCGACGGGCGCGCGATCAAGAACGACAACCAACTCATCGCGACCGTGGAGCGAAGTTCCGGACGCCGCTTGACGCTGCTCGTCAACCGCAATGGTCGCAACGTCACGCTGCACGCGACGCCGGTCGATGGACGAACCATCAAGTCGGGGACGGGCTACCTCGCGACCGGCCACAAGGCGCACGGTTACCTCGGCATCTCGCTCGTCGACCTGCCGGTTCGCGACAGTTGGTATGCCGCCATTCCCTCGTCCTTCACCGAGGTCGGTTCGCTCGTCGGCACGGCGGCGGTCGCCATCGTGCACCTGCCGGGGGAGTTCAAGAGTCTCGTCCACCAGGTCGCGTCCCCGGCGGCGGCGAACAATCCGACCAATCAACGCAACCGTCCCGAGTCGATCGTGGGCGTCGTGCGCATCGCGGTGCAGAGCACGTCGAACGGACTCGGTGACCTGCTCGTGATCTTGATGGCGGTCAACATCTTCGTCGGGGTCTTGAACATGCTGCCGATGTTGCCGCTCGACGGCGGCTACGTGGCCATCGCGACCTACGAACGGATCCGATCTCGACGCGGGCGCCGCTATGAGGCCGATCTCAACAAGATGGCTCCCTTCGCCTACGCCTTCATGGGCGTGCTGCTCTTCCTATTCGCCTGCACGCTGTATCTGGACATCGTCCACCCGATCGCCAACCCGTTCTAGGAGCGCTCGGCGCGGAGCGTCGAGCGGGCAG
The DNA here is from genome assembly GCA_963804305.1 of uncultured Acidimicrobiaceae bacterium. Classification (GTDB taxonomy): domain Bacteria; phylum Actinomycetota; class Acidimicrobiia; order Acidimicrobiales; family RAAP-2; genus RAAP-2. Next base: position 91,395 of record CAWDPR010000009.1, on the reverse strand, counting down.
AATGGAACAGTGGATGTCACCGCCAGCCCCCTGAGCCCTCGCCGCAAGACCCGCCAGATCGCGGTCGGCAAGGTCCTCGTCGGCGGTGACGCGCCCATCTCGGTCCAGTCGATGACGACCACGAAGACGGCCGACGTCGAGGGGACCCTCGCACAGATCTACGCGCTCGCCGCCGAAGGGGCCGACATCGTTCGCTGCACCTGCAACGAGGTCGCGGCCGCCGAAGGGCTGGCCCAGATCGTGCCGCGCTCGCCGGTGCCGATCGTCGCCGACATCCACTTCCACGTCGAGATGGCCCTCGCCGCGCTCGAGGCGGGCGTGCAGGGGCTTCGACTCAACCCCGGCAACCTGCGCAAGCCCGAGGAGATCAAACTGGTGGCGAGCGAAGCGCGCGACCGCGGCGTGCCGATTCGCATCGGCGTCAACGCGGGCAGCCTGCACCCCGACATCTACGAACGCTTCGGCGGCGCCACACCCGAGGCACTCGTCGAATCGGCGCGCATCGAACTGGCCTACTTCGAGGAGGTCGGCTTCTCGGACGTGAAGATCTCGGTGAAGGCCTCGTCGGTGGCGACGATGATCGCGGCCTATCGCCTCGCCTCGGAGACCTTCGACCACCCGCTGCACCTCGGCGTCACCGAGGCAGGTCCGCTGCCCGGGGGACTGCTGAAGGGGACCGCGGGGATCGCCACGCTGCTCGCCGAGGGCATAGGCGACACGTTTCGCTACTCGCTCACCGCCGATCCCGTCGAGGAGGCGAGGGCCGGTCGCCAGTTACTCGAAGTGCTGGGTCTGCGCGAACGAAAGGGTCTCGACCTCATTGCCTGCCCGAGTTGTGGTCGCGCGGAGGTCGACGTCATCAAGGTGGCAAACGAGGCCCAGACGGCGTTGGCCGCACTCAACTTGCCGATCCAGGTGGCGGTGATGGGCTGTGTCGTCAACGGCCCGGGGGAGGCCCGACACGCGGACCTGGGCATCGCCGCGGGCAAGAAGCGCGGCCATCTCTTCATCAAGGGCGAGATCATCCGCGTCGTGAAGGAAGAGGACATGGTGGCGGCCCTCGTCGAGGAGGCCACCAAGATCGCCGCCGAAGGCGTCGAAGCGCGCCTCGCGGCACGCGACCTCGGCGCGGCCGCCGAGGCCGAGGCCGACCGCGCGTTGTTGCTCGACAGTCGCGGGTCCGACGCCAATCACTCGAATGAACGCATCGCCCAGATTCGAAAGCGCACTGAGCACTAAGCACTGTTTCGCTAGGCTTGCGCAACGATTCGAAGGAGCATTGTGGCCACCCAGAGTGTGCTGACCCCGCAAAATGAGGACTTTCCACGTTGGTATCAAGACGTGGTCGCCAAAGCCGAGATGGCCGACAATGGCCCGGTGCGCGGCACGATGGTCATCCGCCCCTACGGATGGGCCATCTGGGAACGGATGCAGGCCGAGATGGACGCGCGCATCAAAGAGGCCGGGGTCCAGAACGCCTACTTCCCGCTCTTCATCCCGCTGAGTTACTTCCAGCGCGAGGCCGAGCACGTCGAGGGCTTCAGTCCTGAACTGGCGATCGTGACCCACGCCGGTGGGGAAGAGCTCGCTGAACCGATCGTCGTTCGCCCGACCAGTGAGACCGTGATCGGCGAGTACATGGCCAAGTGGATCCAGAGCTACCGCGACCTGCCGCTCCTGCTCAACCAATGGAGCAACGTCGTGCGCTGGGAGTTGCGACCTCGCCTGTTCCTGCGCTCCTCGGAGTTCCTCTGGCAGGAGGGCCACACCGCGCACGCGAGCTACGAGGACGCCAACGCCTTCGCGACCAAGATCCACCTCGAGGTCTACAACGACTTCTTGATGAACGTGCTCGCGGCCCCGACGTACCTGGGGATCAAGCCGGCGAGTGAGCGCTTCGCGGGCGCCATCAACTCCATGACCGCCGAGGGCATGATGCGTGACGGCAAGGCGTTGCAGATGGCGACGAGTCACGAACTCGGCCAGAACTTCGCGCGGGCCTTCGACATCTACTTCCAAAGTGAAGCCGGTCAGGCCGAGCTTTGCTACACGAGCTCGTGGGGCGCGTCGACGCGCATGGTGGGCGGGCTCATCATGATGCACGGCGACGATCAGGGCCTGGTCGTGCCGCCGCGTCTCGCACCGATCCAGGCGGTCGTCATTTCCGTTCGTGACGAGCCCGAGGTCAACGAAGCGTGCGAGCGAATCGCGGCCTCGCTGAAGGACGCCGGCGTGCGCGTGACAATCGACCGCGGACGCGGGAGCTTCGGACGCCGGGTCACCGACTGGGAGATCAAGGGTGTCCCCTTGCGCGTGGAAGTGGGACCGCGCGATCTCAAGGAGGGTGTCGTGGCGCTCGTGCGCCGCGACAACGCCGAGAAGATGACGATGCGCCTGGAGGAGGTCAGCGCCCGGGCTCCGGGTCTGCTCGAGGAGATGCAGGTCGACCTCCTGGCTGGTGCTCGCCGACGCCTCGCCGACGCCACCCACGACGTGGACAGCATCGAGGAGGCGATCGAGGCCGCCGAGACCGGCTTCGCACGCCTCGCCTGGTCCAGGGTGGGCGAGCAGGGTGAGGCCGCCCTCAAGGTCCACGCGATCACGGTGCGCTGCCTGCAGCGCCGCGACGCCTCCATGCCCCTCGCCGAGAGCGAACCGGACCTCGACTGCATCGTCGCCAAGTCGTACTGAAGCGCCTCGCGATTATCAATTTTCCGTGAATATTCGCGGTTCCCCGACGGCGATTCCGATTGTCATCAGGGGACAAAAATGCTACAATTGTTGGCTACAGTCCGCTCAGGACGTATGGACTCGTTTAAGCGCGGGCCTCGGGCCCGCGCTTTTTCTTTGTCCGAACGGCCCGAGCGACAACGAAAGGAGACAGCCGTGGACCTAGAGACACCCTTTCGTTCCCTGCTGTCTGACCTCGGACTGGACCTCTACGACCTCGAAATGGTCAAGGGGACGCTCAACGTCGTCGTCACGCGCCCCGGCGGGGTCGACCTCGAGGCGTTGACCAAGGCCAATCGGGTCATTTCGGAGTGGCTCGACGTCAACGATCCCATCGCCGGGCGTTTCACGCTCGACGTGTCGAGCCCCGGTCTGGAGCGAAAACTTCGCACGCCGGCGCACTTCCTCTCCACCGTCGGCGAGGTCGTAACGTTGCGCGAACTGCGCGCCGACCAACCGACGCGCCGCCTTGAAGGCACCGTCGTGGCGGCCGACGAGCAGACCGTCACGCTCGATGACACGGAGCACGGCACCGTCGTCGTGCGACTCGACAGCATCGAGCGTGCGCGCACCGTCTTTAAGTGGGGGGCCGAGGCCAAGCCTTCGCCGTCGCGCGCCAAGACATCCGTTGCATCGACGAGGAAGGAAGGTTAATCATGGCGAACTTTGAATTCCTAGAAGCGTTGGGCCAGATTGCCCGTGACCAGAACATCGATGAGGGAGAACTGCTCATCGCGTTGGCGAACGCGCTGCTCGCCGCGTACAAGCGTCGGCCCGACTCCGCCGAGGACGCCGAGGTCGAGATCAACCCCGAGACGGGCGAGATCAAGGTCTGGGGCCTCGAGCTCGACCTCGAAGGCAACGTGACGCGCGAGTGGGACGCCACGCCCGAGGACTTCGGACGCATTGCGGCCCAGACCGCCAAGCAGGTGCTCATGCAGCTCATCCGCGACATCCAGCGACGCCAGATGTACGAGGAGTTCGCGAACCGCGAGGGCGACATCGTCTCGGGAACGGTCCAACAGAACGACAACCGCTACACGTTGCTCGACCTCGGACGTGTCGAGGCACTCCTGCCCCAGGCCGAGCAGATCGCCTTCGAGCGCTACGAGCACGGTGCGCGCATCAAGGTGTACATCGTCGAAGTGCGAAAGACCAACAAGGGTCCCCAGATCGTCGTGAGCCGGACCCACCCGGCCTTGGTCGCGAAGCTCTTCGAGATTGAGGTCCCCGAGATCGCCAACGGCATCGTCGAGATCAAGGCGCTCGCGCGCGAACCCGGTCACCGCAGCAAGATCGCGGTGGCGAGCAACGACCACATGATCGACCCCGTCGGGGCCTGCGTCGGCGCACGTGGCAGCCGGGTGCGCAACATCACCAACGAACTGCGCAGCGAGCGAATCGACGTCGTGCCCTACAGCGACGACCCCATCGAATTCATCCAGGCGGCACTGCAGCCAGCGCGAGTGCGCGAGGTCCGACTCGACGAAGAAGAGGGCATCGCGACGGTCATCGTCCACGACCAGCAACTCTCGCTCGCCATTGGCAAAGAAGGTCAGAACGCACGACTGGCCGCTCGACTCACGGGATGGCGCATCGACATCCGCTCCGAGAACGAGGGCCAGGAAGAGGCCATCGTCGAGGAGGTCTGGACCGACGGCGACGTCGTGGTCGACGAGACCACGATCATCGTGCCCGACGAGAACGGCGAGGTCGCCGCGGTGGTGGTCGACGAAGTGATCACTGACGCCGACGGCGACGTCGAGGAGATCGTGATCGTGGAATCGCTCGAGCCCGACGCGCCCGCGCAGTCCGACAGTACCGACGAGGTCGTGGAGGACGAGGCATAGCGCCGGTACGGACGTGTGTTGTCTGTCGGAGCCGACGCGACGACACCCAGATGGTCCGGGCCGGACGATCGAGTGACGGCACGTGGTATAGGGGCCGAGGCCCCGGTCGTGGCGTCTGGTGGTGCGCGGGGACCGGGTGCGCTGACGAACTTCGTCTCGGACAGGTCGCTCGAGCCCTTCGGGCACCAGTCACCGAGATTGACCTGGTCGAGATTCACGCTTTAGAACGGAGTCGCGGTCGCACTTGACGGCGATTGTGGAAGAATAGATAACTGTGCCCGCGGAAGCGCCGGTACGAGAAGCAAGGGAAGGTTTTGGCCCAGAAGAAGATCCGTGTGCACGAGCTCTCAAAGGAGCTCGGTCTCACGAGCAAAGAGCTACTCACGCTCGCCCAAAAACTCGGCATAGGTGCCTCGAGCCCCTCTGCGTCGATCGAGGACGCCCAGGCGGACCGCATTCGACGCCGCGCCGACGCCGACGGTCTTCGTCGCGAGGTGCAGCCCGAGGAGGCCGCCAAGGCGGCCAAGGCCGCGAAAGCAACCAAGGCCACCAAGTCGACCGGCACGCTCAGCGAACCGACGAGCGAGAACGTCGAGTCGGCTCCGCCGCGCGTGAGTCGCGTGAAACCGGCCGACGACGTCGTCCAGTCACCCTCTCCCTTCGCCGAAGCCCCCGCGACCGCCGCCGCACCCACACCGGCGCCGGTCGCCGAACCGGCACCCAAGGTCGTGCGCAGTCGCGCCCCGATCGTGAAGCCCGCACCCACGCGAAGCGCGTCACCCGACGGCCCCACGACCATCCGTCCCACCCAGCGCTCCGTCGCCGGCGAGTCTGAAGGCGGCGCGCCGTCGACCCGTCCGCCACTCAGCCAGAGCGGCCGACCGATCCCGCCGCCGCCGGGCCGACCACTCAGTGCCACCGGCCGACCAATCCCGCCGCCACCGGGCGCTCGCCGTCCGATGCCCGGCGGTGCCACTGGTCGACCGACCGGTCCCGGCGGGCCACGCCCCATGGGTGCGCGTCCCGGCGGACCGCCGTCACGACCGGGCGGCCCGACCTCACGACCCGGCGGCGCCGGAGGAGGCTTCCCCGGTTCACGTCCGGGCGCTCCGACGACCGGCGCACCCGGCGGCCCGAACCGCGGGGGACCACCGAGCCGCGGCACCGGCGGACCTCGAGGCTCCCAGCGCAAGGCGACGCGTCGCCGTCGTCGCAACGTCGAGGAACTCGAGCCCACGCAGATGACGACGTGGCAGCCCAGTTCGCTGCCCGTTCCCGATGGCGAGGTCATCATCGAGCGCGGATCGACCGCGCGTGACGTCGGCCCCAAGCTCAATCGCAGTGCCGCGGACATCATGCGGTTCCTGTTCCTCCAGGGTGAGATCGTCACCGCCGTGCAAAGCCTGACCGACGACATGATCGAGCTGTACGCGGCCGAAGTCGGCGCCGTCGTGCACCTCGTCGATCCCGGTGAACAGCAAGAGGCCGCCCTGCTCGCGAAGTTCTTCGACGAGGACGACCAGGACGACGAGATCCCGGCCGAACCCCGTCCGCCGATCGTGACCGTTATGGGTCACGTCGACCACGGCAAGACGCTCCTGCTCGACAAGATCCGCAAGACCGACGTCGTTGCCGGCGAGGCCGGCGGCATCACCCAGCACATCGGGGCCTACAAGGTCTCCTGGAAGGGCAAGGCGATCGCCTTCATCGACACACCGGGTCACGAGGCCTTCACCGCCATGCGTGCACGCGGCGCCAAGGTGACCGACATCGTCATCCTGGTCGTCGCGGCCGACGACGGCGTCATGCCTCAGACCATCGAGGCCATCAACCACGCCAAGGCGGCCGAGGTGCCCCTCATCGTGGCGGTCAACAAGATGGACAAGGCCGACGCCAACCCCGACCGGGTGCTCCAGCAGATCTCGGAGTACGGACTCGTCCCCGAGAAGTGGGGAGGCGACACGATCGTCGTCGAGATCTCGGCTCTGCAGGGGACCGGCATCGACGACCTCCTCGAGCAGGTCCTGCTCGTCGCGGAGATCGCCGAGTTGTCGGCGCGGCCGACCGGACGCGCGATGGGCACGGTGCTCGAAGCGAATCTCGAAGTCGGTCGTGGACCGGTCGCGACCGTCATGGTGCAAAAGGGTCTCCTCCAGGTCGGCGACCCCGTCGTCGCCGGCGCCGCCTACGGCAAGGTCAAGGCCCTCATCAACGACCAGGGCAAGTCGATCAAGTCGGCGGGACCGTCGACGCCCGTGCAGATCCTCGGCTTCAGCGAACCGCCGTTCGCCGGTGATGAGATGCGCGTCGCGCACGACCTCGCGCACGCCAGGTCCCTCGCCGAGGCCCGCGCCCAGCGCGCGCGCCTCATTGGCCACCAGCCCGTCGCGTCCACGAGCGGTGCGCGACTGGAGGACCTCTTCGAGCAGATCCAGCGCGGCGAAACGGCCACCCTCAACATCGTGTTGAAGGCCGACGTCCAGGGCTCGCTCGAGGCGTGCACCGAGTCGTTGAAGAAGCTCGAGCGTGACGACGTGAAACTGGTCATCGTGCACCGCGGCGTCGGTGGCATCACCGAGAACGACGTCCAGCTCGCCAAGGCGTCCAACGCGACCATCATCGGGTTCAACGTCCGTCCAGACAAACGCAGCCGTGAGCTCTCGGAGAACGAGGGCGTGCAGATACGCACCTACGAGATCATCTACAAGTTGATCGAGGAGATCGAGGCCGCCATGCTGGGGCTCCTCTCGCCGGTCTTCGAAGAGATCGTCACGGGCGAGGCCGAAGTCCGCGAGGTCTTTCGCGTGCCCCGGATCGGCGCCATCGCTGGTTGCTTCGTGCGCGACGGGGTCATCACCCGCGGTTCGAAGGTTCGATTCCTTCGCGAAGGAACGATCATCTGGAAAGGATCGATCACGTCGTTGCGTCGCTTCAAGGACGACGCGCGTGAGGTGGCCTCGGGCTTCGAGTGCGGTATCGGGCTCTCCGACTACCAGGACCTCAAGCCCGGCGACATCATCGAGACCTTCGAAGAGCGCGAGATTCCCAGAACGGCCTAAGTCATGGCCCGACCATCTGGCAGTCATCATCCCTACCCGCGATCGGCCCGCGTCAATCAGATCTTGCGCGAGGTGATCTCGGACGAGCTCACGCGCATCAGCGACGTCGACGACCGCATCGGAATCTTGACGGTCACCGGAGTGCAGACGACCGAAGACCTTCGCCAAGCCATCGTCTTCTTCGACTCACTGAGTCCGGACGCGCGCGTCGCGCTCGAGGAGCGTCGAGCGCAGATCCAGTCGGCGGTGAACGTCCAGACACGCTTCAAACGCACCCCGAAGCTCTCGTTCATGGCCGACCCGGCTGTCGCGAGTGGCGAAGCGGTCGAGGAGATTCTCCGGCGTCAAAATCATGACGACGAATAACGGCCTGCTGCTGGTCGACAAGGGCGAAGGACTCACCAGTCACGACGTGGTCGCCAAGGTTCGCCGCATCCTGGGGGAGCGAAAGATCGGACACGCCGGCACGCTCGACCCCATGGCGACCGGTCTGTTGATTCTGGCCGTCGGGCCGTCGACGCGGCTGCTGCGATTCGCGCAGTCAGAAGCGAAGCACTACTGCGGTGCGGTGACCTTTGGGGTGGCGACCGATTCGCTCGACGCCGACGGCGCGGTGACCGACGAGCGGCCCGTGCCCGAACTCACGAGCGACGCCGTCGCGACCGCGGCCACGTCGATGCTCGGCGTCCAGCAACAGACACCGCCCATGGTGTCGGCCATTCAGATCGACGGCCAGCGACTGCACGAACTGGCGCGACGGGGCATCGAGGTCGAACGGGCGCCGCGCGAGATCTCGGTGAGCGCCTTCACGCTCGCCCCGAGCGCCGATCCCCGAGTGTGGACCTTTGACGTCGAATGCTCGGTCGGCACGTACGTGCGAGTGCTCTTGAGCGATCTCGCCAACCGGCTCGGGACCATTGGCCATCTCAGTGCGCTTCGCCGACTTTCGAGTGGTCGCCATCACGTGCGCGACGCGCTGACGATCGACGCGCTCGCGCGCGCTGTCGCGAACGGCGAGTCCGTGCTCGCGCCGCCGTCGGCCTTCGTGCAAGGACTCGAGCACGTGACCTTGAGCGCCGATCAGCAGCGACGGATGCGCATGGGTCAGCGCGTCGCGTTCGACGCGGCGATCGTGGGCGACGAAGTGGCGGCGATGGACGGCGCCGGTGACCTCGTCGGTGTACTGCGACGTCGCGACGACTCGTGGCAACCCGAACTGGTTCTGCCGGCCGACGATGCCTCGACACGCGGGTAGGTTGCTGGGATGATTGTCGTCCGTGACGGAGAGGGCTCAGCGTTCGAGGGTCGCTCATCGAAGGTGGCGATCGGCGTCTTTGACGGGCTGCACCTCGGCCACCAGAAGGTCATCGAGACGCTGTTGCACTTGGAACGTGAGGGGGTGTCGACGGTCGTGACCTTCGATCCGCACCCAGCGCTCGTCCTCGCACCCGAACATCCCCTGCGTCTGCTCCAGACCCTCGAGCAGCGACTCGAAGGTCTCGAGGTGCTCGGCGTCGAGCAGGTGCGTCTCGTGACGTTCGGCGCCGAGTTCGCCCGGCGTTCGGCGGAGGATTTCATTGAGCGCGTCCTCGTCGATGAATTGCATGCCGCGGACGTGCTGGTGGGCCGGGACTTCCGTTTCGGTCACGACCGACAGGGTGACGTGGACACGCTTCGTCGCGAAGGTGCGTCACTCGGTTTTGACGTCCACGAGGCGCCCACCTACGGTGTCCCGCGATGGAGTTCGACCGGCGTAAGGACGGCGCTCCTCGAGGGCGACCTTGACGAGGTGACCGCCATCCTGGGCCGGCCCTTCGTGCTGCGCGGTGTCGTCGAGCACGGCGACGCCCGTGGCAGGGAACTGGGGTTCGCAACGGCCAACCTGGCCCTCGCGCCACACCAGGCGATCCCCGAGATCGGGATCTACGCGGGGGCCGCGCGCACGAGCGACGGGACCTGGCACGCGGCGGCGATCTCGATCGGCACCCGTCCCCAGTTCTACGACGACGGCGCGCTCCTGGTCGAGGTGCACCTGCCCGATTTCAGCGCCGACCTCTACGACGTGGCGTTGGACGTGGCGTTCCTCGCTCGCCTTCGCGGCGAGATGAAGTTCGAGGACGTCGACGCGTTGGTGGCACAAATCGCTGACGATGTCGAGCAAACACGTGTGATATTCAAGAAGTTCTCGCGTCACGAGTCGCGCCTGCTAGAGTGGATATCTGGTCAGCGACGCTGACTATGTGAGTCGTCACGTAGGCGACTTGCTACGAGACATCCGACTCATAAGGCAAATAAAACGTTATGGCTGAGAAGCAGCAAATCATCAAGGACTATCAGGCCCACGCCACCGACACGGGTTCGCCCGAGGTTCAAGTGGCCATCCTGACGGACCGGATTGCACACCTCACCGAGCACCTCAAGGTTCACAAGGGCGATCATCACACTCGTCGTGGACTGATGAAGCTCATCGGCCAACGTCGCCGCCTGCTCGACTATGTGCAGCGCGGAAATGTCGAGCGCTACCGCGCTTTGATCGGCCGACTCGGCATTCGTCGCTAGCCGGTGCACGTCGACGCCGTCGACGTGTTCAACACATCCGATTTTCTCGGAGGCCAGTGGAGGATCGTCGCGGGTACGCGAAGGTCGCCCACTGGGATCCGGGCGGAGTGTTGCTAACTAAATAGGAGCACAATCCATGACTGACGCAATCCGCGTAAGTAGCCCGATAACGGGCACCGAAAAAACCTTGAGTTTTGAAGCGGGCCACCTGGCCCAACTGGCCGACGGAGCGGTGGTCGCTCGCATCGGTGACACCATGTTGCTGGCGACGGTCGCCGCGGCGAAATCCGTGCGTGAAGGTATCGACTTCTTCCCGCTGACGGTCGACATCGAAGAGCGGGCCTACGCCGCGGGCAAGATTCCCGGCGCCTTCTTCCGTCGCGAGGGCAAGCCCTCGGACCAGGCCGTCCTGACCTGTCGTCTCATCGACCGACCCCTGCGCCCCTCCTTCCCGAAGGGTTTCCGCAACGAAGTCCAAGTCGTCGGCACGATCTTCAGCGCCGACCAGGAGAACCCGCACGACATCCTCGCGATCAACGCCGCCTCGGCCGCGCTGATGATCTCGGGCATCCCCTTCGAGGGACCGATCGGCGCGGTACGCATGGCGTACACGACCGACGGCACCTGGGCGCCGCACCCGACGTACGCCGAGGGTGACGCCTCGACGTTCGAGCTCGTGGTCGCCGGACGGGCGCTCAGCGACTCCGCCGACGCCGACATCGCGATCATGATGGTCGAAGCCGGTGGCACCGAGGGTTCCTTCGAGATGTACGCCGACGGCGCACCGAAGGTCAGTGAGGACGTCTTGTCCGCCGGCCTCGAGGCGTCCAAGCTCTGGATCCGCGAGTCGATCAACCTCCAGCGCGAACTGGTGAAGAACTTCACCGCCGCGCGGGGCCCCATCACGCCAATGGAGTACCAAGTCATCGCTGACTACCAGGACGACGTCTACCAGAGCGTCGAGGCCATGGGCATGTCGTCGCTCAGTGAAGCGAACAAGCTCACGACCAAGACGGCGCGCAACGAGGCGCTCGACGCCGCGACCGCCTCGATCATCGAGCACTTGAAGGACGAGTTCCCGAACCGTCTGGGCGAGATCAAGGCGGCCGTTCGATCGGTGACCAAGAAGATCGTCCGACGTCGGATCGTCGAAGAGGGCGTGCGCATCGATGGCCGTTCGGTCACGGACATCCGTCCGCTCTCGGCCGAGCTCGACCTCTTCCCGATGACGCACGGTTCAGCCATGTTCCAACGAGGTGAGACCCAGGTCGTCAACGTCACGACGCTCGGCATGCCGCGCATGCGCCAGCAGCTCGACACGATCGGCCCCGACGAGTTCCGCCGCTACATGCACCACTACAACTTCCCGCCGTACTCGGTGGGCGAGACCGGACGCGTGGGCATGCCCAAGCGCCGTGAGATCGGCCACGGCATGTTGGCCGAGCGCGCGCTCATCCCCGTACTGCCGAGCGAGCAGGACTTCGCCTACACGTTGCGCGTCGTCTCTGACGTGCTGCAGAGCAACGGGTCGACGTCGATGGCCTCGGTCTGTGGCTCGACGTTGTCGCTCATGGCGGCCGGTGTGCCGATCAAGGCGCCCGTCGCGGGCATCGCGATGGGTCTCGTCTACGACGAGGGCAAGTACGTCACCTTGACCGACATCCTCGGAGCCGAGGACGCCTTTGGCGACATGGACTTCAAGGTCGCCGGCACCGCTGACGCCGTGACGGCCCTGCAGCTCGACACCAAGATCGACGGCCTCCCGGCCGAGGTCCTGTCGAACGCGCTGCACCAGGCCAAGGAGGCTCGACTCCTGATTCTCACGGTGCTCACCAACACGATTCCTGAGCCGCGGGCCCAGGTCGCCGAGGTGGCGCCCAAGATCGTCTCGATCGAGATCCCGATCGACAAGATCGGCGAGGTCATCGGGCCCAAGGGCAAGGTCATCAACACGCTCCAGCAGGAGACCGGTGCGGACATCGCAGTCGACGACGACGGCGTCGTCGGCACGGTCACCATCGGTGCCAAGGACGGACGCGCCGTGGAAGAGGCCCGTCGCCGCATCGCGATGATCCTCGACCCGCCCACGCCCGAAGTCGGCGCGACCTATCAGGGTCGCGTGGTCAACCTGGCCAAGTTCGGCGCGTTCGTGAGCATCATGCCCGGACGCGACGGCCTCCTGCACATCTCCAAGATGGCGCCGCTTAACGGCGGCAAGCGGATCGGTCAGGTCGAGGACGTGGTCGAACTCGGTCAGGCGATCGAAGTGAAGGTCGACGACATCGATCCTCAGGGCAAGGTCTCGCTGTCGCTCGTGGGCGACTTCCCGGAGTCCGAAGACAGTGGCGACGCGCGACCACCTCGACGCGAGAGCTCGGAGCGTTCCGATCGTGGACCACGTGACCGTGACCGTGCGCCGCGCGAGCGTGCACCACGCGACAACGCGGGGTCGGCGCGACCGGCGCAGACCTCAGCGTTCGAGGCGGCCTTCGAGGCCGAGTTGGCCGGCGAGATCGGTGACTTGGGTCCCGGCGGCCCGGCCTTCTCCGACGGTGAAGGTGGCGGGCGCCGTAGTCCGCGACCGCGTCGTCGATAGTCCTACGAAGCCCGTGCGCTACGGTCCCCGTGACTGTGGCGCACGGGCTTCGTCGCATTTCGTAGCGTGGAGACAATGACGCTCGTCGCCCCTTCGCACACCAGGAGATGGTGGCGGCCCCTCGATCGACGCGATCGCCTCGCGTTGCTCGCGATGCTCGCCGTCCCGACGGTGCTCTTCGTCGTGCCGGCACTCTTCGGTCATCCGTCGCTGTCGGGTGACAACCTGATCCAGAACTTCCCGCTGCGCGTCTTGAGCGGACGCCAACTCGCGAGCGGCCACCTGCCGTTGTTCAACCCCTACGCGAACTCCGGTACGCCGTTGCTCGGCGGACTCAACGCCGGTGCGCTCTACCCGCTCACCTGGATCTTCGCCTTCGTCACGCCCATCGCGGCGTGGATCATCAACTGCATCGCCGTCTACGTGATCGCCGCGATCGGAGCCTTCGCGTTGCTTCGCTGGCACGGTGTGGCGACCAAGTCAGCCTTCGCCGCGGCGATGACCTACGCGTACTCGGGTGCGATGATCGGTCAACTCGTGCACCTCGGCGTCGTCCAGGGTTTCGCGTTCATCCCCTGGACCGTGCTCATCATGTTGTCGCTCTCGCGGCGCCTCAGCCTCGAACCGGCGCGCACCCCGTGGTTGCGCTACGCGCGCATCGTGCTGCCGTGGGTCTGCGCGTACGGACTGCTCTGGGGACTGACGTTCCTGACCGGTGAGCCGCGCGGCATCGCCGACATCGAGTTGTTCTCACTGGTGGTCGCGCCGAGCGTCTTGATCCTCCAGTCGACGTACTGGATCGCTATGTGGCGCGCGCGCATCGTCTACGCCGCAACGCTCGCCGTCGGGTTGGGCTGGGGTATCGCGCTCGGCCTCGTGCAGTTGTTGCCGGGACAGTCGTTCATTGGTTCCTCGCAGCGCGCGGTCGTGACCTACCAGTTCTTCGGGGCCGGGTCACTCGTCGTGCGATGGACCTCGTTGTTGTTCGTACCTGACGTCATGGGCGGCAACGGCTCGGCCGGACAGCCCGGTTACTTCGCCCACTACAACCTCGTCGAGGTGACCGGTTACGTGGGCGTCCTCGCACTCATGGCGACCTTCGCGTTCTTCACCCGCCTGTCGCGGCGAGGGTGGAAGGGGGCTGAACGCGACTACGTCCTCTACGTTGTCCTCCTCGTGGTCGGTCTGTTCGCGACGTGGGGCAGTTACACCCCCTTGGGCCATCTCTTTCGTCACATACCGCTCTACGGCGACACGAGGCTGCAGAGTCGCAACGTCATCGTCGTGGACTTCGCGATGACGATGCTGCTCGGGTGGTGGTTCAACAAGATCGAACATCGCCAACTCGACGAGGCCGGCGTCGAGGGGAGGGCGAAATGGGTCACCGTGGCGCCCGGCGTGGCGATCGCGCTCTTCTGCGGCGCGCTCTTCGCCTGGGGTCCACAGATCGTCTCGTTCCTCGGCGTCTTCCCCCCGCAGGTCGGACTCGCGAACGACATGCACCTGTCGTACGGACTGCACCTCGTGGTCGCGTTGCTCGCCGTGCTCGCGATCGTTCGTTGGCGGCGGCACAAGAACGCGTTGGGCATCCTCTTTGGCGTGCTGTGCGTCGACATCGTCGTCTTCTTGGTGCTCTCGTCGTCGGGGATAATCGGCGGCAACGTACCGACGATGCCCTCGAACGCCTACGCCTCGTCAATTCTCGGCACCAACGGGCGTACCGCTCTCGTCGACCAGGGTGGGGCCCATACGAATGCCTACGACGCCCTCGGCGTGCCGAACATGAACGTCTTCACCGGTCTTGCGAGCGTGCAGGGCTACGGTTCGCTCGAGTCGACGCACTACGACGACGCGACGGGAACGCACCCCCAGGCCGCAGTAAATCCCTGTCACCTCGCCAACGGCACGTTCATCCAGCTGCGACTGGCGACCATCGCGGTCGCATCGTCGCTGCTGGGGAATCAGTCGACGGTCGTGGTGCCGCCGCGACCCAACTGCAAGTTGGCCAAGGCCACGACGCGCGCCGACCGTTACTTCGGCCAAGTCCTTGACGTGCGCACGATAAAGGTGCACGGCCGTGGCGGACGATCCATAGCCAAAGGGCCGGTCACGTTGCACCTACTGGGCGCCAAGGGTACGGTCTTCTCCCCGATCGCGGTTGAGCGTGGCGCCAACGTCATGACCTTTCGCGTCCCCGCCGACGCGCCGGGCGCGGCGGGCTTCGAACTCGACGCCAACACGTCGGTGCGAATCGCCAGTGCAACCGTTACCACCTCGGGGCCGCTCAAGGCCAAGTTCCGATTCAACTCGCCATTCCAGGAAGCGCTCGACAGTTCGCAGTGGCGTCTCGTGAACACCATCGGGACCTTCTCGGTCTTCAAGGCGAAGGTCGTCAAACCGGCCGACTGGTTGCGACTGCCCGCCGCTGGTGCGATCACGCACGTCCGAACTGCCACGTGGGGTGACGCGTGGGTCAGTGTGCACGCCACAGCACCGGTCACGCTCATACGCAGTACCTCCTATCTGCCCGGTTGGCGGGCGACGGCGCTCAACGTGAGGACCGGCAAGAACACGTCGTTGTCCGTGCAACGCAACGGGCTCATCCAACAGGTCACGGTGCCGGCCGGGACGTGGATGGTGCATTTCCACTATCACGCCCCCTACATCGAGACGGGACTCGGCTCGTCACTCGTCGCGGGCGTGCTCATGATCGTGCTCGTCGCCTACCTCTTCGTCAATGAACGGCGCCGACGTGACGCTAAGGTTCGGTCGTGAAACGAGTCGCGATCAACGGCGGCGCCGGTCGGATGGGGCAGATCATCGCCGCCGGTCTGCGCGGACTCGGACGATTCGAGATCGTCACATTGGTCGACGTGCACGAACCCCGCGAACTCTTCGAGGCGACGTACGCGACCTCGCTCGCCGACGTGGACGCCAGCACCGTCGACGTGGTCGTCGATTTCTCGACTCCCGAGGGCGTCGTCAGTTCCGCGTCGTGGTGTGCGCAACACGGCGTCGCGCTCGTCATCGGCACGACCGGGCTGTCGTCCGAACAGCGTGCACAGGTCGACGTCGCGAGCACCAAGGTCGGCGTCGTGATCGCGGCGAACTATTCGGTGGGCGCGGTCCTCTCCGAGCGCTTCGCCGCGATGGCCGCGCCGTACTTCGACGTCGTCGAGATCATCGAACTCCATCACGACAAGAAGGCCGACGCCCCGTCAGGCACCTCGTTGGCGGCGTCCAAGGCCATCGTGGCCGCTCGCACCGCGGCCGGCAAGGGACCGATCAGCGACCCGACCACGCGCCACACCCTCAAGGGGGCACGTGGCGCGGAGGCCGATGGCGGCATCAAGATCCACTCAATTCGCCTGCCCGGTCTCGTCGCGCATCAGGAGATCCTCTTCGGGGGACCGGGGGAGGGTCTGTTGATCCGTCACGACTCATTCGACCGCGTGAGCTTCATCCAAGGGGTCGCGTTGGCGGTCGACGCCGTCGACGCGACACCGCGTCTCATCGACGGGATCGATTCGCTCGTCGGCTGACGACGCCGCGGCAAGCGTCACGTGTTCGTCATGGTTGAGGACTTCGCGCCTGCGTAGGCTCGGTCGGTGACGAACGGGGAGCGTGGCGAGGCGCGCAAGGGAAGTTTCACCGCGCTGAAGGAGCGCGACTTCGCGCTGCTCTGGTCGGGGCAAAGCGTGTCGGCGGTGGGTGACGGCATCTTCACGGTCGCCCTCGCGCTCGAGGCGCTGCACCTGACGCACCGACCGTCGGGGTTCGCGCTGGTGATCGCGGCGCGCATGGTGCCGACCATCGTGCTGATCCTGGTGAGTGGTGTCGTCGTGGACCGCGTCTCACGTCAGTTGGCGATGCTGGTCTCGGACGTCGCGCGAGCGTTTGCGGTGGGCTGCATCGCGGTGCTCGTCGGCACCGGTCGGGTTCGACTGTGGGAGCTCGTCGTCATGTCGATCGTCTTTGGCATCGCGGACTCGTTCTTTGGTCCGGCGTCCAACGCCGTCATGCCCGAACTCCTCCCGAGCGACCTGATCGTCCAGGGCAACGCGCTCAACTCGACGAGTCAGCAGTTGGCGAGTGGCTTCATCGGCCCGGGCATCGGTGGGGCGATCGTCGGCGCCGTCGGCACGGCGTGGGCCTTTGGGATTGACGCGGCCAGTTTCGTGGTCAGCGCGTTCTCACTGGCGTTGATGCACCGCTCGCCGCGAACTGAACCGACGACGACGTCGTTCCTCGATGACGCGCGCGAGGGCATCCGCTACGTCCGCGCGGAACGTTGGCTGTGGATCACGCTCGTCGCCGCGGGCGTGGCGAACTTCTTCGGCTACGCCCCGATCGGCCTGCTCATCCCGTTGCTCGTGCGCGAGGTCCTGCACGCCTCCGCCTTCGGGCTCGGCATGGTCTTCGCCGCCGGCGGACTCGGCGGCGTCATCGCGTCGCTCATCGCGGGGCGACTCGGCACCCCCAAGCACGAGATCGTCGTCATGTGGTGCGCCTACGGTGTGGCCGTCGTTCCGGTCTGCGCGCTCGCGCTCAGTCCGAACGTCTGGTTCGCGGGCGTGTGCGTCGTGGGTGAGGTCGGACTGATCATCTACGGCGACGTCCTGTTCTTCTCGATGCTCCAGCAACTGGTGCCCCAGCAACTGCTCGGCCGCGTCTCGTCGGTCCTCTTCCTCATGGCCGTGGGCCTAATGCCGCTCGGGACCCTCGTCGCCGGACTCGTCGCGTCCTACATCGGGATCCGCACGACGCTCTTCGTGGGAGGCCTGCTCTCGTGCGCCACGACCCTCGTGCTCTTCTTTCCCGACGTCCGAGACCCCGCGGTACTGCGGGCGCGCGCAAGCGAGGAAGCGGCCTAACGCAGCGTTGCCAGGCGGTTCGATTTGGTCGCGACTGGTAACTTCAGAGTATGACCACTCCACGCTTCGGTCGCGTCCTCACCGCCATGGTGACCCCGTTCAAAGCGGACGGTTCCATCAATTTCGACGTCGCCATCGAGGTCGCCGAGGAACTCGTGCGCGAGGGCTCCGACGGGCTCGTCATCGCCGGATCGACGGGCGAGGGCGCCTCGCTCAGCGCGAAGGAGAAGTTGGAACTCTTCGCGTGCATCGCGGGCGCGGTCGAGGTGCCGGTACTCGCCGGCTCCACCTCATCGAACACCGCCGACTCGGTCGAACTGACGTCCCAGGTCTCGACGACGGGCTGCAGCGGCGTGCTCGTCACGACGCCGGCGTACGTGCGGCCGAGTCAGAAGGGGATCGCGGAGCACTTCTCGGCGATCGCCGAGAGCACCGACCTGCCGATCATGCTCTACGACATCCCCGCGCGCACCGGGCGAAAGATCGCCGCCGACACCACGATCGAACTGGTGCAACGCCACGACAACATCGTCGCGATGAAGGATGCGTCGGGGGACTTCGTGTCCGCGGCGCACTACAAGGCCGTGCTCGGCGACGCGATCGACCTCTACAGCGGCGACGACGCAGTGGTGCTGCCGTTCATGGCGGTCGGAGCGGTCGGGCTCGTCTCGGTCGCCGCGCACTGGGCGGCGCGAGAGTTCGCCCAACTGGTTGCGAGCGTCGTCGCGGGTGATTGGGAAAGGGCGCGCGCGCTCAACGAATCGCTCGTGGAGAGCTACGCCTTCGAGGGCACCAACGACTACCCCAACCCGATGCCGTCCAAGGCGGCGTTGCGATACCTCGGTTTCAACGTCGGACAGTGTCGTCTGCCGCACTCGGCGAGTGACGATTTCCTGGACGGCGAAGCGGCCCGCGTCGTGGCTGCGCTTCGAGCCAATCGTGGCTAAGGACTCCGTTCGCGTCACCTTCCTTGGCGGTCTGGGCGAGATCGGGCGAAACTGCGCCGCGATTGAACAAGACGGACGCATCGTGATCGTCGACGCCGGTCTGATGTTCCCCGAACCCAACATGTACGGCGTCGACCTGATCCTCCCGGACTTTCGATGGCTGATCGAGCGCAAGGACCGGGTCGACGCGATCGTCTTGACCCACGGGCACGAGGACCACACCGGCGCGCTGCGCTACTTGGTGAAGGACATCAACGTCCCGATCTACGGCTCGGCGCTCACGCTCGGCTTCGCTCGGCACCGACTCACGGAAGCGAAAGTCGCCAAGGACCTCACCTTCATCGAGGTCGCCGACGGTGAACGCCGAAAGATCGGCCCCTTTGACGTCGAGTTCATCCCCGTCACCCACTCGGTGCCCAGCGCGATGGCGCTGGCCTTTCACACCAACGCCGGGATCCTCGTGCACTCGGGTGACTTCAAACTCGACCTCACCCCGATTGACGGACGGCGCACCGACATCTCGCGGTTGGCGGCGCTCGGCGACGAGGGCGTCGCCCTCTTGCTCGCTGATTCGACCAACGCCGAAGAGCCCGGTTTCACGGCCTCGGAGCGTTCGGTCGGTGGCGCACTTCGCCGCCTGTTCCTCGAGCGCCCCGAACGCCGCATGGTCGTGGCATGCTTCGCGAGCCACATCCATCGCGTCCAGCAGATCATCGACGTGGCGCTCGAGCAGCACCGCAAGATCGTGCTCATGGGTCGCTCCATGGAGGCGAACGTCAAACTCGCGCGCAAGCTCAATCTCCTACACGTCGACGCCGCGAACCTGATCGACATCGAGAACATCGACCGCTACACGCCCGGCGAGGTCTGCGTGATCTGCACGGGCAGCCAGGGAGAGCCCCTCGCCGCGCTGTCGAAGCTGTCGCGTGGCGACGCACGGTTCTTGAAGGTCGGAGCCGACGACACCGTCGTCCTCAGTTCGCACCCCATTCCGGGCAACGAGTGGACCGTCGGACGCGTCATCGACGACCTGCACCGCGCGGCGGCCGAAGTGATTCACTCGGGCAACGAGCCCGTGCACGCGTCGGGCCACGCGCGACAGGGCGAACTGCGCACGTTCCACCAACTGCTTCGACCGAAGAACTTCGTGCCGGTGCACGGCGAGTACCGCCACATGGTGCACCACGCCGAACTGGCCCACTCAATGGGGCTCAGTCCCAAGCACGTGTTGATCTGTGAGGACGGTGACCAGATCGAAGTCAACAAGTCCGGCATCAAGCGCGCCGGTCAGGTGCCGGCCGGCTTCCACTACATCGACGGCAGTGCCGGTGACCTCGACGAACGCCCGCTCGAGGAGCGCCGCATGCTCGCCGAGTTCGGTGTGTTGCAGATCTCAGCCGGTATCGACAAGGACTCGGGCACGATCATCCAGCCGGTGCGCTTGACGGTGCGGGGATGGTTCGAGGGCGAGCAGGATCGTAGCGTCATCGATTCGGTGACCAATGAGGTGCGTAGCGCCCTCGAAACGGCACTGCGCGACGGTGCACGTGACGAGGACGCGCTCAACAAGGTGGCGCAGCGCGCGGCCGGTCGACTGCTCGGCCAGAAGTTTCGGCGTCAGCCCGTGCTGCTCGCCGCGGTCGTCGTCCTCTAGTCCTCGGACTTGTCCGGCTCGCCGTGATCGGCGTTGTTGCGACCGACGCGCCAGAACGGTTTCACGCTGATCGCCGCCTGATCGAGTCCACGGTCGAGCAGCGCGCTCTGCACGGCCTTCATGACGTGGAACTCCCCGAACACGTACGCGTGCCCTTGGTGCTCGGGGAAGGCGAACGCCGCGAGACCACTCAACAGACCTGAGGGATCGTCCTTCGCTCGGCCCATCCGGTCAACGAAGATACCCGTGACGCCTATGCCTTCGTCGAACGTGGCCGTCAGGGCGTCGTCGGGGTCGTCGATCTCCACGATGAAGATCGCCCGTCCCGGCGCCTCGATGCTCTGGGCCATGCGATACGCCGAACCGAGCACCGTGATGTCCCCGACGAACAGGTGCCAGTCCGCCATCTCGTCGAGGACGACCTTGCCTCGCGGACCGATGATGTCCATTTCGTCGCCGGGGTTCGCGCTCTTCGCCCACGCGCTGCCCACGCCCTCGTGGGCGGTCGTGATCCACAGGGTGAACTGGTCGAGGTCGGCGTCGACGCTGCGAACGCTGTAACGCCGTCGCACCGCTCGGCCGGTGTCGCTCGTGAACTGGGCCATCACGTCGTTGCCCGGCGCCCCCGCGAGCGTGGAGGCCTGACCGGCGAGCACGACCTCATGGATGGAGGGGCTGAGCTGGGTCGAAGTGACCACGGTGCAGACCGCGGCCGTGGCGTTCAGTCGTTGGGCCAGTTCAAGCGAGGAATCGTGGGGGGTTGATGTCACCGAAACACCATACGGGGATTGGCACTGATAAGTAACAAACCTTCGATAGCGTTGAGTGTTGTGGTACAAGCGCGACACAAGAAAAAGCCGGTAAAGAAGACGGCGAAGGGTCGGGCCTCCAGGGAACCGAGCGTCTGGGAGCGTCACGCCCGTGACCTGTGGATCCTCCTGCTCATCGTGATCGGCGCCTTCGCGCTGCTGGCCGAGGCCGGCGCACTCGGGCCCGTTGGTCGCGCGATCTCCAAGGGCCTCGCGATCTCCCTCGGCGTGGGCCGTTTCGCGCTGCCGGTCATGCTGCTCGGGCTCGGCGCGGCGCTCGTGATCGGTCGAATCGACGTGGACCGCACCCGCGTCATCTGGGGCATCGTGCTCGGCCTCGTCGGCGTCTGTGGGATCGGAGACCTCGCCGGGGGTCGCCCGAACATCCACGCCACGACGAAAGAGTTCGCGCACGCCGGCGGATGGCTCGGCTCGGCGATCGGTGGGGGACTCGACAAGGTGATCGGCATCGCCGGTGCCACGGTCGTGTTGCTCGCCCTTCTGCTCGTGGCCCTGATCGTCAGTACCGGCATCGGACTTCGCGCGTTGTTCCAGGGGACCGTGTCGACGCTGCGTTTTGTCGGCTCACACCTCGCGCAGTGGTGGTCCGCGCGCGAACGACCGGCTCCCGAGGTCGAGGAGGACCTCCCCGAAGCACAACCCACCCGGCGCCAACGTCGTGAAGCGCTCCTCGCGCTCGAGCCTGAGCCACCGATTGAGGAGTACGAAGAAGAGGACGCCGAGGACGACGGCGAGTACGAGGAGTACGAAGAGGAGTACGAGGAGGAGGAGGAAGAAGAAGAGGAGTCCACCAGTCGCGCTCCCTACGTCGCGGCGATGGCGAGCGACTGGGAGTTGCCACCCTCCTCACTGCTCATCCGCACGAAGGAACTCAAGCAGGACCGTGGTGCGATCGAGGAGCTGGGCGGTGAACTGGTCGAGGCTCTCGCCGCGCACGGCGTTGAGACCACGCTGGTCGGCTTCACGATCGGACCGACGGTCACGCGCTACGAACTCGAACTCGGACCGGGTGTGCGAGTCTCGAGCGTCACGTCACTCAACAAGGACATCGCCTACGCCATGGCGTCACCGGAAGTGCGAATCCTCGCGCCCATCCCGGGCCGCTCGGCCATTGGTGTCGAGGTGCCCAACCGACAGCGTTCGCTCGTAGCGCTCGGCGACCTCCTGGCGTCCGCCGAGGCCGAAGGCGCGATGCACCCCCTCGACGTGCCGATCGGTCGCGACATCTCGGGCAAGACCACGGTCGTCAACCTTGGTGAGATGCCCCACGTCCTCATCTCGGGTGCGACCGGTGCGGGCAAGAGCTCCCTGATCAACTCCATCGTGACCTCGCTCGTGATGCGCGCGACCCCTGACACGCTGCGCCTCATGCTGGTCGACCCCAAGCGCGTCGAGATGGGCCAGTACAACGACCTGCCGCACCTGCTCGCGCCGGTCGTGGTCGACCCGAAGAAGGCCGCCGGCATGCTGGCCTGGGCGGTGAAGGAGATGGAGCGCCGCTACGGACTGCTCGCCGAGAGCGGCGCGCGCGACATCACGAGTTATCAGCAGATGATCGCCCGAGGCGAGCTCGAACCGGGGGAGAGCGATGAGGAGGTCATCGCGGAGATATTCGAGCGCACGACGGGACTCGCGTCTGACGTCGACGCGCCCCCCGGCGCCGAGCACCTTCCCTACATCGTGATCGTCGTCGATGAGTTGAACGACCTCATGATGGTCGCGGCACGTGACGTAGAAGAGTCAGTGGTGCGCATCGCCCAGATGGCCCGCGCCGTCGGCATCCACCTCGTGCTGGCGACCCAGCGTCCGAGTGTCGACGTCATCACCGGCGTCATCAAGGCCAACATCCCCAGTCGCATCGCCTTCGCGGTGTCGTCGCTCGCCGACAGCCGGGTCATCCTCGACCAAGCGGGCGCGGAACGACTCATCGGCAAGGGCGACATGTTGCTCCTCACGGCGTCGTCGAACGTGGCGCGCCGACTGCAGGCGCCGTGGGTCTCCGAGGACGAGGTGCACCGAGTCGTCGAGGCGTGGCGTCGACAGGGCGGTCGACGTGAGAACGTCGTCGCGCTCGACGTGCCGAGCGGTCGTGGCGGCACCTCGAGCGGCAACAACGACGATGACGACGCGGTGTTGGCCCAGGCGCGTGAACTCGTCATCCGGACCCAGTCCGGATCGACGTCCATGCTCCAGCGCAAGCTGCGCGTCGGCTTCGCCCGCGCCGGTCGACTGATGGATGAACTCGAACAGGAGGGCGTCGTCGCGCCCGGCGATGGCAGCAAGGCCCGCAAGGTCTTGGTGACCCTCGAAGAGTACGACGAACAGACTTCGCTGTAGCGGTGAGCGACAGAGCCCGCCACCCGGCCCGTCGCGGCATCCTCGCGCGACTCTTCTCGATGGTGCTCGGCCTCATCGTCGCCTCAGCGATCATCGTGTCGATGCAACTGCCGTTCCTCCACGAGCGTGCGACGTTTCGGATCACCGGGCGCATCAACGCCGCGACGGGCATCGATCAACCGCTGGCGTGGCCCACGGTCGGGAGCGCCGCCATCGACATCCCCGCGCTCGGGGTGACGCGCAGTTGGCACAACAGCGTCGTGCCCATCGCCAGCCTCACCAAGCTGATGACGGCCTACGTCGTCTTGAAGAAGCTCCCACTCGCGCTCGGTGCGACGGGACCCTGCGTCACGGTGACTGACAGTCAGGTACTCGACTACGAGATGGAGAAGTCCGCCGACGAGTCGGCCGTGATCGTGGTGGCCGGTGAACAGCTGTGCGAGAGCACGCTGCTCGACGGGATGCTCGTGCACTCGGCCGCCAACTACGCCGACATCCTCGAGACGATGGTCGCGCCGTCGCCCCTCGCCTTCGTCGCGTTGATGAACGCGACCGCATCATCGCTCGGGATGGTGCACACCCACTACGCGGACGACGCCGGGATCTCGAATGACTCCGTGTCGACGGCGATCGACCAGGCGCGGCTCGCGGCGCTGTTGATGAAGTCACCCCTCGTGCGCATGATCGTGGACCAGACCAGCGTGGACCTCCCGGTGTCGGGCATCGAGAACTCCTTCACGCCACTGGTCGGAACGGACAACGTGGTCGGCGTCAAGTCCGGTCGAACGTCGGCCGCTGGCGGCTGTGACATCCTGGCCCTCGCCTTTCGCCAGGGCGGACGCGAGCGCATCGTCTTCGCGGTGGTGCTCGGTCAGCGCGGCGGTGACCTGCTCGGTCCCGCGGGAAGCGCGGCGCTCGTCCTCGCTCAGTCGGCCCTCAACCTGCGCTACGTGCAGACGTTCACGAAGGGAACCGTACTGGGCTACGTCGGCTTCAACGATGATCTGGTGCCGTTCGTCCTGGCGCGCACGAGCCACCACTACGTGTGGGGCGAACCGGGAGCGCCCGTCATCCGCTGGCGCATGCGCACGCTCACCACGTCGATTCGTCGGGGCGAAACGGTCGGATGGCTTGAGGTGAGCGGCGTCGCGCGGCGTCTGGCCCTCGTCGCCCAGCGGTCGGTCGCCCAACCGACATTGTGGAAACGAATAACGTAAGTCAATGATCGCGCGCGTTCCCGCCAGTTCGGCCAACCTCGGACCGGGCTTCGACACCCTCGCCGTCGCCTTGGCGCTCTATCTCGAAGTGAGCATCGACGTCGCTGATTCCTTCTCGATCTCGAGCGAGGGTTGCGGGGCCGGTCTCTTCGACGACGAGCGAAATCTTGGGGCGATGGTGGCTGCCTCGGTGCTGGGACACTCGAACTTCACGATGCACGTGAACTCCGAGATCCCTCTGTCGCGCGGACTCGGTTCGTCGTCTGCCCTCGCCGTCGCGGCGGCCGTGGCGGCCGGTGCGCCGGACCCACTCGCGATCGGCACCAAGGTCGACGGCCACGCAGAGAACGCCGCGGCCAGCCTCCTCGGAGGATTGGTCACGGCCAGTGTGCACGAACGCGACGGCATCGTGGCGCGCTCACTCGCGCTCGACGACGAGTGGCGATTCGTCGTGGTGGTTCCCGAGGAGGAGTTGGCGACGTCCGACGCCCGTCGAGTCCTGCCCGCGCAGGTGCCCTTCGCCGATGCCGTGCGCAACCTCAACGCCATGGGACTGTTGTTGTCGGGTCTGGCCGATCATCACCAGTTCGTCGCGTCCGCCATGGACGACTATCTCCACCAGCCCTATCGCATGAGCCTGCTGCCGTTCGCCAAACCGCTGCTCGACACGCTGCTCGAGTGCGGCGCGTCAGGGTCGTGCTGGTCCGGTGCCGGATCGTCGATGCTCGGCCTCGTGACGAGTGATCTCGCGGACGATGTGGCGCGGGGTGCATCATCATTCCTGAACGACCAAGGCGTCGCCGGTACTGTGCTGGTCCTCGAAGCGGACCGCACGGGCCTGGTGACGAATTGAGCGAGGCCCAGAACACCTCGAAGGGTCGAGCCGTGGGCGGCGTGGGGTACATGCTGCTCGGGGCCTCGCTCATCCAGTGGTCCGCCGCGCTCGTCACCCACGTCTTTGGCCAGATCGGACCGTCGGCGACGAGTGCGTGGCGATTCCTGCTCGGCGCGATCGTGCTCATGGCCTTCACGCGACCGAACCTCCGTCGCTGGACCAAGCAACAGTGGCTCGGCGCATTGGCGCTCGGCGTGTCGGTGGCGTTCATGAATCAGTGCTTCTACCAAGCCATCGCGCGGATCCCTCTCGGGGCGGCCGTCGCGATCGAGTACCTCGGACCGTTCATGGTCTCCGCGCTCGGCAAGCGTTCGACGCGCCACTTCGCCTTCGTGGTCCTCGCGGGACTGGGCGTCCTCGCCATCGCGCGACCTGGCGCGGGGCTCAACGCCACGGGCATCCTCTTCGCGGCCGGGTCGGGACTCGGGTGGGCCTCCTACGTCTTCGCGGCCCATCGGGTCGGGGGACAGGCCGAGGGGTTCGGCGGGCTCGCCGTCTCGATGTCGATCGGCGCACTCGTGACATTGCCGATGTCGCTCGGCTCTTCGGCGTTCGTGCTGAGCCATCCGACGACGCTCGCACGCCTGGGTCTCGTCGCGGTGATGTCGATCGTGCTCGGCTTCGCGTGTGAGTTGCAGGCCCTTCGACGGTTGAAACCCTCGACGGCCGGCGTGCTCTTCGCCCTTGACCCGGCGGTGGCGTTCGTCATCGGACTGATCGTCCTCAGCCAGCACGTACATTCCTGGGACCTCGTGGGCATCGTCTGCGTCGTGATCGCCGGCGCCGGCGTCACCTACGACGCGGCCAGTTCAAAGCCAACCCTCGTTCAGTAGGCTTTTAGGCGTGGCGACGCCCAAAACCTTCTCGATTCGGACCTTTGGCTGCCAGATGAACGAGCACGACTCCGAGCGCCTCGCCGGACTGCTCGTCGCCGACGGCCTCGTGCCGGCGTCGAGCGAAGCCGAGGCGGACGTGGTCGTCTTCAACACCTGCACGATCCGCGAGAACGCCGACCTCAAGCTCTACAGCGCGCTCGGCCAGGTGAAGGCGTTGAAGGAGGCTCGCCCCGACGTGCGCGTCGCCGTCGGCGGCTGCATGGCCCAGAAGGATCGCGGACAGATCATCGATCGGGCCCCGTGGGTCGACGTGGTCTTTGGCACGCACAATCTCGCCGCCGCGCCGGGGCTGTTGGAGCGCTCGAGGACGCTGGGTCCGATCGTCGAGGTCCTCGACGCGCCCGACCCCGAGGCCAACCGCGACATGGCGCCGGCGCTGTACGCCGTGCGCGAGCTGCCCTTCGCCGCGTGGATCACGATCCAGACGGGCTGTGACAACACGTGCGCCTACTGCATCGTCCCCGCGGTGCGCGGCGCCGAGATCAGTCGACCCTTCGACGACCTGCTGGTCGAGGCCGAGATGCTGGCCGCGACGGGCGTCACCGAGATCACGGTGCTCGGACAGAACGTCAACTCCTACGGACGCGACATCACACATCGCCGGCCACTCTTCGCCGAATTGCTGCGCGCACTCGGCCAGGTGCGCGGCATCGAGCGGATCCGCTTCACTAGCCCCCACCCAAAGGACCTGCGACCCGAGACGATCCTCGCGATGGCCGAGACCGAAGCGGTCTGTCCCCAGCTGCACCTGCCGTTGCAGTCCGGTTCGAACCGGGTGCTCAAGGCCATGCGCCGCGGATACGGCGTCGAGCGTTACATGGAGAAGCTCGCTCAGGCGCGCAGCGCCATCGACGACCTCGCGGTCACCACCGACCTCATCGTGGGTTTTCCGGGCGAGAGCGACGAGGAGTTCGACGAGACCCTCGAGGTCGTCGCGGCGTGCGAATTCGACGCGGCCTACACGTTCATCTTCTCGCCCCGCGAGGGGACGCGCGGCGCCACGATGACCAGCTCGTTCATCCCCGACGACGTCATCAAAGCGCGCTTCGAGCGACTGAAGGAGGTCCTGGACCGCTCGGCGTTGCGCAAGCACGAGGCGAGGGTGGGCCGTCGCGAGGAAGTGCTGGTCGAGGGACCGTCACGTCGCAACGACCAGATGCTGTCGGGCCGCACCCGCCAGGGCAAGTTGATCCACTTTCCCGTGGGCGACGAGGCGCTGCGGGCGGGCTCCCTCGCCATGGTCGACGTCACCCACGGCGCGCCGTACCACCTGCTCGGCGAGTACGCCTCGACCGTGCGTCCACCTCGTCACAAGGTGCGGATCCCGCTGCTCCGTTCGTGACGCGCCACGTGGCGGCCGCGTTGGTCGGCCCGACGGCGTCGGGGAAGTCGCAACTCGCGCACCAACTGGCCTTCGATTCCAACGACCAGGTTGAGATCGTGTGCGTCGACGCCATGACGGTCTATCGCGGCATGGACCTCGGGACCGCGAAGCCCACCTGGGCCGAACGTAGCGACGTGAGTTACCACCTCCTCGACCTCGTCGACGCGAGCGAGGAGTTCACGGTCGCGCAGTTCCAACGTGCGGCGCGCGCGGCCGCCAAGGATGTGTGGGAGGCCGGACACCGCGTACTCTACGTGGGGGGCACGGGCCTCTACGGACGCGCGGTTCTCGACGAGTTGGAGATCCCCGGCCAGTACCCCGCGACTCGTTCCACCCTCGACGAAAGGGCGACGAGCGACCTCGAGGGCCTCTACGCGCAGCTACAGACGCTCGACCCCGTGGCCGCGAGCCGCATGGAGCCGACCAACGAGCGTCGGATCGTGCGCGCACTCGAGGTCACGCTCGGCTCGGGGCGTCCCTTCTCGTCCTTCGGGGAGGGCCTGGTGCACTACGGCCCGGTCCGTGTGGTCCAGGTGGCCCTGCAGAGTGACTTCGAACAACTCGACGTGCGCATCGCGAACCGTTTTCATTCGTGGATGGACGAAGGTCTCCTCGACGAGGTGACGGCACTCGCGTCGGCGCCGGGCGGGATGAGCCGCACGGCGCGCCAGGCCGTCGGGTACCGCGAGCTCCTGCGACACGTCGAAGAGGGTGCCGACCTCGACCAGTGCGTCAACGAGGCGATCATCGCGAGCCGTCGTTTGGCTCGCCGGCAGCGTTCGTGGTTCCTTCGTGACCCACGGATTGAATGGTTCGACGACCCCGCGGCGGCGCGCGCCCGCCTCGACGAGGTGCTGAATGGTCCTGACGGCTTCGTGCGAGACTAGACGGCGATGGCGTTGCGATCACTCCAGAAATGGCACGGCGCGGGGAACGATTTCCTCGTGGAGGTGAGTGAACACGGACTGGTGCCGTGGTGGGACGCGCGCCGCGCCCGCGCGGTCTGTGACCGATCGACGGGCGTGGGGGCCGACGGGCTGCTCCTGGCCACGATCGGCTCGGACGTGCACATGATCCTCTACAACGCCGACGGCTCTGAGGCCGAGATGTCGGGCAACGGCATCCGCTGTCTCGCGGCGGCGGTGCGGAGAGCGACCGAGGGGACCTGGGAGACGCTCGACATCGAGACCGTGACCGGCACGCGCACGGTGACTCTGTCAATGGAGGAGACCTCGGGCTACGGCAGCGTGGCAATGGGAGCCATCACGTTCGGTGCCACCCTTCCGGGCACCCTCGGCGTCGCCTACGTCGGCAACCCGCACGTCGTGGTACGCGATGACCCGAAGTGGACCGACGCCATGCGCGAAGAGCTCGCCGACGACCTCTCGGACCAGATGGACGGCGCCAACGTCGAGTTCCTCTCGGTCGAGAGCGACGACCACCTGAGCATCACGGTCATCGAGCGCGGTGTCGGTTGGACCCAGGCCTGCGGGACCGGTTCGTGCGCCGCGGTGGCCGTCGCGCACCGCGAGGGCATGTGCGCGAATGACGTGGACGTGGCGAACGCCGGGGGAACCCTGCACGTCACGCTCAAGGGCGACGAGGCGACCTTGAGCGGCCCCGTGCAGTTCGTGGCGAACGTGGAATGGCTCGAAGCGTGACGTATATACCTAATACCCTCATCGATCGCACGTTTCGCGAGAAGATCGTCTTGGTCGGTGTGCAGTTCCCCGGCGTCAGTGAGGACGAACTGACGTACCAACTGGACGAACTGGCCCTGCTCGTCGACACCGCGGGCGCCGACGTCGTGGCGCGCGTCGTGCAGCGACGCGACTCACCCGATCCCGCGACGTTCCTCGGATCGGGGAAGGTACAGGAACTGCGCGAGATCTGTCTGGCGCTCGACTCGGACACCGTCGTCTTCGAACACAACCTCTCGCCGGCCCAGCAGCGCAACTTAGAGAAGATCCTCGGTCGCACGGCGATCGACCGCACCGCGGTGATCCTCGACATCTTCGCCCAGAACGCGCGCACCCCCGAGGGCAAGGCGCAGGTCGAACTGGCCCTGTTGCAGTACCGACTTCCCCGACTTCGCCGGGCCGGCGGATCACTGTCGCAACAGGCCGGTGGCATCGGTACGCGAGGACCGGGCGAGACCCAACTCGAGACCGACCGCCGCCGACTGGTGAACCGCATTCACGCCATCCGTCGTGAACTCAAGGAGATCGACCGAACCCGCAACGTGCAGCGCCAGGGTCGCGCGCGCGGCCGCCACCGTGAGGTGACCTTCGTCGGCTACACGAACGCCGGCAAGTCCTCGATGCTCAACGCCATCACCGACGCGGGCGTGGTCACCGAGGACCGACTCTTCGTCACCCTCGACCCGCGAACGCGCCAACGCCAGCTCCCGGGCGGTGAGACGGTGCTCTTCACCGACACGGTCGGCTTCATCTCGAACCTGCCCCACGACCTCGTCGAGGCGTTCATGTCCACCCTCAAGTCCGTCCAACTGGCCGACCTGTTGGTGCACGTCGTCGACGGCGCGAACGACCACGCCGAGGAGCAGATCGCCGCGGTGCGCGAGGTCCTGCGCGAGATCGACGCGGATAGCGTGCCCGAACTCCTGGTCTTCAACAAGGCCGACGTACCGGGATCGCGCGCACGCGAGCTGGCCGCCCTGCACGAGGGGAGCGTCTGGGTCTCGGCGCTGACCCACGAGAACCTGGAGGTGGCGATCGCGAAGATCGGTGACCGCCTGCGCACGAACGACCGGATCGTCACCCTGCATCTGCCGCTCGACCGGGGAGACCTGATCGCCGCGGCTCACCGCGAGGGAGAGGTCGTCGACACCTCGGTCACCGAGGACAGCGTGGTCGTTCGGGTCATGCTCGACTCGGTCGGCGCGGCGCACTTCCGTGAGTGGCGGGTCCCGGCGTGAGCTTCTCGCCGCCGCCCTATCCCTACGAGCGCCTCGACGTCCTCAAGAAACTGGCCGACACCCACGAGGGCGGACCCATCGACTGCTCGATCGGCACGCCGATCGACGCGCCGCCCCAGATCGTGCTCGACGAATTGGCGAAGGGCACCGGCGCGCGTGGCTACCCGACCTCGCAAGGTTCGCCGGAGTACCGCGCGTCCGCGGCAGGGTGGATGAACCGCCGGTTCGGCTTGGATCTCGAAAGCGGTGACCTCGCGGCGTGCATCGGGACCAAGGAGTTCGTGGGCAACGTTGCGGGCTATCTGCACCTTCGATCGCCCGACCGCGACACGGTCCTCTATCCGTCGATCAGTTACCCGACGTACGCGATGGGCGCGACCCTGAGTGGCCTGCGGTCGGTGCCGGTGCGCGTCACGAACGGTCAACTCGAGCTCGAGGCGATCGACCGCGACGACGTCGCGCGCGCACTCCTGCTCTGGGCCAACTCGCCGTCGAATCCCACTGGTCGCCTCGACGACCTCGGGCGCGCCGCGACGTGGGGACGGGCGCACGACGTCGTGGTGATAAGCGACGAGTGTTACGCCGAATTCACCTGGACCGGCCGGCCACGGACGATCCTCGAGCACGGACTCGACGGGGTACTCGCGCTGCATTCGATCTCGAAGCGCTCCAACCTGGCCGGGCTGCGCGCTGGCTTCTACGCCGGAGATGAAGCGCTCGTGACGTACCTGCGCTCCGTGCGCCAGCACGCCGGCTTCATGGTCGCCGCCCCCGTGCAGGCCGCGGTCGCGGTGGCCTACAGCGACGACGAGCACGTTGACGTCCAACGCGAGCGCTACCGGTCGCGACTCGAACTGCTGGCCGAGGCGCTGCGAAGTGTCGATGTCGATGCGCCGATGCCCGAGGGTTCCTTCTACCTGTGGTGCTCGAAGCCGGGCATGGACGGCTGGGAGTTGGCGGCGTTCCTCGCCGAGGCGTCCGGGCTCGTCGTGAGCCCCGGCGAACTCTACGGTGACGACGGCGCGAACTTCGTGCGAATCGCCGTGGTGCAGCCCGACGAACGACTCGAGTTGGCGGTGCAGCGCCTGAGGACGTTGAGCACTCGCCAGTAGATTGACGATATGAGCGATCTCGAATCTCGCATCGTCAAGTGGTACGACGATGTCGCCTCCATGACACCGGAAAACCTCGAAGCGCGACGCGACGTCGAGTTGGTCATCACGAAACTTGACGACGGACAACTCCGGGTCGCCGAGATCGATGCCCAGGGCGACGTCATCGTGCACGAGTGGGTGAAGAAGGCGATCCTGCTCCTCTTTCGCCTGCGCGGCATGGAGCGCATCGAGGTCGGACCGTTCGAATACCTGGACAAACTGGAACTGAAGCGCGACTACGAACGCCGCGGTGTTCGCGTCGTGCCGGGCGCGTCGGCGAGACGGGGCAGTTTCCTCAGTCCCGGCGTCATCTTGATGCCGAGTTACGTGAACATCGGCGCGTGGGTCGGTCCCAACTCGATGGTCGACACGTGGGCGACCGTGGGCAGCTGCGCACAGATCGGCGCCAACGTGCATCTCGCGGGTGGCGTGGGCATCGGCGGTGTGCTGGAGCCGGCGAACGCGGTGCCCGTCGTGATCGAGGACGACGCCTTCATCGGGAGTCGATGCATGGTCGTCGAGGGTGCCCGCGTCGGTCGCGGCTCGGTCCTCGGGGCCGGCACGATCTTGAATCCCTCGATCCCCGTGATCGACGCGCAGACGGGTGAGGAGATATCGCGGGGCTACGTGCCCGACTACTGCGTGGCGGTGTCCGCCAACCGGCGCCGCGAGTTCGCCGGTGGCGAGTTCTTCCTTCCGTGCGTCTTGATCCTGCGACGAATGAGTGAAGGCGAGCGTCACAACAAGGCCGCCCTCAACGATCTGCTCCGCGAGCACGGGGTCGCCACGTGAGTCGCCTGGACGACGCCCTCGCGCTCGTCGCGATTCCCTCGGTGAGCCGTGGCGAAGCAATGATCGCCCAACACGTCGCGGAGGTCCTGAGGAAGAACCCCGCGCTCGACGTCGAACGGATCGGTGACAACGTCATCGCTCGTACCACGGGTCACCATTCGACACGACTGTTGGTCGCCGGACACCTCGACACGGTGCCCGGGGAAGCCAGTGAGGCGAAGATAGTGGGGGATGAGCTCCGTGGCGTGGGCGCGTGCGACATGAAGGGCTCCATCGCCGTCATGGTGGAACTCGCCCTTGACCCGACGCCGCGTTCAGTCGAGGTGACCTGGGTCTTCTACGCCCGCGAAGAGGTCTCGCGCCGTGAGTCCGGTCTCATCGAGATCGCCGAACTGCGTCCGGAGTTGCTCGACTGCCACGCGGCGGTACTCGCGGAGCCCACTGACGGCCGCGTCGAGGCGGGGTGCCAGGGAACACTGCGGGTCCTCGTCGAGATGAACGGCGCCCGCGCCCATACGGCGCGTCCCTACGCCGGTCGAAACGCCATTCACCGCTTGGGCCGGGTCATCATGAAGGTCGCCAGTTATGAACCACGGACCGCGACGGTCGAAGGGCTGGACTTTGTCGAACAGTTGCAGGTGGTGGACGTTGATGGGGGAGTGGCCCCCAACGTCGTCCCCGACCGCGCGTCGTGCACGCTCAACCATCGAGTTGCTCCCGATCGCACGAAGGAAGAGGCCGAAGCTTGGCTCGTTTCGTTTCTGAGTGACGTCGTAGAGGACGGAGACCGGGTGAGCGCCGTTGACTGGGCGCCGCCCGCGGCGCCGATGCTCACGAACGAGCGACTCGCCGCGCTGGCTTCGCTCACCAAGGATCCCGCGCGGGGCAAGGTCGGATGGACCGACGTGGCGACCTTCGCGGAGATGAAGATTCCGGCAACGAACTTCGGCGCGGGCGATCCGCTGTTGGCGCACCGAAGTGACGAGTTCGTCACGCTCGCACAATTGGACGAATTCGCCGACGTGATGCGCGCCTGGCTGAAGTGAGGTCGCGGTGACATCACCGGCGAGGCGCGTACGATGCAGCCATGCCACACGCTGACGATGTTTCGGCAGAGCCGCCGGAGAACCTTCGCCAACTGGTGATGGTCCTCTACACCCGAACCGCGGAAGGCACGGGGGAAGGTGACGAGGACGAAGTCTTCGCCGGTCATATGCGGTTCCTCAACAATTTGGCAGCGACCGGCCTCTGTCCTATCTCTGGACCCTTTGGCGACGACAAGCCCTTGAGGGGAATCTCGATCTATGACTCGACGTCCGTCGAGGAGGTTGAGGCGCTGGTGGCGAGTGACCCGGCGGTCGTGGCGAAATGGATGACCGTCGAGGTGCGACCTTGGTGGGCTGTCGCCGGGAAGGCCCTTCCCAACTAGTTAGGTGATTGGTAAATCAGTAGCTGCGAAGAACCGAGATCACTTTGCCGAAGAGGAAGACTTCGCTGGCATCGAAGTCCATGGGCTCCATCGTCGAATTCTCAGGCTTCAAGACCACGCGCGTGCCCTGAGGGAAGTAGCGCTTCACCGTCGCCTCGCCTCCGGGAATCTCCGCCACGACGATCTCGCCCTTGTTGGCGGTCGTCTGTCGCTGCACTACCACGTAGTCGCCCGGCAGGATGCCCGCCTCGATCATTGACTCGCCCCTGACTTCAAGGACGAAGCTGTCGCCGCGTCCCGCGAACTGTTCGGGGATCGACATCAGTTCGTGAGCACTCTCTACGGCGAGCACACCAGTACCTGCAGCGACGTCGCCCACGAAGGGAATGTAGCGAATGCGCTGATCGGGAGCGGGATTCTCGACGTCCAATCGAACGGTCAGGGTTCGGGGCTGTTGAGGGTTCTTCTCGATGTAACCAGCCCGCTTCAAGACCTCGATGTGGTTGGCAACCGTTGCCGGTGACTTCAAACCGACGTGTTCGCCGATCTCACGAATCGTGGGCGGGAAGTTCCGCTCTCGTTGGCACGTGATGATGAATTCGAGGATCTGACGTCGCATGGGGGTGAGTACATCGGCCATGGGAATCCTTTCTACTACGAACAGTTGTTCGTAGATTAGCCCAAAGTCGTAGGCGAATCAAACACCTGTTCGCAATAACTTTCGTGCGGCTGATCGCACGACGCCCACCTTCGAGACCTTCGTGTTGGAGGAGTGGCATCGCGTCCGCGATGCATGACAGCCATGTTGCCCAGGCGTTAACGACGCATGAAATCAGCGCGCATCGTGCACAGAGTGGTCGATAACGGGTAACGGAACATCTACCCCGACCTTAAAAACTCGTAAGCCGATGCTAAGTTCTCGTGATGGCGAATGCCAAAAGCGTTCCGAGAGGGGAATGAATGAAATTAGGGATGAAGAGATTTGGCGCGGTTACTGTGGCCGCGGCTCTGACTCTGTCGGGTGTGGCAACCATTGCCGCCACCGGTGCGTCAGCAGCGTCCAAGAAACTCAAGACATACGAGATTGGTTACCAGGGTCCACTTTCCGGTGGTAACGCGGCAACCGGTCTGTACGAGAAGTATGGAGCTCAGCTCGCCGTCAAGCAGTGGGATGCGAAGAAGAATCGTCCGTTCAACATCAAGCTCGTCCCTGGTGACGACCAAGGTGACCCGACGATCGCTCCGTCCGTTGCAACTGGCTTCGTGCTGAACCAGAACCTGTACGCGATCGTTGGACCGGCGTTCTCTGGTGCCACCGTTGCGTCGCTGCCGATCTACGGTGCGAACCACGTGGCGATGGTGAGCCCTTCGGCGACCCGCGTCTCGATCACGGTGAAGGACCCCACGGCGAGCCCTTCGGGTCCGCTGAACACGTACCACAACTTCTTCCGAGTTGTTGCGAACGACGGTGTCCAGGGTCCTGCTGACGGTGCCTACCTCCAGAAGCACTAC
Source organism: uncultured Acidimicrobiaceae bacterium (assembly GCA_963804305.1). Lineage (GTDB taxonomy): Bacteria > Actinomycetota > Acidimicrobiia > Acidimicrobiales > RAAP-2 > RAAP-2. The sequence continues at coordinate 55,742 of CAWDPR010000009.1, read as the reverse complement.
GGCACGGGCAAGGTCCTCGTGATCTCTGACACCAGCACCTACGGTGTTGGTCTTGCGGACCAGGTCGCGGCTGCTGTGCAGTCCGCTGGCGGTTCACTTGCCAACGGCGGTCAGATCCTGGCGCTCCCGTACTCGAACGCCTGCACCGCGGGTGGTACCGGTACGAGTGACGCGGTCACCGCGAGCCTCACGGGTGTGTCGGCTGTCTTCTACGCCGGTTACTACTGTGACTTCGCTCAGGTCGTTGACAACTTGGTCGGTACCCAGCACTTCTCGGGCGCCATCATGAGTGGTGACGGTAGTGACGAGCCGCAGTTCATCACCTCACTGTCGACCCAGGCTGACGGCAACGGTGTGCTCCTCACCTGCGCGTGCTCGAACGCCCAGTCGGCTTCTTGGACTGCTGCCTACACGGCCGTTGCCCACGAGGCTCCTGGTCCGTACGCCGCTGAGTCGTACGACGCCGCGAACCTGATCATGACGGCTATGACCAAGGTGAAGGGCACGATGACGCGCTCCAAGCTCCTTGCGCAGATCGCCAAGATCACCTACAAGGGCATCACGAAGACGATCAAGTTCAACAAGGCCGGTGACGTTGCCGGAAACGCGATCTTCGTGAACAAGGTTGAAGGCACCAAGATCGTTCAGTTGGGGCTTGAGTAAGTCGTAGTTTTCAAAGTTTTGTACGAAGGCCGGCTGCCCCTGGGCAGCCGGCCTTCTGCAATCCCACCGCTCGGCACCGCAATCTCAGATAGTTTGACGTGAAGTGTTTTTTCAATAAGGGGAGTCAATGGCATCATTCGTGGCACTAGGGATATTCACCGGCCTCATCTATTCCATGGTTGCCCTCGGCTACACCCTCGTTTACGGCGTCTTGCGTCTCATCAATTTCGCACACAGTGAAGTGTTGATGAGCGGCGGATTCGCCGGCTATTACTTCTTGCACTACACGCTGACGACGCTGACGGTCTCGACGCCGATGCGCGTGTTGATCCTCCTCGGCGCAATTCTCGCCAGCGGTGTCGTCGGGGCGATCGTTGCCATCACCATCGAACGATTCGCGTACCGCCCGCTGCGCCGCCGCAACGCACCAAAGCTGACGTACCTGATCTCGGCGATCGGAGCTTCGTATTTCCTGTTGAATTTCGCCGGCAAGATCTTCGGCCGTAACCCTTCAGCGACCGCCCAGCCCATCACGACCAATTTCCAGTGGACTATCTTCGGCGCCAACATCACCGCATTCGACATTGTCTTGCTCATCGTGACGATCGTTCTCTTCCTCGTCGTCGACACGTTGGTGAACCGAACCAAGATCGGCCGCAGTATCCGCGCCGTCGCCCAAGACTACGAGACCGCCAGTCTGATGGGCGTCAACGTGAATTCGACGATTGCCTCCACTTTCGCCATCGGCGGTTTCATGGGTGGCGTCGCCGGTCTCTTCATTGCGATGAGCACCACCGTCGACTACAACATGGGATTCACTCCCGCCCTTCTTGCGTTCACCGCAGCAGTCCTGGGTGGCATCGGCAACATCCGCGGCGCCATGGTCGGCGGTGTCGTGCTGGGGATCTTCATGTACGTGCCGATCTATTGGATCCATCAACCGTTCTACGAACCGGTGATCGGATTCGGAATTCTCGTGTTGGTGTTGCTCGTACGTCCCACCGGTCTCTTCGGTGAGAGCCTCGGGAGGTCAGCATGAAGTTCGACGTCCTAAAGCAGAAGTGGAAGTTCGACAATTTCGACATGCGACTGTTCGCCACGTGCTTCGGCGGCGGCGTACTCCTCGCGGTGATGACGGGTCCCGAGGGCGATCTCTCCACGCCGGGCTATACGATCACTCACTCCCTGTTCTCGAGTCACGTGTGGGGATTCCTGATCTTCGGCGTGCTGCTCGGGATCGCCCAGGTCTATGGACGAAAGGTGCGCGCTGGCATCTTTGAGGCGTCCTGGGCGGGAGCAGTGCGGCGTTTTCCAAAGACCCTCAAGGAGTTCATCGCGTTCGCTGGCCTCGTGCGCCAACTGGTCATTGGGTTCATTGCGGTGGTCATTGCCCTCTTCGTCGCCGACTTCACCGGTCCACTGGTTCGCGACAAACTTTCGTGGCATGAATTGGTCGGCCAGCTGCTCAACACGAGGACCTACGGCTACATCGCCATCCTCATTTGGCTCCTCAACACCGTTCGCGTCGCGGCGCGCTCCAAGCCGGACGATCCCCAGCCGCCCAGTTTCTTCGACGCCAAGTGGTTCAAGATCGTTGCCGGCGGCGTTGCCGGCCTGTTCTTCGCCGCCTGTGCGGACCCGTGGATGCCGATTCGTTTCAGTTTGAAGCACTTCGACTTCGGCGGTTCGAGTGACAATAATTTCTTCCACCACTGGCCGACGTACGCCTGGACCATCGTCGGTCTGCTCATTGGCGTACGCGCAGCGATGCTGGAACGAGAGCGAACGAAGTCCAGTGGCGTGCTGGCGAGTCGTTGGCGTGCCCGACACGTGAAGGTGAGTGCGAACACGAGGTTTGCCCTCTACGGTGCGGCACTGTTTATCGCCATCGAGGCGCCGAAGTTCCTTTCCCCTTACTGGCAGGAGTCGATCTTCCAACAGATAGGCGTGTTCTGCCTGTTGGCGGTGGGACTCAACGTGGTCGTCGGATTCGCCGGTCTGCTCGACCTCGGCTACGTGGCGTTCTACGCGTTCGGCGCCTATACGAACGCCTACTTCAGCGGCGCGCTACCGATTCATCCTCCCTTCACCATCAACACGTTCTTCGTCGTTCCGATCGCGATCGTGGTGGCGATGTTGGCGGGCGTCCTGCTCGGACTGCCGACGCTGCGACTGCGTGGTGACTATCTGGCGATCGTGACACTCGGCTTTGGTGAGATCGTCTACGTCCTCGCGAGCAACCTCACGAGTGTCACCGACGGCGCCGGAGGAACGGGCGTCACGGGAAGTTTTTCGATGAACCTCCCCGGCATCCACTTCGCTCTCAGTGGATTCGCGCTCGGTGATGACTTGAATTTCTACTACTTGTTCTTAGCGTTCCTGATACCGATTCTCTTCTTCTTCAACTCGCTCAATCATTCGAAGGTCGGACGATCGTGGGCGGCGATACGTGAAGATGAGGTCGCCGCCAGTTCGCTCGGGATCAACAGTTTGAAGTACAAGGTCATGGCCTTCGCGATCGGTGCCTCGACCTCTGGTGTCGCCGGTGTGCTCTCGTCGGCCAAACTCGGATCGCTGTTCCCGTCGAACTTCGCTCTCCAGGTTTCGATCACGGTCTTGGTGCTCGTCATCTTCGGTGGCATGGGATCGATCGGAGGCGTGCTCATAGGTTCCGCGATTTTGAATTGGCTGCTGATCTATCTCCAGTTCCACTCCTTCATCGACTATCAGCTCGCTGACAAGTACATGTACCTCGGCGCACTGCTGGTGCTCGTGATGATCTTCCGTCCCCAGGGCATGTTCCCGTCGAAACGGCGGCTCCGGGAGTTCCAAGACTCCGAACAGGGTCTCGGCTCAGCCGACGCCATGTCGAACCTGAACGCCATGGGATCGCGCATGGAAGGCCCGTACAGCGAGGGTCGCGGTTGGCAGGAACCCGAAGCCGGCATGGGCAACGCGGGAGGTCGCCTCGAATGACCGATCTCACGCAAGCGCCAACGACCAACGTCACTGGTGCCGACAACATCTTCGAAGTGACGAACGTGACCCTACGTTTCGGCGGCGTCACCAGTTTGAACAACGTCTCGCTGGAACAACGTCGTGGCGAGATCCTGGCGGTCATCGGGCCGAACGGTGCCGGCAAGACCTCGCTCTTCAACTGTCTGACCGGTGTCTATCGACCCCAAGAGGGCGTCATCAACTTCCACGCGGAGCGAAAGGGCACGATCGACCTCGTCGGCAAGCCGCCGCACAAGGTCAATCAGTTGGGTGTAGCTCGGACCTTTCAGACGAGTCGGATGTTCAACGCGTTGACCACCTTCGAGAACATCAAGATCGGCGTCGAGGCGGGACAGAAGACTGGTCCCATCGGGGCGATGTTGCACTTGCCACGAACCCGTCGCGAAGAGCGCGAATCGGATCACCGCACGTTGGACCTCCTCGAACTCGTCGGACTGACCCACCGCCTCAACACCATGGCCGACTCGTTGCCCTACGGTGACCGTCGGCGCCTCGAGATCGCGCGGGCGCTCGGGACCAACCCCGAAGTACTCTTGCTCGACGAGCCGGCGGCGGGAACGAATCCGTCCGAGAAACTCGCGTTGGCCGAGCTGATTCGCAAGATCAATAAGGAGACCGGGACCTCAATCCTCTTGATCGAGCACGACATGAAACTCGTGATGTCGCTCGCGGAGCGAATCTACGTCCTCAACTTCGGACAAGTGATCGCCTCGGGTCCGCCGGTCGAGATCCAGCAGAATCATGAAGTGATCGCGGCCTACCTGGGAACGACGGACGAGTCATGAGCGAATCGATGCTGCAAATTGAAAACGTCGAGGTCCGCTACGGCGCGGTCCCGGCGATCCGCGACCTCTCGCTCCACGTCGACAAGGGTGAGATCGTCACCCTGCTCGGCGCGAACGGTGCGGGCAAGACCACGACGCTGCGAATGATCTCGGGACTGCACGCCCCCTACGCCGGCACGGTCCTCCTAGAGGGACACGACATCACGTCGACCCCCGCGTACAAGCTCGTGGACATGGGGCTGAGTCACATCCCCGAAGGCCGAAGGATCTTCGCCACGATGAGCGTGCTCGAGAACCTCGAGATGGGCGCCTACCGGCGCAAGGGCAGTTTCAGCGACGAGTTCGACCACATCTTCGGCCTCTTCCCCGTACTCGGCGAGCGTCGCAAGCAGCTGGGTGGGACGTTGAGTGGTGGTGAGCAGCAGATGCTGGCTATCGGTCGAGCCTTGATGGCCAAACCACGGCTCCTCCTCCTCGACGAACCTTCCCTCGGTCTCGCGCCCAAGATCATCCAGTCGATCTTCGAGATCATCGTCCAGATTCGCTCCGAAGGCGTCACGATCCTGCTCGTCGAGCAAAACGCCAACCAGGCGCTCAAGATCGCCGACCGCGGCTACGTGCTCGAGAACGGACACGTCCTCTACGAGGATTCGGCCAGTGCCCTCTTGGCCGACGACCGCATTCAGCGCGCCTACCTCGGCCAGTAGGCACCCGGTCGACGTGGCGCGACGCGCACCATCGAGCGACGAATGACGACCGAGCACCTTCACCCGAGCGCGCGCGCGGTCGCCGACCGGCTGGTCGCCGCCGGTGTCACGGGACCGTTCCTCGAGTTCGACGCGTCGACCAAGACCGCGGCCGACGCGGCGGCGGCGCTCGACTGCGAGGTCGGCGCCATCGCGAGTTGTCTCGTGTTCGTGCTCGACGACGTGCCGGTCGTGATCATCAAGAGCGGAGCGTTTCGCGTCGACCTCGATCTCTTCACGTCCTTGGTGGAGGGTGGGTCGACACGTCGGGCGACGCCTGACGAGGTGCGCGCAGCGACCGGTCAGCCGATCGGTGGCGTCTCGCCGGTCAATTGGCCCGGTGAGCTGCGCGTCTTCATCGATGACTCACTCGCGGGCTACGAACAGGTCTGGTCGGCCTGCGGCACGCCGAACGCGGTCTTCGCCACGACGTTCGACGAACTCGTGGCCTTGACCGGCGCGACGCCGATCACGCTCAGCTGACGCCGAAGTCCTTTGGTTTCTTGAAGCCGTAGGTGGCGAACTGGGCTAGCTGCTGCTTGAGGTAGGGGGAGAAGGGCAGGTTCTTCGTGTACGCGTTGCCCGTCGAGTCGACCTTTAACACGTGATCGACACCCTTCAGGTAGACGAAGTCCAACGTCGCCTTCGATTTGAGGAAGCCGTCGAACATATGGTCGACCTCTTGGCAGCTCACCTGGTTGTCGTCGTTGCTGCAGGTGTCGAACACCTCGGTGTGCTTGGTCAGCTGCGCGGCCAACACCTCGGGATCGAACTTGTCGGCCTGGGAGAGGAAGAGGGCGTCGGCCGGATTGAGGATCCCCGAGAGACCGTAGGGCAGGTTGGCGGCGACGGTGCCCTTGGCGCGGATCTGCGCGATCGCCTTCGCCATGTCGGCCTTGACGGTCTTCGCGATCGTCTTGGTGATCGCCTTGGACTTGACCTGATTGCTGAGCGAAGCGTCGACTTGGGTACTGATCAGATTGAGGTAGCGCACGCTGAGCGGCTCGAGCAGGCCGACGGCGTGGATCGGCGGTACCGGTCCGGCGTGACCGGTCGCGAGGAGCAGCGCGAAGAGGGCGCCTTCGCTATGCCCGAAGACGCCGAGTTCGTTCGCGTTGACGTCCTTTTGCGCCGCGAGGAACTCCAGCGCGCTGCGCGACTCCTGCTCGAAGACCGAGATGCCGATCGCGTTGGGGTCGGTGGCGTAGATGCCCAGTCCGGTCTTGCCGCTGCCGAGCTTGTCGTAACGAAGCGTGGCGACTCCGTCGGTGGAGAACCAGTCGGCGAGGGTCTTGATCGTGTCGATGTTCCCGCTCTCCAGCGAGGAGTTACCGTTGCGGTCCGTCGGTCCGCTCCCGGCAATGAGGAGCGCTCCCGGCACCTTCGTCGGGCTGTTCACGGGGTGGCGATACGTCGCGTAGATGGTCATGCCGCCCGATTGGAAGGTGACGTTCTGGTCGACCCACTGGAGCGTCCGACTCGACGTGGCTGACGCCGGCAGCGCCATCGTCGCACTACCGACGACCAGGAGAAGCGCGACCAACACACTCGAGCCGCGCGAGGCGGCTCGAGTGTGTGATCGTCGTTGCATTAGTTGATGGGTTACAGCTTGAACGCGATGCGCACGCGCGCCGAGTCACCCTTGGAGGCGTTCGCGACCGAAAGCGAGCAGGACTTCAGGTTCGACGCCTTCGTGCCGCACGTGCCGTTACCGATCTTCCCGGTGACGACTTTGAAGTTGAAGGCGCGCAACACGCCCGAACCGGTGATGGTCACGGGGTGCAGCGTGCTGAGGTCACAGCCGGCCTGACTCGTCGAGTTGGCGAGGCATTCCACCACGTAGACGTGGTCACCGGGCTTGAAGCCGGTGCCCGAGACCTTGACCTTGGAGCCGTTCTTCAGCTTCGTGGTGGGAGCGACATGGAATCGTCGTGGTCCGTGGTTGACCGGAATGGTGGTCGTGGTCGTCGTGGTGGTCGTCGTGGGCAGCGCGAACGTGATGGGCGCGAGGGCCGCGTCCGCGCTCGGAGGATTGGTGCTCACCACGATGGCGCAGTTCGTGAGGTCGGTCGACGAAGTGCCACAGGTCGATGGCGTCGCGGTCGAAGCAATCGTGCCGGTGACCACCGTGACCGAGGTCGTGAAGGTACCCGTGGCACTCGTGGTCGCGATGGCGACCGTGTTGGTGTCACAGTCCGTCTGGTTGGTCGAAGCGCCGAGGTTGATGCACTCGAGGGCGTACAAGGTCTCATTGGCCTGGAAGCCGCTGCCCGAGACCGATACTGCCGTGCCGCCCTGCAGTCCCGTACTCGGTGTCAGCTGGATCGTCGGTCCCGCTGCGCTGGCAGTCGTGGCGAGCCCTAGCGACGTGAGGCCGCCCAGGATCAAGGTCCCGATCGCGATACTGGTCATAAAACGTCTCATTGTGTAGTTCTCCCGTTATTGGTTATGGCACGAAGCCCAATCGGCTCCGCGTTGCTTCTGTTTTGCGGTACGACAACGAATCGCCCTGCACCGTCGATGATCACTGCCTTCGAAAGTTGCCTTCGCCATCCTAGAGGGGCACGTCCTCGATTGGCTGTCGCGGAGTCCAATTATGGCTCTTCGGGCGGCTCCGACGTCAAGTCGAGCGCCGCTCGTCGCACCCCACAGCGCTTAGTCTGTACAACGTGTCAAACGCCTTGGCCCCCACGTGTGCGGGGCGCTTGGCGTGAGCGACCGTGAGCGTCTCGCGGCCGTCGAGGCCCGCGTGGCGGCACTTCGCTACGAGAACCAGGCCGGTGACTTCGTGCGGTTCCGCGACGATGCCACCGACGACACGGTGCGAACGATCGTGGCGGGCATCGTGGCGGGCGGAGAGCCCGACGAAGAACTCTTTCGGCGCCTGCAGAGCGAGGAGTCGACCAATACCTTGCGCCTCTTCGCGATGCGCGCCACCTTGCAGGCGAGACGGCGTGGGTCGTTCAACCTCATCGACGACGCGATGACCGGTTTCGCCCTGCTACCGGGGATCGTCGACGTCCCGTGGGACTCGTGGCTCAAGGCGGCGTTGTTCGTGGCGCGATCGCAGGGCCGCGAACTCGGCGCCGTGGGTGACCGGTTCGCCGAGGTGGCGTCCGAGGACGCCACGGCGCGCTTCGACATCGCGCTCGAGTCGATGAACCGAGTGGAGTCACTCGAGCAGTGTCGGATGAGCGAGGTGACGACCACGCACGGTGTGGGCTACGTCGAAACGCTCGTTTTTCGCGACAAGTCGTCCTACGCCTTCTACACCGCGCCACGCGTCGGCGACGACGTCATCCAGTTCCGTCCGGCGACCAACATCGCCCAGTTGGCGGTCACGCTCGCCGACTCCCTAGACCAAGAGGGGAGCGTCGTCACTGGACCGATCGCGCAGGACCAGTTGGCCGGTTCGCTCTGCTCGATGCAGGTGGCGGGGGCCTATCTAGAGACGACGGGCTGTCTCAGCTTCGTCGTCGACTCGACGGACGCGCAGGGCTCGTTCACCGTCTTCGTCGCGGAGTTCCCGGACGAGACGGCTATGGAGGAACTCGTCGAGGGGGCGCACCTCGAGGGTCAACTGCCGATCGCGTCGCGACAGCGCCTCATCCTCTTCGTCGCCCAGCCCAGTTTCGACGATGACACGGAAGCGGAGGTCGACCTGGCGCACTTCGAATCGTTCGCTGACGCGGCGCTGAAGGAGTCAGCGCCGACGGGTTGGCACTTGCGCTAGAGCGTCCCGGTCGTCCCCGAAGCCTCGAGTTGCTTGAGCAGAGCCGGCGTGATGACGGTCGCGCCGCTCGGCACGCTGATCGTGTCGCTGTTATGCGTGATCGTCGCGACGAGGCCGACACTGGTGATCTGGGGAGCGTCGCCGGGTGACGTGATCGTGACCGACGCGCCCGTGGCGCTCGACCCCGAGTTCGTGAGGGTCAGCGTGTACGTACCTTTGACCGCGGCGGCGGACGCCGGAATGGTCGTCTTGGTCACGCCCGCGATGGTGGGCCACACGGCGTCCACTATCGACGCGAGTGTCCCGGTCTCGGAGTACCCACCGCCCGAGAGGGCTTTGGCGGGGCCGTTGTCGATGACCTTGGCGATCGCGTCGATGATCTTGCGTTCAATCGCGACGTCGGCGGCCACCTGGGCCTTGGTGGCGGTCGTGTCCTTTTGTGCGAGCGAGGCGATGAGACTCTTGGGCACCTCGAACCAGCGTCCGCCGATCACCAACTGCAGTGTCGCGAGCTCGGACGCGGGGAGGTTGACGCCGGGCAGCGCACTCAACGAGGAGAGGTCGATGTTCAGGTAGTCATTCCCGTCGATGCCTCGGATGTCGGCGAGGGTCTTGGTGCCCACGTTGATCGTGATCTCTTGGTCGAGTGAGCTCGGGTCCTGCGAGAGAGGGTTTCCCGAGGGGTTCACGTAGTCCAGGTCGACCGATACGAGGTTGAGTATCGACTGCGCCTGGGTGGTTGCCGCTCCGGTGGCGGTGCCCGTCAGGTGGATCTGCACCGTCGACTGTGCACCGAGCGACGCCACGGACTGATCGATGGTGGCCTTGGTCGTGGTGCCGCACGCGGAGAGTGCGAGCGTGGATGCGACCACTCCAAGTAGGAGGAATGTCTTGCGCATGATCGCTCGCTTTCTTGTCGAATCCGGCGGTGGAACGCCAGGACGTTCGTCGGTCGGCCCTCGTCGGAACGCTACCACCGGCCTGTCGCGCGACGGTCAACCCGTCGTGAACGTCAACCGAGATTTCGCAGAAGGTGAGTAAGGAGTCGTTGGTGGCGGACATAGATTGACTGAGCGGAGGCTCACAGAGAAATGAAGGAAGAGATGAAGAGATTCACCGTAGAAAAGATGGCGCTCGCGGCGGCCCTGGTCCTCGGACCGGTCGTCAGTTTGGGTGCCGTCGCCCCCGCCGGAGCGAGTGGCACGACCCACCTGTTGACCTGCACGTCCAAGACGACGAGCAAGCCGTCGAGTTACCTGCTCAGTTGCGCCGACGCCAACGCGTCCTTCGCCTCGATGAGGTGGTCGGCCTGGAGTTCCTCCTCGGCTCGGGGCCGCGGAATCCTTCTGCAGAACGACTGCACGCCGAACTGCGTCTCGGGCAAGGTCATCAGCTACCCGGCGACCGTCACGCTGACGAGCGTCGTGAACACGAAGAAGTACGGAGCTCTGTTCTCCGAGGCGTTCTTTCGCTACACCTCGCACGGCAAGTCGGTGACCGAGAAGTTCGGACTCGCCGACTGACGGGTCGACGAGTCGTCGGCTTCCCTTAGGTCGTCGCGCGCAGGGGAGTGGGTCGCACGTCGCGAGCGATCACGGCCTCGCCACACGATGAGCACACGGTCACCGCGCCGAGGCGCTGGCCGCAGTGATGCGTCAACTCCATCGGGGGCGCCTCACCGTTCGTGAGGTAGCGGTCACCCCATTCCATGAGTGACACGATCACGGGGTAGAGATCGAGTCCGGACTGGGTCAGGCGGTACTCGAAGCGCGGTGGGTGTTCGGACACCGGACGACGCTCGAGCACCCCGGCCGCGACGAGGGTCTTCAGCCGCGCGGTCATGGTGTCGCGTGGCGCGCCGGTACGGCGCACCATCTCGTCGAAGCGCCGGTTGCCGAGGAAGACCTCGCGCAAGGCGAGCAGCGCCCACTTCTCGCCGACGATCTCGAGGGTGCGGGCGACCGAGCAGTTGCGTGGACCCAACGTTGCTTTGTTCATGGCCCCAATATACCAGTAAGTTGGAAAACTGGACGTACCCCTCGTTCCCCTGGTAGGGTACGTCCAGAAATCCAACGCACTAGGAGGAGCCGTGAGCGTAGAGAGCGTGTCCACTGCGAATGCGCCAGGTCAAGGTCTGTCGAAAAAGAGGGTGTCGCTGATCGTCGCGGTGTTGTCCCTCGCGATCTTCATGTCGAGCCTGGACCTGTTCATCGTGAACCTCGCCTTCCCCTACATCGGGCGAGAGTTCCACGGTTCGAGCCTGGGTTCCCTCTCGTGGATCTTGAACGGGTACTCGATCATGTTCGCGGCGGTCCTCGTGCCCGCGGGGCGCTGGGCCGACCGGATCGGGCGACGACGTATGTTCGTCGCGGGACTGGTGGTCTTCACGCTCGGCTCCGTGCTCTCGGCGCTCGCGCCCGGCGTGGCCGTGCTGATCGGTGCGCGCGTCTTTCAGGCCGTCGGCGCCGGGATGATGGTGCCCGCGTCGCTGTCCTTGCTGCTCGCCGCCGTCCCCGGTCCGCAGCGCGCGCAGGCCATCGGCACGTGGTCGGCGATCGGCGCCCTCGGGGCGGCCCTGGGGCCGGTCATCGGTGGCTTCCTCGTCGAGCTCTCCTGGCGCTGGGTGTTCTGGATCAACATTCCTGTCGGGGTCGCCACGGTCGTCCTGGCCTTCAAGGTGCTGCCCGAGAGCAAGGACGAGTCCGTCACTGGACGCCCCGACCTCCTCGGGGCGCTCCTGGTGGCACTGGCCGCCGGGTCACTCGCGCTCGCTCTGGTCAAGGCGCCTTCGTGGGGTTGGGGATCACGCGACTTCGTTGGGCTGCTCCTCGTCTGTGTCGCGTCGGCGGTTGGCGTCGTCCTGCGCTCAGCACGCCACGCGGCGCCGGTCGTGGACCTCACGCTGCTCGAGTCGCGGTCCTTCAACGGCGCCACGTTGGCGTCGGTCTTCTATTACGCCGGCTTCGGAGCCTTCGTGCTCAACACGGTCGAGTTCCTGACCAACGTTTGGCACTTCTCGGCCATCGAGGCGGGACTGGCCATCGCACCCGGACCGCTCATGGTCCTCCCGTTCGCGCGCATCGTGGCGCCGGCGTTGACGAAGCGTTTCGGTAGCGCCGGGCGCGTCGCGGTGCTCGGCTGCTTCGTGAACGTCGCGGCACAAACGTGGTGGCTCCTCGAGATCCAGAGCCGATCGGCGTACGCGACGCACCTATTGCCCATCCAGTTGCTCGGCGGGATGGGCGTGGGTCTCACGATTCCGTCGCTGATCGGTGCCGGCTCCGCGTCGATTCCCCCGGCGAGGTTCGGCACCGGCAGCGGCGTGTTGAACATGGCGCGCCAGATCGGCACGGTGCTCGGGGTCGCGGGGCTCATCGCGATCCTCGCCGGTTCGCACGCGAACGACCCGCTCGTCACCTTTAAGCACGGAGTGCTGTTGATCATCGGCTTCTTCGCCCTGGGCGGACTCGTGTCGGCCGCGCTGCTCAGTCAACGCACGAGATCGGTGGCGCCCGTGGCGAGCGTCGTCTCGACGGTTCCTAGGGGCGAGTGATCGCCATCGGGTGCTTGGGCTCGTAGAGACCGATCACGGTCCCTCCGGGAAGCGTGAAGCGCGTCACGTTCCCCCAGCGCTCTTCGTCGACCTGGGTGAAGTCGACGCCCTTGGCCTCGAGACGCCTCATCTCGTCGGCGAGCTCGTCACACACGAGGTAGAGCTCGTTGACGTTCGCACCGTCGGTGGGATGAAAGGCGATCTCGGTTGGTGGCAGGGCAAAGATCAACCATCCGCCGCCTGAGTCCACGGCGTCCAGCGCGAGGACGTCACGGAAGAATGCTCGGTCCGCGTCCGCGTCCTGGGTGAAGACGATGGTGTGGGCTCCGAAGATCATGGCACTCCTTTCCTTGGGTGGAACAACCAGCACCATAGGTGCATCGACGCCGAACGCGCCCGTGGTCAATTGCTCGTCGTCGGGTAGTTCCACGAGGAGTCGCTCAACTGCGCGACGACGGCGCCGCTCGAGGAACTCAGGACGACGTTGCGCACGCTCTTAAATGGCACTGGGAGGTTCGCACCCCAGGCGCCACGTCCTCGCGCCAGCGCGAAGGTCCCGACGAATCGGCGCGCACCTGACGTGGTCACGATGGTGCAGCGCACGTCCGACGGTGCACCCGCAACGTCAACGCTCACGAACATCCACGCCGGCGGTCCGGCGTAGGCGTAGACGGTGCCGACGTCGCGGCCGTTCGACAGAAGGTGGCGTTCCTGCACGGCGTTCGAAGCCTGCGCCGGGCCCGCGGGTTTGGCGAGTGCGTGGTCGACCGTCCAGCCCAACGCGAAGGACACGACGACGACCGCCGCGGCGGCGAGCATCTGCCAACGCCGCGGCCCCCAACGACGCGCGGACTCGGTCGCTCGGATCCTCTCGATGATGCCTGACTCGAAGCCGAGCGGCGGTTCGGCACCGACCGGCACGTACATCAAGAGGTCGGCGGTGGTACTCAGCTGCGCGAGTCGCTCCGCACAGTCGCCACAGTGCTCGACGTGCTCGACGAGCACCGCCCGCGCGCGCCCGTCGAGGATCCCGAGCGCGAATTCGACCAGCTCCTCCTCGAAGCCGTCGGTCGAGTGGACGTCCATCGTCATCGCGAACCTTCCACTTCGCTCTCGAGGATGCTGCGCAGTTTGGAGAGTCCGGCGCGAATCCTGGTCTTGGACGTGCCGAGGGGGATCGATTCGATCGCCGCGATCTCGAGGGCGGTGCGACCGTACAGCGACGCGAGGACGACCGCGCGACGCTGATCGCTCGGGATCGACTCGAGCGCGCGCACGATCGACGACGACATCGACCGACTATCCACCGACTCTTCCATCGGTGTCGAGGCCGACGCTCGCGCGAGCGCGACGAGTTCCTCCGGGTCAGTCGGCGTCGAGCGTCGTTTGCGCAGGGCGTCGATGGAGAGGTTGCGGGTGATGGTGAGCACCCAGTTCTCGACCGATCCGCGACGGGTATCGAAGACCGGCGCGTGACGCCAGGCTCGAAAGAGGGCTTCCTGTGCGACGTCCTCGGCGGCCCCGCGGTCGACGAGTATGCCCACGGCCAGTCCGAAGACCCGGCGTTGGTAGCGGCGCACGAACGCCACGGTCGACGCCTCGTCACCGGCGGCCATGCCGGCGAGGAGGGCTTCATCCGAGGGCGTGGCGTTGGTCGACGTCACGGCGCCGCACCGACGCGAAGGGTCTGGTCGGAGGCCGTGAGCATGTCGAGCGGACAGTGGAGAGGGGATATCGACAACTTCAATTCGTCAACTCCTCTCGACAGGTGATCTCACGGTCTCCGACCATCTCTAGTTCTACGCGCGAGACTCGAAAATGGTTCATTGCGCGATGTCGGGTCTCCGAATCATGACATCGAGCAAGGCGACGCGGTCGTGCGACCCTGGACTGTAAGGTCCACACATGGTGTTTCATCATCACGACAAGGAAGAATCGGTGCCGTCCGAGGTGAATGACGTCAAGTCGCCGGTCGAGGATGACGAAGGCGCACAGGGGATGATCCCCGCTCGGCGCCATCGCCGGTCCTGGTTCGAGCGGATTTCGATGCGCATCCTCGCGACCGGCGGCATCATCGGCATCGACGTCGCGCTCGGCGCCATCCTGACGGCGAACCACGTGCACGGTTGGATCGAAGGACTCGTGATCGGTGTCGTGTCGGTCGTCCTGGCCGCCATCTTGTGGTCGTCTCGACAACTTTGATCGAACGGTCGCACATTCGTTCGTAGCGGCGGAGGACTGGTCGCCGACCCTTGCCGGGGACTTGGTGCGAGACTGACGTCATGAACGCCGTCGCCGCCCGTCGAAGTCGCGTGGGCCTCGCTATCGCGGCGGCCGTGATCGCGTCCTTCACGATGCTTCCCTTCGCCGGTGCCTCGTCGTCCACGACCACGACGTCGCCGACGTCGTCGACGCCGTCGGCGCCGTCGATGGCGGACTGCGGTGTCGCGTCGAGTGACGTCGTTCGCGTCGTGTCCAGCGATTCGCCGTGTACCGTCGCGACGCAGGTCGGCAGTTCATTCGAAGTCGTCCTGCGCACCGGGTGGCGCTGGAGCACGCCGACGAGCGATTCGAAGTCCGTGCTCATCGCACAGACGACCAGTACGTCGCAGGGTGTGGCCAGTGTCGTGTTGACCGCGGTGTCGGCCGGTGTCGCGAACATCCACGTGACGGGAACGATCTACTGTGCCCCGGGCAAGGCCTGTCCCGATCTCGCGATGCTCTGGACCCTGCGCGTCATCGTGACCACGAGCGCGTCGTCGGTCCTGACGTTGCACCTGACCTCAGCGGACAGCGACAACACCTACCGCGTGCGACCAGGTGATCGCGTGGTCGTGTCGCTCGGTGCCACTCCGCACTGGCGCTGGATTGAGCCGAACTCGGCGCAGTCGAGCGTGCTCGCTCGAGAGAACGGGCACGCCGGGGCGTCGGCGCGCGGGCTCTTCGTGGCGCGCACTCGGGGGCGGGCGCGAGTGGTCGCGTTGCAGACGCGAAGTTGCTCGCCCAAGTGCACGTCGAGCACGCACCCCTACTGGGTGATGGTCGTCGTCACGCCGTGAAGTCGAGTGGCTCGCCGGTCTCGAGGTAGGTCTTCAGACTTGACAGGAGTGGCGGCCATCCTTGGCGGATCGCGTCGAGCACGTGGCTCGCTGCATCAAAACCGTCGTGGACGACGCTGAGGCGTACGACGTGACCGGTCTTGGCGATCTCGAAGGTCACCGTGGAGCGCGACTCGCTCGCGAACATCAGCCTCGTCTCCTCATCGAAGCCATTCATGGCGGCCCACGCCGGCGAGAAGGTGTGCCAGGTGTAACTGAGCCGTGCGTGCGGTGTCGATTCGACGATCACCTGCTCGGGGTCCTCGATGACGATACCGTTCTGTTTGAGGGCGAAGGTCGAACCGGTCTTCCAGTCCGTCGCGTACGACACGCGCCACCACCGTTTCGTCTTGGCCGGCTGCGTCAGCGCGTTCCACACCTTCTTGGGTGTCGAGTCGATGTAGATCGTGTACTGAAATGAGTTGTCATCCATGGCGACCTCCCTGGGGCCAAGTCTGGCATCGCCCGCACCGGCCGATCGAGCCAGGGTGGTTAAAGTGACTGCATGTTTGAGCCGAGGCTGACCGCGCGTCAGGTGAGCGACGTGCGATGCCGGTAAGACGAACGCCGCGAACCCGAAGCGAGCGCGTGGAGGAGGAGGACGAGGACGTCCCCGAGACCCGCCGGCGAAAGATGCTGCGCACCGCTGACCTCAATTCGGTGCCGGTCCTCTCCATCCTCTTCGCCATCTTCGCGGTCGCGGCCGTGTACCTGGCCGGTCAGGTCATCTATCACCTCCGCGACCTCATGCTCCTCGGGCTCGTCGGCGGCTTCATCGCGCTGATCCTCAATCCGATGGTCGTCGCGCTGCAGCACTGGCGGGTGAAGCGACGCGGCGGCGCGGTCGCCATCGTCACGTTGGTCGCCCTCGTGGTCTTCCTCGGTCTGGCGGTGCTCTTTGGCTACCCCTTGATCAACGGCATCACGCATTTTGCGCACGCCCTCCCGGGCTACGTGCATCAGGCCCAGCAGGGCAAGGGGCCGATCGGTCGGCTTTTTCGCAAGTATCACGTCGAGTCCTGGGTCAAGCGCAACACGAGCCACCTGACCTCGCTCGCGACCGGCCTCGGCAAGCCGGCCCTCGCGCTGGGCAAGGGAGCGGCGTCGGCCCTGCTGGCGCTCGTCGCGGTCTTCTCGTTCGTCGTGCTGCTCTTGATCGAAGCGCCGAAGATCCGACGCTCGTCGATGCGCCTCCTCTCCAAGGAGCGCGGACGGCGCTACCGCCACATCGGCAAGATCATCGCGCGCAACGTCTCGGGTTACGTCCTGGGCGACATGCTGACGTCGGTGATCGCGGGCGTCATCGTCTTCATCACGCTGCTCTTGGTGGGCGTGCCCTACCCGTTCCTCTGGGCGCTCTGGGTGGCGCTCGTCGACTTCCTGCCGACCATCGGTGGCGCCTTGGCCGGCATCCCGACGATCCTGTTCGCCTTCGCCCACTCTCTCAGTGCGGGCATCATCACGGCGGTCGTGTTCCTCGTCTATACCCAGATTGAGAACCACGTCCTCAATCCGATCGTCATGAGCAAGACCGTGAAGATCAATCCGCTCCTCGTGTTCGCCGCGGTGCTGGTCGGCGCCGAACTCGGCTCGTGGATCGCGGGCCTCGCCGGCGGGTTCGTCGCGGTACTGCTCGCCGTGCCGATGGCGGCGACCCTGCAGGTCATCGTCCAGGAGTGGTGGCGTGCGAGCGACCCCGAAGAGGGGACCGTGACCCCTACAACGGGGTGACGTAGGCGCCGTGGATCCCGCCGTCGACCATGAACGTGGTCGCGGTCACGAAGGACGAGTCATCACTCGCGAGGAACAGGACCGCGTTGGCGATCTCCTCGGGCTCGCCGAAGCGGCCCATCGGCACGTGCACCAGTCGACGCGCGGCCCGCTCGGGATCCTTCGCGAACAGCTCGATGAGCAACGGCGTGTTGACCGGTCCCGGGCAGAGGGCGTTCACTCGGATCTTCTCGCGCGCGAACTGCACCGCGAGTTCTCGGCTCATCGCGAGCACGCCACCCTTGGACGCGGTGTAGGAGATCTGGGACGTGGCCGAGCCGAGCACCGCCACGAAGGAGGCGGTGTTGATGATCGAGCCGCCACCGCGTTGCTGCAGGTGGGGGATACCGAACCGACAGCAGAGGTAGACCGATGTCAGGTTGACGTCCTGGACCCGCTTCCACGCGTCGAGGCCGGTCGTGAGGATCGAGTCGTCGTCGGCGGGCGAGATGCCGGCGTTGTTGAAGAGGATGTCGATGCCGCCATAGACCTCCACCGTCTTGTCGTACATCGCGACGACGCTCTGCTCGTCGGCCACGTCGACCTTGACGAAGAGGCCGTTGATCTCCTCGGCGATCTCGGGTCCGTGCACGTCATCGAAGTCGGCCACGACCACGCTCGCGCCCTCGGCGGCGAACCGGCGGGCCGTCGCGCGACCAATGCCGCTCGCCGCCCCGGTGATGACCGCAACCTTGTTGTCCAGACGTCCCATCATTCCTCCGTTGAAATAAACACGTTCTTCTCTTCACTGAAACTGCGCAAGGCGTCGGGGCCGAGCTCGCGGCCGATACCCGATTGCTTGTAGCCGCCAAAGGGCGTCGAGTAGCGAACCGAGGAGTTCGAGTTGACCGACAGCGCGCCGGTCTCGACGCCGCGTGCGACACGCAGCGCCCGTCCGACGTCGCGCGTCCAGATCGATCCGGACAGTCCATACGGGCTGTCGTTGGCGATCGTGATGGCTTCGGCCTCGTCCTCGAAACGCACGACCGACACGACCGGCCCGAAGATCTCCTCGCGAAAGGCGCGGTCGGTGCCGTCAGATTCGAGGACCGTTGGCGGGTACCAGAAGCCCGGACCGCTGGGTGCGGCGCCGGTGAAGGCGACGGTCGACTCTTCGACGAAGGAGTGCACGGACGTGCGCTGGCCGGCGCTGATGAGCGGTCCCATCTCGGCGGCCTCGTCAGCGGGGTCGAGCACGCGGAAATTCTTCACCGCCACCTCGAAGAGCTCCATGAAACGCTCGTAGGCGGAGGCCTCGACGAGGACGCGGCTGCGCGCGCAACAGTCCTGGCCGGCGTTGTCGAAGACCGCCGACGGCGCCCCGGCCGCGGCCCGCTCCAGGTCGGCGTCGGCGAAGATGATGTTCGCGCTCTTGCCGCCCAGCTCCAGCGTGACGCGCTTCACCTGATCAGCGCAGCCCGCCATCACGCGCTTGCCCATGTCGCTCGACCCGGTGAAGCAGACCTTGCGCACGGCCTCGTGGGTCACGAAGCGCCAGCCCACGACGCCGCCCTCGCCGGGCAGCACCTGGAACACGTCGTCAGGTAGGCCGGCTTCGAGGGCGAGCTCGCCGAGACGAATCGCCGTCAGCGGCGTGAGCGTCGCGGGCTTCAAGACAACGGTGTTGCCCGCGGCGAGCGCTGGGGCGAAGCCCCAACCGGCGATCGGCATCGGGAAGTTCCAGGGCACGATGATGCCCACGACGCCGAGGGGCTCGTAGAAGGTGAGGTCGACCCCACCCGCGACGGGAATCTGCTTGCCGCTGTGTCGCTCGGGGGCACCGGAGTAGTAGGCGAGCACGTCACGGACGTTGCCGGCCTCCCATCGGGCGTTACCGATCGTGTGGCCGGAGTTCGCGACCTCGAGTTGCGCCAACTCCTCGATGTGCTCGTCGACGGTGACCGCGAAGCGACGCAGCAGGTGCGCACGTCGCGCCGGCGTGATGTCGCGCCACGCCGGCGCGACCTTCGCGGAGCGAGCGATCGCGGCGTCGGTCGCTTCGAGGTCGTAGAGCTCGATCTCGGTGACGGGACGTTCGGTGGACGGGTTGAGGACCGACAGGGTGCTCATAGTCGCTCGAACCCTCGGTAGCGCTCCCAGTCGGTTACGGCGGCGTTGAACGCGTCGACCTCGACGCGCGCCGCGTGGACGTAGTGGTCGACGACTTCGTCGCCGAAGGCCGCGCGCGCCACGGCGCTGCGATCGAACAGCTCCGTGGCTTCGGCGAGTGTGGTCGGCACGCGTGCCGAGTCGGCCACGTAGGCGTTGCCCACGAAGGGTGCGGGCAACGTCAGTTCCTCCTCGACGCCCTGGAGTCCGGCGGCGACCAGGGCCGCGATCGCGAGGTAGGGATTGACGTCGCCGCCGGGGATTCGACACTCGAAGCGCAGCGACGGTCCGTGGCCGACGACGCGGAAGGCGCAGGTGCGGTTGTCGAAGCCCCAGAGCAGCGCGGTCGGCGCGAAGGAACCGGCGACGAAGCGTTTGTAACTGTTGATGTTCGGAGCGAGCATCACGGAGAACTCGCGCGAATAGGCCAGCAGTCCGGCGAGGAATTGGTTGAAGGTCGCCGAGAAGTGGTGTTCGTCGTCGCCAGCGAAGACCGGTCGATCGTCGGCGTCGCGTAGTGAGAGGTGGATGTGACAGGAGTTGCCCTCGCGCTGGTCGTACTTCGCCATGAACGTGAGGCTGACCCCTTCCTGCGCCGCGATCTCCTTGGCGCCAAGTTTGAAGAGACTGTGTTCGTCGGACTTGTCGACCAACGTGTCGTACTTGAAGGCCACCTCGTGTTGTCCGAAGTTGCATTCGCCCTTCACCGATTCCACGACCATGCCGGCGTCGCGCATCGAGCGACGGATTCGACCAAGCAGTGGCTCGATCCGCGAGGTTCCCTGAATTGAGTAGTCGACGTTGTACTGATTCACGGGGGTCATGTCGCGGTACCCGGCGTCCCAGGCCTGCTCGTAGGTGTCCTCGAAGACGATGAATTCGAGCTCGGTGCCCGTGATGCCGGTCCAGCCGCGCTCGGCGAGGCGTTCTACCTGATGCAAGAGGATCTGTCGCGGGGAAGGGGCGACCGGCACGCCGTCCACGGTCTCGACGTCGGCGAAGATGATGACGGTCTTCTCGTGCCAGGGGACCAGTCGCGTCGAGTTGAAGTCCGGTTTGAAGGCGAGGTCACCGTAGCCGCGCTCCCACGAGGTCAATGCGAATCCATCGACGGTGCGCATGTCGACGTCCGAAGCCAGCAGGTAGCTACATCCCTCCACGACACCTTCGGCGAGTTCGGTGAAGAAGTACGTCGCGTCCAGTCGCTTCCCCTGTAGGCGGCCCTGCATGTCGGTGATGGCGACGATGATGGTGTCGATGTCGCCACTCTCGACGAGTTCGGCGAGCTCCTCTCGCGAAGGACGCCCGGCGATTGTTTTCGACATTGGTGCTCCTTGACTCGCCATCACGCTTGCACCTGATGGCCGTTTCAATCTTCGAGTCGAGGCTACTCAATATCGTCGGCGAGGCCATGGGGAGACGAAGACCTGGGCGGCGACGAAACCATCGAGATACCAACTTGATCGGCGTCGCGCATGTCGGCGTCGCGTCACGTCGTCCCCGTGCACGGGCGTCGTGTTCGCCCTGACGAAACGAGGGAAGTCGAGGAGCTGATTGATTAACAAAGTGAAAACATTCACTCATGCGTTGCGCGCTCGGACGCTCTAGTATTCGCAAATCAATGGTGTAGGCCATTTGGCACGAGGGGGACTCTGTGGTTGATGACGGTTCGGCAACTCCGGTAGCAATGAGCGACGAGCAGCGACTCGCCTCACTGGGTTATAAGCAAGAACTCAAACGCGGGTGGAGTGGATTCTCCAACTTCGCGATCTCGCTCACCATCATTTGCGTCCTGAGCGGATGCTTCACGACCTTCGGTCAGGCGTGGAACGACGGAGGGCCGATCGCGATCTCGATTGGCTGGCCCGTGATCAGTCTGCTGGTGCTCCTCGTAGGGCTCTCGATGGCTGAACTCGCGTCGAAGTACCCGACGGCCGGTGGCATCTACTACTGGGCCTACAGCCTCGGTGGGGTGCGGTGGGCGTGGTTCACCGGTTGGTTCAACCTTCTGGGACTGATTGCCATCACCGCGGCCGTCGACTACGGGTGCGCGTCGTTCCTGAACTCGGTGCTCGCGATCTACGGGTTCCACTTCATCATCAACTGCACGACGACCAACCCGTCCACGATCCTGCACAACACGTTCATCCTGTTCTTCTTGATCCTGGCCCTGCACAGCATCATCAACGTGTTCTCATCGCACCTGGTGGCACTGCTGAACCGGATATCGGCCTGGTGGATGCTCGGCGGTGTCGTCGCGATCGTCGGCATCTTGATCTTTGGGCCCTCGACGCACCAAAGTGCCTCGTTCGTGTTCACGCACCGGATCAACAACAGCGGGTTCTCGGGACACTTCTACTGGTTCATGATCTTGCCGCTCGGCTTCTTGTTGACCATGTACACCTTCACTGGGTACGACGCCTCAGCGCACTTGTCCGAAGAGACCCACGACGCGGAACGAGCAGCGCCGCGTGGACTCTGGACGGCCATTGCCTATTCGGCGGTCGGTGGCTGGGCGGTGCTGCTCGCCCTCACGTTCGCCGCGACGCACATCGGCGTGATCAACGCGGGCGGCGGTGGCTCGGTGCCGATCATCGAATCGGCGCTGAGTTCGGGACTCGCCAAACTCGTCCTCGACATCTCGACGATCGGGCAGCTCTTCTGTGGGATGGGCTGCGTGGCGGCGGCCTCGCGCATGGTCTTCGCGTTCTCACGCGACGGGGCCGTTCCGGGCCACTCACTGTGGCGCAAACTCAACAAGCACCAGACACCCACCTGGGCGGTGCTGTTCGTCGTGGTGCTGTCGCTCATCATCACGATCCCGGCACTGTTCGGCAACAAGGCCGGTCTGCCCGTGGCGTTCTTCGCGGTCACCTCGATCACGACGATCGGGCTCTACATCGCCTACATCTTGCCGGTCTTCCTGCGTTGGCGCTTAGGTGACAAGTTCGAACCCGGGGTGTGGAACCTCGGTAAGCACTACAAGTGGATCAATCTCATCGCCATCGTGTGGGTCGTGATCTGTGTGGTCATCTTCTGCCTGCCGACGTCGCCCGGAGCCGTGCCGTGGGAGAGCGGCTTCACCTGGAGTGACTTCAACTACGCGCCGGTCGTGACGATCGTGCTCGCGCTCGGCGTCTGGATCGCGTGGGTCGCGGGAGCGAAGAACACCTTCAAGGGACCGATTCGAACGCTGGAGGACCCCGACGTGGGCACGTCGGGCGACCCGGCGCTCATGCCCGTCGACTGAGTTCGTCGACGGTTCGCTGCTGTCGTAGGACGGGGCCGGTGACACGCGATGTCGTGCCACCGGCCCCGTTTTCATTTTGAACGCATCGCAGTCGCGACGTCGCCGACCGTTGTCACTCTCCCGATCGAGGAGCCAGTGACCGTGAACGAACATGTCGAAGAGTCCGATTCGTGTTGGCGCGACCTCGCCGACGTACTGGGCGCCGGGGTCGCGAGAGTCCTGCTCTATGGCCCGTCGGGGACCGGCAAGACCTACGCCGCCTTGCACCAAGGTGCCGGGAGTCACCCGGCCGAACGACTGGTCTGCACCGAAGACCTTACGTCGGGCGAGATCACGGGCACGTGGATGCCGGTCGGCGAGAACCGATGGGAGTGGCGAGAGGGGCCGGCCATTCGGGCCTGGCGCGGTAACGGCGGTCTCGGAGGGCGACTGGTCGTTGACGAGGTCGACCGAGCGTCAGGCGACGCGTTGAGTACCTTGCTCGCCATGACCGACTCGCCCGAATCGGCGCGTTGGCGCAACCCCGAGACGTCCGAATGGGTTCGACCGGGTCCGCACTTCTCGGTCATCATGACCTCGAACATCGACGATCTGGGCGACATCCCCACGTCGCTACGCGACCGGTTCCCCGTGGCGATTCGCGTCGACCGGCCCCACTGGTCGGCCGTCGCGAGCCTGAGCGAAGACCTGCGCACGCCCGCGCTGGCCGGTTCGCTCGGTCCCGTCGGTCGGCGCGTCTCGCTTCGCAGTTTCTACGCCTTCGACGAACTTCGCCGATCGTGCGGAGCGCTTCGAGCGGCGCAGTTGGTCTTCGGCGGTGACGACGCGTTGAGTATCCTCGACGCCCTCACCATCGCTGCCTTGACGTGAACGCCTCGTTCCACCCCGAACTGGTCACGGGTCGCGATGATGGCTTTCGGGTCGGACCGTGGACCGTGACCGAGGGTTCGACGATGCGCGGTGACGCGAGCTGCAATCTGACCGATCGTGTGCTGCACGTCCCGCTCGGTGATGACGCCACGTCGCGGGTCGTGCGCGCGCACGAACTGATGCACGCGCGGGTCAGCCCCCATCGACGTGCGAGCTTTGACGAACTCGATGGACTGGCGCCCCGGGCGCTCGAATGCGCCGAGGAGTTTCGGATCAACACGCTCGTGGCGCGCACGGGATTTGACGTGTCACTCCTACGCGACGGTTCGGAGAAGAGTGGCGGTCGACGGCTCGCCGAGCGCGCGGACTGGTCCGAGGCGCTCTGTTTCATGCTGGCGGTCCTCGGCACGGGTTCGGAGAAGGAGTACTTGGCGGGAGTGCGTCAAATACAGCCGACCTGGCTCGCGGGCATGCGCGCCGTGCGAAAGCGCGCCGTGCACATCATCGACGCGTTGAACAACCCGGCCTTGGGTTCGACGCGTCTGAACGATGCAGACCTACCCTCGGGGTACGCGAACGCGACGGTCGTGCTCGCGAGGTTGCTGACGCAGTCGATGGCCGCGCGTCCTCCGCTCACCCCCGACGCACTACGGGCCTTTCGGCGCTCGCTCGAGCCGGGAGGTCGACGGCCGGCCACGGGACGCTTCGCCGACCTCCTCTTTGACGAATCATTGGTCATGACGCCGCGGGTGCGCGCACGCGGCATCCGCCGGGCGCGTCCCGCGACGAGCGGCGCGACGATGCGCTATCCGAGTCGTCTGCTGACCGACCAGAGCCGGCGGGCCTTCGCGCAACGCCGATCCGTGCACGGCGGCATCGTGGTCATCGACCAGTCGGGCTCGATGGACCTCGAGTCGTCCGCGCTCGAGGCACTCCTCGTTCGAGCGCCCGACGCATTGGTCGTCGGCTACAGCCACCGACCGGGCGATGTGGGGTCCACCCCCAATGTCTGGATCCTCGCCCAGCGCGGCGCCGTCGCGACCGCCTGTCCGTCGGGCAACGTCGGCAATGGGGTGGACGGTCCGGCGCTTCGTTGGGCCATCGCGCGCCGACGGGAGAACGAACCGCTCATCTGGGTGACCGACGGACAGGTGACCGACTCGCACGATCACCCCGACGAACAGCTGACCAGCGAGTGCGCGATGCTCGTTCGCCAGCATCGTATCCAACTGGTCCGAGAGATGGCCGACGCTGAGCGTGCCCTGGCGTTCAGGCGACCGACGACGCCGGCACAGAGTACCCAGTTCGGACGGATTGGGCGCAAACTGCTGGAAATGAAAGGGTTCTAGCGTCCTGTCACAGGCCAAGATTACCCTTGCAACGAACACTTGTTCGCCTTATGATGTGTACGAACAGGTGTTCGTGAAAGGGGCAGCCATGGCGGCAGTCGAAGTCTTTGAGAGTGAATCGTACGTCAGTGCCGATCCACGTCCACACCTGCGGTTGGTCACCACGCCACAGACCTTTCGCTCGGGCCCGAGCTTGGCCCAACGCCGAAGCGCACGCGCTCGGATGCTGCGCCGACGCCGACGCACCTTCGTCGCACTGGCGCTCACGCTCGGGATCGTCATCCTCTCGTGGCCCGGACACGCCTTTGGGGGAGTGACCGGAAGCGGGCTCCCCACCGACCTGGCGAATAGTTCGGTGCTCGCCTCGGGCATGGTCTACGTGGTGCAGCCCGGCGACAGCCTGAGCTCGATCGCTCGGGCTGTGAATCCGGTCGATCCCGCGCAGGCTCGTGCCGCGCTGGTGCACGTGCTGCATTCGTCGGTGATCGTGCCCGGCGAGCACATCCTTATCCCTTAAATTTCAAGGGTTTTGGGTGTATCCTTCGGTAATGCGTTGTCCCTTCTGTTCGGCAGATGACGACCGTGTCGTGGACTCACGCCTGGCCGAGGATGGCGTGGCTATCCGTCGGCGCCGCGAGTGCTCCAACTGCAACCAGCGCTACACGACGTTCGAGCGGATCGAGGAGATCGGTCTCTACGTCATCAAGCGCTCCGGCGAGCGCGAGCCCTTTGACCGCTCCAAGATCCTTCGCGGGCTTCGAGCCGCAAGCAAGAACCGTCCGGTCGACGAGGAGGTCCTCGAGACACTCGTGACGTCCATCGACGAGTCGCTGCGCCTGCTCAACCGCGACGTGACGAGTGAAGAGGTCGGCATGGCGGCCCTCGAGGCGTTGCGCGACGTCGATGACGTCGCCTACGTCCGCTTCGCCTCGGTCTACAAGGGGTTCGAGGGCACCGACGACTTCGCTCGCGAGATCGGCATGCTGGTCAAGACCACCGCACCAAAACTTCGCGGCTGATGCGCGCGCTCAACCTGCGGCCGAGCTCGGCCATGGCCATCTACGCGCACCCCGACGACGCCGACGTCGCCGCGGGGGGACTGCTCGCGCAGTGGGCCGCCGAGGGCTGTGCGGTGCACCTCGTCGTGATCTGTGACGGGGCGAAGGGTTCGCACGCGCTCACGGCGGAGACCGGTTCGGTGCGTGACGTACGTGGCGCCGAACTCCAGCTCGCCGCCGACCTCCTCGGCGCGACCACGTTGACCAGTCTCGACCGTCCCGACGGCGGGGTGAACAACGACGAGGAGTTGCGCGCGACGCTGGTGGGACTTATCCGCGCGCACAAGCCCCAGGTCGTGGTCGGCCCCGATCCGACGGCGACCTTCTTCGCCGGTGTGTACGTCAACCACCGCGACCACCGAGAGACGGGATGGGCACTGCTCGACGCGGTCGCTCCCGCCGCCGCGATGCCGCTCTACTTCCCCGAACAGGGCGATCCGCACCACGTCGACCAGCTGCTGCTCAGTGGCACGCACGAGCCCGACGTCGTGGCCGATGTTTCGCGCACGATCGACACCAAGGTGAAGGCGATCCTCGCGCACTCCTCGCAATTGGCCGGCGACGCCGACGCCATCCGCGAACTCGTGTACGGCCGTGCGGAGCAGGCCGGTCGACCCATTGGCGTGCAGTTCGGTGAGGCCTTTCGCAGTGTCGAACTCGCCTTCTGAGGATCCCTCGGTCGACGAAGCGCCGATCCTGCACGTCGACCTCGACGCCTTCTTCGCCTCGGTGGAGATACTCGATGACCCCACGCTGAAGGGCAAGCCCGTCGCCGTCGGCGGCGGCGGCGACCGCGGCGTCATCGCGAGCGCCAGCTACGAGGCCCGCCGCTACGGCGTGCGCAGTGCGATGCCGAGCGTGATCGCAAAACGCCGGTGCCCGAACCTGATCATCCTGCCGGGCCGGTTCGACCGTTACGAGGCGTACTCGCGACGGTTCCACGACATCGTGCGCGACCTGACCCCGGACTTCGAGCCGCTGGGTCTCGACGAGGTCTTCGCCAATCTGCGAAGTCTTCGCCGCCTGCACGTGCGCCCGATCAGTGCCGCCGCGCAGCTGCGGGGTCGGATCAACGACGAACTTGGACTGCTGTGCGGTGTCGGACTCGGACGCAACAAGCTGTTCGCGAAGCTGGCCTCCAAGGAGTCCAAGCCCACCGTCGTCGAGGGACGACTGGTCGGGGGAGCGGGCGTCGTCTGGGTCAGCCCCGCGCTCGAACGTCAGTGGCTGGCCGAGTTGCCGGTGCGAGCCCTCTGGGGCGTGGGACCCGCGACCGCGGCGAAACTGCAGAAGCTCGGCCTCTACTACGTGCGCGACCTGGCCAAGGTCGATGAGGCGACCCTCGCGGGCCACGTCGGGGCCGCGATGGCGTCCACCCTCATCGCCTACGCCCACGGAGAGGACAAGCGCGAAGTGACCGTCGATCGGGTCCTCAAGTCGGTCGGGCACGACCAGACGTTCGCCACGTCGCTCGTCGGCATCGACGCGGTCGTCGAGGCCGCCAAGGGGCACGCGGCGGTCGTGGCGCGCGCGCTGCGAGCACAGAACCGCGTCGCGCGGACCATCACCATCGCCGTGCGATTCGATGACCTCACGAGCGTCAGTCGGAGCCAGACACTCTCGTTCGGCATCGACGACGAGTACGCCATCCTCGCCATCGCCGAGGCGCTACTGCAGTCGATCGACATCCGCAACGCCGTTCGTCTCTTGGCGATCCACGCCTCGTCGTTCCTCGAGCGCGACGACAACCACGTCCAACTCACGTTCGGCCTTGACCCCACCTCCACGAACGCGCGCGAACAGGCCGAAGCCGTGTCACGCGAACGACAGGTGAGCAACGAGGCACTGCGTGACGCGGTCGACGAGGTCCGCGAGAAGTTCGGCAAGTCGTCGGTAGGGGTCGCCGCCGAACTCGGCGAGCACGGTGTCGTGATCGCCACCCAGCGCGGCAGCAACGCGTTCGGACCCGAAAGCTTCCAGCACGGTGAATGACGGCGACGCTCGGGGCCGACTGATTCTGCTCTGCGGGCTGCCCGGAGCAGGCAAGACGACGCTGGCGAGGCAACTCGAAGCGTCGACTGCGTCGATCCGGCTCTGTCCCGATGACGTGCTTGTGGCGCTCGGGCATGACTTGTTCGACGAGGACAATCGCGACCTCGTCGAACAGTGGTGCTGGACCCTCGCACAACGGCTTCTGTCACTGGGCGTCACGGTCATTATGGAGAACGGATTCTGGTCGAAGCGAGAGCGCGATTCGATGCGCGACGTCGCGCACTCCCTCGGCGCCAGTGTGACGCTGTACTACCTCGACGCGCCGATCGACGAACTCCTCGCCAGGGTGAACGCTCGCGTGATGGACGACGGCGCGACTCACGTCGCCATCACGGGAACACAGATGCGCGAGTGGTCCGGTCTCTTCGAACGTCCGAGCGCGTCCGAAGCCGCGCTCTACGAGCAGTTCACGTCGCTCGACACCCGTCACGCGGGCGCGAGCCAACAAGGGGGCGGCCCTACCTCGGGATGAAGCCAAGGTAGGGCCGCTGGGGAATGCACTGGTTATTCGTCGACGACGCCGAGGCGGATGTCGGGTGTTCGGCAAACGTCGACTTTCCGCTGAATCATTGGGAAATGTGCGATGAGAAGGTAGCGACATCCGTCACCGCGTCGGTGGCGAAGTAATAGTGGACATATATGGAAGACATCCGTGAGGTCAGTGACGCCCAACTAGTCACCATGATCGCGCGCTACAACGAGGTGGCGCTGGCCGAGGTGTACCGCCGTCACGGCGGTGCGGTCTTCGGCCTCGCTCGGCGCGTCCTCAACGGGGCCGCCGAAGCCGAGGACGTCACCCAGGAGATCTTCCTTCGGCTCTGGAACCAACCCGAACGCTTCGACCCATCACGGGGCGCGTTGCGCGGGTACCTCTTGACCCAGAGCCACGCGCGAGCCGTGGAGATGGTCAGGTCGCTCAGCGCGCGACGACGACGCGAGATCAGCGACGCGCAGAAGACCGCGCGCGGCGCCTACGACATGCAGCACGAGGCGTGGGACGTCGTCCTCGCCGAGGACGTGAAGCGGGCCCTGGGAGAACTGCCCGCCGAGGAGCGCCGTGCGATTGAACTGGCTTACTTCGAAGGACTCACCTACGTTAAAGTTGCCGAGGTTTTGAACGAGCCGGAAGGAACCGTGAAGAGCCGAATCAGGAACGGGATGCGTCGCATGCGCGCAACGCTCGTCGAGTCCGGCATCGAGGGGGCGGAGCGATGATGAACCACGACGAAGCCAACGAACTACTCGCAGTCCTCGCGCTCAATGCCGTCGACAGCGACGTGGCGCTCGAGATCGAGGCGCACGTCGCGACCTGCCCTCGCTGTCAGAGCGAACTCGACGGATATCGCAGCGTCGCGGCCGCGATCGGCAACTCCGTCGATCCACTCCCCGAAGGACTGTGGTCGAACATCTCGAGTCAACTCTGGGAGCGCCGCGGCGAAGAGGTCGCGTTGCCCGAATTGGTCCTGCCTTCCGCGGAGGTGATCGCGATCACGTCGGGGCGTCGGGAGCTGTCGCGTCGGGCCAAGGCGGCGTTCGGGGCGATCAGCATGGCGGCCGCCGCGGCGATCGTCGTACTGTCGCTCAGCCTTTCGGGCGCGAACGCGAAAGTGGCGAACCTTCA
Organism: uncultured Acidimicrobiaceae bacterium; assembly: GCA_963804305.1. Taxonomy (GTDB): domain Bacteria; phylum Actinomycetota; class Acidimicrobiia; order Acidimicrobiales; family RAAP-2; genus RAAP-2. The sequence continues at coordinate 26,067 of CAWDPR010000009.1, read as the reverse complement.
AAACGCCATCAAACTCTCGAATCACTCTGCCGTGCTGGCCGCGCTCGCCACGCCTGGCCACCAGATCGTCCATATGACCAATTCGGCCCAGCAGCCAATCGCGGAGTTCGTGATGCTGCCCGACGGGACGGGCTACCTGGTGAAGTCGCACATGCCCGTGCTGGAGTCCGACCAGACCTATCAGCTTTGGGGGATCGTCAAGGGTTCACCGGTCTCGATCGGCGTCATGGGCAACGCGCCCGGTCCGGTGACATTCACGATGGCGAGCTCGCCAGCGCCCACGGAACTGGCCGTCACCGTCCAGAAGTCCGGGGGATCGCTGACCCCTTCGAAGACCTTCGTCGCGACCGGCCTGGTGTAGGTCGCCCGGACCGAGGTTCGTCAGTCCTTGGCGCCTTCGCCACGGGGGTCGGCCGGCATCTCGCGCCGGCGCCGTCCGAGGCACCACAAGACGAAGTACCCGAACTTGCCGATGGGGTGGGTCGAGCGCGGTGGTCCGGCACCGGTCCCCGGTACTGACACCGATCCGCTGCCGCCGGTCAGACCGGCCAGTGGCACCTCGTTCGTGTCGGCGTACTTGGACACCTTCGCCATCCGACGTCGTGGCTTTCGTGGCTTGTCGCCATCTGAACCCATGTGCAGACCTCTTTCCGAGTCGTCACGGACTCTCTGCACACAACCTATGGCAATCGGTTCGGTGGCGTGTCGAGTTTGCCGATCCCCGAGGCGAGGATGACCGAATTGGGGACCTTCAAGAGTCCGTCTTCGGTCTGCAACGTGACGTAGGTGAGCCCGATGCCGAGCACCCACGCGTCAAGGACGCCCACCGTGCCCGAGCGGATGCGGATGTGCTCGCCGACGCTGAAGGGTCGCGCGAACAGCAGCACCAGGGACGCGAAGATGTTCCCGAGACTCTGCTGGGCGGCGATGCCGACCACCACACCCGCGAGCCCGAAGCCGATGATCAGGTGGGTGAGTGACACGCCGAGCAGGGCGAAGACCGCGATCAGGACCAGGAGGTACCCGACGCCCGTCGCGACCAGGCGCACGACGGCGCCGGCCGCTTCGCTCGAACGTCGAGCGAGGTAGCGGCCCATGCCGTCGGCCAACCGGCCCACGGCGTAGATGCCCGAGATCAGCAGGATCGGCACGGTGATCCAGGTGACGATCGAGGAGTGTGGGGTGAGGCCGTGGCGCCGATCGAACTCGTTCTTGATGACGATCGCCGCGATGGCGATGGCCGCGGCGACGAGGCCGTGCACCCAAACAGTCTTCAGGGTGGCTGGCGTGCCGCGAGGTCTTTTGCGTGCCATGAGTTCTCAGCCTACGGGAGAACGTTGCGATCGCTCTTCGCGCACCATTGCCGATCGGAGACTGTTGGCGCCCTAGACCAAGCGCCAACAGTCTCCTCCGACGATCACACCCCGTTGATGAACGCGGTCAAGCGGGGCAGTCGAGCGCGTCGACGCGGTAGGGCCGGAGGGGCGAAGGGCCGATTCGACTTCATCTACGCGGACGAGACGCTCAGAACTTCCCAACCTCCTCTCAGTTGTGATTGACGCTGACCTTCTTGAAACTGTTCGACACGAAGTGAATGAATCTGTTCGATGGTTTGGCGTGACGCGGTGCCAGCTCGTGATAGCGCGCCGTCTCAACGGCGTTCACCGTTCGTCCCATCGACGACGTCCCCGGTGACCGATGCGACGCTGAGGAGCGCTTCGTGTTGTTGACGAAGTTGAGCAACGAGCGCAACTGCCCGGACGACTCGTCACCGGCACGACGTCCGCGGCCCGGGTTGAACGCCTCGTCGAGTTCTCGGTTGCGGTCGGCCTGCATGGTCATGGCGACCGCCAACCACACCGGTGACTCGAACTCACCGTGATCGACGTCGGGGACGGAATTCTCTTCGATCCACGGCGGATTGAACCAGTACTTGTTGACCGAGGTGGCGCGTGGCGAAGGCTTCGCTTGAAGACGAGGCGTGGGTGTGGTGCGAGTGTCCGAGAGCAAGACGAATGGCGGCGTCGGAGGATATGAGAGGCGAGCCTCGTGCTCCGCGATCGCCGCGTCGTCGACGTCGTCGTCTGGTCGGTCAGGCCGCGACGTCAACGTCGCGACCTGACCGGATCGCGCTGGCTCGGGGGGAGCGAAGTCGTGCACGAAGACGCGAAGAGGAGGTTGTTCGAAAGGTTCACAGCTACGTCTCGGTTCGGAGAAATGGGTGTTAAATACCCTGCGAACCCTTGCTGTTAAAGGTACGCGAACAGTACCATGGAAACCGAGGACGCGCAACGGGAGTTTGTAGGCGGATGCTTTGCAGGGCAATCGATAGAAGTCACGGTGGATGAGGTCGGCGCCTCGTATGGAGAACTGGCCTCCTCATTCGCAACCATCGCCCGCACACTCTTCGTAGAACGCACCGTCGCCGGCACGCTGCAGCGAATCGTCGACTTCGCCCAGGCCACCGTAGGGGGGTGCGACGCGGCGAGCATCTCGCTCCTGACGGGCGACCAGATCGCGACACCGGTCAGTTCCGATCCCATTGCCTTGGAGATCGACCGCTTCCAGTACGAGTTCCACGAAGGTCCGTGTCTCGACGCGATCCTGACCGACCCGATCCATTACTCCGAGGACCTGACGACCGACGACCGATGGCCCACGTTCGGACCCAAGGCCGTGTCGCTCGGCATGCGCAGCCTGCTGTCGTGTCGGCTCTCATCGGACGTGACATTGGGTTCGCTCAATCTCTACGCTCGCGTTCCCGACGCGTATGACGCCATTGACCGCACCAAGGCGATCATCTTCGCTTCGCACGCCGGCATCGCGCTCGGCGCGGCCGGTGTGCTCGCGGACGCGGAGATCTCACTCGGCGCCGAGATGAAGCGGGCCGAGAACCTCGAGATTGCGTTGACGACGCGAGAGGTCATCGGTCAGGCCGAAGGCATCCTCATCGAACGCGAACGCCTCACGCCCGAGCAGGCGTTCGATGTCCTTCGCAAGGCGTCGCAAAACTTGAATCTGCGGCTGCGTGATCTCGCGCAGTACGTCGTCGACACCGGTGAGGTTCCCGAAAAGTAGTCGTCGTACATTTCAAACGGTCCGTCGCATCAGCGGTTATGCGCTGTATTCCTTCACTCACACGCAAGTCCCATGGTCTTCACGGGAGTTTCTAAAGAAGCCATGCCTAACGTCGTATTTGAAGTTGCAACAACTGTTTGAAGCGCAACGGTGCGTTAGGAGAAAGTGGGGCACACATGGTTGTCTTTGGATTGATTCTTCTGTTGATCGGTTTTGTACTGGCGATCAAGATCCTCTGGACCATCGGAGTGATCGTATTAATTGTTGGACTCGTGCTGTGGGCCATGGGCGCCGCAGGTCACGCGGTGGGCGGTAGGAAGCACTACTACTAGACCCAGCACTCTCGATGGTCGTCTTCGACGTCGAGATCGATGCGGGTTCGTCTGAGAATTTCTTGGATGTACTTCGCACGTCCCAAAGCAAGAACCAACGGTGATTCGATCACCACTATGAAGGAGAGTGACTTATGGCAGGACTTACAGGAATGGGCCTCAGCGCTGTCGCCCTGATTGCGGGCGCGATCATGCGATTCGCCATCTCGGTGCAGACGACGGGTTTCAACATAAACAAGATCGGCGTCATCTTGATGATCGCCGGTGGTATTGGCTTCGTGATCTCGGCGATCCTCTTCGCGTCGACTCGCGGTGCCGTCGTCGGTGGCACGCACACCGTCCACAGTGAGACGAGGGACTCGAGCGGCAACGCCGTGGTCCAGGACCGAGTCGAGACCTGAGCGTCGTTGGCTCGGGCGAGGTTCCCCTCGTCGCGGAGAGCCGCCCTGCGCTGTGCGGCGGGGGGATACATATGAGTAGTCAATCGGGGAGGCGCGTAGCGTCTCCCCGATTGGCGTTCCTTGCGAAAAGTTGAGCAAGCGTCAGTGCGCGCAGCGAGACCCGTAAGGTCCGATCGATGAGCCATTGAGAGCCGATTGGGACTTGAAGATGACTCGTCAGGAAGGATGAGTTATCCAGCATGTCGGAATGGCGGGTGTCGAGACAGCTTCGACACAGAACCGTCGATTTCTCGCAACCGAATGGACGAGATGCATGGAGCTCACCACCTCCGAGATGAACTCGGTGCGGCATATCGCCGACACCCGAAGCGTTGAGGAGACATGAATGGCAGGCTTGACAGGCATGGGATTGAGTGCCGTGGCCTTGATTGCGGGCGCGATAATGCGTTTTGCGATCACGGTGCAGGGAAAGGGATTCAACGTATCGAAGATTGGCGTCATCCTCATGATTGCCGGTGCGGCCGGCTTAGTGATTTCGAGCGTGCTCTTTGGCATGACTCGGACACAGGGTGGTGGTACCCACACAATGCACAGTGAGACGAAGGACGCGCAAGGCAATTCCGTGGTGCAGGACCGAGTACAAACGTAGCGATGCGATGTCAGTGGACGAGACGACGTAATACAGCCTGCGTCGTCGACGCCACTTTGTCCGGGCCTTAAGTACTTTCGAGCGTCGCGTTGCGAGATTCGCTGGCCGCAGGGGTTTCGTCGGTGAGGTCAAGCGATTATGTTCGTGTTCGCACCCGGTACGAAAGGAACAATCCCAAATGTCTGATTTCTTGACCGACGTAAAGACACTGCGCGAGAACGCGCGCAAGAACATCAAGAAGGGGCCGGTGACCGACTCCTACGGCGCCGACCTGCCCAAGGTCCTCGACGTGCTCAACCAGTCGTTGGCGACCGAACTGATCTGTGTTTTGCGCTACACGCAGCACCACTTCGCCGCCAAGGGCCTGAACGCGGAGTCCATCGCCGCGGAGTTCCTGGTGCACGCCAAAGAGGAGCAGGGCCACGCCGAGCTCCTGGCGGCGCGCATCTCGCAGTTGGGCGGCGACGCGGACTTCAACCCCGACACGTTGAGCACCCGCGCCCACTCGGAGTACGAGACGGCCGACACCCTCACGGCGATGATCAAGGAGAACCTGGTGGCCGAGCGCATCGCCATCAGTTCTTACACCGAGATCATCGCCTGGCTGGGCGATGGCGATCCGACGACGCGCCGGATGCTCGAGGAGATCTTGGCCGTGGAAGAGGAGCACGCCGACGACATGGCGAACCTGCTCGAGAAGGACTAGGTCCGCTTCTCGGTGTGCGTGGTGACGGAGCCACCACGTGTAGAGTCAGTTCACCTTCAAGAACGAGGGTTCAGCGACGATCTTCGTCCACTCAATGAATCCGGTTCACGTATGTCCACGAGGGTGAAGTGTCAGCTCGACAACCGTAGCGACGCGTCGCGTCGTGTCCGACCCGCAGGGTGAGTACGTCGCAACTGCCATCGTCCTTCGCGCGCGACGCGTGGGAGCTCCCACAGCCGCGAGGACCGGTGAGTGAGTCGCTCTTTAGGGCGTTGACGCGTTCTCCCGGTTCGATGAGCGACAGCGTGGCGGACCAACTCTTCGTCGACGACGCGCTCTTTGGCGAAGACACGCCGCTCGCTCTCTATAGCCTCTACGAATTGCACTACCGCGGCTTCCTCAACGTCGCTGAGGGCTGGGAGTGGGATCCGAACCTCCTGGAACTGCGCCGAAACCTCGAGGCCGCGTTCATTCGTCGACTCCGTCACGAAGTGTCAACACACTACGGAAGCGCGTCCGTCGCTCCCGACGACGTGATCGGCCAACTCCGGACGTTGATGACGAGCGCCGGCCCGTCGCTCTCGTCGTTCATGTCCGTCGACGCCACACCCGAGCACGTGCGCGAGCTGAGCATCCATCGCTCGCCGTATCAGGGGAAGGAGGCCGATCCCCACACGTGGGCGATCCCTCGTCTGAAAGGTCAGTCGAAGGCGGCGCTCGTCCTGATCCAATTCGGCGAGTACGGCGATGGACAGACGTCCAAGATGCACGCGGAACTCTTCAGTGACGCCCTCGAGGCGATGGGGCTGGAACGACGATGCGCTGCTCACCTCGACGCCGTGCCCGGCGCGTCGCTCTCCGCGGTGAACCTCGTGTCGCTGTTCGGACTGCACCGGCGGTGGCGGGGCGCGCTGATCGGTCACCTTGCCCTCTTCGAGATGTGCGCGGTGGAACTGATGAGCCACCAAGTGGAGGCCATGCGGCGTCTCGGGATGGAGGGCGCGATTCCCTTCTTCGAAGCGCACGTCGCCTCGGACGTCGCGCATGAGCGCATCGCCCTCGGTGAGATGGTGGGCGGTCTGCTCGCGGATGAACCGGGGTTGAGTGACGACGTCGTGTTCGGTGCGCGCGCACTCGATCTGCTGGAGCGCCAGTTCGCGGGCCGGCTCTTGGCGGCGTGGTCGCTCGGCCAGTCGTCGCTGCGTCGAAGTGGTCGATGGACGTTGCGCGAGAGCGACGTCGCATCGATGACGGTGCAACGCTAGGCGGCGGCGGTCACTGCGAGTTCGAGCGGGCCGCGGCCCCGAATTTGACCGGTCCGTAACGGCGCCGAAATGCAACGTAGATCCCGCCACCCGCGAAGATCGGCAACCAATACGTCACGAGGCGATAGGCGAGCGTCGCGATGATGGCCCGGGCGCTCGGCACGCCAGCGAGCACGAGTAGACCACTCAGACTGGCCTCCACGACGCCGAGGCCCCCGGGCGTGATCGGGAAGAGGGCGATGACCGCGGTGGCGGCGTACGCCAAGAGGACGAGCGGAGCGTTCGGCTTGGCGCCTGTCGCCCGCAGTGCCGCGAGGAGTGCGAAGTAGTCGAAGCCGATGCGCCCTCCGATCAGAAGCACCGCTTCACGCCATCGCTTACCAAGATTGGCGCGGACGAGGTTTCTCTCGTCCACGAGCCGCTCCCCGAGACCCTCCGCCTTCTTCTTCTTTCGCTTCGGCAGCGCGTTGAGGAGGCGCTGCGCGACTGACGCAAGTTTCAGTAACGGCTTGTCGGTCGTGAGCAATACAGCACCCGCGCCGATGATCAAGATGAAGCCAATGATGCCGAGTATCGCGGCGTGCTCGAGCCCCGGACTGATCGGCACCCCGCCCAAGATCGCGGGGATGGCGCACACCGGCAAGATGAAGAGTCCCGCGAGGCCGATGATGGCGGACACCGCGAGACCACCGCCGGCTTGGGCCGAGTCGATGCCGCCCATGGACAGCATCTGATACTGTACGCCGGCACCGGCCACGTCGCCGGCTGGCAACACGTTGGTGACCGCGTTGCCGACCAGCAGCGCTGCGACGACCGAGAACCACAGTTTGGTGCGCAGCAAGATTCGCAGCAGTGTCGCCGCACAGGCGAAGCTCACGATCTCGGCGCACAACATGACGAAGAGCCAGAGGAACGAGAGGTGGAAGAGCTTCGGCCACGCCGACACGACTTTCGTGAAGGCGGGAAGTGCGATATAGAACGCAATCCCCGTGATGAGCACGGCGGCGATTTGCCGAATAGTTTTCTTCGACCGTTTCGGTCGTTCGGTTTTTGCGATTCGTCCAATCTAGGGCGATGTCGGCGTACGTCCGACAATATTTTGAGAATGCGGTGAATGAAAGTTCACAGAGTTTTCTAATGGGAAATTTGAGGTGAGGCCCATACCATTCCTTCAACATTTTTCGTTCACGAGGAGGAACACATGTTGGAGGGTGGAGGGCAACACCGTCTCTATGATGACGAGCGGTTAGCCCCGGGATCGACCGAGACCTCGGCGGCTGGCACGCGTGTCGAAGAGGTTCGACGCGAATTCACGAGGTTGGTGGCGTCAGGATCACTCGACCTGCCACTGCCGGGAAGTGGCGACACGGCGCGACGCTGGGATGTGCTGCGCGACATCGCGGCGAAGGATCTGTGTGTGGCCCGTCTGAGCGAAGCGCACGTCGACGCCGTGGCGATCCTGCACGAACTGCACGGACCGGAAGCGAGTCGTGCTTCGCGATGGGGCGTATGGGCCGCCCGTCCGGCCAGCCCGACCGTCGTGGCACGCGAGGTCGGTGACGAATGGCTGTTGAGCGGCGTGAAGCCCTTCTGCTCGGGAGCGACTATCTGCACCCACGCACTGGTGAGCGCTGACGCCCCCGATGGCTATCGGCTCTTCGCGGTCGATCTGGCTCGTGGTGTGCGCACCATCGACGACACGTGGCCGGCGGTTGGCATGGCCGGTTCGCAGAGCATGGATGTCGAGTTCATCGACGCCCCCGCGATCGCGGTCGGTGATCCGGGCGACTATCTCGCACGACCGGGATTCTGGCACGGTGCGCTCGCCGTCGCCGCCTGCTGGTACGGAGGCGCCGTGGGTGTCGCGAACGCGTTGGTGCGCGAGAGTAGACAGCGCACTCTCGGTGCGCACGCCCTCGCTCACCTCGGAGCCATCGACGCGCTCCTCAGCGCCCTGCGCGACAGCTTCGGTGTCGTCGCCGAAGAGATCGATCTCGACCCCTACGACTTTTCACATATCGGTGAGGTGCGAGCGCTGCAGCTTCGCGCGAACACCGAACGGTCGGCACTTGAGGTCCTTGAGCGCGTGGGGCGCGCTCTCGGTGCCCGGCCACTGTGCCACGACGCGCGACACGCGGCGCTGGCCGCCGACCTGCCGGTCTACGTGCGACAGAGTCACGCGGAGGCCGACCTGGAGCGGCTCGGCTCGGCGGTGCTGAATGGGGGCCCGTCGTGGTAGATCTGCGCGAAACCCCGACGTCGAACCGTCACATCGGTGCTGAAGGTACTTCTGAATTCCGATGGCGACAGTGTCAGCAATTACCGGAGATTCGCGAGATCTCACTCGATGGTCACGAATTGGCGATCGTGGTGGCCCCCCACCCAGACGACGAGACCTTGGCGCTCGGAGGCGCCATTTCTCTGATGGCCGCCCAGGGCGTGGCGGTGATCGTGGTCAGCGTCACCGACGGCGAGGCGTCGCATCCTTGCAGCACGACCGTGACACCGGAAGAACTTCGAGACCTGCGTCAATCGGAGTTGCGCTGCGCCCTGCGCGAACTCGCCGACGGTCATCCGGGCAACGTCGCCAACGTGCAACTGCACTTGCGCGACGGCCACGTGGCGCAGGCGCAGGGCGAGCTGACCGAGCAGTTGATGAAGTTCTTCACCTGCGACGACCTCTGTTTCGCGACGTGGGAGTTCGACGGACATCCCGACCACGAGGCCGTCGGGCGCGCCGCGAAGGAGGCCAGCGACCTCACGGGAGCGAGACTGCTGCGCTATCCGGTGTGGACCTGGCACTGGGCCGAACCGAACGATGGGTCGATTCCCTGGGAACGGGCCCGAAAGATCGTGCTCAATGAGCGTGACCGAGACCGCAAGCAGCGTGCCCTCGAGTGCTACCGGAGCCAAATCCTCCCGTTAGGTGAGGACGACGGCGATGGGGCCGTCGTGACGCCCCGTGACCTCCTTTACTTCCAGCGGCCCTTCGAAGTGGTGTTCGAATGACGTTGCCCGCCAGCTACTTCGACCACATGTACCAGGCCAACGTCGACCCGTGGGGGTTCGCCGATCGTTGGTATGAGGAGCGAAAGAGGGCCATCACGTTGGCCTCGCTTCCCGAACGTCGCTACGCCACCGCCTACGAACCGGGGTGCTCGGTTGGCGTGTTGACCCTCGGTCTTGCGGAGCGATGCGACTCGCTGCTGGCGAGTGACGTTTCCCCCGTCGCGCTTCGCGAGGCCGAATGCCGATTGGAGGACCATCACCACGTACGTTTCGAGCGTCGCCAGTTGCCGCGCGAATGGCCGGCGGGTGAGTTCGACCTCGTCGTCTTGTCCGAGATCCTCTACTACTTCAACGACGCGGACCTCGAGGACGTCGTCGCCCGGGCCACGAGGGCGGTGGCGCCGGGTGGGACGCTGGTGTCGGTGCATTGGCGACCAAAGGTCGCGGACTACCCTCAGCATGGCGACCGTGTGCAGGTAGCGCTGCAGTGCCAATGGCCCACCGGTTCTCGAATCGTCCACCACGTTGAAGACGACTTCGACCTCGCCGTCTACGTGCGCTCCACGCACGGCGTGGACTTCGGTGCCCTGTCGGTCGCGGCGAAGGCGGGACTGCGATGATCCGATCCTTCGGCGTCGTCGTGCCGGCACACAACGAGGAGGCACTGATGGAGAGGTGCCTTGATGGTCTCGCCGCGGCGGTCAGGCAGGGAGGTGTACCTCCGGTGCGGATCGTCGTGGTGGCCGACGCCTGCAGCGACGACACCGCCGGTGTCGCACGCTCCTACGGCGTCGACGTACTCGAGGTCGAGTTCCGAAATGCCGGCGCGGGGCGCGCCGCTGGCTTCGAACGCATCGTCGCGGAACGTGACGTCAGCATCGACGAACTCTGGCTGTGCACCACCGACGCCGACAGCGTCGTCCCGGACCACTGGTTCCTCCATCACGCCCAGAAGGAGGCGCTCGGCTACGACGCGGTGGTGGGCACCGTGGTCGTCGACGACTGGTCCGAGCACCCGAGCCACACGCCGCGAAAGTACGCGCGTCTCTACGGTCCCGGGCGCGACGGCCATCCCCACGTCCACGGGGCCAATCTCGGGCTTTCGGGTCGCGCCTACGTCACGATTGGCGGCTTTCCTCCCTTGGCCCTCGCGGAGGATCACGCGCTCGTGGCGGCGCTGCACCGTTTCCATCTGCGGATCTGTCGCACGGGCAATGCGCCGGTACTGACCTCGGCCCGCAGGGACGCCCGGGCTCCCCTCGGATTCGGCGCTCTACTACTGGCCCTGGACGACACGCCCTGGGACTACGAGCTGCGGCGACACTCGTAGTTCCGCACTCGCCACGCTCGAACGGACCAACCGGATTCGAGGCACGTCGAAGTACTGTCGAGAGGTGAAAGTGATCCGACCGGTGCCAGGCGAACGCGTCGCGGGTACGAAGTCGGGGACGTCGCCAACGCGGGGTGACAGCCGATGAGTTACGTCAACTCACCGGTGCGTGAGGCGAAGCTGCCCGAAGCGGTGCACCAACAGTTCCGGCCCGACATCCAGGGTCTTCGCGCGATCGCGGTCATCCTCGTCATCCTCGACCACGCGCAGGTCCCCGGCTTCGAGGGTGGTTACATCGGGGTGGACGTCTTCTTCGTCATCAGCGGTTTCGTGATCACGAACCTGCTTCGACGTCAGCCGTCGGACAACGTGCGCCACAACCTCGCGTACTTCTATGGTCGCCGGATTCGTCGTATCGTGCCCGCGGCCACGCTCACGCTCGTCGCGACGACCTTCGCGGCGTACTACCTGCTCGGCACGAACTTCGTGCCGCAACTGCTCGGCGACGTTCGGTGGTCGTCGCTGTTCTCGGCGAACTTTCGACTCATCAGAACCGGGAGCGACTACTTCATCCCCGGTGTCGCGCCTTCACTCGTCACCCACTTCTGGTCGTTGGCGGTGGAGGAACAGTTCTATCTCTTCTTCCCGCTCATCGTGTTCACGTTGGCACTGCTGACGCCACTGCGCGCTCGCGCGACGTCGCTCGGTCTCTTCCTCGTCGCGGCGATCGCCGCGTCGGCCTGGTACTCGTGGCACCTGACCCCGATCAGTCCGACCGTGGCGTACTACTCGCCGTTCACCCGTTTCTGGGAGATCGCGCTGGGCGGACTCATGGCGCTGCTGCCCGGTGCGTGGGCCAGGCGTACCCCGCTCCTCAGTGCCGCGCTGGCCGCGCTGGCGTTCGTGGGACTCGCCCTAGCGGTGTGGAAACTCAACGCCCAGAGCGTGTATCCGGGCGTGCTCGCGTGGTGGCCGTGCGGGGCGACGGCCGTGCTCTTGTGGGCCGGTCAGGGGAGCGCCGCGGGTGGACCGGCGACGTGGCTCTCATGGCGACCGCTGCGCTACATCGGCGACATCTCGTATTCGCTCTATCTGTGGCATTTCGTCTGGCTTAACCTGCCGTTGCAGATGGTGCATCCGCCGACGTCGATGTGGGCGCGTGAGATCGAGATCGCCGGGGCCTTCGCGTGCGCCGTCATCTCGTATCACTTCCTCGAGAATCCGATCCGCCGTTCGAAGCGGCTCGACCGTGACTTCGTCGCGGTGCTCTTGCTACTGCTCGTATGCGTGGCGTGTTCGTGGGATTCGACGTTGATCGTGGGCCACCTTGCGCACATCCACTTCAAGTTCTAGGTTCAGCGATCGATGAACATCGGTGACGACGGTGCGACCTGCACGTGGAGTACCTGAGCGAGTTCGTGCGCGACGTAGGTGGCGATCACGTTCTCACCGACGTAACTGAAGTGGATGCCGTCACTTGAGCGCAGGACCGAGGGGACGCGATTCACCGGAGCAGCGTTGGCGAACTGGCCCTGCGCGTTGGCGAACAGGTCCCACGTCGGCAGGAAGGCCATGCCCGGAACAGACTGCTCGACCTTCAAGAAGACGGAATTGATCAACAGCATCTGCTGACGGTACGAAGCGGGCGCCATGATGGGCATGCCGACCCACAGGACGTACGCGCCGCTCTGGGTGGCGGCGGTGGCGATGCCGGTCACGATCTTCGTGTACGCGCTGATCCACGGCGCCGAGCCGTAGGCGACGACGTGACCGTTCACGCGCAGGTTCTGTTCGTCGTTGCCGCCGAACATCGCGATGACCAGCTGCGGGTGGTACTGGGCGAGCAGTACCTTCTCCTTCGCGGGCCAGTTGAAGAACCAGGGCGTGGTGAGCCCGCTGGCCGACTTGTCCGCCTGCACCAAGTGCAAGACGTGATCAGTGCCGAGTTCTCGTGCGAGTCCCCATCCGAGGTCGTTGCCGAGCGAGTCCCCGATCTCGAGCACGGTGCAACGTCCGCTCACCGTCGTTGGCGCCGACGCCGCCAAGTTGAAGTGGCACCCGCGACCGGGCTGAGGGAACGACGCGTTGTTGATGTCGGGAGAGGGGAGCGGCGCGATGTTGCCGCTCGTCTGCGTGGTCGTCGTCGTTGCGATCGACGTGGTGGTCGTCGGTGTCGATGTCGGCACCGTGGACGTCGTGGTCGCGGGCGCGGTGGACGTCGTGGTGGCCGCGGAGTGGCTCGCGGGCTGGAATCGCAGTTCAAAACCAACGACGACGAGTGCCGTGACGACGAGTCCGAGTACCACCCGCAGTGGCCAACTAGGTTCAGAGCCCCCGCGTTTCAGGTCATTCGCCATCTTCGGCGATGGTAACAGTGTGCGTCACGCGTTCAATCGTCGTGACCGATGACGAATTGTGAATATGTTCGCTACAGGTTGACGGTGACGAGTGTGCCAATCGGTGTAAAGGGGAAGACGGTCTGCGCACTCGCGAAGGGCATCTCGACGCACCCGAGACTCTGAGGGAAGCCGTAGGAGTAGCGAGGGAACTCGTGCAGGGCGTCGCCACCGTTGAAGTACGAGACCCACTGGATGCCCGGGTCGCTGTAGTGACTCCCGTCGGGGTTGGTGCCCGACATGGTGGTCGAGAGGTAGCGAAGGTAGACCGGGAAAGTGCCCGTCTCGGTGGGCGCCGACGAGATTCCCGTGTTGACCAGGGTGCGGAACTGGACGTGATCCTTCACGTAGAGGGTTAGGGTTTCGGGCGAGCCCTCAGAGACGCTGACGTAGTTATACGTCGTGGGATCGACCTTGTTGGTCAACGCGGCGTTGACCAATGCACTCCAGGTCGCTGCGTCGGCGGCGCCGGTCGTCGGCAGGTTGTTGACGCTTTGGAAGTTCATGAGTGCGCCGCGAAGTATCGCGCCGTTGGCGCCCACCACCCACTGACTCTGCAACGTTTGGGGGAGCGCGGGGTACTTCCACGCGAAGGTCCCATTCGCCGGCTGGGATGGATCGCTTTGTGGTGCGGTCGGTGTGAAGCTCACCGGCAAGTAGTTGAGTTCGGCGAGCAATTGCTCTTCCCACGTCGTGCTGGTGGCACCGGTCGCCACGTGCGGGCGCAGCGCGGCGAAGGTGCACCGCGACGCACACGTCATGCGTGTGGGCAGGAGGATGGTGTAGCTCGTCGCGGGCTTGATCGAACCGGTGACGACGGCCTGGACTTCATGGGTGCCGATCTGTTGCCACTGCGTGGCGAGGGCCGGTCGAGTCGTCAGCAGCGGAAGGTCCTTCACCTTGGTCGTCGCACTGAAGTGGAGGCGCAGGATGGGCATCTGGGAGGTCAGCGACGTGGCCGCGAGGCTGGTGATGGAGTACGAGCGAGTGACGGCCGTCGCCGATGCGCTAATCGTCGGTGCCAGCGTGGCTCCCAAGACTCCAGCTGCGAGGGCAATCACCGGAAAGAGCCGCTTGGTCACCGTCCCAGAATACTCGCGTCGCCAGCAATTCCCTCGGCGCCTACGATGGGGGATGAGGAGAGTGCGACCATGCCACTGCTAAAGACCATCGGCGTCATCGTGCTCATCGGCGTGGCGCTGTGGGTCATCTTTGGGGTCATTGGCTTCCTCGCGTTCGCGGTCTGGACGCTCATCAAGATCTTGATCATCGCCGCGATCGTTGGCGCGATCTATCACTACTTCAAACATCAGAAAGCACACTGAGGTCCCCTAGTAGGCTGTCTCTTTCTGGCGGCGTGGCCGAGTGGTTAGGCAGGGGCCTGCAAAGCCCCGTACTCCGGTTCGAATCCGGACGCCGCCTCGAAATCCAACCAGCGGTCGAGCAGACGCTTCTCGACCCTGGTCCGTCCCACGGCGCGCACTCGGCCGCAATAATGGACCGATGGGAAAGACCTTCGACGGCATCGACGACTCACTCGCGAGCTGGGTCTGCTCGCAGCCGGTGTTCTTCGTCGCGACCGCACCGCTCGCCGGTGACGGTCTCCTCAACTGTTCGCCGAAGGGGAATCGGGAGGAGTTCCTGGTCCTCGGGCCCCGCAGTGTCGCCTACCTCGACCAGACGGGTAGTGGGGTCGAGACGATCGCCCACCTGCGAGAGAACGGACGAATCGTCGTGATGTTCTGCGCCTTCGCCGGGCCACCGCGCATCGTGCGATTTCACGGGACCGGTCGGGCCGTCTTGACGGACTCGCCCGACTTCGCATCGTTGGTGTCGCAGTTCCCTGGAGCATCGGGCGTGGGTGTTCGTTCGGTGATCGTCGTCGACGTCGAGCGGATCGCTGACTCGTGCGGGTACGGCGTGCCGTTCATGACCTTCGAAGAACATCGCCCGACGATGGACCAGTGGTCACGGCGAAAGGGTCCCGACGGCATTCGCGAGTACTGGGCCGAGAAGAATCGTCGAAGCATCGATGACCTCGAAGGATTCGACGTCTCGTAGCAGTGTGCGAGTACCGTGCACTCACTGCGTGTGTGTCGAGACCGGCGAAAACTTTTGAACATCCTTAGAAAGCGGACGTCACGACCGCGCACGTTTGACGTGACCGGTAGGGTCGCACCAGTCAAACGCGCTTCGCCGCAGCGAACGTCACGTGACATCAACGATGTTGCTGCGCCAGCACGGCTCGACGAGTAGGAAAGGGAATTTCGGTGACGACGAAACGACAGGTCTCGACACTTTCGTCATCGGACGCCGGGACAAGTACCACCCGCGGTCCGTGGTGGCGCGTCTACGTCCGGGCCCTCGGTCCCGGACTGGTGACGGGAGCATCGGACGACGACCCCTCGGGCATCGCCACCTACGCGCAGGCTGGCGCTCGATTCGGGCTCGGGATGTTGTGGGTCGCGTTGGTGACCTTTCCACTCATGGCCGCCGTGCAAGAGATCTGCGACCGGACCGCGCTCGCCACCGGCAAGGGACTGGGCGAGCTCATCTTCATTCGCTTCTCCAAGGCGTGGCGCGTCGCGATCGGAATCCTCATCGCGGTCTTGATCGTGGCGAACGCCCTCAACATCGCCGCCGACCTCGTCGCCGTGGGGGCGGGGATGCAACTACTCCATCTCGGTCCCGAAGTGCTGTGGGCCGTCGTCGCGGGCGGCGTCATCATCGCGCTCCTCATCAGTGGGTCCTTCGAATTGGTGGCGACGGTCATGAAGGTCTTGTGCATCGCCCTCTTGGCCTACATCGCAGAGTTGTTCCTCGTAAAGGTGCCGTGGGGCAAGGTGGCGTCACACACGATCGTTCCGCACCTCCAATTCAACAAGGCCTACATCGCGGTGCTCATCGCCGTCCTCGGCACGACGATTTCGCCCTACCTGTTCTTCTGGCAGAGTCTGGTGCGCATCGAGGACCTTCGCGCGGAGCCAACGGGCGGGAGCAAGCCAGTGCCGCTACCTCGACGGTCCAAGAGGGGTGCGCGGTCAAAGCGCGCGGAAAGTCGATTCGACGTCTTTTGTGGCATGGGATTCTCCAACGTGGTGATGTTCGCGATCATCGTGGTCACCGCGCTGACGATCGGGAGCCACGGGCATCACGTCACCATCAACTCGCCGGCGCAAGCAGCGAGTTCGCTCAAGCCGGTCGCTGGTCGATTCGCGACTGACATCTTCGCGCTCGGCTTCATTGGCTCGGGGATGCTCGCCATTCCCGTTTTGGCGGGCGCGGGATCGGCCGGTATGGCGGGACTGCTCGGTCACCCCACGGGATTCTCGAACTCTCCACGCAAGGCTCCCTTCTTCTACGGGCTCGTGGTCGCCGGCATGCTCGGCGGAATGGCACTCAGTCTGTTCCACATCAACCCCATCACTTTGCTGGTTTTTGTCGCCGTGGTCAACGGCGTCGCGGCGGCGCCCTTTCTCGTGGTCACGATGATCGTCGCGTCCGATCGCACGATCATGGGCGAGTACGCCAATGGGAAGCTCGCGGTCATCCTCGGTTGGTTCACCGTTGTGCTCATGGCCCTTTCCGCGGTCGCCTTGGCCATCGTGGGTTAGACGCCAGAGGGTGGGTGCTTGTCCGGTTCGGATGAGTCGGAGCTACGCGTCGCGCTTCGCCATTCTGCGAGCACCGAGTCCAGTCCAGACGACGATCCACGCAACGATGACGAGGACCGCTACCAGTCGCGACTCGGGAATGAGATTCGAGGCGCTCCGTGGCCCGTTCCCGCCAAACACCGGTGGGAGGGCGCTCGGTTCCAAGTGGGCCGTGGCGAGCCCCACCAATCCACGTTGCACGTTGATGAGGTGTGCGATGTGTGCTTGGGCGAGCAGTGGGGTGAGGATGACCTCATAGACCAGCATGATGATCACCGAAACCGTGCGTTGACCAAGTAATGATCCGAGACCGAGACCCACGATGAAGCCAATGGCCGCTTCGAGTTCGAGCCAGAGTCCCGTTCGAATCATCAAGCCGTTCGAGGGTGACAGAAACTCCTTGGCGTAGGTGGGGTAGTTCTGCTTCGCCACGACGATGGCTTCGGCCTTGATCTGCGCCTTGGTGGGCGTCGCGACCCCGGGAGGCGCGTTCTTCGGTGAACCGATCTTGCCCATGTGCGTGGCGGGGTCGTACTCGCACGGCACGATGACGCTGTTCTTGGCGTTGTCGAAGAAGTTGAAGTTGCAGATGACCGCACCCGGATGGTCCACCGCGTACGCGTCGAAGGCAGTGCTCGACAGACCGGCCGGCATGTTGACGCCGTCATAGTTCAAGGTACGCGGAGCCGCGAGACAACAGACCACGCAGACGATCGTGAACCCCACCGCGACGATCGAGGTGATGATCGCGAGACCGGCCGGGATGCGCGCGAAGTACAGCGCGACCCGAGAGCGACCGGTCACGACCAGGTGGCGGAACATTCCTTCCGTGAGGTCGATCGAACCGGCGGTGCAGCCGAGCGTCGCCGCCATGATGAAGCCGAAGATGAACATGACACCGGCGGTCAAGTTGTTGAAGATGTCGTAGCCACCGGCTGGCGCGTAGACCTTGGGGTCGACGGCGTGTGCGATGAGCCGCACGAGGAGGAAGATCGACGGCAGACCCACGACGACCGCCACAATCGCGATCATGAGTCCGCGTCGTCGTCGTAACTCCATGAACCGCGTGGTGATCATGCCCCACGTGGGGATCCAGGAACCTCGGTGGTCACTCTGGCTCGCCGGTGTCAGTGGCGTCGTGTCGAGTGCGGTGGTCGTGGTCATTCCGGTGCTCCCAATCGACTCGTGACTTCCAAGAACCATGACTCGAGGGAGACCTGGACGGCTTGCAGCCGGTAGACCGAGGTGCCTCCTTCGACGAGGCGCCGGTTGATCTCGGCGATGGCGTCGCGGGTCGTGCCCGTGGGCATCGTGACGGTCACGTCGTCGTTGTGAACTTCGACGCGCACGTCGACGTTCATGCCGTTGAGGAGCGCGGACACGCCGTCGGGTGCTGAACAGTCGATCTGGACCACCACGTCAGCGCCGGAGAGCAGCTCGGCGATCGGCCCCTGGCGAATGATATTGCCCCGGTCCACGATGGCGACCGCGTCACAGGTGCGCTCGACCTCGTCGAGGAGGTGCGACGACAACACGACGGTGCGACCTTCGGCGACCAGAGAGAGGATCATGTCGCGCATCTCGTGCATGCCGGCGGGGTCGAGACCATTCATTGGTTCGTCGAGAATCAAGAGCTGGGGGTCGCCGAGGAGGCACGCGGCGACACCCAGACGCTGGCGCATGCCCATCGAGTACTTCGAGACCTTGAGGTCGGCGCGACTGAGCATCCCGACGCGGTCGAGTGAACTCTCGATGCGTCCCTTCGCCGCCGGCTCGCGAGCGGCCGCAAGGATCTGTAGGTTCTGGCGGCCGGTCAGATGGCCGTGGAAACGAGGCTCGTCGACGATGGCACCCACACGGGCCAGCGCTCGGTCGCGGTGCTTGGGCACCGAGTAGCCGAGGAGCGACATCGTGCCCGCGTCGGCGTGGGTCAGTCCGAGCAGCACCCGGATCAACGTCGTCTTGCCCGCGCCGTTGGGGCCGAGGTATCCGAAGGCGCAGCCGCGTGGGACGAGCAACTCGACGCCGTTAACCGCGACGTTCGAGCCGAATCGTTTGGTCAAACCGTGCGTCTCGACGGCCCACTGGCTGTCGGGCACCGGTCCTTTGGCTGTTTCATCCAACGTCATGGTCATGAGTGCTCCGAGTCGCCGGTACGAAGGTCGAGCGTGTGCTCACGACGACGAAAGATTTCTTCGTCGTTTCCGTACATTGATCGAGGTTAACGCTGTCCTTGCGCGCGCTCGGACCAAGAATTTGACCCGTCAGGGAAAACCCCTACGTGAAAGTCCTCACGTGGCGACGACGTCATGCACTCCGTGATCAAAGAGTGACACGCGTGTTCAACGCTCAACGAGTTACCGCGCGGTAAGTCAACTGCCGAGGGTTCAACGCCGTGTCAGGGGGACGCGAGTCGACCGTTCTTGTGATGTGCGGCGTGCGCCTCGAGCGGTCGCGCTCGTCGACCGGCGCCCTTGCCCATCCGGATGAAGAGGATCGTGCTCACGACGAGGTAGACGAACCACACGACCGCCTGGAGGATGGTCGGGTGATCGGCGTAGCCGAGGAGCGAGTGAAGGACGTCACCGAAGTTCGACGCCTCCGAGATCGCGCCCGAGGAGTTCCAGAGCACGTGGCCGCCAAAGTCCAACCAGTGCAGTTGTTGCATGTTCTCGACCGCGTCGGCCAGCAGTCCCGCCGCGAAGAGCATGAGCGCGATGCCGAGCACGCGGAAGAACTTGCGCATGTTGAGTTTCGCTCCCAGCTTGAAGATGGCGAACGCGAGGGCCAAAGCGATCGCGAGTCCCAGTGCGGCACCGATCAAGAGGAGCTTGCCGTGGACCGGCGACGCCGCCTGGCGATCGGCGGCGAAGATGATCGCCAACGTGAAGACCATCGTCTCGAGCCCTTCTCGTCCGACGGCCTGAAAGGCGAGCAGTCCGAGTCCCCATCGCTTCCCGGTCGTGAGCGCGAGGTCGCTGCGGTGTTCGAGTTCCTTCGCCAGTCCCTTCGCGTGCGACTGCATCCAGAACGTCATGTAGGTGAGGATCACCGCGGCGAGCAGGTAGGTCGCGGTCTCGAAGTACGTTTGCACGTTCGAGCCTTCGTAGTGGCGGATGAGGAAGAAGGCCGCGATGCCACCGCCCAGGGTCAGCACGAGTGCGGCGGCGACACCACTGAAGACGTCGCGGAAGTGGCGACGCTGACCAATTCGTTGCAAGTACGCGAGCAATATCGCCACGATCATGGACGCTTCGATTCCCTCACGAAGGAAGATGACGAAGGTTGGGATCACGAAGGGCCCTTACGTCTGGACGTTGAACGATTCGACGTGCACGACATTCCTGATGTCCAAGAGTGCCGACGTGGCGAGCAAGTACCCATTTCCGATCATCGGTGAGTCTAGGCGTCCGCCATTTTTGACCTTCTCACGTGACGGGGCACGACGGAAGGGCCATCAGTGAAGTGATTTCAGCAGATCGGACATTCACGTCGCGTTGACACTGAGCCGTTGAGTGACCGGCGAGTCAACTGACTAGTTGACGGTGACGAGCGTGCCGATCGGCGTGTAAGGCCAGACGACCTTGGCGTTGGCGAAGGGCATTTCGACACAGCCGAGGCTTTGGGGGTAGCCGTACTGGCTACGAAGGAAGCCGTGCAGCGCGTCGCCGCCGTGGAAGTACGAGACCCACGGGATGCCCGGGTCGTGATACGTACCCCCGCCGGGCAACGTGCCCGACATCGTCGTGACGGTGTAGCGAAGGTAGACGGGGTAGGTGCCGCTCTGGGTGGGCGCCGAGATGATGCCTGTGTTGACGAAGGACGTATAGATATGGCGACCGGCGACGTAGAGCCGGAGCTTCTCGGGCTGGTTCTGATCCACGGTCACGTAGTCGTACGGGGTGGGGTCGTACTGCTGCTTGGCGGCCGCTTCGACGATCAAGTCCCAGGTCGCGGTGTTGATGCCGCCGTTCCAGGCGAGCCCGTGTTGCGCTTGGAAGTTCATCACTGCACCCTGAAGGACGACGTTGTTGGTGCCGACCTGCCAGAGTGATCGGATTGGTCCGGTCAATCCCTTGTAGCGCCAGACGAAGGTTCCCTTTTGCAACGCCGTGCGGCTGGGCTTCTTCGTCGGCTTCGGCTTTGGCTTCGGGCGCGTCGTCGTCGTGGTCGCGACGGTCGTCGTCGTCGAACTCGGTGTCGTTGTGGTGGTACCGGGGGCGGTCGTCGTCGTGGTCGACGTCGTCGTGGTGGTCGTGGTCGGTGTGGGCTTCTTCTTCACCGTTGGCACGAAGGTGACCGGCAGGTAGCGCAAGGTGGCGAGGAGTTGGTCTTCGAGTCGGATAGAGAAGACCACGTGCGAGTACCGGGTCGCGGCACTCGTCGACGAGGTCGAACGGCGTCCGGCGACCTGCGCGGCGTTGGCCGCGAACGGCGCGACGAGGACCGACCCGGCCAGGAGTGTCGCGGCAATAGTGCCGGTCAGGAGGGGTCGATTTGGAATTGGCACTCTTGCGACTTTAGTAGGCCTGTCAAGTCATCCGACCTCAGCATGACGCCCCGCAGCCAGATTTAACAAATCGTTATCTTGAGCGCGGGGATGGCATACATCGCCGCCCGGCTCGTTCTAGCGTTGACCCATGTACTGGACACTCCAAAACTGGACGAACAACGTCGGGCAGGTGCACACCGAGGACTGCGGGTACTGCGAAGGGGCCCCAGGCTCCCAGGGCGAGGCGTCGAGTCACGAGAGCAAGTGGCTCGGACCATTCGAACGATTCGTTGACGCGTTACACGCTTCCACCTTGGCGACGACGCCGTGTGCGCACTGCTCGCCCGGCCAGAACTGAGGGAAGTGCCTCTCATGGGGCGCACCTCACGGTGTCCTCGGTGCACTACGGGGCTACGAGCGCGAAGGATCGTCCCTCAGACTCCGATCGGCCTCATCATTTGAGTAGTCGACGCGCTCCCGATTGAAGAGCCCCGGCGTGTATCGCGGGTCATTAACGGTCGCGCCCTGGAAGTTGCCGTGGTACGGAGGGATGGGGGCCGGTTCCTTCTCAAACATGAAGTGGTAGAACCGGCGAAGCAACTGCCGCCACCACGATTGAGGTGGCGACGGCGGTGGGTCCTCTCGTCGAACGTAGTGCTCAGGTGTTTCCATGGCTGCGTCGGCGCCGGCGCATGTTGGTCAGGACCGAGGGCTCCCACCCTCCGTCGCCGCGACGCACGTTGGTTCCCGGGGGGACGATCTCGTCGATCCGGTCGAGGACTGAGGTCTCGAGGTGGACGTCGGGGGCGGTCAGTTGCGAGTCCAGGTGTTTCATCGTGCGCGGCCCGATGATCGGCGA
This sequence comes from uncultured Acidimicrobiaceae bacterium, assembly GCA_963804305.1. Taxonomy (GTDB): domain Bacteria; phylum Actinomycetota; class Acidimicrobiia; order Acidimicrobiales; family RAAP-2; genus RAAP-2. The sequence goes on along the minus strand of CAWDPR010000009.1, from coordinate 3,897 downwards.
CGTGACCGCGGGGTGCTCGAGGACGAAGGCGAGGGCCAGTTCGATGAGCGTGATGCCGGCCTCGTCGGCGAGGGCGCTCAGTTGGTCCACGGCCACGAGCTTTCGCTGGTTGCCCGGGATGTTGAGGTCGTAGCGGTCGGGGAGTCGAGCCGATCGACGGCTGGTGTTCTTCTTGCCCTCGCCGAACTTGCCGGCCAGCCACCCTCCGGCGAGGGGACTCCAGGGTATGACGCCCATCCCGTAGGTCTGGGCGGTCGGCAGGACGTCGCGCTCGATGGCACGCACGAGGATCGAATAGGGCGGCTGCTCGGTGCGGAACTTCTCGTAGCCTCGGCGTTCGCTGGCCCACTGGGCGGCGACGATCTGCTCGGCCGGGAAGGTGGAACTGCCGAAGTAGCGGATCTTTCCCTGGTGGACCAGGTCGCTCAAGGCCCCCAAGGTCTCCTCGATGTCAGTCGTCTCGTCGGGGCGGTGGATTTGGTAGAGGTCGATGTAGTCGGTGCCGAGTCGGCGGAGGCTGTGCTCACACTCTTCGATGATCCAGCGCCGCGAATTGCCGGCGTTGAGCGGATTGTCGCCCATCTGGCCGTGTACCTTCGTCGCCAGCACCACGCTCGAGCGCTCGACCGTCGCGAGCGCCTTGCCGACGATCTGCTCGGACTCACCCTGGGAGTAGACGTCGGCGGTGTCGATGAAGTTGATCCCGGCGTCGAGGGCCTTATGGATGATCTTGATCGAGTCGTCGTGGTCGGTGTTGCCCCACGCGCCGAACATCATCGCTCCAAGACAGAGCGGGCTTACTTTCAGACCAGTACGACCAAGTGTGCGCAGTTCCATAGCCTCACCATACGGCGCGACTGGACCGAGCGACACGAATTGTTGCCGTGTAGTCCTAGACCCCGAGGCTCGACTTGGCCGCCTTCTCGAAGACCCGGAAGGGGAGGAGTCGCTTGCCCATGATGCCCATGCGCTCGTCGAACTTGCCCACCGAGGCGCGTCGCGGCGGGTTCTTGTCGTCGAGCACCTTCGCGACGAGTTTCGCAACGTCCATCGGATCGGCGCCGTTCACCTCGTCGCGTTCCATGACGGCGATCGCCTTGTCGCGGGCCGCCTTGTAGGGATCATCGGGCAGGGGAGTGACCAGTCGTCGGTTCTGGGTGAATTCGGTCTTGAAGTTACCCGGCTCGATCAACGTGACGTGGATGTTGAAGGGTGCCACTTCATAGGCGAGGGACTCGGCGTAGCCCTCGAGCGCGAACTTGCTCGCCGCATAAAACGCTTGGTAGGGGATCCCGAGCAGGCCACCGATGGAGCTCATGAGGACCAGTCGCCCCCCGCCCTGGCGGCGCATGATCGGCAATGCCGCCTGCACCACGCGAACGCAGCCCCAGAAGTTGGTTTCGAGCTGGGCCTTCGCGTCACCAATGGGTGTCTCCTCGACCGCGCCGGCGGCTCCCCAACCGGCGCAGGCGACCACCGCGTCGAGGCGAGCGTCGTCGGGGAAGGCCGATCTCATGCCGGAAAGTACCGATGCGTCGTCGTCGACGTCTATCGTGACGCCGTGCCACTTCTCTCCCGCGGTGCCTCGACGACTCGCGCCGATGACCCGCCAACCCGACGCGGCGAGATGATCGGCGCAGGCGTGGCCGAGGCCTGCTGATGCGCCAGTAATAAGGACAGTTCGTGTGCTCATGGCCAACACTCTTGTGCAGCGCGTTACGCGCGTCAACTTGGTCGCGATCACGTGCCAGCGGTAGAAAAGTCCACGATTCGTTACTTTTGGCCCGCGTTCGTCAACAGATGTGTGACAGCAAACTGCAACAATGGTCCCGTGGCGAAGAAATACACACGAGTCCCTGAACTCATCTTGGGTTTCGATACCGAGACGACCGGACTGAGTGTTTCAAGTGAGCGAGCCATTTCCTACGGTTTCTGCGCCTACCGCTTCGGCGTGCCCGTGTGGTCTGAACAGTTCTTCGTGATCCCAGATCGACCAATTTCCGCAGGTGCCAAGCGGGTGCATGGTCTTTCGCTCGAGGACTTGGAAGCCAAACGCGCAACGGATCAGGTCTATGACGTCGAGACCGGACTACTTCGAGCCATCCAGATTCTTCGCGACTATCACCAGATGGGGGCCTACATCGTGGGTTCTAACGTCGTGCACTTCGACCTCGAGATGCTTCGACGAAGTTCGATGTCGGTACTCAGTCGTGACTTGATGGACGCCGAGTTCGACATCTCGCTCCTTCGAATCATCGATGTAGTGGAGCATGACCTCGCAATGGACCCGAGTCGTGAGTTTCGACCTCGTCGCGGCCAGGCGTACTTGTGTCGACACTACGGAGTGAATCCAGGGGGCCATGACGCGCTGAAGGACGCTCGCGCCGCCGTCGAGGTCTTCTTGGAACAGGTCGTCCACAACAACGCCGGTCAGACCTCGTTCCTACTGGCATCAGACCCAGAGGAGTTTGTCGTCTCGGCGAGCGCCTAGTCAAGCGACAGCGTCGACCTTTTCTCTCGCTGTCGATTCTGAGTAGATTTCGTGTCGTGGCAATCCTCCATCAGGCGACATTGGTCCCTTCCAAACTGGAACTGATGTCCTCCTGGCTGCCCACACAGTCCTGGCTGCACGATGCGGAAACGTCGGCGTTCACTGCGGCGGGGTCATACCGCTTTGACGACCCCAATGGCGAAGTCGGGATGGAGGTGCATTTGCTCACGACTGGCGACGGACGCACCCTCCAGGTCCCACTGACATATCGTGGTGCGCCATTGAGTGACGCTGAGTCGTATCTGGTCGGTACGACGGAACATTCGGTGCTTGGGAAACGCTGGGTGTACGACGGATGTGGCGACCTCGTATTTCTGCAAGCTCTGGCCGCCACCATCCTCAATGGTGGACATGAGGCGTTCTTGGATGTCTTGACGAACGATGGATTGGTTCGCCGAGAGGCGACAACGAAGGTGGCGGGTAGCGGATCTGGCGTTGCGAGCATTCAAGTATCAGCGCCTGTCAGTTCGGAGAATCGAGGCATGCAGACGATCGTCACCACGCCAAAGGTCGAATTCACGATCTATCGGGTGATCGATGACGGCAGCGACGATGGCCAAGAATTCACGTTGCGTGGAACGTGGGACGGGCAAAGTGCGCCGGCGCCGCTGGCCTCGCTTCACATTGGGTAAAGGGCTGCACCATAGGTTCTTTGTGAATGACGTGAAATGGTAGAGTTGAATCCCTTAGGGGCCGTTGGCGCAGTCTGGTAGCGCACTTGCATGACACGCAAGGGGTCGCAGGTTCAAGTCCTGCACGGCCCACGAAATTCGATCTTGTTCTTCCGGAGCTTTTGTCGCGATTTCATTTCCGACTTTGACTACTCAAGGTGTTTGTGAGCGATTCGGCTAGCAACAAAAACAAGTGCAAATGTTGTCGCGCGCGTCTCGCAGAGGTGCAAACTTCAACTTCGAACAATCTGAATCCCCAAGCGGTTCTAACTCTGCCCGCCTATGTCAGTATTTACCAATTCGAGACGTCTAGAAGTAGACTTTCTGTGCGCAGCTTCCTGGAAGCTGCAGAAAGAGCCGAGATGCCGTACACCGCCTCTCAACTGGGTTCAACTTGGCGACGATGGGACTTACACGTCCATACCCCCGCTTCGCTCGTTCACAATTACGATGGCGCAAATCCTTGGGATAGATATTTAGAGGAGCTCGCTCGCCTGCCTCCCGAATTGAGCGTTATCGGCATAAATGACTACCTCTTCGTAGATGGATACGAGAGGGTTTTGCGCGAGTTCCAGTCCGGTCGCCTCCCCAATCTTGAAGCTATCTTCCCGGTGGTCGAAAATTCCATTGAATCTGTTTGCTGGCTCCGAAGGAGAATTTCGACGGATCAACTCT